>NZ_PQVF01000001.1 GCF_002920915.1 Solitalea longa
ATTTTTGCAATCAGCCGCTTGTCGTAACGACTCTTCTTGTGCAATCTAATTAAATACTGGTCTTGTTCTAACTTTTTTTCCATACATCTTTTTTTGATGTATAGTTATAATAGGACGAGACAGCGTTGATACGCTTTGGCTTCCTCCGACAATTGGCTATACCCGGTCCTGAAATTTACTTTTATATTGGTTTGCAGCGTCCCGATTTTTATTCCCCTCTCTTTTAAATATTTGAGGGTTTTTAAATTTCTCAAGGAGGAAAGGTTAAAAGAACAGATTTTTACTTAAGCTCTTTTCAATTGCCTGGAGTTTATCGCCAAAGGAAAAATCTTTGATTATATTTAAAATACTGTGAAATTCTAGTTCATGTCATTTCAAACAAAAAGCTGGCGGACAAAACTGCAGGAGGTAATTTTTGAATCAAATACCTTAGGGGGTAAAATATTTGACGTCGCATTACTTGTTTGCATCATCATAAGCATTTTGGCGGTGATGCTCGATAGTGTAGCAACAATTCATCTACGCTATGGCCATTTCTTTTATATCATCGAATGGGTCTTTACTTTTTTATTCACCATTGAATTTATCCTGCGACTAATTGCCGTTAAACAGCCGCTTCGGTATGCCTTTAGTTTTTTTGGAATAATAGACTTATTGGCCATCGTTCCGATGTATCTGAGTGTAATATTTGTAGGTGCGCAATCGCTGCTGGTGCTTAGAGCCCTGCGGTTACTCCGTATTTTCCGGATTTTTAAATTGACGCATTTCTTGTCTGAAATGAGTTTTCTGGGCTCCGCCTTAAGATCAAGCATTAAAAAAATATGCATTTTTATGCTGGTCGTTCTTACCCTTGTTATTATACTAGGCTCGGTGATGTATCTTGTTGAAAGTGAAGAAAGCGGCTTTGGCAGTATTCCTGATAGTATTTATTGGGCTATTGTAACTATTACAACAGTTGGCTATGGCGACATTTCTCCCGTATCCCCCATGGGAAAGTTTATTGCCAGTATTATGATGTTGCTGGGATATGGAATTATAGCTGTTCCTACGGGAATTGTAACCACGGAGATGGTTTCTTTAGCTAGATTAAAAAAACATAGTGGGGATACTTGCCCTGGTTGCGGCAAAGAAGGCCATGATGCCGATGCTGTGTTTTGCAAGTTTTGTGGCGAAAAACTATAGGCTTAGCTACGCTTTAGCATCCATTTTACTTTATATAGAGTTCCTCTTAACTATTACAAATAAAGTGTTTCAAACACTTTGCAGGTTTTCGCACGCGTTGCAAACGCGCGCGAGCGGGGGGAAACCAACAAGTTTTAATTGACTATGAAATTTTCTATTTGGTATTGATAATTCTTTGCTCTTGTTCCTCTATATGGGAAGATGACAAAGTTTCTTTCTGCAAGAGATTTTATTGCTGAGAATCTTTCCTTCAGATAGATCACTTTGCATCCTGCAGTACTAACTTCATATTTATCAATGCTATAAATAAGACATAAAACTATTAGTAGTAAGTAATAAAGTACGTATATAAAAAAAGTAGAATTTACATCAGGTCACTTAATTGTAAGACCTTTTGTTTTTCAGTGGGGTAATTCGACTTCTCATTATATTTCATTGACAATTAACTTCCTAATTTTCCACTGCAAATGAAACAGAGGACTCGGTCCGGCCGATACCACCAAATCATTCCAAAAACGCTACTGCTAACAATCCTTTTTGACCTGCATAGTTTCTTGCACGGCTATAACGATAATGCTCTGGTTCATCCACTATTCCTGCTACAACTGGATTGTTGTGAAGGTAATCTAATTTCTGATCCATAAACTGATTACTTATCAATTCTTCAGGATGATTGTCCTGTTGCCAAAACTGATAAACCTTATTATTGCTGTTTCTTTTTCCTGTGCTTTTAAATATCCAAAGAAACCAGCTCTTCCTGCTTTCTGCTACATGATCTATTTCCTTCAATATTTTAACGGCAGTATATTTCTTAAAATCCTGTAGAATTTCTGATAGTGTTTGCTCACCGCTTCTGCTTACAATCAAATGGACATGGTTGCTCATTATGCAATAAGCATAAATCACCAATCCCTTATATTGTTGACAATAACATAAACTTTCAATTACTATGTCGGCATATAAACTTCTGGAGAACACATCTACCCATTCTACAACTGAAAAGGTGATGAAATAGATACTTTCCTCATTCTAAATGGTATAGCCAGATTTACTCATTTAGATAGATGCTGATGTATTCCGAAGATAATTACAGTCGTTTTTAAAAACAACAAGACCTCCTTTTTTAGTAAAGTGGTCTTGTTGTTTATTTTCCTATTTATCCCGGTCTGAAGACCTATGTTTCATTTGCAGTCGTAAGTCCCCGCTACGCTAAGACTTACGACAACCCAGGAGAAGGGCATTTCTCATTATATTTCATTGACAATTAACTCCCTATTTTGCCATAACGCTGATATTCAGAAAAATAAACGACGATTCTTTTGCCATTTCTAATTACAGGATAAAAAAGCTCGTAGCGTCCATCTTTTGCAGCGAACTGTATATTCGAATCACCTTTATCAAAGATCATGTTTAAATAAGCTCGTTCCTGAACTGAGGTTGGCATTATAAAGTCTTTTTTTGCAGGAGCAATTGTGTCTGATTCTGGCATGTATGAATTACCGAACGATAAGAATACGGGAGACTTATCAATAGAATCCTTAATTATTATTCGAACATAAGGGAAGTTTTTATCAGAGTTGGATAATATTTCTAATGTTTCGGTTGTTTTAGTAATCCATTTTCTATTGAAAGAATAAGAAAAAAAGGAATCAGTTCTTTTTTCATTAAACTGAATTGCTGATTCTGCGGCTTTAATAAGCAACTTTTCTTTCTTCTGTGATGTAATGTAATCGCCGGCTATTAACAATCCCAAAATGACAGGGAAACTAGCTATGAATAAATAGCTTAAACGTTTGCTAGTGCTTTTTGATAGTTCCTTTTTTTCCTCAGACTCTTTTTCAGCAATTCGGGTAAGGTTAAACATTATATTTATGAATAGCGCACCTGCCAATAATGCAAGTATTCCCATTATGCTCATTATAAATGTTTCAGTTATGTTTTCTTTGAAAATCTTCAATCCAAAAACGGTTACTGAAATAAAAATGAAAACCCAATAGATGAGCATAATGATAGAAATTATACCTATTAGGTTACTTAATTTAACTAGGCTTTTAGGTTTCATGGGCAATTGTTTATGAGTTGTTTTTTAGGTTTATCGCTATTTCAACAGTTCATCAATACTTTGCTGACTTACAAAATGATAATTAGGTCGGGCTTTTAGGTAAATGTCTTCAGCCATTTTCTTTCCTTCTTCCGTTGAGGCCATCGCCTTATACAATGGAAGCAGGAATCTTCTCCGGCCAACATGCGTTAAAAAATTATTTAACGAAGGGTATGCATCTACATAATGATTGTTAATAGCCAATGTTAACCATGCTGTTAAAACTTCACTATTGCCGGTTTTAGTAAATCCAAATACCTTATCAAGCTCTTTCATTTGATCTATTGAAAGAGTATTAGGTAAATGCCTGACAAAATGCAGCAGCTCATGAGAACTCCATTTCTTAAAAGGAAGTGCTTTTGCAGCCTTCCCATTAATCCATTGATTAAGTACCGAGTCGACATTGTTAAAACGAATGGAGGTGAACTTTGGACAATTGGCGGGTAATCCCGGTTCGAAAACCCACTTCTCTATTCCTATTTTTTCGGCTAAAACTTTATCATTCTTTATAAGCTCCTTGTAGTAATAATCAATAAACTCTTCGGAGTTGATGGTCTTAAAGGCATGTCTTTTAAAATATTGATTTAAAAAGGCATCGAATTTTGCACGACCAACAGCCTCTTCAATGGTCTTCAGTAGGCAAAAGCCTTTTTCGTAAGCAACGTCACCTGTGGCATCATCTGGGTTACGATCTTTTAAATTGAGTTTTAGTTTAGTGTCAGGATTCGTTGGACCCAAATCGGTCAATGTCAATTGCAGTTCCTGGAAGCCTAAAACAGCGAGCATATCAGCATAATCCTTTCCTTCCATTGCCTCCATAATTCTCCGTTCGAAATAAACGGTAAAACCTTCATTCAGCCACATGTCGTTCCAGCTGGCATTGGTCACCAAATTGCCGCTCCATGAGTGAGCCAGTTCATGTGCCACCAAAGTTACCAGTGATCGGTCGCCGGCAACAATGGTTGGGGTGGCAAACGTTAACTCGGGATTTTCCATTCCTCCGAAGGGAAAACTGGCAGGAAGCACCAACAAATCATATCTCCCCCATTGATAAGGGCCGTATAACTGCTCTGCAGTTGTCATCATTTTAGGCAAACTCTCAAACTCCCATGCGCATTTCTTGATCATACTTTTTTCAGCATACACGCCGGTGTTTTTTCCAAGGCTTCGGTATTCCAAATCGCCTACGGCTAAAGCCATTAAGTAAGAAGAAATGCGGTTTTTCTGACTGAAAGTATAATGACCTTCAGGGTTTTTATGAGTTGGATTAGTTGCACTCATTACCGCCAGCAGGTTTGAGGGGACAGTTACCGTTGCGTCATAAGTAAAGCGAATAGCAGGGCTATCCTGACAAGGAATCCAGGTGCGGGCTAAAATAGCTTCGGATTGAGTATATAAGAAAGGGTGTTTTTTATCAGTGGTTTGCTGTGGACTAAGCCACTGTAAAGCTTCTGCTTCAGGAGAGGTTTTATACCAGATGGCCACTTTTTTTGCCTGGGGGCTTATTGTAATTTCTAAGGGGCGGCCCATGTATTTTTTTTCATGACCTAAAACAAATACCGCAAGGCTATCATCAACCTTAACACTATCAATTAAAAGCCCATTCGAATCAAAAATTATATTGTCAGTTTTTTTATTGGCTGTAATATCCCAAATCGCCAGTCCTGTTATAATTTTATTGTCAAAATCAACTTTGATACTCAAATCCAGATGAGTAACCACCGCTTCTTTTGGCTTTGAAAAACTGTGAACATCAGCAGGACGTACCACTATCTGAACTTCTTTTTTCTTTGTCTCAGGTGCTTTTTTCTCTTGTTTGCAAGCCAATAGACTTAAACAAAGCAATGCGATGTACCTAAATTTCATAACATGTTGGTTTATGGAAGATTAAAGCTGGATGAAATTTACAAAATAATGGGCTTTGCCACTTACCGGTTTTCCATTCCTTATGGCTGGTAACCATTTAGGTCCGTTTTTTAAAACCTCGATGGAAGCTTTATCAAAATCAGCACCCATGCTTTGGCGAATCTTAAACTGGGTCAAAGAGCCATCGGGTAAAACGGTAAAGTCGACCTGAACAGTTCCTTCCCTGCCCATCTCAGTAAATGCTTTAGGATAATTAATGTTTTTATTAATGTAGATACGGTAAGCCGATTCTGAGACCGCAAAGGTGGCGTCGGCGGTATTAACTTTTGTCGATTTTAGGAACTCTTTTACACTCACTTCGGCCTGTTGCTTAACGTCGGGCATTAAACCATACGTTAGCGTTTTATGCTCCTCAAAGTTTAGGCTGGTTTCCAATGGAAGATATCCTTGTTTTGCCGCCTGTATTGTTGGTTTATTTGAGGAAAGAGGAATATTGAACTCGCCATTCTCATCTGTTTCCCCAATAATGGTTGTCCCCTTAATTTTTAAATCAACCGCTGTTAAAGGTTTGGCAGTTAAAATATCAATCAGTTTAATTACATGCTTTTCTTCAGCCTTTGCTTTTGCAACGCTTGCGACTGCACTTCTTTTGGCGAAGGTGTTTTCGGCAAAAGCATTTTTAGGTGCGGTTGTATCCTGAACAATAACAACTTCATTAAGGGCGGGGGCCGAAAGCGCTGTAGCTGCTGCTACAGTGGGAGACTCAACTGAAGGAGCCGTCGGAGCAATTGGAGCTGAAACAGGGCTTGGAGGTTTAGCTAAGTTTTGTGCTATGGCTTCTTCTTTTGGAAGATAAATTACCAGGGTGTCGTTTTTGGTCCAGATAATTGGCATGTCGGCCATTTTAGCAATTTGCTCGCGATCATGCCTTTGTTTTTTCACAATGTAAAACGCACCAATGCAAACCACCGCAGCTACTGTTGCGGCAATACTTAGTTTATGCCAGCGAAGTTCAGACTGTTTGCTACGGTCCTTAATTTTTTGGTTAAGCTGATGTTGCAGATCAACCAAGGCTTTGTCGCCATTAACACCTGCTTTTTTCATGGCCGCAAAACCTTCGAGCGCATCGCGTTCCAGATCCGATTGGAGCAAGAGCTGCAATTCTTCCGGCGATAATTCAATGCCGGCGAGTTCTTTCAGCTCTTTGACCAAAAGCTCAGGGTCCTTATTTTTATGCAACTTAGCCATTGTTCTTCTCCACGCAAATTTTCAGGTTCCGTTTCCCGTTTTGAATATAGCTCTTCACTTTCGACGCATCAAAACCGGTTATCTCTATAATCTCCTTATAACTTCTTTGTTCGATATAAAACAGATTTATACATATTTTTTGTTCTTCAGGCAGTTTATGAATACAGCGCTCCATTGCCTGCAGGGTTAACTCTTTATCATTGTTTCCATAATGATGCTCATCATCCATAAATTCCATATCCTCCTCTTCATCTTTTAATGAAACCATGCTTTGCTCAACGTGGTATTTTTTAGAACGAAGCTGCATTAAACAATAGTTTTTTGCCACCACGTGGATCCACGATTTCCAGTTGGTTACATGTTGATGAAGAAGGTCTTTAGATATTTTCTCGAAGATATGCATTACAGCATCTTTGCTTTCTTCCTCGTCTTTAAAGTACTTGAAGCACACCGCAAAAATTAGTTCCATGTAACGGCCATACAATTCTCCCAAACGCGCTATGTCACCACTACGGCGATAAAGCGTAAGCAGTTCCGAATCATCTTTCGGCTTGGGTTTATTGAAAAGCTTTATAAACATGAATACAAACTTCCGGGTAAGTTAAAAATTTTAAGATAAACAGCAATAAGTGTAAACGGAGCTTATAGCAGCATTATTCAATGGTAATGTTGTATTTGCTTAATAAGCCTGCAATGCCATGAATAGAAAACCGGGCTTTTTTGATTTTGTTTATTTCCGGGTCGAAGGAATAGTTGAATGAGGTTCTGAAATCAGCTTTTTCCAGGTTTGTATGGTCAAATATGGTTCCTAAAAGATCGCACGTGTCAAAAAGGGCTTCTGTAAGTTCAGCTTCTGTGAAGTCCACCTGGTTCAGGTTACAATCTTTAAAAGAGGTTTTTTTCAGGTTTCTTTTATAAAATGATGAAAGACTCAGGTTACAGCCTTCAAAATAAACAGCAAAAAGAAAAGCGGAACAGCTATCAAAATGGAGGCCCAATAGTTTGCATTGTTTAAAACGCACATCTCTGAAAGCAGTATTTTGCAGTTTGGCCATGCTTAGGTTGCTGCCGGTGAATGCGCAATCGGAAAAGGTTATATCGGTGAGGTTAACATTTGAGAAATTGCAATTAACGAAAGAACAGTTTTCGTATTCTCCTTTTGTAAAGGGTTCAACAGAAAAATCTACTTTTTCAAATACTTTATCCTCAATATAAGTTTTGTTCATTTCAGGCAGGGCTTAAATTTTACCGAAATGCAAAGAAAATCATTTTATGGAACTATTGGCCTTGGCATATAAACTTCGGCACAGTAAAAATAAGCCACTAAAGAAAAAAGTGAATAAGCTTATTAAACTGATCAGTGTCATAAACTCCGACTCGGTTTGGAATGATTTTAAAATAATGCAGCCTATTAATACACCGAAACTTAGTGTTCCCATCCAGAGAACAAACGTATGTACAAATTTCATTCTTGATCTAAAATTGGTTGGTTTTAGCCGGGCTAAAATTTAAATTGGTTTTCGCAATATAAAATATTTAACTATTGTTAAGCAGAGAAATAGAAAATTATCTCATATAAAACAACAAAGCGCCTGCAAACATCATTGCAGGCGCTTTGTTCAGTATTTATATAAACGCTTATCTTTTCATTCGTGGCATATTACGCATCATTTTGGCTGCCTGACCTGGGTCGGCGAATACCTTCATCATTTTGCGCATATCTTCAAACTGTTTTAGGAGTTTGCTCACTTCGGTGGCTGAAGTGCCACTTCCGGCAGCAATTCTATTTCTGCGGGTACCACTAATTAATTCAGGGTTTTCGCGTTCCAATGGCGTCATTGACTGGATGATCGCTTCAATATGTTTGAATGCGTTGTCATCAATGTCAACATCTTTAATGGCTTTGCCAACGCCAGGTATCATGCCCATCAAATCTTTAATGTTACCCATTTTCTTGATTTGATTAAGCTGCGAAAGAAAATCGTTAAAGTCGAATTTGTTTTTACGGATCTTCTTTTGAAGTTCAGCCGCTTGTTTCTCATCGAACTGCTGTTGTGCACGTTCAACTAATGAAACCACGTCACCCATTCCTAAAATACGGGAAGCCATACGATCTGGATAGAACACGTCGATCGCGTCCATCTTTTCGCCGGTACCGATAAATTTGATAGGCTTATTTACAACTGATTTGATAGAAAGGGCCGCACCACCACGAGTATCACCATCGAGTTTTGTAAGAACAACACCGGTAAAGTCGAGACGATCGTTGAAAGCCTTGGCTGTATTAACTGCATCCTGACCGGTCATGGAGTCAACCACAAATAAGATCTCGTGTGGCTGGGTAGCGTCTTTCACTTCAGCGATCTCGTTCATCATTTGCTCGTCGATCGCTAAACGACCGGCGGTATCGATGATCACCACGTTGCATCCGCTTGCTTTTGCCTGGGCAATACCTGCTTCCGCAATTTTAACCGGATTTTTCGATTCGTAATCGGTATGAACAGGAACGCCAATTTGATCCGAAAGCACTTTCAACTGATCAATAGCCGCCGGACGATAAACGTCGGCTGCTACCAGGAAAGGCTTTTTGCCTTTTTGCGTTTTTAAGAAGTTAGCAAGCTTTCCGGTAAAGGTGGTTTTACCCGCACCGTTTAAACCCGCAATAAGGATAATTGATGGATTTTGTTTAAGGTCGAGCTCGGAAGCATTTCCTCCCATCAACTCCACTAACTCATCGTTAACCACCTTAATCATTAACTGACCCGGAGAAACCGAGGTAAGCACGTTCATGCCTAAGGCTCTTTCTTTTACGGTGTCGGTAAAGGTTTTTGCAGTTTTATAGTTTACGTCGGCATCAAGAAGCGCTTTACGAACTTCTTTAACGGTTTCAGCCACGTTAATTTCTGTAATGCTGCCGTGGCCCTTCAGAACTTTAAACGCCCGGTCGAGCTTATCGGATAAATTATCAAACATAATTTCAGTAACAATCTGATTTCAAGGGCTGCAAATTTAGTATTTTTTATGGAAGTCTAATGGTTTTTATTCGCCTGCAAGAATAGAAAAGCGATAATGTTCCGATCGTTCATGCCAGGTTAAAACGCCGTTTAACAAAGGCTGATATCACTTGGTTAATGATTAACCGAGACTTATTTTTTCCTCTTTTTTGTGCACATTTACCAAAAACAAATTCTCTTCTTTATGAAATACTCACGGTTACTTACATTTCTTTTTGCTATTTCTTTTTTATTGACGTCGTGCTATGATGCTGTTCAAAAAATACAGTTTACCGAAAATGGCGGCGGAAACACGTCATACAGTATTGATTTTAGCAAGGGCCTTGCAATGGTTAAAGCCTTTATCCCTGATTCAATTCAGCAATCTCCAGATTTTTCGAAGAAAGTTGACACCACTTTTACACTTATTGATGTAATGCCGGATAGCTTGAAAAAAACAAAAAGTGAAGAAGCATTACGCATGTTATCTGCCACTATAATAAATATGAATATGGATATGGCGAGCAACCAGTTTAAGGTTGAGTTTAAAGGCACTTCCAACAATGAAGCAGAGCTTCGGTATCGCCTTCAAAACCTTGACAAGGAACTTTCGGCTACTGATAATATTGCTGGCGGCGCGAAAGGCCTTGCTGGCGGCGCTTCATCAGGATTAAATACTGACTATTTTATTTATGAATACAAGAAAGGCTACTTTAAACGCACGGTAGATACGGCTGCGTTCAACAGGAGTCTTGCGCAAAATTCGGCAATTTATGAAATGATGCAGGGCTCAGGCTTAGACGCGAACTTTGTACTGGAAATGATGTTCCCTAAATCAGTAAAAAAATATAAGTCGACATTGCTTACACTAAGCAGCGATAAAAAGGTAGCCACTCTCAAATATTCGATGAAGGAGGCGATTAAAACCCCTTCCATTATGAATGTGGAGATCGAGTACTAAAAGGGAGTTCAGGATACTATATAAAATAAAAAACCGCTAAGAATCGTTTCTTAGCGGTTTTTTCCTTAATATGATGGGTTGAAGATTTATTCTCCTTTTGGCCAGTATAAATAAAAAGCTATAAAAAACGGCTCAATTCCAAACATTGTTAAGTAAATTTTACCTAAGGTTTCAATGAATGTAGTTTGAGCAACTTTGTCGCCCATATTGAAAACTGCTAATGCACTGATAAGTAAAATGATGGCAAGTATTAAATTAAATGTCATCAGTTTTGGTATCAAATTATCTTTTCTTTTCATCAGAGTATTAATTTCTCTATATCTTGTTATTTAATTCTGAAATCAGTTTTTCTGTATTTCATCGACAAAAATATAAAAATTACCCAAAAAGCAATTCAAACTGAAAATTAATCTCTTTTAAAAAATAGGGTTTAAATAGGATCGATTACTTATTCATCCATCTGTAAAAACGGTTAAAAAGAGTTTTTACGGGCCATACCAATTTCTGAAATTCTGCTACCATAATCTTTTCCTGATTCTAAAAACAATCTGCCTCTATAACGCTGTTTGGTAGACACATATTATGCTATGGTAGTTTTTTCAGTCCTTCTTTTTCAATGGGTATAATCTCATCTTTTTCTTTATAGACCAGGTATTTACCAATCCAGGCCAAAGTAAAAGTTGGTATTACATCAGTTCCAGGCAGTATTTCTTCCAGGAAATTAAAAGCACCCCCAATAAGGCCCATTTTTCTTCTGAATAAGAAAAAAAAGACGATGGCTGAAAAGGGCGCCCAAAACAGATCGCCCAGCTCGCCCAAAATCGGAATGGAATAAGTGCCCATGCCTAAAAAATCCATAACAAGACAAATGGCAAGGTCCGTATATTTCTTATTGGAGGCTTTCATTTCGTTTTCTAAATCAATACTTCTTTATGTCAATGTAAAAAAGGTCCTCAGCAACCTTAATTTCTGAAAGTCGTGTTGCCGATAGCCTCTGCCAGCTGGTAGTTGGATAAATGAATTGCCAGTTGTTAGCTGCTTGGGCTATTTTTATTGGCATATCAAATCCGGCAACATCCGCTTTCCATCTATACAACAGATCACCGTTTTCTTCCTTAAGCTCCAGCAAAGGAATATGGGTATATTTAAGATATTGGTAAAACACTTTAGTTAAATCTCTGCCCGACTTCTTATTGATGAAATCTATAATATCTTCAGTAGTAACGGTTTGCTGTTTAAATTTAGTTTGAATTCCCTTTAAAATATCAAAGAAAATATCATCGCCTACAATGCTTCTGATGGTATGCAACATTAGGCCGCCTTTGTAATACATATCTCCTGAGCCTTCTTCATTTACTCCATAAGGACCAATGATAGGTTTGTCATTGGCTACTTTATGCTTATAGCCATTCTCATAAGCCAGGTAATCGGCATAGCCAAACTCGCATTCAACATAAAGCGCCTCTGAGTAATTGGTAAACCCTTCGTGTATCCACATATCGGCAATGTCTTTTGCGGTAACATTATTGCCAAACCATTCATGTCCGCTTTCATGAATAATTATAAAGTCGAATTTATTACCAATACCGCTACCGGTAAGATCATTACCCAGGTATCCATTTTTGTATTTGTTGCCATAGGCCACCGCACTTTGATGCTCCATACCCAGGTAAGGGGCATCAACTAACTTATAACCATCTTCATAAAACGGATAAGGACCAAAACGCTTTTCAAAACAGGCAAGCATAGGCTTTACCTGTTTAAACTGTTCTTTTGCCTTTTCAACATTTTCGCGCAGCACATAGTAATCCAGGTCCAGATCGTTAAACTTATCTTTTAGGTGTTCATACTTGCCAATGTTTACTGTTACATCGTAATTATTGATGGGGTTGCTAACAAACCAATTGTATTGGGTAAAGCCATTTTTCAGATCAACAGTTGAGCGTAAGCGACCGTTGGAAACATTCATCAAGCTGCTCGGTACGGCAACGCTGATCATCATGCTGTCGGGTTCATCACTTTGGTGTTCTTTATTGGGCCACCAAAGGCTGGCTCCAGTTCCCTGGCAAGCCACACCCGCCCAGGTATCTCCCTGTTTATCCCTGGTCCAAACAAAGCCGCCATCCCACGGCGCTCTTTTCGCAACAATGGGTTTTCCCGAATAATAAAAACGGAGGGTTTGAGTAGTTCCAGTCTTAACTTTTTCAGGAAAATCAATAAATACGGCTCCAAATTCGCGCTTGTATTTAAGTTCGAGGTCGTTCCAAACGATCTTTTCTACTTTCATATTTTCGAAAAGATCTACTTGCATCCGTTTAAACTCTTTAACTGTTTTAAACCGAATGTCGTTATAGCCGTTAATTGACTTATTAACAGGGTCGATTTTTATGTCGAGGTGATAAAAAGACACATCATAACAGGTGCGTTCGGGACTTAAGGTACCCCTTAAGGTATCGGCGCGCGTGAAATGCCGGTGATTATCCATTAACTGGGCATTTGAAAAAAGCGCGCCACAGCTAAGAAAGGAAGTAAGAAACAAGGTTTTTTTAAGATTCATTGATTGATTAAGGTTTAAAATCTGAAAGGTGCTGGTCTGAGAATCTTTGCTGAATTAGTTGAAAGAGCTTGCGCTCCTGAAGTCGAATGTTGTGAATGAGTAATGTACTGATCTGATTCATTACTTCGGAAGCATTTTCGTTTTCCGACAGTTGTTCAAAAAGCTGAATGATCTTTTCCTGTTCGGCAGAGATCTCTTGTATGAGTTTGTCAATTTCCGAATCGTGTCCTGAAAAGTAGCTGAACACTTTAAACTGCTCATTTTTGAAATATGATTTTAAGTGACCGGTGTAAAAACTTAAAGCATATTGTTTACGTTCTTCAAATGATGAAGGCTTTCCCTTATAAACAGGCATCTTGCTGCTGATCAATTGTGCAAGGACCAGAATATCATGGTGCTTTTGTGAAATTGGAATAAGCGATGAATGGCGTTTTAAAGGTTTTTGAGTCATTTAACAATAGCAATAAACATAACAAACAAAAACAAAGTCGTGGTAATATTAAAAAAAACCGGAAGCAATTTGTTGATACAAATTATTTACATCAATATCGTTACTTAAACAGCCATAAATAAGTAAAAATGATCCTTACTTTTCGGTACTTTGTTTGTTTATATGTTGAAATTGCAAGCATATTCGTTCTTATGAATATTATTGCATAAATTATTAAAAAGAATACCCTAACCCTCAAGAGAATGATTAAAAAATTGATGCTGGAAGCTATGGCCTTTTCGTTCATAGTTAGTTCATGTTCAGCAACTCCTTCGCGCCTTACTACTGATGTGGGTTCGGGCAAATTTAACTTGCAACCCGAGCCGAAGCACTTTATGGTAGCCAAAGTGATTACCGGTGCAATTGAAGAGTACCACTACAAAAAAGTTAAACTTAATGACTCATTGTCTTCTCAGATTTTCAACAGGTACTTAAAGGACCTTGATGGATCGAGAAGTACCTTATTAGCATCGGATGTAAAGGACTTTGAGCAATACCGCTACGTAATTGATAATCAGTTGGAAGCAGCTGATCTTACTGCGGGTTATTATATATATAACCGTTATGCCGACAGGCTAAGTCAGCGGGTTGACTACGCCCTTTCATTGCTTAATGGAAAGCAGAACCTGGACTCTACGGACACCTATGAGCTGGACCGGGAAAAAGAACCTTGGTTTGCTTCTACTGCAGATCTTAATACCTATTGGAGTAAACGAGTTCGGTACGAATTAATAAGCCAAAAGTTAATTAGTAAAGACGAACAAAAGGCATATGATATTATTAAGAAACGATACCAGAATTTAAAATCGACCTTAGAGAAACTGAAAAGTGAAGATGTGTTTGAAACGTATATGAATGCGTTTTCTTCAACAGTTGAGCCGCATACGGTTTATCTTTCTCCAAAGAATTCTGCCGATTTTAAAATTGATATGTCACGTGCTTTAGAGGGCATTGGGGCAACACTTCGTTCTGAAGATGGATACACCAAAATTGTGCAGCTTACCAAAGCAGGCCCGGCTGAAAAAAGCAAGCAGGTGCAGCCAAATGACCGCATCATCGCTGTGGCACAAGGTAAAGATGGAGAGTTTGAAGATGTAGTAGGATGGAGAATTGATGATGTTGTAGGTAAAATTCGCGGTCCAAAAGGAACCGTGGTTCGTTTGCAGATCATTCCATCGGGTGCTGATGTAAATTCTACGCCTAAAACGGTGGTACTGGTTCGTGATAAAGTTGTTTTGAGCGATCAACAGGCTCAAAGTGAAGTTAAACAGGTAAACTTTAACGGCAAGGTGTATAAGATCGGGGTTATTAGTGTTCCGGCCTTCTATATTGATTGGGATGCGATGCGCAAAAAAGATCCGAACTATACTTCAACAACCCGTGACGTTAAAAATGCCTTAATTAAATTTAAAGCCCAAGGTGTAGACGGCGTTGTAATGGATCTGCGAAATAATGGCGGTGGATCATTGAAAGAGGCGATCGAATTAAGTGGATTGTTTATTAAAACAGGGCCGGTAGTACAGGTAAGAGAGGCTGGAGGCAGCGTGACTGTTAATGAAGATAATGATCCGGACATTACCTACAGCGGGCCGCTTACTGTTTTGGTAAACCGCTTTAGCGCATCAGCTTCAGAAATTTTTGCTGCGGCAATGCAGGATTACCAACGCGGTTTGGTTATTGGCGAACAAACCTACGGCAAAGGAACCGTACAAACAGCCGCAGCCATCAACGAATTAATCAATAAACAGGATAACCTGGGACAATTGAATTTAACTGTTGCCAAGTTTTATCGCATTAGTGGTGGAAGTACCCAACATAAAGGCGTAATTCCTGATATTTCGTTTCCAAGTATGTTCCCTGCTGATAAATTCGGCGAAAGCTCTGAGCCAACCGCTTTACCTTGGGATCAGATCAATCCTGCACAGTATTCACCGGTTGGTAAATTGGTGAATCTAAAACCATCATTGAGCACTGATCATGTGAAACGGATGGAGGGAAGTCCAGAGTACAAATACCTGTTAGAAGATATCAAAGAGTTTGAGCAAAATGAGAGCCGGAAAACGGTCGTATTAAACATTGATGAACTGAAGAAAGAGCGTGAAGCAAAAGAAGATGAAGACCTTGTTAGATTCAACGCCCGCAGAAAGGCTTTAGGTGAAAAACCGGTAGCCAAAGGCACTAGTCTTACTCCTTTGAATAACGATTTTGTAAAAGACGAAAGCCTGCAGATTACGGCTGAGTTGATTAACAAAACAATGCCAAACACCATTGTTGAAAAAGTTCCTAATAAATTTTAGTCTTCCGTGTGAAGTATAAATATTAAGCGGACAGGGTTTTAAAGCTCTGTCCGTTTGTTTTATCCTCATTTCTGTACGGTAACATAAATTTTGATTTTCTTTGTTATACCTGTAATTAAACCTATAAATGGAAGAGATTTTAAGGTCGCCTATCAATAATAACGAGTTAGCCGAATTTATTACCGCTACTGATTATATGGTAAGCGGTAACGACTTTTCCATCAAGATTGACGAAGAAACAGGCTTGCTGGTAACCACTCCCCGCCCAAAGGAAGAGGAGCTGGGGAAATATTACGACAGCAAAGATTATATATCGCATACCGATGGGAATGAGAGTTTTTTTGAGAAGATCTATAATCAGGTTAGAAACTACACACTTAAAAAGAAATTAAAATTGGTTGCGTCTAAACATGCTAAAGGCGCACTGCTAGATGTAGGTTGTGGTACAGGTGCCTTTCTACAAACCTGCCTGTTAGCAAAATGGGATGTAACCGGAGTTGAGCCTGATAGTAAAGCAGCAACATTAGCTAAGGCTAAGGTTACTGTACCAATACATTCTTCTCTGTTTGAAATAGCCTTGGACGGCAAACAATTTGATGTGATAACTATGTGGCATGTTTTGGAACATGTTCCTGATTTGAATCATACCATTGATCGATTAAAAAGCCTGCTTTCTCCCCAAGGTGTTTTAATAATAGCGGTTCCCAATTATAATTCTTATGATGCGTTGCATTATGGTCGTTTTTGGGCAGCCTATGATGTTCCTCGTCACCTTTATCATTTCTCTCAGCCATCAATTAAAGCACTTTTTGGCAATCATGATTTTGAGCTAAAAGAGACCAACTCCATGGTCTTTGATTCATTTTATATAAGTCTATTAAGCGAGCAATATAAGACTGGCAGAAAAAAGTGGTTTTCAGCATTTTTAATGGGTCTCGAATCCAATATTAAAGCTCAGCAAACCGGTGAATACTCTTCTCTTATCTATGTGTTTAATAAAATGAAAGGATAAGACGATTAAAATACTGATGACGATACAGTTGTAATAGGCTAATAATCAGACATAAAATCATTAACTTCATAGAAAACTAACTTTGGTTATCTATGAAAATTAGAACAACTTTAAAAGCAGTGCTTCCTATCGTGGTAGTGCTGCTTTTGTCTTTTTCCCAAAGACAACAACCTCTTGCTAAAGCGCAGCAAATTCCGCTAGAGGACTTTTTTAAAAATCCGGAAAAAACGAACTTTCAAATTTCTCCTGATGGGAATTACATTTCATACCTGGCGCCCTACCAAAATAGGCTTAATATTTTTGTACAAAAGATAGGGGTTGATAAAGCCGTACGGGTTACAAGTGACCTAAAACGCGATATCAGGAACTACTTTTGGAAAGCAAATAAGATAATGTATTTGCAGGATGCAGGCGGAAATGAAAACTTTCAGCTTTTTGCTGTTAATGCCGATGGAACCAAACCCATGGAAATTACTCAAGCGGGTTACCGGACTGAATTGATCGACGATCTTTCGTCTGATGATCAGCATGTGGTCATCCAAACGAATAAGCGAAACGCGGAAGTGTTCGACCCCTATAAAATTGATTTGGCCACAGGAAAGGCAACAATGCTGTATGAGAACCCTGGCAATATCACCGGCTGGATGGTTGATCATGAGGGAAAATTGAGAGTAGCTTTGGTTACAGACGGTGTTAACTCTTCAATACTATACCGTAATAGCGAAACGGATAAATTTAAAACTTCGATTACCACCGATTTTAAAGAAACTGTAGCTCCACAGTTTTTTACATCCGATAATAAATATGTGTATGCTATTTCAAGCCTAAACCATGATAAAAATGAGCTGGTTATTTTTGATCTCGAACAAGGAAAAGAGCTAAAAACAGTTTATGCAAATCCCGACTATGATGTTGAATTCGCCAGTTATTCCCGGAAAAGGAACAAGTTAGTGGCGGTGGGCTATACATCGTGGAAAAGTGAACTGGTAGCGATGGATGATGAGGCCAAGAAAATTCTCGACGACCTAAAATCAAAAGTGGGAGAAAAGAATATCGGCGTTATGTCAATCAGTAAGAATGAGGATAAAATCATTTTCTACGTTGGTGCCGATCGGTTTAATAAGTTTTATTTCTATGATGTTAAAAATGGGAAACTCGACTTGTTAGCGAACACTCGTCCATGGTTAAAAGAAGAACATTTGGCAGAAATGAAGCCAATAAAATATACTTCAAGAGATGGCTTAACCATTAATGGGTATCTCACCCTCCCTGTTGGGGTTGAGCCTAAAAATTTGCCAGTTATTATCAATCCACATGGTGGTCCATGGGCAAGGGATGAGTGGAGGCTGAATCCTGAAGTTCAGTTTTTAGCAAATCGCGGTTATGCTGTTTTGCAGATGAACTTCAGAGGTTCCACTGGATATGGTAAAGAGTTTTGGACCAAGTCGTTCAGGCAATGGGGACGGACCATGCAAAACGATGTAAGTGATGGCGTTGCCTGGTTGATCAAGGAGGGTATTGCCGATAAAAGCCGGGTCGCAATTTATGGTGGTAGCTATGGAGGTTATACTACGCTTGCGGGCATCACCCTTACTCCTGATCTATACGCTTGCGCGGTTGATTATGTGGGCGTTGCCAATATGTTTACCTTCATGAAAACAATACCTCCTTATTGGGAGCCCTATCGTAAAATGTTTTATGAGATGGTGGGCGATCCGAAGGCGGATAGTTTGATGCTGGCAGAGGTTTCGCCTGTTTTACATGCTGATAAAATTAAAGCACCATTGTTTATTGCACAAGGAGCTAATGATCCAAGAGTAAACAAAAACGAGTCGGACCAGATGGTGGAAGCCTTGCGTAAACGGGGTATTGAGGTTGAGTATATGGTAAAGGACAATGAAGGGCATGGTTTTTCTAACCAAGAAAACAAAATGGACTTTTATAGAACAATGGAGAAATTTTTCGCGAAACATTTAAAGCCGGAAGTGGGTAAGAACTAAATAAAAAAAAGAGGCTTAGACAAGCCTCTTTTTTATTTGTATACATTAGGATCATTGTTTTGCTGCCCAGGCATCCATTTTCGATTCAAGAACATCCAATGGTAAACAACCCTCATTTAATACCTGGTTATGAAATTCGGCGATATTAAATTTATTGCCCAATTGATTCTCGTATTTGTTCCGCAATTCACGGATCTTCAACTGACCTATTTTATAAGATAAAGCCTGACCGGGAATGGCCATATAACGTTCGATCTCAGATGTGGCTTCTGCTTCAGAGATCCGCATATTTTCCATCATGTATTGAATAGCTTTTTCCCTGCTCCAGCCCTGCGTATGAAGACCGGCATCAACCACCAGCCGAATGGCACGCAGCATGGCATCACTTAAATGCCCCAGGTATTGATACGGATCGGTAAATAGTCCGAGTTCTTTGCCCAGGCTTTCGGCATATAAGGCCCAGCCTTCACCATATGCTCCGTACCAGGCAAAGCGGCGGAAAGTTGGCAAAGTGGTGTTTTCGATCTGCAAAGAATTTTGATAATGATGCCCGGGGATGGCCTCGTGTAAAAACAAAGTTTCCATTCCAACCGTGTTGAATTTTGTGGCATCTAAAATAGGCACATAAAAAATCCCGGGACGTTTACCATCCGGCGAGCCTTGGTTATATTCAGGACTTGCTGACGCTGCTCTGAATGCCTCTGTCTGACGGATCTCGAACTTCATTTTTGGGGTATGGTTGAACAGCTTTTTCAGCTGCGGGTCCTCTTTTGCCTTTATTGCCCAAAAAGCATCAATTATCTCTTTTGGAGTTTTAAAAGGCATAAACTGCTTATCGTTATTAGCAAAATGGAAAAAGGCTTTTAAGTCTCCGTTAAATTTCACTTCAGCTTTCACCTTTTCCATATCACTGCGTATTGCGGCCACTTGCTCCAATCCCAAATCATATACCTCTTGTGGCGTTTTTTGAGTGGTGGTCCAGTATCGGATCAAATATTGGTAAAGATCTTTTCCCTGTGGAATTGCATCTATTCCTGAATTGGTACGTGCTTTTGGCAAGTATTCATTTTTAAAAAAGTCGCCAAGCTTTTGATAAGTTGGATTTATCTGTTCAACAATAGCTTTTGTATAAGCCTCGGTCAGTCTTTTCTTGTCAGCTTCATTAAAATCGTTTGGAAACTTTGTTATTGGTCCGTAGAAAATACTTTTCGAAGCATCTATATTAGCAATAGCCGTCATTTGAGGGATAATTTTAACCACCAATGCTTTCGGTAAAATATAACCTTTGGCAATACCTGTACGCATATTCGCTACTGCTGTGTCTGCCCAAACAGTAAAGCCATTTATCCGGCTTAAGAAATTATCGTAATCTTTAACAGTGGCAAAAGGTTGGTTGCCGGAACCTGAACCAAGTTGAGGGAACGTTAAGGGTAAGCTCCAGAATTGGTTGATCGGTAAATATTCGGTATGATAGCTGAATCCTTCAAGCGACATGCTCATTTCACGATGAAAGATATCGTAGCTTATCTTATCATTTTCATTGAGTTGTTCCCTGTCGAAGCCATTGCATTCATTGTTATACTTGTTGAAAAAGGCCTTTGCTTCGGCTATATAAGCCTGACTGCCATCATTGGGTAATAAGTCGTTATACCGGTTATCGCCATAAGTAGTTGCTTCTAGCGGAAACAGCTTCATACGTTCGTCCCAGTAATTGTCGAGCATTTTATGAAATGCCTTATTGTCGCTTGGAGCCTCCCCCTTTTTTGATGGGCCACTGCAAGCAACTGCAATAAATGTTAAGTAAATTAACAAGGTTGATTTCTTCATACTAAGATTGGTGTTTGTAAATATTTCTCTGATTATCGAATTTAAAAATATTATAATGAATAATTGAAGAGCGAATCAGCGTTTCTTTGAGCCATAAAGCAATTGTTTAAATCTAAAACGAATATAATGACTGCAACAGCGCTTGAAATTTTGCAATATCCTATTGGACGCTTTGCAAAACCTACTATAATTTCTGTGGAAGAAATTGAAGGGGCGATTAAAGAAATTGAACTATTGCCTCAACAATTACAAGTGGCTTTAGATGGAATGTCTCCGGCGCAGTTGGATTCGGCCTACCGGCTCAACGGCTGGACCATTAGACAGGTTGTGCATCATATACCCGATAGTCATCTTAATGCTTATGTACGCTTTAAGCTCGCTTTAACAGAAAACAATCCAACTATAAAGCCTTATGCCGAAGATAAATGGGCCGAGCTGCCCGACTCTACTCTTACTCCCATTGGAACTTCTATTGAATTACTTGCTGCTTTGCATCAGCGATGGGTGGTTTTACTAAAGTCGATGAGTGAAGATGATTTTAACCGAACATTTTTTCATCCCGAAAGGAAAATTTCATTAAGTCTTGCAGAAGTTGTGCTATTGTATGCATGGCATGGGAAACATCATCTCGGCCATGTTTTACTGGTAAAAAATCGATAAATTAGAAAGAATCAATATTCAGATCATGCCAATCAGAATGGTTAAAGATGAGGGTGGTTCCTCACAAGGCGGGCCTCCCGGCGGCGGCGGAGGTGGCTTTTCCGGCGGCGGTGGTGGCGGCGGAGGTTTCATTGCACTGCTGCTCGGTTTGTTGCTTCGAAACCCCAAGCTTTTACTAGTAGTAATTGTTATTGGAGGAGCCTTCTATTTTTTTAAAGGCGGTTGTTCCGGTGGAGGCAATTTGGCTCAAATAGCGGCCAAAGTTTTAAGTACCGGTGCCAACTTCGATCAGAAACAGTATGATAAGGCCGAAGTGTTTGAACCTTTAGCCTACGACAAAAACAAAAATCCGCTTCCCGAGCGTGTTTCTTTGCAACAGTATTGCCCTAATCGCTTAAGTCAGGGCGAGCAAGGTTCATGCGTAGCCTGGTCAAGTGCATATGGTGCAAGAACCGTTTTGGAAGCCCGTAGAACTGGAGCTGACCCCAATCAAGTGGCTTTTAGTCCTGCGTTTTTATATAACCAGATTAAAATGGATGGTTGTCAGGGCTCTTACATTATCAGGGCCATGAAATCAATGAAGGAAACCGGGGCATTGCCTTTTAGTGAGTTTCCTTACACTGATCAGGATTGCAGTCGTATGCCTAATTCATCTCAGTTGGCAAATGCCGAAGAATATGCCATGCTGGGTTATAACCGGCTTACTGTGGGAGGTGATGATTATACTATCGATTTGAATGCCATGCGGCAGAATCTTGCTCAGGGTGCACCGGTAGTGATAGGTATGATGGTTGGCGGATCCTTTATGCAGGAAATGATGGGTCAAAAAGTATGGCACCCTACCAATTCCGATTATTCAATGAGGGGTTTCGGTGGCCACGCTATGTGCATAGTGGGCTATGACGATTACCTTGAGGGTGGCGCATTTCAAATTATGAATAGCTGGGGGCCGGAATGGGGTGAAAATGGCTTTGGATGGGTTAGATATAACGACTTTGTTCACTTTGCGAAAGAAGCGTATGGGGTTTACCCGATGGGCGAAAAAGGGCAGGTAAAACCCAATGAATTTAAAGTTAGCGTTGGTTTAGTAGAGAATTCTTCAAAAAATTATATCAACCTAAATGCTAAAGGCAATAATATTTTTACCACGAGCTCTCCCGTAAAGAAAGGCACTAAGTTTAAAATAGAGGTAAATAACAGTCTTGAATGTTATACCTACGTTTTTCAGGATTCTTTGGGTAAAAGCACGGTTTTATTTCCGTACACGTCCAAACATTCACCCTATTGCGGTATAACCGGGGCCCGTTTGTTTCCAAAAGACTACTCAATGCAAATTGATGAAGTTGGAGGAAAGGATTTGATGGCAGTAGTAGTCACTAAAAAACCACTCGATTTTCAATCATTTAACCAGCAAATAAATAAGGCCCAGGGAAGTTCATATGCTGAAAAGGTAAGGATGGCATTAGGGACAATGAATATTGATGGTATTAATTTCTCTGCAGGGCAAAAGATCTCTTTTGAAGCCCCGGTAGAGAAGGCTGATGCCGCAGTGGCTGTAATAGTTGAGATCCTTAAATAAGAAAAAACTCCCGAGCGCTATTTCGGGAGTTTTCTATATACAAGTTGTCCGCAAGAATTTATGCTTTTTATTTTGCCAGATAGGCTGAATACATCCAAACCAGTTTTTCCTGTTGCGAAATATAATCACTCATTAATGAATTAGTGCCTTCGTCATCGGCATCCGCCGAAAGGTCAAGTATCACCCTCTCTTTTTCCAGTAAAACTTTAAAACCCTTAAGTACTTCTTCAACGGCTAAAAGTCCGTCTGAAACGTCTTTAATTTCTTTAATGGATGAATTTTTAACATAATCGCTGAACGAGTGCATTGGCGTTGCTCCTAAAGTTCTGACACGTTCAGCAATCTCATCAATCTTTAACAGTGAATCGGTGTAAATTTCTTCAAACTTAACATGTAGTTCAAAGAATTTTTGACCTTTTATGTTCCAATGGAAACCGCGCGCGTTTTGGTAAAAAATCTGATAGTTGGCTAAAAGGCCATTTAATTTATCAGCCAGCTCTTTGGTTTTGCCGGCATCCAGACCAATTGCATTAGTGCTTTTTTCTTTTTTTGACATACTTCAAAAACTTTAAGTTAATAGCAGATTGTTTGGTAATTTATATAGGAGCTTATGTCCCTGAGAATGTACCAATCTACGAAAAACTCTTAAATGGTTTTAATCAAATGAAAGAATTGTAATGATAAGAACAGAGTTTAAATGGGCTTTAGTTATCAGTTTACTAAACTTTATATGGCTTTTGCTTGAATATGCCGTTGGTTTACACGATCGGTATTTATCTGTTCTGCCTTATGTTACTCTATTTTCAATTATTATTCCAGTCGTTTTTATCCGTAAAGCACTTGTAGAAAAAAGAGAAAACGAGTACCTGAAAAACATATCTTTTTGGCAATCAATGCTAAGCGGATCCTTTATTACAGTTGTCTGTTCAGTTATTAGCGTGTTTAGTATGATGATTTATTTTAAACTGATCAATCCTCAGTTCACCGATTTTATGGTTGAATATGTGGCGAAGAAGGCTGCCGACAACGGGGAAAATATTGCTCAGGCGAGCGAACGCGCCCGTATTTACTTTAGCATGAAAAGTTACATGCAGAAAGCTTTTGGTGGAACTATGCTTATCGGATTATTGGTTACTCTATTTTGGTCGATCTTAATAAAAAGAAAAACTAATTGATCAAAGATTAAATTCTAGCTGTTAACTATCTTTACGAGCCAATAACAAAGAAAAACAAGCGTTATATAGTTTTATTTTTCAAATCAATGATTAAAAACACAGCATTTTATCTGCTTTTAGCAACAGCCGTTGGTATAACTTCTTGCGGTGGAGGTTCTGAAGCCAAGAAAGAAAACATTAAATCGAACGAGGAAATTACCGAAATTCCTGAGCCTAAGTTTTTAAGAGAGGGCGAACTTTCTTTTATAGCTAAGGACGGTAAGGAGCTCAAAAAAATTGATATTGAGATTGCCGATGATCAACAACAACAAGAGCAAGGGCTGATGTACCGTAAATCAATGGCCGATAGCCAGGGAATGCTATTTATCTTTCCTGATTCGGATCAGCGCAATTTTTGGATGCACAATACTTTTATTTCGTTGGATATCATTTATGCGAATGAGAAAAACGAGATCGTTAAAATTTGTAAAAACGCCGAACCCCTGAATGAAAATCAGAATTTAAGTTCTGATAAAAATGCAAAGTATGTGATCGAGGTAAATGGTGGATTTAGTGATAAATACGGACTAGCTGAAGGCGATAAAATCAGCTTTAAACGATAAAGTAAAACACCCGGTCTGCTGAAATTTTGGACCGGGTGTTTTTTTAGTCTTTTTCTTCTTCGAGCTCTCTCTTTGCTTTTTCCAGTAGCTCTTTTTCTTCCGCGGTTATTGAGGGGTATTTTAAATCGAGGGACTCAAGTGTTTCTAAAAGTATACGAGCTACAGCCAACTGGGCGAACCACTTTTTATCCGAAGGAATGATAAACCAAGGAGCGTTATTGTCTGCAGTTTCCTCCACCATTTCTTCAAATGCATTTTGATAATCGTCCCAAAACCCTCTTTCTTTTAGGTCGCCATAGCTAAATTTCCAATGCTTTTCAGGGTCATCAATGCGTTCTAAAAAGCGCTTTTTCTGTTCTTTCTTCGAAACATTCAGAAAGAACTTTAAAATCACGTAGCCGTTTTGTGCCAAATGTTTTTCATGGTTTCGTATTGATTCGTATCGGTTTTTCCAGAAGTCCTTATTGATGTCTTTGGGAGAAGATACATCTGGCAACCGTTGATTAAAGATAATTTCGGGATGCACCTTGGTAACGATAACCTCTTCGTAGTACGACCGGTTAAAAATGCCGATCCTGCCTCGTTCAGGGAGATGCAGGGAAGTTCTCCATAAAAAGTCATGATCAAGTTCATTGGTATTAGGTGCTTTAAAGCTCACCACCTGGCAACCCGAAGGATTGATTCCTGACATTACATGTTTTATGGTGCTGTCTTTTCCGGCCGCATCGCGTGCCTGAAAGATCATTAGGATAGCATGATTATCGGCAGCAAAAAGTTTTTCCTGTAGAGCAGTAATGCGTTGAATATGCTCCTGCATGATTTCCCGGGCCTCTTCCTTTTCTACATAATCAATTGAAAAACCGGGATCGAATTTGCTGAGTTTAAAGTTTTTGCCTGATCGAACGGTAACCCGCTCGTCTTTAAGAAGTTTAATCATAAAGGTTGTGTTTTCATTAATTTAACATTTAATTTTTGCAGTGCAGTGAGATGTAAAAAATATTTCATAAATTAATGGTTAACGTTTTAAAACCTATAGTTTATTCGGATGCCCACTAAAGTCGAGTTAGAAAAACGCTATTCGTCTTATTCGAACGAAGAACTTCTTGATCTGTTGAACGATCAGGAGGCATATACCGAATTGGCGATAGACGTTGCATCAAACGAGCTTAAAGGCAGGAATCTCGGAGAGGAAGAAATAAAAGAATACATTGCTCAAAAGTATAAGCAGGCCGAGTTGTTTATCGAAAAGAACATTCACCAGGAATTGCCGCTGGTGCTAAAAAGCATATTCTACTTTTGCTGGCTCCCCCTAATCACCTTACCTTTTAAAATGTACTTTAAGGAAGATAAATCGATCCTTAAGCTTAAGCAAACAAATTTTTACGCTACAATTGGTTTTATCTTTTTTACTGTTGCGGCACTATGCTTTTTGTTTTTAAAAACGAATCTTTTATCAGCTATATCGATTTGGATCATGGGAATGATTATAGCCCTTATAACCGATAAGCGTTTTAACCGGGATCCTATAATAAGGAGGTTTGATCAAATAATCAGAAAATATCAGAGTTCTTCACCATTATTTACCGATAACGACGAACCCTCTCAGTTGCCATAGGGCTTTACTACTTTTCTTTCTTCTCCATTTTCAATTTTAAAACTTTCTATACGATTGCTTACCGTATCATAAACAACAAAGGTAGCGTCGCAGGCTGCAAGTTTTCGGGGGGCAAAACCCATAATTGTACCCGGATTAATGATCAGGTAATCTTCGTGCTGAGTGATATTATATTCATGATCGTGGCCGTAACATATTACATCAAATTCTCCGGCTCTTGCTACTTCCAAGGCAATTTCGGGGTAATGATTAACATAAAATCGTTTTCCGCCTAGTTCAATATTCATTACTTCGCCATATAAGTTTACATGTGGGTGTTGAAGAGTTTTGCCCAGTAGGTTAAAGCGATCCCCGTCATTATTGCCAAAAACCATATGGATGGGGTTTGAATAATTTTTGGCCAGCATAACCAGCATAAATGGGGCACAAATATCTCCGCAAAAGATAAGCGCATCCGTGTGTTGAACATGATCTAATGCTGCATTCAGGTTCCATACATTGTCATGCGAATCTGATAAAATAGCAATTTTCATAGTGTTGATTTAGATAGTTTGAGCTTTGAGTTCTACCATAACCAGTTCGTTTCCATAAAGGTCAAGGAAATGAAGAAAATGATAGCCATTTCCGGAAACAATTTCTCTCTTTATGTGCACATTGTGCTCAACTAAGCGGCGGTAGAATGATTGAATGTCATCGGTATAAAATACCAAGGTTGGTTGGCCTTGTGTTTGATTTCCTACTAATTGAAACTGTTCCCTGCCTGCTGCTTTTAAAAACCAGATTCCGGAAGTTTTACTCTCGAAAACCACATGTAAAAATCGTTGGCCATCGTCAGTGGTATAATCCACATACTTCTGGGCATTTAGTATTTGTTCATAAAACTCAAAGGCCTCATCATAATCGTGTACAAGTATGATACTTCTTCCGAGTTCGATTTCCATCTTAATTAATATTAGGTCAAATCATAATTTGTGCTGATCTCTGAATGCTCATGAGTCAACAGTTCAATTAGCTCCCTTGTCTGGGTTGATACTTTCATCAAGCCTCTATCCTTAAAAAAGCCATTGGTTTTTGTATGCTCTAAAAAGTTAAGTAAGTGATCGTAGTATCCGTTGGTGTTTAATAAACCGATGGGTTTTTCATGCAGGTGGAGTTGTTTCCAGGTAAGCACCTCAAAAAGTTCTTCGAAAGTGCCAATGCCTCCCGGAATGGCAATAAATGCATCGGCGAGTTGGGCCATTAAGGCTTTTCGTTCATGCATGTTTTGAACCACATGCAGTTCGCAGCCTTCAACCAAGCCAACTTCTTTGATCATTAAAAACTCCGGAATTATGCCGATTACTTTGCCTCCTAAATCTCTAACGGTTCTGGCCAGCTCTCCCATTAACCCTATATTTCCTCCGCCATAAATCAATGTTATATGCTTATCGACTAATAACATGGCCAATTCACGGGCTGTTTTTTTATAAATTTCGTCATTGCCCGAACTCGAGCCACAGAAAACGCAAATACTTTTCATAAATAAAGATTGTTAGCTGAAGTATCTCAAACAGTAATGTGAAAATACTCAATTAACCTTAAAGTGATGGGTAAATTGTTGAAATGTATGGGGAATTAATGCAATTGAGTTCTACTCCTACGCGCCCTTTCTTTAGCAGTTTTTCAATTTAATGCTTCCTCAAATAAGTATATTTATTGAGTGTGTTTAAGGCGGAGCAACACAATTGTTTCAATATTTTTATCACAAATGATTAGTTAATATTAAAAATAATTGCGTTTTTAGCCCATGGTTATAAAAAACATTTAATAACTAATTTTCAATATTTTCATAGTTCAATTCTGACCAATAAGAATTTTAAACATAATAGCTTAATGAATAAACATGTAATAAGTTTGGCCCTTTTTGCGGGTTTGTGCTATAGTACAAATGCTCAGCAGGTTAAGCATCCTTTAAACCCTAATGATATTAAGATTAAATGGGGGATGATGGAGAATAATTATAAAGGCCAGGGGAAATATTTTTCAGTATTTACTTTCATCAACAATTCGAAACACGAGTTACCGGCAAAAGGATGGAGTATTTATTTTAATCTACCCCGGGGAATTGATACATCAGTTGCTTATGACCGTCTTAAATATGAGCATGTAAATGGAGACTTGAATCGTATAGTGCCAACTTCAGGTTTTATAGGGTTAAAACCTAAGATCGGAATGGATTTAGAAATGATCGCCAGTGATTGGTCATTAAACCGAGCTGATGCTCCTTCAGGCCTGTACTTTGTTTGGGATGACGAACCGCAAACCGCAATTGCATTAACAAATTATGAGATTGTTGCATCTACTAAAGCCGTACAAATAAATAGGACAAAAACCGACATTGCACCTATAGCAACCCCAGAGGTTGTTTATAACCGTAACAAAGTAATCGAAGATATTCCGGCAAATAAACTTACCAAAGTATTTCCCACTCCGTTAGAATATGTCGAGAATGCAGGCACTTTTCTTTTATCTGCTTCAACAACCATTTCGGCTGATCCCGATTTCAGTAAAGAGGCCACTTATTTATCCAATGAGTTAAAAGTGGTTTTGGGCAAAGCGCCAAGTATATCAACATCTAAGGGCACTATAGAACTTAGGAAAGCTGCAATGGACAAAGAAGCCTATACCCTTTCGGTTTCTTCGAGCGGTATCATTATTACAGCTTCAACTCCTGCTGGAGCTTTCTACGGAATTCAATCATTGAAGACATTGATGCCTGCTACAGCTTGGAGTGGCAATCAGAAATCAGTGGTGGTACCCGGTGTTGAAATTAAGGATGCTCCACGTTTTGGCTGGAGAGCGTTTATGCTCGATGTTGCCCGTAACTTTCAAACAAAAGAAGAAGTTTTAAAAACGCTCGATTGGCTAGCACTTTATAAGATCAATGTATTTCATTTTCATTGTACTGAGGATGAGGGTTGGAGAATAGAAATACCTGGTCTGCCTGAACTTACTGAGGTGGGTGGTAAACGTGGTCATAAAAATGCAAATATAGATCAGTTGCCTCCGTCGTTTACTTCTGGTCCCGATAATTCCACGGCTGGCAGCGGTTTTTATACCAAAGCCGATTTTATTGAGATATTGAAATATGCCAACGACCGACACATTAAAGTTATTCCGGAAATCGAAAGTCCGGGGCATGCACGTGCCGCAGTTCAGTCGATGCAGGTTCGTTATGATCGATTAATAAAGCAAGGACAAAAGGCCGAAGCTGAGAAATATCTTTTAAGAGATCTGAATGATAAATCGGTTCACAGTTCGGTGCAGGGGTGGAATGATAATGTGATGGATGTTTCAATGCCATCAACTTATACATTCATTCAAAAGGTTGTGGATGAATTGATTGCAACCTACAAAGAAGCAGGCGTTCCACTAGAAACCATTCACATGGGCGGCGATGAAGTTCCTTCCGGCTCATGGGAAAAATCTCCGGCCTTTGCTAAACTGCAGCAAGAAAATCCAGCTATAAAAAACACCAATGATCTGTGGTATTACTATTATGGGAAAGTGAATGAGATCGTTAAAAGCAAAGGGCTTTATTTATATGGCTGGGAAGAGGTTGGTATGCGTAAAACAATGCTCGATGGAGCAGCCCACGCCATTCCTAACCCTGATTTTGCAGGCCAGAATGTACATTTAGATGTTTGGAACAATGTAATTGGCTGGGGCGCTGAAGATCTGGCTTATCGGTTGGCAAATGCTGGATATAAAGTTGTCTTGTCGCCTGTGAGCAATTTGTACTTTGATATGTCATACGATAAGGATTTTGAAGAGCAAGGATATTATTGGGGAGGATTTGTGGACGTGGATAAACCTTATTCATTCATCCCGTTCGATTATCTGAAAAATACCAAACAAGATAAAATGGGCAATACTCTTGCTTCCAACTTTACCCAAGGCAAAGAGCGATTAACCGATTTAGGCAAAACAAACATTGTTGGTATTCAGGGATTGTTGTTTGCTGAGACGATTACATCAGCCGAGCGAATGGAATACATGTTAATGCCTAAACTTTTAGGCCTTGCTGAAAGAGCCTGGGCAAAGGATCCTGAATGGTCAACAGAAAAAGACGAGGCAAAATCAAATGGCTTGTATGCTAAAGCATGGTCGGACTTTGTAAATCGTATTGGAAAAAGAGAACTTCCACGCTTAAGCTATTACAAAGGAGGGTTACGTTATCGTATTCCAACAGCCGGCGCCATAGTAGAGAATGGAATGGTTAGAGTTAATGTGCAACTGCCGGGTTTTATTGTAAGGTATACAACCAATGGTGCGGAACCTACAGTAACGAGCAAACAATATAATGCTCCATTTAGTGATAAAGGAACAATTAAGTTAAGGGTTTTTGACGTGAAGGGAAGAGGTGGCAGAACTGTTGAGGTTTTGAATAAATAATGGATTGAATTGGTTTATTATAAAATTGGGCCCGTAAGGGCCCTTTTTATTTTGTAAAACTTTCTATCTAATTAAATGTTTAAACATTAAATCTGACAAGTTGTCGATGGTATTATAATTGCCCAAATAGGTAGTAAACAAAATTAGTTATGAAAGTAGAGATCTGGTCGGACATAGCTTGTCCGTTCTGTTATATAGGGAAAAGAAGGCTGGAAAACGCATTAGAGCAGTTTCCGAATAAAGAACAAGTTGAAATAGTGTGGCATAGCTTTGAACTTGATCCTAATGCGAAGTACGATGAGGGGAAAGATATCCATGACATTTTATCAGCAAAGTATGGAAGAGATCGCGATTGGGCAATTCAGATGAGTGAACAGGTAAGTGCTATGGCCAAAGAAGAAGGCCTTGATTTTGACTTCAGTAAAAATGTTCCGGCAAATACATTCAATGCCCATCGTTTAATTCATTTGGCCAATAAACATGGAAAACAGGACGAAGCAAAAGAGCGACTTTTAAAAGCTTATTTTACCGAAGGACAGGATGTTGACAGCAAACAAGTGCTGGTGAAGCTTGGAGAAGAGATCGGTTTGAATACGATTGAAATTGAAAAGATGCTTGATTCAGATGAGTTTGGTTATGATGTAAGGGTTGATGAGCAGGAAGCAAATCATATTGGAGTTCGCGGAGTTCCTTTCTTTGTGGTAAATCGTAAATACGGCATTTCAGGTGCACAACCTTTGGAGGTTTTTACCGATACGCTGAATAAAGCCTGGAGTGAAGAACATCCTCTTGAAATTGTTAATGATAATGGAGTAGGAATGTGCTCTCCGGATGGAACTTGTGAAGTTTAATGTAAGTGATATAGTTTAGGTTGAACCCTTTATTATCGAAATGATTTTAAAGGGTTTTTTGTGTAAGTTCTTTATTGTTATTAAACTTTCAATAATATTTGAAAGTTTAGAAAATTGTTTTACATTTGAATTATGAACTTAGTTGAAGGCAAAGAACAATTTATTCAGGCCTGGGGCACATTAGGCTCTAAATGGGGTATTAACCGTACTATGGCCCAAGTCCATGCATTGTTAATGATCTCTGCGGATCCACTAAGTACGGAAGATATTATGCAAGAGCTAAATATCTCCAGGGGTAATGCGAATATGAATGTTCGTGATTTGATTGATTGGGGTTTGGTAGAGAAAGTGCATAAATCGGGTGATCGCAAAGAATACTTTTGGGCCGAAAAGGATATTTGGAAAGTAACTACCCAGGTGGCTAAAGAGCGTAAGAAACGTGAGTTGGAACCGGTTCTTAAAGTGTTGGATCAGTTAAGTAATGTAGAAGGAGACCGAAACGATAAGAATGTTAAAGCTTTTGTTGAAGGTATTTCTGGGATTAAACGGATGGCTACCAATGCCGATAAGACCTTAGAAACCATGATCAAAGCAGAAGAAAACTGGTTTTTTGGGGCAATTCTTAAACTATTTAAATAGCGAGAGCTATTTTTTTTGAATATATATTTCAATAAATATTGAAAGTTCTGAATATAAAATAAAAATGAAAACACTTTTAAATAAGATCATCGTTTATGACAGCAACTGTAAAGTATGCACAGGGCTAAAAGACAAGTTGCTTCGGCTTACTTCTATTGATGAAAAACGAGTGGTAGCGTTTGCACATTTGAATGATGAGTTAATAAGGAAAATTGATCCGGATCGGTTTAAAAATGCAATGGCTTTAATAGACGTTCAGAATGGTGATACCATGTACGGAAGCGAGGCTATAGCTTATATCTTTTCTACCAAAAGTCAATTAATCGAAAAAGGGCTATCGCTCAAACCGGCTTATCGATTGTTTAATTTTCTTTATCAAACATTGGCCTACAATCGTTACATCATTGCAACACCTAAAAGCCAATTTGCATGCGATTGTTTTCCTGACAAGGTAATCCGTTTCCGAATCGCTTACATTTTAATAGCGACTAGCCTTTCTGTTTTACTTACTTGTTTATTTGGCATTTCACTAAGAGGTTTCTTCCCTACCCTTTCTAATTCACAAGCTGCAATGCAGATGTTACTGATGGCGGGAACCGGTTGGGTTATTCAAATTGGACTTGCAGCAATATGCTTAAGAGATAAAGCCATTGATTATATCGGTCATCTTGCAAGTATAATGGTAGTTGGTTTATTGATACTGGTTCCCTGGATGATCTTCCATTTTATTACAGGAGTTAATCTTTACTACTTGCCTTTAATAAGTGTTTTATTCAGCAGTTTATACATGTTCTATATGCATTTAACAAGGATTAAGCATTTAGCTCTCTCACAGTTTTGGACCATTAGCTGGTTTATACTACTCCAATCATCAGCTGCTTTTTGGATTTACTACTATCACTTTAATTATTAATCATATGGAATTGAATAAGATCATTATTGCTGGAGGTACAGGTGCCTTAGGAAAATTATTAACAAAAGAGTTTCTCAATCAAGGGGCTAAAGTTATTGTCTTAACAAGGAATCCGAAAGAATCAGGAAATCCAAATCTTAAATACGTCTATTGGGATGCGGTTAACAATGGGGATTGGAGTCAGGAATTAGAGAACTCAAACGTAATTATTAATCTAACAGGTAAATCAGTAAACTGTAGATATACAGCTAAAAATAAAAGAGAAATAATCGAGTCAAGAACACTCTCAACCTTAGCTATTGGAAAGGCTGTTGATAAACTAAACAATCCACCAAAGGTATGGATCAATGCGGGTTCTGCAGCCATATTTGGAAACTCTGGTCCTGATTTTAAAACCGAACAATGCTTATACGGAGATGGTTTTTCATCCGATGTTTGCAAGAAATGGGAGAATGCTTTTTTTGAGATCGAAACACCAAACACCCGAAAAATTTTCTTACGAATAGGCATGGTCCTTCAAGTGGGAGAAGGGGTAATAAAGCCATTTATGAATATGGCAAAGATGGGGTTTGGTGGAAAAATTGGAAATGGGGAACAATTCATTACCTGGATTCATGAAAAAGACTTTATGAACATAATTAATTGGAGCATTCAACATGAAAGTATGAATGGAATACTTCATTGTGCTAGCCCAGAACCAGTAACTAATAAAGAATTTATGATTGCCTTAAAAAAAGCGTGTCATGTTCCCTTTGGTCTTCCAACTCCAGCTTTAGCGGTAAGGCTAGGCGCAATGGTAATTGGTACAGAACCTGAATTAGTTTTATCTGGTCGCAGGGTTATTTCAACCGTCCTTGATTCAGAAGGGTTTAAATTCAAGTACCCACAAATAAATCATGCACTTCAAGATCTGATTGCTTAAAATGCCAATTATATATCTCAGCACTGAAATAAAAGCACCAATTCAAATCTGTTTTGATCTGGCTCGAAGCATTGATCTGCACAAATTATCGATGAAGCATACCAACGAAAAGGCCATTGCAGGAAGAGTCTCCGGGTTAATTGAACTGGGAGAAAGTGTTACCTGGCAAGCAAAACACTTCGGTATTAAGCAGCAACTAACCTCAAAGATCACAGGGTTTACGTATCCAGTTTTCTTTAGAGACGAAATGACCAAAGGGGTTTTCAAACGGATTAATCACGAACACTGGTTCTTAAATGAAAATGGTCATACCGTCATGACCGATGTTTTTGAGTTTGAATCTCCTTATGGGTTCTTCGGTAAAGTATTCAACAACCTTATTCTTTACGATTATTTAAGGCAATTGCTTGAAAACAGAAACGCCCTTATTAAACTGATTGCCGAAGGCGGTCAATGGAAAAGTCTTTTGAATTATGAACAAACAACGAGTTATTATGAACACTGATAAGTTCTATCACCAATTATTTGCATGTGCAGCTATCTATAATATTGCCTGGGGAATTGTTGTCATTCTATTTCCAAATTTATTATTTGACCTGCTCGAAATTCCTCCTTTAAATTATCCATTCTTAATGAGTGGCATCGGTATGTTCGTTGGAGTGTATGGCTACGGTTATTGGGTGGTTTCGAGAGAACCGCTGAAATACCCGCAATTGGTTTTTATTGGGTTAATGGGAAAAGTTCTTGGTCCAATCGGTTGGTTCTACCATGTTTATTTAGGAGATATTCCACTACGCAGTATGTGGATCAATGTGTTTAATGATCTTGTTTGGATTCCTTTTTTTGTTGCTTATCTGATTTGGGTAAATAATTCATTAAATGAAAATCATCAGTATGAACAAACTGGAATTGACAATTGAAATAGCAGGATTTGCTCAAATTGCATTGGTAATTGGAAGTCTTTTAATTCCTTCTTTATTAAAGTGGAAGGAGGAATTAAGCAAAGTAAAATCTCTCATTCGCCAGATTTTCTGGACCTATGCAGCCTATATTTTAGCTACTAACTTATCCTTCGGTCTTATCTCCGTAATGGGTGCTAATGAGCTCATAAATGGTTCTTTTATGGCGAAGTCCATTACGTTCTTCATATTAATTTATTGGCTAAGCCGAATCCTTATTCAGTTTTTCTATTTCGACAGGAAGAGTGTGCCATCAGGATTGATTTTTAAATATGGAGAAGTAGTATTAGTGATTCTGTTTGTGGCACTTACGATTATTTATGGTTATGCATTTTATTATAATCTGAATTAGAATGGAAACCTTTTTACCAAATCTTGAGCAATCCTACAAAATAGTCTTCTTCTTTTTTATTAGTGTTCTAATTATTGGAACGTTTATCACAAGGCTGAAAAATGGCAGCTTTTCGGTATTCTTAAGTTGGCTGTTGTTCTTTTTAGGAGGAGGCGCAACATTATATTTTGTCCTTTTTGAAAGGAATGGATTTAGAATGTTAGTACTTATTCCAATGCTTTTATTGTGTATGAAAGTGATTGTAACTTGTACTACTTATAAGGATCAAACTAAAAAACTTGCCCTTCACAAATGGTTGGTTTTCGCATTGGGCTGGTTTGGTATGCGTCCGAAATTGTTTGAAACATTAGGAAAGGGCTCGCTCAGCGAAGCCTTGAAGCTAATTTTCGATGGGTTTTTACGGGTTGTCATTGGTTTTTCCTTGTTACTTTTAAGCAGATTCGTAGCGAACTTGGGAAATTCAGAACACCTCAAATTCTTATATACAGTATTAACGTTTGCAGGGCTAAGTTTCATTCTGCATTTTGGAATATTAACAATTAGTGCAGGAGTTTGGAGGTGTTTTGGAATTAACACACAGAAACTCTTTAAAGAACCCCTTAAATCCAGAAGTCTAGCTGAGTTTTGGAGCAAAAGATGGAATATAGCATTTTCAGAAATGACCTCAATTGCCGTTTACAGACCACTAGTAGTCAATTTAGGTAGGAAGTGTGCATTGGTGACTTCATTTCTGTTTTCAGGTTTTTTACATGAACTTGCTATTACTGTTCCGGCTGGTGCCGGATTTGGTTTACCCACAATTTATTTTTTACTGCAAGCAATAGCTATTATCATAGAAGGAGAAATCAAAAGGTTAAGCATCTTTAAGAATCAGTTTATCGCCAAACTATGGGTTTTTAGCTGGTTGATTTTACCAATTCAGTTGCTCTTTCCTCCTGAATTTATAAGAGTGATTATTTGGCCTATTATAGGAGTTCATTAGCTTTTCAAAAAGCTCAAACTAATTTCAATGGCTTCTTCGGTATGTTCCGGCAACTGCTGATCGGTCCAGGGATGCTTGCCACCAAAGGTATGATTGGCGCCATCAATTATTTTAAGGTCACTGCCGGGCATTCTGTTTTGGAGCAACGCTACTTCTGAGAGACTTACAGCCTCATCGTTGCTGCCATGGATAAATTGAACAGGAACATTAACATGCTGTGCATTTGTCAATAGATCAAGGCGATTTCGATGTGTATAAAAATCAGTATACAACTGGTAATAAAGTGGTAGCTGCTGTTTCGTTCGGGCATTGGTGATGTACTCCACTCCTTCTTTACGCCAATGTTCCTCATTAAACGCAGTAACTCTTTTTTCAAAATCGCCAATAGAGGCCCATGCCAGTACTTTTTTTACCCGATTGTCTTCACATGCCTTCAAAATGGAAATTCCGGCGCCAACACTATGCCCCCAAAGAAATAAACAGTTAGCATCGATTTCGTCCGGCAATCCATCTTTTGATAATATATGATCGATCACAACCCCTAAATCATCGAGTTGAATTGAATAATTATTTTTCCCGAAAGCTTCAAGATCAACAAATTCCTGTAGAGATGTGGGCGTTGTTCCGTTATGGGAATAATTGAAAGAAACTACCACAAAACCGGCTTTAGCAAACTCTTCCGCAAGCTTTGGAAAATGTCCCCAATCTTTAAATCCCTTAAACCCATGCGAGAATATTATAATGGGCTTTTTTTGAGTATTGGATAAATACCTGATGTCTGCGGTTATGGGTCTGCCCTTAGCAGAAGTTAAAGTAAAGGGTATTGTTTTCATTAGTTGCAACTAGTTAATCTTGCTTAATGAAAATAGCAATTTAATTACTTAAATGCGGGTTTGTAAAGCAAAAAGCACCGATGTTTAATCGGCGCTTTTATGCTAATTTTTGTGGTTAAATGGATTAGTTTTCAAATTTCACTGGCTTCCAAAGTTCAGGAATGTGCATGTTTATAGCACCCATTGGGCTCCAAACCCAATTGTATTCCGATAATGGATTGCCTGTTTTGGGATCGATGCGTTTAACGTAAACACCTTGGTTCGCATCAAACCGCCATTGAACCCTTGAAAAATTCATCTTCCAGGATTCTCCTAACTGTGGTACCCGGTTTTCCTTAAATGCAGTCCATGGAATAAACAATTCAACCGACCAGCCTTTATCAATATCAGATGGATCATTAAGTGTGCCGTTTAATGCAACTGCGGTTTTAAGTCCGGTGGCCGTCCAGCTATTGTTAGCTCTGCCTCCTTTGCTATAAGCCTTGTTGAGCATTAGATCCCAAATAGTATTAAGGGCATTTACTTCTATCTCGTAATAATTCAGTCCGTCATTATCCGGATCAATGAAAACTTCAAAATCATTATCGTGGAATATTACTGCATCACGTTGGGTTATCGATGCTTGTAATTGGGGTTCATCAAGCTCAGCAAAAACATACATACCCGAGTTATTCCAAAGCATTTTAATGCGGGTGCGATTGAATGGAGCTGGTTGTTTTGGGCCTTCTATATCGGTAAAATAATCACTCCATTCAGCTTTGTCCCAATCTGTGTCATTTTGCATTCCGTCAATTGTAATTACCCCTGTTGTCTTTTTACAACTATAAAAAGCAGGATCGGACGATTTAATGGATTGAGGAGTAGTGACCTCGGGCGACGCACAAAAGCTGCAAAACAAACACAGGGAGAAAATAAATGTTTTTGAAATGGACATGGGTGAAACTTAAATAATTGCAAGGGATAATTAAATATCTTCAGAACTTGTATAAGCGATCATATACTCTGCGTACTCCTGATAGTAAATTAAGAAATCAGTCGGGCAGTTTTGGTCGAGGATATTAGCCTGAATAAGACCTTTTGTATTGTAGTCAAAAGGTTTTAATCGTATGTGGTCCTGAAGGCTTACTGTTTTTTTTCCAAACAGTTTATACAATGCTTCTTTTGCAGCCCAGCAGGCATACAAATGTTTTATTTTATGTTCGGTATTAATAAACGTTAGTTCTTCATCACTTAAAAATTTGCCTTCAACGCGTATAATCTTATCCTTTATCAATTCGATATCAATGCCTACTTTTTTGCTTTTACTGATCATAACTGCAGCATAATCAAATGAATGACTTAAGGAAAAATGGTGAGGCAGATTTACCAAATACGGTTTGTTATGTTCATCGAGGCTGGTTTTAATAAAATCAGGAGTATTGATCAAACTTCTTAATAAAACACGACTGCTGAGCCAATGCAGCTCTCTTTTTCCCTTACTCAGGCTTTCATAAACTTCTTTTTCCGATTGATCAAGCTGAAGCTTTGAATATAGCAGTTCAGCAGGTTCTTCAATTTTCCAAATGGCAAATTCCGTATCGTTATCAAGTATTTTATGTAGCACAATGGCCATAGGTTACAGCGTTGTATGTGAGTATCTTGTTAATAAAAGTTAAGAATGGTTTCTTAGCTTGCGCCGCAAGTTGAATAAACTTTCGTCAAAGATCGTTCTTAAAACGACTTATAAAAATTATATTTTAGACCAAAATACAGCATTAATGATCCTTTCTGATAAGCGTATTCTCGAAGAAATTGAAAAAGGAACAATAGTTATTGAGCCTTATGACCGTAAATATTTAGGAACCAACTCATATGATGTTCATCTGGGTAAATACTTGGCCACCTATAAAGATCGTGAGTTGGATGCTCGCAAGCATAATGAGGTGATTCATTTTGAAATTCCTGAAGAGGGGTTCTTACTTCAGCCTAATACACTATATCTTGGAGTAACTGAAGAATACACCGAAACTCACGCCCATGTACCCTTCCTGGAAGGAAAGTCGAGCACCGGCCGCTTGGGTATTGATATTCATGCAACGGCAGGAAAAGGGGATGTTGGTTTCTGTAACACCTGGACATTAGAAATTTCATGTGCCCAACCCGTTCGTATTTATGCCGGAATGCCTATTGGCCAATTGATTTATTTTGTGGTAGAGGGTGAAGTGGAGAACTTTTATAACAAAAAACAAAATGCAAAATATACCGGAAGAACCGCAAAACCGGTGGAATCAATGATGTGGAAAAATAGCTTTTAGTGAGAAATCACTAAAAGCTGTATTATTTCATTGATAAACTTATAAAACTTTGTTTGCTAAGGTTTTATATTGTTTTTTTTACACTTACCTGTACGCTTTCCCGCCTTATTTTTCGTAAATTTTACTTAAGTGATTTAACTGTGAGTTGCTCATGAAGGGCAATCATGTATTCTGATTCAGGTTCTTTTAAGTAGTAATCTATTCCTAATCTAATTCTCCCGGTTATGAAAAAAATCCTCTTCTCTATCATTGCCATTGCAGGTCTGGCGATCATCGCCTTATCAGGTCGGTTTCCGACCGATGGCAGTCCACTTATAAAGAAAATTTCTAAGAATCTTGAAGAGCTCTACCTTAAAACCCCTCAGGAGAAAATCTATATACATTTCGATAAGCCATACTATGCTGCCGGAGATAATATCTTTTTTAAGGCATATGTTGTAAATGCTAATGACAACACCCCCTCTCAGCTTAGTAAATTGGTTTATGTTGATATTCTAAATGGAGAGGAAGAGGTTATTAAGCAGCTAATGTTGAAGAAAGACCGGGGAGAATATAATGGAACCATTGGCCTGCAAGATTCTCTACCTGAAGGCACTTACAGGCTTAGAGCTTATACCAGCTGGATGCGAAATTTTGATGAAGATTATTTCTTTACAAAAGAGTTTAAGATTGGGAATTCGCGGCTGACAAATGTGTACACGACCATTGATTATGAATATGATAAAACTAGAAAGAATGATGAGGTAATAGCTGTAATCAAATTTCAGGATGAAAAGGGCCAGCCCATCAAAAGCAAGAATGTGAGTTACGAAGTAATAATGGTCGGCCGGAGTGGTACAAAAGGTAAAGCAGAAACCAGTGATCAGGGTGATATTCGTATTCCGGTTGAGAATATCAATAATGCTAATTATGCGCATAAACGCATCGTTACCTCTATAAATTATGACGGGCTTCCTTTTGTAAAGTCTTTTTATCTCCCATATTTCTCCCCCGATGTGGATCTTCAGTTCTTCCCTGAAGGAGGTTACCTGGTAGAAACCATCCCAAATATTGTGGCCTTTAAAGCAGTTGATGTACATGGAAAAGGAGTAGCTGTTGAGGGGTACATTACCGATGAGGATAATAATAACATTACTGATTTTAAGAGTAAGCATCTGGGGATGGGCAAAATCGCCCTTATTCCTGCTCCTGGTAAAAAATACATAGCCCACTTTAAAAATAGGGGCGGTATAGAACAAACGGTTACTCTTCCCGGAGCAATTTCAGATGGTATTGTGTTAAACTTCAGAAATCAAACTAAAGACAAGATCCAAGGTATGATGATCGCCTCCAAGGCATTCCAAACAACACGTAAAGAAGTGGTGTTAGTAGGTCAATCGCATGGAACAATTTATTATACAGCGAATGAGCGGTTGGAAGACAAAGCCTACCAGGTATCTATTCCCAAAGAAAGATTTCCTACGGGCATTGCCCAAATAACTGTTTTTACGCTTGACGGTATTCCACTTGTTGAACGTTTAGTTTTTATAAATAAGGAAGATGGTTTAAAGGTTGATGTAAAAAGTGATAAGCAGGTTTATAATCAACGTGAAAAGGTTGATATGAACATTTTGGTTGAGGATTCATATGGAAATCCGGTACAAGGTGATTTTTCAATTGCGGTTACAGATGATCAGGCCGTTAAGATAGATCCTTATGATCATAACATTCTTACTAATTTGTTGCTTACCTCTGATTTAAAAGGAACCATAGAACAGCCAGGATATTATTTCGATTCAAAAAACCCGGAGGCTATCCAGGATTTAGATCTGCTATTGATCACACAAGGCTGGAGGAGATTTGAATGGAGTGATATAATTGCCGGTAATGGTCCTGAAACCAATCATCCAATAGAAGTAGGAATGGAATTATCTGGTAAAGTAACATCTATGTCAGATAATATTCCGATAAAAAATGGGGCTGTCACATTTTTCAGTGCTAAAAACAAAGAGATCTTCGAGTCAACAAAAACTGATGGAAATGGTAAGTTTTCATTTGCGGGAATTGAATTTTCTGATAGCACGCGCTTTATACTTCAGGCCAGGAATGAAAAAGGCGGAAAAGCTGTAGACATTGAGGTTGATGATCAGTTTCATCCTGCTCCGCTGAGTCATATGGTGGCACCTGAAAATGTTAACAATCAGTTGGCTAATTATATAAAGGCAAATAAAAAACCTTTTGATTACGAAAGAAATAAATATGGTTATAAAACTGTGCTATTGAGCGAGGTTGTGGTAAGGAGCACAAGGTTAAGAACCAGTGAGCCTTCGGTGATGAAACTCTATGCCCAGGCCGATGCCGTATTAACTGCTGACGACATTGCAAAGTCATCGGCAATTAGCTCAGGTAATTTGCTGGATGCTATCAGAGGTCGGGTTGCCGGTGTTCAGGTAATTGGAAACGATGTTCTTATCCGTGGGCCTAATACTATTTTTGGAAGTACAAGTCCGCTTGTTGTACTTGATGGAACCGAAACAGATGTGGGTTGGCTATCAATGATCAACCCAAATGATGTGGCGACTATTGATTTTCTGAAAGGCCCAAGCGCGGCAATTTATGGATCAAGAGGTGCAAACGGTGTAATTGCTGTTTATACTAAAAGAGGCAGATTTTTAAGTGGCGCTTATTATAAAAAAGGCTTGTTAAGCTTTTATCCGGTAGGCTACCATGTTGCTAAAGCCTTTTATGTTCCTAAATACGATCAGGAAAACAAACCAAACGTTCCTGATTTTAGAACTACCATTTACTGGAATGGCTTAGTAAGAACAAATGCCGATGGCATTGCAAAGGTTTCTTTCTTCACGGCGGACAATCCAACAACGTATTCAACCATTATTGAAGGTTTGGCTAACAATGGAGGTATTGGCCGTGGCACAGGAACAATGAAAGTGGTTGGGAAAAATCCTTAAGGATTTAGCGCTTGAATTGCATAATCTTTTACTACAAATAAATTATGGCTAAAAATGGAAGAGCGACCGAAAGGTCGCTCTTCTTTTATTTTCAAATTATATTTATCCGGATTAATACTTTGGAGTAATATTCATATTCCAAAACATGAACGACCACTGGTCCGTTGCTTCTTCAATAATTTTAGAAGTTGGTTTACCTGCGCCGTGACCTGCTTTTGATTCAATTCGAATTAAAATAGGATTATCACCTGAATGTTTCTCTTGTAAAGTAGCCGCATACTTGAATGAGTGAGCGGGAACCACGCGATCATCATGGTCGGCAGTAATGATCATAGTTGCAGGGTAGTTTATGCCCGGTTTGATATTATGTAAGGGAGAATATTTGATCAGGTAATCAAATTGCTCTTTTTTATCACTTGAGCCATATTCAACCGCCCAACCCCAGCCAATGGTAAACTTGTGGTAGCGCAACATATCTAAAACGCCAACAGCAGGGAAAGCGACTTTAAATAAATCAGGGCGCTGAACTTCGCAAGCACCTACCAATAAACCTCCGTTAGAGCCACCTGCAATTGCCAAACGAGAAGATGAAGTATATTTTTCCTTGATCAAGTATTCGCCCGCAGCGATAAAGTCGTCAAATACATTTTGCTTTTTCTCCATCATACCGCCTTTGTGCCAATCTTCGCCGTACTCTCCCCCTCCACGCAAGTTTGCTAGTGCGAATACACCGCCATTTTCAAGCAAAACTAATCGCGACACACTGAACGAAGGAGTTAAGCTGATGTTAAAGCCTCCATACGCATATAAATAGGTAGGATTGCTTCCATCTAATTTCAAACCCTTTTTATGCACAATGAACATAGGAACTTTGGTTCCATCTTTACTGGTATAAAACACCTGTTTGGTTTCATAATCAGCAATGTTGAAGTTGATCTCTGTTTTACGGAACACTGTCGATTTACCCGAAGCTGTCTCATAGCGGTAAATTGTTCCTGGGTTAGTAAAGCTGCTGAAGGTGTAGAAAAACTCTTTGTCTTCTTTTTTGCCTGATGGCAACGATGCTGTACCAATGCCCTCCAGTTTAATTTCACGAACCAGTTTTCCGTTTAATTCGTGCTCATATAAACGGGTGCTGGCATCTTTAAGATAAGAGGCGAATAGTTTACCACCACCGGTTGATGCTCCATTTAACAGATCTTTTGATTGCGGGATGATTTCTTTCCAGTTGGCCTGATCAGGATTATTAGGATCAACAGAAATAACACGGAAGTTAGATGCATTATTATTCGTTACTACCAACAAACGGTCGCCATCATTATCAATAACATCGTAATCGAACTCAAAACCTTTGAATAGTAATTTGAAGTCACCACCTTTTGTTAGATCTTTCCAATAAACCTCGGTTCCATGGGTTCCTTCCGAAGAAACTACAATTAAAAAGCGCTCATCTTCGGTAACTCCTGCACCAAAGTAACGCAGCGGATGATCTTTGTCCTGATAGATCAATTCATCGGCCGATTGTGGTGTGCCCAATTTATGATAGTAAACTTTTTGAAACTGGTTTTGGTTCGAAAACTCTTTACCGGCAACTGGTTCGTCATAGCGGCTGTAGTAAAAGCCATCTTTACACCAGGTAGCTCCAGAGAATTTTACCCATTTAACTACATCTCCAGTAGGTTGTTGAGTTTCTACATTAATTACCTTTATTTCAACCCAATCTGATCCTGATGCAGAAGTTCCTATCGCAGCGTATTTATTTTCTTTCGAAAAATTGATACTGTTTAGCGCAACGGTTCCATCGGCAGAAAGCTTATTGGGATCGAGGAAAACCTTTGGAGTTCCGTTAAGCCCTTTCTGGTAATATAAAACAGACTGATTTTGTAAACCATCATTTTTATAGAAAAAGTAGTTATCCCCTTTTTTAAAAGGCGCTGTGTATTTAGGATAGTTCCACAGTTCGGTTAATCGCTGTTTGATCTTTTCACGGTAAGGGATTTGAGAAAGATAACCCTGTGTAACCTGGTTTTCGGCTTTTACCCATTCTTTAACATTAGTAGCAGTGTCGTTTTCGAGCCAACGATAAGGGTCTGCCACATTTGTTCCGAAATAATTGTCTGTGGTGTTGTCTTTTTTGGTATCGGGGTATTTGATCATGTTTTTTTGTTGCGCATTAGCCGCGGAAGCCACAGTTAATGCCATCAGGAGTAAATAATGCTTTTTCATGAAAAGTGTTTTTTGATTAGCGGATTTAAAAATAGAACTTTCCTTTAAAACTTAGGCAGTCGGTGCTAATTCATCTGCTAAGGCATGTGTTATGTTTTTTTACCTTTGCAAAAAAAAATAGTCCATTGCAAGAAAGAAAAAAGATCTATTTCGCATCCGATTTTCACCTGGGTGTTCCTACGTATGAAAAAAGCAGGGAACGTGAAGACAGGGTGGTTCGTTGGCTTGATTTTATTAAGAGTGATGCCGCTGAGGTTTACCTTATCGGCGATATTTTTGATTTTTGGTTCGAATATAAAACAGTGGTTCCTAAAGGCTATATACGCTTACTGGGTAAATTGGCTGAACTGGCCGACAGTGGAATTAAACTGACATTTTTCAAGGGAAATCATGATATGTGGATGTTCGATTATTTCGAAAAGGAACTGGGCGCCACGATTATTTCAAATGAAAAAATTATAGAGCACAATGGGAAGCGCCTATACATTCATCACGGTGACGGGCTTGGTCCCGGCGATTCGTTTTATAAAATGCTGAAGAACTTTTTCAGAAGTAGTGTTTGCCAATGGTTATTTGCACGCCTGCACCCAAATTTAGGGATTGGCATTGCCGATAAATGGAGCCGTGGAAGCCGTATTGCTAATGATAAAAAAGAAGAGTTTTTGGGTGAGGAAAATGAATGGCTGGCAATTTATTCAAAGGAATTGTTGCAAAAGGAGCACTTCGATTACTTTATTTATGGCCATCGTCATTTGCCTTTAGATATTAAGCTTTCAGCATCAAGCCGATATATAAATATTGGTGAGTGGATTCACTTTAACTCGTACGCTGTGTTTGATGGTGATAATGTGGAGCTTAAGTATTTCGAAAAAGAAAATCTTTAACCGCCTAAACATCAGATACATTTCGCTGTTTAAGTATAAAAGCTTAATTTTGCAGCCCTAAATTAATCCCGAAGGATTTAAGAATATGATTGATAAACTGGATGCCATCAAACAACGCTGGCAAGATGTAGAACAACAATTGTCGAGCCCAGAAGCAATGAGCGATATGAAACGCTTTGCTGCGCTTAACAAAGAATATAAAGAATTAACCAAAGTGGTGGAAAAGGCTGAGATCTATAAAAAGGTGGTCAGCAACATTGAAGCCAACAAGGAAATGTTAGCCACCGAAAAAGATGCGGAGATGAGAGAAATGGCTAAACTGGATCTGGATGAATTGCTTCCACAAAGAGACGAACTAGAGGAAGAGATCAGAGTAATGCTGATTCCTAAAGATCCTGAAGATGCTAAGAATGCCGTGTTAGAAATTCGTGGTGGTGCCGGCGGTGATGAGGCGAGTTTGTTTGCCGGCGATTTATACCGGATGTATATGCGTTACTGCGAAGCCAAAGGATGGAAAACCGAATTGGTTGATGAAACTCAAGGAACTGCCGGAGGTTACAAAGAAATTGTAATTAACGTTAGTGGTGAAGATGTGTATGGTCAGTTGAAATACGAATCAGGAGTTCACCGTGTTCAACGGGTACCTTCAACAGAAACTCAGGGACGTGTTCATACTTCAGCCGCATCAGTGGTAGTATTACCTGAAGCTGATGAGTTTGACGTACAGATTAACATGAATGATATTCGTAAGGATTTGTTCTGTGCTTCTGGTCCGGGCGGACAATCGGTAAACACAACCTATTCGGCTGTTCGTTTAACGCACATTCCTACAGGAGTTGTGGCTCAATGTCAGGATGAGAAATCGCAGATCAAGAACTTTGAGAAGGCTTTAGGCGTACTTCGTTCTCGTATTTATGAGATGGAATTACAAAAACACCTTGAAGAAACTGCCAAGAAGCGTAAAACAATGGTTTCTACAGGAGATCGGTCAGCTAAGATCCGTACCTATAACTTCCCACAAAGTCGTATTACGGAACATAGAATTAGCTTAACATCTCATAATCTATCAGCGGTAATGGATGGAGACATTCAGAGCATCATCGATGCATTGCAACTGGCGGAAAACGCGGAAAGAATGAAAGAAGGAACAACCGTTTAAGTTTTTCTAAACAGATATTTAAAGAACCGGCTTATGGCCGGTTTTTTTATGTGCTAAGGGGCGATTTAAAGTACAGGTAATTGGATTTAAAGGGTGTTTCTATAGTTAACGATCACTTATTTGCCAATTGCGGATTGTTTTTCCTGCATCTCCTTATAGTATGCCTGAAGAATATAAAATGCTTTCTTTTTGTTTCCCTTGTCATCATAAAGTCCCTTACGGTTCCAGCCTTCCTGATAGATAGGGTTATTTCGTTTTGGCGATCTGAAATCGTTAAGCACCCATGGCGAAATACCCACAAAATTATCGGGCATACGTCTTAACATCGAAATCTGCTCCTTATAATACCATTCCTGATACTCCTCACTAAAACGGGTTAGCGAATCGGCATGAAAACCGCCCTTTGCTCCTCCCCCGGTTTCACTAATGAATAAGGGTTTATTGTAAATAGTTGACCAGTTGGTGGTTCGGCATTTATCAGGTAAACCTCCATACCAGCCAAGATATTCATTGAAAGCAACCAGATCGACAAACTCACCCAATGGATCATCAATAACATTCTGGTCATTAAGTGCACTGTAATTCACTTCCAGCGCTGCAGAAATCAGACGTGTATGATCCAGCTTTCTAGCTTCTGTAATCAAGCTATGCATAAAATCAGTTCGTGTTGAGCTTACCGGGGTTTCATTTCCTACCGACCAAATAATTACCGAAGCCCGATTATGATCGCGCGTTATCATTTCGTTTAATTGAGCCTTTGCTTTGGTAAGTACCTGTTGATTTTTAAAGTCGATCGTCCAATAAACGGGGATTTCGGACCAAACCAGTAGGCCCAGCGAGTCGGCCATGCGTGTTATCGTCTCATCGTGCGGGTAATGAGCGAGCCTTACCATATTGCAGCCAAGCTCCTTTGCCTGGTTTAAAAGCTGCAAGGCATCGTTATAACTATAAGCCCGTCTAATTTCCTGGGGAATCTCACCATGAATACTGATACCGCGCATAAAAACAGGACTTCCATTTAATAAAACCTGTTTACCGGCAACTTCAATTGTGCGAAAACCAATTTTATCTTCGGCTTTATCAGTTTTACTACTAACATTTACCGTATACAATTTTGGGCTGTCCGGAGACCATAATTTAACCCGGGAAAGACTGAAATTCAGCGGAACTACTGATCCATTGGCTTTAAATTGTTTTTCGAACTTTAATTCAGGAATACTGATCGTTATTGTTTCGCCATCAGCCGGCACATTGTTTAATTTCACCCAGCCTTCTACCTCGGATTGTTTCGAAAGTTTGCCATGATCAGCCTTTTTAAGCTGGATCATAAAATCCTGAATAAAGAGTTTCGGCACCTCCACCAATTTTACTTCTCTTGTAATTCCTCCATAATTCCACCAATCGGTATTTAGCGTTGGCACCTCATCGGCATACCGCTTGTTGTCAACTTTTACCACCAGAAAATTATCTGTTCCTTTTAGCAACGTATCAGGAATTTCAAAATTAAAAGGTGTAAAACCGCCCTTATGTTCTCCTAGTTTTTTACCATTGAGGTAAACATCCGCTTTATAATTTACTGCTCCGAAGTAAATAAAAACACGATTGCTTGCAGCCTGTTTTTTATAATCGAATGATTTCTTATACCAAACCGTACCCTCATAATATTCAAACCTCTGCTCCTGGTGATTCCAATCGCCGGGTACCTGTAATGTGTTTTTATCGGAATACCCATGCTCCTTCTTTTCAGTTTTGTTGACCTGTTTATCGGTATTCCAGTAAGCGTCGCCACTTTTCTCACTTAGTTCCTTGTAACGATAATCATAAAACCCGGTTTCATAAGGGTCAATAATATATTGCCAGGCCCCGTTTAAGCTCAAACCCTGGCGGTTTTGAATGGTAGTGATCAGCTTATTATCCTGGGCATTTACTGTTAAAGCAATAGTTAAAGCTGTAAAGAGCAAATAGATCTTTTTCATAGGAGGTGTTTGATTTAACTATGTTCCAATACTATTGGTTTCTAATTGCATAATATATCAAAATCCACTTAAAAGATAAAAACGATATTTAATGGATAGCTTCTGGGGCCTTTTAAGAATTGCGCTCTTTAAAAAACTCAACTATTGTATGATTAATTTTCTCTTTTATTTTACAATAGTCTACAAAATCTATAGGATAAATTTGGTAAGTTGTTTAATAGTTATATCTTCGTAGTGGACAATTATATTATCGTGATTATAAGGAAAATATTTTACCATTAAGAATTGCAGTAAATACAACAAAAAAGGGGAATACTAAGAGTATCCCCCGGGATTTAAATCTATGAACCAGGCTTCAATTCGACCTGTCACCTGTTTCAACTTAAATAAAACTTAAAGTAAAAGTATGCAAAAAATTAAAAGGATTAGCGCCAGCTATGGGCTAATTTTAGGTAGATCTACCTTGTTATTAAGTTTGATCTTAGTAACATTTTTGGGCCCTCTGGCCGCTTCGGCACAAGTACAAACTAAGCCCATAATTAATTCAACCCTTACAGGAACTGTAATTAACTCCCGGACTAAGTCCCCTGTTGAAGGCGCAGTAGTTCATATTAACGGCACCACTCACGAAGTGGTAACTGACCGTGAGGGAAAGTTCAATTTCGTAACAGGACAAAAATTCCCCTACACGCTTTTTGTAAGCTTAATTGGTTACAAGAAAAAAGAAATTGTAGCGAATGGCAGTCCGGTTAACATTGAGCTGGAAGAAAGTGTCAGCCAGCTTGATGAGATCGTTGTAGTTGGTTACGCCACCCAAGAGCGTAGAAATTTGGTAAGCTCTGTTTCTAAAGTCAGTGCTACCGAAACTAAGAATTTACCTGTAGCTGGTTTTAATGAGCAATTGCAGGGTAAAGCTGCCGGTGTACAGATCAATTCCAATGCGGGTATTCCGGGTGATGGAATATTTGTAAGAGTAAGAGGAACAACTTCTATCAATGCAAGCAGCGACCCTCTGTATATTGTCGATGGGGTATTTATTAACAACACAAGCCTTCAGACACTTAACACAGGTGGCCGTGCTACTTCGCCTATCGCTGATATTAACCCGGCAGATATTGAAAATATCGAAGTTCTGAAAGATGCTACAGCAACCGCGATATACGGTGCACGTGGTGCGAACGGTGTCATTATCGTTACCACCAAACGCGGCAATTTTAATACAAAGGCTAGGGTAAGTTTTAATATAAATCAGGGTGTAGCTTCTGCTATTAAGCTGTGGGATCTGGAATCTGCTGAAGCCAATGCTGAAGTAATGAACGTGGCATGGATCAACACAGGCATTGATAAACCTTCAACAAACCAGACTTTCGCTAACAGGCCATTCAGGCCGGTTTCTGAGGGAGGTAAAGGATTGCCATCAGAACAGCAAGATTATGACCGTCTGAATGATCTTTACAGAACAGCTAGTCTTAGCAATTATGATTTTTCATTACAAGGAGGAACGTCTGCAACAAGATATTATTTTGGTTTGAGCTATACAGATCAGGAATCTATTATGCGCCCTGTGTATTTTACACGCGGTAGTTTTAAGGCTAATCTGGACCAGAAGGTAAACAGCTTTATTTCGGTAGGGATGAGTAATTCCCTGTCGCGCAGCTTTCGTAATCAAGCGACGGCAGGTGATGGCCCTACAGGTAACATGATGGTGAGCACACTAAATTCGGCTACCTATCTTGCCAAGAATGCTGCAGATGGTACACCTATCCGCTGGAACGGTTGGGATAATCTTCAGCAATTGCTTGATAACTATAATACAAATACAAAAAGCTTGCGCTATATAGGAAATTTGTATGCTGATGCAGAGATCATTCCAGGTCTGAAATTCCGTACTTCTGCAAGCGTTGACTACGACAACTATAATGAATCCCAGTACTGGAACACAAATACTGTACAGGGATCTGCCCCGACAAACGGGCGTGCAACTTCCGGTTTGTCCGACAATACTACCTGGATCAACGAGCAGACACTGACCTTCCGACACAGATTTGGAACTAAGCATAACTTCGGGGCCCTGATAGGCAACACACTTCAAAGCAATATTCGTCAGCGTACGTCTGCTGTAGGAACAGGCTTTGCAAATAACTCATTTGAGCTTATCTCATCTGCGGCTAATACTACCAGTTCACAGGCATGGACAAAAGGAAATCTGGCTTCGTTTTTCTCAAGACTCGATTATAACTATGCATACAAATACTATATAGAAGTTGATGCACGTGCTGATGGAGCTTCAAATTTCGGTAAAAATAACCAATGGGGATATTTCCCATCAATAGGTCTTGCCTGGAGATTGAAGGAAGAAGAGTTTCTGAAAAACAACTCGGTGATCAGTGATTTAAAACTGAGAGCGAGTGCCGGATACACCGGAAACCAGGCGGGTATTGACAATTTCGCATCACAAGGACTCTGGACCGGAGGCGCAAGCTATTTTGATGTTGCCGGTACTGCCCCTCAGCAACTGGGAAACCCGGATTTGAAATGGGAAAAAACCCGTCAGATCGATGCAGGTGTAGAGCTAGGATTATTTAATGATCGTATTAATCTCCAGGTAGATCTGTATGATAAATATACAAGCGACCTGCTGCTTTCTTTGCCGGTTCCAGCGGTAACTGGTTTCAATACTTATCTGACCAATTTGGGCGCTATGAGCAACAAGGGTTATGAGTTAACTATCGTAACTAATAACATCAGAAAGCCTGGCTTTTCATGGCAGACAAGCTTCAATATTTCAGGAAATATAAACAAGATCGAGAAGTTACCGGCGCCTATTACTGTATATAGTCGCGACTGGGTGAGGATGCAGGAAGGATCATCCATGTATTCATTCTGGTTGTACAAGCAATTAAGTGTTGACCCGGCTAACGGAGATGCAATTTTTGAAGATGTAAATAAGGATGGATCGATTACTGTTGCTGACCGTCAGATTTTAGGTTCAGCTACTCCTAAATTCTATGGAGGCTTTAACAACAGCCTGAATTATAGAGGATTTGATGCCAATGTATTCTTCAGCTATTCTTATGGTAATGATGTGTATAACCTGAACCGCTTCTTTGCCGCTGAAAGCGGAACGCGTCCAGACAGGTCTGTGCAGTCAATTGATAAGAATTACTGGACTACCCCCGGTCAGATCACTAATGTACCACGACCTACTTCAGTAGGAAATAATTATCTCATCGAGCAAAACAGCAGGATGCTTGAAGATGGATCATTCATCCGTCTAAAATCCCTGACCCTTGGCTATACACTTCCTAAGAAGCTCACTTCACGCTTTAAAGTAGAATCACTTCGCTTTTATGCTGTGGGCTCTAACCTTCTTTTATTCACTAAATACTCAGGCGCGGACCCTGAAACCAACGTAACGAGCAATCAGAATGCACAGGGACTTGACTACGGAACACCTCCTCAGCCGCGTACCATACAATTTGGTTTAAACCTGACACTATAAAATTCGATCGATATGAAAATATTAAAATATATACTTTCTGCTGCCATTTTAATAAGCGCTGTTTCCTGCAAAAAGTTTCTGGATGTTGAACCGCGCAGCTCAGTATCTGATGAAGTTACTATTGTTGACGGACCATCGGCTAAAACAGCACTAAATGGTGTTTACAACGCTCTGGCATCTTCTGATTATTATGGCACTTCGTTCCAGTCATTGGGATATCTGAACGGCGATAATATTAAATGGACAGGTTCACAGGGTTATCTAAATCAATTTATTCTTCACGATGTAAGATCCGATAACCAAGCTTTGACAAGCGTTTGGAGTGCAATTTTCCAGACAATTAATCGCGCAAATCACGTTATCGAAAAAGTACCAACTGTTACCGGGCTTACCGATGCTGAAAAAAACAGAATTATCGGAGAAGCTTATTTTATAAGAGCTTTATCTTATTTCGATTTAGCAAGAACCTGGGGAGGAGTACAAATATCTCTTACCCCGACCACTTCTGCGGGGGATAAGAATGGCTTAATAAAAAGCACACAAGTGCAAACATATGCTCAAGTATTAAATGACTTGAAGGCAGCTGAACCATTACTTCCCGAAACAGTAGATCGTTATCACGCGACCAAAAAAACGGTATGGGCGCTTCGTGCAAGATATCATTTGTACCAGAAAGAATGGGCGGATGCCGAGATTTATGCTGCAAAAGTTATAAGTGACGCCTCTAACTATCAACTCCTTGCTCCTTTCAGCGCATTTTTTGCGAATAACGCAAGAGGAACAAAAGAATCAGTATTCGAGCTATACTACAGCGCAACGTCCACCAATGGCCACCGCAACAGTTGGCAGCCAGGCGAAAATGGCGGCACAAGGCAATGGGCTCCCAATGATGCATTTGTTGCATTAGTCAATGACCCGCTTATTGGCGGTAACCGTAATGTACTTGTTGCAAAAACCGGCAGCGGATTATGGTACGGCAATCTTTATTACAGGAGCCCGGCTACCGATCCAACCTACGTGATCCGTACTGCCGAGCTGTATCTGATCCGTGCTGAAGCAAGAGCACAGCTGAATAATTTAAGTACTGTTAATGGTGCAGCATCAGACCTAAATGCCGTTAGGGCCCGCGCCGGATTGTTGCCCACAACTGCAGATACACAAAACGCTATACTCCTTGCTATTGAAAATGAGCGAAAAATTGAATTTGCAGAAGAGCCCCACCGCTGGTTTGACCTAGTGAGAACTGGACGTGCAAATGAAGTTTTAGGTATTACAGATGCCAACAAACTATTGATGCCAATTCCATTGAATCAGGTGAGTGCAAATAACCCGCAAAATCCCGGATATAATTAAGATTAAATGGCCTCTCCTGAAAGGGAAAGGCCATTTATAAAAAACAAAGATATGGCCCATAACAATACACACGAAACCGAGTGGAAAGGATATGAAAAAGCGATTTTTCAGATTTCCTTTATCTACTTTTTAATCCAATCGGTACCGCTCGACTGGAAATACTATAAGACGGTATTTTCCATTCAGTGGTCTCAACTGAATTACCATGATCTCATTAATATCACACGCTATTATCCGCAATTCATAACTCCCTCCGCTCCTGAGTTTGGATATGTCAACTGGCTGATCGTTCTGGGGATAGCTGCAATTGTTGCAGCTATCTGGACTTTCAGGAATAAAGAGCGTACAGATTATGATACCTTATATTACTGGCTGCGGGTTGTGCTTCGTTACAGGCTCGCTTTCGGAGTTATCGGATACGGGATTATAAAACTCTTCCCGGTTCAGCTGCCCGGTCCTACATTGAGTGATTTGAATACACCTTATGGCGACTACTTTACGTGGAAGATATTTGCGCTTACAACCGGGATCTCAACAGCATGGTATGAATCCTTTTTAGGGCTGATTGAAATTGTCGGCGGACTTTTGCTTTTAAATAGAAAGACTGTAACTATCGGCGCCGGACTTTTAGCTGCATTTCTCGTAAATGTGGTTATAGTAAACTTTGCATACGACATCGGAGACCAGGTTTATAGCTCTTACCTGCTACTTATCGCCTTAGCTCTTCTTGTTTATGATACTCCGCGTTTGTTTCAGCTTCTGGTTCTTGGAAAAAAGACCATTGCTAACAAATTCCACATTGTGTTTACGAATCAACAGAAGTCGATCAGAACTGTATTAAGAACTGCATTTCTCCTTTTCACGCTATTATTTGTAGGCGTAACAGGCTATAACTACAATAAGGATGCATACATCTATCCAAAGACACCCGGATTAAAAAATGCCTACGGATACTATAATGTGAAAGAGTTTAGTATTAACGGAAAGCCTATTCCTTATTCGCTAACCGATCCACAAAGATGGCAAAACGTCGTTTTTGAAAAATGGGCAACCATCAGCGTTAGAACTTCCCGTCCGCTGAACGTAAACATTAGCAACGGGACAAGCTCCTCCCAAGATGATATCGATAGAAAATACGAACTAGCCGGTGCCGGAGGAAGAAATTATTTCAATTATGGTATTGATAGCGTAAACCAGGTATTGAAGCTGCAAAACAAGAATAGTACTGCAGAAAACTGGTCGCTTCATTATGAACGCCCGGATGAAAAGACCATTATCCTGTCAGGGAAAAACGAGAAGCAGGATTCAGTTTATATCGTGCTCGACAAGATCAACAAACAATACCTGCAGCTGAAAGGCCGTCGTAAACCATTGACCTTATAACGATCAAATTATGTCAGAAGTAACTACCCTTGAAGGCTTGCATGAAGAGACTCATGTAGCCCATCATATAAAAAATCCACCTGAATGGAAAGCATGGCAAAAAGTGGCTTTCCGAATTTCATTTGTATTCTTTTCTCTTTTGTGTGTGCCAACGAATCTTGCATGGTATACCCGATTGTTTAGTATCGATTTTGCTCATTTTCAGTGGCGTATTTTTTATGAGTTTGCCAATTTCTCCACCAACTTTTACAGGGTCAGTTCAGAAAGCGGCAGATGGGGAATAGCTAGTTATGTAAACTGGCTGATCGTGCTGATCATCGCTGTTGTGATAGGTCTGACCTGGGGTTTGTTCGATAAAAAAAGAAAGCAGTATAATGTTCTTTATTACTGGTTGCGCGTAATTGTTCGTTACAGGATCGCTGTTGGTATTATCGCTTTCGGTTTTATCAAACTGTTCCCCACCCAAATGCCTTATCCTTCACTCAGTGTATTTAATACGAATTTCGGCGACCTGATGCCCGAAAAACTTTATTGGGCTTCTGTTGGTATTGTTCCTGCGTACGAAGTTTTCCTGGGTTTTGTTGAAGTGTTTGGCGGGGCCTTGTTATTCTTCAGAAGGACATCTGCTCTCGGCGCAATTATTATAGGAGGCATCTCCATAAATATTGCCTATGCAAATCATGCTTACGATGGCGGGGTACATGTTTACAGTGCATTTTTTGCCTTGTTATCCTTATTTATTCTTGCTGATCACCTTCCGGCAATCTGGAATCTCCTTATCAAGGAACGTGATACTGTGCCTGTACAACATTATCCCACATTAACTAAAGTTCAGCGATATATCTCATTAGGTGTGAAGTATGCAATTGTGCTAAGTTATACCGTGGTGTTTTTCTATTTCAGGTTGTATAATCATTTGTATCTCCATTATGATAAAGAGCCTGCAACAGCCGGATTAAGTGGAACAACAGGTTATTATAATGTAACGGAATTTAAAATCAACAATGTATCCATCCCCTATTCTCCTTTAGACTCCTTGCGGTGGCAGGATGCAATTTTTGAAAAATGGTCAACATTTACGTTTAAAGTGAATCGCCCGGTAAAGATCGACCTATCTAATGGAAGCTCTCAAAAGAAAGATATAGACAGAAATTATGAGCTTTCGGGCTCAGCAGGCGGCAGAAGATTCTTTTATTATGATGCCGATACGGTAAACCATATTCTCTATTTACAGGATAAAAATACGGGAACTTCTGAGGAAGGCGGCGCGGCTGCCGGAGGTGCAAGAAATAATGCCCGCAGAGGTGAGGGAAATTCTTCCAATCAAAATTCAGCAAGATCAGGAGGCAGAGCGTCTGGTGCTGGAAGGGGCCGCAGGCAATCTGATGCCAAAGGAGAAAAACTGGTTTTACATTATACCAGACCAAGCGATTCAAGGATTATATTATCGGGAGTAAATGACAAGAAAGATTCAATTTATGTGGTTCTTGACAGAGTTGAAAAGCGATATCCGATAGTTGAAGGACGCCGTTACGCACAAACATTCACTCCTTAATCATTCATAAATCAAACGTACATGACGCGTTCAGTTATTGTTTTAAGTGGACTTTTTGCAGCAGTTATTGCAGGCTGTTCGCAACCGAAAAAAGGAGATACCGTTACCATTACGGGCACGGTATCTGGCGATGCCAAAGTGATCTATCTAGAAAATTACGCCAACAGGGTATTCCATGTTATTGATTCGAGCAAGGTGGGGAATGGAACGTTTCAGTTTACTTTAAATGTGCCTGTGCCCGAATATTATGGCTTGTCAGTGGATACATCGGCTCTGGCTGCATTATCAGGACAACGCCATCCGGATACAGGTACGCTTCCTTTTTTTATTGAGAAAGGAGATCGGATCACAGTTGAATTTGATACACTGAATAACTTTAAAAATTCAACCATCACTGGCTCAGCGGCAACAGATCTGTATAGAGGCCTTCGTAAAGACAGCACTATTAAGATCCAGGATTTTATAAAAGAACACCCTGCATCCATTGTCTCGGCATTTGCATTATTCCGTCATTATACCGGCCAGCTGTCGATAGACGAAATTCAAAAGAATATTGCTTTGCTGGACACATCGCTGACTAAAACGCAATATGTTCAGCAACTGAACAGGCTTGTAAACACCGCCCAGGTGGGTACAAAAGCTATAGATTTTACATTACCTGATGTAAATGGCAAACCTATCAGCCTTTCAGAAAAGATTGGAAAAAATTACGTCTTGCTTGAGTTCTGGGCATCATGGTGCCCGGTGTGCAGAAAAGAGAATCCAAACCTGGTTAAGAATTACCTGAAATATAAAGACAAAGGGTTTGATGTTTTCGCTGTATCGCTGGATAAGAACAAAGAAGCATGGCAGAAGGCCATTAAAGATTTCGGGTTGAAATGGACACAAGTATCAGATCTCAAATTATGGAATGATACCGCTATCCAACTTTATGGTTTCAGAGGAACTCCTTCTAACGTCCTTATTGATCCGCAAGGGAATATTATTGCCAGAAACCTGTTTGGCGATAGATTGAGTAAGAAACTTGAGGAAGTACTGCCTGAAAAAATCTAAATCATTAGTAAAAATGAGAAAACTGAAAAGTTTAATCTGGCTGTTGTGCTTGATCCCTGTTTTCGCTTCGGCCCAAACCCAAAATTCTGTGCTAACTATCAGTGGCACCGTTGCAGGGAACGCTAAAGTGATCTATTTGCAGAATTATAGACTACGGACCTTCCATGTTCTTGATTCGGCGAAGGTAATTGATGGTAAATTTCAGTTTTCCAGAAAGCTGCAGTACCCTGAAGTATACGGGCTTGCTGTTGACACAGCGGCTCTGGCAGCGGTAACTGGGCAGCAGCATCCGGATGCCGAAACACTTCCAATTTTCTTTGACGATGATAAGAGTGTAAAGGTAGAATTTGACGCTGATAATCATTTTCAAAATTCACAAGTAATAGGATCGGCCGCTACGGAAATTTATCAGCAGTTCAGAGGAAACAGAAGTTCCGGACTGGAGGAATTCATTAAGAAAAACGCTAAATCTATCGTTCCTGCTTATGTTCTGTATCGCAATTATTCAAGCTTTCTCCAACCAAAAGAACTGGAAAAATACCTTTCACTTCTGGACCCTTCGTTGGCAGAAACACAATACGTGAAAGATCTTGAAAAGCTTGTAGGCATAGCTCCTATTGGGTCCAAAGCGATCGATTTCTCACTGCCCGACATCAACGGAAAACCCGTAAAGCTTTCAGATAAGCTGGGCAAAAACTACGTTTTGCTTGAATTCTGGGCGGGCTGGTGTCCGGTTTGCCGGTTTGAAAATCCAAACTTGGTTAAGAATTATCAAAAGTATAAAGACAAAGGCTTTGATGTTTTCGGAGTTTCCCTCGATAAGAATAAAGAATCCTGGCTAAAAGCAATAAAGGACTTCGGATTGGATTGGACCCAGGTTTCAGATTTGAGTTTATGGGATAATTCTGCCGCTCAACTATATGGCTTCAGAGCTTTGCCAGCAAGCATTTTGATAGATCCGCAAGGAACTATTATCGCGAAAAACCTCATCGGTGAAGCACTGGACAAAAAGCTGGCTGAGCTTCTTTCAACCTCTAAATAAAACATACCTAATTCATTAAAATGCAACTAACAGAACAATCCCTGACAACAGAGATCAACGATATTCCAAAGAAAAAAACAAAAAAGGCCAGCACGCTCCTGATAGCAGTATCAGCACTTGGCTACTTCGTTGATGTGTATGACATGATGCTATTTACCGTTGTACGGAAGAAAAGCCTGCTTGCAATGGGGATAGCCGACGCCGACACTTTATCTATTGGCTTGAGGCTCTTAAATTTCCAAACTCTGGGCCTGTTGCTTGGGGGAATCTTCTGGGGAATATTAGGCGATAAAAAGGGTCGGTTAACGGTACTTTTTGGCTCTATTATTATCTATTCATCTGCAAATGTGCTAAATGGATTTGCTACTACCATCTGGCAGTATGAACTATTACGTGTAGTTGCAGGCTTTGGCCTTGCAGGTGAGCTGGGTGCCGGCATCACCATGGTAATGGAAACGATGGACAAGAAAAACAGGACGCTGGGTGCCACATTTGTAGCAAGTGTAGGATTGCTGGGGGCAATAGTTGCAGGATATGTTGGCCAACATTTCGATTGGCGCCTCTCGTTTATCATTGGTGGTGCAATGGGTTTCCTACTCCTTCTTTTACGGGTAGGCGTTTTTGAGTCGGGTATGTACAATAACATTAAAGAAAAGGATATAGAGAAAGGGAATTTCTTAAAACTTTTCACTTCATGGAGCAAGTTCAGTCGCTATGGAAAATCTATTCTTGTAGGTCTCCCCTCGTATTTTGTACTGGGACTATTATTAACGATTGCTCCTGAATTCGCACAAACTATCGGCATCACAGAAAAGATCAATACCGGACAAACGATGATGTACTGTTTCGCAGGCTTCTGTTCCGCTGATATTATTTGCGGACTGATCAGTCAGCGCTTGCAAAGCCGGAAGACCGTCTTCTATCTATTCAATATTCTCTGCCTTATTTCTACACTTGTTTTCTTCTATTACCCAACTGATTCGATCAGCGGATTATATGCAAAATACTTCCTTGCAGGTCTAGGTATCGGCTATTTTGCGATGCTGGTTACCAATGCTTCGGAACAGTTCGGTACAAACTACCGCGCAACAGTGGCTATCACCGTTCCCAATTTTATACGTGGTGCCCTGATCCCGATCGCATTTGTATTTGAATCTGTTCGTGGAAGCCTTGGCCTTATCAATGGAGCAGCCCTTATTGGCGTTTCTACTGTTATTATCGCCCTTTTGGCAACCTGGTTTACGAAGGAAACCTTTAACAAAAACCTTGACTATACCGAATAAACAGCTATGGAAACGACTAATATTAAACGTTTAAGAGACTTCGTTACTGCATTCGCGTCGTTACTGGATCAGAACCCAAAAGAACCTGAAATACTTGAAAAAGGAAGTGAGCTGCTGAGGGAGCTAATTAAAACAGACGATTGGCTTCCGAATGAATTTGCCCAGCCACATCCTCAGTATTACCAGCAATATCTTCTGCATAGCGATTCTCTGGAGCGGTTTTCGGTGGTGAGCTTTGTATGGGGACCTGGTCAGACTACACCAATACACAATCATACGGTTTGGGGTCTGGTGGGCGTACTAAGGGGCGCTGAGTTTGCACAAAACTATCAGGAACAAGAAGGTCATCTGCTTAAATCAGGCAATGTTGAAACGTTAACCCAAGGCCGGGTGGAACCCGTTTCACCAACCGTTGGCGACCTTCACAAGGTGTCCAATGCGTTTGATGATCAGGTTTCTATCAGTATTCATGTGTATGGTGCTAATATCGGTGCAGTGAACCGTTCCGTGTTTTATGAGGATGGCAGCTCCAAACCTTTTATATCAGGTTACTCAAATAAAGTGATCCCCAATATCTGGGACAGGTCTGTAGAATTAAGAACAAACTAATGACAACAGCATCTATTTTATCTTCAATGTCAGTTACACAAATTCCTACATTATCTTATCCGGATATCCGCTATGCGCTTTTAAATCGTTACGAAATTGCGATTCTGGATGTGAGAGAAGAAGCTCCTTTTGCAGAGGCGCATCCGCTATTTGCAGCAAACCTGCCTTGGTCGAAGATCGAAACAGAAGTTTATAACCGTATTCCCAACAAGGATCCATTTTTGGTAGTTTACGATGATGGCGAAGGCCTTGCCGTTCCTGCTGCAAAGAAATTGATAAACCTTGGCTATTCGAATGTTTACCTCCTCGAAGGAGGTTTGGATGGATGGCGCAATGCTGGAGGAGAAATATTCAGAGATGTAAACTCCCCAAGCAAAGCCTTTGGCGAACTGGTAGAATCGAAACGTCACACCCCATCGCTTTCAGCAGCTGAAGTTCAGCAGCTAATTGATAATAAAGAAGATATAGTGGTGATGGATGTTCGCCGCTTTGATGAATACAATACGATGAGTATTCCAACCGGGATAAGTGTCCCGGGAGCCGAATTGGTTTTGCGTGCACGTGAACTGGCCCCAAATGTGACAACAAAGATCATCGTTAATTGTGCAGGACGAACAAGAAGTATTATTGGCACCCAGTCTTTGATTAATGCAGGAATTCCAAATTCCGTTGCAGCGCTACGAAATGGAACCATAGGATGGACACTTGCCGGTCAGCAACTTGAGCAGGGACAAGTACGTCGTTTTGCTGAAGAAATAAATAATACCATAGCTTCAGAAGCCTTGCAATTCAGCAGAAAGGTTGCAGATCTCGCCGGTGTCAAAAGAACAAACCTTAAACTCTTCAACACCCTCATAGCCCAAGCTGATCGTACCAATTATTGCTTTGATGTGCGTTCTCCGGAAGAGTATGCCGCAGGACATCTTCCTGGTTTCATCTCTGCTCCCGGTGGACAATTAGTTCAGGAAACAGACCATTATGCCCCAGTACGCGGAGCACGTGTTTCGCTTGCTGATGATAACGGAACCCGTGCAAACATGACTGCTTCCTGGCTGGCTCAAATGGGCTGGGATGTCTATGTTATTGATGATATTACCAAAGATGATCTGACTGAGACCGGTAATAGCAAAACTCTTTTACCCCCATTGCCGGAACTGGATGATAGTCAACTGATTTCAGCGGAAGAATTATTCTTGAGTCTTCAGGAGATCAATGATATTGTATTAATTGACCTGGGAACAGCTAAGGAATATATAAATGGTCATATTCCGGGATCATGGTTTGTTTTGAGATCGCAACTGGACTTCAGGATCAAAGAGCTTCCGTTTGCTGAATCCTATGTTCTTATCTCTCCGGATGGTATTTCAGCCTCTTTCGCTCTACCTGAATTACAGGAAATCACCCAGAGTAAAGTATTGGTATTGGATGGTGGGACGAAGGCTTGGACAGATAAGAAATTTAAGTTGAAGTCGGGAGAGACGAACATCGCTTCACCAATGATTGATCGATACAGACGCCCTTATGAAGGAACTGACAATGCAGTAGAAGCTATGCAGGCTTACCTTGATTGGGAGTATGGCTTAGTGGACCAGTTGGATCGTGATGGCACTCATGGCTTTTTTGTGATTTAAGGATTAATTAAAAACGATACTATGAAAATGACAAGAGCCGTATTAACCGCATTTTTATTATTCTTATCCCTTACCTTATTCGCGGAAACCACCCGGGCAGTAGTCAGAGCTCATGCAAAAGATGCCAAATTTATTGGTACCGGAATCGGCGGAGCTTATGTGGTCATCCGCAATGACCTTACAGGCGAGATCCTGGCAAAAGGACTTACAACCGGGGCTTCAGGCAATACAGAGCTGATCATGAATACCGCAATAAAACGAAATGACCGCCTCACTGACGATCAGACGGCAAAGTTCATAGGTATTGTTGATATTGACGAACCGGTTTTTGTAACTATCGAGGTAACGGCTCCTGTTAACAGAAAAAATGCGGCGATAAAAGTAAGCACACAGGTATGGCTTATCCCCGGGAAACATATCGAAGGTGATGGTATTGTACTGGAAGTGCCCGGGTTTATCCTTGATGTTCTTGCTCCACAAACTCACCAGGTAATTCCTTCGGCCTCTTTAAAAGATAACAAGGTTCTTATTAAAGCCAACCTCGTGATGATGTGCGGTTGCGCCATCAGCAAAGGCGGTACATGGAATTCGGAGGATATTGAAGTTAAAGCAATTGTAAAACTCGAAGGCAAGAAACTAGCAGAGGTGCCGCTGCATATTACCGATCAGACTAACGTTTTCGAAGGAACTCTGGATGCTTCAGCTAAAGGAAATTATGAGCTTCAGTTGTACGCCTATGATCGAAAGACAGGCAACACAGGAGTGGATAAAGTCAATTTTGTAATTCAATAGAAATGACTTCTATTCCTAGCCTCCTAAAATTGTCTCCTCGCTATATATATTTGATTATGGGTCCGCTGGCATTCCTCCTAATTGGATATGCCAATATAATTCCGGTAGATCATACTATTCAGAAAGTACTTGGTATTGCGTTCTGGATAATATTATGGTGGGTTACCGAGGCGATACCCATGCCGGTAACTTCATTATTTCCGTTGGTTCTTTTCCCTTTATTTGGGGTGCTCGATCTGAATACGGCATCAGCCAATTATGCAAATCAGACCGTATTTCTGTTTATGGCCGGGTTTATATTCGCCTTAGCAATTGAAAAACATAAGCTTCATATCCGAATTGCTTTGCATATAGTAAAGTTTATAGGAACCGATTGTGATAAGCTTATTCTTGGATTTATGATCGCCACATTTTTTGTAAGCATGTGGATCAGTAATTCTGCGGCCGCCTTGCTGATGTTTCCCGTTGCAACCTCCGTATTGTTTTTGCTTGAAGAGGAATTTGTTCAGTTGAAGCTGGAGCATGAATTTAAAAACTTCGCGATCAGTCTTTTATTGGGACTTGCATTCAGTGCTACAGTTGGAGGCATTTCCACCATCATCGGCACACCTGTTAATATTGTTTTTACGGGCTATTTGAAACAATCTTACAACATCGATATGACGTTTATGGAGTGGTTCGTGATAGGATTCCCGCTGGCGGTATTATTATTGATCTCAGCCTATTTTGTAATCGTAAAACTATTATTCAGGGTGAAGATCAAATCCCTGCCCGGTGCAAACCGAATAATTGAGGAGAAGATAGGAGATCTTGGCCCAACCTCTTATCAGGAATATGCCGTAGTAACGGCATTTGTGCTTACCGCCTTGGGCTGGATAATCAGAACACCTGTCGCTACATTCTTTAAAATAGATTTCCTGAACGATACCAGTATCGGAATGATCGGGGCCCTCCTCTTGTTTATCATTCCTGATAAATCTGCCAAAAAAGGATTTCTGTTCGACTGGGAAAGTATGGATAAATTTCCCTGGGGTATATTAATGATGATCGGGGGCGGCCTCGCGCTGGCAAAAGCATTTGAGGTTTCAGGGGTGATAAAACTGATCGGTGAAACAATTTCTTCTTCAGGTGTTGGTAATTACCTGGTGTTGATCATAGTACTTGTTGGCATTATGGTTATTCTGAAGCTTTTTGTTACCACCAATACTGCCTTGGCCACCATTGCTATTCCAATGGTTTTTGGAATCGCAAACGCAATTCATATTCCTCCATTGCTTTTGGGTTTTCCTGTTGCTATCGCCATCAGCTATGCATTTATTTTACCAATGTCGACACCTCCAAATGCCATTGTTTTTACCACGGGGCAAGTTAAAATTAAAGATATGGTTGTTGCAGGGCTAATCATGACAACTATAGGATTTGTACTTCTTATCGCTACTTTTAGCATTTACAGGAACTTGATATAGGTCTCCGGAATTAAAATAGAATGAATAGAACAGATTACGATGCCATTATTGTAGGATCAGGGCCAAATGGATTGGCAGCGGCTATTGCCATGCAGCAGCAGGGACTTTCTGTTCTTATTGTAGAAGGAAAAGACACTATTGGAGGCGGACTAAGGTCTGCGGAACTTACTTTGCCGGGCTTTTTGCATGATGTCTGTTCTGCTGTCCATCCTCTTGCTGTGGCTTCGCCATTTTTCACAACCCTTCCGCTTGAGCAATTCGGACTGAACTATATTTTTCCTGAAATCGATGCGGCACACCCCTTCGATGATGGAAGAGCTGCAATACTGAAAGGATCTGTCGACGATACGGCAGCATTATTAGGCGATGATCAGCATACTTATTTGAAACTGTTTAACCGGTTGGTGAAAGACTGGCCTGAACTGGCTCCTGATGTTCTTGGTCCTTTGAGTTTCCCGAAGCATCCTATCAACCTGGCAAATTTCGGCTTGAATGCGCTAACCCCGGCTACGTATTTTGCAAAACGATTCAAAACCCAGCAAGCTAAAGGCTTATTTGCCGGCATGGCGGCGCATTCTATACAGCCTTTATCCAACTTTGCAACTTCTGCAATTGCATTGGTATTGATGACTGCCGGACATTTAAAAGGGTGGCCTGTGCCTCAGGGTGGCTCCAGGCAGATCGCCTCCTCGCTTGCATCTTATTTTATTTCTATTGGTGGCAAGATCGAAACCGGGTATTATGTAAAATCCTTAGACCAACTTCCTTCATCAAAGGCCGTATTGCTGGACGTTACGCCAAAGCAATTACTTCAAATCGCCGGACATCGATTCTCGTCCTTCTATAAGTGGCAACTGGAAAAATATCGGTATGGTATGGGTGTTTATAAAGTTGATTGGGCACTCGACGGTCCAATACCTTTTACAGCATCCGAATGCCGAAGTGCTGGTACCGTTCATCTGGGAGGAACCTTCGAAGAAATTGCAGACGCTGAACAATCGGCATCGTTGGGAAATCATCCTGAAAAACCATTTGTATTGCTGGCCCAGCAAAGTGTATTAGATCCATCAAGAGCTCCGGCAGGGAAACATGCAGCATGGGCCTATTGCCATGTTCCAAATGGCTCATATAAAGATATGACGGAAGCCATCGAGCGCCAAATTGAACGTTTTGCACCGGGATTCAGAGACCTTATCCTGGGAAGACACACCATGAACACAGCTCAGATGCAGCAATATAATCCTAATTATATCGGGGGTGATATCAACGGTGGAGTGATTGATCTGGGGCAATTATTTACAAGACCTGCCCTGCGCAGCTCGCCTTATCGCACTTCCGCAAAAGGAATTTACATCTGTTCTTCTTCCACTCCACCCGGAGGCGGCGTGCACGGAATGTGTGGCTATCATGCTGCTAAGAGAGCGCTGAAAGATGTTTTTAATATTTCAGTAATTTAAAAGCGCTTTTCGCACGCATTGCAAATGCGCGCGTGTTTGGGCATATCCAATCAATCATTTTTGCTCATTCTTAGGCCCATTTTGTTCATAGGCTTTTTGCAACCAGGAATAAAGCTCTTTGTCCAGTTCTTTTGAAGTAATAATCGACACCTTATGTGTCATCATAGCGTTCCAATTTCCTGCATTTTCAAACCGATCGGTTTGTGCTTGATTTTTCAACTTGAACCCAATATCCATCCGGTCTTTGGTAACTTGAACAATGGCAAACTTCCGGTCAGCTCTTAGCAGGCTGATATAACTAGCAACAGGGGCTATTGCAATATCATTCCCAAAGGCATTTACTTTTTTAATAAGCGTATCATAAACAGTTCTCCATTTTTCTTTTTCACCGGTAAAATGTTTGGCTAAAGTCCCCTCGGTATCTTGTAATTGCTCCTTCAAACCTTTAAAAACACTGTAAATAGCCATTGCATGTCCATGCCCCAGGTTAAAATCATTTTTGAGCCAGGCAACGATTTCCCCCGCTTTTACTGTTGTTTTTACTGCGCCGTTTTCTATAAACCCCAGTTTCTCGGCAAGCTGCTTAAAATCTTCCGGTGTTTTACCTGTTTTGGCTTTGATATTTTCAATATATGCTTCAAACGACATAGAATTAATTTTTAGGTTCCAAATTGAGTTTTAATAGCTCTAAGCTAGCCTGAATATCTTTGCCCAGTAGTTTATCCATATTCATAAATAGTAAAATGATGTTTGATGGATACTTCATTGTGCTGCTCATTTCCCAGGTAACTCTTGTTTGATTTTGAGAAACTTCTTCGGTGCTGAACGGAGTTCGTGCAATACCTTTCATGGGCTTCTCAAAGCGCACTTCCACCTCAACGAGTTTATTTTCCTCAATTCGTTTTATCTCCTGTTCTCCTACACCCGCCTGCTTGTTTCCTTGCCATGCGTAAACAAATCCAACTTTCCCATCCTCACCCCTAAACTGTTTTCTTAAGTTGGCATCCATCATTACCCATTTGTTAAAATAATCCTGGTTTTTCAGATGCTTTAGATAATTAAAAACAACATGAACAGGCTGATCAACAATTACCTGACGTTTGAGCGAATAACTTTTTGGAGCCACCAATGCCAGCACAAAGAGCAATAAGACCAGGGTGGCAATTACTGAAAGGATAATTACTATGGTGTTCATCTTCTTATTTTTTTAGTGGTAAAACCGATTTCAATTGGTCATCCTGTAAATATTCTGCGATCCATATCATCGTTGTAAAAACGATCGGGAATAGATACGAATGACCACTACTTTGAGCTGCATAGGTAATAGCGGCAGCTCCCCCTAAATAAGCAGTTAAAAATAAACCGCCAAGCACCCTCGTTCTCGACTGAATATAGAGCATCGTACTAAACAATAAATAAAAGCCCAATACCTGGATGCAGCTCTCGGGTAATCCCAATTCAAGGGTTCCTTCTACATATTTAGGATGCTTGATAATTTTCATTATTGCATCGAACAAAAGGAATAAGGAAGTAAATAATTGCAGTACTCTTCCCACCCAAAGCCTGACTTTGGTTTCTACATGTTGCGTTCCCATTTTTTAAGTTTTAGTTTGTTTGAGGATAAGTAAAATTGATCATCCATTGAATGCCAAATTTGTCTTGGCACATCCCAAAATAAGCCCCCCAAAAGGTTTTGTTCATTGGCATTTCTATCCTGCCTTCGTTGGATAAGGCATTAAATAATTTATCGGCATCCTTTTCATTTTCGGCATGCAGGCAAATGTGAAAGTTATTGCCAGCACCAAAATTGCTGTCATCCTTATTCACTATATCCGATGCCATTAAAGTAGTGTAAGGCGTAATTTTTAATGAAATATGCATCATTTTCTCCTGGTCATCATCATTCATCTTATCACCTCCCGGTACATCTTTGTATCGTTGTGCCGCTATAAACTCTCCACCGAAAATTGATCTGTAAAATGAAAAAGCCATCTCACTGTTTCCATTAAAGTGTAAATAGATATCTGTACTACGCATGTTCATTTATGTTTTGCTTATATAAAGATAGATGGCTATTCCTTTTTATTTATGTGTAAATACGACATAATTATAAAGGCATTTGCGACAACTATGATTTGTATCTTTACTTTAAACGGACTTAGATGCAGAAAAAACACATTTCTATTTTGTCGTTAAAGAACGCCAATTATGCTTCTATTGTAGATGCAAGGACAGTTTTCAGAAAAGTAAACGAGTTGTATAAGGCCGAGAATAAGAAAGAGCTTTTTGAAATACAGATTATTGGCGAAACAAGTGAAATGACTCTTGAAGATGGTTTACTGACCATTAAGAATGATGCAACTACCAATGAAATCACTAAAACAGATTTAATCATCATTCCGGCAATAAGGGGCGATATGCTTAGCAGTAGCCATTACAACCGTTTTTTTGTTGATTGGATCATAAAACAATACAAACAGAATGCTGAAGTAGCATCGCTTTGCACCGGCGCTTTTATGTTGGCCTTTACCGGGCTGTTGAAGGACAAAAAATGTACTACACACTGGCAATATGCTAACGAATTCAGGTTTTACTATCCCAATGTTACGCTTATAGACGAGAAGATCATTGTTGAGCAAAACGGTTTATATTCAAGCGGTGGCAGCAATGCCTATTGGAATCTGCTGCTGTTTTTGGTCGAAAAATACGTTAGCCGTGAATATGCCATTTTAATTGCCAAGTACTTTGTTGTAAACCTCGATAAAATGGTACAAACACCCTTTATTGTGTTTAATGGTTTAAAGGAACATACTGATCAGGAAGTTTTAAATGCACAGGAGTTTATTGAAAATAACTATGCTGAAAAGATCACGGTTGATGACTTGTCGGAAAAGTTCTTTTTAACAAGGCGAACATTTGAAAGAAGGTTTAAAAAAGCCACACATTGTTCTGTTTTAGAGTACTTGCAAAAAGTGCGCATTGAAGCAAGTAAAAAAGCATTGGAAATAGGCCGAAAATCGGTGGATGAAATTATGCTGGATGTGGGCTATTTCGATAGCCAAACTTTTAGGGAATTGTTCAAAAAAATCACCGGATTAACTCCTTTGGAATACCGGGATAAATATAAAAAGTGATTTTCTGTGCATTTAAGATCCTTCCAGTTGATCATCGGAAACCTTGGAATTGAGTTTTGGAAGCAACCTTTGCCCTATCAATCAGGTAAAGATTATTGAATAAAATAACTACTTTGGAGGAATGAGAGCCGTTGAATGTTGTGAGCGAAAAACGTTTACCCTGCAAAAAATGACTATGGAAACTCAATCCTTCGAAAAATTAAAACTCATCTATGAAAATGCTTCAATGCAAATGAAATTTTATATGAGTTGGCGTCAAAACCTTTTGGCTGGTTACTTTGCAGTTGACGCAGGGTTATTTTATGCGCTTTATAAAATTCAAGAGGATGTAAATTTTAGAGTGTATAGTGACAAAATTGGCTACGCTATTGCTGTTATTTCTTGTATATTCTTTCTACTCGATTATAGAAATAAATTACTCTTTCAAAAATGCTTAGAAGTTGGGGCTGCAATCGAAAATAAAATCAATGAAACTATTATTATAAACAAAGATGAATATTATGGAGTTTATGATTGTCTAAATCGATTGCCAGAAGGAGAAAATATCACACACACCTTTATTGTTACAATATTGTATGGATTAGGTGGGTTTACAGGACTTTATATAGCTTGCAAATTTTAATTAGACCCCACCTCCCCGCTCGTGCGCGTTTGCCAGGGCGACTCAATAATATTCCCTCAGTTGTCGAAAGTCTTAACGAAGCGAGACTTTTGACTGCAAATAATACATAGGTCTTCAGACCGGGACACCCTGGAACCCAAACAACAGAAAGTGCGTTCTTTTAAGTGTTCTATGCTGATGTACAAATTCCTTCTAATAAACATTAGAATTAAACTGAAACTTTATGCTCCGATTTAAAACTATTGATATCTTTTTATATTAGGTAAACTCAATCTGTCGATTTTAACATGGCTTTTAAGGATAAAATAATTCGCAATCCAAAGACAAGACAAGACATAAAATTTTTGCAATTAGGTAGTGAAACTAACGGAAAACTATTGGAGATGGAAACAACATACAATGCAAAATCCAAAGAACCACCGGCTCACTATCATCCTTATCAAGTTGAGGATTTTACTGTTCTTTCCGGCGAATTGACCGTTCGCATTGATGGTCAACTATTAGTTTTGAAAGAAGGTAACTCACTTCATATCCCCGTAAACAAGGTTCATTCGATGTGGAATAACTCTAATGGCAAAACGATTGTGAATTGGAAAGTTCAGCCGGCTATGAATACCGACAATTTGCTTGAAACGGGAATAGGACTTGCTAACAATGGAAAGACAAACGAAAACGGAATGCCGAATATTTTACAAATAGCGTTGATGGCAAATAAATACTCTGATGTTTTCCGGCTTTCAAAACCACCATTCGTAGTTCAGAAAATAGTGTTTATCCTGCTGACTCCATTTGCTTATTTGCTAGGCTATAAACCCACATACAAAGAATATCTTGATTAAATTAAGCGATAATTATGCGGCCGAATCATGCATTACTTACTTATGAAAATTGTCAATACCTGTCAAATAGCTATGTTTTCAATGAATAAACTTATCCTTTTACTTTCATTAACTCTCTCATCGCTTGCAAATACACAAGCAGGCAATACCCAAAATGATTCAACCCTAAAAACTCAAATTGCTGAAGAAAAGTACGTCCTGCTAAACGGTATTGAGCAGTGGGTAACCATAAAAGGGAATAGTTCTAAACCTATCATATTGTTTATTCATGGAGGGCCCGGAAGTCCAATAAGTCCTTACATTGATGTTTTATACAAAGACCTGGAAAAGGATTTCATTATCGTTCAATGGGATCAGCGAGGTTCCGGAAGAACTTATGGACACAACTCTCCACCGGAAGAACTAACTCCTGAATATTTAAAAGCCAATCCATTAACATTAGAACAAATGACCACTGATGGAATTGCGCTCTCCGAATACCTTTTGAAACATTTAGGAAAACAAAAAATTATACTTTTTGGCACTTCTTGGGGTTCAGCACTTGGCGTAAAAATAGTTACCAAACGCCCGGACCTTTTTTATGCTTATGTAGGGCATTCCCAAATTGTAAATCCTACCATTGCCGATGACAAGTATGCTAAACTCTATAAAATGGCAGAAGACAAAAATGATTCTGACGCCATAAAAATATTAAATACTATAGGCAAGCCTCCTTACAGCAGTGCTAAAAACGTAGGCCAATTATATCAGGTTATCAAAAAATATGAAAGAGCAAATTCAACTCCCGCTCCCACTAATTGGTTTGAACTTGATCCGGCTTATGACAATGAAATTGATAACAAAAACCGATATGATGGAGATGACTATTCGTTTGTGAATTTTACCGGTGACAGTAAATTGGGCGTGCAATCAATGAGTGCATCCATTAATTTGATGAAAGACAATTTGGATTTTAAAATTCCTGTATACTTCATACAAGGCAATGAAGATATTTTAACTCCGAAGGAAATGTCAAAGAAATATTTCGATGAACTAAACGCTCCTAAAAAGGAATATTTCTTAATACCGAAGGCAGCTCACGGATTTAATTTGTCGATTTTAGAAACACAGTATAAAATATTTAAGAGTATAAAAACCTCTTAACAAGAGGTATCCAAAGAAAAACAATGAATAGCTATTATTTGTTTAGCAAAAGATTGTTACGCTTTAAACACCGCATTTGATTTAATTTTATAAGATGTGCTGCCGATCCAGGTGGATAATACAGACTTTATACAATCACGATCTATAACCCGCTCGCGCGTTTGCAACTACTGTTTTGAGTTTGCAATTCAACAATATTCAATTGTTATCAGAATGGTTATGCCTAACATCTCTTCTGACGGAATGAGACCCGGTATAAAAAATTAAAGGCCCTTGAGAATTGATTGAATAATTTTCAAGGGCTTTTTACTGGGCAAAGGTTTCGTTGGTAACAAAGGTCTTATAAGGGTACCCGGAGGTTAAATTGGACTCTAAGGAAGATAAACTATTCAAGCCTTATAAGGTTTGCGAAGGAGGTTTTTTACTCATCTCTTGTATCATAAATCTGAAGAAGAATAAAGAAAAAACCGTACCTTATATACAAGAACTTATGCTCAGGTGTATGTTGCTGCAAAGGCAATTCACTTAAAAAGAAAGCACTATGAAAAAGAATGAAATTGAAACTATGCATATCAAGAATGGAAAAGCTCAACCGGAGAAAAAAACTGTTCTAGTTGATCCGGGACAGCTAAACTCAACTATTTGGGCAGGGAATGTGCCTCAAATTAAACAAGGAACCTATTCGGATGGCCTCCCCTACAACGAGCTAAATTATCTCGCCTTTAAGCTTATTTTGAAGCCAAATCGATTTGTTTCACGCAGTTCCCTCTTTGATCTTGTAAAAGTAATGAAGAAGCCGGCGATAGAACTCGGCTGCGATTTTCAAACGGAAGGCTTTATTAATATGCCAATCAAGATCCGTGAAGTGCTTTTCGTGGATACACCAGATTTCAGGCTTTACAATAATGGGTTTATCCTGCGTAGACGAATTGCTTATGAAGATGGTTTTCCGGCATCAAACCCTGAGATTGTCTTCAAATTTCGTCATCCTGATCTACAGCAAGCCGCTGAAACAGATGTGCGGCCGTTGATAAATGGTGATTACCGGGTAAAGTTTAAATGCCAGGCATTGCCACTCCGAGATCAATTAGGAGGGATCCGGATGCTGTACTCGCATAATGTTCAATTCCCAAGGTCAAGCGTGGTAAACAATGACGTTTTCTCATTCGATACTATTTCACAAATATTCCCGGTTCTTGCACATCTCAAAAAAGGGGAAGGTGATAGAATCCAACTTGTTAATGACATGATCGTTGAAGAAGTGTTACAAGATATCGGCATTCTCGACCTTGGTGATGGTATCAAAGCAAAGGTGAATATGGCTATTTGGCGAACAAGAGGGGAACACCGCCCGCTCATTGCTGAACTTGCCTACCAGATCAGGTTCAAGGACCGGAAAGAGTTAAAACTCGAGGCCATGCAAAGAGCAGAACGGTATTTTATAATGCTTCAATATGCCGCGAAGGACTGGATCTCCCTGAATGCGACTAAGACGGGCGTGGTGTACAGGTTTCTTGGTAATCCTCCAAAAAGCCATGAATAGTTATGGCACGCAGATCATCCCAAAAGGCCGAAGCGCTAATGAAACAACTAGGCCTTTCATTAGATCATATTCTTGCCTTGCGATTTGCAATCAATGTGGCTATAGCAACCTGCATCGTTTGGACCACATTGCGGGCGATTGAGGATACCAATCCTATCTGGGCGATTGCTTCCATGGTGGCCGCATCGGATCCCCAACCTGCAGAAGCACGCAAAATGTTCAGATCCCGACTCATTAATGTAATGGTAGGTTGTGCCACCGGCTTGTTTTTCCTTTTAATAGGAGGTGCAAGAGAATGGCTTTTACCTGTCGCTTTGGGAACTACTGTACTTGTTTCATCTTATGTTGTTCGTATTAAAACCATGTGGCGGCAAGCGCCTATTACAGCCGCCGTTGTAATTGCTGCGAGTATCACTCATGGAGAGGCCAGGGCAGGTTTGGAATATGGGCTTCATAAAGTAGGCGAAGTGATCTTTGGATGTCTGGTAGGTCTTTTGGTAAGTCTGGCCATGTCAAAAATTTGGTTGATTCAGCCTTCGGAGGAGCTATTGGAACCTTCATCGGAAGGTACTAAATGAAGTCGATACCTTTTGAAGCTTGATATCCATTTATCGCCAAGCTTATTACATAATAAATTGTACTTAGCTGAGGGTGAATTCATTATGAAACAGACCACTGCCATTTAAATATATTTTAATTGCGCAGATACCTTGAAGTTGGTGCTTATTATTTAACTTTGCCAGCATGATTCAGCAACTGTTAGTTGGAGTTATTTTTTTAGCGGCGTTATGGTACATAGGTCGAATGGTTTATCGCCAGATAAAACCAAAAAACAATAGTTGTGGATCCAACTGTAAATGCGGTGTTGATTTTAGTGAAATAGAAAAGAATATGCCGAACGAAAAAATGTTAAATTGATGTATTGCCAGATGGCAAAGTCAAATTCAGTTTAGCAATTTTACCATTTAACTTTTATCAATTACCTGCAATTTTACTCCATAATTTAAAATGCACGAAATCCTTTCTTCCACTCAAAATCCTAAAATTAAAAACGTATTAAAACTCCAGGAAAAATCTTCGGAACGAAGAAAACAGAACCTGATTGTTTTTGAGGGAAACAGGGAATTGGGTTTAGCCTTGGATGCAGGATTTAAGATTAAAACACTTTTTGTTTGCCAAGAGGTTTGGGGGGATGAACGAATTGAAGGAGTAAGTCAGCGTGATATCTTTTACATCAGCAAAGAAGTTTTCGATAAGATAGCCTACCGGGAAGGTTCTGATGGTTTGATCATTATTGCCGAGCCCCAATACCATAGCCTTGAAACATTAAAGCTGCCAAAAAATCCATTTCTGATCATTCTTGAAGCAGTAGAAAAACCCGGGAACCTTGGAGCAATTCTTCGTACGGCTGATGCCGCCCAGGTTGATGCTGTAATTGTTTGCGATCCGCGAACGGATATTTACAATCCAAATGCAATTCGCTCAAGCGTGGGTTGTGTTTTTACCACCCAAATTGTTGCTTCAACAAGTGATGAGGTATTAGAATGGTTAAAAGCGAGAGGAATTGTGAGCTATGCGGCAGCCTTAACAGCAACCGAGTTTTATCATGAAACAGATATGGCAAAACCTTGCGCGATAGTGATGGGAACTGAAGCAACAGGCTTAACGGATAAATGGCTAAACGGAGCTGATAAACAAATTAAAATACCTATGCGTGGCAAGATAGATTCTTTAAATGTGTCAACCAGCACCGCAATTTTAGCTTTTGAAGCTATGCGTCAAAGAGGGTTTTAAGCCCCCCTTGGCTCAAGAGATCATATTGAAAAATTCTTATTTATAGATCAACGCTACTGCGGATGCGGTAACACCCTCTTCCCTTCCAATAAAGCCCAGTTTTTCATTGGTGGTGGCTTTTATTGAAACAGCATCTTCATCAATTCCAAGTTTAGCAGCAATGGCCTTTTGCATGGCGGGAATATGCGGATTTACCTTTGGAGCTTCCAGGCAAACTGTGCAATCAACATTTCCAACTTTATAACCTTTTTCGGTTAAAAGCTTCATGGTTTCTTCGAGTAAAATTAAGCTGCTGATACCTTTCCAGCGGTCATCGGTATTTTTAAAATGAACACCGATATCACGTAAATTAGCTGCGCCCAATAAAGCATCACATAATGCATGCAGTAAAACATCTGCATCCGAATGGCCAAAAGCGCCTTTATCTGCTTCTAGTTTAACTCCGCCTAAAAAGAATGGATGTCCATCGACAAGCTGATGCACATCAAATCCAAATCCAACTCTGAAATTCATTTATCTTAAGTTTGGGGCAAAGATGCAAAACAATGGCTCACATTTTAATGAGCAATGCGTTAAAATTTGAAAAGGTGTTGAAGTAATATTAAGTTAGCAGTTATATGAAAACACATCTATCTTCATTTTTCCTTGCAATTTTATTTTCTGCTTGTACTGGCAATTGGGCCTATAGGACTGATGTTAAGGTACGTGATTCGATAAGTCAAAAAACAGCACAACAAGACTTTTTTTCCAATGACACGGTAAATGTTCAAAAAGCTCATCCACTTGGAGATATCAGGGCTTTTGGACAAAGTATACTTGACGGTAAAGTTAAACCTGCGGACAATAATGAAACTTTTGCATGCCTTGATAGCTTGAAATCGGAAAATGAAAACACCCGAGAATTCTTTTTTGAGGTTTATCGAGTAATTGCACAAAAATCGGATGGAGCTTTAGGTGAAGTTGTTGGAGGGTACACAAAAGCTTACCTGCAATCATACCCTAAAGAATGCATAGATAACTTTCATCAAATGTCCGAACAAGAACAAAGTCTTTTTATAGACAATTTAGCTTATGAATTCTATGCATCAGTTGAAGATTATCATAATGATATTGATTACTATTTTAATGGGCTAATTCATACATGTAATCAATGTTCGGCTAATGACAAAAAGACCTTAGAAAACATCATGGTTAGCGTAAAAAAGGCTGTAAGGGTATTGAATAACTAAGTTTTATATGTTACTAAATGAAGTATTGCAATAAGGACTTCAGTGATTCTTGTGGTTCGCATCTGCTTATCATAAAACTCGACAAGAAATTCCCTACTTTCCGTTAGTTCGATTTCTCTGCTAAAGCCATTTCTTTGGTTTTAATGACTTTACCCTGCTTATAGGTCTTAGTTTTTAACAGGCAACTATTTTCTATAATACCGTTTAAGCAAAATGTGTTTTTCAGTTCCAATGGGTTGAGCACTGTAAATGCCAGAGTTTCCCGAAAATAGAAAAGCCACAATACAGGCTATTGCAATATAAACAGATGACTCAGCCCCAAACAATTCTATGCCCATTACAATACAGGCCAGTGGGGTATTTGCCGCGCCCGAAAACACCGAAACGAAACCCATTCCGGCCAACAAGCCAATTGGCAATGGGATGATCAGTGATAAAGCGCTGCCTAAGGTTGCACCAATAAAAAACAATGGAGTTACCTCTCCTCCTTTAAAACCTACACCAACTGTAAATGCCGTAAATAAAACCTTTGTGGCAAAGTCAATAAATGCTTGCTGCTGTTTAAATGATTCGAGAATTACAGGAATACCAAGCCCCAGATAGCGGGTGCTGTATGCAGGAACCAGCCAATGCATGAATCCTATTACCATTAACAAGATTATACCTCCATAAAATGGGCGTAATGGCGCATAAGCAACTTTCGCTTTAAAAAAAGCGGCAATTTTATGCATTAGTTTTGAAAACAACATGGCGGTTATGCCAAAGAATATGCCTGCCAAAACACACCATAAAATAGCAGGGGCACTTAAACCAGGAATTAAGTCGATATGATAATGTGTGTGTCCAACGTTCCAGGCTTTACAGGTTTGATCGGCAATTACCGCCGAAAGCAAGGCAGGCAAAATGGCCGCGTAGCTTAGTTGTCCAACCAATAAAACCTCCAACCCAAAGATAGTCCCGGCCAGCGGGGTACCAAAAACGGATGCAAAACCGGCAGCAATACCTGCAATTAAAATAACCTTTCGATCACGTGGTTTAAATTTGAACAAATGGGTAAGCTGGTCAGCTAGTGAACCTCCCATTTGTACTGCTGTTCCCTCACGACCGGCTGAGCCTCCTACCAAATGGGTTAGAATGGTTGAAAGCCATATCATCGGAGCCATTTTAAATGGTATGATATTCTTTGGATTATGGAATTCTTCTAAAAGTTGATTATTGCCTTTGGTTACATCTTGTCCATAGTAATGATATAAAAGGCCGATGAGTAGCCCAATAACAGGTAAAAACAGGATAAGCCAAAAATGTTGTTCCCGCCAATCGGTTACCCAGTTCAGTGATAACAGAAAACCTGCCGAAGCCGTTCCGGCCATTGTCCCAATGATCAGGCAAAGAAAGATCCATTTAAATAAATAACCTGATAAAATAATTTGAGGGGAAAACAACAGCTGAGATCTTCGTGGTAAGGGCAGTTTCATTTGTTAAATTTCATTCAGCCACGAAGATAGTTAAAAAGCTTTTTGCATTTAACGACTTAACTTCGGGCTTTTTTACCCTACATTTGCCCGACCTAATCCTATCAATAAATTATTATGCAATTAACTGACGAACTTTTAAAGAGGCTCGAACTGCTGTATCAAAAGTATGATGCAATGGGTCAGGATATGAATTCATACCTTGATGGTTTGCTTTATGCCGATTTTCTTACCTATTGGGATTACATTCATCTCGATACACTATTAACCCTTCAGCATCCCAAAACTCCGTTCCCAGATGAGAAGATCTTTATCATGTATCATCAAATTACAGAGCTGTACCTGAATTTGATCTTGCATGAATGTGAGCAAATTGCTAATAAAGCTGATTTGTCTGTAAGCTTCTTCAGTGCGCGTTTAAAACGTATTAACCGATATTTCGAGGCGCTTATTGATTCATTCGATGTAATGGTTGACGGCATGGAAAAAGACCAGTTCCTGGCTTTCCGTATGTCATTATTGCCCGCCAGTGGTTTCCAATCAGGGCAATACCGCATGATCGAAATCTATGCTTCTGATTTTTTAACCTTGGTTCCGGCCGAGAAAAGAGAAGGCTTGAGAAATGCTACGGTTGCTGATCAGTATGAACACTTATACTGGAAAACGGGTGCAACTGAGCTTTCGACCGGTAAAAAAACGCTTACCCTTAAGCAGTTTGAGCAGAAATACAGCCAAAAGTTCATCGACCTGGCGACAAGTGTTCAAACTAAAAACTTCTGGCAATCTTATAAAGCATTAGAAGCTAAAGGTGAAGATGTTAGCACTTTAAGGGAATTGCTACGCAGTTTTGATACGCATGTAAACGTAAATTGGAAATTGATGCATTACCGATCGGCCGTACGATATATGCAGCGCGATCCCGAAGATATCAAAGCAACCGGTGGCACAAACTGGCAAAAGTACTTGCCTCCGCGTTTCCAAAAATTAGTTTTTTATCCAGAGTTATGGTCGGTGCAGGAGATTGAGGACTGGGGTAAAAAATGGGTTGAAGAGTTTGTTCCCGGCAATAAATAAGGGCTTAAAATAATTCATAAAAATTGCGAGAGAGGCTGCATATGAGGCAGATAAATTAGAAAAGCTGCCGAAAATTGAGTATTCTTGCATGAAATTTATCAATACTATTAGCGATGATAGAAACATTAAACATTGAAGTTCAAAAGGTAGAAAAATCAAAAATCAGTTCAGTTGATTTTAATGATCTTCCTTTTGGAAAAGTTTTCTCAGACCACATGTTGGTTGCTGAATATAGCGATGGTGAGTGGAAAAACATTAATATTAAACCTTACGCTCCAATTGAGTTTACCCCTGCTGTTGCAGCTTTGCATTACGGACAATCAATTTTTGAAGGCTTAAAGGCTTTTAAAAACGAACAGGGAGAAGCGGTCATTTTCCGCCCAGAAGCTAATTTCGAGCGTTTCAATATTTCTGCCGAGCGTATGTGCATGCCTACTGTTCCTGAGGAAATCTTCATGAAAGGCATGGCTCAGTTAATTGAATTGGATAATAACTGGATTCCGAATAAACCTGATTGCGCTCTTTATATCCGTCCGTTTATGTTTTCAACTGACGAATATATTGGAGTACGTCCTTCAGCAAAATATACATTCATTGTGTTCACCTGCCCGGTAGGCGCTTATTACAGCAAGTCGGTTAAAGTGAAATTTGAAACCACCTATTCTCGTTCATGCCCTGGAGGTATTGGCTATGCTAAAGCGGCTGCCAACTATGGAGCATCGATGTATCCGGCAATGCTGGCTCAACAACAAGGATTTGATCAGGTTATCTGGACCGATTCAAGTTCACACGAGTTTATTGAAGAGTCGGGTGTAATGAATGTAATGTTTGTAATTGATGGCAAACTGGTTACTCCTCCGGCTAAAGACACCATTTTAAAAGGAATAACCCGTGACAGCGTGTTAACAATTGCCCGCGAATGGGGATTGACAGTTGAAGAACGCCCGGTAGCAGTTAGTGAGGTAGTTCAGGCTATTGAAGAAGGTCGTCTTACTGAAGCTTTTGGCGTTGGTACAGCAGCAACCATCAGCCAGATCGCACAGATCACCAATGGCGATAAGGATTATATTTTACCTGATCCGGCTGGACGTGATTTTTCAAATAAAGTTCATAAGCACCTTGATGCGATTAAATCAGGTACAGTTGCTGATACTCACGGTTGGATCTATAAAGTTTAAGTTCAAATCGAATAAATAAGATAAAAGCTGCTTCTGTTAATACGGAAGTAGCTTTTTTTATTATTTGTCGGTTGGTTAATCTTTCTGAACCTGTTTCTCAATCTGTTCTTTCCTGCTCTTATCCTCTTTCTTCTTTTTCTTACGCAGTTTATGGGATACCTGCTTTTCTTTTAGCGATTTAATTTTTTCTTCTTTGTTATCCGTTATGCCCACCGAAGGTTTTAAGGCAGTGAACAAGCTTTTCCATAAGAAATTAAACACCGATCGGGTTTTATCACGGTGGTACGTGGTATTGGCAATTCGTATCGGAACCTCCGGAATTGGATTACTCTTTGAAATTATGATCGCATTTACAAGTGTTGAAACAAAGCCTTGATTTTCGGTGGTTCCGGTCTCTTTGTTTAATAGCTGAATTTCCAGATCATCATATAAAAATTCCATGCGGGTTTTGGAGGTACTCGAATTGGCCTTTATAGTAAAATCCATACTATTGAGCTTACCTGTTTTAATGCGAACGAAAGCAAGACTCTGCAGTGCCGGATTCATCCGCTTCAGTTCCATCGGTTTGATCTTTCCCTTTACTATAAATGTTTTCTCTTTTGGGTTAACCGGAAAATTAAAGTCAACGATAAGTTCTCCGGAGCCCATCAAAAACGCACTGCTTTTTATGGAAATCATTGGCTTAGCCGGGTTGAGTAAATTTGAAACGTTTGTTAGTGTTGCGTTTAAATTGGTAAAATATATTGTTCCACTTTTGGCTCGTCCCAAAGGTAGTTCTTCATATTCTACCCGTCCATCAGTTACCTGAATCTTTTTAATTAATACTTCGTGTTTAACCTGTTGAAGCATTTCATGAAATAGAAGTTTTTCCTTGAGGTTTTTATTGGGAAGGTTTTTGTCACGAAAAGCCTCAATAAACGGCCGAACAATAGAAATCTTATTTGCCATTATTCGTTCATCAAAAAGAAATGATTTCAGATGCAGTCCTTCAATTGAAATGGAATCTACACTTATTGAAAAACGATCGGTTTGTTCACCCACCATCTTTGCAAAGTCTTGCTTTTTGTATTGCGGTTTTAAGGTCACGTTCTGCATCGTAACCGATGAATCGTTAGTAGCCAAGTTCAGCTGACCAACCACTATTTTATATCGTTTGTTAGGGCTTAAGTATTCATGGTCCTCTATCCGAACACGGATATTCTTGCTGTAAAAAAAACGGGTGCTATCTATTTCTGCCAGTGAGTCAATTAAAACGTCATCTAATAGAACCGTTAACCTACCCACATTTAGAATAGTGTTCCTTTTTCCGAAGATGCGCTTGTAGACAACCTCTCCATCAACAAATTTTATCTCGGTCAGTGCTATCGAATTAAAAACCGGTTTAAGTAGTTCAAAAAGCGTTTTTGGGGGCTCCTTTTTTTTGATACCTGGAATCGTCAGGTCTTTGATCCACAATAGCCGGGGTTCTTTCACCAATAATAAACCGGTTGTTAGCTTTTTGCTTTTATAGAAGTTCCAGAAATTAATATCTGTTAAGGCTATTGATTGGCAGTAAACATCAAAAACAGATTGTGGAGCCAGATTAGCTGATTTTAATTGTTTATAACGAGCAGTATCTGCAATCAGATGCGGTTCGGTTAAGTAAATTCTGCCCAAAAACAGTTTAATCGTCAGGCCTTTCAGCTCCAATCGGTATAGGCCATTCGATGATTCTCTAACCTTAGATTGCAATTGCTCTTTTAATATTGGTTCCAGCCTCGCATCTAAATACCAGGCAGTTCCACCCAAAACGAGTATGGCTGCAATAAGAATTATCGCGATCCAGGTTAATATTTTCCGCTTTCTTGTACGCATTAGAGTAGGGGCTATCGTAATTTAACAATATGAATAGACAATCTTACTGCCAAAGTGTCATTTATCGGGTTATTTGTTTATTTTTGCGGTCCTAATTTTTAATACATTAGGTGTAATCATCAAATATGCGATGGCTACCTGGTGTAAATGATTAATCAGTTGATTAGTTTAAATAAGTGAAGAGATATGTTTAACACGGGGATTACGGTAAAAGAACACGATGAAGCTCGCCAGGGAGAGGCGTTAGTTTTAGAAAACCAAACGGGCAAAAATAATGGGCGCAAGCTTTATATTGAAAGCTATGGATGTCAGATGAACTTTTCTGACTCCGAAATCGTGGCTTCTATTATGCTCGATACCGGCTTTACTACAACGAATGCTTATCAGGAAGCAGATGTGATCTTTATCAACACCTGTTCTATCCGAGAAAATGCAGAACAACGCGTTCGCAATCGCTTAAAAGAGTTTGCTGTTGCTAAAGTGCGCAAACCCGATATGGTGGTGGGCGTATTAGGCTGTATGGCTGAGCGTTTAAAAGCTAAGTTTTTGGAAGAAGAAAAACTGGTTGATATTGTTGTGGGACCTGATGCTTACCGTGACCTTCCTAACCTGATCGAAAGGGTTGACGATGGTAGCAAAGCAGTTAATGTACTCCTGTCGAGAGAAGAAACCTACGCCGACATTAATCCGGTACGATTAACCAGTAACGGTATTTCGGCATTTGTTTCCATAATGCGTGGTTGCGACAATATGTGTTCTTTTTGTGTGGTGCCTTTTACCCGCGGACGTGAACGCAGTCGTGATGCACATTCAATAGTAAAAGAAGTAAGCGATCTATATAATAATGGCTACAAGGAGGTAACTCTTTTGGGCCAAAACGTCGACTCCTATAAATGGAGCAATGAAGAAGGCACTGAATCGGTGAATTTCGCTCAACTTCTGGAGCGGGTTGCATTGGTAAGTCCTGAGGTTCGTGTTCGTTTTTCAACTTCACATCCTAAAGATATTACGGATGAAGTATTGCACACTATGGGCAAATACGAAAACATCTGTAAGTATATTCACTTGCCGGTGCAATCGGGCAATAGCAGGATACTCGATTTAATGAATCGTACTTATGACCGTGAATGGTACATGGGTCGTATTGAGGCCATTCGCCGAATTATTCCAGGTTGTGCTATTTCAACCGACGTTATAACTGGTTTTTGTTCAGAGACCGAAGAAGAACATCAGGAGACTTTGAGCATGATGGATTTTGTGCAATATGATTATGCCTACATGTTCATGTACTCGGAGCGTCCCGGCACACCGGCGGCTAAAAAGCTGACCGATGATATTCCTACTGAGGTTAAAAATCGACGATTAACAGAGATCATCAATAAGCAGCAAGCTCATTCAAAAATTCGCCTGGAGCAACAATTAGGTAAAGTTCAAAAAGTATTGGTTGAAGGTCTGTCAAAAAAATCAGATCTGGATTTCTGCGGAAGAAATGACCAGAATGCCATGGTAATTTTCCCGGTAATTGAAGGCGTTAAACCTGGCGATTATGTGAGTGTACGGGTTGAGCGTTGCACTTCAGCTACATTGATTGGGAAGATGGAGTAAGCGTTAAGTGATTGAATGAGAGAATGATTGAATGACAAATTAATTTTCGATATTCATCAATCATCTACTTATTCATCATACAATGGAAAAAACAAACAAAGAAGAGTTCGTTAAAGAATTCAAAGCTAGAACAAAGACTTTTGTAGTCAGAAATATTAACTTATTCAGGCATTTGCCTAAGACTACAGAGGCTGATATTATCGGAAAACAGCTTCTTCGATCTTCATCTTCTGTTGGAGCCAATTATCGAGCAGCTTGCAGAGCCCGATCAAAAGCTGAATTCTTTGCGAAATTAAGTATAGTAGTTGAAGAAGCTGATGAGTCTCTTTTTTGGCTGGAAGTGATTTTAGAGACAGGCATTTTGCCTGCAACGAAGCTTGAATCATTGATTAAAGAAACTGAAGAGATACTTTCAATAGTCGCAAAAGCAAGAAAAAATACATATTGATAGTGTGCATTTATTCTTTCATTCAATTATTCAATCCTTCTTTCATTATTGATGCACATTAATGAACGTACAAGAAATTAAACAACGATTCGGAATAATTGGTAACTCACCGTTGCTGAATAGGGCTATTGATATCGCCCGGCAGGTGGCACCTACTGATATTTCGGTACTTATAACAGGTGAAAGTGGATCGGGCAAAGAGGCCTTTTCTCATATTATCCATAATATCAGTCACCGTAAGCATGGTCCGTTTATAGCGGTTAACTGTGGAGCAATCCCTGAGGGAACGGTAGATTCAGAGTTATTCGGTCACGTAAAAGGATCATTTACCAATGCTGTTGATGATCGAAAAGGATATTTCGAAGTAGTAAACGGAGGCACCATTTTTTTAGATGAGGTTGCCGAATTACCACTCGGAACCCAGGCCCGTTTACTTCGCATTTTAGAAACAGGCGAGTATCTAAGGGTAGGTTCATCAAAAGTACAGAAAACGGATGTTCGCATTGTGGCGGCTACCAATGTGGAGGTATATGATGCCGTTCAAAAAGGGAAATTCCGCGAAGACCTCTATTACCGTCTTAACACCGTACCGCTGCGTATTCCATCGTTACGTGAGCGCAAGGAAGATGTTTATTTATTATTCAGAAAATTTGTAGCTGACTTTAGCGAGAAATACCGTAGCCCTTCGATACAATTAACTGAAGATGCACGACAAGTGCTCGAAAATTACTCATGGCCGGGGAACGTGAGGCAGCTTAGAAATCTGGCAGAGCAAATTGCTGTTTTGGAAAAAAACCGGGAGGTGGATGCTATAACATTGCGTCATTATCTACCCACCGAGCAGTCGAGTACTTTGCCAATGATTCGAAAAGATGGTGGCCAATCAATGGATTTTTCGGAAAGAGACATCTTATATAAGGTGCTATTCGATATGCGAAAGGATATTACCGATTTAAAGAAATTGGTAGTGGAGATCATTCAGCATCCCGATGGAATCAATCATATTGTTCAATCAAATCCGCAAATCATTACCAAGCTTTACAGCGACGTACAGCCGTTTGAAAGCGAAGAGATCCGACAGCCGATCAATATTGAACCGGCTCCGGTAGCCCATACACCACAGCCGCATTATCACCCAATTAACCTGGCTGAGGAAGTGGAAGAAAGTCTTTCGTTGAATGACCAGGAAGCTGATCTGATAAAGAAGGCACTTAAAAAACATAAAGGAAAACGAAAATACGCAGCAACAGAATTGGGAATATCTGAACGTACCCTTTATCGTAAAATTAAAGAGTTAAATTTATAGAGAAATCCGGCTTGAATTTATAATGAAGAAAATAGTTTATTTAATAGCTTTTACACTTTTTGCACATTCCCTTTCGGGGTGTTATTCTTTTACCGGAACTTCCATTCCGCTTAGTGTAAAAACCTATTCGGTTCAGTTTTTTGAGAACAGGGCTCCATTGGTTGACCCAACCCTGAGTCAGAAGTTTACCGAATCATTAAAAGATCGGATTTCGCGTCAGTCGCCATTAGCATTAACCAAAGGGTTTGGTGATGTTAATTTTGAAGGTACTATTACCGGATATCGGGTTGAACCGGTGGCATTTAGCTCAACTGGCGAAACCGGTAGCGCTGAACAGAACCGGCTTACTATTACCGTTCAGGTAAAATGCACCAATACCAAAGATGAAAAGCAAAGCTTTGAACAATCGTTCTCCCAATTTGAGAACTTTTCAAAAACTCAAAACTTATCAGGTGTATTTCAAATTGAGCTAAATCAGCTTATAATTGATAAGTTAACAACAGATATTTATAACAGGGCATTTTCAAACTGGTAAAATTTGAACGTAGAAGAATTCAATAATTCAATTACTAATCCGACGGGGTCGGCAAGTGTTTCAGCGTCGGCAATTAAGCAGGGGGTGGCAAAATATCCTTATTGTGCTTCGCTGCATTTTATGCATGCTAAAATTGCCAAGCGAAACGGCGATAAAGCTTATGAAACACTTAGAGATACTGCCTCGGCTCATGCAACCAGCAGAGAGGCCTTGTATGCCTATTTAAACCCTCCAGTTGCAATCAAGCTGTTCGAGGAGCCGAATGACAACTTTTTCACTTCTGCGATTCGAACTCCTGCCGAACCGGTTATTGAAGAGCCTACGGCTGTTTCATGGGAGACTGTAACTGCTGAACCTGTTCAGGAGGAACCAATTTTGGATGAAGAAGTGGCAATACCTTTTGAATCTTCAGCAGCGGAGACCATCGTTCCTAAGGATTATTTTGATGTTAGCGATGACCTGCCTGAAGAGTTCATAGGCGTATCATTAACTCCTGAAGAGACCACACCAACTACTGAAGATGGAAAGATTGATGAAGACAGTTTTGAAACACCTCCAGAGTTTCACCGCTGGAAAGACAGTTTAGAAATTCCTATCAATTTAAAACTACAACAGGATGTTAAGCCAAAGGAAACTGATAAGGAGCCTGAAATAATTATTGAGGCAGTAGAACCCATAACCGTTGCTCAACCCAAAATTGAAGCAGGACAGGTTTTTGAGCCGATGCCTTTAATAGTAAGAGGTGATACTGCAGTGGCAGCCAACCTTGATGATAAATTACCGCATACTTTTACTTTTTGGTTGCGTCGCATAAGAAGGATGCAGCAGGAAGTAAATAAAGCTGCCGACAATATTAAGCTTGACCAATCTCAACCTATTAAAAAAGTGGTTTCTCCTGATATTGGGAAAGAGTTTCTGGAAAACGCTTTGCACATTTCAAACCTGAATGACCTTGAACAAACAGTGGTTATTGAGTTTGATATGCGCAAAAAGGAAGATCAGATCATCGAAAAGTTCATTCGCGAGGAGCCAATGATCAGGGCTGTTCAATTAAATGAGATTTCCTTTGAAGATAAAGCAGAAAAAAGCCAAAATGAAGGTAGCGTAATAGTGACCGAAACGATGGCCAAGGTCTATGCCGATCAGCATTTATTTGAGAAAGCCATTTCGGTTTACGAAAAATTGTGTTTGAAATATCCGGAAAAAAATACTTACTTTGCGGCTCAAATTGAGAAACTTAGAGCTAAGAACTAAGCTATCAGGCAATTAAACAAGGAAACAGAATTATAATTATAGCAGAAAGATGTATACGGCATTAGTGATCTTAACAATTTTAATAGCGATTTTACTGGTATTAATCGTTTTAGTGCAAAATCCTAAAGGCGGAGGTTTAAGCTCGGCTTTCGGTGGCGGGAACCAAATGATGGGTGTTCAAAAAACCTCTGATTTTCTTGAAAAAGCAACCTGGACCTTAGTTATTGGTTTATTAGTTGTAAGCCTTTCTACCAATATGTTCATTAACAGAAGTGCAGAACAAGGTGAATCAGCTATTCAGAAACAAATTGATAACACCAGCATGCCAGCTCAAGCGCCAGCAAAATTACCAGCAGCTAACAATGCTGCACCAGCTGCTCAACCGGCAACTGATACTGTAAAAAAATAATCGTTAACAAACACATAGCAAAAAGCAGCTTATTCAAAATAAGCTGCTTTTTTTTTGTCCTAATTCGCAACAGATAAATAAAACTTGTTTTTCTTTAAAAGTTGGTTTATTTTTTAAGTTTATGAAGTTATTATGAAACATAGGCGCCCGATTTATACGATGAGCTTATGTTTTAGTATTGATTTTTACGAGGCATGATAAGAACCAACGCAAAGTTTATTTTCTATACGCTCACATTAATAGGAACGCTGTTTATAGTTAATTATACGGTTAGTTATTTTTCGAAGCCTGATACAGAGTTAAGAATGGTTGCCAACCGGGCCAGCCGCATTATTACCGAAAAATCAAACTTCATTGACAACTTTTATGCTGGTTCTATTAAGGACAAAAACCTTAATTCGTTAACGGTTAACACTACCGAAATTTTAGAAAGGCTAAAAAATCAAAATATAAATCTGTTACAGTTTAAGGATAATAAACTGATTTTTTGGAGTAGCAATCAGCTCATTGTTAACAACCCCGATGAAATAAAAAACGGAAATTCCTTTATTAAGCTCTCCAATGGTTGGTATTATGCAAGCAAACAAACCTATAATGGCACTACCAGTTTGTTTTTAATGCTCATAAAAACAGAGTATTCTTTCCAAAACAGTTACCTCAAAAATTCGTTTGTGGATGAGCTGAAGATCCCCTCCTATTTTAAATTGTCAAATGCTGGAGAAAAAGGTGTTGTTTATGTACCCATTGGAACTGATATGGTGCTATTTGCCCTGAAAATTGACACTATTTTAAAGGATCAGGACATTTCCGTAGCCAAAATTGTTATTGAGAGCCTCATAATTGCCATCTCATTTGTATTGCTAATGTTGCTTGGCGATTTCTTTTATGAAAAAGGGAAAAAGCATATCACCTTTATTTTTGCAGTAATTATTCCGCTGCTTTTCCGGGTCGTTATGCTGGAGTTTAGCGTTCCCGGTGAGTTTTATCGTACTAAATTATTTGACCCCACCATTTATGCTTCCACTTATCCCAATAATTCGTTAGGCGATCTTATGCTAAATGTATTATTGGTATTTGGCATTGTTTGGTATGGCACTAAAAAGATCAAACCTTTCGATCTTTCCTATGGCAAAAAAACAACGAAATATATTATAACCGCTCTGTTACTGCTGTTCATTTTTAAGATCTGCCAACTCCAGTACTCAATTTTTGAAGGCGTCATTTTAAACTCCCGCATAGAATTCGACCTTTCGAAGGTGCTTGATATTGGAGGTTACTGCCTTATTGGGCTGCTAATTACCGGGCTCATATTATACGCGTTCTTTTTGCTCTCCTATTTGCTGGTTTCCTTCTTTAATGAGTTCAATTTTTCAGAATATGAAAAACTGGGTATTTTCCTGGTTTCCATCATTTTATTTACGGTGTATTTCCTTTTAAAAGGAAATTATAACGTTTACTATTTATTAATAGCGTTGTTTTTCTTGATTTTAGAGCGCAGTGCACGATTAGGAAAAAACGTTTTGGCTTTTCCTGAGCGAACCTTAGTGCTGCTTATTTTTTCTACGATCGTAGCATCAAGCCTCAACAGCTTATTAAATGAGAAAGAGGGCGAAAACCGGAAACTACTGGCTTTAAAACTTGAGGATTCAACCGATCCGATTGCCGAGATTATATTCACCGACATTAAGAAGAAGATCAAGACCGATCCGGTGGTCATTAACTATTTCCTTTCTGATGAAAAAAACCGTTTAATGCTAAATGAACGTTTGCAAAAGGTTTATTTCGGAGGTTATTTTTCGCGGTATGAAGTTAATACCTATCCTGTTTCCTTCTCCTCTGAAGAAGCCGTTGCCAGCAAAGAAGTTACAGAGTTAAAATCGATGCTTGCGGAAAACAAAGTTGATTTCAATAAAAATCGGTCAAAGCTCGATACGCTTTTTCAACCTAAAGGACTGCCTGGTATTCAACATTATATAGGAGTGGTGAGTATTCAGAATACGGTGAAGCCGGCTCTGTTGATCTTCGACATAAGTTCAAAGCTTGCCGAGCACGGTAATAGGTATCCGCAGTTGCTGCTCGAAAATAATTTGAATGTAAATAAGGAGCTCGAAAATTATTCGTACGCATTATATAATAATGGGAAATTGTTGATCAACCGCGGTGATTATGCCTACCGGGTTAACAACCTGGAGTTTAAAAGCAAGTTCCGATCTGAGGATAGCTACTTTTTAAGTTTAAATGGTTATAATCACTTGGTGTATCGTGCCGGTAACCATACCGACATTGTTGTTAGCCGTAAGAATCATGATTTCTTTAACGAATTGGCCGTATTTTCTTATGTTTTAGGTTTTGCTATCCTATACGCAACCATCATTTTCCTGATCCGAAACACCATTTCTTTTGTCCGGCAAAATCATTCACTGTTACTGAACTTTAAGCTTAAGCAGGTTTTCAATTCCATAAACATGTTATTTAAAACCCGCATTCAGTTATCAATGATCATGGCGGTAATGGTTTCTATTCTTGTTATTGGCTGGGTAACCTTGTTAAATGTTCGCAAACAGTATAAAGATCAGCAGAATGCATTGATCATCGAACGGATTAACCTGGCAAGTGTCAACTTTAACGCGCAGTTGATCCAAAATGACTCGTTGTTTATCAATGACGAGTTTCCGGTAAAATTCGCCTCATTTGCCGAGATCAGCTCCTCAGATATAAATCTTTATGGTCCCGATGGGCGTTTGATCCGTTCAACTCAACCTAAGTTGTTCGACAGAGGGTTGATTTCAGATTATATTAATCCGAAACCGTTTTATGACATTTCCAAAAACGGGTTTACCGAATACATTACCGAGAATGAACAGCTAGGCAAGCTAAATTATATCTCAGCCTATGCCCCCATACTTAACTCTAGAAATAAAATATTAGGCTATATAAATATTCCTTATTTCGAAAACGAGGAAGATTATCGTTCAAAGATCTCTATATTTTTAAGTTCGATCATTAATGTTTATTCATTCGTGTTCCTTGCCATTGGTATTATTGCTTTTGTGTTTTCAAATTCCATTACGGCACCACTTGAAATGTTGCTTCAAAACTTTAAGACCACAAGAATGGGCCGAAATAAACCGATTGAATGGCAAAACAATGATGAGATCGGTGCAATGGTGAATGAATACAATAATATGATCTCGGAGCTGGAGGTAAGCGCTCATAAGCTGGCCATGTCGGAACGGGAAAATGCCTGGAAGGAAATGGCCAAACAGATCGCACATGAAATTAAAAACCCATTAACGCCATTGCGTTTGGGTATTCAACATCTTGAGCGCTCGTGGCGCGACAAGGATCCGAATTTCGATCACAAGTTCGAAAAATTCAGCAAAAGCTTTGTTCAGCAAATTGATAGTCTTTCCTTCATTGCTTCAGAGTTTTCGAGCTTTGCCAAAATGCCCGAAACCCGCAATGAGATCTTTGATGTAAAAGAGATCCTTGAGCAAACTGTTAATATTTTTAAAGAGACTGAAAGCGCAGAAGTAATTTTTCGCTCATGGAATTATTATAACACACAAATATATGCCGACAAGGACCAGCTGCTTCGTTCGTTTAACAACCTGGTGAAAAATGCGTTGCAGGCCATGCCGACTGATGAAAAAGGGATAGTAATGATAGATTTAACAGGTTCGGAGAATGAGGTATCAATCACAATTTCCGATACGGGTAGTGGTATTCCTGACGAAATGCGGGAAAAAGTTTTCGCACCAAATTTTACTACCAAGAGCTCAGGAATGGGTATTGGGCTTGCGTTCGTTAAAAATTCAATTGAAAACGCAGGCGGTTTAATTCGTTTTAACTCGGTTGCCGGCGTTGGAACCACTTTTTATATCAATCTCCCTGTGGTGAAAAGTAAGGTGATAAATACAAAATACGATTAGCCATTAACTTGATCAGAGCTGAAATGTTTAGGAAAAGGTATGATTTGTGCTTTCAATTCGTTTTTTAAGTCAAAGCTCTTTTGCATTTTATCACAGAATCCCGATTTTCGGAATTACAAACCAAACACCCATGAATCAGCGTTTAGTCAAGATTTGGCTATCAATTTTACTTTGTACCTCAATTTTTGGAGTTAACGCCCAAAAACTAACTTCTTATGTAAATCCTTTTGTCGGAACTGCCGGCCACGGCCATACATTTCCAGGGGCAACTTTGCCTTTTGGCATGGTGCAGGTAAGTCCCGATACCGGAACCGAAGGCTGGGACTGGTGCTCAGGTTACCACAGTTCCGATAGTTCCATTATTGGTTTTTCACACACACATTTAAGCGGGACAGGCGGTGCTGATTACGGCGATATTTTATTAATGCCTACCATTGGTGCCTGGAAATTGGAGCCGGGAACAAAGGCAAATCCTTCAGAAGGTTACCGCTCTCGTTTTAAACACGAAAATGAAACGGCAGCACCAGGCTATTACAGTGTTTTTTTAGATGATTATAAAGTGAAGGCTGAACTTACCGCCACCCAACGGGTGGGGTTTCATCGATATGTCTATCCTAAATCATCAGTAAGCAATATTGTAATTGATCTAAAGCACGGCATTTCAGATGAGGTGGTTGAAAGCTTTATTCAAATCAATGGAAATGATGAAGTGGTGGGGCTTCGCCGATCAAAAGGCTGGGCAAATGACCAATATGTTTATTTCGTTATTAAATTCTCAAAGCCATTTAAAAAATTTGCGGTTGCCGATGGCCAGGATCTGATAGTTGATGGCAGAAAAATGGAAGGTAAGGCTGTTAAAGGAATTTTTCGTTTCTCCACCAAAGACCAGGAGGCCATACTTACCAAGGTATCCATCTCTTCAGTAAGTATTGATGGCGCCCGGAGAAATCTTGAAGCTGAGCTCCCCGGATGGGACTTTGATCAAACTAAAACCACTGCCGAAAGTATATGGGAAAAACAACTGGGAACTATTAAAATAAATGCCCCGGTTGACTCCATCGATTCATCCAGGGTAAACCAGAAAAAAATATTTTATACGGCACTTTATCATTGCTTTATTCATCCTAACATTTATAATGATGTTGACGGGCAATACAGAGGAATGGATAAGAAGATCCATGAAGCTGACGGTAACCATTACACCGTGTTTTCGCTATGGGATACCTTCAGGGCCTTGCATCCATTATTTTCCATTATCGCTCCTGAAAAAAATAATGAATTTGTTCAGTCCATGCTCGAAGATTACCAACAATCGGGCAGTTTACCCATTTGGGAATTGGCTTCTAATGAAACAGGAACCATGATCGGTTATCATGCCATTCCGGTTATTTCGGATATGATTTTAAAGGAGCAGGCTTCCTTCGATATAAATATGGCTTATGAAGCTATGAAAAAAAGTGCCATGGATGATGATCGGGGGCTAAAGTATTATAAACTGAATGGATTTATTCCACGGGAACTGGAGAATAATGCCGTTTCAAAACAACTCGAGTATGCCTACGACGATTGGTGCATTGCCCAGGTAGCCAAAAAGCTAGGAAAGGAAAATGACTATGAATACTTTTTGGGCAGAGCTTTGAACTATCAAAATACCTTTGACCCAACTGTCGGTTTTATGAGAGGCAGAAATGTGTACGGACAATGGAACCCTGAGTTTGATCCATCGCAGGTTTCAATTTTAGGCAGTGGTGATTTTACCGAAGGTAACTCATGGCAGTATAGTTTCTTTGCTCCGCAGGATGTAAACGGACTAATCAGTCTTTATGGCGGAGATGATCGTTTCAGCGCTAAACTGGATAGCTTATTTAGTCAAAAGCCGCATGTTAGCAATGAACAGGCTGTGGATGTAAGCGGTTTAGTAGGTCAGTATGCGCAAGGAAATGAACCAAGCCATCATGTGGCCTACCTATACAACTTTGTGGGCAAGCCCTGGAAAACGCAACAGATGGCAAGCAAAATTGCGGAAGAGCTTTACACTCCGGAGCGAGATGGCCTTTGTGGAAACGAGGACTGCGGACAAATGTCGGCTTGGTTCGTTTTTACCAGCCTTGGCTTTTACCCGGTTAATCCTGCATCGGGCCAATATATTATAGGAAGTCCTTTGTTTGAATCGGTAACCCTTAACCCTGAAACAGATCATGCATTTACAATTACCGCGCATAATAATTCTGAAGACAATAAGTACATTCAATCAGCTTCATTAAACGGCAACTCTTATGTTAAAGGGTTTATCAATCATTCGGCTATTATCAAATCAGGTTCGTTGGAATTTAATTTAGGAGGTACCCCAAATAAGGACTGGGCAGTAGCAAAAGAAAACAGACCGAACCACAGTATTACAATGCCTGCCGACGCGAAAAAGGAAAGTTTGTTATTTATGCCTTATGAAGCTTCGGGCAAAACGCTTTTCGTTGGAAAAAAATCGGTTCAATTAAAAACGGAAACACCAGCCGCTAAGATCTATTACACGTTTGATGACTCCCCTCCTTCTAACAATTCTAAACTATACGATCGTCCTTTCGAAATAAACAAAAGCCAAACAGTTAATGCTGTTGCAATAGATAACAACGGGGTTCAAAGTGAAGTTTCTACTTTAAACTTTACCCGTGCACAAATCAAACGAGCTAAAGCCCGGTTCCCTAAAATTTCATCAACGGCAACAGCAGGAACAACTTACCCGAATACGGCTGATGTTTTACTGGATGCTACGTTTGGAACCTACAACTTTAGAGACGGGTATTGGTTTGCCTCAAATGACGAACGCTACAGCTTAATTATTGAGCTTGAAAAACCTATGTGGGTTAAAACCTTAAAAATGCGATTCATGCAAAACACAGGTTCCTGGATCTTCTTGCCTAAAACCATTTCTTTTCAGGTGTCGGTTGATGGAAAGACCTTCACAGAGGTGGGAACAGTTGAAAATGAAATCCCCTTGGGCCAGCAGGAGATCGACATAAAAGAATTTACCAAACCTTGTGATTCCAAAGAAAAGATCAAATTTATTAAGGTTAACGTAGAAAATATTGGAAATTTACCCGGATGGCATCCTGGTGCCGGTAATCGTCCATGGATGTTTTCTGATGAATTGATTCTGGAATATTAATTTTTAATAATGAATACGATCATTGAGCCTACACTGGAAATATGCTGCTACTCGGCTGAATCGGTAGCTGAGGCAGCGAAAGGTGGGGCGCACCGCGTAGAACTTTGCGATAGCATGCAAGATGGCGGCACCACGCCCAGCATGGGAACCATTGCTATGGCCCGCAAGGTTAAGGACATAAAACTGTATGTGATCATTCGTCCGCGTGGAGGCGATTTTTGCTATAACCCTACCGAGTTTGAAGTAATGAAATACGACATTACAGAGGCAAAAAGACTTGGTGCTGATGGAGTGGTGATCGGTATTTTAAATGCTGACGGCTCTATAGACGTCGATCGAACCAAACAATTAGTTGATCTCGCCCAGCCATTGGATGTCACTTTCCATCGTGCTTTTGATATGAGCAACAATCCAGTTGAGTCGCTTGAGGCTATTTATTCATGCGGGATCAAACGAATCCTAACTTCTGGAGCCTATAATACCGCCCCCGAAGGAGTTTCTGTACTTCAGTCATTATCGGAACAGGCGGGCAACCGCATAGCTATTATGGCTGGTAGCGGTGTAAACGCCGGCAATATGGAGCAGCTATTTAAAGCGGGTATTCGTCATTTTCACTCTTCGGCCACCAAATTTGTAAATACCGAGATGCAATACCGCAACCCAAATATTAAAATGGGAAAAGAAGGTCAATTATCAGAATTTGAGAAGCCGATAGTTGATGTAGAAAAAGTAAAAGCAATGAAAGATAAACTGGACGATCTTTCTAACATTAAAATTAGCCGATAACAACCTTACCAACCATGAAAATCTTTAAACAACTATACCTTACTCTTATCGTTATGGCAGCAGCTCAAACCGCCTGGTCACAATCGGTAAAAGTCATTGAACTCAACCAGGGATGGAAATTTAAACAAGCCGATGGCAACCAATGGCTGCCTGCAACTGTTCCGGGTACTGTTCATACCGACCTGCTGGCGAATAAAGTAATTAACGCCCCTTTTTACCGAAACAACGAAAAAGAGGTTCAATGGATAGAAACTAAAGATTGGGTGTATGAAACTACCGTTAACATTGATGATGAGCTTAACACCTACAATAATATTGACCTGCAGTTCGATGGCTTAGATACCTATGCGGACATTTTCATAAACGACTCTCTGGCTTTGAAAACCAATAATATGTTTATTGGTTACCAGCTGCATGTGAAAGATTTTCTAAAGCCGGGCGAAAATAAATTAAAGATCTATTTTCATTCGCCGGTAAACACGGCTTTGCCACAGGCAAATGCCTCTGCTATAAAATATCCCGCCGACAATGAGCAATCGCAAATAAAAACCAGTGTATTTACCCGTAAAGCTCCTTATCACTACGGCTGGGATTGGGGGCCGCGATTTGTTACCTCAGGTATTTGGAAACCAATAAAGCTTATTGCCTGGAACAAAGTGCGAATTATTGACACTTACGTTCAGCAGTTATACTTAAGCAATTCTCAAGCATCTTTGGAAGCCGATCTCGAGCTTGAATCAGCAATTGATAAAACTGTTCAGTTGAAAGTCTCGAGCCCTGATAATGAATTCGTACCGGTTTACATGGATCAATACCTTACGCCGGGCCGACAAAATGTGCATGTTACCTTTAAAATTGAAAACCCAAAACGCTGGTGGCCTAATGGTTTAGGCGAGCAAAAATTATATAAGGTAAACCTGGAAGTGCTCACGGAGGATGGAGGCGACAGCAAATTACAGAAGATCGGCCTAAGAAGTTTACAAGTAGTGAATGAGCCGGATTCAATGGGCGAAAGTTTCTACGTAAAAGTAAATGGGGCCCCGGTTTTCATGAAAGGTGCAAATTATATTCCTTCTGATAGTTTTCTGCCCAGGGTTACCACCGACCGCTTGCAAAAAGTATTCGCGGATGTAAAGCAGTCGAATATGAATATGCTGCGCATTTGGGGTGGAGGCGTTTATGAAAGCGATGAGTTTTACAATTTAGCCGATGAAAATGGCATTCTGATTTGGCAGGATTTTATGTTTGCCTGCACCATGTATCCTTCTGATTCAGCTTTTCTTGCCAGTGTTAAAGCCGAAGCTGAATATAATGTTAAGCGCTTGCGTAAGCATCCTAGCCTTGCGTTGTGGTGCGGCAATAATGAAATTGGTGTGGCCTGGAAAAACTGGGGTTGGCAAAGCACCTACAAATACAGTGAGAAAGAACAACAGGAATTAGTTGAAGGCTATAAAAAAGTGTTTGATGAAGTGTTGCCGCATGCAGTAGAGCGCTTCGATATCAACCGTTTTTATTTTCCTACATCGCCAATAAGTAATTGGGGCAAAGCCGAGGATTTTAAGAAAGGCGACAACCATTTTTGGGGGGTATGGCATGCCGAGCTTCCCTTTGAAGAATATAACACCCATATTCCCCGCTTTATGAGCGAGTATGGCTTCCAGTCGTTTCCAGATATGATTACCGTTAAGCGTTTTGCCAAAACCGAAGATTTCGACATTAACTCTCCGGTAATGAAAACGCACCAGAAAAGTTATAAGGGAAACGGCTTGATTAAGGTTTATATGGATCGTTATTACCGCCAACCAAAAGACTTTGAATCGTTTCTGTACGTGGGTCAACTGTTGCAAGCCGAAGGAATTAAATTGGCTATTGAGGCCCATCGTCGCAATATGCCTTACTGCATGGGCACTTTATATTGGCAATTAAATGATTGCTGGCCGGTAGCTTCCTGGAGTAGTATTGATTACTACGGACGATGGAAAGCGTTACAGTATTATGCAAAAGAAGCGTTCTCGCCCATTTTGGTGGACCCGGAAATTGAAAAAGAGAAGTTGAATATTTATGCCATTTCTGATTTAAGAGAAAATAAACCGGCTGAATTAAAGTTGAAGCTCATAGATTTTAAAGGAAACCAGGTTTGGGCCAAATCCGAGAATGTGCATCTTGCGGCTAATGCCAGCAAGGTAATTTATACAGAGCCACTAAATGCGCATATTGGTACATTAAACAAGACGGAACATTTGCTATCGATTGAGTTATTGGTTGACGGAAAAATTGCCTCAAAAAATATCCTTTACCTTGATACCATTAAAGCAATCAATCTTGCTAAGCCAACTATTACAACCGAAATTACGGCTTATGATAAAGGCTTCAGAATTAAACTGGGAACTGATATTTTAGCTAAAAACATTTACCTGCAATTGCCCAATGATCAGTCATCAGCCTTCGCGCAAAACTATTTCGATCTATTGCCGGGAGAAACCGTTACCATTGATTTTTCATCAGGGCTCACTTTGGAACAAGTTAAGAATAACTTAAAGATCATGACTTTAGCCGATAGCTATAAAACGGTCGAAAACAACTCCACTAAAGCTGCCGAAACTAAAGAGCCAGAAAAACCTGGTTTTTTAGAACGAATGAAGAACAAGTTGAAAAAGAATTAGAGCGATTATGGGGCTAAGTTCTATGATCCGGTGATTGCAAGGTGGTTTGTCGTGGATCCCAAGCGGAATCAAGAGTCGAACACTTAATACAATCAGGGAGGTCGAGCCCGCCAATGGGAGGCAATTTTCTTTATGGCTTGCAGGCTGGGTATTCTTTTAAGCAATTCGATTTCAATTCTTAAATAAGAAAATTGTAACGGAGGCACTTATAACTACCTCATTAGTCCGTTTAATGCTCAATTGGGCAGTAATTTTAAAATTGATGGGCGAAGGAAGTAGCGCTTTGAAAGTTATAGCTGTATATTTAAATACCTTGTAAGGGAGGCTTTTGCCTCCCTTTTTTATTAAGAACAAGTAGGCTTAAGAGTGAAATTACTGCCTTTTTTTGAGAGTGAAACAGAAAAGTTATTTTTGAATGAACAGCCCTGCGGGCTACTACTTTTTTGAAGGAATGAGAATATTCAATTAAAGAAATATACATGCATGCAATTAACATACATACAAGTGTTGCGTATAGCGAAACCGTTGTTCCTCATTTAAGAAAAACAGAATGTTAATCGAAAAATATACATCAAATTGGATTAAAGATTTTACGGACATAAAACGTGAAATTGATAATGGGTTAAACGGACTTGAATATAGTATTGAACACGTTGGAAGTACTTCGGTGCCAAATTTAGCTTCCAAACCAATAATCGATATTGATATTATCTATTTTAATCAAGTGGATTGGGGCAAAATTAAATCAGGCTTAGAAGAAATCGGATATTACCACAATGGAAATCAGGGAATCGAGGACCGTGATGTTTTTAAAAGGAGTGGGAAATGGACAAGTGAAATTTTAGATACCGTAAAGCATCATCTTTATGTTTGTCCGAGTAACAGTAAAGCATTGGAAAGACATATTTTATCTCGGGACTTTTTAAGAAAAAACGATTGGGCCAGATTAGTGTACCAACAAATGAAATACGAATTGGCAGGAAAGGCCAATCAGGATAGGAAAAAATATGCTGAACTGAAGGAAATAAACGTTAATGGTTTTATTGATTCAATTATAGAAAAGGAAAAAAACGAAGGCACAACATCGGTTTGGCAATATGGCGGTTAATTTCTTCCAAGAGCATTGACAACACAGAATAATCGGGAGATATCTTTGAAATTATAGAAGACGTTAAACAAGAAGCTGATCTAATAAAACATAGTAAAATGCACCTGGTTATATCTATCAGATTGTTTCAACTGCATGCTAATGATTAATTTCTGCGTACACAGCGTTTAAATCCTGCACATTTTTATCTATTTTCAAAGACGAAGAACATCTACCAGAATAATACGTTTACTTAAATCTGACCCGATTACAATCTACTCGTTTGTCGGAATCATCCTAATTCAATCCTTCAAATACATATATCATTAACTATGAACAATAAAAAATATCACCTTTCTCAATTCAATATCATAAAACTTAAAGATCATATCGATTCTCCGGTTGTTAAAGAATTTAAAGATTTTTTGGCTCCTGTGAATCAACTGGCTGAAGAAAGTCCGGGTTTTGTATGGCGACTTAAAGACGACAATGGAGCAAGTGCGGCCAACGTAGAAACGCCATACAAAGACGAGTTGATATTTGTTAATATGTCGGTGTGGCAAAATTATGACTATTTGAAATCGTATACCTATCAAACGGTTCATAGCTATTTTTTGAAAAGCAGAAAAAAATGGTCCAATGAAATTGAGGGCCATAGAGCCGTAATGTGGTATACCGAAGAAGGAGTAATTCCATCTTTAACTGAAGCTAAAGGAAAACTGGATCTGCTGAACCAAAATGGCTCTTCCTTAACTGCATTTAGTATGACTGATATCTATAATTTTGATGGAACAAAACTCAAATAGTAAAAGCTGCTAACGCTCAAACCTTACCTATAAATGATCGACAATATTCAAATCTTAGACACCCAAGTGCTTTCTGATAATTGGTATGTACTTAGAAAAATAACCTATGAGTACACCAAAAAGAATGGTTCAAAACTGACCCAAAGCAGAGAAGTTTACGATCGCGGAAATGGTGCGACCATTTTACTTTATAATAAAGCGCAGCGAACCATTATTCTTACAAGACAGTTTCGCCTGCCAACCTTTGTAAACGGAAATGAGAGCGGAATGTTAATTGAAGCCTGCGCAGGTTTGTTGGATAAAGACAATCCGGAAGATTGTATCAGACGGGAAACTGAAGAAGAAACAGGGTATAAAGTTACCGATGTACGTAAAGTATTTGAAGCGTATATGTCGCCGGGTTCGGTAACAGAAATCCTTTATTTCTTTATCGCCGAATACACCAAAGAGATGAAAGTGTCTGAAGGAGGAGGTGTTGAGCATGAGGAAGAAAATATTGAAGTATTAGAAATTGATATTAACGAAGGGATGAAGATGATAGAACGTGGGGATATTAAAGATGCAAAAACAATTATGTTACTTCAATATGTTAAACTCAATAATGTTTTATAACATAATTTGATGTAGCTGAATCTCCAGAGCGTTAGAAAGGCCCGTGTAATAGCACAGAAAAATTGAAATTGTTGCAGTATTATTAAAACCAATATAATGCTAAAAAGAAAGCCAACCTGTTGTGGGCCGGCCTTCTCTCAATTACAATAGTTATGGATTTTGTTGAACAGCACACTAAAACACTTCCAGCTTTGCTTCTACGGGGTAATGATCAGAATATTCATTGGTATAAATTTTATATTGCAAGACACTCCAGGTGTTTTTTTTTGATAGCAAGATGTAATCAATGCGCTTTTGAACTCCGTTAGTCTCATAGGTAAAAGCAGACCCTCCTGAATCCTGCCATTTTTTCTGAATCTGGTCAAACTCCAGATCTTCCGGTGCAATATTCAGGTTTCCAGCCAAAATTACCGGGTTTTCAATATCAGCAACAGCCCTGTAAATGGTATTCAACTGATCTTTACGAACCAGAGATGATTCCTCATTTAAAAATGCACAAATAAAAGTAAGATGTTTTTTGTTGGCATCCAGTACGTTAACTAATATCGCTGCCTGCGGAGCCGCCTTTTTACCAGCTGATAATTCAATTTTTTGGGTAGAGGTGATCGTCCATTTAGAAAGTAAGGCAATTCCATTGGTTCCATTATCCACTTTCTTTAAAGGCACATACACTATGTTCATACCGGTAACTTGTTCCAAAATCTGTGGTTGGTTTAAATTGCCTGAGCGGGCCACCACGCTGTCGATATCTTGCAAGGCAATAAAATCAGCTTGCATGCCGTACAAAAAAGAGCCGATGCCCTCAATGTCGAACTTCTTTCCAGCAGGATTTTCACCATGTCTTAAACTAAATGTAACAGCTTTTAACTTGGTAGATTGTGCATTGGCAAAGGGTATCGCCAATAATACCAATAGGGTAATAGGTACAAAAACTTTCTTCATAAATTTTTGAAATTTAAAGGGTTAAAAAGGTTTTTTAATCCTCAAGAGAAAGGTTTTTCGATGTGTTGGTCGACGCAAACGTAACTAAAATTGTATACAATACAAATTTTAAGTAAAAAACTAATTCTAAATGATTATTTCGGTATTAATACTTAAGTGTAAAACTTTGCATCGGTTTGAATGGCAATAGTTAAAAAACATTAACTTTACCCCCTTGTGTGGTGTCATTTTGGCGGTATAGCTCAATTGGCTCGATACTTGAGTTTTCAATGCAGTAAAATTTTTAGAAGAATGTTAGGTTTTTTAACAAAACTATTCGGCAGCAAGTCGGAAAGAGATATCAAAGCCTTGCTCCCTATAGTTGAGCAGATCAAGGCTGAATACTCCCAATTACAGAACCTTAGCCATGATGAACTTCGTGCTAAGACCAATGAGTTTAAGAAAAGAATAGCAGATTTCCTTAGTGAGATTGACGCTGAAATCGAAAACCTTCAGAAAAAAGCAGAAGACCATGACATGGGCATTACCGAAAAGGTAACTATCTATGATCAGGTTGACAAGCTTAAAAAAGAAAGAGATCAACAGCTTGAGAAAGTATTGTTGGAACTTTTGCCTGCCGCATTTGCTGTAGTTAAAGAAACTGCTCGTCGCTTTACTGAAAATAGCGAAATTGAGGTTACTGCTACACAAGCCGACCGTGAGTTAGCTGCCCGTAAAAGCAATGTTATCATTAATGGCGATAAAGCCATTCATAAAAATACCTGGATGGCTGCCGGCAATGAAGTTACCTGGAACATGGTTCATTACGATGTACAGCTGTTAGGTGGTACCGTTTTGCACCAGGGTAAAATTTCAGAAATGGCTACCGGTGAAGGTAAAACACTTGTGGCTACCTTACCAGCTTATTTAAATGCCATCTCTGGCCAAGGTGTTCACATTGTAACGGTGAATGATTACCTGGCTCGTCGTGATAGCGAGTGGATGGGTCCTTTATATGAATTCCATGGTTTAAGAGTTGATTGTATTGATAAGCACCAGCCTAACTCTGAAGAACGTCGCCAGGCGTATTTGGCCGATATTACTTTCGGTACCAATAACGAATTTGGTTTCGACTATTTACGAGACAATATGGCCCGTAACCCGGATGAGCTTGTGCAACGCAAATTACACTTTGCAATGGTTGATGAGGTTGACTCAGTTTTAATTGACGATGCCCGTACACCATTGATTATCTCCGGTCCTATTCCTCGTGGCGATCAGCATGAATTTTATGAATTAAAACCACGCATTGAACGCCTGGTAAATGCTCAAAAAAATGCGGTGAACGGCTTTTTAACGGAAGCTAAAAAATCACTTACCGAAAATAAATCCGATGAAGGTGGTTTAGCTTTATTACGTGCATTCCGTGGTTTGCCTAAAAGTAAAGCCTTAATCAAGTTTTTGAGTGAGCAAGGCATGCGCCAGGTTCTACAAAAAACGGAGAACTACTATCTGCAAGATCAACAAAAAGAAATGCCTAAAGCCGATGCCGAATTATTCTTCGTGATCGACGAAAAGCATAACTCTATAGAACTTACCGAAAAAGGTATTGAAATGATCACCGCCAATGGTGAAGATCCTCATTTCTTTATCATGCCTGATGTTGGAAATGAAATTGCTGAAATTGAAAAATCACATTTGAGTGATGAAGACAAAATCAGTAATAAAGATGAATTAATGCGCGATTTCGCCATTAAATCAGAACGTATCCACTCGGTTAACCAGTTGTTAAAAGCATATACTTTGTTTGAAAAAGATGTTGAATACATCATTGACGAAGGCAAAGTGAAAATTGTAGACGAGCAAACCGGCCGTATTATGGAAGGACGCCGCTACTCTGATGGTTTGCACCAGGCTATTGAGGCGAAAGAAAACGTGAAAGTTGAAGACGCTACTCAAACATTCGCAACCATTACCCTGCAAAACTATTTCCGTATGTATCATAAACTTTGTGGTATGACGGGTACTGCTACCACTGAAGCGGGCGAGTTTTGGCAAATCTATAAACTGGATGTTGTTGAAGTGCCAACCAACAAAGGCATTTCGCGTAAAGATCAGGAAGACTTAGTTTATAAAACTGCGCGTGAAAAATATAACGCAGCAGTAGACGAGATCGTAAAATTAACGCAGGCTGGTCGTCCGGTACTGGTAGGTACCACATCGGTTGAGATCTCTGAGTTGCTAAGCCGTATGCTGAAGTTACGTGGCATTAAACATAACGTGCTGAATGCTAAGCTGCACCAACGTGAGGCAGAAATTGTTGCTGAGGCGGGACAAGCTGGAACGGTTACCATTGCAACCAACATGGCTGGTCGTGGTACCGACATTAAGTTAGGCCCAGGCGTAAAAGAAGCAGGAGGTTTGGCCATTATTGGAACCGAGCGTCATGAATCTCGCCGTGTAGACCGCCAGTTACGTGGTCGTGCAGGACGTCAGGGTGACCCGGGGTCTTCACAGTTCTTCGTTTCATTGCAAGATGAATTAATGCGTTTGTTCGGATCGGAGCGTATCGCATCGTTAATGGATAAAATGGGCTTGGAAGAAGGTGAAGTGATTCAACATTCAATGATTACCAAATCTATTGAGCGTGCTCAGAAAAAAGTGGAAGAAAATCACTTCGGAACTCGTAAGCGCCTGCTTGAGTACGACGATGTGATGAACTCGCAACGTACCGTTATTTATGGAAAACGTCACAACGCCTTGTTCGGTGAGCGTTTAGAAGTAGATATTGATAATATGGTTTTTGACACGGTTGAAGAACTTGTTCAACAGTACCGTGAAGAGAAGAACTTTGAAGGATTTAAGCTGGATGTATTACGTGTATTTGCGTATCATACCGAAATGACTGATAAAGACTTTTTGGATGAAAGCGCTGCAAACGTAGTTTCATCTGTATATCAGCAAATTTCCAACTTCTATCGTCGTAAATCAGATACAATAGCCAAAAATGCTTATCCGGTAATTAAGGATGTTTACGAAACTCGCGGACAGGCAATTGAGAATATCATTGTACCGTTTAACGATGGCGTAAGAGGATTCCAGGTTTCGGTTAATCTTAAAAAAGCTTACGAAACTAAAGGCGAAGAAGTTGTTCATGCATTTGAGCGTTCGGTATTGTTATACACTATTGACGATGCTTGGAGAGAACACTTGCGCGAAATGGATGAATTAAAGCAATCGGTTCAAAATGCCGTTTACGAGCAAAAAGACCCGTTATTGGTTTACAAGTTCGAATCATTCAATTTGTTCAAACAACGCTTGTCGAGTGTTAATAAAGAATCCTTAGACTTCTTGTTTAAAGGTAATATTCCGATGAATGAGCCGGAAGAAGTTCGCGAAGCAGCGCCAATTGAACGTACTGACTTGAGCAATTTAAAAGTTAGCCATCCGGAGTATCAGGACAATGGTAATCACGGGTTGCCTCCAGAGCTGGCTCACGACATTGCTGTAAAACAACAACCGGTACGCGTAGAGCAAAAAATAGGTCGTAACGATCCTTGTCCTTGCGGAAGCGGAAAAAAATATAAAAACTGTCACGGAGCTGGTCAGCTCTAGTTTTAACAGTTTTGCAATAAAATTTTTAAAGTACGGTTTCTGATCGCATTGCGATCAGAAATCGTACTTTATTTTTTAGTAGTCTGTTGTGTAAAGTTTAACTTTGCTAAATTGAACGCATTATAACAGGAAGCAGATGATAAAGGGAAAAACCATAATTGCCGTGCTCGCATTGTTTTTAGCAATGCCAGTTATTGTTTACGGACAGCAAAAGCCTTCAAAACCGGCTGCTAAACCAACCACCACTAAACCAGCACCAAAACCGGCAGCCCCTGCTAAACAAAACACTCCGGCTGATGGTAAAAGCATTGTTCCGGCCACCAAGCCTGAAAAATCTCCTGTTGATGCACCAAAAAAAAATGAAATAGATGATAATTCGGGATTTGAAAACACAGCTCCTTTAAAAGATTCTATCCTTCTTTCAAACGTTGAGGTTATTGCTCAGCCAGGTATTAACGAGTTATTGGCCAAACGAATAGAAATTAACCGTAAACCGCCGGCTTTTGGTTACCGACTGCAAATATATTCGGGCCCAAACAGAAATGAAGCTTACAGTTTACAAATCAAATTTGCGCTTAAATACCCTGAATTGGGCAGCTATTTAAGCTATCAAATGCCCAATTATAAATTAAGGGTTGGTGACTTTGCCAACCGCCCTGATGCTGAAAAGCTGAGAAAAATGCTGGAAAAAGACTTTGATGTAGCTTTCATTGTTTCTGATAAACTGAATCCTCAAAAGATCTATCTGGAAGGAGAAACAGAACTGCCTCAATAAAGGCTCTGTTATTGAGCACTAAACAAAAACTATTCTTAATGTTCTTTACAACTTATGCTTAAAGATAAAATAAAGGCATTGGCAACAGACATTCACCAAGAATCAATTGCCAATCGCCGTCATATACATGCCAACCCTGAACTTTCTTTCAAAGAATTTAAAACCTCTGCATTTATTGCTTCAAAACTAACCGAATGGGGTATACCTTTTGAGCATAAAGCCGAAACGGGTATTGTTGGCCTGATAAAGGGAGAAAAGCCTTCTGATAAAGTGTTGGCATTAAGAGCCGATATGGATGCTTTGCCGATTTTGGAAGCCAATGAAGTAGTGTATAAGTCAACAAATGAAGGCGTAATGCACGCCTGTGGGCATGATGTGCATAGTGCTTCTTTATTAGGAACGGCTAAAATATTATCAAGCTTGAAAAGTGAGTTTGCAGGAACTGTAAAATTAATTTTCCAGCCTGGCGAAGAATTACTGCCCGGAGGTGCCAGTATAATGATAAAGGAAGGGGTACTAGAAAATCCAAAGCCTGCAGGAATTATTGGCCAACACGTAATGCCTTTAATTGATGCAGGTAAAGTAGGCTTCCGGTCGGGACAATACATGGCTTCTACAGATGAGCTTTACATTACGGTAAAGGGCAAAGGTGGCCATGGCGCGCAACCGCATATGAATATTGATCCGGTGCTTATCTCGGCCCATATTATTGTGGCTCTTCAGCAAGTGGTGAGCCGTATAGCCGATCCTCGTTTACCTTCGGTATTATCTATCGGAAAAATTATAGCCAATGGCGCTACCAACGTTATTCCTAATGAGGTGAAGATGGAAGGAACTTTCAGAACGCTTGATGAAGAATGGCGTAAGGAAGCCCATGTCCGTATGAAAAAAATTGCCGAAGGCATTGCTGAAAGTATGGGTGGAAGCTGCGAGTTTACTATTGCTCATGGTTATCCTTTTTTAGTAAACGAAGAGAAGATAACCGCTGCCGCTAGAGCTTCTGCTGAAGAGTATTTAGGTAAAGAGAATGTACTGGACCTGGACATATGGATGGCTGCCGAAGATTTTGCTTATTATTCACAAGTAACTGATGCTTGTTTCTATCGTTTGGGTACACGGAATGAAGAGCGGGGCATTACCTCATCTGTTCATACTCCAACTTTTGATATTGATGAAAGTGCGTTGGCAATAAGTACCGGATTAATGGCATATATTGCATTAAAAGAATTGGGTAATTAACCCGTCTCTAATTATTAATTGCTCTATGACGAATGAATAATGGCGAAAAAGCTGTTTTATTTATTCATTATAGAGCAATTGTTTTTATAATCCTTTATTAATTTTTTGGTAAAGGAGCACCCACGGCTATATCACAACGATGCCCAGGCTGCCCATGAGGAGGGTTCATCCCTTCAGGTGTTATTGCAGAAACCGGTGCGGGAACAGTTTGCGGTTGAGAGGATACGGAAACCGGAGCTGCAGAATTACTCTGGTTTACAGCAGCTGTTTTTGGTTTTGAATTTAGCGGAGCTCCCACTGCAATATCGCATCTGTGCCCTCGCTGACCGTGTGGAGGGTTCATGCCTGGCTTGGTGGCCGTTGTTATAGGAGCCTGTACATTTGCCTGTTTTACAGAGGGTGCCGTGCCATTACTTGGTTGTGTTCCCTGACTTTTATTGGAAGTAAGCATTTGAGCTGGTGTGGATAAAGAAGCTCCAACTGGAATATCGCACCGATGGCCGGGTTGACCATGAGCAGGGTTTACAGGATTCACTCCTGGTGATTGTCCGAAGTTTTGAGAGGAAGGAACACTAACTGAGCTTGCTTTGCTTGTATTGGAAACAACCTTTTGGGCATTTTGTGCAGCTCTTAAGTTATTTACAATCATGGCATTTTTAGCTTGATCTGCAGGTGCCACAGCAACTGTTGCGGGCTTCTCCTGATTACAGGAAACTAAAAATAAAGCTGATAAAAATGAAATGGTAACGTAAGCTTGTTTCATACAGTTAGGTCAATAATAGAAAGTACATAAATCTAAACTTTCTTTTATAATCTAACCTTAGTTTTTCATTAAAGCTACAGTCATTTAATATGATCAATCATTGCCTCTGCTACCAGATCAGATGAAGCAGGGTTTTGACCGGTAAACAACAAACCATCATGTTGAGCAAATGGTTTAAAATCGTCCCCTTTCCGGTAATCGGCTCCAAGGTTTAGTAACTCAGTTTCCAGTAAAAAAGGAACTACATGGGTTAAACCAACCAATTCTTCTTCACTATTAGTAAAACTGGTTAGCTTTTTACCTTTAACAATTGGTTCCCCTTTTTCGTTTCGCAAAGCAACCAAGCCCACCACACCATGGCAAACCGCACCTATCGATTTGTTTTGTTTATGAAAAGTTTCCAATAATTCTTTTAGGTCATAATTGTCTGCTAAGTCCCACATGGGCCCATGACCGCCCGGCAGAAACACCATATCAAAGTCGTCAGCCTTAACTTCTTCAATCTTTTTGGAATTAGTCAATTTATTTAGCGCTTCCTGATCGTTCTTAAAGCGTTCGGAGCTCGGAGTGCTAGACTCAGGCTCTTCACTCTTTGGATCAAGAGGAACCGCTCCTCCTTTAGGTGAAACAATGGTAATATTGGCTCCGGCATCTTTAAAAACATAATACGGAGTTGCCAATTCCTCGAGCCAAACCCCAGTTTTATGGCCTGTTTTACCTAAGTCGTTATGAGAGGTGGTTACAAGAAGCACATTTAGATTTTTCATTTGCTTGTATTTTTAAGTGGTAAACAAAGCGGCCCATTCATTAGAAATAAGCCGCTTTGTCAATATTTATCACCTGTTAGAGCGTAGCCATATCAATTACAAAACGATAATGAACGTCACCTTTAAGCATGCGCTCATAAGCTTCATTAATTTGATTCATGGAAACTATCTCAACATCCGACATAATGTTATGTTCGGCGCAATAGTCGAGCATTTCCTGGGTTTCTTTAATGCCTCCAATTAATGAACCGGCTAAGCGACGGCGTTTAGCAATAAGGTTAAATGTTTGAATCTTTGGCGATTCAGGAGGAACACCTAATAAAACCATGGTTCCATTAAGTCGCAATAAATTCAAATAAACATTTAAGTCATGTTCCGCCGAAACCGTATCAATAATAAAATCGAAGTAATTGGTTACTCCTTTCAGCTGTTCTTCTTCTTTGGTTACCACAAATTTATGTGCTCCCAAATCCTTTGCATCTTTCTCTTTTGATGGAGAAGTACTAAGTACAGTAACTTCGGCGCCCATGGATGCTGCAAGTTTAACGGCCATGTGACCCAATCCTCCTAAGCCAAGAACACCAACTTTATGCCCTTTACCAATTTTCCACTCTTTTAATGGAGAATAGGTTGTAATGCCCGCGCAAAGTAAAGGCGCTACTCGTTTAAGGTCGAGTTTATCTGAAATGCTAAGCACAAAGCTTTCGTCAACAACAATTTGGTTTGAATAACCGCCGTATGTTGGTGTTTTCATGTCCATTTCAACGCTATTGTATGTTCCCACCCAATGCACCTCACAGTATTGTTCATAACCCTGCACACAGCTGGAGCAGGTACGGCACGAATCAACTAAACAACCCACGCCTGCCAGATCGCCCGCTTTAAAGCCAGTCACTTTTTCACCAACCTTAATCACTTTACCCACGATTTCGTGACCGGGCACCATCGGGAAGATAGAGCCTCCCCACTCATCGCGAACTTGGTGAATGTCGGAGTGACAAACACCGCAATATTGAATTTCAATCTGAACGTCAAACGGACCTACTTCCCGACGTTCGAAATTAAATGGCGCCAAGGGCGCTTTTGCCTGAGGGGCGGCATAACCTTTTACTTGAATCATTTTAAAAATTGATTAAATAATATTGTTCGATAGATAAACCAAGGTCGTTTTACGACACGAAGCAAGAACTAAAATGGAATGTGAAAAAGAGAAAACACAAATGCCCTTATCTTGTTTGGGCATTTGTGTAATTGCATGCTTTATAAAATTAATAAAGCAAAAGCGGGAATGCAAAGAAGAATAAGTATTTAAAACAAGCTTAATATTGATCTTCCGGAGTCACGTACTGCTCTTGATCAAATATGTCGACAACAATGGTTTTGGCAATCAAATCACCAAAGCGCTGATGTTTTTCAGTAAACTTCAAGGCGAGAATGCCCGGAATTCCACAGCAAAATATATCAATAGGATCGAGAAGTCTTCGCAGGAATGCCTGGGTCATTCCAATGGTATTGCGTGTGTCGGTTATTACTTTTAATCCCATTGATTGAAATCCTAAGGTTCCTCCCCAGATTCCTTCAATAATTACAAAATAGAATATCCAAAACACAACAACAGGGAAAACGATATCCCATTCATAAAAGGTGAATTTACCATCTGTTTGTTTCCCAAGAACAGCGAGATAGTAATAAAAAACAATTGAAAAAATCAGGTAATCCAGAATTGCGGCACTAATTCGTTTCCGAAAGTTCGATTTAATTTTTAATTCCATAAAGCAATTGATGGTTATGTGGTTAAATTTTTTTGGTACTATTTCTTTATATCAACCCCCTTGCTTTAAACTCCAGGTATCGGTTTAGGGTATTAACGGTAAGCTTAGCCGGAGGGGTTAATAGTGTGTGGACTCCATGCTGATTCAGTTCTTTTACAATCAGTTTTTTGTCGTAAACAAACTTCTCAGCAATGGTTTTCAGATAAATTTCTTCCGTATTGGCCGGTCTTGAGTTTAGCAACTCATCCATCTCCGTATTTTCAAAAAATACGGTAAGCACCAGGTGATGCTTGGCTAACTGCAATAGGAAGGGCAATTGTCGACGCATAGCTGCCAAACTTTCAAAATTGGTAAACAGTACCAATAAGCTGCGTTGATTAATATTTACACGGATATTGGCAAACAGCTTATCGTAATCCGATTCCTTAAACTGAGTGCGCTGATTGTAGAGCAACTCTAAAATATGTTGCAAATGAACCGGCTTTTTATCGGCCTTAAGAATACTGCTGATCTTATTGGAAAACGTAATTATACCCGCCTTATCACCTTTGATCATGGCCGAATTGGCTAATACAAGTGAAGCGTTGATTGAATAATCAAGTAGGCTCATTCCCTCAAAAGGCATTTGCATAACCCTGCCCTTATCGATAATGCAATAAACTTGCTGCGATTTCTCATCCTGGTAGTTATTCACCATCAATGATCCTTTACGTGCCGTTGCCTTCCAGTTGATTGTACGGGTATCATCGCCTGCAACGTAGGTTTTAATCTGCTCGAATTCTGAACTATGCCCAATCCTTCGGATCCGTTTTATCCCCAGCTCAGGCAAACGGTTGGAAATGGCCATTAACTCATATTTGCGCATCTGGATAAATGAAGGATACACCGGAACGGTTTTTCCCTGATCAAATCGAAAACGGCGACGAGTCAGCCCAATTACAGTAGAGATAAAAATGTTAATTGCTCCAAATTCGTATTCCCCTCGCTTAACCGGTCGAAGCCAGTAACGTAATGTTTTTGATTCCCCGCTTTTCAGGGTTTCCTTAAACAGCACATCTCTTTTTTGAAACTGGTGCGGAATTTCATCAATAACCTTAACGTATGTCCCAAATGTATAGCGGTTTTCGAGATATAGATAGATCTCATTCTCACTACCGTTTGATAGCTTTTCGGCCATTTCTCTACGCGCAAAGAAACCTTCTTTCAGCAAGAAAACAGAAAGGTAATCAATAAGAGTAAGTACTATAAAAACGGCAAAGATCGCCTTTGCCGAACCGTATAAAAGTGGCAGAAAAAAGGAAACAACGAACAGCACCCCACAACTAACCAGCAGGGTGAAGAATCGATTGCTTAGGTATAAGTCCTTAATGAAACGCACTATCTTGGAACTTCAATTTTTTGGACAATCAGTTTGATGATTTCATCGGCGGAAGCACCTTCCATTTCTTTCTCCGGTGTAAGAATGATACGATGACGCAATACCGGATAAGTAAGTTCCTGTATATCTTCTGGAGTTACAAAGTCACGACCTCTGATAGCGGCTAATGCTTTAGCGGAATTTAACAATGCCACTGAGGCGCGTGTAGAAGCCCCCAAGTACAGGAATTTGTTATCGCGTGTACTGTTCACAATTTGAGCGATGTACTCGAGCAATTTCGGTTCAACATGCACCTGGCGGATCTTATCACGTAAAGACGTAATAGTTGCTGAATCTAAAACTGCCTTCACTTCATCCAGTTTATTGGCAAAGCCGGTGTGGTGACCGTTTAATATTTGCACTTCTTCCTCTAATGAAGGATATTTTACCTCAATTTTAAACAGGAAACGGTCGAGTTGCGCTTCCGGCAAACGATAAGTTCCTTCCTGATCAATTGGATTTTGGGTGGCCATAACCAAGAACGGGAACGCCATCGGGTAGGTTACTCCATCGTTTGTTACCTGACGCTCTTCCATTACCTCGAATAAAGCAGATTGTGTTTTTGCCGGCGATCGGTTGATCTCATCAATAAGAATGATGTTTGAAAAAATCGGGCCTTGTTTAAACTCGAAAGTGGAGGTTGAAGGCATATACACCGAAGTTCCCAATACATCCGAAGGCATTAGATCAGGTGTAAACTGAATGCGGCTAAAGTTTGAATGGATAGTTTTGGCCATGAGCTTTGCCGTTAATGTTTTGGCAACCCCCGGAACGCCTTCGATAAGTACGTGACCATCGGCAAAAATAGCTGTTATCAGCAATTCAATAAAGCTTTGCTGTCCCACAATTACCTTAGCCAATTCCTCTTTGATCTGGCTTATACTTTTATTTAATTGTTCAAAATCAATACGCGACTGAAATACCGGGGTTTCTTCTGAACCTGTCGATACTGTTTCCATGTTATTTTCCAAGGTTTCCAAACTATTTAAATTACTTTATACTTATCTCGTTTGATCTTTTACTTGCGCGACGAAGTTTTAGTGATCGAAACGAATTCATAAAAATCTTCAATTAATATATTAAGCTGCATTAGCTCTGTTTCCGAAAGTTCATAATTATCAGGAAGCACCCTTACCCACCGCGCCATTTCAAAAAGTTGTTGCATTTTATCTTTATCCCAACCGGTTTTTACGGTAAAATGAGTAATAAAATCATTGTCGAGTTCATTTGTACGCTCAAAAAAATGGGTTCGTATGTATTCAAGTAAGAAGTTAACTTTCTTCTTGGCTGCATCGGTATGGTTGGCATTATTAAAATACAAAGCACCGATCACTTTGGTAAAATCCAGCGTATTATTAGCCAATGGCGGTACGATTGGAATGATTCGCTGCCGGCGTTTTGCTTCGAAAATGATGAAAACCAAAGTGCCCAGGATCATAATGTAATAAGCCCATTGCAATGCGGGATAATCAAACAATACCCGGAAAATGTCGTCAGCTCCAGAGCGGCCTTGTTTTAAATATTCGTCCCAAATAACAGGCTTCACCGGCAAATAGGAAAAACTTTTAAAAGCATAATCGCTGGTAGCTTTGTCAAGTACGAAAAAGTTGGCGAAAGCGGTTGAATTGGTATTCAAATAGAAGTTACCCTTACCGTGCCTAACTTTTATAAAATCGGGTTTTCCCGAAAGTTTTCTGCCTAAAACTAACGTACGTTTAGCATCAACCGAATCAAAAAAACTGTTGTCACGGGGCTGTTTAAATTTATACAGCGTTTCCTCGCTACTCCAAACTAATTTTGTGGAATATTCCTTTTCATCCACCTCATATTCTGTTTCCACTCCCAGTGTATCGGCCAGCTTACCACTAATAGAAGAGGCGGCAATAAAAACTGAGTTACCGCGGTAAACGAAATCAAGTAGTTTGGTTACGTCGTTGGTGTCAGCAAAAAAAGTTGGCGCTACAAAAATGTAATTACCTGAACTATCAATCGTTTCACTTAGCTGGTTAAAAACAGGCAGGCGAGATGAAACAATTTTCTGCTTTGGAAAAACCTCTTTTAAAAGTTTAAACGTTGCATATGACCCAAAGGGTATTTTATCCTTGTTTGATAAGGTAATCGTCCAATTAATTGGCTTCGGCCGATAATAATCAACAAAGGCATAAGCAAGGATCATTACAACCAGTATTGCTATGTATTTCCTATTCCCTTTCATTTGCCGTTGATTTGTTTTTGAAATGCGAGAAATGTGCCTCTAATTGAATTAAAATCGTGTTCGCCTAAACTAAACTCCCCATACCAAACGTATTCAAAACTCATAGTCATTTGCTGAAAGTCGGTTTTAAGATGAGAGGAACTAAGCTCATTCATATAACAACTGTTCGTTTTTTCAGGTTTCCAAGCAATCAATCCACTTTCGTCTAATTGTTTCAACGCTTTCAGGTAATACAACCTAACGGCTAACCGGTAATTTTTGCGATCGAGCGCCTCCCCAATCAGTTGATCAAAGTCCATTTTTCGAACATCTTCATTAACCGTTTCATATGGTAAATCAACATTCACCTTTTTGCGTTGGAACAGATCAGTGAATCTAACACCAGCCAACTTCAAAATAACCCAAACGGCAACAAGGATAATAATGGTAATAAACACATATTGCCAAAAGTTATCATACCCTAATCCACCAAATAGTTTATCCAGCCATTTGCCGATCCAGCGTAAAAACTTACCCCACCAATTTGGCGGAGGAGCAACGTCGCGCTGATATTGAAAGTCAGGATCTCCGGCAAATTTCTCAATACTTGCCCTAGCTGGTAAACGAGGGACAAGCCTGGTTGTGTCATTTACATAAGCATTTGCTGTCGCAAAAAGCCTGTTGGATAAAAGCAAAACGTTTAATAAGATAAAAGAACAGATCTTAGAAATCTTCTTCATTATCGGTCATTGGTTGTGATTCTCCAATTTGTTCGATCTCTTCAAGTAAGCCTATTCCTTCCTTGCGTTCTACAAGATTAAAATATTGAAACCCGATGGCCACGGCCGGAAGTGAGAATAACATGGATACACCGATGATTGCAACTGCCGAATAAACGACCACAAGCCCAGAGCTTAGCGAATCAACTATGCCTACATGCAAAGCATTCGCAAGCGTAACAAAGTATACGGGCAGGAAAAACATGTAATTCGTTACTCCTTGAATAATTCCGATCACCGCTAAAATACCAAAGGTCGACCACCATTTTCCAGAGGTTAAATAAAGCATTCGGTTGAACACATGAACAGGAGTCGCCTCTTCCATCAACATAATTATAACACCTAAACTTAAAGGCACTGATATGTAAATAAATCCGCAAAAGAATATGAATGGCCCAATAAAAGGGATCATGGATAAAAAGAACATGGCTAAAAATAAAACAATGCTCAGCCCTATCATTGAAAGGATTATATAAACGATCTTTTTCGCAATAACTCTAATGATCTGTCCGGTTTCAATGGGTTTATATTTATCTGTTAGATACTCTTTCATATACGTGTATACTACCAGGTGTACCAAAAGAAAAGCTAACATCAGCAATAAAAAACCCACAACATACCCAACAAAACCAAGTGAGGTAAAGTTGTCGGTGCGCATGGGTCCAGCTCCATTTATGTTGCTAAATATTTGCGTAACAAAAAAAGACATACAAGCAATTGCCACTAATGCCACCGGGCCTACTATAAATAACAAGCTTTTAAATAAAGGCTTAAAGTTTTGCTGTAAGAAGGTGAAAACGGCATTTATCTTTTGCCCGAAATCTCGTTCTTCTCTTAAATTAATCTTTTGTTGCATGTAATTGGTTTTGGTTAGTTAAACGATGGGGGTAAATCACAAAGTAGTAGATCACGAAACTGAGCGAACCCAAAATAATAAATAAACTTAAAGCTAACGGCATTTCAGCATAGCGGGTAACAAAGCTTTCTAAAAAACCGGCGGTAATAAATACAGGCACCAGGCCAATAACTATTTTCAGACCATTGCGGGCTCCTTGTTTAAATGATTCGAGGCGTGAATAAGTATGCGGAAACAAAATACTGTTACCCATAACCAAACCTGCACAACCAGCAATAACAATGGCTGAAATCTCAAGTGTGCCATGAATCCAGATGGAAAGTGCTGAAGCAATCAGCACCCCTTTGGTATAAAAGAAATATTGAAAGGCTCCCAGCATTACACCATTGGTAAAAAGAAGCCAGGCAGTGCCCAATGAGAAAATGACCCCGGCAATAAAGGTCATAAACGAAACCTTAATATTATTTACGGTAATAGACATAAACATGTCTGTTTGCTCCCCGCTTTTATAAATAGCTGTAGGCTCGCCTTTCTCAATATTCTGAATCGTTTGATTTACATAATGGTCGCCTAGGATTAGTCGCACAAAAGTGTCGTCCATAGCCGAGGATAAGGCCCCTATGGAGACCCCTATAAAAAAGATCAGAAACGAATAGAACAATTGCTTGCGGTGCTGGGCCATTAACATTGGCAATTCGTACTTCCAAAAACTGATAAAGCGATTATTCTTTTCCTTTTTATTCCTGTAAATACTTAAGTGATATTTTGAGGCCAGCTTATTCAGATAGTTTGTTGTAGCCGAATTTGGGTAAAAGGTTCGGGCGTACGATAAATCATCAGTAAGCTCAATAAATTGTTCAGCAATTTCATCAGGACTTCCCTCCAGGTTACTTTCGAAGCTTCTCCATTTCGCTTCATTTCTCTGAACAAAAACTATTTCTCGCATTTTTTTGAACCTAACGTTTTTTTTCGGCGTAAATGTTATACTTGCCAAAAAGTATCAGCCAAATATATTTAATTTCGATACATATTAAAGTTGTAACATCAAAATCTTTATGAGCAGCACTATAACCATCCAAACTGCACAAAATGTACGCCTCAACTATGAACTTGCCAGTGTAGGTGATCGGATTTTGGCCACCTTAATTGATGGCCTGGTATTATTAGCCTATGGTTTAATTTGGGTAGTAGTGTTTACCTCAATTGGTTCTCAGCCCGAAACGGCTGTTTTAATTCTGTTGGCACTGCCTTATATGTTGTACCATTTGCTGATGGAGATCTTTTTCAACGGACAAAGCATTGGTAAGCGTTCAATGAGTATTCAGGTGGTAAAACTTGATGGCTCAACCCCATCGGTGAGTGATTATTTATTACGTTGGATGTTCAGGCTTTTAGAGATAAACTTAGCCTCGGGCGTTATAGCCCTGATCACCATCCTGGTAAATGGGAAAGGCCAGCGCATTGGTGATATTGCTGCCGGCACCACAGTAGTAAAATTGGTTAACCGTGATGAGTTTAACGATATTCCTTTAACCCAAATTAATCCTAACTATAAAGTTAACTTCCCTGAAGTGGTGATGTTAACCGACCACGATATTACGCTAGTACAGCGAATAATTAACCGTAGCCTAAAAGCCAACAATGAAACGATGCTAGGTCCGGTTGCTGATAAGATTAAAGCTATTACCGGCATAGAATCACCCTTATCTGATTATGTATTTCTTCAAATTGTAATCAGTGATTATAATCATTTAGCAAGCATTAGTTAGTCTTAAGTCCCTGGTTTTGAGTAAATGAGCCAGAATAGTTATTTTAGAATATTAACATCTACATTTATTCGAAATGGGGAATTTCAGAAGTCTTTTAGCCTATCAAAAAGGATTTGAGCTTGCACAGGATATTTACGTTATTACTAAATCATTCCCAAAGGAAGAAACATATAGTCTTACTGATCAAATAAGAAGAAGTTCCCGGTCAGTTTGTGCAAATATTGGAGAAGGATATCGTAAACGAAAGTATATAAATCATTTTACTTGTAAACTTTCTGATTCTGATATGGAGAATGCTGAAACCCAAGTGTGGCTTGATTTCGCCCTCGCCAATTGATACATTACAAAAAATCAGTTTGTAGAGTTAGATGCCAAAGCCGATGAAGTTGCTCGTTTATTAAATTTTATGATTTTACATCCTGAAAAATTTATCTAAAATGTCTGAAGACTTAAACCTTAACACTCAAGACTCAAAACCAATTATTCGTTGCCCCTGGTGTGGGAACGATCCATTATATCAAAAATACCACGATGAAGAATGGGGCCGGGAGGTTCGCGACGACAAGACCATGTTTGAGTTTTTGTTATTGGAAAGCGCTCAGGCGGGGTTAAGCTGGATCACTATTTTGCGTAAACGAGAAAACTACCGTAAAGCATTTGCAGGCTTCGATGTAGAAAAAGTGGCGGCCTTTACCGAAAAAGATGTGGAACGCTTGTTACAGGACGAAGGTATTATTCGTAACAAGCTTAAAATTACATCAGCAATTAACAATGCTAAACTGTTCATCGGCCTGCAGAAGGAATTCGGCAGCTTTTGCAATTACATCTGGGGTTTTTTGCCTGAAGGCAAGCCTGTTGTAAACCAATTCAAGAGCACCAAAGAAGTTCCTGCTCGAACAGAACTGTCTGATGCTATAAGCAAAGACATGAAAAAAAGAGGCTTCAAGTTTTTTGGAACCACTATTTGTTATGCGCATATGCAAGCCACAGGCATGGTGAATGACCATATCTTGGACTGTCATGTAAGGAGCTAAACGATTTATATAACTAATACATGCCATTGGGCAATAATTCAATTTAACAATTGAAAATGTGGCTTTATTACAACCTGTAATTATTTAAGCCTAGCCATTAATTTATCCTTTACATTTGCAGTTATCATTAACCCTATCGTTGTGACAAAAAAACTATTTCTGCTCGATGGAATGGCGCTAATCTATCGCGCTCATTTTGCGCTTAGCAAAGCACCTCGCTTTACTTCTTCCGGCCTTAATACTTCGGCCATGCTTGGCTTTACCAATACCTTACTGGAGGTGTTGAAAAAAGAACAACCTACCCATATGGCCGTGGTGTTTGATACCGAGGCTCCCACTGAGAGGCATACAGAGTTTGAACAATACAAGGCACATCGTGAAGCTATGCCTGAAGATCTTTCAGCTGCATTGCCATATGTAAAACGGATTATTGAAGGCTTTAATATTCCGGTTTTAACTGTTGACGGGTATGAGGCAGATGATATTATTGGTACACTTGCCAAAAAAGCAGAAAAAGAAGGGTTCATTACCTATATGATGACTCCTGATAAAGACTTCGCCCAGTTGGTGAGCGACAGGATCTTCATTTATAAACCTGCTCGCTCAGGTAATGAAATGGAGATTATGGGGGTGAAAGAAGTGCTGGCCAAATGGGAGATTGAACGAGTTGACCAGGTTATAGATATTTTGGGTTTATGGGGTGATGCCGTTGATAATATTCCGGGGATACCCGGAATTGGTGAAAAAACAGCAAAGCTGTTAATTCAGAAATATGGCTCAATGGAAAACATTTTCGCCAATTCACATGAGCTGAAAGGAAAACAAAAAGAGAATGTAGAGAATTTTAAAGATCAGGGCTTACTTTCAAAACGACTTGCTACCATCTTACTTAATACCCCAATTGAACTAGATGTAGATGCATTGTGTATTAAAGAACCTTCGAAAGAAATTCTTGAGCCTCTTTTTGCCGAACTCGAATTCAGGACTTTAGGCAGAAGGGTGTTTGGCGAACAGTTCGTAGTAACTGGTGGTCAGGCGCTAAGTAATTCCAATATCCAAACCGATCTCTTTGGTAATCCTATTGGAGGAGTATCGGTAACTATCAAAAGGGAAACTGCGATTGAACCTGATGAAGAGGAACCATCAACCACAGGATTCAAAACGATAGCGAACACTCCGCATAATTATGAAATAACAGATACTCCGGATAAAAGGAAGAAGCTTATTGAAGCTCTTGCGGCCCAAAAATCATTTTGCTTTGATACCGAAACAACCGGAACCGATGCAAATGACGCTGAACTTGTTGGTTTATCGTTCTCATGGAAAAAAGGAGAAGGCTTTTACGTTCCCATTCCGGAAAATCAAGCTGAAGCACAAGCAATTGTAAATGAGTTTAAATCGATTTTAGAGAATCCGGAGACAGAAAAAATAGGTCAGAATATTAAATATGATATTTTGATCATGAAGTGGTACAACGTTGAGATGCAGGGGCCATTATTTGATACCATGCTGGCGCATTACCTGATTGATGCAGATACCCGGCATAACATGGATTTTCTTTCGGAATCATATCTAAATTATTCGCCAATTTCTATTACTGAGTTAATTGGAAAGAAAGGTAAGGATCAAGGCAATATGCGCAGTGTTCCGATTGACAAAGCCGGAGAATACGCTGCCGAAGATGCCGATATTACACTTCAACTGAAAGAAACGTTTGCTCCATTGTTGCCTTCGCTCAATGCCGATAAGCTGGCCCGTGAAGTGGAAAATCCATTAGTGTATGTATTGGCCGATATGGAAAAAGAAGGAATCCGAATTGATCAAAAAGGGTTGGCCGATTACTCTAAAGAGCTTGAAAGTGATATTCAGCGTTTGGAAAAACAGATTTACGAAAAAGCTGGTGTTCGCTTTAACATCGCTTCCCCAAAACAATTAGGCGAAGTACTGTTTGAAAAACTCCAGCTCGATCCCAAGGCTAAGAAAACCAAAACAGGCCAGTATCAAACCGGCGAAGATGTTTTAACAGCACTGGCACCTAAACATGAAATGGTGCAGGATGTATTGGATTTCCGTCAGTTACAAAAGTTAAAATCGACTTATGTTGATGCTTTGCCATTGATGATCAACCGCAAGACCGGTCGTGTACACAGTTCATTTAATCAGGCTGTAGCCGCTACAGGGCGCTTGAGTTCCAACAATCCGAATCTTCAGAATATTCCTATCCGCACAGAGAAAGGACGTGAGGTTCGCCGAGCATTTATCCCTCGAAATGATGATTTCACGTTGCTTTCGGCCGATTATTCGCAGATAGAGCTGCGTATTATTGCCGAGATCAGCAAAGATGCGGGTATGCTGGACGCCTTTAAGCAGGGGCATGATATTCACAAAGCAACAGCCGCTAAAGTTTACGGGATTGGATTCGGTGAAGTTACCTCCGACCAGCGCCGAAATGCCAAAGCTGTAAACTTTGGTATCATTTACGGACAGTCGGCATTTGGTTTATCGCAAAGTTTGGGTATTCCTCGTAAGGAAGCCGCTGATATTATTGAACAATACTTTATTCAATATCCTAATATTAAGAAATACATGGCCGATATGGCCAACTTCGCCCGCGAAAATGGATATGTGGAAACCATTTTAGGTCGCCGTCGTTATTTACGTGACATTAATTCGGCGAATGCCGTGGTGCGTGGATTTGCAGAGCGAAATGCTATCAATGCTCCAATACAAGGCTCCGCCGCCGATATGATCAAAGTGGCGATGATCAACATCAATCGAGAATTAAAATCGATGAAGGTTGACACCCGAATGATCTTACAGGTACATGATGAGTTGGTATTTGATGTTCCTAAAACTGAGGTAGAAAAAGTTAGGCCTGTTATAGAAGAATTGATGAAGAGTGCCATTAAAATGGAAGTTCCTATTTTGGTAGAAAGCGGAACAGGCAGCAATTGGCTCGAAGCTCATTAGCAGTCGGCAGTAAACAGTCGGCAGTCTTCAATTTCATATCCGATACTGGAGACTGCCTACTGTTTTATTTTACTTTAATATCACTGCACCTAATTCAGTCGAAATATCTTTCTTAACCTGCGTTAGCTGTATGTGAAAAGTTTGTAAGGCAATTATCTCATCATCAGTGGTTGCCGTTTTCATCTTCTCTTGATTCTCTTTGATCAATCGCATCACCTTACGCATTTTAATGTGGTAAACTGCGCTTAATACAGCCTGTTTCAACTTCGATTTTTCATCTGGCACAGGTATATCATGCATTTTCTCCCAGTTTTCGCTTAAACTATATGGAGAGGTTAGCAAGGTTGCCGTTAAATCGCGAATGTCATTATTAGGGTGGTGAATGAAAAAACGATCGTTAACCGTTTCTCCTTCATTCAATTTAAACCGCACTTCTTCAAAGAAAGTACCTAACAAACGGTTCCCAAACTCAATATCATCAAGTGCATGGATCAAGAACTGAGCTACTGAAAGTTCCTCCTCCCAAACTTCACTGCTGTAATTGACCAATAAACGGATGATTTCTTCTTCCTGCGGATCTTCATTATCAACCGGCACCTCTGCTTGGGGTTCCGCGTAGTCTAAAGCCCTTGGGTCGAAGTTTGGATCATCGTAGTCGGGTGTAAAATCAGGCTTTGACTCCCTCTCTTTATCTTTACTTTTTGCATTTTTTAGTTTGAGCTTATTCAACTCCGACAATAAAATGCGTTCCTCCATTTGCAACAGCCTGCTGGTTTCGGAAATAAAAACCGAAGCCTTAATGCTGTCAGGTATTTTAGCAATGCTTTCAACAATATCACGAATTACTTCCGCCTTTTTTAATGGGTCGTTTTTAGTATCTTGAAGTAATATGGATGTTTTGAAAAGGATAAAGTCCTTTTGATTTTCTTTAACATACTCTTTAAACGCCGTACCTCCAACGGTTCTAACGTATGAATCAGGGTCGTGTCCATCTGGGAAAAGAACGATTTTTACATTCAGTCCTTCTTCCAGGATCATATCAATACCACGTAAGGAAGCTTTTATACCTGCTGCGTCTCCATCGTATAAAATAGTAACGTTTTGAGTAAAGCGATTGATCAGCCGAATTTGCTCAACGGTTAACGAGGTTCCGGAAGAGGCCACCACATTCTCAATACCTGATTGATGAAGGGAAATAACATCGGTATAGCCTTCAGCCAGAAAACAATTATCCTCGTCGCGGATCTTGTTCTTAGCAAAATAAACTCCGTAAAGGGTCTGACTTTTATGGTAAATGATCGACTCTGGTGAGTTTACATATTTGGCAGTTTTTTCACCGGTCTTCAACACACGGCCACCAAAACCAATTACCCTTCCGGTTAAGCTATGAATAGGAAAAATTACCCGGCCTTTGTAACGGTCAAATGTTTTGCCATCATCTTTTTTTATAGTAAGCCCGGTAGTTACCAGGTATTCTTCTTTATAGCCCGATTTTAGCGCTGCTTGCGTAAAGTCATCCCAGCGATCGGCACAATAACCCAACTGGAATTTTTTCAAGGTTTCTTCTCTGAAACCGCGCTCCTTAAAATAGCTCTGCCCAATGTTTACACCTTCTTCACGTTCAAACAGCGTTTCAGCGAAATAATTACGGGCAAACTCATTTACAATGAATAAGCTTTCGCGTTCATCATTTTCAGGGCTATCATCCTTCTTCCGAATTTCGTCAACTTCAATCTGGTATTTGTTGGCCAGCCATTTTAGGGCTTCCGGATAGCTGAATTTCTCCAGCTCCATTAAAAAAGTAACCGCACTGCCACCTTTTCCCGTACTAAAATCTTTGAAGATTTGCTTTACCGGTGAAACCGTAAATGATGGGGTTTTCTCATTGGCAAATGGACTTAAGCCAACATAGTTTACCCCACGTTTTTTAAGATGCACAAATTCGCCGATAACTTCAACGATATCAACGGCATCCATTATTCTATCTATGGTCTCTTTGGTAATCACGCTTGAATATAACTTGCCAGCAAAGTTGCTAAGATTTAAATGATTTATTACTACGGATCAATGAATAATATCGGGCTCACTATCGTTCCCATTTCCACTGGTAAGAGGTTTAAGCTGACTTCCATCTGCATGGATGGTAAACAATTGGGCTCCACTCTTTAAATAGCCTATACGTTGAAACAATAAATAGTTGGAATTGATCCAACGGGGAAAAATATTTATTCCCTCATCAAACAATACCTTACGCACATCTCCGCCTCCGGCGCTTATAGTACGTATTCCCCATTTACTTGCTGTAATATTGCCCGGCTTGGTTGCTGTTTCAAAAACCAGTTCACGGCCATCCGGTGACCATGAGGGGTCGTGGTCCCTGAATTCATCATAAGTAAGCCGATTTTCCTCCTGCCCATCAATACTCATCACAAATACTTCGAGATAGGCTAAACTAGTGCCGTTATAATCCTCGGGTAAAGCAACATATGCAATTTGCTTTCCGTCAGGCGAAAAGGCCGGATCAGAAAAATAACCTTGTCGTTTTGTAAGCTGCTTTGGATTTTTACCGTTTTCATCAGTTAAGAATAACTGGCTGCTTCCATTTTTTACCGTAGTTGCTGCCATTATAATTTGTTTCCCATCCGGCGACCAGCTGGCTCCGAATTGGTCGATCCAGCCATTTTGCCCCTGCGTGATCAACTCCTTTTGTTCGGTGCCATCCATATTCATTACCCAAAGAGAAGCTTTAGCGGTTGTATTGCTTTTGCTTCCTTTTGAGGAGCGATAAAATAAAATTCTCTTGCCTCCAGGCGACACCTTACCCCGCCAACTCTCCATTTTTTTCTCATTGGTCAATTGGAGCATTTGCCCATTTTGGCTTTTCCAAATCTCCAATTTGCCACTGCGAGCTGAGGTAAAAATAAAACTTAATGAATCTAAAGGTTGGGCAAATGAACGGTTAACGGGCAGCACTGTCCCGATAGGTTCATTCAAAAAAAATAAGGCTAGAAAAGCAACTGAGAATAGTTTCATATACTTTATCCCCAAACGGAATTCAAAATACTGAATTGTTGCCTTTTAGCAAAATAGCTTTGCCGGGAGTATAATTATTTAGAGTAACCGTAGTGCTTAACGTTAAAGGCTGCAATTTCTTTCTTCTTAAAAGGAACGTCCCAATTACCATTATAGTTAATGCGAACCGGCAGAAGATCATCGCCAAAGTAGTTCATCTCAATATTCATTTTTACATCAAAACTAAAGGCCATGTTATCATAACTCATATCGATAAAACGTCCCAAGATCTGAAAATTTCGCTTGTCAAAAATAGTGGTCAATTCATTTATCATCACCTTGCTGGTGTTTCGGTATTCGGGTTTAGCAACGCATTTGAAACGATATACCGGAATGTTTCCCATATAAGTACCGCTGAAAAATTGATAATCATAATACTGACGCATATCGGGCTCAAAGATTGCAGCCTTCTCACTTATAAATGGTACCCCCTTAATTGGCTTTCCAGGACTAAAAATGAGTACTTTCAGTTTGTCTTTATAGCCTTCTTCACCTTTTTCCCCTTTTGACGGCTTATTGCCTGTAAACTCAGAATTGTTCATGTTCTCAAAAATGTAACTGAACATTTGAACAGTATAAAGTTCATACCTGCCATTACTTTTAAATACCTCACCACTATCTATTTTGCTAAGCACTTTCTGTGTGTATTTACCGTTTAAATGTTCGTGATATATTTTTTTGAAGATGTGCGCGTTTCGTCTATATTTTTTATTGAACGTAAGAACATCGTTTTCTGCATAGAAATTATAGTCCTTCGTTTTTTTGAAACCCTGGTAAAAGACAGTATCTGTTAAAATTTGATCAATGAAATCTTGAACAAATAAGCCATGCTTACCGGTAACTAAAATTGCCGAATCAAGCTGGAAATTAAGTATGGTATCCTGAGGTAATTCCCTTCCTGGTTTTGCCTTTTTTTTCTCCTGGGCAAACATTGGACTGCTAAACAAAAAGAAGAGTATAAAAACAATGGAAAAACGCTTCATTGAAAATTTTAAAAATAGTTGCCAAATACGCCCCGAAGTTAAGTTTAATTTATGATTAACACTATAACTATACTTATGGTTAGTAATCAAAGCTCATTATTTGCCTGGTAGTACGCAGTTTTCCTCTACTACTCATATTTAATAGGTAATTAGTTGAAAATCTGTAATTTGATTTTACGAGGCAATTCTCTTTTTAGTTCGTTATTTACTATAAAGAATCAAAATACCCTAAAAAGTCATATGCTTAAACTTAAAGTTAAGTGTTTTTTTGTGTTTTAAAGATTGGAAATTATGATCATAAATCATTGGATAAATCAGCATACGTAATGCAAAAAATGAGGTTGTTTGCTTGTCTAAATTATAGTATCTTAATAGTTGACTGAGAATAAAGGTTTGCTAATTATCAGTATGGATAATTATTAAATAATAAACTTTATTACGCTATAGTTTCAATCTAAAACAACTGCTGATCCAATGAAAAGAGCGCTCTCTCTACTTATTTTATTATGCTTTTGTTATACAGTAAAAGCGCAGTACACCAATGTACAACCCAAGAAAAAACGGGATCAATATATTGATAGCTTAAAAAAAACCAAATACCCTTATGTTTTCCCTGCACTTGGACAAAAAGCCAGGAAACAAGGTATCGATGTAATTTTGCCTCATGGAATTATGGCCAATGGCGTATATACCAAGCAAAACCTTAAACTTAACGACCTGCAAGTTGCTTTTAACGACGGGGCGCCTATTAGCCTGGATTCAATAGCAAAATTTGATTATATAACAGGAGAAGGATACATCACTAATTTCAGGTTCGATACCTATGTTTTCCCCTTTTTAAATCTTTATGCACTGGCGGGAACCTTAACCGGCCATACCACTGTTTCTTTGGCTGAACCAATAAAGTTTACAACTACTACCAGTAATCCTGGGCAATATTACGGATTAGGAGTAATGCTGGCTGGAGGTTTCGGTTCGTTTTGGGTTACAAGTGACTTTAATTTTGCCTGGACCGATCTTGAGTTGCTCGACCATCCGGTAAAGACACGACTGATTGGCTTGCGAGTGGGAAAGGCTTTTAAGATGCCGGATCATCCACAACAGAACTTTGCTTTATGGGTTGCTACCCAAAATCAAAAAGTATTTAATGAAACAAGCGGCAAGATCAGTGCACAGGATCTTGGTATTACCGGTGGAAAAATAAATGATATGCAGGATCAGTTGGATACCTGGTATCAGAACTTACCTCCACCAAAGCAGCAACTTTACGAAGGCCTTTACAACCGACTAAACAATGGCCTTGCTGATCTTGAAAGCAATCTGACAAATGGCTCTATTACTTATCAGTTTAATAAAAGTTTGTTAACTCCATGGCACGTTTCGTTAGGAGGGCAATGGCAAATTAACAAACACTGGCAAATACGTGGCGAAGCTGGTGGTGCATACAAGAAACAACAATATATGCTCTCAGTGAATTATCGTTTCGGTATTAAAGGACGAAATATTATGTCGGGTGAAAAAAAAGAAAGCACACCCCAATAATGAACTCAAAATAATTCGATAAGTAATCAGTTTATTAAATAGATAAGTAAGCTTTGATTTGATGTAGCGTCCTTTCTTTTTCTTAAACAAGATTGACAATTATTGGCCCCCATATAGCTAACAAAACATTTCCAATTGCATAGGTTACGGTAAAGCCTAAAACCGGAGTGGTACTTTCCGCCTCGTCCGATACTGCCGATAATGCTGCTGCTACAGTTTGGCTTCCACATAAACCTCCAACTAAAATAATGGGATTTAGCTTTAACAGTTTATGACCAACAAAGAGACCTACTACCTGTGGCACGAGTGCAACTATGATCCCTAAAACTATCAGTTCCGGCCCCGATTGATGCAGCGCCTCAATTGCCGCAGGTCCTGCTGATAGTCCAACCACTGCGGCGAAAGCACTTAAGCCAAATTCTTGTAATACCCACTGTGCCGCCCCTGGAAGGCTTCCAAAAACAGGATACTTAGAACGCAACCAGCCAAAAAATAATCCAGAGACCAATACTCCTCCGCCAACACCTAATGTTATGGGAATTCCGCCAATGTTTACCGATAACAAACCAAGTAAAATGCCCAAAACAATTCCGGTAGTAAGCATGATAAGGTCGCTTTTATCACTTGATTTTTCAACATAGCCAATTTTAACACTGATCTTATCCACTTGTGCTTTATCCCCCATTAATTGAACTACATCACCTCTGCGTAAGACTGTATTGGGGAACATAGGGATCTCGTTTTCCTGTCGCTTTATATTAATTAGAAAAACTCCTCTTAAATCATGAGCGTCTGCATCTCCCGCAATTTCTTTAATACTTTTATTATGATATCTGCTATTGGTAAGCACCACCTTAACTAATTTTCCATTGTAGGTCAATACTTCAGGATTATTTACTTCCGGGCCAATAATCTTCTCGGCATTCATAACTGTTGAATAGTTGCCCATCATTGCCACTATGTCACCTTTTGCAATTGAAGTTTCCGGAGTACAGTCAAAAATTTTATCCTGCTTCATTACCCTGAATACAGAAGTCCTGTCGCCCAACAGAAATTCAATATCAGCGGCTGTTTTAATTGAGTCGGGTATAAAAACCACCTTATATGCACGGGCTATAATAGGTGAATAGGGATTAATGGAACCTGAAATTTCTTTTCCCTCACCCGAAAGTGACGCTTCCAGCTTTTTGGCTTCTTCTTTTAAATTGACCTTTAAAATATGAGGGACAATGTTTCGTAAAAAAATAATTACTGTTATGGTCCCCAAGACATAGGTAATGGCAAATGCTACGGCCATATTTGAGCTGAGCTTTTGAGTTTCCTCCGCACTTAACCCCAAACGATTTATGGCATCGGAAGCTGTACCCATCGTTGCCGATTCGGTTAATGCACCTGCAGCTAAACCTGCAGCCAGCCCTTTATTCATTCCCAATAAATGACAAATAACGATTACCAAAAATAGTCCGGTTACACATACTACCAAAGCTAGAATTAGCAATTTTACTGTTCCCCGATTGAGACTGCCAAAAAACTCCGGACCACTTTTAAAACCAATTGAATAGACAAACAAAGCAAAGCATGCCGCTTTAAAAACCGGAGAAATTGAAACGCCCAACTGCCCGATGATAAGGGCGAAAATTAAGGTGCTCGCCACGCTTCCTAAACTAAAACTGCCTACCTTGATTTTACCAACCGCATGACCCAGTACCAACGAAAAGAACACAGCAAATTCAGGTGCTTCATGTATAATGTGTTTTAAAACTTCCATGGTTAAATGTTTAATTGGTTAAGGGGGAAGGGCTAAAAACGAATAGTTCATTGCTTAGACTATTCTTTAATTTAAGAGAAATTTCAGACTTTATTCCATGATGAATGTTCTTACGAAAATTTGGATTGAAGATGTAAGGAAAATCGAGGGTAATTTTAATTCCAAATCATGCTTTACTTTTATCGTCATTGATTAAATTTAAAAATATGCTTTCATCTTAAAATCAGTATCTAATGAAATTTACGCAAGCTCTCTTATTGACCATATATGGTCTTTTGCTTATTTCCTGTCAACAAAAATTCAGCGTCCCGCCGGTTAGTAAAGAACCTACCAATGTATATACCCCGGGCCGTTTTGTATGGCATGACCTGGTTACACCTGATGTTGAACAATCGAAGAAGTTTTATGGAGAAGTATTTGGTTGGAGTTTTGAATCCATAGGATCGGGTGAGAAGCTTTATACCATCATTAAAAAGGATAATGAAAATATTGGTGGAATTTTTCCTATTCCAACAAACTCAAAGGTTAAAGCAGGCGAGTGGGTTGCTTCATTATCGGTAAGCAATATCAATGATGCAGTTAATCAAACTGTATTATCCGGTGGTAAGGTTTTAAGAGGAATACAAGAATTGAATGGCCGCGGGAAAACAGCTTTGGTGAGTGATCCACAGGGAGGAATTCTTGCTTACATTAAAGCCGATGGCGGAGATCCGGTTCAAAAATCGCCTGGATTTAATGAATGGCTAGGCATGGAGTTGTGGACCAATAATATGGAAGCTTCCAAAGAGTTTTACCGTTTTTTAGTTGGTTATGAAACCGAAGACAGAAAAGATGATAAAGTGTCCTTTACCGCGTTTACTAAAAACGGAAAGATCTATGCCGCTTTGCTGAAAAATCCAACACCAGAAGTTCGAACACACTGGATGCCTTACATACGGGTTGAAAATGTTATTACGATGGTGGAAAAAGCAAAAGCTGCAGGCGCAACTGTTTTACTGGCACCATCCGCAGCAGTAAGAAATAGTACGGTAGCCATCATTCTCGACCCAACAAGGGCTCCATTGGTTTTACAAGAATTCACCCCCACTGCTCAAAATTAAAACTCATCATCATGAAAAAACATTATAGAATAATTGTCGCAGTTGCATTGATTGCTTTTTTGACAGGATGCAGCGGAGTTTCGGTTGGTTACGGCGTTAGCTATGTCGGGGCGCCTTATGGTCCATACGGGCCTTATGGACCGGCAATGGCTCCAACAATTGGGGTTGGTGTTTATGGGGGGCATAGCTGGTAAGGCCAATTTCTCGTAAAAACGTATATTAGAGGTTCTGAACTCATCTTAATTATGAAATTTAACAATCTATTTACTTTCATGGCCTTGCTCATTGCAAGTGTTTATTTAAGTTCCTGCCAAAAAGCCAAAAGCTCTCAATCGTCTCAGTTATTTGCTAACGCTAACAGTAAATTAGACGGCATGTCGACTTGTACATCAAATGGTCTCTTCCCAACCGATAGTGCCTTGTACATGGAAGGCGGCGGTAAAGATTTTTATGAATCGAAGATCAACACAGCTAAGCCAACAGGAGCTGCTCCTGCAGGCATGGTATTTATTCCAGGAGGAGAGTTTAGTATGGGTGGAGTAAATCCTGTAGGAATGGGCGACGGAGGCGACCAGGCGATGGATGATGCGCGGCCTGTACACCGGGTAAAAGTTAAAGGGTTTTATATGGATGTTACGGAAGTAACCAACGCAGAGTTTGCCGCTTTTGTAAAAGCAACTCATTATATAACCATTGCCGAACGAAAACCAACAAAAGAAGAATTTCCTGAAGCCGCGGAAGAAAACCTGGTGGCTGGTTCAGTAGTGTTTACTCCACCTGATAAAAAAGTAGCATTAAATAACCATTTGCAATGGTGGAGTTATATGAAAGGGGCTGACTGGCGTCATCCATTTGGGCCAGAAAGCTCAATAACGGGGAAGGATGATTTCCCGGTTGTGCACATTGCCTGGGAAGATGCGCAGGCTTATGCTAAATGGGCCGGTAAACGCCTGCCAACTGAAGCAGAATGGGAGTTTGCCGCTCGCGGAGGTGACTATGGTAAATTATATTTCTGGGGAAATCAGTTTAAGCCTGATGATAAATGGATGGCTAATATTTTCCAGGGTGAATTTCCTTTTAAAGATGCCGGTAAAGACGGCTATATCGGCATTGCTCCGGTGAAGAAATTTCCTGTTAATAAATACGGATTATATGATATTGCTGGTAACGTTTGGGAATGGTGCCAGGATTGGTATCGGGCCGATTATTATGGAACTTTAGCAAAAACTGAAGTTTCAAACAATCCTCAAGGGCCAGATGCGCCTTACGATCCTACGGAACCTACCGAGAAGAAAAAAGTACAGCGCGGTGGTTCATTTTTATGTACCGATCAATATTGCACACGTTATATGGTGGGTACCCGAGGAAAAGGCGAATACCGATCGGCATCAAACCATGTAGGTTTTAGATGTGTTAAAGATATTAACTAAAAAAATCGGACCTCGTTATAAAAAGAAAGCGGCACATACATACATGTGCCGCTTTCTTTTTAATTAACCGATGTTGCCTTCATGCCAAGCCACTCTTCCCTGAGTTTTTTCATCGCAGCCGTTACATCTAATCCGGCTTGCTCATACGTAATAGCTGTCAAATAAGGATTCTCCTGTAATGTTAAGATAGTTGAATTATTTGTGCCGCGATGATCATAAACTATTGTTAGTCGGTCACCTACATTATGGCCCGCTATTAAACGCTGGAAAGCAGAAAAATCAGATATATTTTGTCCATCTACTGAAAGAATGATGTCGTTGATATCCAATCCCGCTTCATATAAAGGGCTTCCTTTTTGAGTAGCCGAAGCTATTTTTAGGCCTCGGTATGTACTTTGACCCGGTTGAAAATCTCCCAGCCATGCTTTTTCGGGAGCTGTTTTGCGCAGTAAGATCCCCGCTTTACCCAATAACAGTTCATAGTTATTCTTTTCAGCGTTGTAGATGTAGCGGTTAAAGAAATCGTCCGCAAAATCTTTGCTGCCGGTAAATTCTCCCAATAGCTTTTGAAGGTCGGAGTTGGTATAAGGAATTTCGGTTTTGCCATGTTTTTGCCAAACCAGCTGCATGAATTTATCGAGGGTAAGATTTTTGAATTCGGTTCTTAATCGCAAGTCAAGAGCCAGTGCGGTAGCTTCCCCATACGGATAATAGGAAACAAAAATATTTGGGTAGTTAGTTTGATCAACAGCCACCCCGGCATCAACAAACACTGCCTGGTTGCTCATGGTTACAGGCGAATACTGTTTTGCCCCCGGCAAGGATAATACACTGTTAAGGCATGAGTTGAGCATCATGCAATAGGTATCAAAAGAATAAAACCCCGCCCTTTTTAACAATAAGGTTCCGTAATAATTTGTAAAGCCTTCAGCAAACCACAACTCATTGCTCATATTGGCATGTTCAAAATCAAATGGCTCCAGGGTTTTAGGTCGAATGCGTTCAACGTTCCATTGATGGAAAAACTCATGAGAAAGGGTACTTAACAGATCAATTTCATTTCCTCTGAATGCCCCCTGATTGGTGATCATTGTTGAATTCCGGTGTTCCATACCATCTCCTTTAACATACATATTTACATTTTGAATAAAGGTATAGTTGCCGAAGTCATAGTTCGGCAGTTCCCCAAAAACCGCCTTTTGTTCCAAAACCAATCTTTTAACCATTTCGGTATAATTATCCACCTCTGCATCGGTAGCTATGGTATGCAATGCCAGTTTAATGCTTTGCTGTTTTCCATCCGGATTTTTTAGTTGCCAGCTACGCTGAAAATGATTGCTCAGTTCAGTAGGGCTATCCATAAAATACTGCAGGCTCGGAGCGTAATAAACATCATTGGGCTTATAGTCTAACTGCGAAGCTACTTTCCAGTTTAGGCCCTCCGGAATATTAAACTTAACCTCAACCGGACTCTTTTCTTTTCCTTTAACCCACATAAAGCTAGCCGGAATATTCAAATGCGCTTGGGTGGGGTCTATATCTGCATATGTACCATCGGCATGAACACCGTAGAGCGTATAGCTTAGTTTTATTGCGCCTTTATGATTTGGCACCTCGTATAAATCGCCCTCCAGTCGTTTAACATCAAGCGGTTTGCCTTGCTGATCGAAGGCTTTTACATTGTAAACATTCTTTCCAAATTCATGCGTTGCATAACGTCCCGGCGAAGAGCGGCTCATTCGAAATAGCACCGGACCGGAGCTCAGCTCATCAACATTAATGGTTATTTCGGCCTCATGATGTTTGTAATTTGTAAATGAAACATCATAGCGAACTGCATGCTGAGCAACTATAATTTTTGCCGACAGGAGTAATACGGTTAAGGTAGTTAACGTTTTATAATTCATTGACTTTTATAGGTTTTGTATAAGATAAAGTTTGGCAAAATGAAAGCTGATTTATAAACTTGTATCTTTGTGATCCTAAACTAAAACAAATCGGCTTATTATGAAATTTGTAATAAGTAATAACATTGTTAAACCCACGTTGAATTTATCTGGTGATTTGTAAGATAGTTCAATCAATTATTATTTAAATGAAAGAAATTACAGTACAGGAATTAAAGCAAAAAATTGATAACAACGAAGATTTTCAATTGATAGATGTTCGCGAAGAGTTCGAATATCAGGATGCCAACATTGGCGGGTTGTTAATTCCATTGGGTAATATTTTATTAGAAGCTGATAAAATCGCTAAAGACAAACCTGTTGTTGTTCACTGCCGTAGTGGAAAACGTAGCGCTGCAGCTATTATGCAATTAGAACAACAATTGGGCTTTACCAATCTTTCTAATTTGCAGGGTGGTATTATGGCTTGGGCCTCAGATATCGACCCAACTATGAACGTAAGTTAATTCATATGGGCAAGAAAATTATTCTGAATACCTGCATTACCATCATGCTCTTCATTTCGTTTATAATGTTTTTATTTTCGTTTGAAGCACGTAACTGGGTAAATGTGAGTATTGCAGCAATTGCTTTCGTTGTTTTCATGGCTATTAAAATTATGTACGTTAAAAATGTACACCGTGAATTGAAAGGAAAGTAAAGACATCAGTATATTTTATAAAAGGCAATTTGGGATAACCAGATTGCCTTTTTTATTTGGCCTGCATTACGACAAGGTTAAATCACTTAATTATTATACCCGATTTTGTATCAATAATTGCTAAGTCATTAATTTTAATTAAATTAAAGTATCCATGATTGCCCCTAACTCTAAATTTATACTCAGCAATGAAAAATCCTCTCCTGAATGCATTTGCAATAGTTTGCATTGTTTTATTCCTATCTGCCTGTAGCACCACCAAGCATTCCCTTTATAATACCCGTTGGGAACTTGGCGAAGTGCAGGGTGTGGTTATTGATTATATGGTGAACCCTAAAGCCGAGATCTATTTAGTCTTTGATGAAACCAAGAAACAATTTTACGGTTCAACCGGATGTAATAAGGTGGGTGGAAAACTAACCGTAGAAGAAGGTAATAAAATAAAGCTATCGGAGTTTTATTCAACAAAAATGGCCTGCGAAAAAATGCGAGCCGAACGCCTTTACCTGAGTTTATTAGAATCGGCTGACAACTATAAATTTAGCGGTTCCACACTTACACTTTACCAGGGAACCAATCAAGTTGCCTCATACACAAAGAGTAAACTTCCAGTTCCTACTGGTTTAGCCGTTCCAACTAATTAAGCATGATCCTTGTTTTTTGTGCATAATGCACACGGCAAACATAAATGCAGCCATCATTCAAAGTAGGAGATAAAAAAAAGAAAACGGCTACTAGTAAAATCCTATAAAGCTTTAAAAGCAGCTGGTTGGGAGCAATGATCTTTTTCCTGGTTATTTCTTTATAAAAACAGCAGATACAGAAGGTTCAAAAATATCTTTGCCTTCTGCTATTTTTCTGTATCCCATCGTTTCAAGCTCCTTCTGCCGTGTCTTTCGGCTGATAATTGCTGCTCCGGGATTTTGCGCAAGGAATTTCTTTAAGGCAGCAGTGTCAGAACAAATTGTAATAACTTTATTCAAGGCGAAGTTGTAGGCAGGATTATACTTTCCTAAAGAAGCAATTGGCCGATTGGGATCAATAAACCGGTAACTTTTTTCAACAGGATTTTCTGAATAAACCTTTGGATAGATCCAGCCCATCAATAAAAAGTTCATTATAATAAATGAAGCGGCTATGGTTGATATCACATGGCTTAATTTATTCTTGTAAGCAAACCGCAAAGCAATAGCCGCACTAGTTGGCAATAAAACAAACCAATAGGATAAATAAGATAGGTTGTGAATAGAAGGCTCGTTACTAATAACAATTTTTAAAGCCCCAGGCAAGGCCAGCATTAAAAGCAAATAAATCCATAACGAAACTTTAATAGATGCCACAGATTGAACAGTAATTTGGTTAAGCCAGCTGCCTATTAGTAAGGCTATAAAGGCAAATGCAGGCATCGGATAGTTTGGCAATTGTGTTTTCGACAAAGAAAAGAAAACGATAAAAACCAGTGCTGTAATAACCGAAAATGAGATAACAGGCTCTTTAAAGTTTTTAACTGCAAATCTGGCTGACTGGAAAATAAAAATTGAAAACGGCAGCAGTCCTATAAGAATGTAGGCCAAAGTAAGCAAATAGGAGCCTCCGTGACCTTCCTTTTTAGTCGAAAACCGTTGCAAATTATGCTCCATGAAAAAGCCATACGTCCATGCGCCATTTGTAGCCCGGTGAACCAACCAATACCAAGGTAATGCTATTGTCGTAACTATAAACAAGCCCAAAAACGGCTGCAATTGAACAAACAAGGTTTTTAGGGTAAGCCGTTTTTGCGTTATGAGGTAAATAATAACGATTAGCCCCGGTAATGCTATTGCGACTGGGCCTTTTGCAATAGTGCCAACACCTAAGCAAACATAAAAGAGCCACAAGAACGTTTTTTCGTTTGTTTGCAAATACGTTAAAACCGAAAAAAGGGCCGAAGTGAGAAAAAAGATAAGGTACGGGTCAGGAACCGACCAATGGAACTCAAGCGTAAAATTCATTGAGGCCAATAAAACCAAAGCGGTTAAAAAAGCAGCACGTATGCCGATGAATCGCTTTGCAAACAAATAGATGCTTGCAATTGTCAAAACTCCAAAAAGGGCTGAAAAGAAACGTGCTGAAAAAGGGGTTACCCCAAAAAGCTTATACCCCAGCATCATGAAAAAGAGATGCAGGGGAGGCTTATCGGTTCGCAGTTCATTATTAAAAACCGGAACTATGAAGTTATTCCGCTCATACATTTCCCGTGCACATTGTGCATTTTTGGCTCCATCATAAATATAGATTGGTGGCTTACCCAAGTGAGGAAAATAGGCAAACAATGCGAGGACAATTACAACAATGAAATAGTAATTGTTTTCAGACAAGTTAAACCTACCTTTAGTTTGCATAATTTATTGCTAAAGTTTATCTCTCATGGTTATAAAGCTAATAGTACTTTCATATTATAGCTTAGTGCATGTGCAGTTTTTTTTTGAACTTTACTCAGCTCAATTTTTAATTATTACATGAAGCATTTATTAATAACCGGCGGAGCCGGATTTATCGGAAGTAATCTTATAAAGCACTTATTAACAGAACGAAAATTTAAGATTACCTGTGTCGATAATTTCGACCCGTTTTATTCACGTAATATTAAAGAATTGAATTTGTTGCCGTTAAAAAACCATCCTGATTTTGAGTTGCTGGAATTTGATTTAGCTGATGAAAAGAGTATAAAAGAACAATTGCGCGGACAATATGATGTGATTATTCATTTAGCCGGAAAAGCAGGAGTAAGGCCAAGTATAGAACACCCTCGGGCTTATCAGCGCGCCAATGTTGATGCTACTCAAAATTTGTTAGAATTTGCGAAAAATAAGGGAATCAGGCAATTTGTTTTTGCCTCCTCAAGCAGTGTTTATGGCGTTAACCCGAATACTCCCTGGCGAGAGGATGAACCATTGATGCCAATTAGTCCTTATGCAAGTACCAAACTTTCCTGTGAACAGTTAGGTCATGTATACAGTCACCTTTACGGTATTCGTTTCCTGGCGCTTCGCTTTTTCACTGTTTATGGACCCGGTCAGCGTCCTGACCTTGCCATACATAAGTTCTTTAAATCGATAATGAAGGAAGAAGCGATCCCGGTTTTTGGCGATGGAAGCACCAGCAGGGATTACACCTTTATTACTGATATTGTTTCGGGCATTAAGGCCTGTATTGATTACGAGGAAAGTCGTTATGAGATCATCAATTTGGGTAATCATCAAACCATAACATTAAGCGGACTAATTGAAGCTATAGAAGTTACCTGCGGAAAAAAGGCCATTATTAACCGCATGCCTAACCAGCCCGGCGATGTGCCTAAAACCTATGCCGATGTTTCAAAGGCGAACCGATTGTTAGGTTATCAGCCTAAAACTGCACTAAAGGAAGGCCTTCAAAAGTTTTATGAATGGTATTGTATAAATAAGGGGACGCTTTAAAATTTTACCAATGTACGGAGGTGGAAAGATTTTACCTTTTCGATTCTGCGGCACAGCAGATTGCTTATCTATCTTTTAATCTAATCCCTAAACCTGGCTGGTCGGAAAGTGTGATCTTGCCATCTTTGAGTTCTGGATCTTGAAAAGGTTTGTCTATGGTCATCCAAGGGCCATCTAAATCAGCATAATCACATAGAGGGGCTAATGTTGCCGCAGCCATAATTGCGCATGAAGTTTCGCTCATACAGCCGATCATCACTTTTAAATCCAACTGGCGGGCCTTTTTAATCATTCTTGAAGCTTCATGTATACCGGTGCATTTCATTAGTTTGAGGTTAACGCCTGAATATACTCCTTGCGCCTTTTCCACATCAGCGAAACGTTGAACGGCTTCATCTCCAAAAGTAGGGATTGGGCTGTTTTCGGTGAGCCACGAATTTTCATCGATCATTGTCTTCGGCATGGCCTGCTCCACAAATACGGCACCATGCTCTGCCAACCAAAAGATCTTTTCCAACGCTTCATGCCGGTCTTTCCAGCCCTGGTTGGCATCAATGTACAATGGCTTATCCGTTACAGAGCGGATTGCCCCGATCATTTCAGCATCGTTGTTTCCTCCCAATTTCACTTTTAATACGTTAAAATCAGAAGTTTCCAGCACTTTCTTTCTAACGGTTTCAGCGCTATCAATTCCTATGGTACAACTGGTTACAGGCATTTTATCCGGAATGCTTCCAAAGAAACTATAACAAGGTTTATTAAGCAATTTGCCTAACAGATCATGCAGAGCAATATCAATTGAGGCCTTTGCTGAGGGGTTACCGGGAGCAATAGAATCAATATAGGTAAGGATTTCCTCTATATTTTCAGGCGATGAAAACTGCTTCAGATTTACTTTTGTTAAAAACTCGGCAGCACTCTTATGCGACTCTCCTAAATAGGGTGGCATCGAGGCCTCGCCATAACCCACATGACCGTCAAACTCAATCTGCGTTAGCATTATGGGTGTGGAGGTTCGGGAAAAATTAGCGATCGTAAACGGATATTTTAACTTCAGATCAAATGCTTTGTAGCTTAACTTCATAATGGACTAAAGATTGATTAATTTAGAATTCATCAGCATTTTATCCTTTTTTCAATAAAAAAATGTGTTGGCCAAGTTAACATTTATATGAAATTATTCATTCCAGTTTTAATTGTAGCGTTTATCACTCTTTCATGTGGTTCGGCACAAAAATCATTTGAAAAAGGTGACTATATCTCTGCGTTTGAAAAAGCCGCAAAGGAACTTAAGGCTAAACCTGACGATAAGAATTTAGAGGAAATAGTAAAGAGCTCATACAAAGCAGGTGTAACGCAACAACTGGATAAAGTTAAAACGTTGGAGTCAGGAAATGATCCGTATAAATATGAAAAAATCGCAGCTGAATATGCTTCTATAAACAAGATGTATGATATTCTTCAAAGCGTTGACTGTTGCGATAATTTTAAAGAAAGCTATCGGGATTTTAAGGAGGAGCAACATCAAGCACTTAATTTTGCTGCCGAAACACGTTATCATTATGGCGAACAAGCCATGACCCTGAATAGCCGTGAAGGTGCCAAGCAAGCCTATTTCGAATTTAGCAAGGCGGCAGAGTTAATTCCGGGATATAAGGATGCTGCTCAGCTGGCGCAGCAGTCGAGGGATGCTGCCACAGTAACCATTTTTATCCAGGATTTTGCAAATGCTCAACCCTATTATTCACTTAATTATAACCCCTTTTACAATCAAGTGAGCAATTACCTTTTTCAGCTCAATCGCCCCGGAAGCTTTACCCAATTTATTAACGGCTCAACCCCTGGCTATAATGTTAGTTCGAAACAACCTGATCAAGTCATTCAACTGAGCTTTCCGATGATCTCGTTCAGCCCGCCATTAATTACCAAACAAACCGTAAATAACTCTCAACAGGTGGGTACCGGTAAGAAAAATGCCGACGGTAAGGAGATCATGCAAACTGTTACCTCAACAGTAACTATTTATACCAAAACCGTAAATACCCGCGCTGAATTATTTTACCAGATCCTGGACAATCATACGGGTGCTTTTATCTATTCTAACCGGGCCTATTCTGATTACTTATGGACCTATACATGGGCAACTGTGCAGGGAGATCGCCGGGCTTTAGATGCAAATAATCAACGATTAATAGGTTTGACTGAAATTGCCCCGCCACAAAATCAGTTTTTATTTGACGAGCTAACCCGTAGGCTCTACGATGACTTTACCTATCAGATAAATAATTTTTACAGTAATTACTAAATTGCTTTATTTTTAACCCGAAATTCTTAATAGTTAACCTATTATTGAGAAGCTAAATTTTCAAACCAAATCTTTGTATGAAAAACCTTATTCGGGCTTTTATTCCTTGTGCAATTTTTATTGCTGCTTGTTCGTCTCCTAAAAGTTCATTTGATAAAGGCGATTATACCAAGGCATTTTCTCAATCTGTAAACCGATTAAAAAAGGATCCTGAGGATAAAAAAGCCCTAGCGGTTTTAAAGGATGCCTTTGAATTTGCCAAGAATGACCATATCCGGATTATAAACGATGCCAAGCTTTCGAACAATGTTTATCGCTGGGAAACAGTGGGACGCGAATACCAGGCGTTGAATTCACTAGTAAATCAACTGAATTATTGTCCGGCTTGCATGAAAATTATCGGCCCTACTGAAAACTTTAAATCTGCTGAAAGTGAAGCTTTTTTAAAAGCAGCAGAGGTTCGCTATCAACTTGGAGAAAAAGAATTAGCAACCGGTTACCGCGAGAATGCGCGCACTGCATACGATCATTTTTTGGCAGCCGATAACTTATATGCCGGTTACAAAGACGCTCGTAAAAAAGCACAGGATGCATATTGGGATGCTACCGTAAAAGTTTTAGTTGAAGACATTCCGGTGCAAAGCCGTGTGTTTAGCTTAAGCAATGATTTCTTCCGCGAGCAGGTTTGGAAATACCTTAACAGCCTTTCGAACCGCGATAATTCCTTCGTTTACTTTTATAATCCAAAGGATTTTAAACAAAGCGGATTAAAACAACCCGACCAGGTTTTACAGTTAGCCTTTGATGAATACATTGTAGGTAACACCTATGTAAAAGAAAACAATTACGATATGCGAAAGGATTCGATAATTGTAGGAAAGGTTGAAAATAAAAATGTTTACGGAACAGTAAAGGCCAAAGTTAAAGTGATGAGAAAAGAGGTTTCGACTTCGGGAGCATTGACCGTTCGGTTGATTGATTCGTATTCAAATAAAGTAATACAGCAGGAACGCTTACCTGGAACCTTTGTTTGGGCCTATGAATGGGGTTCTTTTAATGGTGATGAGCGCGCTTTAACTAAAGATCAGTTAAGTATTTGTAATAAACGTGAGCTTCTACCCCCGCCGCCGCAGGATTTGTTTGTGGAGTTTACAAAGCCTATTTATGATCAGTTGACATATAAGCTGAAGAGATATTATGTGAATTAAGAATTGTCCTTATTCATACATACTCGGTGTAACTCTGTGGTAAAGAATAAACCACAGAGTGGCACAAAGTTAGAACCACCTTTCAATACCAATTAAAAAGCTTGTAAGGCCATGGATCCTTCCTCAGGACAATTATTTTATGGCGAATTTTATCCTATTTTTGTCCGCAACTCGAACATTTCTGAAGCTTTAGGGTTTTAGAATCTTTAATAGTGCATTCATGAATCTTCATACCCCTTTCGATAATTTCAACTTTGGCAATAAAACCTGTTATTTAAGTGGCCAAGCCGCTGATGAAAAAGTGGAAGTATTTCCACTTTGGTTACAAAACCGTTTTCAGTTGCAGGATAAGCCTTTTCGTCAGTTAAACGAGAAGTATACCACCTATGGGAAGCTAAAGGTTCCGGTTAATACAGGTTTACAAAAAGAGGTAATTAATCCTTTTGAAACTAAGGTTGAAAATGCATTTACCAGTGGTTATGAAGCAGTAAAAGAACTCAGTGAACAGGAGTTGTTTTGGTGGTTCGGCAAGCTCATGTACGGTATTATTTTTAATGAGATTCAGGTAGCCCTATTGGAGAAGCCTGCTAACGAGCCCCTTTCTTTTTCTGCCACACTGATCAGCAAGTTTTCCAATCATTTACGGTTTCTGCAATCACTGTTTGTTCCTACAGAGTTCGAAGAGTTTGTGCCCTATTCAGTAAGCGTGTTTAAGGTAAAGCAGGGTGATGATCGTTTCGATTACCGGAATGAGATGAATACGCTGGTTGCTTCGCTGCAAATGAACGGTTTCGGCATTGTGGTATGCATGCAAGATAATGGAGAGAATAAGCGCCTCCATCGTCCGGCATTAGAGCTGGTGCACGGAAAAGAACTACACCCTATCCAGTTTCAGGAGATGAATGCCCGGTTCTATTATTCGGCTTATTTATTCAACCGTATTCCTCAGTATGTGATGTTGCCTCCGGCTGATGCATCACAAAAATACACCATTAGCGCCATGCCTTTACATGGAGGTGAAGGAAAGTCGTTATTTGATCAATGGAACAATAAAACATATTGCCAGGTGCTGGAAGCCTTTTGGAAACCATGGGGTTTTGTATTGTACGAGATCTATAAAAATCCGGAGCAGCCAATGAGCTTTTTGGTTGATGAGCATGGTGACTTCAATGGAAAGGTAGATCAACCGTTTTAAATGAATAGCTTCCTTTTGACTTGCAAGTAATAGCACAAATTATTACAACTTTCCCTTAGATTGCTTATTTCTAAGTCCTTTAGCGATAGTTAATTCTAAATAAATCATACGTTTAGTCACCTTTTTCAAATACCAATAATTGGTATATTTGTGTTAGGAATAAATTAGAAACGTATGGCTAAAAACACCTCTATTTTGTTGGGAGATCATTTTGACAATTTTATAAACCAACAAATCAAAACCGGTAAATTTTCTACAGCAAGCGAAGTTGTAAGAGCCGCATTAAGAATGTTTGAACACGAAGAAACTAAGAAATCCGAATTAATAAAAGAGCTTCAAAAGGGAGAAAAATCTGGATTTGTAGAAAGTTTTGATCGAGAGGTTTTTCTTAAAAGCTTGAAACAAAAACATTCGGCTGAATGATGAAATACAGAATCAGTAAGGAAGCTTTGAATGATTTAGAAAAAATTTGGCTTTATACTTTCGAGAATTGGTCGGTTGTACAGGCGGACCGATATTTTAACTTGATAATGGATGAAATTGAGTATATATCCAGTAATCCAAAATCCGGGAAAGATTACAGTGAGGTGCGAAGTGGATACTTTCGCTCAAGAGTAAAATCCCATTTTATTTTCTACAAAATCAATTTAAAAAAAGAAGAAATTGAAATCATAAGAATTCTTCATCAACGTATGGATATCGATTCTCATTTGGAGACCTAAATTGAGATTAGCTTCGAATATTTTGATGAGTTTATTACTCTTCAAGGATTGAGTAAGTAGTAATTTGGCCTGGCTGCCCTCAAACACTTCATATAAATCAACGTTGTACTATAAAAATTAAACAACGATGAGTACAAAAAATAAGATCGCCCTTGTTACCGGTGGCAGCCGTGGCTTAGGAAAAGACATGGCCCTTAATATTGCTAAAAAAGGAATTGATGTGGTATTTACCTATCACAGCAATAAAGAGGAAGCGGATAAAGTAGTTGCTGAAATTCAATCAAAAGGTCAAAAAGCAGCTGCATTTCAACTGGACACTGGTCACGTTAAATCCTTCGATAATTTTTTTAAACAGCTTTCTGAATATTTGGTTAACGAAACGGGTCATCCTCATTTCGATTTCCTGATCAATAATGCCGGAACTGCATTATACGCACCATTTGCCGAAACTACTGAAGAACAGTTTGATACAGCTCTTAATATTCATTACAAGGGTGTGTTTTTTCTAACTCAAAAAGCATTGTCGTTTATTAATAATGGAGGGCGCATCATTAATATTTCTTCAGGATTGGCGCGTTTCTCCTACCCGGGTTCTTCAGCCTACGGCTCAATGAAAGGAGCTATTGAAGTGCTTACACGCTATCTGGCAAAAGAATTGGGACCTAGAGGCATTGCCGCAAATGTGGTTGCACCAGGGGCTATAGCTACTGATTTTGGAGGAGGAAGAGTTCGAGACAACAAAGACATCAATCAAAATATTGCCACCCAAACAGCTTTAGGTCGTGTTGGCCAGGCGGATGATATTGGTAGCGTGGTGGCATTCTTATGTACCGATGATGCAAAATGGATCAATGGCCAACGCATTGAAGTTACTGGAGGAATAAATTTGTAGTGTTATTTAACCGCAGAGGGACAAAAACTTTACGACTCTGCATCTCTGCGGTTAATGATTCTTATTCCTCAGGTTCACGTTCAACAGATATTGTACACTCACCTATTAAAGCCGCCATGGCGCCGATAGCTGCCAAAACCGGCGCAAACACAGCTCCCACAACCCCAATGGTAAGCGGTATCGACATGATCTCTTTTCCGCTTTTATCCAAAATAATGATCTTTCGAACATTGCCTTCGTTGATCAATTCCTTTATCTTATTTAACAGTTCCTCGCCTTTTACATTAAAGGTCTCTTTAAATGAGTTTCCCATCGTTTTTGCTATACTGGTTTAATAATCAGTAATTTAGTTATAGATCGATAGTATATCAAATGCTATGGATCAATAGCCATTTAAGTTACATACTAAAGTCCCTAATTTAGAATAACAATTATTAGAATATATCCGATTTTCTATCGTTATTTGTTAAACTCCCATCAATTTCTTGCCCTAAGTTACTTCCCGTCAAAGCATAGATAATATCTATGCGTTCATAAATATTATCGCTTTGATTTATGTTTATAAGTGAATTAAATTCGAAATAAATAAATAAAATAAATCTTTATGGAAGATAAAACAGCTAATGGCGGCAAGTGCCCATTCACCGGAGCTACTAATGGTAACGGCAATTTAAGAGCTCAGGCACGGTTAAATAAAGACTGGTGGCCTAACCGTTTAAATGTATCGATACTTCGTCAGCATTCCGAATTATCTAATCCTTTCGATAAAAACTTCAATTATAAAGAAGCATTCAACAGCCTGGATTTACAAGCTGTAAAAAAAGATCTGGATGCGCTTATGACTGATTCACAAGATTGGTGGCCGGCCGACTTTGGGCATTATGGTCCATTATTTATTCGTATGGCCTGGCACAGTGCCGGAACTTACCGCGTGGGTGATGGTCGTGGTGGTGCCGGGGCCGGTCAACAGCGTTTTGCCCCGCTGAATAGCTGGCCTGATAACGTAAGCCTAGATAAAGCCCGCAGGTTGCTGTGGCCTATTAAACAAAAATATGGCAATAAGATTTCGTGGGCAGATTTAATGATCCTGACCGGCAATGTGGCATTAGAGTCAATGGGCTTTAAAACCTTTGGATTTGGAGGCGGACGCGAAGATGTTTGGGAGCCGGATGAAGATGTATACTGGGGGTCTGAAGAAGCCTGGCTAGGGGGGGATTTTCGCTACGCCCATGGGTCTGAGGGTGTAGAAAAAGCGGGAGGGGTATTATCAGCTGACGATAGTCCCGATGGTCCAACTCACTCCCGTAACCTTGAAAATCCATTAGGAGCAGTTCAAATGGGTTTAATATATGTTAACCCGGAAGGACCTGATGGCAATCCTGATCCACTGAAATCAGCAAAAGACATTAGAGATACTTTTGGGCGCATGGCAATGGATGATGAGGAAACTGTGGCCTTAATAGCAGGGGGACATACCTTTGGTAAAACCCATGGAGCGGCCCCAACAGATCATGTTGGAAAAGAACCTGAAGGAGCCGGAATTGAAGAGCAGGGATTTGGCTGGTCGAACAGTTATGGTAGTGGAAATGGGGCTGACACTATTACCAGTGGATTAGAAGTAACCTGGACCACCACCCCAACACAATGGAGTAATAACTTCTTTGAAAATCTATTCAAATACGATTGGGAATTAAGCAAAAGTCCTGCAGGTGCACATCAATGGATTGCTAAGACTGCCGATGAAACCATTCCGCATGCTTATGATGGTTCTAAAAAGTTAAAGCCAACTATGCTTACTACCGACCTGACTTTACGCTTGGATCCGGAGTTTGAAAAGATATCAAGACATTTTCTTGAAAATCCGGATGCTTTTGCTAATGCATTTGCCCGGGCGTGGTTTAAATTAACTCACCGCGATTTAGGACCACGCGCTCGTTATCTGGGCGCTGATGTTCCGGCAGAAGAACTCCTGTGGCAAGATGTTATTCCTTCAGTTAACCATGCTCTAATAGATGAAAGTGACATTGCCGGTTTAAAAGCAAAAGTACTTGCCTCAGGTTTAAGTATTTCTGAGTTAGTGGAAACAGCATGGGCATCAGCTTCTACTTTTAGAGGTGGAGATAAACGTGGGGGCGCAAATGGAGCACGCATTCGCCTGGCTCCGCAAAAAGATTGGGAGGTAAATAACCCTGTACAATTGCAAAAAGTACTTAAGGTATTAGAAGGAATTCAGAATGAATTTAATGCATCGCAAACCGATGGCAAAAAGGTTTCATTGGCAGATCTAATCGTGCTGGCTGGGTCGGCAGCAGTTGAGAAGGCTGCTAATGATGCTGGTTATCCAGTTGCAGTAGTGTTTACACCAGGGCGAATGGACGCCTCTGCAGAACAAACCGATGTTGAGTCATTCGGTTATCTTGAACCAAAAGCCGACGGGTTCCGTAACTACCGTAAAACAAAACGTCCTGTTTCAACCGAAGAGCTATTAATAGATAAGGCCCAATTACTCACCCTTACAGCTCCGGAGCTAACCGTGCTGGTTGGAGGTATGCGAGTATTAGATACCAATTTTGATGGAGCCAAACATGGAGTATTTACTCAGCAAACAGGAAAGCTGACAAATGATTTCTTTGTTAACTTGCTTGATATGAATACTGCCTGGAAAGCCATGGGCGATGACAAAGAATTGTATTTAGGTAGTGATCGAATAACTGGTCAACCAAAATGGACGGCGACAAGAGCAGATCTTGTATTTGGGTCAAATTCAGAATTAAGAGCTTTAGCTGAAGTTTATGCAAGTGATGATGCGAAGGAAAAATTCGTCAAAGACTTTATTGCTGCCTGGACTAAAGTCATGAACCTCGATCGATTCGATTTAAAATAAAAAGAATGGCCAACCTTTTGGTGAATTATTCCTTAAAAGTTAGGCTGTAAAAATAAATTCAGATCAATAGAATGAGCCCGGTACTGTGCCGGGCTCATTCTATTTTATGGCTAATCTGCCTTTTTCATTATTGTAAATCTATAGCCTACTTATTGGCGTTAATAAAAATTTGCTATTATATTTTACTGGCAACAAAAGGCGCTTTCTGAATAAATCTTCGGTCTGTTAATTGTTCGATTAGAAAATCCGCCAAATCAGTTGCACTTATCTTTTCTCCTGGGCAATCTTCTAAACTTGCAGTCACTTCGCCAACTTCATCAGTAAGTTCAATTAATGGGAGCCTTACCAATGTCCAATCGATACTACTAGCTTTTAAAATATCATACTCCAATTGCTTGTTAGCTGTTGAAAGAGGGAAGGTTTTCTTCATCCAATCGGTGCCAAACGCTGTTGTACCGGTCTTTTTGTCAAACGGGGTGTCAACATTCAGTCCGGTGGTTACAATATATCGCCGAACAGCTAGTTCATTCATTGCTTTTAAAACATTTGAAGATGATTGAGAGAAGATTGTTGGTTCGCTTGCTGGAATTCCTAAACCTAAAGTGCTTATTACAGCATCACAACCTTTGATCAGTTGATAAATGGTAGTGTAATCATTTATATCACCTGTGATGATTTCAATTTTAGGGCTTTTGATTTGAAGCTTATCAGGATTTCTAAGGAGTAGTTTAAGCTGATAACCTTGATTCAATAATTGTTTTACAAGGTAACTTCCCGATTTTCCGGTGCCGCCGATTACGGCTATTATTAATGATGGATTCATGATTCTCTTTATAAAATATAACAAATAGACTAAACGCTCGGACTTGTTTTCTAAACAAATCGAGCTGTGAAAAGCTTTTACACTTTTGAATAGATCAGATCAATATTTTATAAAGAGATTTTAATGACGCAAAAATAAACCTTTCCTGCAGAATGCAAATACGTATTGATCTACAGTCGTTTTTAAACCTCTTATTTTTTTTATAAATTCTAATTCGATTAGCATTACTGATGATCTGATCAAAGACAAATCCAATGCTTAAATCTTTTATTCATCAATCTTATCTTATGAAAAAACTGATCCTGGTTCTTGTTCTATTGCATGTTATCTATCCTATTTATGCTCAAGATGGCAAGATTATAACGAAGGAACCTTACGTATTACCCGACAGCGTTGTTGCCATGATTAAAACACGTCATGACGAACCTATTGCCTCCAAAATTCTCGGCTTAAACTATTCCCGAATAACCTATTTATCGGACGGTTTAAAGGTAACGGCCTATCTTATCGAGCCCCAAGAGCCCGGTAAATACCCTTGCATAATTTCGAATCGTGGCGGAAACAGAGATTTTGGCCAATGGACCCCATTAGGCATCGGACGCTCTTTAGGCCGATTGGCTAGTTGGGATTACGTGGTTATTGCCAGCCAGTACCGAGGGAATGACGGAGGCGAAGGCAAGGAAGAGTATGGAGGAAAAGATGTGGACGATGTGCTTAACCTGGTCCAAGTGCTTGCACAGATCCCTAAGGCCGATACCTCAAGAATTGGAATGGAAGGAACGAGCAGAGGTGGCATGATGACTTATCTGGCCCTCAAAAGAAGTTGCAGATTTAAGGCTGCTGTTGTTACTGCCGGCTTGGCAAACGCTTTTAAAAACATTGCCAGTAGACCTAATATGGAGAAAAACGTCTTTAGCCAACTCATTCCAAATTATAACACCACCAAAGAAACAAGTTTAAAGGAGCGTTCAGCAGTGTTTTGGGCCGACCAACTTTGTCCTACAACCCCTATTCTACTTATGCAAGGCAGTGCCGACTGGAGAGTCCTTCCGGAGGAATCGATGGAGATGCTGAACAAACTTTATGAATGCAGGCATCCCGTACGGTTCATTCTTTATGAGGGTGCTGATCACGGTATAACTGAATATCGAGAGGAAAAACTGGCAGAAATGAAAAGGCATTTTGATTATTACTTACGGGATATCAAAAAATTGCCTAACATGGTCCCTCATGGCGATTAATTATCAATTCACAATTAAACAATTAAAAACATGACCATTACAACTCAAATAGCTCAGCATTTTAAAAGCGTTTATTTTGGAGGAAACTGGACATCTGTGAATTTCAAGGAGAGCCTTGCTGATGTTACATGGGAGCAAGCTACAACAAAAATTTACGCTTTCAATACTATTGCAGCATTGGTTTTTCATACCAATTATTATGTAAGTGCAATTATTGAGGTTTTACAAGGAAAACCGCTCAATGCACATGATAAGTTCAGTTTTGATCTTGCTCCGATCACCTCTGAACAAGATTGGGAAAACTTGCTCAACAAAAGTTTTACGGAAGCTGAACGGCTTACGAAGTTAATTGAGCAATTGCCAGAAAATAAGCTATGGGAACCTTTTTCAGATGAAAAATATGGCAACTATTACCGAAATATCCATGGCTTAATTGAACATTGCCATTACCATTTAGGGCAGATTGTATTGATTAAAAAGATCATTCTATTAAACAGTCATTCTTCACTTTAGGATCAAACCGTTAACCAATTCACTGAAATAACGACCGTTATGAGGGCCAAACCAGTTCATTTCGCGGGTTTCTGCTTTAACGCTATCGTAGTATTTATCAGGAGTGATATAGCCCACATAGCCGCCATTGAAAGAGGTAATGAGCAAGTTTCGTTTGGTTTTAGTACTCACTTCTTCTGATAGCTCCACCATTTCGCCCGAATAGTCACACGGAGTACCTATCAGCACAATGTTGCCTAATTGAAGGCGGTTCATCCCAATTTGTTGTTCACCCAATAAGGCATTAAACACCCATGGGCGTAAGCGATATTCGTCGTTTACCCGTAATTGAGGTTCATGTAATTGCAATGGAAGGTAAGCTGTAGAGATAAAGGAAGTGGTATCTGTTTTTATACTATCATGGTCCGAAAGTCGCTGCTGAAGTTTAGTGGCCAGGGCTTCTGCCTTTGGGAATCCTTTGAGGCTATCTATTACCGGGCGCATACTGCCAACCGCCCCGGCAAAAAAAGTGGCAAAGTTACAGGTGCCTGCCTTTTCAAGCTTTTGCACCAGCATTCCCGGATAATCACAGCTTATGAGGTTATCTCGTTTAGAGATACAAGTGGCATGAGCCGAATAGCTTAACAGCATGGCCGATTCATGGTTCGCTTTTTCAATTTTAATCACCCGTAAATAAGGATCTTCTGGAAATTTATCACCAAATAGTCGGTTAGATACAAGGTCTGCCGCATTGATCGCCTCAAAACCGATAGTGCATTTTGCACTGCTGGCTTGGGCTCTTTTAATGCCGTTTACAATTCCGTCGGCAACCTTATTTATCATTTCCTCATTGAACGGCCCCGCAAGTGCCCATCCTCCCAAGCCTTTTGCCCATCCTCCTGCACTGCTGTGTGTATGTGTGGCACCAAAGTAAACCTGCGCACGCGAAAACCCCATCTTCTTTAGCTTCGGCATCACCTTATCAACCACCAACGGTGGAACGATCATCATGTCGAGTGAAACTAACGCCGCCTTTTGCAACCCATTATCAAAGACCAGGGTCCTCACAAAAATGCTGTCATGAATACCCGAATAGTTTTTCCATCGAACCCCGTAACCTGCTACATGCACCTTAAAATCTGGTGTGATGTTCTCCATTGCCCAGCCGCATTTTAAAGCCTTGCCATAGCCTTTGTTAGGCGCTAAGGCTGTTAAGGCTTGCATGGTAGCCGGGTAATATTGCGTTTGCTCCAGAGGCGTAAAATCGTTACGCTTTAACAAGCAGGCGCCAGCCAACAAAAGGATAATGATAGTGGTTATAAAAAGGCGAATTAATTTTTTCAACTTACAAATGATTAAACGTTGAGGTCAAAAATACAAAAAGCAAGAGGCACAATTAATCGAGCTGTAATTTTAAAATTTATTTGCGGAATAAAATATTAATCGTAATATTACGATATATAAATTAACAAAATGGGAGTTACCCGTACTGAAATATTTACCCAGGAACAAAACGAGCTGGCGCAAATGATGAAAGCATTGGCTCACCCGGCCCGAATAGCCATTATTCAACAGCTCTTGAAATCGCAAAGCTGTATCTGTGGCGATTTAGTTGACGAGATTGGATTGGCTCAAGCTACCATTTCCCAGCATTTGCGTGAACTAAAAGCAGTAGGAATTATAAAAGGGACCATTGAAGGCACAAGTGTTTGTTATTGCATTGACGAAGAGGTATGGAAACACTATAACAAAACTTTCGGAAGTCTTTTTAATAGCCTGCCAATAGTAGGTAAATCCTGTTGTTAAAAAAATTTATCTCTATTTATCGTAATATTGCAATCAAGCATTTAATCTAATTATTATGAAAACAGAAGTAGAATTAAAAAACCTGGTAAAAGAAAAGTATACCGAAATTGCCTTACAGGATAAGGAAACAAACATGGGCTCTTGCTGCGGAGCGAGTTGCTGCTCGGAAGAAGTGTATAACATCATGAGCGATGACTATACGAAACTCGAAGGTTACAACGCAGATGCTGACTTAGGATTAGGTTGCGGTTTGCCTACAGAATTTGCCAAAATTAAAAAGGGCAATGTGGTAATTGATCTTGGCTCAGGTGCCGGAAACGACTGCTTTGTTGCCAGAAGCCAAACCGGTGACACGGGTAATGTAATCGGTATTGATTTCACCGAGGCAATGATTAACAAGGCCCGGGCTAATGCAGAGAAACTGGGGTATAACAATGTGGAATTTCGTTATGGCGATATTGAGAAAATGCCCGTTACATCAGCAATCGCCGACGTAATTGTGAGTAACTGCGTATTAAACCTTGTTCCGAATAAGGAAAATGTGATTAACGAAATTTATCGTGTACTTAAACCTGGCGGGCATTTCAGCATTTCAGACATAGTATTGGTGGGAGCATTACCGGAAGCTTTAAAGCAAACCGCCGAAATGTATGCAGGCTGTGTATCGGGAGCGATTCAAAAAGATGAGTATCTTGGATTTATTTCGAAGGCCGGCTTTAAGAATATAACATTGCAGAAAGAAAAAGTCATCAATATTCCTGATGATATACTTTTGAATTATATAAGTGAAGAAGAGCTATCTGCTTTTAAGGAAAGTAAACTTGGAATTTACAGCATTACGGTTTATGCCGAAAAACCTGAAGCTTGTTGCCAGCCGGGTTGTTGTAGTTAACCCTAAATCCCCTAAAGGGGACTTTGGATTCATCTCAAGGAAAACTTAAATTCAATGAAGAAACCAGTTGAACAACGTTCGTTCTCCACCGGAATAACTTATCAACTATATGACAATTTCTCCTTTGCTTCCCGAACATTGGGAAGCTGTAAAAACAATTTATGAAGAAGGTATCGCCACCGGTAATGCCACCTTTCAACAGTCGGCTCCAACCTGGGAAGAGTGGAATGAAGGTCATTTACAAGAGTGTCGATTCGTAGCACTTATTGACGATAAAGTTGCTGGCTGGGCGGCCTTAACCAGGGTCTCGGGTCGTTGTGTGTATGCAGGCGTGGCCGAAGTGAGTGTTTACGTGGGCGAAAACTATCGCGGCTATGGTATTGGTGCTTTATTGCTCAATCATTTGGTCGCCGAGAGTGAGAAAAATAACCTTTGGACGCTTCAGGCTGGCATTTTTCCAGAAAATAAAGGAAGCTTAGCTCTTCATCAAAAATTTGATTTCCGGATTGTGGGCAAGCGTGAAAAAATTGGCAAAATGGATGGTGTTTGGAGAGATACCATATTGTTGGAACGAAGAAGTAAAATAGTAGGAATTGAATAGCATGCAAAAACGACTTTCATTTTTAGACCGAAACCTAACGCTGTGGATCTTTCTTGCCATGGCTATGGGTGTAGGAATTGGATACTTTTCCCCCTCAACCCCAAATTTCATTAACCGCTTTAACCGTGGAACAACGAACGTTCCTATAGCCATCGGTTTAATTTTAATGATGTATCCCCCATTAGCCAAGGTGCGATACGACAGGCTGGGGGATGTATTCAGAAATAAAAAAATATTGGGTTTATCCTTAATCCAGAACTGGATCATAGGTCCTGCCTTGATGTTTATACTCGCCGTTGTATTTCTTCGGGATTATCCTGAATACATGATCGGTTTAATTATGATAGGTATTGCCAGATGTATAGCAATGGTCATCGTTTGGAATGATCTGGCAGGGGGCGACAGAGAATATGTCGCCGGCTTAGTTGCCTTCAATAGTATTTTTCAGGTGTTGTTTTACAGTTTATACGCCTGGATTTTTGTCACCAAACTGCCTTTGCTTTTCGGAATCCAATCTACAATAGTTGATATCAGTATTGGACAGATTGCCCAAAGTGTATTCATCTATTTGGGTATTCCATTTATTGCCGGTTTCCTGTCTCGAACCTTATTGATGAAACTTAAAGGAAGAGAATGGTATGAACATACCTTTTTACCTGCCATCAGCCCAATTACCTTGATCTCTTTATTATTTACCATTGTTGTAATGTTCAGTTTAAAAGGAGATCTAATCGTAAAAATCCCTTCTGATGTGGTACATATCGCTATTCCTTTACTATTATACTTTGGAATCATGTTTTTCTCTGCCTTCTTTCTGGCTAAAAAAGCAGGAACCGATTATGAGAAGTCAACATCTCTTGCCTTTACGGCTGCAGGGAATAATTTTGAGCTGGGTATTGCTGTGGCCATTGCGGTTTTCGGGATCAATTCGGGAGTAGCCTTTGCAGCGGTAATAGGTCCGTTGATTGAGGTTCCTGTACTTATCTTGCTAGTAAATTTCGCCCTCAAGCAAAAAACAAAGTTCCAAGAAATAAAATCAACCTAGATAATCAACAACTATTTAAAAATGAAAAAAGTATTGGTACTCTGTACAGGTAATTCATGTCGTAGTCAGATGGCACATGGTTACTTACAGCTTTTTGCAGGTGATAAAGCAGAAATTTATAGTGCCGGCGTAGAAACTCACGGGATTAACCCCCAAGCGGTAAAAGTAATGGCTGAAGACGGAATTGATATTTCAAAACATACCTCCAATAATGTAGATGAATATGCAGGTATTGATTTCGATTTTGTGATTACCGTATGTGATAATGCGAAGGAACGTTGTCCGGTGTTTCCTACTATAGCAAAACAATTCCACCATGATTTTCCTGATCCGGCAAAACTACCCGGAGATTATGAGCAGAATCGTGAAGCCTTTATTCATACTCGAAATCTGATTAAAGGTTATATGAAGGCATTTGTAGAAAGAGAATTTTAGAATTTTTTCTCTAACACTTTCCAAAGCAGACTAAGCCGTTCAGAAAGCCGGATGTTAGTATCCGGCTTTTACTTCCTTATCTTCTTTTTTACTGATACCACTTCGATGCAAGATGAGCACTTCTTTTCCTGTATTGATAGAGAGCTCTATCCAACCATGATATAGTGATTGATTCTTCTTAACCTGTACTGGAAGAAACTTATGATCGGCATCTTTCCAGAGACCCTCCCAAAAATTTCCATTGAAGGTTACAATTTTTTCTGCTAGTAATATGGAAGAATTCTCATACCAGGTATATCCTTCATGTGTATTAGAGACCGGATCGAACTTATTTAAAATCGGAGATTGATCCTGAGCATCATTCAATAAGTATCCCTGCTGTAAGGAGTTTGCTAAATATTGTATCCTGTCTCGTTGCTGAACCGGATCTCCCAATAATTGAACGTTAAAATAGAAATCTTTGGCCCCGTCGTTGTCAATGTCCAGGTATTTAATCTGGTCAAATCTCACTTCTGTGTCTTCGAGGTTTTTGTAAAACATTTCAGGATGCGTTTGAGGGTCCTCAATCTCATTGTCTCCTTTTTTGCAACCGATCAATAAAATACAACCAAGTAAGAGAACCAGACCGTTTTTCATAAGTTTATAGTTGTTGTGAATGCTGTAAGTAATTAATAGGCTCGTTTATCTAAAATAAACAGATAAAACACTGGTTCCAAGTTAGTTCCTGCGTTTATTCATGATTATTACACTATTTACATCAACTACAGGTAAAACCTTCTCTGTGATTCCTGAAACTTGACCATTAATACGTTGCCTTACGGCTTGCCGATTTCAGTTCAGCGAGTTTTGGTGAATTATCAGAATTATCACCGGTAGCCTCCTGACCGGTAACGTTAAAATAAACTTCATGAGCATTGGTGCCCCTGCCTTTTCGAATATCTTCCACGCGACTAAACATACTGGTTTATAATGGGTCAACTAAAGCCTGAATTCGCACTCCGGTATGATTTAAATGATTAATCATTTTGGTAAACTTTACATCTTATTACTTTCCTGGGCTCATGTCGGCTTCTTTCTGAACACCATCAACATCGTATAAATAAAAAGCACCGATACAAGTATCGGTGCTCAAAATATTGTTATTGAACCTAGCTGCCTTAGCCCAGCAATTGTTGTAAAAAGGCTGAAAGAATACCCGGAAACAGGATAATAGTAAACAGTAACCCCGCCACGGCGCCGTAAAAGTGTGCATCGTGGTTAACATTATCGCGTTGATTGCGGGATGAATAAACACAATACGCCAAATAGAGTGGCCCAAAAATGTAGGCCGGTATTCCTATTGGAATAAAAAGCATCCCAATTTTCATATTGGGCATAAATAAGATCATGCTGAATAAAATCGCTGAAATGGCTCCTGATGCCCCTAAACTATAATAATGAATATTGTTTTTGTGCTTAATAATGGTTGAAATATCACTTAGTACCAAGGCGATAATATACATTGCTGCAAACAGCCAATGTCCCATTGGACCTTTAGCCATTACAAAGAACTGCTCAAGCTTAAAAGCGAAAAAGTAAAAGGTGAGCATATTAAATAATAAATGCCCCAGATCGCCGTGGACTAAGCCACTGGTTAAAACTGTGTAATAACGGCTTCCGCGGTTAATACTATAGGGATGCAGACTGAATTGGTAGTTAACATCATGATTAAAATACAATCCATACGCGCTTGTAAAAACGGTAAAAGCGAATATAATTGTCGCAACCGGTGTGGTTTGAAGAATTTCTTGCATAAAATTTTAAATGGCTGCTAAGGTATTTTATTTAACGAAAAGAAAAAAGGGTTCAGTTGGCAGGATCCAGTCCTCAGTCTGCAGGCTGGTGACTGATGACTATTATATTGGTACAATATTCAATTGCTCACGCTGAAGCATATGCGCTGGAACAACATTTACTATTTCGGCCTTTAAAGCATCAATTAAACGCTTCTTTACATAGCTGCGGTGCGTTACAATGCTTATCTCGCGTACCGGAACCGGGGCAATGAAATTGCGAACCTGAGTTTTCTTCTCCTCTGATAAATCATTTACGGCCAGTTCAGGTAAAATGGTAATTCCGTTATTTAGCTCCACCATCTTTTTTAGGGTTTCAATACTGCCCGCCTCGTATTCAAAATTATTATCGTCTTTTAATTGATTATGCAGTTGGCATAAGTTCATGATCTGCGAACGCATACAGTGACTTTCTTGCAGCAGCCACAGTTTTTTAATATCAATATCATCTGCCAATACAAACTGCTTATCCATTAATTCGTTCCGTTGAGAAACATACAGAACAAGCTCCTCGTAAAACAATGGATATTCGAATATGCTATTGTCGTTCAATGGAGTGGCTAAAATGCCTGCATCTAATCGGTTGTATTTTAGGTGCTCAATAATGCTTTCGGTGGTTTGTTCCCAAACGCTGATTTTTACTTTTGGGTATTTCTCCAAAAATGAATTTAAAAACAGCGGCAGAAGATATGGCGCAAGCGTAGGAATTATGCCTAAACGCAAATGACCTTCAATTTCACCCACCTTATTTTTTACAATTTCCTTCAACCGAGCCGATTCCTGCAATACAATCCGCGCTTGAGCAATGACTTCCTTCCCTGCCTCAGTTGGTAATACCGGCTGCTTGCTTCGATCAAAAACCTTAATCCCTAACTCTTCCTCCAGCTTTTGAATTTGCATGCTTAGCGTTGGTTGAGTAATAAAACAGCTGTCGGCTGCCGATGCAAAATGTCTATGCGTATCCACGGCAACTATGTATTCTAATTGTGTTAATGTCATGTTGTTAGTAGTAAATACTTGCTCAAAGATGGCAACTGAATATCTCTGCCCATCCTTTTAAGTCTGAACAAATATCAAGTTTTTCTATCAGGTTATAAAAGCAATCAATTTGATTGATGCAAAGGGTGCCTTTAAATTTGAATTCAACTTTTACGCAAACACTATTTATAATATGCCATGGAAGAAAAAGAGAAGAGAAATGATCAGCTGATACCGAACATGATCCTTGGGGATTTACAATTAAATTTTATACCGAAGTCGTCAACCGGGACCCTACTGAAAAAAATACTCCGGTATTTTTTGTAAAGGGTCCAATTCGGCGATTTCATCCATACCCCCTTACCTATTTGTGCTCATACTTTTTGATAAAACAAACGCTCCGAATGTTCGGAGCGCTTTAATTTAATATCCTAAGTAAATCGGTTGTAATAGTCGCATTACCGGGTATCGGTTATGAGTTTTTTCGTAATAAGGTGAGTTCTTATAAACAAAATCGAGTTGGGCATAGGCGTTTTGAGCCAATTTAGGGTCGGCAGCACGCTTGGCGTCGAGCTTTTCCTTTAATGCTTTATCATTTTTCAATAGCTCCGAAGCAATATCTTCAAACAGATAATCAGAAAAGCCCTCTTTTTGCCCTAAAATACTGTCGAAAAAGTTCCAGTTAAAGTAAGAATCAATGGCCTGCGGTTCCAACGTCTCTACAATATATCGGTTTACTGTTTGGTCAACTTGTACAACAAAATCGCCTTTATAATATTGAACACTCATGGTATCCTTCCTCACAATGACTGCTGAATGATTGTAATGGCCTTCATAGGGTCGGTTCCCTGTTTTATAATCATCTATATAATACATTTCCCCTTTTAAAGTCATATCTTTTGGCAAAGGCTTCATTTGAACACCGTTAAGTTTCAGCAGCTCAATTATCTTGGTCCATGATTGCGGAATTACATAGGCCCAGGGTTTTTCAACAGTTACTGTTGGAATAAATGAATTACGATAATTGATTGTCTTTTCATAAGGTGCTGTACGGTCATAATACAAGCGTTCTAAGCCGCTTACTTCGCTTGGTTTATACTTTCCTTCAAAACCTTTAAAGATAAATTGTTCGGCCTTTGCGGTATCTAATTTCCAATTCAAGGGATAAGAAACCTGGGTTTTCAATGACTCGTCTGCCTTGCGTTTGGTTTCAACAATTTGCTTTGTATCAGTATTCACTTGTTTGATCAATTCTTCCATAAACCCATAAGTGGCCCAAACACGCTGATCAAATGGTTTCCACATATGCGTTTCAACCACAAAGCCAATCGTATTAAACAAGGTAGAATAACCGGTGGTATATCTTGGCGAATCATCAAAGCCATCATAACCTTTGTCGGGTGTGGCTCCCCAAACATTTACATAGGGAACCATTTCAAACTTACGAGCCTTCATTTTATCCAGCAACACCGGGATCAGTTTTTTATTCATATAGGTTGATACATCAGGCTGGAGCTTATCTTTTTGTGTGGCGATATAGGTCATCACATATTGATAATCGGCTCCGTTGCTGGTATGGTTATCTACAAAAACCTCGGGTTTCCATTGCTGAAAGATCTGCTGAAACGCTAATGAATTGCGGGAATCGGTTTTAATACAATCACGGTTAAGGTCTAGGTTTCTATAATTTCCACGGAAGCCATATTCAAGCGGTCCATTTTGGTTAACTCTTGAGTTTGGTCCCCGGTTCAGCATTCCATCAATATTATAAACCGGAATAAAACAAAGGACTACATCTTCGGGCAATTGTTTTTTCTCCAGTAGGTCTCGCACCAGCATCATGGTGGCATCAATTCCTTCCGGCTCGCCCGGATGAATTCCATTATTGACCAATACGATCGCTTTGCCTTTATTATGCAGCGAAACCGGGTCGAAATCTTTTGATTTAGAAAGAACGATCAGGTTTAGCGGTTTACCTACATCGGTAGTTCCATAATCAATGAACTTAGCTTCCTGATATTTTTGAGCTATGTTTTTGAAATAGCTGATGACTTCGGTATAGGTAGCCGTTTGCTTTCCTCCACTCAGCTCAAACGGAGTTTGCTGAGCATGTACTAAAAGTGAAATGGTAAAGGCAAAAAATAACAATAGGGTCTTCTTCATAAATTGAATTAATGGAAGCCTAAAGTATTAATACGGCAGAAGATTTTGGAGCCGCGAAAGCGCGGGAAACGTCACTTTATTGTGGCAAACTACCTTAGCAGCTGATCAATGGCCAGTGCCAGTTCCCGGTCTTTATCTGTGACAATATCACCTGCATCGTGTGTACTTAGTTTAATATCAACAGTACTGTACACATTTGTCCATTCAGGATGATGGTTCATTCGCTCGGCAAGCAAGGCTACTTTGCTCATAAAACCCCAAGCTTCTACAAAAGTGGCAAACTGGAAAGTTCGCGTAAGCTTATTATCAACTTCGGCCCACATAGTTTATTGATTAAGGTGAAAAATAATTGTTCAGCTAAATTTAATTAAACTTAGCCAACTCTTCTTTTACTTTTTTTGGCAAACCTGCTATCACCAATTCATACGAATCAGTGATCCAGTTAAAGATATCGGAGTCATTCAAAGTCCCCTCAAAGCTAACGGTATTCCAATGAACCTTATTCATATGAAAGGCTCCTGTAACTTCAAAATGCTCTTCTCGTAATTGAACAGCTTTCTCCGGATCGCATTTTAAATTACATGAATGAGGATTGCTTAGGCTGATCAAACAAAACATTTTGCCCATTACCTTAAAAACCAGTGTGTCCTCACCAAAAGGAAACTCTTCCGTTACACCTTTTTTAGCAATACAAAAATCTCGAAGTAATTCAATATTCATAGCTACAAGTTAAAGATGTTGCTGGTAATTGTTTTACTTAAAGTTGATAATTTCGATAACTGTGGCTATCCCACTTTCAATGGTAAATTTTACATCAACATCACCTATTGCAATGCCATAAATTTTTTCATCAGCTTTTGCGGATTTATAGGCAGGTCGAGGATCAAGGCTGATGATCTCAGTGATTAACTGTTTAAGCTGAGGGTTAGTTTGAAGATCAGTTTCAGCTTTGGCGCTAAACCGAACGCTTAATTTTTGTGATGGAGCATCACTTGCATAGCCGCCTTTGGCCCCTGGAATTGCATCGGCATATGGGAGGTAAGGTTTGATATCCAGAACCGGAGTTCCATCCATCAAATCGATATTTCGTAGCTGAATAAGCACTTTTCCGTTTTCGGTTTCAATCTTTCCGAGTTCCGCCACCGACAGGCCAATTGGATTTGGTCGATGAGTGGAGCGGGTTGCAAAAACTCCAACATGCTCGTTTCCGCCCAATCGTGGTGGACGAACCGTTGGCGTCCATCCTCGTTCCGCGGTAGCATGAAACACAAAGGTCACCCATACATGTGAGAATTGCGATAAACCTTCAACCGTTTCAGTCAGGTTAAAAGGTGGAACTAATTCGATAACTGCGGTAGATGAAGGAGCTAGTCCGGGTTGACGTGGAATTCCGAATTTCTCTTTAAACGGAGAGTGAACAATGCCGATGGGTTGAAAAGAGAATGGTGTCAATTGAAAAATTTACGTTTTCAATATGCCATTCCGAAGCAAGAGGTTTTTCCTTTATCGGAATGACAAATTATTGTTGAATAATACTTTTACTCTGTTTTTCTCTTTGGTCGGTCTTCTTCGCTCCGCTTAGTACCGTCGTATAATTCATATTCCAACAACCGACACTCAAGTTTTGAGTTGAAGAATTCGATTTTACGGGAAGCTTTCAAACCAACTTTTTTTGCCAAATTCGGACTTCCTGTAAAAATATAGCCGTTATAGCCTTTGCATTTCTGCTTTAAGAAATCGCCAATGGCTTTGTAAATCTCAACCAATTCTTCATAATCACCCAAACGCTCTCCGTACTCAGGATTGAAAACAATCACACCTTCTCCTTCGGGAATTTCGGTATCGCGGAAATCACAAACGTCAAATTCAATGTACTGCTCTACTCCGGCAGTTATAGCATTCTTGCGGGCAAGTTCTACTGCTTTAGGATTTAAGTCTGTCGCGATGATTTTACCAGGGATCAGCTTTTTGGCTAGCTCGCGAGCTTTACGACGCTCAGCGACATAAGCCTCTTCCTCAAAACCTTTAATGTGCATAAAGCCAAAATTATCACGGAATAAACCTACCGAACGATTTAATGCAAACAAAGCTGCTTCAATCGCAAGGGTACCACTTCCACACATTGGGTTGATCAAGTGGCCGCTTCCGTTCCAGCCGGTTGCCATTACAACTGCCGCTGCTAAACTTTCCTGCATAGGGGCTAAACCCGGATGCTTACGATAGCCGTGTTTCGAAAGCGTTTCACCTGATGAATCGATATAAACCGAAGCGCGATCTTCCTGCCAATGCAAGTGAATAACCGCTTTGTCGCGTTTAGGTCCTGAATCGGGGCGACGGCCACGCTTTTGGGTAAGTCGATCTACAATGGCGTCTTTAACACGCATATTGGCAAACATGGTGTTGTCTATAAACGGATTGTTAACATTACAAGTCACCGAAACATAACCGGCTTCATCTAACCATGCTTCCCAAGGCATCTGAATCAATTCGTCATATAATTTATCAGCGTCCATGGCCCGGAAGCTTTTCAATTCATACAGCACATTGTTTCCGGTGCGCAAATTAAGGTTGAGCTTAATACAGTCAGTGAGCGTTCCGTGGGTTTCTATATAGGTTTGTCCCTGATCTACAATCTCAAAACCCATGTATAATACCTCTCTTCGGAGATAGGTGGCAAGGTGTTTGGGACAGGTAACAATAATTTTTTCAGCTTTGTTGAAAACAGACATCTGTTAATAAGGAATTGATTATTAATTTTGCAGGCTAAATTCGTCAATATTATGGACATTAAAGGTAAAGTACACGAAATTTCGGAAGTGATGGAAGTAACCTCTTCATTCCGTAAACGTGAATTAGTTATTGAATACGCAGAAAACCCTTCATATCCTGAGTATATTAAATTCGAAGCTATTCAGGATCGAGTTTCTCTAATGGATAAATGTAAAGTGGGTGATATGGTGGAAGTGTCATTCAATTTAAAAGGTCGTGCCTGGAACAATCCAAAGACTGGTAAGACTGATTATTTTAACACACTTCAGATTTGGAGAGTAAGTCCTCTTTCGGGAGCAGCTGCAGGAGCGCCTGTTGACGAGATGCCATCGTTTACGCCTCCTGATTTATCAAGTGCACCGGGAGAAGCTGACGATCTTCCATTCTAACAATTTGATTAGAAGAATATTAACCGACCACCGAGTCGGTTTTTTTATGCCTGTTTAAATTGTTTTAACTTCTAACAGAACTATTAAGAATTAAATACAGCTAAAAGTTACCAGATACAGCCATTGGCTATGAATAAATATTGATATTTCTTTTGCTATAGAAAATGCTGTTCGGTAAGGTTGAAATAATTTTGGCCGATCTCTTATATAACAAAAAAGCCGTTCCAATATTCTAGAACGGCTACTTGGTTATATATAAAGAGAAATTTATTTAAAAAAGCTATAACTCAATACTTCTTTGCCCTTTTGCTGAACCAAAAGCAGGTATTTGCCCGGAAACAGTTCAATGGTTTTAGAGAAGTTCCCCGAGAAATTATTCACCGTTTCCTTAAACACTTCTTTACCGGTTTCATCTTTCACTTTTACCAAAATGGCTCCTTTAGTCGGAAGTTTAAAATTTAACTCATATTCAGGACTGAAATGCTTACGAAACATCATTCTGTCCCCTTTGGCCCTTGGCACTCTTTCAATCACAATGTCATCACCTGGCATGCCGGGAGGAGGCATCAGCTCATCATCATCACCATCAGTTTCTAAAACAATCACTTTCTTTTTACCGGTGCTATCAACAGTAATCTGAACTTTTTTGTTAACCCTTTTTTCGAAAAAGTGCTCGTCTCCCGGTGGCGGCATCAGAATTCCATGACCATTAGCAATGATCACATCAGTATTATCTGCTTCAACCCATTTTCCTTCTTTTTTTAATTTGGCAATTTGAACGCTGTCAAGTTTTTTCACCACTTTAACCCGATGAGCATCAGGAGTAATTCTTATCTCTTTTAACTGGTCTAGATCCTTGCGTTCTGCCTCCGAAAGTTGATCATAGTTTTTAGTTACATCTACAATCGTATCGTTGCCTTTAATTTCTATTTTACGATAAATGACTTCCTTCTTAGGCGCTTTTTCCTGCGCAAACGCAGCAGCGCTTATCACGGATAATACCACTGGTAATACGTACTTCTTCATAATTAGTACTTGTTTATACGCCAAATGTAGTTTCAGCAACCGTGAAAATTTGTTAACGTGATGTTAAAAAGTGTTAAATATTGCAGCTCCCGTGCTTTGCTGCTTAGTTTTGTGCTGTTAATATTATAGAAGATGAAGAAAAAAAGCTTTGTATTCATTGTAATAGCAATTGGTCTCGGCCTTATTTGCTTGATGGGCATGCAAGCCTACTTTCTATTCGATTCTTATCGGGTTAAATCGCAGCTGTTTGATCAAACTGTTAAAACAGTGATGCAAACCGTGGCTGCAAAACTCGAAAAAAATGAAGCTTTGGGATTTATTAAAACCAAAGTAGAGGCTCCTCCTGTTTTTAAGTTTCCTGCCCCAGGCAAAATGCCGGCAAATAAACATAAGCAACCAAAAGAAAAGCATGTTGAAGAAGTTAAACTAGTTAGAACAAGACCGTTTGAAGCTTTTAGATCTGATTCAGTTGTTATAAATCCTAAAGTTTTAGTTTTCAATCATGCTGAAGAATCCAAAGTGATGGATCCTGCAGATATTAAGCAGATGCTTAAAGGACGGCATTTGCAGCTAAAAAGGGATCGTTTAAATCAGCGAGTTATTGTAAGAATCGGCCCTGATGGGCAGATTGATTCTAACATTGTTTTCTTCAGGTACCCAGTTGCCCCTGTTGCCTCTGAGGTTTACACTCGGGAACTGCCCGAAGAGTTCAGGATTGAGCGCAGAAGAGAATTAGTTGAAAAGGAACAAAATGCCGAAATAAAAGAGGATGTATTGGTTACCTCTTGGCTAGATTCCGTTTCAAAATTCAAGAAAAGAGTAGAAATTTTTGAAAAGTTAGCTATGGAAGCCAATTTAAAGAAGCAATCATTAATTGATCGGGTTAAACCTCATATAGTTGATTCATTGCTGCATGAAGGATTTACAGAGGCGAAAATTAACCTCGATTTTCAATTTTCATTGGTTGACGACAGTAGTAGAACAATATTCCATTCAGTTGCTGACAAAGCCTTTTCCTCAAAAAAGACAAAATACAGTTATCAAACAGCATTATTTCCTCAGGATGTTTTGCACAGCGCCGGAATATTAAATGTAGTTTTTCCCAATAAGGCTGATTTCTTGCTAAAGAAAATGGGGATATTGATCATCGCCTCTTCATTAATTGTTTTAGTGATTATGGCTTGTTTCGCCATTGCGCTTACGGCACTTTTACGTCAAAAGAAATTATCGGAGATGAAGAGTGATTTCATCAATAATATGACTCATGAGTTTAAAACTCCTGTAGCCACCATTATGCTGGCCAGCGAAGCCCTGCGTGATGAGCAAATGGCCGATGACAAAAAAATGGTGAACCGATATGCGGGTATTATCTATGATGAAAACCTGCGTTTGAGCAGCTATGTGGAGCGGGTGTTAAGCATGGCTCGTTTAGAGAAAAGCGACCTTAAGCTGGAACAGAAACAGGTGAATATGCACACTTTAATTGCCGCCGTTGCCGATAGCATGGATCTGCAATTTAAACGTAGAAATGCTTTACTCAACTTTGACCTGCAAGCAACAGATTCAATAATAACCGGGGATGAACTTCATCTTTCAAATGTTATTTATAACCTGTTGGATAATGCCTTGAAATATTCAGAAACTGATCCAGCCATCATTATTTCAACCCAAAACCTTGGAAATTTGATATTAATAAAAGTAATTGATAACGGAATAGGAATGACTCGCGAGCAGCAAAGTAAGGTGTTCGATCAATTCTACCGTGCTCATACCGGAAACCTGCATAATGTTAAAGGCTTCGGATTGGGACTTAACTATGTATATTCAATTGTTAAACTGTTAAAAGGGAATATTTCGGTTAAAAGCGAGCCACAAAGGGGCAGTACTTTCGAGCTGAGTTTTCTAATAAGCTAATCATTGATAAATAATGAGTAAAAAAATTCTGCTGGTTGAAGACGACCCAAACCTGGGAATGGTTTTGCAGGAGTATCTGCAGTTTAAAGGAGGATATGAAGTAACGCTTTGCGTAGACGGCATGCAAGGTTTAGCGGCTTTTAAACTCAAGAGTTTCGACCTATGTATTTTAGATGTAATGATGCCCAGGAAAGATGGTTTTACCCTGGGACAAGAGATCAGGGCGCTTAATCAGCGAATTCCTATTATTTTTGCTACCGCCAAATCAATGTTGGAGGACAAAATTCAGGGTTTTAATATTGGCGGTGATGATTATATCACTAAACCGTTTAGGATCGAAGAGCTTTTACTGCGTATAAATGCCTTGCTAAAACGCAGCAATAATCCACCTGTAGAAGAAAAGCATCCTGATAAGTTTCAGGTTGGGGCTATTTTATTCGACCCCATTTCGCAAGAGATTTATAATGGCTATAATGCCCAAAAACTTTCGGCAAAGGAATCGGAATTACTTCATCTGCTTTGCAAACATAAGAACGATGTTTTAAGCCGGGAGCAGGCTCTGGTTTCGATATGGGGAAGTGATAATTATTTTAATGCCCGCAGCATGGATGTTTATATCAGCAAATTGCGAAAGCTGTTAAAAGATGACGAAACTGTGGAGATCATCAATGTACATGGTAGAGGCTATAAACTGATATTCTAGCCGGCAAGCCCAAAAGAAAGAGGCCTTTGCAATACGTTTGCAAAGGCCTCTTTTATACTATTTTGAAAAGAATTATTCTTTTACGCGCTCAATATAATCGCCAGTGCGAGTATCAATTCTAACTTTATCGCCTTCGTTAATAAATAAAGGAACACGAATTTCGGCGCCAGTTGAAACTGTTGCTGATTTAGTAACGTTCGTTGCGGTATCACCTTTAACAGCAGGCTCTGAATAAGTGATTTCCAGTGTAACGTGGCTAGGCATTGTTGCCATAATAGCATCATCGTTTTCCAATGCCACCATCACTTGCATTCCTTCAGCTAAAAATTTAACTGCATCACCAAACATTGCTTTAGGAACATAGATCTGGTCGTAAGTATTGTTGTCCATTACCACCAAATTCTCGCCATCCTCATATAAATATTGATAGTTTTGAGTTTCTACACGGGCAATTGTCACCTCCTCATCAGTACGGAAACGATATTCAACCAATTTATTGGTTTTTATGTTACGCATGCTCGCCTGGTAGAAAGCACGAAGGTTTCCTGGTGTGCGGTGAATGAATTCTTCAACCAATACCAATTCGCCGTTAAAGCGAAGAATATTACCGGTTTTTACGTCTGAAGCCTTAGCCATAAAAAATTAAAGTGTTTGTAATTGAGCGGCAAAGATAATAAAAACTCAGAAAGATTAGGTTGTTGAACTAAATGTGGATGAAGCGATTGAAGCCGATTATTTAACTCTTGTAATCAACAATATTAAGCTGTTGTTTGCAAAAGGAGTATTCATGTTCCTGGTTTGAACAGATGATCGTAAGACGGTCGGCAGCAAAGCGCTCAATAAGGTTCAGGTACCAGTCAACACCCTGATTATCAAGGTTAGCGGTAGGTTCATCGAGTAACAACAATGGGGATTTTGAGGAGAAAGCCAGAGCCAGCTTTACCCGTTGTTTCATGCCCGATGAATAATTCTTTATTAACCGGTCGCGGTATTTCTCAAACCCTAGTAATTCAATAACCTGATTTTTATCGAATCCGCTAATAAACTGTTTAAAGTTGAAATGAAAGTCGATGAGCTCGTTGAGTGTGAAGTCTTCGAGTAATTCGAGATAAGGAGAAGCGAAGCTGAGGAGGCGGAAAACCTCTTCAGCTTCTACTTTTTTTCCTTGATATTGGTGAGTGATCGTTCCTTCGGAAGGACTTAAACTTGCTGCAATAATTTGAACCAGCGTGGATTTACCCGAACCATTGGGTCCTAAAATGGCGTATGAATTGCCCTGTTCAAAGCGGTAATCAATACCTTTAAAGATCCAGTCGCGGTTAAACCGTCGGCCAATATTTTGCAGGCTTATCTCCATTAATTGCTAGAGAAGCCTTTCATGATACCACGGTTCGAATTGCGGATGAAATTAACGATTTCATCGCGTTCTTCCGTAGGGGTAATATCAGCTTCAATAATATCCAATGCTTTGGTGGTATTGAAGTTCTTCATGTATAAAATACGGTAAACCTCTTGTATTTGATTGATCTTTTCAGAATCGAAACCACGACGACGCAAGCCTACCGAGTTGATACCAACAAATGAAAGCGGCTCACGACCAGCTTTTGTATAAGGAGGAATATCTTTCTTAACCAATGATCCGCCTGATACCATCACATGCGCACCAATTGAAACAAACTGGTGAATAGCTGAAGTTCCGCCTATGATCGCCCAGTCATCAACCGTTACGTGACCGGCAACCTGAACGGCGTTTGCTAAAATACAGTTATCGCCAATTTTACAATCGTGGGCAATATGAACATAAGCCATTAAAAGACAGTTTTTGCCTATTCTGGTCTCTTGACGGTCGCTTGTACCACGATTTACGGTTACACACTCGCGAATAGTTGTACCGTCGCCAATAACTGCTGTTGTATATTCTCCACCGAATTTTAAATCCTGGGGAACAGCTGAAATAACAGCTCCTGGAAAAATACGACAATTTTTACCGATGCGGGCACCGTCCATAATGGTCACATTCGAACCGATCCATGTACCTTCTCCAATTTCAACATCTTTATGGATGGTTACAAAGGGTTCAATTACCACATTATCGGCAATTTTAGCTTGAGGGTGAATGTATGCTAATGGTTGAATCATACGTTTGGTTTTCTTACAATTTGGGCCATCATTTCAGCCTCGGTTACAACTTTATCGCCAACAATTACAACACCTTTCATCTGGCAAATGCCACGTCTGATCGGTGCGGTAAGGTCACATCTTAAGATCAATGTATCGCCCGGAAGTACTTTTTCCTTGAATCTTACATTTTCTATTTTCATAAAATAGGTAAGGTAGTTCTCTGGATCAGGTACCGTATTCAACACTAAAATTCCTCCGTTTTGAGCAAGGGCCTCTACTTGCAGAACGCCAGGCATAACCGGACTTCCAGGGAAATGACCCACAAAGAACGGCTCATTCATGGTTACATTCTTTACACCTACCACGTGGTTTTGAGAAATTTCCATGATCTTATCTACCAACAAAAATGGAGGACGATGCGGTAAACGAGCCATGATCTCATTTACATCATAAACTGGTTTGGCGTTTGTGTTGTATAACGGAATTGTTTTACCTCTACGTTCTTTTTTGATCATAGCTTTAATTTTTCTCGCAAAAGCTACGTTTGCAGCATGGCCCGGACGAGCAGCCATGATATGTGCTTTTAACGGCATTCCTGCTAACGCTAAATCACCAATAACATCCAGCAACTTGTGTCGTGCCGGCTCATTTTGATGACGAAGCGAAATATTATTTAAGATACCTTCTTTAGCAACTGCAATTTCCTGACGGTTGAACAGTTTAGCTAAATGCGTTAATTCTTCAGGGTGAACCTCTCTATCAACAATTACAATTGCGTTATTTAAATCACCGCCTTTAATTAAGCCGTGTTTTAACAAAAGCTCTAGTTCATGTAAAAACACGAACGTTCGGCAAGAAGAAATTTCACTTCTGAATTCGGAAATATGAGAGATGTTGGCATGCTGAGTTCCCAAAACCGGCGAGTTGTAATCAACCATAACAGTTAAACGGTAATCATCAGCAGGCATAGCGATCATTTCAACTTTTCTGTCAGCCTCTGCATAATGAATGTTTTGGTTGATATGAAAATATTCCCGATCAGCCTTTTGGTCTTCAAAGCCAACTTTTTCGAAAGACTCGATAAATTGAATAGAACTTCCATCCATTATCGGCGCCTCAGGGCCATCCACTTCGATCAATACGTTGTCAACTTCTGATCCTACCAAAGCCGCTAATACGTGCTCAATGGTACTAATGCGACCGCCATTTTGTTCAAGAGTAGTGCCTCGCGAGGTATCCACCACGTTATCAACATCAGCATCGATAATCGGGTTGCCCGGTAAATCAATACGCTGAAACTTATAACCGTGATTTTCAGGAGCGGGCTTAAAAGTAAGAGTTACACTTGCTCCGGTGTGAAGGCCTACGCCCGATACTGATACAGGTGCCTTGAGGGTTCTTTGCTTAATGTTCATTCAAAGTAATTTTATTCGGCTGTAACAACAAGAGCTACTGCTTATTGCTGCTGATATAAATACAGCGCTAATTATTTCAGCCTGCAAAATTACTAAAAACTACTTCTTAAGTAATGAAAAATGCAATTTTTACTTAAAAGACTGTATACCGTTTTATTATCGGGTACAAAACCTTTGTTATTTATCTCCTTTTAGTTCTTTTATGGTTTTGTCGAGTTCGTAAACCTTGCGTTCGAGCTCCGGAAGACGAGGTAACACTTGGATAGTTTTGAGGGAGTTAAAGTAAGGATCGATTGGAGAACCGTTCCATTTTTTGTTTTCTTCGGTAATTGTTTTATGAACGCCTGATTGAGCTCCAAATTGAGAACCTTTGGCAATTGTGATGTGGCCAACGATACCAACCTGGCCGGCAATTACACAGCTTTCACCAATTTTGGTACTTCCTGAAATTCCAGCCTGGGCAGCTACAACTGTATTTGCACCAAGTTCAACATTGTGAGCAATTTGAATCAGGTTATCCAGTTTTACGCCTTTACCAATTATGGTTGAACCCATGGTAGCACGGTCAATTGTTGTATTAGCACCAATTTCAACATTGTCTTCAATGACAACGTTTCCGATTTGAGCTACTTTAGAATATGAACCATCGGCTTGCGGAGCAAAGCCAAATCCGTCGCTACCAATTACGGTACCGGCATGAATGGTTACATTGTTTCCAACAACACAATCTGAATAAATTTTAACCCCGGCAAAGATCACTGAGTTGTCGCCAACTTTTACATTGTCGCCAATATATGCCTGAGGATAAATTTTTACGTTTTTACCAATCTTAGCATTGTTGCCAATGTAAGCAAAAGCGCCCAGGTACAAATTCTCGCCAACCGTTGCTGAAGTGCTAATGAACGATGGCTGTTCAATACCTGTTTTGTTTTGTTTAATGGTATTATATTTTTCCAATAGAACTGAAAATGCAGAATACGCATCATCAACCCTGATGAGCGTACTTTTTACATCACCAGTAAGTACCAGGTCTTTGTTAACAATTACTACTGAAGCGTTTGTAGTATATAAGTGAGGGGCGTACTTTGGGTTTGCTAAAAATGAAAGAGAGCCAGTTGAGCCTTCCTCAATTTTAGCAAGTTCTGAAACTGTAACATCCGGATTGCCTTCAACAACCCCATTTAATAATTTGCCTAATTCCGCTGCGGTAAACCGGATCATGTAAATATTTTGAAACTAAAAATTTTACAAAGGTGAAGAAAATTCCTCCACATTAACAAATGAATAATTTGCTTAACACTATTTTTAAATACGAATTGCCCTTAATTCGCTGATATGTTGCGTGCTTGCAAAATACCTTTTACCCTATTTTTATTGATTTTGTTTCGCTTTTGGCCATTCTTAAATTCTTGGAGTACATAAGTAGTATTTCTCCACGGTTTTAGCTAAAGCTTCAATATTAAAATTGTCAGATGCTTCTGTTAGATCGATTACAGTATTGTCTTTTCGTAAAATTTCAATCCTGTCAACCTTTTTATAGGCACTATTAGAAATCATATCAGAAAATACGAAATATTGCACCTCTTCATCAGTTATGCCGAAATGTTGTTTTACCTGACGCTTTATTTCTTCAATTCTGATTTTGCCAATAGGCTCCTTCTGAATTTCAACACGGTAAAGTTTTCTGTTTATCAGTGATTGGCATAGATACGATAGGATTTTATCGTTATGGTCGGCCCAAACTTTTATACACGCATTAATATCATGATCATCTAGTCTTACAAAATGATCCAGGTACTGTTCATCTGAAAGAAAACGTTCTCTTGCGATCCGGTTATATAAAAACAAACGAAATGAAGGTGTGGTAAACAATTCTACTCCATTTAGGGCCAGCTCTTTGGCTCTTTTCAATATTTTAAAAAGCATGGTTTCGCCTGCAATTACCGTTTTGTGTAAATACACCTGCCAGTACATTAACCTGCGGGCAATAATGAATTTTTCAATGGAGTAAATCCCTTTTTCCTCCACCACAATGCGGTCATTGGCAACGTTAAGCATTTTTAGAATACGGTCGTAGCTGATCACCCCCTCTGAAACACCGGTAAAGAAACTGTCGCGGTTCAGGTAATCCATTCGATCAAGATCGAGCTGGCTTGAAACCAATTGATGTAAGAATTTTTTGCTGTATCGATTATTGAATATATCGATAGCTAGTGTTAAACGGCCATTAAACTCTTCATTAAGCTTATCCATTATTAATGCCGAAATGGTTTCATGGTGAACATCTTCAATAATGCAGTTCTCCAGGGCGTGAGAAAATGGGCCATGGCCAATATCGTGCAATAAAATAGCAACGGTAACGGCCTCCGCTTCTTCATCGGTAATTTCATGTCCTTTTGCCCTAAGGGTTTCTATGGCCAGGCTCATTAAATGAGTTGCACCCAAAGCATGCTGAAAGCGGGTATGCATGGCTCCCGGATAAACCAGGTGTGTCATGGCACATTGTTTAATATTTCTTAACCGCTGAAACCAGGGATGAGACAATAAATCAAAGATGATTTCGTATTGTATATTAATGAACCCATAAACCGGGTCGTTCACAATTTTCTTCTTATTGAGCATATCTACTTTAAGACTACAATTTGGTAAATTTACAGTTGAAACGCATCAAGTGCTTCTCTGTTTGGATACTAAAGCTTTTTAGCCGTTTTTTAACCATTTTTAATTCAACACGTATGCAGGAACCTACAATACTTTGGGCTGACGATGAAATTGATTTGCTCAAACCCCATATCCTTTTTTTAAAAGATAAAGGCTACACCATAAAAACCGTTACCAATGGCAGTGATGCCCTTGATGCCTTTAAAGCCGAGCACTTCGATCTTATTTTTTTAGATGAAAACATGCCAGGTTTAACAGGACTTGAAACACTTACTGAAATTAAAAACATTAATACAGATATTCCCGTGGTGCTGATCACTAAAAGTGAAGAAGAGTACCTCATGGAAGATGCTATAGGGTCAAAGATAGACGATTACCTGATTAAACCGGTTAATCCGAAACAGATTCTGCTTACGATTAAAAAAATACTCGATAATAAGCGCCTAGTGGGAGAAAAGACCGCCTCTGCTTATCAGCAGGATTTCAGGAACTTATTGATGACGCTGAATGATAATCTTTCGTACGAAGAATGGGCTGATGTTTACAAAAAACTGATCTATTGGGAACTTGAACTTCAAAACCTCGAAGACCAAGGAATGCATGAGATTTTAACCCAACAGAAACGGGAAGCGAATACGCAGTTCTCGAAATTTGTGGAGAAGAACTATGTAAAGTGGCTTAACCATCCTGAAGATGCACCTACGCAATCCCATCAGTTGTTGCGCACCAAAGTTTTTCCGTTTTTAGATTCAACGCCAACTTTCTTTGTACTGATCGATAATCTCCGCTATGATCAATGGAAGATCATTAGCCCTATTGTAAGTGAGTATTTTAGAATTGAAAGCGAAGAAAGTTATTACAGTATTCTTCCAACGGCAACTCAGTATGCCCGTAATGCTATTTTCGCCGGGTTATTGCCTTCAGAAATGGAGAAACGTCATCCCAATTTATGGCAAAACGATGATGATGAAGGGGGTAAAAACATGTATGAAGAAGATTTCTTGGCTGATCATTTAAAAAGGGCACGAAAAGAGGTGAAATTCTCTTATACAAAGGTTTTAAATTACGAACAAGGAAAAGATCTGGTAGATAATATCCACAACCTGATAAATAATCCGTTCAATGTGATTGTTTACAATTTCGTTGACATGTTGTCACATGCTCGTACAGAGATGGAGATTATCCGAGAGCTGGCTTCGGATGAAAAGGCTTACCGTTCTCTCACTCTTTCGTGGTTCGAGAACTCTCCTTTACTGGAAGCGCTTAAAAAACTATCACAAAAGAATATTCGCCTTGTCATTACCACCGATCATGGAACCATAAGGGTTAAAACGCCAAGTAAAGTTGTTGGAGATCGGAATACGAATACAAACCTTCGTTATAAGCAGGGAAAAAACCTTGCATTTGATGCTAAAGAGGTTTTCCATGTTAAAAACCCAGCTGATGCGTTTTTGCCAAAGGTGAATGTTAGTCAAAGCTTCATTTTTGCCAAGGAAGATGAGTACTTCATTTATCCGAATAACTATAATCAGTTTGTGAATTACTACAATAACACATTCCAGCATGGAGGTATTTCACTGGAAGAAATGGTAATACCGTTCATCATGCTTAGTTCAAAGGGTTAACTAAACGGTTAGTTCGAAAAAAAAATAGCCCGAGGTAATCCTCGGGCTATTTTTTTATAAGCGATTAATTTATTTTCCGCTTTTCGCATCAGCGATTAATTTATCATTTAAAGCAACGTAGTCGTTGTTATTGGCCTTAGCAGCAACTGCTTTTGACTGTTCAGCAGTGGCAATAGCTCCTTTATAATCTTTCAGTTTATATTGGATCTTAGCCTTAAGGTGCATTACCCAAAATGCATCAGGTTGAGTCTTAATCGCTTCGTCTGACCAGGAAAGCGCCTGTTTCAAATCACGACCGGTCTCATAATAATAAGCTGCAGCCTGAAAATAAGGTTTTTTATCCCCTTTCATGGCTTCATCAATTGAGGCTATGATTTTATTATCAATATCGGCAGTAACAGTAAAAAACACCTGAAGATTATCCCATAGCAAATCTACCTCAGCCGAATTTGGTTTTACATTATCGATAGTCATTGTGAAGGTTTCGAGACTGAAAGGCAATGTGCGGGCTGTTGCTTTAAAGCGAGCAACATCTTCTTCTTTTTTATAGCCATCAATTCCCCAGTTTTTTAACCCTTTATTCAAAATTACTTCCCAGTCGCCTGTTGCCGAAGGAATAGTGTATAAAACATATTCTCCTGCAGGCACAGCAACTCCATTAACTTTCACATCCTCGCCAAAAGTGATTTTGGTGGCAGCATTAGCACCTGTTCTCCATAATTTATCATAAGGAACTAAATCGCCGAAAATTTTACGTCCTTTAACGCCCGGACGTGAATACGTAAGCTCAATTGAAGAAAGAGCAAAATCTTGTTTAATTGTTTGAGTTGGACTCGGTGCAGGCATTTTAATACCTTGAGCCTTAACACCTGAACCAGTAATTGCCACTGCGGCAACTACCAGCAGTGAAAGAAGAGTTTTTTTCATGATGATAGCATTGGTTGAAGGTTCTAAGTTAAGAAAGTATACAATAGAGGTTCTTATTATTTTTGTTACGAAAATGAAGGTAGATTCATGAATCTTTTGTCAAAAATTAACTTCAAAAAAACTGTTAGTGTATATTTCGTTGTCAGCTAATACGAAAAGTTAACATTAGTTTAAAGTTCAGATAAGGCTCAAATCTATAATCTTCTTGAAATCCACTCTCCTAATAATTATTTAATTTAACGCTGGATAAATAATACCTATTTAATATTCTTTAAAACCACCTTTATGATCTTGACAATGGCAATAATTCAATTAAATTGCCCCTAAGATTTACAACAAAATGAGGAAATTTGAATTTTTTGATGTTTTTTATGTAGGACTTTTTATATTTTTCATAGTACAGGTTTTCCATACTGACGCACCAAAGGGGAAGCTATTGGTTTCTCTTTTATGTGGAGTCTCACTGATTAACCTATTGAAAGGCAGGGTTTCAAATCGCATTTTATATACTATAAGCGCTCCCATTTTAATAGGCCTTCTCTATGTAATTTTTATTAATAACTTCCCAATGTACACACCTTCTTGTTTAAGGTGATAATACGACTCAAAACCTTTGTGTTTTGCAAGTTCATTTTAACCGATGTCTAATCAAACTAACATTCTGCTATAAATCACCCCGCCCAACCATCCCGATCTAAACTTCTGAAATGAATTGCTTCGGCTAAGTGCTCGACCTCTATTGTATCAGATTTAGCTAAATCGGCAATGGTACGTGAAACTTTAAGAATACGGTCGTAAGCACGGGCCGATAAACCAAGTCGTTCCATAGCTGTTTTTAACAGCAATTGCCCTGCCTCATTGATCTTGCATATTTCCCGTACCATCTTAGCACTCATCTGCGCATTGCAATACACCTCTTTTTTTCCTTCGAAGCGAAGCTGTTGAATATCTCTTGCTGCAATAACCCTTTCGCGAATGATGGAACTCTTTTCCGTTAAGCGTTCTCCTGAAAGCTCTTTGAAGGAGACTGGTGTAACTTCCACATGAATATCAATCCGATCCAATAAAGGACCCGATATCTTACTTAAATACTTTTGCACAATACCGGGAGCGCAAACACATTCTTTCTCAGGATGATTATAAAAACCACAGGGACATGGATTCATAGACGCCACCAGCATAAAGCTCGCAGGGTAATCAACCGAAATTTTTGCTCTTGAGATTGTGACTCTTCGCTCTTCCAGCGGTTGGCGCATTACTTCGAGCACCGTTCGTTTAAACTCTGGAAGTTCATCCAAAAATAAAACACCATTATGTGCAAGAGAAATTTCGCCCGGTTGTGGGTTGCCACCTCCACCAACTAAGGCGACATCCGAAACCGTATGGTGAGGTGAACGAAAAGGGCGAATAGTTAACAGCGCATCAGACGCTTTAAGCTTACCTGCAACAGAATGGATCTTTGTTGTTTCAAGGGCCTCATGCAGATTTAAGGGAGGCAGAATGGTAGGCAAACGTTTAGCCAACATCGTTTTTCCGGCTCCGGGCGGGCCTATCAAAATCAGGTTATGACCACCAGCCGCAGCAATTTCAAGCGCCCTCTTTATATTTTCCTGGCCTTTTACATCAGAAAAATCAAATTCGTAATTGTTGATGTTGTTATAAAACTCTTCACGGGTATTAACTGTAACTGGTGTTAGCGTGGTGTTTCCATTCAGCAGATCCACTACTTCTGTTATGGTTTCAACCCCATAAACATCCAGGTCGCTAACTATTGCAGCTTCGCGTGCATTTTGTTTGGGTAAAATTATCCCTTTAAAGCCTTCCTTTTTAGCTTGAATAGCTATGGGTAACGCACCTTTAAGAGGCTGGACTCCACCATCTAATGATAGTTCGCCCATGATCAAATACTGCCCAACAGTTTCAGCATTTATAATTTGCCCGGATGCAGCCAGAATGCCTGTGGCAATGGTCAGATCATACGCTGAGCCTTCTTTTCGAATATCAGCAGGAGCCATGTTTACCACAATCTTCATCCGTGGCAAATGAAAATCAGTATTCTTAATAGCGGCCTCAATTCGCTGGTAACTTTCTTTAACGGCGTTGTCGGGCAGGCCCACAATAAAATATTTGATTCCCGCAGTAACATTTACTTCAACGGTAATAGTAATGGCCTGAACACCGAAAACGGCGCTGCCAAAAGTTTTTACAAGCATAGGTAGTAGGTATTATGTTTTGTAAGCGATAACAAATAATAGTTATGCTTTAACTATTAAGTTAATCTTTTCTTATTAAGAAGATTACTATTTTAGAGAAATATGTTTAATAAACTTAACATATCGGCTCATAAGGGACGAACCGCCTGGTTAAATAATGAGGAATACTTGGTTTTTGCCGGTACCTCTTATTTAGGAATAGCCTATAATACCGAATTCAGAAATTATTTAGCTGAAGGCTTTCAACTTTATGGAAGCAACTTTGGCAGTTCAAGACTAGGGAATGTGACGATTGATGTTTTCGAACTTGCGGAAACAGAAATTGCCAAATTGGTCGGTGCTGAAAGTGCACTTACCGTATCATCGGGTATGCTGGCCGGTCAAATGGTACTTCGGCAGTTTGAAGATCATGCGCATTTATTCATTGCGCCGGGGATTCACCCTGCATTAAAACCCCTTAACTATCAATCGAGAAATTATTCTTATGAGCAATGGACGGCACACGTGCTTTCGGAGCTGCATTCACATAAATTTCCAGAAGCTGTTATTTTCATCAATACCATAGATATTTTAAATGCCAGAAGGTATGATTTAACATGGCTTCAATTGCTTCCTGACGACTTAAACCTGATAATTGTTATTGATGATTCTCATGCGTTAGGTTTAATTGGAGAGCATGGCGAAGGACACTGGTCATTTTTGCCAGTGCTGCCCAATATTGAGCGAATTATGGTAGCTTCGATGGGAAAGGCATTTGGTATACCCGCTGGTGTTATTACTGGTAATCTAAATCGAATTAATAAAATACGAAAGGATGGTGTTTTTGGAGGAAGCTCACCAACGGTTCCTGCCTATTTACATGCTTTTTTACAATCAACAGATCTTTATCATTCATCTCGAAAAGCCTTAAACAAACTCATAACTCAATTCAGTGTTTTAATAAAGCCGCTTTCTGCTATTGTTCAATCCGATGGATTGCCAATCTATTTTATTGATGATAAGACCATAGAAAACCGATTGTTAGATCAAAAGATAATTGTTTCATCCTTTCCCTATCCAAATCCAAACAGCGAGCCGGTAACCAGGGTGGTTATCAACAGCATTCACACTGCTGAGGATATTGAACGGTTGGCTTTCGTCTTAGTTTATACCTTGCAGACTTTGTAATTCATCAAAGGTGATATCGGTTATCTCAAATGCTTTCCAGTTGTTAAAATCAAAGTGCCACCACTCATCTTTATAAACATTAAAACCATTTTTGGTCATTACATCGCGTAACAATTGTCTGTTTTCAATCACCTTCTGAGGTAGGTGGGGGTAATCAGCGCTGGCTTTAGGGCTAAAATCGTCAAAAGCTGTTGGCATTTTTAACTCTTTGCCAGTTATAAGATTTACGATAGTTAAATCGATGGCGCATCCACGGTTATGACGAGAACCTTTCCAGGGAGGAGCCACAAAAATGGAATCTTTTTGCTTTTCATAAAAGGAAACAGTTACTGTGTAAGTGCGGTAGGCATCAAAAATTTTAAGCACTAATCCTTTGGTGTTTAATTCACGCTGTACATTTTGCAATGCCCTTAAAACAGGCAATCGAGTAAATGCACCCGCCACATTATACATTTTTTCATGCATAAAGTTATTGCTGGTGGCATACCTTATATCCAAAATAATGTTAGGAATTGCTCGTTTAATATCAACTAATGCCTTTGTCGAATCTTCTTTTACCTGTTGCTGATACAAGGCAACTGTTGAAACCACCTTCAAGCCATATTTGTTCAACGGGATGTTTTGAGCCTGGCTTACTGAGAAAATGGGTAATATGGCAATTAATAAAATGAATAGGCTTTTTCTCACGAGGCTTAAACTTGTGCAGCTACTAATAGATCAAGGTCTTTAAATGGAAGATTAAACTGTTCTGCCAGGTATTTATTGGTTAAATGACCTTGATAGATGTACACCCCGTGGCGAACACCGGTTCGGCTCCAAAGCATGTTTTTAATACCGCCATGATCGCCAAGATCAAGCAAAATTGGAGTGAAAATATTGGTTAAGGCATACGAGGCGGTTCGGGCCACTCTCGATGCTATGTTAGGAACACAATAATGAATTACATCACTTTTCATAAACACCGGACTATCGTGGTTGGTTACATGTGAGGTTTCGAAACAACCACCCTGATCAATGCTTACATCAATAATCACTGAGTCAGATGGCATTTGACCCACCATTTCGGCATTTACCACACATGGCACGGAACCATTTTTTGCCCTTATTGCTCCAATGGCCACATCGCATGTTTTTAGGGCTTTCAATAAAACTTTAGGCTGAATAACAGAGGTAAATACGCGTTGGGTGAGATTTCCTTGCAAGCGACGAAGGCGATACAGTGAATCATCGAAAACTTTTACCTCACACCCCAGCGAAAGGGCTGCACGAGCGGCAAATTCACCAACAGTTCCGGCTCCCAAAATCACCACTTCGGTAGAAGGAATACCGGTAACACCACCAAACATCATTCCCTTGCCGTGTTTACTGTTACTTAAATATTCGGCAGCAATTAATATGGCTGTGTTCCCAACAATCTCACTCATCGAACGCACCACCATCAAACTGCCGTCCTCGTCTTTCATATATTCATATCCAAGCGCAGTCACTTTCTTTGCTACCAAGGCTTTGATAGTCTCATCTTTAAGGCTCGACAGGTTTAATGCGGATATTAAAGTTTGTCCCGGCTTCATTAGCTCTATCTCAGCCATTGAAGGAGGGGCCACTTTCATCAACACATCCGATTGAAACAACGCTTTACGGTCATAAATTATTTTTGCTCCGGCCTCGCTGTATTTCTTATCAGAAAAGCGTGCACCTTCGCCGGCACCGGCTTCTACATGCACATCATGCCCATTGTTAACTAATACTTCTACAGAAGAAGGAGTAATTGCAATTCTCTTTTCCTGAAAGGAGGTTTCGCGAGGGATCGCAATAACCAATTCCTGTTTCTTTTGCTTTAATTTCAGCAATGACTCTTGCGGTTGCATAAGTGCCTGTTTGGCAACTTCACTAAATCCCTGCATGGTAGAACTCATTTATTCCTTTAATATAAATTAGCCTTGAATGTCAAAAATAGCAAAATAATAGATTGAAGATGAAAGGAGTAAGTGTTGTTTTGGCAAACGATACCCTTTTCTTCTATTTATCATCAAAAAAATAGGGTTAAATTATTTTTTATGCTGGATAAATTGAAACTGACGGCTTCCATTATCAACCTCTGCAATAATAACTTCTGTATACTGCCCTGGTAACAAATTAGGGATTTTGGACGGCCACTCCACAAAACAATAATTTCCGCTAAAGAAATACTCTTCGTAACCCATGTCAAAAGCTTCCATTTCATTCTTCAGGCGATAAAAATCAAAGTGATAGATCATTGATTGTTCGCCATCATATTGATTGACCAATGAAAAAGTAGGACTTGATACAACTTCGTTAACGCCAAGTGCCCTGCATATTTCCTTGATAAAAGTGGTTTTACCAGCCCCTAAATCCCCATTAAAAATAACTACCTTATTATTGCCTGCAAAAGACAAAAGCGCATTGGCTATCTCTGGCAGCATTTCAATATTGTCAATTTTAAACTCCTTTTTGTCCTCCATTTTACCGGTAACTTTAAACTGTAGCTCGCAAAAATAAGAAATACATATAAATGGGGTCCTGCAGTATTAATGACCGGCATTTAAAACTACCCTGAATGTTGTTCCTTTACCTAATTCGGAGTCTTTAACATACACTTGTCCTTTATGATAATTTTCAACAATACGGCGGGTTAATGAAAGACCAAGCCCCCAACCACGCTTACGGGTAGTATAACCTGGCTGAAAAACGGTTTCGAATTTCGATTTGGGAATGCCAGTTCCCGTATCACTTATATCAATATAAACATGGGTTTTATTCTGAGAGACATTCAATGAGATTTTCCCTTCGCTGGTTCCTATCGCATTTACTGCGTTTTTACAGAGATTTTCAATAACCCATTCAAACAAAGGCACGCTAAGTTCGGCATTCACCGGCTCGCCTTTCACTTCAAATTTTATTTTCTTAGATATACGTTTTTCGAGATAATCGATAAAGTTTCTAACCACCTCCTTAACATTATGCTTTTCTAAAACCGGAGCCGAACCAATTTTAGAAAAACGGTCGGCGATGATCTGCAACCGTGTAACATCATTCTCCATTTCATCAAGCAACTCCTCGTCCTTCTCGCCATATTTTTCTTTTAAAATCTCGATCCAGGCCATAATCGAAGAAATGGGTGTTCCCAATTGATGTGCGGTTTCTTTGGCCATACCCACCCACACCTGGTTTTGTTCGGAACGACGGGAAGAGCTAAAGGCCAGGTAAGCGAGTATGAGGAAAACAGTAATACCTGTTAACTGACGATAAGGATAATACTTTAATGAAGTTAGTAATTGCGAATCTTTATAAAATACGTACAGTTCATCACCGCTTCCAATGGAGATAATGATTGGAGTGTGTTGCTCCTTCATTATTTTTAGTTGCTCTCGGAAATAGGCGGGATCATAATGCTTGCTTTTATCGTTTGGGTTGTTGGTTTTTAATGAGTCGAGTTCTTTATAGGCCAGGATCTTGTCATGAGAATCGGCAATTATGGCCGGTATTTGCGTGTACTTATTCTGAATTTCTGTTAGGAAATCGAGAAAATGCTCATCTTCCATTTCAATTTTTAGTTTGGTACTTAATGCCCACAATTCGGCATTGCGACGTTCACTTACGGCCATTGATCCAACTAAATAATTAGTATATACCAGCGACATTGCGCCAATTGATAAAGCAAAAAGTAATAGTAAGAGTTTCCAGCGCCTTTTTTGGCTATATACGTCCATTCTCATTAGGGCCAAATTACAAAACCTACATGAACAACCACTTAAAAAGAAGAATTTTAGCTTTACGCATTTGCAAATTTACCTGGTTATAAAACGGCTTGAGGATAATTTAAGGTATATTTGCACCGATTTAGAATTTAAAAGTAAAACACACTGTTGGTTTTTACTGATTCTTTCATCCCTAAAATTTTATGGCAACTAAAGTAAGAGTTCGTTTTGCTCCAAGTCCGACCGGAGGCTTGCACCTTGGTGGTGTACGCACTGTTTTGTTTAATTATTTATTCGCAAAGCATCATAATGGAGAGTTTGTATTGCGTATAGAAGATACCGATCAAACTCGTTATGTGCCCGGCGCCGAAGAATATATTATTGAGTGTTTGAAATGGTGTGGATTAAATCCTGATGAAAGTCCTCAGTTGGGTGGACCATTTGCTCCATATCGTCAAAGCGAGCGTAAACCAATGTATCGCCAATATGCCGAACAATTAGTAAAAGACGGTTATGCTTATTATGCATTCGATACTCCTGAAGAACTCAATGCAAAAAGAGAAGCGATTCCTAACTTTCAATACGGTCACCAGTTTCGTAAAGAAATGAGAAACTCTTTGTCGCTTTCGCCAAAAGAAGTTAAGGATCTGATCGAACAGGGAGTACCACATGTGGTGCGGGTAAAAATGCCTGAAAATGAGACCGTTACTTTTAATGACATGATCAGGGCGGAAGTAAGTTTCGACACCAATTTGGTTGATGATAAAGTTTTATTAAAAGCCGATGGAATGCCAACTTATCATTTGGCAGTTGTGGTTGACGATTACTTAATGAAGATTTCTCATGCATTTCGCGGAGAAGAATGGCTGCCATCTGCTCCTGTACATATTTTACTTTGGAAATATTTGGGTTGGGAAGCCGATATGCCTCAATGGGCGCATTTACCGCTGATCTTAAAACCGGATGGGAACGGTAAACTAAGCAAACGTGATGGCGACCGCTTAGGTTTTCCGGTTTATGCAATGAACTGGGCCGACCCTAAAACTGGCGATTTAACTAAAGGTTTCAGAGAATTAGGATTTCTGCCGGAAGCGTTCATCAATTTATTGGTAATGTTGGGTTGGAATGATGGAACCGATCAGGAAGTTTTTTCGTTAGATGAAATGATCGAGAAGTTCTCAATTGAAAGAGTAAGTAAGGCTGGAGCAAAATTCGATTTTGAAAAAGCTAAATGGTACAACGCCGAATGGATTAAGAAAACACCTGTTGAAAAGATCCGTAGTTCGTTTACCGCTATTTTAGATGATAATGGTATTGCAGGAGTAGAAGAGCATTACCTTAATAGCGTGATAGGCCTTATTAAAGAACGTTGCGTTTTGTTAACAGATTTTTGGCAACAAGCATCTTTCTTCTTCCGTCGTCCGCATGAGTTTGACATGGATGCAGTAAAACCAAAATGGACAAATGAGAAAACTGAGTTTTTCAAGTCCTTGGTTTCTACTTTTCCTGCACTACCATCATGGAATGCAACGGATCTGGAGAATGAATTTAAAGCATTAGCAGCTGACAAAGGATTAAAAATAGGCGATGTTATGCTGCCATTCCGCATAATGCTGGTTGGTGGAAAATTTGGTCCGGCGGTATTTGATATTGCCGCCCTAATTGGGAAAGAGGAAAGTTCGGAACGTGTAAGTCAGTTTCTCGACCTGATCAATCAGTAAGAATTTTATCTATTCAAAAACGGCCGGCCTCTTAATTAGCCGGCCGTTTTTATATCCAACGGAAATCTTAACTTTCGTCCAATTTTCAATTAATAATGAATCAAAAACTGTTTAAATCCATACCATTGTTAAGTGTTTTGTTGTTGGCAGCGTGTTCATCCAATCCTTATTCTGCCAGCAAAAAAATATATAAGCAGCAGCTTAAAACCTTAGTAAAAACGATAAAGCAAACCGAACCTTATGTGCTTGATTCTGTTCCCGCAGCAGAATGGATCTCGACCGTAAACTTTAACTTACGTAAACCAAACTTTGTAATTATACATCATACTGCTCAAGACTCGTTAGGGCAAACCCTAAAAACTTTTACACTTACAAAAACGCAGGTAAGTGCTCATTACGTGGTTAGTAAAGACGGTAAGGTGGTGCACATGTTGAATGATTATCTTAGGGCATGGCATGCTGGTAATGCACGTTGGGGGAATTGTACCGATATCAATTCTAATTCATTAGGCATTGAACTGGATAATAATGGAAAAGAGCCTTTTACCCAACCACAAATAAATAGCCTGTTGGTTTTATTAGGCAAACTAAAGAAAACCTATAATATTCCAACAGCCAATTTTATTGGTCATGCCGATATTGCGCCAACTCGTAAACCTGATCCGAGTGAATTATTTCCATGGAAAACCCTAGCTGATAAAGGATTTGGCTTATGGTATACTCAACCATTGGATAGTGTTCCTGCAAATTTTAATGTTAACCAGGCCTTAAGAATAATTGGTTACGATACAAGAGATTCCAATGCAGCTTTAATTGCATTTAAGCGCCATTTTATTCAATCAGATGTAGGTCCAATAGTTACTGATTCAACAAAAATGATATTAAATAATCTCTATAAAAAATATCAGTAGCTAAGCCTTACAAGCAGTAACCTACAGATAACATTATGCCGGCTTTTTGCTTTTATGGCTTAGATAGATTTACTTTCGAAGCAAGAATTTTATATGCAATTGTTAACAACACGTAATGATTGCCGCAGTATAACACAAACTTAACATTTACCTAATCTTTAGATTTGATATTTGTATGACAAAAAAGACACTTACTTTTCTTCATATACATTGGATTGGATGAACCGGTATGCTGGGAAGCTGCCGGTTTTTTTGTTTTTTACAACTGATTTAAACCATTTTACCAGACACTTTAATTAACTATGATGAATGTCATGTAACTAATAATTATTTATAAGCTTTTTTTTGTATATCAATAATCAATAACAAAATGCGTAAATTTCTATTAGTTATTTTATTTGCCTCTCTAAACATCTCAGCATTGTTTGCCCAAACAAAACTTAATCTATCAGGAAATGAAAGTAAAGTGTTAATCAAGGGTACCTCAAGTGTTCATGATTGGACGGCCAAATGTGATAATAAATCGGGTGACATTTCTGCAACACTCGATAAAAACACATTAAAGGTATTACAGGTATTAAATTTAAAGATCGCTTCCAAATCTGTAAGAAGTATTGATGAAAAAGGTGAGTATTACGATGATGTAATGGATAGCCGAATTTGGAAAGCATTTGAGACTGAGAAATTTCCGGAGTTAACCGTTGTTTTAAAGCAGGTAAAATCAATAACAATGGTTGGAAATAAAGCCGATATTGATGCTATAGCTTTTGTAACCATACATGGGATTAAAAAGGAGGTGCCTGTTAAAGCCAGTGCTGAAATAAGCAACAACACAATAAGAATAAAAGGGAAGAAGGACATAAAAATGCTCGATTATGGGGTTCAACCACCAACCATTTTATTAGAGTTTCTGAAAACAGGCAATGAAGTTACTATCGAGTTTGATCTACTTTATAAGTAAATTTTAGAGCCGTAGTCTAAAAAAGAAGGGGGAAACGTGTTTCCTCCTTCTTTTTTTCAAATTCTGATACAATTAAATAATCCACCCATTGATATATCAAGAGTATAACAAATTGTTCGGAGAGTTTTAACTGATAAATGTTGTTTGCCGGTTTCCACCCGGGCTATATTAATGCCAGTCAGCTGATAGAAATCTTTTTGGCTAAGTCGTTTTACCTCCCTGGCTCGTTTTATTTCCAATGCAATTCTTAACCTAAACTTGGCGTCCGTCGTTTCCAGATAATCAAAATCGGTATTGAGCATACGTAAAGATACACTAAAATAAAACGTTCATTTTTTAACACTCAGATATAAAACTGCAAATTACGCTTATAATAAATTTATTATCAACTCCTTAAAAGGTCAAAATGACAAAAAAGTCATTTTGTGAAAATAAATACTCTATCAAACTTATTAACTAGCTAGATTTGAAACAGATTGATTTTGAATGTTACATTTCTTGCATCTACCTAATTAAAAACAAGAAATTAAACAGTATCCCAAAGCCAACTTTCCTCGGTTGGCTTTTTTTTAACCTCATACAATGGCAGCCCTAAATTTTTAAAATAAACAAAAAGCCCGTTTTGTATAAAACGGGCCCTATTTTTCAAAAAAACGGTTATAATTTCTTTTGTCCAAAATTAAACAGCAGCGAAAACCTTAAGGTTTTTTCCATTGGATTATTTTGCTTACCTGGAATCAAATAAGAAAAATCAAAACAAATATCATCGTATTTAATGCCTGTTCCCAAAGTCACATATTGACGATTACCTTTATTGGGGTTCTCATAGAAATAACCGGTTCGTAAGGCGATCATATTGCTAAACCAATATTCTAAACCCGTAGCGATGTTAATTTCCTGTAATTCTTCCTTAAAACCTCCTGGAGCATCACTAAACGACCCAAAGATTCCACCTGGGACTGTTTTATCCGGGTCTTCACCAGCTACGATATTTCCTTCGTCATCATAAATAGGATTGGTTGGAACCAATAATTTATTCAAGTCTATGGTAAAACATAAAGAGTTTGCTTCATTAAATTTAAAAGTAGAAGCACCTGCAATTCTTAAATTGGTGGGTAAAAAATTTTTCTTTGTTCCATATTGCATCTTAGTGCCAATATTTGAAATATTAACTCCCCAGGCAATATTTGCGTCGGTATTAAAAAGTGAAACATCCTTATTATAATAAACAGCAACATCACAGGCAAATGCATTGCCCGGATTAAAGTCATTACCATTTACATTTCCCGATCCAAGATTAGAATGAATAAATCGGGCAGCCATGGCTAAAGAAAACAAATCACTTAACTTACGAATATAGGCTGCATCAAATGAATATTCGCTTGGATTATATTGCCCAAATTGCTGACCGGTATTATCAGTAAAAATAAGCTCTCCCAACGAAAAAAACCTAAAAGAAGAGGCAATGGTTTGACGGTCATCAATTTTATAATAGCCGGAAAGATAAGCCAGATTAATATCCTGGATTCCTAATGAGCGTAACCAGGGACTATAGTCAATTCCTACGCCAGCCTTATCACTACAAAAAGCATACTTAGCCGGATTCCAATGCATTGAACTCACATCAGCTCCTGTTGCACCCCCTGCGTCTCCCATTCCTCCAGATCTTGAATCAGGGCCAATTAATAAAAATGGTACAGCAGTTGTAATAGAGTTTACTCTTTTGCCATCTGTTTGAACGTCGCCACCAATTGTCTGGGCGCTACTATGCACAATTCCGGCACATGTAAAAGAGAGCATCAGTAACAAATGTTTATTACCTATTTTCATATATGATTAAAACAATTCATTATTTATAAATTTATCAATTGGCGTGAGTTTAATTACTAACGAAGAAAAATTAAATTTATACACTTCGTTTTCATATAATTACAATGGCATATATAAAAGATAAATTGCAAAGTGCAGAATTATCTGTCGAAATTCAAAGAAATATTTTTATTAAAAACCTTGGATGAATTTGCAACTATTTGATGATATGTGCGTATAATTGGGTTGGAGCACTTTTTAAACTATAAAGAAAATTTATAGCTTTGAATTAAATTAAATCGAAACCTACATAACCAACAACTATTCACAGGCAGGATGAAAAGAACTACACGATATCTTATACTGGCTTGCGCATTAGGTTTGCCTCTGTCGTTCATTGCATGTAACAAAAAAGAACGATCATCAACTACCGGATGGAATTATAATGATCCCAAAAACGGTGGTTTTCAGAAAATAACCTATAAAAAAGACCAGTTAGGACCTGGTCTTGTAGCCATTGAAGGAGGAACATTTGTAATGGGTTCCTTAGAACAAGATCTTGGATATGACAATGACAACACCGAGAAAAGGGTAACGGTAACATCTTTTTATATGGATGAAACCGAAGTTCGTAATATCGATTGGTTGGAATATCTATACTGGTTAGGCCGTGTGTATAAAGGCCATCCCCAGGTATATGAGCGTGCATTGCCAGATACCATGGTTTGGAGAAAGCCATTAGCATACAACGAGCCTTACGTAGATAACTATCTTAGACACCCCGCATTCGCAGATTATCCGGTTGTTGGAGTTAACTGGAACCAGGCCAGCGAATATTGTATTTGGAGAACGGATCGTGCTAACGAGTCGATCTTAATCAATAAAGGGATTTTAAAAGCAGATCCTAATCAAACTGACGCGAATAACTTCAATACTGATTCTTATTACGCAGGTCAATACGAAGGTGTGGTTAAAAAGAACGTTAAAAACCTTGATCCGGTAGCTACAAACAAAACTCGTTCGGTTCGTTATTCAGATGGTATCCTGCTTCCAGGTGCTTACCGTTTACCTTCTGAAGCTGAATGGGAATATGCAGCTTTAGCATTAAAAGGAAACGTTAAGTACGAAAATATTGAAGAGAAAAAACTTTACCCTTGGAACGGTTTAACAATGCGTAGTTCAGAAGGTAAAACTCAAGGTTTATTCTTAGCTAACTTTAAACGCGGAAGAGGTGATAATACAGGGGTTGCAGGTTACCTGAACGATAACGCTGATATTACCGCTCCTGTGAAAAGCTATCTTCCAAACGATTACGGATTGTATTGTATGGCCGGAAACGTGAACGAATGGGTGCAAGATGTTTATCGTCCGCTTTCATTTGAAGATATCAGTGATCAAAACCCTTTCCGTGGTAACCAATACACAGTTAAACAGAAAGATGCTAAAGGGGCTTATGCTAAAAAAGACAGCTTAGGCCGCATTCCAAGAGTTCCTGATACTGTGGGTCGTTTAATTGACGGTACTAAAGTTGTTAAAAAAGCCGACGTTCGTGATCATGATGATGAAAAAGGAATGTATGGTTACGGTAAAACTTCATTAGTAAATAACCGTTCACGTGTTTACAAAGGTGGTTCTTGGAACGACAGAGCTTATTGGTTAACTCCAGGTTCACGTCGCTTTATGGATCAGGATTCTTCGTCAGCAGAAATCGGTTTCCGTTGCGCAATGGGTCGTGTAGGTGCTCCAGGTGTTGGAAAAACCAAACGTCCTAATTTCAAAACTAAATAAGATCAAGTCAAATATTAGTTAAAAGGCTGTCCAATTGGACAGCCTTTTTCTTTTTCAATACATTCCTAAAACATCATAAATCCGACTTTTGATTATCTTTAGACCCAAATTAAAAGATGACAACTGAACAATTATATACCCTATATAAGGAATACCCGGTTATTTGCACAGATACCCGTAAAATTACGCCTAACTGTATTTTCTTTGCTTTAAAGGGCGATAACTTTAACGCTAATCAATTTGCAAAACAAGCACTTGAAAATGGAGCTGCATATGCAGTTATTGATGAAAAGCAGTATGTGGAAAACGACCGCTTTATTTTAGTAAGTGATGCACTGCAATCGTTGCAACAGTTGGCTAAATATCACAGGGCTCAGCTTACGATTCCGTTTCTGGGTATTACCGGAACAAACGGTAAAACAACAACTAAGGAACTCATAAATGCGGTTCTATCTCAAAAATTTAAAACCTATGCCACCATCGGCAATCTGAATAATCATATTGGTGTTCCGCTCACCATCCTTTCAATTGATGCCAGTATTGAATTCGCAATTATTGAAATGGGAGCAAATCATCAAAAGGAGATTGAATTGCTTGCAGATATTGCTAATCCTGATTATGGCATTATAACCAATGTAGGGAAGGCTCATTTGGAAGGCTTTGGAGGTTTTGAAGGTGTAAAAAAAGGAAAGAAAGAGCTATATGATCATCTTCAAGACAATGGATTGGTTTTTATTAATAATGACAATCCTCACTTGTTGGAAATGGTTGCCAATGTTAAACGCAAAGTATATTACGGAACCTCAGATACCAATGCGATTACGGGCAGGGCCATTGTAACAGGAGATACTGTTTCGCTTGATTGGAAACTTTCTGACACTGAAAAATGGAACACTGTATATTCCAATCTTGTTGGTGCTTATAATTTTGAAAATGTTCTTGCTGCAGTTTGTATTGGTAGTTATTTCGGTTTAACTGCCGAACAGATAGCTCAAGGTGTGGCAAGCTATCAGCCCAATAATAATCGCTCTCAAGCGGTTAAAACGGAAACCAATACGCTTATTTGTGATTACTATAATGCTAATCCGAGCAGTATGTCTGCTGCTATCGATAATTTTGCAAAAAACAATTCAGAAAACAAGCTCGTAATACTAGCCGACATGTTTGAGCTGGGAGAATATAGCAGTGAGGAACATCGGAGAATAATTAATCAGTTAGCTGATAAGCATATCGGTAATGCATTGCTAATAGGGAAGCATTTCTTTGCGTTAAAAGACAATTCGAAATTTACATTCTTTGAAAGTACCTCCGATGCAGCTGAATATTTGAAACAATATCCCGTTAAGAATACATACATACTCGTAAAAGGATCACGAGGAATGAAACTTGAATCACTAATAGGCTTATTATAAAAGTAAAAAGCCCCGTTTCAGATTGAGACGGGGCTTTTTGCTTTTATACTTTGTGTTATACTAATAACCGTAAAGGCTCTTCTAACAGACTTTTTAAGGTAAGTAAGAACTCAGAACCAGTTGCTCCATCAACCACACGGTGATCGCATGATAAGGTAACTTTCATTACATTGCCTGGTACTACCTGTCCGTTTTTAACAACCGGAACCTGGCTGATTCCACCTACAGCTAGAATACAGGCATCCGGAGGGTTAATGATTGCTGTGAATTCATCAATTCCGTACATTCCTAGGTTTGAGATGGTAAAGGTTGAACCTTCCCAATCTGCAGGTTGTAGCTTTTTATCTTTTGCTTTCTGAGCGAATTCTTTTACTTCCGCAGAGATAGTTGAAAGAGATTTAGTATCAGCAAAACGAACAACCGGTACCAATAAACCATCTTCAACAGCTACTGCAACACCAATATTAACGTGGTTATTGTAGCGAATCTTATCGCCTAACCAACTTGAGTTAACTTTAGGATGTTTCTTCAATGCAACAGCAACGGCCTTTAAAACAATATCATTAAATGAAACCTTAACAGTGCCTAATTCATTGATACGTTTACGTGCCGACATTGCCTGATCCATATCAATTGACATGGTTAAATAGAAATGCGGTGCTGTAAATAAGCTTTCTGACAAACGGCGAGCAATGGTTTTACGCATTTGCGACACTGTAACCTCTGTGAAGCTTTCTTGACCGTAAACAGTAGGAGCAGCAGGTGTAGTTGCAGCAGAAGCTGAAGCCGAAGCCGGTTTTTCAGCAGGAGCAGCTGATGGAGTGAAAGTTTCAACATCTTTTTTCACAATTCTTCCACCCTCGGCGCTACCTTTAACTTGTGATAGATTTATTCCTTTTTCTTCAGCGATTTTGCGCGCCAATGGAGAAGCTTTCACTCTTCCGTCGGCAGATGCAGTTTGTTCCTGAACTGCAGGAGCTGCAGCAGGAGCAGAAGTTGAAGCAACTGGTGCGGCTTCGGTACTTGTAGCCGGCGCAGCAGTTGTAGCCTGAAGCAACGGACTAACATCCGTTCCTGGTTTACCTACAATGGCTATGATGTCATTTACTTTTGCAGCTTTACCTTCTTCAATGCCAACGTACAACAATGTCCCTTCTGCATAAGCGGTAACTTCCATTGTTGCTTTATCTGTTTCAACATCAGCAATTGTGTCATCTGATTTAATTGTATCGCCAACTTTTTTGTACCATTTATTAATAACACCTTCAGTCATGGTATCACTTAACAAAGGCATACGAATTACAGTAGCTCCCAGTGATTCAGGAGTAACAGTTGGTGCGCTTTGAACTACTGGGGCGGCTGCTGCAGCAGGAGCAGGGGTTGGCTCGTTAGCTTTTGTAGCAGGAGCTGAACCTCCATTTGCTAAAACAGCTTTATAATCTTCACCTTCAGCACCCAAAACGGCAATAACAGCATCAACCGGTACAGCTTGGCCTTCTTCTACACCAATGTATAATAAGGTTCCTTCTTGGAACGATTCAAAATCCATGGTAGCTTTGTCGGTTTCAACTTCGGCAACTACATCACCTGATTTTACTTTATCACCGACCTTTTTATGCCATTTAGCCAATACCCCTTCGGTCATGGTATCGCTCATTTTTGGCATGCGTACTACTTCAGCCATATTTTTTTAATTAGAATAGTTGTTGTTGTGTTGTGCATATAAAGATAAGAGTTACTGAAATTTCTTTCCTCCTATAACTCTTCAATTCTTACTAATACAAGTTGCGGGTTAGGAGTTATTCACCCGTAACCCGCAATTTGTTATTTGGATTAGTCCATTATATATGGGTAATCTTCCTGTACGTACACGTCTTTGTATAATTCAGACGGATCAGGGTAATTTGATTCTTCAGCAAACTTAACTGAATCTTCAACGATATCTTTAACCTTTGCCTCAATTTCTTCGAACCATTTGGCATCGGCATATTTCTTTTCGAGGATAGTACTTTTCACCTGTTCAATCGGATCCTTTGACTTATATTCTTCCACTTCTTCTTTGGTACGATATTTAGCAGGATCGGACATTGAGTGTCCTTTATAACGATAAGTACGAATTTCGAGGAACGAAGGACCTTCGCCAGCGCGAGCACGCTGAACAGCACGGTCAACTGCTTCGTGAACAGCCTCGCAGCTCATTCCATCAACTGGCTCAGATGGCATATCAAAGCCTAAACCGATCTTATATATATCAGGCATATTGGTGGTACGCTGAACCGAAGTTCCCATAGCGTATCCATTGTTCTCACAAATGAAAATCACCGGAATATTCCAGATCATAGCCATGTTAAATGTTTCGTTTAAAGCACCTTGACGTACAGCACCATCACCCATAAAACATAAACAAACAGCATCGTCACCTTTATACATAGAAGCAAAGGCAATGCCTGCGCCTAATGGAATTTGTCCACCTACAATGCCATGACCACCGTAGAAATTATGCTCTTTAGAGAAAAAGTGCATAGAACCACCTTTTCCTTTTGAACAACCTGTTTCTTTACCATAAAGTTCAGCCATACATTCACGGGCAGAAACACCTTTGCCAAGAGCAAATGCATGGTCACGATAGGCCGTAATAAAACCATCTTTTGGTAATGTTGCAGATAATGCACCCGCAGCAACAGCTTCCTGACCAATGTATAAGTGACAAAATCCTCTGATCTTTTGTTGTCCGTAAAGTTGACCCGAACGTTCTTCAAACTTTCTCATCAGGTACATTTGCTCGTACCACTGCAGATAGGTCTCTTTTGTGATTGCTACAGAACTCATATTAAAGTTTATAAGCTTAAAATTTTTGTGAGGGCAAATGTATCAATAAAAAAGCAAAATGTAAATTTGAATGACTATATCTGCTTTTGTAAACAATATTTTAAAATAAGGCTACGTTTTAAGCGATGTTACCAATTTTAATAAGTTTCTGAAAATGTTATTAGTGTGTAACTTTTATACTGTTAAATCGTATAAAAATTACCCGTGAAGTTTTTGAGAAAAAACGGCATGGTTTTAATACATTAACTTGAAGTAATGATTAATTAACTTTAGTTTTGAAACGATTAAACATAGCGGCTTTGAAAAAACTATTACTTGCTTTAGTTTTCTTGTTCTCGGCAAACGCTGTGAGTGCGCAGTCGAAAGGGTTAAAAGAGTTATTTACTTCTAAACCCGAACAAAAAGAAATTTCGGATCCTGATTCGTTAGGATATTTATATTATTCACAACTTTTTGGTTTTAGCCTTGCTTCTAAAGCAAATACCAAATTGTTTGATTTTATTTACGATTGGTTAGGAACTCCTTATCGCTTTGGTGGAGACAGCCGTAAAGGAATTGACTGTTCTCGGTTTGTAAACAAAGTTTACGATGCAGTTTACAGTACTTTTCTTGGAGGAGCGAACTCACGTGATATTTATAAAAACGTAAAACCGGTTAATAAAGAAGACTTAAAAGAAGGCGATTTCGTATTCTTTAAAATAGGGAAGAAATACATTTCTCATATTGGAATATATCTGGGCAATGGCAAATTTGCACATTCATCTTCATCAAAAGGGGTTAACATTTCTGACCTGAATGACCCTTACTTTAAACGCTACTTTTTTAAAGGTGGCAGAATAGAATAAGAAACCATTAAAACTAAAAATCAATAATAAAAGAGGCTGCCCCAAAGCAGTCTCTTTTTCATTATATATTCTTTGGACTACCCCCCTTAAACTCATCCCAATGTTTCGGCCGTTGTAGGATCTATCACATGCAATACTTTTGAAATGGTGTTGGCCGGAAATCCTCCCATCTCCGCATGCTTTCTAACGGTTTGTTCATCAGGCGCAATGTAAACACAGTAGATCTTATCTCCTGTTACAAAGCTTTGAATCCATTGAATTTGTGGTCCCATTACATTTAACACATTGCAGGATTTTTGAGCCACTTCTGTCAGTTCCTGTGGAGAGAGATTGCCAACACTTGGAATTTCCCGTTCAATTACAAATTTGGGCATAGAATGTTTGATTAGATTCTTTTAAAATCATCAAGATTAATTACGGAAATTTACTGATTTACAGACGTTTAAGCAATAAAACACTTCAACCAAATTCAATTATTCCGTAATTTTAACTAACCAATTTTTTTGCCATGAAAAAGATGTTAATGTTATCGGCCTGGTTAATAATACCTTTTTTAGCTATGGCTCAAACCAAAGATTATAAAGTGGTTTTCGATCTTACCAGTAAGGATTCGCTGGATCAAAAAGCATTAATAAGATGGTTGAACGAGATTACCAAATCAACACCAACAGCTAAGCTTGAAGTGGTTATGTACGCCAAAGGGCTCGATCTTGCATTAAAAAACAAATCAACTGTAGCAAAAGAGGTTGCTCAGTTTGCAAACAACAAGAATGTTGAGTTTAAAGTATGTGAGATCGCCATGAAAAATCAGAATATAGATCAAAGCCAACTAATTGAAGGCGTTAAAATCGTGCCTGACGGTATTTATGAGATCATTTCTAAGCAGCATCAGGGTTGGGGATATATCAAGGCAACACACTGAAAGGTTTAGCACCGATAACTGTGAAAGGCAACCATTAACTTGAGTTGCCTTTAATTTTGTATGCCATCGATTTGAACATTAATAAGCCTGCATACTTTAAAATGAAATGGATATTTTAGCCGGATTAAAATTTAGGTACAGTTATGCGATCTTTAGTTTGGTTGCCCACTGATTATTAATAATATATGACTCCTTCAGAAATCAATGATAAATGGTTGAAGTTACAGATGCGCATTGCAACTGATTTCGACAATGATAAACCCGATTTAAAAGTGATGCTTTTTTTAATCGGCGTTCAGGAATTAGGTAAAGGTCCACAGAAATATTCCAAACGGCAGAAGGAAGAGCTTATGCATATTGCCACATGCAGGCTATTTAGCGAAATGGGTTTTTATGAACTTGAAGCTTTGGACCAGGATGGTTGGCCACATTGGAAATTGATAAAAAAAATACCCAATTATACTATGCTTGAACAAGAACTTTTAATGAAGTCGTTAGTCGTTCATTATTTTGAGCAGCTTTACGATACTTCCTTTTAATTTGAAAAACCACGATGAAGAAACTTTTAGCAACCCTATTTACACTTAGTTCTGTTTTTGCGTCAGGCACTTTGTTGGCTCAAAAAAAGCAGGTCAATTATTACGTAAGATTAACTACCGATTCGGGAATGTGCATTATGCGATTGTATAATCAAACTCCTCAACACCGCGATAATTTCATCAAGCTTACCCAACAGCATTTTTATGACAGCTTGCTGTTTCACCGGGTAATAAAAGGATTCATGATTCAGGGAGGAGATCCAACCTCTAAATACGCGGAACCAACTAAGGTTCTTGGTGATGGAGACATGGGCTATACTATTCCGGCAGAGTTTAACGACAGTTTGTTTCACAAACGAGGAGTTTTAGCCGCTGCCAGAGATAACAATCCTGCAATGGCTTCGAGTGGATGCCAGTTTTATATTGTTCAGGGGAAAAAATACACCGATGCTGAAATGGATGTCTATGAACAAACCAGATTAAATGGTAGAAAAATCCCAGCCTATCAACGCGAAATTTATAAAACCATTGGAGGGTCACCTTTCCTTGATCATAATTATACGGTATATGGTGAAGTAGTGGAAGGTATGGAGATGGTGGATAAGATTGCCTTAGCCAAAAAAGATAGTAACAATCGCCCGTTAACGGATATACGGATGAAGGTTGATTTGCTTTCAAAGCGAGAAGCCAAAAAGTTGGAAAAGAAGTTAAGGAAACAACAAAAGAGAATTAATTAATGAGAATTATATCTTATAATGTAAACGGAATACGCTCAGCCATGAATAAAGGCTGGCTTAACTGGCTGCAGGCAACTGACGCCGATATAGTTTGTTTGCAAGAGATCAAAGCCCATCCGGAGAACATTCCACAGGAAATTGTACTCCTGGAAGATATGGGTTACAAATATCAGTACTGGTATCCAGCCCAAAAAAAGGGATACAGCGGAGTGGCCATTCTTTCAAGAATCCAACCGGAATCTGTTGAGTTTGGCTGTGGACATGAACAGTATGATTTTGAAGGCCGGGTGGTACGTGCTGATTTTTCGGATGTTTCAGTAATGAGTGTTTACCTGCCTTCAGGTTCAAGTGGAGATATACGCCAAGGGGTTAAATTTGAGTTCATGGAATTTTTCATGGAATACGTTAATCAAACTCGGTGGAAATACCCAAAACTAATCATCTCGGGTGACTATAATATTTGTCACCAGCCTATTGATATCCATAATCCAAAATCTAATGCCAATTCGTCCGGTTTTTTACCTGAGGAGCGCAGCTGGATGGAGCAATTTATACAGAATGGTTTTATTGACACCTTTAGGCACTTTAATAAAGAGCCTCACAATTATACCTGGTGGAGTTTCAGAGCCAATTCAAGGGCTAAAAATTTAGGTTGGCGTATTGATTATCACATGGCCACTAAAGAGCTCGAGCATCAACTAAAACGAGCGGCGATATTGCCAGATGCGATACACTCCGATCATTGCCCGATATTACTTGAAATTTAAATCAAAAAATCATTGTTTAATCAGTTATCGTTTATCCCATGCTTTTAATCAATATAAAACAGCTCTGTGGAATACAACCTGAAGGAAAGTTTAGAGTGGAAGGCGCTGAAATGCAGGAATTGCCTTCTATTGAAAATGCCTGGCTAAAAATTGAGCATGGCAAAATAGCTGACTTTGGGTCTATGAACGATCTGAGCGCTCATCAGCTTTCTTCGATGGTTTCGGGAGCCTCCTCAGAGTTGATGGATTTAAAAGACAAATTGGTTTTACCAACCTGGAACGATTCACACACACACTTGGTTTTTGCAGCATCACGCGAGGAAGAGTTTCTGATGAAAATCCAGGGAAAAACATACGAAGAAATAACTGCCGCAGGAGGAGGAATTTTAAATTCGGCGCGTAAACTGGCAAACACCTCAGAAAGTGAATTATATGACTCAGCTGCCGAGCGCCTTCAGGAAGTGATGAAACTAGGTACCGGAGCCATTGAAATTAAAAGTGGTTACGGTTTAAGCTATGAGGCGGAGCTTAAAATGCTGAAAGTCATCCGCCGACTGAAAGAAACTTTTCCTTTGCCAGTAAAAGCAACGTTTTTAGGGGCCCATGCTTTTCCCCAAGAATTCAAACAAAACCAGGACGCTTATTTAAACCTGTTAACGGAAGAGCTCTTGCCTAAAATAGCTGATGAAGGCCTGGCTGATTTTATTGATGCATTTTGTGAGCAGAATTATTTTTCGATTGCGCAAACTGAGCGAATTATTGAAGCCGGCGCAAAGTATGGTCTAAAGGCTAAGATCCATGCCAATCAGTTTACAAATACAGGAGCCACGCAGGCCTGTGTGCGAAGAGGGGCTTTATCAGTTGACCATTTAGAAGTAACAGATGAGGCTGTAATTGAATCGCTTAAAGGAGCTTCAACAATAGCCACGCTACTGCCTTCCTGTTCATTGTTCATTAATATACCGTTTGCTAACGCCCGCGGCATGGTAGATGCCGGCTTGGGTGTTGCATTGGCCTCCGATTTTAATCCGGGCACTACACCATCGGGCAACATGAACCTGGTGGTTGCCTTAGCCTGCATGAAAATGAAAATGCTGCCGAATGAGGCGGTTAATGCCGCAACATTAAACGGTGCTTATGCCATGGATCTGGCATCATCACACGGAAGTATTACCAAAGGAAAACAGGCCAACCTTATCATAACAAAGGCAATTCCATCCATTAATTACATGCCTTATTCTTTTGGTTCCAATTTGATCGACAAGGTATTAATTAACGGAAAAATCGTATAATAGCCTCTTAAATCATCTTCCGAATAAATAAATATGGTTATTGTATCTAAACGGTTTCTAAAGTTTTTTACTGGAAATTTCGCCCAGGCAATAACGTTGTGGCCATTTGTAATCATAAAATCTTCTGAATTAAGAACAGACAGATCATTGCTTAACCACGAACGTATTCATTTGAGGCAGCAGTTAGAGTTATTTTTAATCGGCTTTTATTTATGGTATGCAATAGAGTTTTTAATACGATGGATAAAGAAGAAAGATGCTAACGATGCCTATCATGCCATTTGTTTTGAAAAAGAAGCTTATTTAAATGATCTCAATTTTGATTATTTAAAAGACCGAAAGTTCTTCGCATTTATCAAATACCTTTAACTTTAGTAAAATGCGATTTTTTTGAATTGAAGTTCATCTTCACCATTAGCCACCAATATTACTTTTATGAAGCTACAGTTATATTCTGATGAATATATTCTGGGTTTGACCTCTGTCAGAGACCAGGAAACTAAAATTGGAGAGCGGGTTTTAACCATCGACTCTTTAAACACCATGTTTGAAGAACTGGTGAATTCACCGGCTCGCTTTGTTTTACTGGGGCTTCCCGAAGACATAGGTGTAAGAGCAAATATGGGTCGTAACGGGGCGCATAGTGCCTGGACCTCTTCTTTAAAAGCGATCCTTAACATTCAAAGCAATGAGTTTTTACACGGCAGTGAAATATTGGTTTTAGGTCATATTGATTTTACCGACTTGCTAACCACTGCCGAAAAGCTTAATCCTTTGATTAACGATCAGGCTAAAGAACTAAGACAGTTGGTAGAGGAAGTTGATCGTCGTGTCATAAAAATCGTAAAACTGATTGCTAAGGCAGGGAAAATTCCTGTTGTAATTGGGGGAGGTCACAATAACTCCTATCCGCTTATTAAGGCTGTTGCCGAAGGCTTAAATGAATCGGGCCAACGGACTGAGAAATATATCAATTGTATAAATCTTGATGCTCACTCCGATTTCAGACCTCTTGAAGGTCGGCATAGCGGTAATGGTTTTAGTTATGCTTATAGTGAAGGGTTATTGAAAAGATATTTCATGTTGGGTTTACAACAAAATTATCAACCACAAGGAGTTTGGGAAACGCTGAAAACCAATCCTGATTTGGGTTACATTACCTTCGAAAGTATTTTTCTTCACTCTAAAACCGATTTTGGCTCTGCTATTTTAGAAGGAATTAACTTTGTGAAAGAAAGTCCGGCGGGTATTGAAGTTGATTTGGATACCATTGCCCATATTCCTTCAAGTGCCGAAACCCCAAGTGGTTTTACGGTAAATGAGGCCCGTAATTTTGTTCATAAAGTGGCCTGTCATCTAAAACCTGCCTATCTGCACATCGCTGAAGGAGCTCCATCTTTGGCCATTAATCCAAATGATAATCGTGTTTCAAAAACCATTGCCTACCTGGTAAGCGATTTTATAAAGGCGGTGAGAGTATAATTAAAAACGGATGATTTGCGAAGGGGTAATGCAGGCATCCAATGGGAGATCGAACTCATGTAATCCTTCAATATAGTCTATTGGTTCGAACTGAGAAAGGCCAATGCGTTGAATATCAGGCCTGCAATCTGCCAAAAAACGGTCATAAAAGCCTTTTCCATAGCCAACCCTGTATCCTCTCTTGTCAACCACTATTAGTGGTACTAGAACCATATCGATCAGTTCCGGGGAGATTTGATTGCCAGCTACCGGTTCGGGAATGTTCCAACTATTTTTCTCAATCACCAAATTCTCGTCAATTAAAAAATGGTTTAAGGTAAGCGTTGAAAGGTTGCTCTGGGGGATGGCTATTTTTATTGAAGGGTGATTTTCTTTTAAGTAATCAATTAACAATTGGGTATTTATCTCATGCTTTTCGGTAATTGACAGGAATAAATGAAGCGTGTTGATCTTCGAAAGATCAACATGCTTAAACTGATCAACGATTAATTGATTTATGTTTTGAAATTCAATCTCCGAAAGCTGTTTGCGCTTTAAAAGATATTCTTTACGAAGAAACGCTTTTGTGTTATTCAAAATTGATATTGGCTACTTACCGATGCTCAAACTTTATGAAGAATTTTGAGACGGCCCAAGATAACAATAAAACCTTTTATCAATTCATCTTAATACAGCAATCTAAACTTAATGGTATGTTCGATTTTCTTTAAGGCCTTAATTACCTTTTTGTCATATTCGGTGTTTACGTCGGAAATAACGTAGCCTATCTGTTCATTGGTTTTTAAATATTGGGCTAAAATATTAATTCCATGGTCGGCCATAACGCTATTAATTTGCGCCATTATACCGGGAACGTTGTGGTGAATGTGGATCAGACGGTGTGCTTTTTTCTGTTGCGTTAACTGGATATTTGGGAAATTACAACTCAAATAGCTGGCTCCTGAATTTATGAAATCGGCCATACGCTTAGGAATAAACAAGCCGTTGTTCACATTATCTTTCCGGTCGTCAAAAACAGCGATACCCATTTTTGTACACAGTTCCAGATCGAGTTTATCTTTAGCATTGCCCAAATAACCAATGGTTTTGAGCGTAGTTGCACGTTTTAATTTTTCAAACTTAATGGTTTCTCCCTTGCCTAAAAGCATCATTCCAACATCACCTACATATTTCTCTTCAAAAGAAGCTTTATGCCTGATTGAGAATCCATCCTTTTTCAAGATAGCAATCGCTTCCTCAGTGATGTCGCCAATACATAAGCATAAAATCCGGTTTTTAGGATAGGAAATAGCCATTGGAAGGTTATTCACATACAGAAACTCATCGAAGCTAGGAAGCACATGGTCGGCGTTTTTAACAACACTCGAGCGTGAAATATTCTCGGTATAGGCAAAGAATTTTTTAATAAGCCCCGATTCTTTTAGCTGGAAATCTGAATACCCATCGCCAATACCATATAAATTACCTTCCCACTTTAATTGCTTTAAGAGTTTAACCTTACCTCCTTCTTGCGAAAGCGGATTAGTGGTATCGTAGCCAACAATAGTGCCTTTTGCATCAAATTCAAATGTGTTGGCGTATATATTTTCCGCAAGGATCTTATAATCGCTTACAACCGGTGTGATGAATTCTTTAAACCCACCCGAAACGATAAAAACCTCATCGGCGTGTTTTTCAAAGAATTTCTTGTTGCGTGAAAATGAAGAAGAAACTTTCTTTTTTAGAACTTTTACCAACTTATGCAAATGCTCTTCAGTAGCTCCCAATAACTTTACCCGTTCGCGTAAGCTGTCGGTAAACGACATCCGCCCGTCCATGGCTGCATTGGTATAATCTTCAATTTGTTTGAGGACTTTATCTTTATCAGGATGGCCCTTAAGCGAAATTTTTACTAATTCATCCAGCGCTTCAACCTGGGTAAAGGTGCTATCGAAATCAATGATGTATCGGTTCTTCAAAATAAATCGCGTATTATGTTAATGGATTTGTAAAAATCCATATTCATTTCGAATTTTTAAAAGAACCTTAGCATATTTTACAATATCCAACACAAAAACTGCTAACTTTTATTACGTTGTACAATGTCGGCAACACTTTGGCTAATGGGGGTAAACTGGAAGTTGATCGCTTTAACGATTTTGTTGTTGGAGTAAAATTGAGTAACAGGAGCGGATATGGCTGTATCTTTTGTTAGTGCGGGCTCTTTCCGTGTGAATAGTGATATGATCTTTGCCGCTCGCCAACCAATTGCAAGCTGCCACTTTTTAATATTAACTGTAGGTTCGGGTTTGTTGAGTTGTTTAGCAATTAATGAAAAAAGGGCCATGAAACTTAGATTGTCGGCGTTAATAATGTATCGTTGATTTTTGAGGTCCGATTCCATCAGCTTGATCATGCAAGCGCTCACATCCCTTACATCCACGTATCCACAGCCCCCATCCGAATAAAATTTATTTCCTTTATTCACCATTCCGAAAATCCGACCGCTGCCACGTTCCCAATCATCCATACCGATTATTATACTGGGATTAACAACTAGTGCGTTCAAACCCTCCGCAACACCCCGCCATACTTCATTTTCGCTTTCGTATTTACTAATTGCATACGCCGAATTGGTGGGACCATATTCAAATTTATGTTCTTCGGTAATTAGTTCACCCGGTTTGGTAAACCCCACTGCCGCAATTGAACTAACATGCATAAGCTTTTGTACACCTTTAGCCAAACAAGCATTCACCACATTGGCAGTGCCCTCTATATTGGTTTTATACATTTGAGCTTTGTACTTCGGATTAAGCGCTACCTTAGCTGCACAATGATAAACCTGGCTGATACCTTCCATAGCGTCTTCCAACGAAAAATAATCAAGCACATCACCATCAACCCACTCTATTGAAGCCACTTTTAGTTTTTCAGGAACCTTAGCCGAGGGACGCTTAATAGCCCGAACCTGTTTCCCTTGCTGTGTTAAATCGAGTGCAAGCTGTGAGCCTACAAAGCCTGTTGCGCCGGTGATTAGAATCATAAATTTGTGTTAGACTGCGAAAGTAAGAGAACAAGGTGATAATTAGAAATATGTGTGTTTAAACATTGTCAATTAAATATTCTCATTTCCTTTTTCCAAATTCCTTTGTTACTTTGTTGCTGCAAAAACCATAGTACTAAATGACCCTGTCCGACTTTCTTTCTCCCGTTAATATTGATTCTATCATTCCTGGCAATGGTTATGAAGCATTTAACCTTGGTACTCTTTTCAAAATTTATTCAAATGAAGGGGAGTTTCCGGAATTGGATGGTTTGAATATGGCCTTGATTGGCGTAGAGGAGGATCGATTGGCAGTTAACAATAGCGGGAGCGCACAGGCACCCGATAGAGTGCGCTCATTTTTGTATAAACTTACCGAAGGCAATTTTACCACCAACATTGCCGATTTAGGCAATATTAAACCAGGTGATACTGTTCGCGATACTTATGTAGCGGTTCGCATTGTTTGCGAAGAGCTGATGAAGCAGAATATTGTTCCCATCGTTTTAGGTGGGGGGCAGGACCTGACCTTTGCCCAGTATCTGGCTTATGAAGGACTTGAACAGCGCGTTGACTTAGTGGTTATTGATAATCAGTTTGATTTGGATGCCACTTCTGAGCAACATGAGAACTCGTCAAAATCTTATCTGAACAGCATTATCCTGCACGATCCTAATAACTTATTCAATTACAGTAATATTGGTTACCAAACCTATTTTATAAGCCAGGATAGTTTGTCGTTAATGGATAAGATGTATTTTGATACACATCGTTTAGGCGAGATCAATCAAAATATTCAAAATGCCGAACCAATTATCCGCAATGCCAATCTAATCAGTTTCGATGTTTCTGCCATACGTCAGAGTGATGCTCCAGGAAACGGCAATGTTTCTCCTAATGGCTTTTACGGTGAGGAGGCTTGCCAAATGTGCCGATATGCGGGCATGAGCGATAAACTCTTATCAATTGGCTTTTATGAGTTGAACCCCAAGTTTGATCAGTACGGCCAAACAGCTCATCTGGTAGCGCAAATGATCTGGTGTTTTATAGAAGGCTATTATAATCGCAAGCAGGATTATCCATTTAATCCGACGGATGAAATGACCAAATACCGTGCATTTTTAAGTAGTTCGAGTCATGAGGTGGTGTTTTACAAAAGCCCGAAGACCGGACGCTGGTGGATGCAGGTGCCTTTCCCGAACAATACTAAAAACGAACGTTTTTACCTGGTTCCCTGCAGTTATAGCGACTATCAGATGGCTAGTAATGGTGAAATGCCGGATCGTTGGTGGAGGACGTTCCAGAAGCTTATATAGTTTTTCTTTTAATCTCTATTCCAGCCCGACATTGATCCGGAGACAAGAAGAGCTGCTCCAAATAAAATGACGATAGCACTTACTATAATTGCCCACCATGCTATGGGGCTGGCAAAAATCCCTAAAAAAAGACCTACAACTCCAAGTCCCATTAAAATGGCACCTATGTAAGTTTTTGTTTTTTGAGACTTAGAGGGCGGGGGCACTGCCATAGCAGTTTGCTTAGCTTTCATCTTATAAACAACCTTATCATAAGCTTTGGGATACTTTGCTAAAATTTGAGTTAATGATTGATTGCTTGAATTGATATCGGGTGATTCCTTCTTTTTATCCGGCTTTGTTTGATAGGTGTTTTCTGAAGATTGTTCAGCATAAATTAGTGTGCTTTCAGCAACTTCTCCTTCTTTTAACCGTGTCGAATCATCTGGTTTTTCTATAGCTAGTACGTCCTGATGTATATTAGAATGTTGTTCTTTAGGTTGAGCCTTAACAAATTTAAGTTCTGAGGAACATGATGATAATCCTAAAAGGGCTGATGCGAGAATCCATGAGAGCAATTTCATATTAAAGGTTTTATAACCTTTAATTTAATCATTTTCTTTATACAGGCATAAAAAAAGCCCGCAGTTTGAACTGCGGGCTTAACAATATTTCTGTCAAAATAATTATTGTAAATCAAAACCAATATCCCGGCGGAAGTATTTGCCTTCAAATTTAATTGCTTGTGCATTCGTATTCGAAATGGCCAATGCCGAAGGAATATCTTGTCCTAATGTGGTAACAGCAATTACACGACCACCGGCAGTTACTACTTTTCCATCTTTTAGCTCTGTACCCGCGTGAAAAACAAAGCTGTTTTCGATACCTTCAAACCCACTTATTTCTTTACCTTTTTCATAATCGCCCGGATAGCCGCCCGAAACCAGCATAATGGTCGTTGCCGTTCGTTCGTCTACTTCAAATGTTTTTTCTGATAGATTTTCATGTGCAACGCCTAAGAAAAGCTCTACCAAATCCGATTTAATTCGTGGTAAAACGCTTTCTGTCTCCGGATCGCCCATGCGAACATTGTATTCAATTACATAAGGCTCACCGCCATCGTTCATCAGCCCAATAAAAATGAAACCTTTGTATGGAATATTATCTTTCTTCAATCCTTCAACAGTTGGAATAACAATGCGTTCTTCCACTTTTTTAATAAACTCTTCATTTGCAAAAGGAACAGGAGAGATTGAGCCCATTCCTCCGGTGTTTAAGCCTGCATCACCCTCGCCAATACGTTTATAGTCTTTTGCCGATGGAAGTAATTTATAACTCTTTCCATCTGTAAGAACAAAAACCGAAAGTTCGATACCTTTTAAAAACTGCTCGATAACCACTGTGCTACTTGCTGCGCCAAACTTTGCATCAGCCAGCATGGCGGTCAACTCATTTTTAGCATCTTCCAAGGTTTCACAAATTAAAACACCTTTTCCTGCTGCTAATCCGTCTGCCTTTAAAACAATTGGTAATGACTGAGTTTCCAGGTATTTTAAGCCTTCTTCCAATTGTGCAGCTGTAAAGCTTGCATAAGCTGCTGTTGGAATATTGTGGCGTTTCATAAACTGTTTCGAGAAATCTTTACTTCCCTCAAGTGTTGCTCCTAATTTTTGCGGTCCAATAACCGGAACCATTTTCAGTTGATCATCGGCTAAAAAGAAGTCGTGAACTCCTTTAACCAATGGGTCCTCCGGACCAACAACAACGAGCTCTATAGCATTATCAAGTACAAATTTTTTTATACCTTCAAAGTCGGTAGCTTTAATGTTAACATTTTGTCCGCATGAGGCAGTTCCTGCATTTCCCGGCGCAATGTACAATCGGCTGCAGTGTTTACTTTGAGAAATTTTCCAGGCAAAAGCGTGTTCACGGCCGCCTGATCCAAGAAGTAAAATATTCATATTTATAAAGAAGATCCCTTTTTGATATCGATAACTTGGCTAATGTTTGGCACAAAAGCCTAAAAACAGCTGGCAAAGATAGGAATTTGATTTTGGGGTTTAGCTATCAATTGAAATCACTGTTTTTAATATTTTATTGATTAGTAATTGGAGATCGAATTCATTTTAAATCAGATAAATACCCTTCCGGCTATTTCCTTAGAAAAACTTACTAGGAAACTATCTAAAGTTAACTTACGTAAAGGAACCCTGTTGTTTAATGCGGGAAAGATTGAATCGCATATTTATTTCATTGAAAAGGGAATAGCCCGAGCTTTTTGCTATTCGGCCCAAAGCGAGGTTACCTTTTGGTTTGGGAAGGAAGGCGATGTGGTTTTATCTTACAATAGCTATATTCATAATAAACCTGGATATGAAAGCATTGAGCTTTTGGAGGACTCCTCAGTTTATCAGCTAAAAATGACCGACTTGCAGACGCTTTTTAATGAAGATCTATTTATTGCCAACTGGGGACGAAAGCTTGCGGAATTTGAACTGGTGAAAACAGAAGAACGATTAATATCGCGACAGTTTAAAACTGCTGCAGAACGATATAAAGAGTTGATTGAGCAATGCCCTGAATTAATACAAAGGGTTCAGTTAGGTTACATTGCCTCTTATTTAGGTGTAACCCAGGTGACTTTAAGTCGGATCAGAGCCGAATTAAAATGATTTTTTATCATTTGTAAAAAGAATTGAAATAAACAGTTAAGATCTTTACAGCTCAAAAATTAAAACAAATGAATTGGGTTATCTTAATTATTGCCGGCTTATTTGAAGTAGGATTTGCCTCATGCTTGGGGAAGGCCAAGATATCTACAGGAAATACTGCTGTTGCCTGGTACGCAGGTTTCTTTGTTTGCCTGACCATAAGTATGGTTTTATTGGTGAAAGCTACACAAACACTGCCTATTGGAACCGCCTACGCCGTTTGGACAGGTGTTGGAGCTGTTGGGACCGTATTGATGGGCATCATTTTCTTTAACGAGCCTGCTGATTTTTGGCGCCTGTTTTTCATTACCACTTTAATTGCTTCAATTGTTGGATTAAAAGCCATGTCGGCTCATTAATCTAACATCGCACTATAGCATTAATCAATTGTTGTAATCCTTAGGAGTTAACCATGTACTTTAAGTTAAAAAACTTAATCGATTATAGGCTGTCTCTGCTTTTTTGATTTTTTTCTTGTAGTTTAAAACAAAGACTCTATATTTGCAGTCCCAAAATAAGGGGATTGGATCGGTAGTTCAGCTGGTTAGAATGCCGCCCTGTCACGGCGGAGGTCGCGGGTTCGAGTCCCGTCCGGTCCGCAGCTAAAATGGAAGCAGACGCTTCAAAACAGAAACAAATGGTTTCTGGTCAATTAAAAATCTTGGATCGGTAGTTCAGCTGGTTAGAATGCCGCCCTGTCACGGCGGAGGTCGCGGGTTCGAGTCCCGTCCGGTCCGCAGCTAAAATGGAAACAGACGCTTCAAAGCAGAAACAAATGGTTTCTGCATCAATTAAAAATCTTGGATCGGTAGTTCAGCTGGTTAGAATGCCGCCCTGTCACGGCGGAGGTCGCGGGTTCGAGTCCCGTCCGGTCCGCAAAAAGCTTCACACACGTGAGGCTTTTTTTGTTTAGAGCTTATTACCTCTAATAAATAGTAGAAAAACTGCATATCCCAATAACTTCGCTAGCCATCCGAATCTTCCATTTAACACTTATATCTGTTTGCCAGAGATACATTAACAGCAGTTTATTGAGTTTTTGTCGGTTCATAGTAAAGTACTATCGCGCCTCCACCAAAGGTTTTGGTATTGATGAGTTTAAGAATAGTTCTGTCGTTGATGTTTTCAAATAATGGCAAACCGCTCCCTGCAACCACAGGATGAATACAAAGCTGGAGTTCATCAATCAAATTAAATTTCATTAGTTGTATAATTAAACTCCGGCTGCCAACGAAAATGTCTTTTCCCGATTGTTGCTTGAGTTCTAAAACTTCTTCTTCAATAGGTCGATTTGCCAATCGGGCACTGTCCCATTCGGTATTTTTCAGCGTATATGAAAAAACAATTTTTGGAGTCTTGTCTATCGCTACAGCAAAGTCGTCCATTGATTTTTCACCCGAAGGCTTTTTTATCAGCGTTTGCCAGAATTGCATAAGCTGATAGGTTATTCTTCCGTATAAAATTGCACCTGCGTTATTTAACAGATCAGCGTAATGTTGATGTATTTCTTCATCTGGGATTCCTGCTGTATGGTCGCAATATCCGTCAATTGTCATATTGATGGCTCCAATGATCTTTCTCATAGTTGTTTTGATTTCTTAAAATAAGCGTCGTTTTGAACAAATCTAACAGGATTAAAGCTATACTTTTCATTCAAACTTGTTAAGGATTTCATTTCTAATTTGTTTTGTTACAAATAAATATCACTGTAGAAATTTAACAGGTGAAATTATTTGACTACCTTTGCGCCAAATTTTTGAAAGCACTTTTCAATGCAAAATATTAGAAACATTGCGATTATCGCACACGTTGACCACGGCAAAACTACATTGGTTGACAAGATTTTACACACTTGCTCCCTTTTCCGCGACAATCAGGAAACCGGCGAGTTAATACTTGATAATAACGACCTGGAGCGTGAGCGTGGTATCACCATCGTTTCTAAAAACGTTTCGGTTAATTATAAAGGCACCAAAATCAACATCATTGATACTCCGGGTCACGCCGACTTTGGTGGTGAGGTTGAGCGTGTATTGAAAATGGCAGATGGGGTGTTGTTATTAGTAGATGCCTTTGAAGGTCCTATGCCTCAAACTCGTTTCGTAACCCAAAAAGCTCTTGCGTTAGGCTTGAAACCAATTGTGGTTATCAATAAGGTAGATAAAGAAAACTGCCGTCCTGATGAAGTTCATGAAAAAGTATTTGAATTATTCTTCAATCTTGAGGCTACTGAAGAGCAGTTAGACTTTCCGACTATTTACGGTTCCTCTAAACAAGGTTGGATGAGCACAGACTATACTCAAAAAACTGAGGATATCCTGCCTTTATTAGATGCAGTAATTGAACACATTCCTGCTCCTCCTGTTTCTGAAGGAACATTGCAAATGCAAATCACTTCTTTAGATTTCTCTAAATTCGTTGGTCGTATTGCAATTGGTCGTATTGCACGTGGTACAGTTACAGAAAATCAGCCAGTTACCTTAATGAAAAAAGATGGCAAACTGGTAAGATCGCGTATTAAAGAACTTTACACATTCGAAGGTTTAGGCCGTATTCGCGTTGAGTCGGTTAAAGCGGGTGATATTTGTGCAGTTGTAGGTATTGACGGTTTTGATATTGGTGATACTATTGCTGATTTCGAAAATCCTGAAGCATTACCGGTAATGCACATTGATGAGCCTACCATGAACATGTTGTTCACTATAAATAACTCACCATTCTTTGGTAAAGAAGGTAAATTCGTTACTTCTCGTCACTTAATTGAGCGTTTAGAGAAGGAAATGGAGAAAAACCTTGCCTTAAAAGTTGAGCCTACTGCTTCAAATGATTCTTATTTAGTATTCGGTCGTGGTATTCTTCACTTATCGGTATTGATCGAAACTATGCGTCGCGAAGGTTATGAATTACAAGTTGGTCAGCCACAGGTAATCATCAAAGAAATTGATGGTGTTAAATGTGAGCCAATTGAAACCTTAATCGTTGACGTGCCTGCTGAAACTGCCGGTAAAGTAATTGAATTAGCAACCATGCGTAAAGGTGAGTTGTTAATTATGGAGCCAAAAGGTGATTTACAACACTTAGAGTTTGAAATCCCTTCACGTGGTATCATTGGATTGCGTAACAGTGTTTTAACTGCTACTGCTGGTGAGGCAATTATGGCGCACCGTTTCAAATCATACGAGCCTTGGAAGGGAGAGATCTCTCAACGTTCTGCAGGTGTATTGGTTTCTATGGATAAAGGCTCTTCAACAGCTTACCGTATCGATAAATTACAAGATCGTGGTATTTTCTTCGTTGATCCGGGAGAAGAAGTTTACGAGGGTATGATCATTGGTGAGCACAGTCGTGATTCAGACTTAACTGTAAACATTACTGAAGGTAAACAGTTAACCAACTTCCGTACAACTTCAAAAGATGATGCAACCCGTATTGCTCCGGCAACTAAGTTCTCATTGGAAGAAGCAATGGAATATATCCAGTCTGACGAGTATGTTGAGGTAACGCCTCAAAGCATGCGTTTACGTAAGATCATTTTGAGAGAAAATGAGCGCCTGGTAGCTGCTAAAAAGAAATCATAATTCTTACCAGGTAACAATACTTTAAAGGCCGCCCTGTCGTTTCGATAGGGCGGCCTTTTTTTTGAATACAATCCTTGCTTTTCATTGAGATAAGTTTTGTACTCATATTCGAAGCCATAGCCTCTGTGTGTTTTGTTGGATTGTCTACCTTTGACCCGATGCTGATTTAAAATTATGACCGAATATTATCAACAACAGTTAATTACTTCCAAAACCGAAATTGAAAGGTTTTCACAACTAATTAATCGCTTTTCTTTGTTTCGTTTGGGCGTTATTCTTGGTGGTTTATCACTATTGTTTTTATCATTCAAATTCGATAACCTCTTGCTAAGCGCTCTTATTGCTCTTTTCATTATTATTTTATTTGGATGGTTGGTTGTTAAACAAACAGGATTCGAAAAGCAAAGAGAGTATTTCACAGCTCGTAAAATGGTTTTGGAAAATGAACTAGATTCCATTGCGGATCGAGGAAATATTTATTCGGATGGAAAGGATTTTATCGATGATCATCATCAATACACTTCTGATCTTGATATTTTTGGTCCGAGCTCTTTGTTTCAGCTGCTAAACAGAGGCGCAACAAAACTGGGAGTTCATGAGCTTGGACATTGGCTTAAGTCTCCGGCTGAGGTCAGCGTGATCAATATCCGCCAGGAAGCCATAAAAGAACTTTCACAAAAAAAGGACTGGCGAATTCATTTTCAAACAGTCTTGGTGTTTAATTTAAAGCTTGATAATGATATTGTTTCCAACTTACATCACTATTTAAAACAGCCCATAGAGCAACATAAACGATTGAGATTGTATGTAAAAGCAGCTCCGTTTATATTTCTGTCTATTCTGATTTGCACATTACTGGTTCCGAAAACTTCCATTTTCTTACTGTTAATTAGCTTGATTCATGCAGGTTTAATAGTTAACAATCAACTCTATATTAATAAAACCGATGCATTGATAGGTAAAATTGGGAAAACGCTGGGCGCTTATGCCGAAGCCTTTAAAGCGATTGAAAATGAAACCTGGCAAAGCTCATTATGTGTTCATTTGACGGATAGCTTAACTACCGGAACAGCCAACAATATTTCGGCTTCTATTAAGCAATTATCGGAACTTATTAAAAAGCTCGATTATCGTTTGAATGTTTATGCCGCCATGGTTCTTAATGCTATTTTCCTATGGGATTTAAAACAGGTTTTTGCTGTTGAAGATTGGAAAGAATCTAATAAAGCTAATATTGATGAAGCCTTTCATGTTTTGGCAAAATTTGAGACATTAAACAGTTTAACATCTTTATGTGTCAATAATCCTGAATGGGTGTTTCCAACGGTTCAGGAATCGAAAAAATATTTGTTGGAGGGAAAAGAATTGGGTCATCCACTGATACCTAAAGCCTTAAGAATTCACAATGATTATTCACTAAATCATGAGTGTAAAATAGATATTATTACCGGTTCAAATATGGCCGGCAAAAGCACTTTTCTGCGAACAATCGGTATTAATACGGTAATGGCTTTGTGCGGAGCTCCTGTTTGTGCAAGAGCTATGCATATTTCGCCTGTTGAGTTAATTACTTATATGCGTATTCGCGACTCGCTGAATGAAAGCACCTCAACATTTAAAGCTGAACTAAACCGGTTACAAATGGTGCTCGATTTGGTCCCGAAAAAAGAAAACGCCTTCTTTTTAATCGACGAAATGCTTAGAGGCACAAATTCGGTGGATAAATACCGTGGTTCAAAGGCGGTGGTCGAAAAATTGGTAGCTTGTAAGGGTGTTGGGATTGTTGCAACGCACGATCTCCAGATCGCACATCTGATTCAGAAATATCCATCTTATATCCGTAACTATTATTTTGATATTGAGGTAAGAAATGGAACCATGCATTTCGATTATAAGTTGAAGGCCGGCGAATGTAAAACCTTTAATGCATCGCTGTTATTAAAGCAAATTGGCGTTGAAATAGACGAATAAAGTGATATATGCGAGCAATATCCGGTTCAATCTTCTGAAACACCATTTAGGGTTTATAAAAGAGTTTATTGCTGAAAAACCCGATAACTGGCAAACTAGTTTACTTGAACTGGGGAATCTTCATTTCGATATATATACCGGCAAACTAACTGTAAATTCAATATATGCCCAACTGATTGAAATTCTGCAAACAGCCGGAGTTTATAGTCAATTAAATTATGAAAGCTTTTTTGTCAATAAACGTTATAAACTTCTATCCCTTTCTGACGGTAGCAATTGGGTATTGCTGAGGGGAAACAATACTAGACAGTTTATTCATATTCACCCCGCACGTTTTGGTGAACATATTTACCGCAGCAGTGCAATCACCCTTAAAACAGTAATTGCATTAAATGTTTTGGGTTTTACTTCCGCAGAGCCTGATCTTAATACCATTAATCAAGTTCGCATAAGCCTGGGTGTTTCACCAATAGCCGATAAAGGAATGGGGTCGATAATAAGACTGATGAATCTTTTGAAGAACTATTGAGTTTATTGATGCGAACCTAGCCTGTGGATTGCTTTAATTAAAAATTGCAATCCTATTCTGCGAAAACATGAATAGGATTGTCTTACATGTTAGTAGAAAAGTGCAAAACACAAGAGAATAACCACCATAATTCCAATCCCGATAAAGTGTAAAGGAGGAACAGTGATCTTCGAACTTATTTCATGCTGAATTTCTGTAAGGTCTTGTGGAAAATAATTTTCTTCTAAAATCTCCTGACAATTCTTGCATTGTGCTATTGCTTTTTGTCCGATAGAGAATAATGGAATTTGAACAATGTGCGCGTAGGATGCATAGAATGACATCTGCATTTGTCCCGGATTACAACAATTATTGCAACTGTGCTCCGAAAGCGGAATAGAGCCAACGTAGGTATGGTGGCGTCCTAGTAGTAACATAACATAAGGTTTGGGTTATTCTTTTTAACTGTAAATGTTTACGAAAGGTTACTTTATTTTATTAATAGTTTTCTAATTTCTTTATCCAATCCATAAACATCATCTCTGAAATTTAGTGTTCCATTATCATCTACCCAAGCTGTAAGGTAAACAATTGAGACAGGGACACTTTGCTTTAGGGTAACCCATAACTCTTTTCCACCGGTCATCATCAAAATTATCCTTTCAGAATCCCATGCCAGGTCATTTCTCAGCAAATATTCGGCTAGCTTTTGCGGTTCCGAAATCCTGATACAGCCATGGCTAAACGATCTGGTGGTTGATTGGAATAATCGCTTTGAAGGAGTGTCGTGCAGATAAATATCATATTCATTCGGAAATAAAAATTTAACCAAACCGAGGGAGTTGGCGTTGCCGGGTTTTTGCCGGATAGTATATGGAAATGGTTTCGCCGGGTATTGCTTCCAATCAATGCTGTCGGGAGAAACTACTTTATTACCTTGCATGAATTCGAGTTGCTCTTTATTAACGTAGGCCGGGTTTTTCTTTACCTCGGGAATGATCTCATTTTTAATGATAGATCTAGGGACGTTCCAGTACGGACTAAAAACAATGTATTTTATGTTGCCCGAAAATAGTGCAGTTGATGAAGAAGGTTTTCCTACCACCACGGGACTGCTCCAGCACAGCTCAGAACCTTGGTAAACATGCATTTCAAACTCAGGTATATTAACTAATATATGGTCGGATGAATTGTTTTCAGGTAGCCATTTTAGTCGTTGTATGTTAACCAGTAATTGAACTAACCGTTTTTGAGGGGAGATGTTTAATGATTGTATAAAGTTTTTGCCAATAATTCCGTCGGGTTTTAAGCCTGTAGTTTCTTGAAAATTTATAACCTCCTGCTTCAATGCCTCATCAAAAATGTTCGAAGAATCAGTATAGACCACATCTTTTAACAAGTATAAGCGGTTGCGTATTTCAACTATTAAAGAATCTTTATCGCCCGGCTTGATTGATTTTTTGGGATATGGCAGTGGTGTCCATTTATTGTCCTTTTGTAGCTTTAAAAAGGAATATAATTCTTTTTCAAGCTGATCAATACGAGGAAACTTATACTTATTTATTGAATCTAACTTGTTTTTCAACGAGTAAAAAGAGTACAGAGCCGAATCGAATGTCTGGGGCGTTGATGGCATAAACCATTCGGCCGCCTGTTGATATTGGGCAGAATAGTTGCTTTTGATAAAATAAACAAATGCTGCTGTTAGCTGCAATTCCAGCTGTAAATGCTGCCATTCGATCAATGTGGAGTCAATCGAGCCGTTCTCAACTTTTTTAAAGCAATCTTTTGTTGAAGTAGAGAGGTCAAATGGAGAAGATTTAAGAAGATTCTTTAGGCTTTTGGCCGATTCATTTATTCCCTTTTCATTTATCCACTGGTAATTGTAATTTCTTTTTTGATAAAAGGTAATTATTTCAGCATCTGCTGTTTTAAATATTGAATCCGTTTGTATAAACGCACTGATGCTGGTACTATCAAGTTTTAGGGGATTTATTTTTATGAATGATTTAATACCGAGCTGTTGACCATATGCACAAACAATAGTTCCGATCTGCAAAGCAAAACAGAAAAGTGTGAAAAAAGTCCGCTGCCGCCAAAGTTTCATAGCCAACCTTAAAATTGCAGGTAGGTTCTGGTTGAAAAAACGAAACCTCCTGTTTTGTCAATTTAACAAAAAGGAGGAATTCGAACAATATAAGATTTAATCGACTATTGCAAAAAAGAAGATTTTTGATCGTAAGTAGGACTGTTTCCGGCAATAAATAATACCGCTCCATCTTTTATTACATCAATTATCTGTTTATTCAAATCTTTGGGTAAAGCAGGGCAACCCCAACTACGACCCAAAAAGCCATTGCGAGCTATAAATGATTCTGAAACATAATCGGCTGAATGAACAATGATTTCGCGTTCTTTGGCATTACTATTAATACCTTTTTCCAAACCATTTAAGATCATGGCATAGCCGTGTTTTGGACTGATAATGGTTTGTCCGGTTAAATAAAATCCTAAACTGCTTTTTAAAGAACCCTCAATGTTTGAAAATTGAGTGGCATATTCTTCTCCTGAATTTTTACCGTGCGCAACAAGGGTGTGAAATAACAAATGTTTACTTGCTACATCAATAACAAACAAACGTTTCTCACTTGAAGGTTTACTAAAGTCAATAATCGCAAGGACTTGTTTTTTGGGGTTAATTTTTCTGAAACCTAAAAGGGCTTTTTCGAAAACATCCTTGTCAAGGAAGTTATTTAGTCCTGTTGCTATATACAGATGGTCAAGTTCCAAGGCGGCACTGCTTTCTTTCTTGGCTACTAAAGGCGAATCATCTTTACTGCTTTTTAACAGTACTTTTGCGTCTATCTTTCCTGCCATTAATGAGAAGCAAAATAATACCGCAATCCCAACTATTCTTTTCATTATAAGCTCTCCGGTTTTGGTTTAATTGTAAGGACTTCTACGAAATCATAAACCTCTGGGTTACAAATATTTGAAAGTTAATTTAATGTAATGGTTTCTGAATTAAAAACAAAGTTTTATAACCAATTTTATTTTAAAATAATTGTTGATATTCTTCCACAGTTTTTTAACAAGCTGAAAATAGCATACTTAAAACATGTAATTGGTTAGTTTCATTTATAAACGTTACAATGTGTTGACGTTTCAGGTCGTTATAAATACTACTTTTGTAAATTAATTTCTGCAGAGATGTTAGGAACTCTTTTAAAATATATACTTGAGCTAATATTGATCTTTTGGTTATTAAGAGCTTTATTAAGACTGGCGGCGCCGTTTATTTTCCGTTCGGTGGCTCAAAAAATGACTAGCCAAGCGGAGAACTTTTACCGTCAACAGCAGCAGCAACAACGGCAATACTACAGTCAAAGGCAGCCAGAAGGCGAAATGCATGTTGATAGTGCTCCGCAGCAAAACACAAAACGTAAAGCAAACCTGGATAATGCAGGCGAGTTTATTGATTACGAAGAAGTAAAATAGGATTTACGATTAAGCATTCATATATGAAATTTTACGATCTCGAAACTGAGTTCAATTTTGGGAAATACCAGGGTAAGACACTACAGGAAATTGCCAAAATTGACCCCGAATATTTAAACACTTGTGCCTTAAATGAGCAAGATTTCTTTATCACAGCACCGGTTATTGAGGATTTGCAAGGGATTAACCCGGCTATAAATTTTTCAGCACCGGCGATTCAATCATTGATTGATAAGCACAATCAATGGAAAACGGAAATGGGAATAGAGGATGAGGATGATGAAGAGACCTATGCCTATTTCGATGAGCAAGCTTGGAAAGATGAATTTGGATTGCCAGAGGATGATGAGGCCGAGGATATTTTGAGCCTTGAAGCGGCTAGTTTAGCAGCAGAAGTTACCGGCGAGTTTCCCACTATGGCAAATGGCAAGGATGACAAAAATGCAGAAAAAATAGCCGACAATGATTTCGAAGAGGAGGATGATTCTTTGGAAGAGTTCCCTTTTGAAAAATTCGATGAAGATGTTGAAGATTGGGACGGTGAATACGATAAAGAAGATGAATGGAATTAACTATTAAATAAGTGATTTAGGCCGCAAATGAGTTTTCCTTTGCGGTTTTCTTTTTCAAACAGTTTCAGCTTAAAATTTTTATCTCCAAAATTTAGTTTGGAGGTATTGGCCTTTTACAGTAAATACATTTTTCTATATTTGGCCGTTTCAAATAAACTAAAGACCAAAAAAAATGAACCAGTGGTTTAAGAAGAATTGGCCAAGCATATTGGCTTTCGTGTTGTTTATAGCAATATGTTTTATCTATTTCAGTCCAATATTGCAGGGTAAGCGATTGTTGCAAAGTGATGTGATTCAGGCGTCGGCGGCTCAGCAGGAGATTATGCAATATAAAAAGGATGGAATTGGCCCTTTATGGACCAATGCTATGTTTGGAGGTATGCCTTCGTTTCAGATTTGGACTCAGTATCCTTCCAATCTGGCATCCCATGTAATTAATATATGGAATAAGGTATTTCCAAATCCGGTTAACTTCGTATTGTTATACCTGATAGGTGGTTTTTTCTTATTCCGAATGCTGCGCTTTAAGCCTTGGGTAGCCATTGTGGGCGCTGTTGCAGTTGCTTTTTCATCTTATAACTTTGTTTTGATAGAAGCCGGTCATACCGGTAAAGCATTGGCCATTGCTTTCTTCGCTCCAATTTTGGGTGCAATTTTAATGGCTTTCAGAGGCCGTCGCTTATGGGGCGCCGCTTTATTAGCTTTATTCCTCGCACTCGAAATCCGTTCCAACCACTTGCAAATGACCTATTACCTAATGATTGCGATCATGGTTATCCTGATTGCAGAATTAGTTGATGCGATTAAGCAAAAGAAACTGGTTGATTTCTCTAAATCAGCGGCTGCTTTATTAATTGCAGCGATCATTGGGGTGGGCGTTAACTCTAGTACTTTATGGGTAACATATGAATATGCCCAGGAAACTACCCGTGGTAAATCAGATCTGGTAAAATCTCAAACCGTTGCCAAAGAAACTAAAGGTTTAGATAAGGAATATGCTTATCAATGGAGTGAAGGCATAATGGAATCGGTTACCTTCCTTATTCCTGATGCATACGGAGGTGCTAACGGTATTCCTTTTTCTCCAAAATCAAAAGTATATGGAGAACTGGTAAAAAACAGTGTACCAGCACAGGATGCCTCTCAAATTGCCGCTCAAATTGGTGGTGCTGCAAGATATTGGGGAGATAAGCCATTTACTTCAGGACCTTATTATTTCGGTGCTGCAGTTGTTTTCTTGTTCATTTTGGGATTAAGTTTAGTGAGAGGATCTCTGAAATGGGGTATTGCTATTGCTACACTGTTAAGTGTGCTACTCTCATGGGGGCGCAATCTTCAATGGTTCTCTGATATATTCTTCGATTATTTCCCAATGTATAATAAGTTCAGGGCGGTTGAATCAATTTTGGTTATTGCCGGATTAATGATCCCTCTTTTGGCCATTATTGTACTTAATCAAATATTTGAAGGCAAAATCAGCAAAGAGAAAGTTCTTAAGAATTTAAAATATACAACTTATGGTTTAGGAGGGTTTTTAGTCTTATTCCTTGCCGTACCGGGTTTATTCCTTTCTTTCCAATCGCCAAATGATGCTACTTTATTACAGCAGTTAACGGCTATGGGGGGTGATGCAATGGCGAGCAACTTGATGCAGGCGGTTAAAGCCGACCGATTGGGGATTGCCCGCGTTGATGCTTTACGTTCGCTAATCTTTGTGTTGCTAACAGCCGGACTTATTTGGGCCTATGTAAGTGATAAAATTAAATTGGAGTTTGTAGCACTCGGCCTTGGTCTTGTTATTATCATTGATATGTGGGGTGTTGATAAGCGTTATCTTAAAGACGATAACTTTACCGAGAAACGCATGTTTGCTCAAACTATCCAGCCACGTGAAGTTGATTTAGCGATTCAACAAGATACAGATCCTAACTATCGTGTTTACGACATGACTGCAGGAAATGCCTTCGCAAATGCTACTGTTTCTAAATTTCATAAAAGCATTGGGGGCTATCATGCCGCTAAATTAATGCGTTATCAAAACTTCATCGACAGCCAATTGGTGAAAGGTAATCCTTGGGCATTTAATATGCTTAATACCAAGTATATCATTATGCCTGACAGCGCCAAAGGGGCAAGGGTTGTACCAAATGATCAGGCTTTAGGAAATGCATGGTTTGTTACAGGTGTTAAATTTGTTAATAACGGTAATGAGGAACTAGGGGCCTTAGATTTTGTGAATCCTAAAAAGACAGCGATCATAAATGAGCAGTTCAAAAAGAATATCGATATAACTAAAATGAATTTTGATACTACGGCAACAATTAAGCTGGTAAGTTATCATCCTGAAAAATTAGTTTATGAATCGAATTCACCTGTCAGCCAGCTTGCGGTATTCTCAGAAATATATTACGATAAAGGCTGGAATGCGTATGTTGATGGTCAGCCTCATAATTATTTCCGTGCTGATTACCTGTTACGTGCTATGCAACTGGATGCAGGTAAACATACGGTTGAATTTAAATTTGAGCCTAAATCCTATTATTACGGTGAAAAGGTTTCATTAGTGTGTTCAATTTTACTGGTAGCCGGTTTTGCTGGTATAAGTTTCCTTGAATTTAAAAAACGGAAAAAGACAGAAACCTCTGAAGCGGTGGAAGCGTAGTCTTTAAATAAACTTTACAAAAAGGGCTTGTGATCGATTGATTACAAGCCCTTTTTTGTTAAATTATAGTAAAGTTTAATCACTCTTCTGTGATTATCACATTATATAGCTTGTGAACCACTGTAGTAATTAAGAATAAGTTAAAATCTATGAAGACTAAAAAGGCAAAAGGCAAAAATTCGGAAACACCAAAATTAAATGGTAGCGAATTACCTACAGAGAAGATGAAAACCAAAGATTATGATAAGAAATTGGCCAAGTTGCATGTTGAACTGGTAAAATTGCAGGAATGGGTTAAACTGAAAGGTTTAAAAGTGTGTGTTGTTTTTGAGGGTCGCGATGGAGCAGGTAAAGGAGGAACCATAAAGGCAATAACCGAGCGGGTGAGTCCTCGGGTGTTTAGAGTGGTTGCCCTTACGGCACCTACCGAACGTGAAAAAAGTCAGATGTACATCCAGCGATATCTGCCTCATTTACCTGCCGCCGGTGAAGTAGTAATATTCGATCGGAGTTGGTATAACCGTGCCGGAGTTGAACGTGTAATGGGTTTTTGTACCGAAGAAACGGCCGAAAGGTTTCTTACTATTGTTCCGCTGGTTGAAAGGGCCATTATCGATTCGGGGATTATTTTAATTAAGTATTGGCTCGAAGTAAGTGAAGAAGAACAAACGCGCCGTCTCGAATCTCGGATTGATGATGGTCGTAAAACCTGGAAGCTTTCTTCAATGGATCTTGATTCGTATAGTAAGTGGTATGATTACTCGCGCGCTCGCGATGAAATGTTTAAAGCTACAGATACTGATTTTTCTCCATGGAATGTTGCCATATCGAACGATAAAAAACGGGCCCGATTAAATATCATTGGCCACCTATTAAGCCAGATTCCCTACAAAGAAATCCATAAAGACAAGGTGGTTTTACCAAAACGGCAAAAGCCTGGTCATTATAAAGAGCCCAATTATCCATTCAGATACATTAAGGACCAGTATTAAGCGGTTGCCGGTTAATTGGTCCGCTTTTCACCCTTCAATTTCTGACCAATGAATCGGGCCGTTATGGCTAAATGAGAACTGATAACTGTGATAACTCCGTAGTATTTCTTCATTATATCAAAGCGTTCTCTCAATGCTCTTTTTTGGTTTTGCCATGAGGTTCCTCCAGAGAGATATCTGCAAATGATCAACTGGGTGTTTTCAATTTTTGAAGAAGCTTTCAAACAGCTAATGCACCAGTCAATATCCGCCGCAATTTTATAGTTAAGGTTATAAAGCGGAGCCAGGCTTCTTCTAACAATAAATGATTGATGACAAACCAGCATTCCCATTCTAAAACTTTTCCAGTTTAATTGCTGGGGTGGTCTTAACCGGCGAAGACCCAGCCCGTTGTTTTCATCGTCAACAATTAAAGCATCACCATAGTAGATATCAGCGTTTGAATTTGAGGCAAACACCTTTTCAACTGTCTCAGTATCATAAAACTGATCGCCAGCATTCATAAATAAAACGTAATCGCCAGTTGCCTGCTTCAAGCCTTTATTCATCGCATCATAAATACCTTTGTCGCTTTCGGAGCTCCAAAAGGCAATATGCTTCTCGAAATTTTTAACAATGCTTAGCGTGCTATCTTTTGAAGCACCATCAACAATAATGTATTCGATATTAGCATAGCTTTGATTGATCACACTTTTAATAGTTCGCTCAATGAAATGCTCGCCGTTATAAACAATAGTAATTACACTTAAAACTGGAGACTGGTTCTTAATGATGTTGTTTTGAGTATACATTCTTAATTAGTAGGGTAGAATATCACCCTTGTTGTTAGTTACTTATACTATTGTGAAGAAACTAGAATAGTGCTATCAAAATGAATTTTTCAGTTTTGTTCACATTCCAGAGCAATTAATTAATTTTTATAATTTTGCCACAAAAAACAATGCGGCTCATTAACGTAGTAAAAGGCATTCAATATCTTATTAAAGGGACTGAAATTTCATTGTATCAGAAAGTCAAACTAAAACTGGCCCCGCGTTACAAGAAAATCAATATTCAATTTTCAAAAAAACCTATAGAAGTCACTGATGGTGCTTCGTTTATTGCCTGTTATCAGGAAATTTTTATTGATAAGATTTACGAATTCAAAGCACATAGCTCCAATCCATTTATTATTGACTGCGGAGCGAATGTAGGTCTAAGTATTTTATATTTCAAGAAAATTTATCCTGAGGCAAGGATTATCGCTTTTGAGCCCGATCCCAATATTTATCAGGTAATGAAGAACAATATCGATGCTTTCGGTTGCCAGAATGTTGATGCACGCCAGGAAGCAATTTGGAATGAGCACTCCACAATTTATTTTGAAAGTGATGGAGGCACCTCTGGGCATATTGGCGAACAAAGGAATGGCACTGTTCCTATCAAGTCCTTTCGTTTAAAAGATCTTCTTCAGGATCAAAAGGTAGATTTGCTGAAAATTGACATTGAGGGTGCTGAATATGAAGTCTTAGTTGACTGTAAAGATGTGCTTCAAAATGCAGATAAGTTATTTGTAGAATACCATTCAAGAGAAAAATCTTCTCAACATCTGGATGAAATTCTAACTATTATTAGCAAAGCCGGATTTAGATATCATATTCAGGATGCCTATACTTCGCCACAGCCTTTTGTCCATATTAAACCAATGCTCGATATGGATAACCAGCTTAATATTTTTTGTTACAAAAATTAAAACGCTCTGAATGAGGAATGCTGGCAAAAAAGTAACGAATCGAGTGAATAGACCCTGCGTAGTTATCCCTGTTTATAAAACCAGTATAAGTGACGACGAATTACTGTCGTTAAATCTTTGTAAAAAAATATTAGGACACTATACTGTTATTTTGGCCGCTCCGGAAGGAATGTCGGTTGAGGCTTATCTTACTTTTTGGCCTGAGCTGAAAATTGAACGGTTTAAGGCATCTTATTTTAAGAATACCAAAGCATATAGCAAAATGCTGCTATCTGCAGGGTTTTACGGTCGATTTTTGGAGTATGATTACATGTTGATTTATCAAGGTGATGCTTTGGTTTTCAAAGATGAATTACAGTATTGGTGTGATCAGAATTATACCTATATCGGTTCTCCTTGGATTGATGCGCATTGGATTCAACTGTATAAGGATTACCATTTAGGGTTTATTGAAAAGCGAATTAACAGGGTAGGTAATGGTGGACTGTCCTTAAGGAGAGTGAAAACATTTTATAAAGCCTGTAAATGGCTTTGGCCAATTGCTTCTCTTTTTTGGAAAGAAGAGGATGTGTTTTGGTCAAACGTGGCTTATTTCCTTTATCCCGGTTTTCGCATCCCGGATTTCAATACAGCGCTTAAATTTTCATTTGAACTTCAGCCCCGAAAAGCATTTGACTTAAATAATCAACAAATTCCTTTTGGCTGTCATGCCTGGGAAAAATACGATAGGGTTTTTTGGGAAGATATATTGAAAAAAAACGAGGTCTTAACATTTAAATAAAAGTCATTTAAATTTCACGCAGCAAGCATGTTAGAAAAAACAGCTAATCAGTTTTCTTTATTTACAAAAAATCTGATCAATACCATTTCTTCAATTTTGAAGATTGTCATCCGCTCCCGATTCAATGTACAATTACCTTCAAAAACAAATGATCGATGTTCCATTTTGGGAAATGGTCCCTCTCTGCAATTTTCACTTGAAAATAATCTCGAGTTTATTCAGTGTACAGAATTAATATGTGTTAACAATTTTGCTCATTCTCCATATTTCATCAAGCTGACTCCTAAGAATTATGCTCTGCTTGATCCCTATTTTTTTTTATTTGATGGAAATGAGTACAATCGGGAGGATGTAAGCCAGACCATGAAAGCATTTGCTGAAGTTAACTGGGATATGTATCTCTTCATGCCGCAACATGCCAGGAAATCGAATTTTCTCAATCAGCTAATTAAAAGTAATACTTTCCTTCATCCTGTATACTTCAATTATACAGTTACCCGTGGGTTCGAAAAAATTATTCATTGGCTATTCAAACAGAATTTAGGAATGCCGCAATGCCAAAATATTTTGGCCGCCAGTATTTGTTTATCTATAAACAGGGGATTTAAAGAGATTTATCTTTTCGGTGCAGACCATTCTTGGCACGAACAATTGCAATTAACCGATCAAAACGATCTTACGATTAAAGATCTTCATTTTTATGATGCTAATCCTAATCATATGCCTACCCATAAATTGGTAGATGTGAAAAGCAAAAAGAAAACTACTATGTCATTTCAGTTTGCTGCGCTTTCAAAGGCATTTCTTAGTTATGAAATTTTGGAACGTTATGCACGGCAATTAGGTGTTAAGGTTTTCAACGCAAGTGCCAAAAGCTATATTGATGCATTTGAAAGAATTAGGCTATCTTAGCGTTTTTATTTTTGAGCATGTTAGATTTAAACCATAAAGCAGTATTAATAACCGGAGGGACGGGCTCATTCGGAAAAAAGTTTGTTGAAACCATTTTAACAAAGTTTCCTGATATCAAGCGTGTAGTTATTTATTCACGTGATGAACTGAAACAATTTGAAATGTCGCAAACATTTCCACATTCAAAATATAAGTCGATCCGTTATTTTATAGGAGATGTTCGTGATGGGGAGCGTTTAAAAAGAGCATGTGAAGGAATTGATATCATCATTCATGCGGCAGCCTTAAAGCAGGTGCCTGCAGCCGAATACAATCCGATGGAATGTATTAAAACGAATGTAATGGGTGCCGAAAATGTTATTGAAGCCGCATTAGCTTGCGGTGTGAAAAATGTTGTGGCGCTTTCAACTGATAAGGCAGCTGCTCCAATTAACTTATACGGTGCCACCAAACTGTGTTCGGATAAGTTGTTCATAGCAGCAAATAATATTAAAGGCTCACGCGACATTAAGTTTTCTGTAGTTCGTTACGGAAACGTAATGGGCTCAAGAGGTTCGGTAATTCCTTTCTTTATGGAAAAGAAGAAAACCGGAATCTTGCCTATTACAGATGAAAAAATGACCCGCTTCAATATTTCGTTGGAAGAAGGTGTGAATATGGTGCTTCATGCCATTGAGCATGCTTGGGGAGGTGAAGTTTTTGTACCTAAAATCCCATCATACCGTATTACCGACGTTGCAGAGGCTATAGGTCCAAATTGTAAGCAAGAAATTGTTGGTATTCGTCCCGGAGAGAAGATTCACGAAGAAATGATCACTGCTTCTGATTCATTTACTACAGTTGATTTAGGCAGATACTATGCAATCCTTCCTCAGGTTCCAAATTGGAGTCGGGAGGAATTCGATAAGCATTTTAATGCTAAAGCCGTTCCAATGGGCTTTCAATATAACTCAGGCACTAATGATGAATGGATCAGTGCCGAGCAGATAAGAGAGCTGATTGTACAATACGTTGATAAAGATTTTAAGGCCTAATAGCTTTTAAGAATAATTTGATAACCATGCCGGAATGTTTACCACTTTCCGGCATCTCTTGTTTTAAGAAATGAACCCAATACCATACGGAAAGCAACACATAACAGATGAAGACATACAAGCTGTTATTGATGTTTTAAAGTCTGATTATTTGACCCAAGGACCGGCCATAAATGCATTTGAAAATGCCTTTGCTCAATATGTTGGAGCAAAATATGCGGTTGCAGTTTCAAATGGAACAGCTGCATTGCATTTAGCTGCTTTGGCTTTGGATGTGAAAGAAGGCGATAAGGTGATTACCACCCCTATCACTTTTGCGGCTTCGGCAAATTGCATCCGTTATTGCGGTGCTGAAGTTGTTTTTGCTGATATTGATGAAGAGACCTATTTGCTCGATATCGAAAAGGTGAAACAACTGTTGCAGGCAAGTCCAAAAGGAACATACAAAGGGATTATTCCGGTTGATTTTGCCGGTATGGCAGTGGACTTGGAAGCTTTCAGAAAGCTGGCTGATGAATATGGTTTATGGATCATTGAAGATGCTTGTCATTCACCAGGCGGTTTTTTTGTCGACTCCAATGGAGGGAAACAGCTTTGTGGAAATGGCAAATTAGCTGATCTATCGGTGTTCTCTTTTCATCCGGTAAAACATATTGCCACCGGCGAGGGGGGAATGATCACAACTGATAACGATGAGCTTTATAAAAAGCTGATTAAATTACGTACGCACGGAATTACCCGTGAGACATCGTTGTTTGAGAACACGCCAGATTTTGCTTGTGGAATGGAAAGCGAGGTTTACCCCGGTTGGTATATGGAGATGCAGACGTTGGGGTATAACTATCGCATTACCGATTTTCAGGCGGCATTAGGGTCAAGCCAGCTTAAAAAGGCGGATAAAGGTTTACAACGCCGTATTGAAATCGCTACAAACTACGATAATGCCTTTAAAGATCTAGCTGGAGTAAAATCACAGTTGAACGAATTATATGCAGAACATTCGGGCCATGCTTATCATCTATATGTTATCCAGGTTGAAAATCGCTTGGGGCTATATAACTATTTACGGGAACAACAAGTATTTGCACAAGTTCATTATATTCCAACGCATTTGATGCCGTACTACAGAGAGCAAGGTTGGAAGGAAGGCGACTTCCCCATTGCCGAAGCTTACTATAAACGTTGTCTCAGCTTGCCAATGTATCCTTCAATGACTGATGAGCAACAGCAATATGTTATCAATAGCATCATAAATTTCTTGAAATAAAATGAGTGTATTAGCTATTATACCTGCCAGAGGAGGAAGTAAACGCATTCCAAAGAAAAATATAAAAGATTTTTTGGGTAAGCCAATCATTTCATACTCAATTGAGGCGGCAATAGAAGCACAAGTTTTTGATGAAATAATGGTGTCGACTGATGATGAAGAAATAGCAGAAATTGCCCTTAAGTACGGTGCAAAAGTGCCGTTTAAACGTTCAAATGAAAATGCTAGTGATTTTGCTACTACAATGGATGTTTTAGCTGAAGTTTATAATAGCTATTTATCAAACGGAGCAAACTTTGAATATGCATGCTGTATCTATCCAACAGCTCCTTTTGTTTCTTCAACTAAACTGATTGACGCCTTCGAAAAACTAAAAAAAGGAAACTATGATTCGGTATTCCCTATTCAAAAGTTTAGCTATCCAATTTTTCGCGCTTTAAAAAACGAAAACGATAAAATAGCACTTTTGTTCCCCGAGTTTGAAAATAAGCGATCGCAGGATATCCCGGATGCTTTTCATGATGCCGGACAATTCTATTTCTTTAAAACATCAATTTTAGAGAACAAAACCATTTTTACAAATAATAGCTGTGGAATTACAATTGATGAATTGGAAGGCCAGGATATTGATAATTTAAGTGACTGGAAAATTGCGGAGATTAAATATCAACTTTTAAAGAACAGTTAATGAAAGAGAAGGCTGGAATACTTTTTAGAGTTGATGGAAACAGCATAATCGGTCTTGGGCATATAATTCGATGTCAGGCAATGGCTCATATGCTAAAAGATACTTTCGAATGTACTTTTCATGTCCGCCAACCTTCGCCTCATCTTGTAAATGATTTTGAGAAACTAGGTTATAAATTGAACGTAGTTGCTGATTTTGATGACATACATGTAGAGGCTAGAGAATGGTCTAAGCAGCTAAATTCAACTGACATTGTCGTTTTAGATGGATATAGATTTGATACGCAGTATCAGCAGCAAATAAAAGATAAGGGCTGTAAGCTTGTATGTATTGATGACATTCACGCCTATCATTTTGTTGCCGATGCTATAATCAGCCATTCGGGAGGAATAAAAGAAGAATGGTATTCTAAAGAAAGCTATACAAGGCTTTATCACGGCTTAAAATACGCATTATTGCGACCTGGATTTATTGCTGAAGCCAGCCAAAAAAGGGTTTTAAAAACGGTAAATGAGCATGTGTTTATTTGCCTCGGTGGTGCAGATCCGAATAATAATACTCAGTTGGTATTAAATAACTGTATGGATATCAGGGCCAGTTATCACTTGGTATTGGGGAGCGCTTTTATGCACCAGGAATCTGTTGATCGGTTCATTAGTAGTACTCAAATGGATGTAAAGGTTTACTATAATCTTTCTGAAATGGAAATGATTAAGCTAATGAAAAAATGTGACAGGGCAATTTGTTCTCCAAGCAGCATCTCCATGGAGTATTTGTGTATAAAAGGAATACTGTATTTGCTGCTTACCGCCGATAATCAGCAGCATTTATATAACTATTATTTAGAGAATAATTTGGCTAAAGACTTTAATACTTTTGCCGATCCAAATGCTGATATCAATTGGACTTTACTTACTCAGCTCTTTGACGGTAATCAAAAAGAGAGAATTATAGAACTTATAAAATCGATTTAATGGATATCAAATTAGTTGATCTCACCGAAAAGGATATTGAATTAGTAAGAACATGGCGTAACTCACCCGAAGTTGCGGCCTATATGTACACCGATTCTCAAATTACGAAAGAGGATCAGGAGCGATGGTTTGAAAGAACGAAGGATGATTCTAGCTCTAAATACTGGATTATTGAATACAATGATCAAAAAGTAGGTTTAGCTTCATTAACCGGGATTAGTTCAACTTTTAGTTCGTGTTATTGGGCTTTTTACTTAGGAGATCCCAGTGCAAAGGGAGGATTGGGAGCAAAAATAGAATACAATGTAATTAACTATGTTTTTGATGTTTTGAAGCTGAATAAATTGCGGTGTGAAGTTTTTGTATTCAATGAAAAGGTTACTCAGTTGCATGAAAAATTTGGTTTTAGACGTGAGGCTTATTATCGTCAACATGTGAAAAAGAATGGTAAATTTGAGGATGTGGTGGGTTTAGCCTTATTAAAAGCGGATTGGGAAGCAATAAAAGACTCTTTGAAACATAAAGTTTATAGAGGCAAAGCTTAATAATTAGTCGTTTTTTAACCATAATAGGTAGTATTAATTTAACGAGATACTCATTGAATGAAGAAGTTTTCTGCAGAAAGAATCTATCTAAAAGAAATTGATCTTGCTGATATAAATCAGCGAGTAATGGATTGGTTCAGCGATGAGGAATTAATGAAGTTTTACACCAATTCAAAGAAACAAATAACAAAGGAATCGCTTATTCAGTCGATAATTGACGGGAAAGAGAGTCATAATCTCTATACTTTTGGAATTTATGACGTGGTCTCTGATCAATTAATAGGAACTATGAAATTAGGGCCTATTAACCATGCACAAAAGACCTCAGATCTGGTAGCCTTAATTGGGGATCATGCCTTTTTAGGAAAGGGATTAGCGGTTGAAGCCATAAAAGTGGGAATTCAGATAGCATTTGAAGAATACGATTTAAGAAAGCTTTTTGGCGGAATGTATGAATCAAATATTGCATCTATTAAAGCCTACTGCAGGGCAGGCTGGATAATTGAAGGTAGATTGAAAGGGCATTATTGGGTGGATGGAAAAAACGAAGACCGACTTTTAGCGGCTTGTTTTAATCCAAAGTATTTTACCAAAGAAGAAATCGAAGCTGTCAAGGAACAGGAAAAAGGGTATTTATAAACATAGTATAGCTGGTTACTGAACTGAGCAAGCCGAGCTTTCAAATAATTATGAAGTCATTTAAAATATCGAATATAGAAATTGGCCCTGAGCATAAGCCGTTTATCATTGCGGAAATGTCGGGCAATCATAATCAATCACTCGACCGAGCATTGGAGATCGTTGATGCCGCAGCCGATGCCGGCGCGCACTGCATTAAGCTTCAAACATACCGAGCTGATACGATAACATTTAATAGCAATTCGGCTGAGTTTACCATAAATGATGATAAATCAATATGGAAAGGCCAAAATCTTTACCAGCTCTATGAACAAGCCTACACCCCATGGGAATGGCACCAGCCTATTTTTGAGCATGCAAAAAAACGAGGCATCCTGGCTTTTAGTTCTCCTTTTGATGTAACCGCGGTCGATTTCCTTGAAACATTGGATGTGCCCGCTTATAAAGTTGCCTCATTTGAAAACACTGATCATATTTTATTAAAGAAAGTTGCCCAAACTGGCAAGCCAGTAATTATGTCAACCGGCGTGGCTTCTGTAGCCGATATCGAAGAATCGGTGAAAGTATTAAGAGAAGCAGGTTGTGAGCAATTGGTATTGTTAAAATGTACAAGCACCTACCCAGCTTCACCAGAAAACACCAATCTTTTAACCATTCCGCATATGGCACAGCTGTTTAATGTTTCAGTTGGACTGTCAGATCATACAATGGGAATTGGAGCTTCTGTGGCAGCAGTGGCCATGGGTGCCCGAGTAATTGAAAAACATTTTACATTGCGAAGAGCCGATGGCGGCGTTGATTCAACGTTTTCATTAGAGCCCGAAGAAATGAAAGCCTTAGTGATTGAGTCGGAACGTGCATTTTTGGCAATGGGAAAAGTGAATTATACCCTGTCAGATAAGGAGAAAAATAGCTTGCAGTTTAAACGATCATTGTTTGTGGTGAAAGATCTGGAAGCTGGAGAGGAATTTTCAGCAGAAAATGTAAAATCGATCAGGCCTGCAAACGGATTGCACACCCGCTATTATGATCAAATTTTAGGGAAGAAGGCCAAAACGGCAATTAAAGCAGGAACGCCTTTAGCCTGGAACCTCGTTAGTTTATAATTTTTAAAACATAACCGTTACTTTTACTAAATGATTGATTAAAATTGATAATCAATCTGAATTTATATCTAAATATCTTTATGATTATTCACCGCCTAGCGAAACCTACTGACGTTGATTTATATTTTAAATGGGCTAATGAAGACCAAGCTCGTAAAAATTCTTACAGTCAGAAAAAGATCGATTTTCAAACCCATGTAAATTGGTTTAATGCGAGTTTAAAAGATGAGAACTCCATTATGCTGGTGTTTGAGTATGAAACCGGTATGCCAGTCGGACAAATTCGCTTTGAGCGCCACAACAGTGATACCATCATTCGTATCTCTATAGATAAGGATTTTAGAGGTCGTTTACTAGCCAAACAAATGATCATGGATGCTTGTCGCCACTTCTTCACTCTTTTCCCTGGTGATCTGGTGCGTGCTTATATCCGTAAAGAAAATATGGCTTCAGTTCGTGCCTTTGAACATTCAGGTTTTGAATTTGAGAAAGAAACCGTGATAAACGACATTCCAAGTTTTGTTTACACTATTAGAAAATCATAGTTCAGCTTTATTTCTTTAATTATTCCTGATGGGATTAATTCGTAAACAAACCATAAAAGGAACAATCTACTCGTATTTGGGCGTTGCCGTGGGATTTGTAACAACAATTGTCCTTCGGCCACATTGTTTAAGCACTGATGAGAATGGAATATTAGGACTTTTATTGGCCATTGCGGCCGTAATTGGTCAATTGTCAAGCCTCGGATTTCAAGCTGCATCCGTTCGGTTTTTTCCTTATTTCCGTAATGCTGAAAAGAATAACAATGGTTTTTTATTTCTATCCAGTACGATTTCAGCAATAGGATTTCTTATTTGTTTTCTTTTTATAACAATTGGAGGTGATGCTATTTGGGGTGATAATCCGGATTATAAATTGGTGTTTACCACCTATGGCCCCATTCTCTGGGGACTTTCTTTTTTTCTGCAGTTTTTTGGGGTGCTTGATAACTATAATCGCGCATTGTACGATACAGTTACTGGAACTGCATTAAGAGAGTTCTACCAAAAATTCTTTGTTGCCCTATCAATGGCATTATTGCTGGTAGTTAGTCTTAATTTTAAGCAATTTATATACGTTTGGCTTTTTGCAAATATTCTTCCTACGCTAATCATTGCTATTAAATTAGGCAGAGAAAATCGCTTAAATTTTACTCCCGACCTTTCTTTTCCTGATAAGTCACTTATCAAAGGCATGGCAAGCATAAGCTCATTTGCTGTTATAAGTGGGTTTACAACAATGGTTATTCAGTACATTGATAAAATAATGATCTATAATCTTCTGGGTTTGAGCGAAACAGGGATCTATGACATCACTATTTATTTTGCGGTTGTAATTTCTATGCCATCAAGAGTCATGTATCGGATTGGAGGAACCATTATTGCCGACAGATGGAAAGACCATGACCTGGCCGGAATTCTTTCCATTTATCGTAAGAGCTGTATCAATCAGCTGCTTATTGGTTTGTTGTTGTTTATTGGAATTTGGGCAAATATTAATAACGTATTCCTTATTTTACCTTCGGAGTATGCTGCCGGGAAATATGTGATCCTGTTTGTAGGTTTGGGTAGCTTATTTGATATGGCTACAGGTGTTAATGGGGTGATCTTAGGAACCTCTAAATACTTCCGTTTTGATACTTATTTCTTTTTAGCATTGATCGGTGTAATCATTGGAGCCAACTATTTATTTATTCCAAAGTATGGCCTAACAGGTGCTGCAATGGCGGCCGCAATGGGTACTTTTCTTTTCAATTTCTTCAGATATATTTTTGTTTGGGTGAAATTTGGATTACAGCCTTTTAATGGCAATAATCTGGCGATACTATTAGTTGGATTAATAGTATTAGCGCTTAACTATTTGTTGCCAGCGTTGCCGAATTTCATACTAGATATAATTGTTCGCTCAGGCTTAATAGCCGCGGTTTACTTAATAGTTATTTACTGGTTTAGGCTTTCTCCTGAAATGAATGATTTGGTAAATAGTAAGCTGAAGTTTTTAAACAGATAGAATTAAGATACTTAAAGTAAAAGCCCTGACAATTTCAATTGTCAGGGCTTTATTTCTATGCAAGTTTTTCGAGTATATTCTCGAGTGATAATTTCTCTTGCTCCCCGCTTTGCATATTTTTCAAAGCGAGTAGGCCTGATTGCATTTCTTCTTCACCTATTAAAATCACAAATGGGATTTGCTTTGCATCAGCATATTTCATCTGCTTTTGAAGTTTCGAAGAGGCAGGATATAGCTCGGTGTTAATACCTTTTGCTCTTAGTTTGGCTAAAACGGGTAAGGCAAACTTTTCAGCAGTGGTATCAAAATTGGTGATCAATACTTTGGTTGAATTTACAGCACTTTCTGGGAAAAGACCGAGTTCGAGCATTACGTCATAAATACGATCGGCACCAAACGAAATGCCGGCTCCGGTAACCCCTTTCAAACCAAACATTCCGGTCAAATCATCATAGCGGCCACCGCCACCAATTGATCCCATCTGTACCTCATTTGATTTTACTTCGAAAATAGCACCAGTGTAATAATTCAGGCCTCGTGCTAAAGTAATATCTAATTCTACTTTAGCGCGCTTTAATTCAAATGCCGAAAGATAACTGAAGATCGTTTCCAATTCTTCAATTCCTTTTTTGCCAATTTCGGTTGAGGATAAGCTGGTTTTTAACACCTGCAGTTTTTCGTCATTTGATCCGCTTAATTCAATAAAAGGACGCAAAACCTCAATGTCTTTCTCCGTAAATCCACGCTCGATCAGTTCCTTAACAACGCCATCGTAGCCAATTTTGTCGAGCTTATCAATGGCTACCGTCATATCAACGATCAATTCGGACTTGCCAATAATATCAGCTATCCCGCTTAATATTTTCCGGTTATTAATTTTTATGGTGAAGTCGTTTAAACCAAGGTTCGACAGTGCCTCGTCATAAATACAGACAAACTCAGCCTCATTTAACAAAGAGTCAGAGCCAACAACATCGGCATCGCACTGATAGAACTCACGGTAACGGCCTTTTTGAGGTCTGTCGGCACGCCAAACCGGTTGCACCTGGTAGCGCTTAAAAGGCATGGCGATCTCATTTTGATGCATTACAACGTAACGCGCAAATGGAACAGTAAGGTCATAACGAAGTGCCTTTTCAGATATCTCAAAAGTAACTGCCTTTGAATTTTTTGCTTCCAGTTTTTGGGCATCAGCTTTTGATAGGAAATCACCTGAGTTCAACACTTTAAAGATCAACTGGTCACCTTCTTCACCGTATTTACCGGTTAAGGTACTCAGGTTTTCCATTACTGGCGTTTCAATAGGCTGATACCCGAATTTTTGAAAAACGCGCTTAATGGTATCAAAAATATAGGTGCGTCGGGCAACTTCAACAGGAGAAAAATCACGGGTTCCTTTTGGAATACTAGGCTTCATGCGTTATGCTTGTTTCAATTTAAATGATCCTGACTTTTTGCTGTAATGAAAAGCCGGGCTGGCAAAAATACAATTATTTAAATGGTTAAGATTCCTTTATTATGCCTAATTCAGCATTAATGATTTGATTGCAGGCTGTTTCAATTTGTTTAAAAACCGGAACAAACAAGGTTTCGTCGAACCATGGATCGGCTACTTCCATGTTTTTGCCGGGGTGAGAAGCATTGAGTAATAGGTCAACTTTAATGCGATCATGCTCGCTTCTGATAAGTGAAAGTACATCGCTAAAGTTTGTTTGGTCCATCACATAAATGCGATCAAATTCATCAAAATCTGTTGACGAAAACTGGCGGGCACGCAAGTCGCTGATGTCAACTCCGAAGCTTTTAGCAGTCCGTTGTGCCCTGCGGTCCGGCGCCTCTCCAATATGCCAGCTTCCGGTTCCGCATGAGTCAACCTGCCAGTTCAGGCCCTTATTTTTGATCATATGACGCATCACTCCTTCTGCCATGGGAGAGCGGCAAATGTTTCCTAAGCAAACCATTAAAATTTTCATGCTCAAAGATAATAAATCACCGTTCAGCTTAAGCTAGGTTGATGACATAGGGGTAAATGAATGAGAAGTAACTTGTCAGTGACACCCATGATGCTGTCAGTTCAATTCTGTATTCTTCTCATGAAAGCGAAAGTTATCCGCTTTCGAGTTTTTTTTACGATAATCTTCTGAGGATTTCTAATTTTACTTCAAACCCACATATTATCATGAATTCAATCAATATAACTTCAATCCTTGAGGAGTTACACATCTTAGACAATAACCAGGCTTGGAGTACCGGGCAACAATGGGGAGAAAGCGTCAATGCAACTACTAAAACAATTTATTCGCCGGTGGATGGAAAGGCAATTGCAAACGTGGCTTTTGCAACAGCCGATGATTATGACCAGGTAATTAAAACCGCGCAAAATGCTTTTGAGAGCTGGCGTTTAATACCAGCGCCAAAAAGAGGTGAAATAGTACGACAAATTGGCGAAGAGCTGCGTGCAAAAAAGAAAGCTCTTGGAGCGCTTGTTTCTTATGAAATGGGTAAGAGCCTGCAGGAAGGATGGGGTGAGGTTCAGGAAATGATCGATATCTGTGATTTTGCAGTTGGGCTTTCTCGCCAGTTATATGGCTTAACCATGCATTCTGAACGGTCACGTCATCGCATGTACGAGCAGTACCATCCATTGGGTATAGTTGGAATAATTTCGGCATTTAACTTCCCGGTGGCTGTTTGGTCGTGGAATGCTGCACTGGCTTGGGTATGCGGAGATGTTTGTATTTGGAAACCTTCAGAAAAAACTCCTTTAACTGCGATTGCTTGTCAAAAGATAGCCTCAAAAGTTTTTGAAGTAAATGGAATCGAAGCAGGTGTTTCCAGTTTGATCATTGGCGATAGGGAAATTGGCGAATTGATGGCAAACGATGAACGGGTTCCGTTAATTTCAGCTACCGGTTCAACCAGAATGGGTAAGGCTGTAGGTGCCGCCGTTGGCAAACGTTTGGGTCGCAGTTTACTCGAATTGGGCGGAAATAATGCGATCATCATTTCAGAACATGCTGATTTGAATATGTCGCTGCCGGGTGTGGTTTTTGGCGCAGTTGGTACAGCCGGCCAGCGTTGTACTACTACCCGTCGTTTAATTATCCACGAATCAGTTTACGATGCTTTTAAAGCAAAACTAACCAGTGCTTATTCACAGTTACGTATAGGTGATCCATTAGATGAAACCAATCATGTTGGGCCATTAATTGATAAGGATGCAGTTCAGAGTTATTTAAACGCCCTTGAAGAAGCGAAAGCTCAAGGCGCAAAAGTTGTAGTGGATGGAGGGGTACTTGGTGGCGATGGATTTGAATCGGGCTGTTATGTGAAGCCGGCAATTTTTGAGGCCGAAAACCATTTTAAAATTGTGCAGCACGAAACCTTTGCCCCTATTTTATACATAATGAAGTACGGTAGTATTGACAATGCTATTGAGCTGCAGAACGGAGTCCCACAAGGGTTGTCGTCTTCTATTATGACCACAAATTTACGGGAAGCAGAAAAGTTCCTTTCTCATGCCGGTTCTGATTGTGGCATAGCCAATGTGAATATCGGCACTTCCGGAGCTGAAATTGGGGGTGCCTTTGGTGGGGAAAAAGAAACCGGCGGCGGCCGTGAATCAGGTTCTGATGCATGGAAAGTATATATGCGCCGTCAGACAAATACCATTAATTACGGTTCGGATCTTCCACTGGCACAAGGAATCAAATTTGATTTTTAATTGATTAATTTCATACGATTGAAGGAGCTGTATTGCAGCTCCTTTTACTTTATATCCCTTAGCTAAATCTTAGTAATTTTCGCTCATGAAAGCGGCCTCCATAAACGAACTCAAAAAAGAATTACAAGCTATTCAGCCCTCGCAATTAATTGAACTCTGTTTGCGAATAGCAAAATATAAGAAAGAGAATAAGGAGCTGCTCAGCTATTTGCTTTTTGAGGCAGAAAATGAATCAGCTTATGTTGAATCGGTAAAGAATTTAATAGATGAACAGTTCGAAGAATTGCCACGATTAAACACTTACTTGGCAACAAAAGCAATCCGGAAGATTTTGCGAATGGCAAAGAAATACATTAAATATTCAGGTCTAAAACAAACGGAAGTGGAGCTGCTGATCTATTTCTGCCGTAAGCTCAAAACATCCAAACTGAAAATCCATAGCAGTACTGCCTTAACCAACCTTTATCAGCAACAATTAAAACTGATTAACAAAGCCCTTGATAAGTTGCATGAAGACCTGCAGTTAGATTTTCAACAGGAATTAAATGAGCTCTATTAAAAGCTAAAGTGGGATAAGCGCTGAAATATTGATTAGCAATTGCAAACGTTCGGTTTAAATAGAAAGGGCCAATGAAATTCATCATTGGCCCTTTACTTATATTCTGTATGTTTTCTAGCTAATCTTTAATTTGAAATCAATAGGTAGTACATATTTAGCATTAACAATTGTACCATGATGAACCGCCGGTTTCCATTTAGGCATGGCCTTAATAATTCTAACAGCCTCTTCACTTAAACCATCTTTTACTTTTTTGATCACCTTAATATCGCTGATAGAGCCGTCTTTATATACCACAAATGATACCGAAACCCGGCCTTGTGTTAGATTTTCCAACGCTTTTTGTGGGTACTTTAAGTTACGGTTAATGAAATTGGTAAGGGCGTTTGATCCTCCCGGAAATTTAGGCGGATTTTCTACGTATAAATAAACCGAATTGTCTTCCGGATCTTCCTGGGCGACCTTTGATGTTAATAAAGTTGTTTTATGGCAATTTTCGTCGTTAACAAATGATGAGCAAAGTAAAACAGCTAACATGCCCAAGCAAATAGATTTAGATATTGACATATAATAAGTTTGGTTTAATTATTTAATGATTGAATGTAATTCATTAATATTTAAAATCAAAAACTTTTGATCAAATAATATTCATTTTAATTTTGATACTATCTTAAGATTCAGGTTTTTATTAAAATTGATGAAGCCATTGAAAATTGATAGCTTTATTATCATACCAATTTATATTAGCCTTGAACGATCACTCATTTGGTTCGCTACGTTTTAAAACGCATGAAGTTTTTAATCAATCTACACCCTTAGTTAATTATAATCTTTATACAAGCAATCGGGTTTTACGCGAGTGTATGGCCCGGATGGATACTGAATGGGCTGAAAAATCACTTAAAGAATTTGGTGGAAAATTAGGGGCCGAAGAAATTATCCGCTCCGGATTTTTGGCTAATCAGTATCCTCCGATATTAAGAACGCACGATCGTTTTGGTGAACGAATAAACGAAGTCGACTTTCATCCTTCATGGCATCAACTGCTTCAATTGGCCATGGAAAACCGTTTGCATAATTTACCATGGAGCTCAGTCAAAAAGGGAGCGCACAGCGTTAGGGCCGCCATGATGATGATGGCTTCTGAAATTGAATTTGGGCATCTCTGTCCAATCTCAATGACCTTCTCTGTTTTTCCGGTATTGAAAAAGCATGCTCCTCAGTTTCTGGATCAATGGTCCCAGCTTATACTCAGCAATCAATATGATCAGCGTTTCATCCCTGCAGATGAAAAGAATGGTGTTTTATGCGGAATGGCAATGACGGAGAAACAGGGTGGTTCGGATGTACGGGCAAATACATCGATTGCAAAGGCATTGAATGAAAACACAGAATTTTTGCTTACCGGCCATAAATGGTTTTGCTCGGCTCCTATGGTCGATGCTTTTTTGGTTTTAGCACAGGCCCCCAAAGGTCTTTCGTGCTTCTTTATGCCACGTTATCTTCCTGATGGAACCTTGAACAACTTCCACATTCAGCGTTTGAAAGACAAGTTGGGAAATCGCTCAAATGCGTCGGGTGAAATTGAGTTTTACAATGCCTGGGCATTACTTATAGGAGAAGAGGGTCGAGGAATTCCAACCATCATTGAAATGGTTAATCATACCCGGCTCGATTGTACGATTGGTTCAACAGGTTTGATGCATCAGGCAACTGTTCAGGCTATTCATCATTGCCTCCATCGGTCGGCGTTTGGCAAAAGGTTGATCGATCAACCTTTAATGCAAAATGTTTTGGCCGATCTGACCTTGGAAACTGAAGCGGCAATGCAGTTGACTATGCGATTGGCGGCTGCTTTCGATAATGCTGAAGAGCAAGCCTTGCAGCGGATCATTACACCAATTGCCAAGTTTTGGATATGTAAACGAACGCCTCCATTGATCTACGAAGCCCTAGAATGCTTTGGTGGTGCGGGATTTATAGAAGATTCGATTATGCCACGACTCTATCGCGAAGCACCTTTAAATTCGGTATGGGAAGGTTCAGGGAATGTGATTTGTTTAGATGTTAAGCGAGCCATGCAAAATCAGCCGGCTGCTGTTGAAAGTATTATTAATGAATTGAATTTGGCCAAAGGGATCAATTCATCCTTTGATACACATTTGATCGCATTCTCTAAAATAATTTCAGCTTCATTAACTGATAATGAAGCTGAAAGTCGAATACTTGTTGAAAAGATGGCTTTATTACTCCAAGCCGCTTTATTGTTAAGGTTTTCACCTGCATTTATGGCCGAAGCCTTTATCGATTCAAGACTAAATAATTCAAAAAGTCTTTTTGGTACACTTTCATCTCAACATAACTTCCAATGGATCATTGGGCGAATGTGGACGGAAGAATAAGCTTATTTTTTTATCAGTTCGATACCAACGTCAGAGATCTCTTTTAAAGGATCGTCGCGCATGTATTGTTCCAGTTCGATCCGATAGGATCCCGCTTGAGAAAATTTAATTCCATCGGTTAAAAACACTTTTCGCGCAACCAATTTTCCTGAGCCTGAGCCTAACCATCTTCCATCTTTTTCGGCTAACTTAACTTCAATAATCCTTACGGTCTGATGTTTTCCATCCGGATTTTTTACATACATTCTGAAGAAAATATTCGAATATTTATAATCATCTGTATGGCGCAGGTTTAAATAGATAGAGTAAGTGCCGGTTTGATCGAGCTTAACATCATAAACTGCTTTATCATTAGAAAACCAACCTTTGGGCGCAATGGTTAACGTATTGTTATAAACCGAACTATCTGTACAAGAAAACAAAAACAAAGTAATGGCAATTACGCCGCTGAATAAACAGGTTTTGCGAAACATTTACTGCTTGGTTGAATCGTTATTGGTTGGTTTTTGATTACGTTGTTGGTTACCACGCCGCTGATTGTTACCCTGGTTCTTATTCCCTCCACCCTGTTGCTTTTGCTGCTGTGGTTGTTGAGGGCGATTTTGATTTTCCGCTGGTTTATTTTGGCCCTGCTGCTGCTGACTACCACCACCTTGTTGTTGTGGACGATTTTGCTGCTGCGGCTTATTTCCGCCTCCTTGCTGCTGCGGGCGTTGTGCCTGTTGCTGCGGTTTTTGAGGTTGCGGTTGTTGTGTTTGTTGCGGACGGTCTTGAGATGAACGCATTTCTTCTCTGTTACCAGAACCACCTTTTGATTTTTTCTTCTTCTTTTTCTTATTCTTTTCATCGAGGCGGGTCAATGAGTCTTGACCAACCACGTTTTCATAGTCGAAGGTTGCAGGTTTAGAAACCGTTTCGGCACTGTTGTATTCAAGTACTTTAAGGTCAGCTGATTTTTGTCCTTTGGCGTTTGCAGATAAAATTTCACGTACTTTAGGCACTTCCAACGGAATCCAATCAGTTACTCCTTCATAACTGAACCACATTATTCTTTTGAAGATGTCGGTTTTTTGTAAACGGGCAAAACCGCGTTCGGTTTGCAAACCGCTAACATTTTCAGGAATATCTCTTAAAGCATCGATATAGGTATCGAGCTCATAGTTTAAACAACATTTAAGCTTACCACACTGTCCGGCTAATTTTAGCGTGTTCAGCGAAAGGTTTTGATAGCGTGCGGCGGCAGTTGAAACAGTCCGGAAGTCAGTTAACCAGGTTGAACAGCAAAGTTCCCGTCCACATGAACCGATTCCACCTAAGCGACTTGCTTCCTGGCGCATTCCGATCTGACGCATTTCAATGCGAATTTTGAATGCCTCGGCCATGCGTTTGATCAGCTCACGAAAATCCACGCGATCATCGGCAGTATAATAAAAGGTAGCTTTTGATTTATCACCCTGATAATCCACATCGCTTAGCTTCATTTTAAGGCCAAGCTCAAGTGCCAACGTACGGGCTTTGTGCATGGTTTCATACTCCAGGCCTTTGGCTAATTTCCATTTATCAATATCAGATTGATTGGCCTTGCGTATGATCTTGCGAAACTCCACAGAATCTTTAACGCCTTTTTTCTTCATCTGAACACGCACAAGCTCGCCTGTTAGCGACACGTGTCCTAAGTCATATCCACCTTGATTGCCTTCTACGGCTACCATTTCACCCATTTCAAGGTAATGATTGTTCGGATTCACATAAAAATCTTTACGTGAACCTTTAAATTTTACCTCAACTATGTTAAATGGTTTATAGTGTGCCGGCAAATCCATATCAGACAGCCAATCGTAAACATCCAGCTTACTACATCCACCATCGGTTAAACACGAGCCGTTGCTTTTGCAACCGGCCGGAGTACAACCTCCGGTTGAACAGGTACTACATCCCATATTATATTTTCTCTCTATATGATTGAAACCGTTCTTTCATTTTTTTAAGACGGTTGTGTTCGCAAATAACGATTAATTTGCAAAGATACATCTAAAAATAAGATTTTAGGGTTTGCATTTCTTTCCACATGATAAATGGCTTCTTCAAAGCATTTGATGATCATTTCGCCCTTTTTAACACCTATCAGTGCCGAAAACTTACTTACAAACTCCAATTCTTCACCTTCAAGGTGAATCATTTCTTTTACATTGTCTCCAAATAACAGGCAATCACGAATAATGTTGAGTCCGTAACGGATAAAGTTCTTTTGCCGCTCACGTCCAATTTTAGCAAAATCTTCCACCCACTTTACAATACCGGTTCCATTACCCATGTAACAAAGGCGCATCCAATCGGCAAAACTCCCCGTTTCTTTGTTTTCCTCTTCATTAAAAACGGCATAGGCGGATGCCATGTTACCATTGGATAAATAAGCTATTCTATTTGCTTGGGCCGAATCACACTGATGAGCCTCCACAAAGTGTTGCTGAATCTCTTTATTAGAAAGTTTATTGATCTTGATCAGCTGGGTACGCGATAAGATGGTGTTCAGCATCTTGTCGCGGTTTTCAGCAACCAATAAGAATAAGGTTTTATGAGCAGGCTCTTCGATGATCTTCAGCAATGAATTTCCTTCGTTACCCAAAAACTCGGGCAGCCACATGATCAATACTTTAAACTCCGATTCGAAAGGTTTTAAGCTTAGCTTTTGAATAATAGCATGACATTCGGCAATTGGAATATTAGGCTGCTTGTTTTCTACATCAAGATATTTCAACCAGGCGTTAAGTGATAAATACTTGTCTGCTGCCAGTGCCGTCCGCCATTCGTCAATTACATCAACGCTGGTTTCAACTTTGTTGGTTTTGCTGGCAATAAAAGGGTAAGAGAAATGTAGATCGGGGTGGATGAATTTCTGATATTTACGACATGATGAACACTGGCCGCAGGAATCATTTTCCTGTTTGTTTTCGCAGGCAATGTATTGCGCGTAAGCAATGGCGAGCGATAGCGCACCGGAACCTTCAGGTCCTAAAAATAGTTGCGCATGGCTAATTCGGTTGTCATTAACCGACCTAACTAATTGTTCCTTAATTTCTTTGTTCCCTACAATATCTTTAAACAGCATGCTGTAAAGTTCTAAAATATTCGGTCTTTTTTTAATCCTGTTTTTAAAGCTTCTATTTTTCTGTACACCTTTGCATAAAATTATTGAATATGGCGCGATTAATGGCTTTTGATTTTGGCACCAAACGGCTGGGTATAGCTGTTACTGATCCGTTGCAAATTATTGCTACGGCATTAACCACTATCCATCCGAAAGATATAGTAAGTTTTATACAAAAGTACCTTCAAACCGAGCAGATAGAAACTTTTGTTGTTGGCGAACCCAAACAAATGGATAGTACGCCATCTGAGTCTGCCCGTCATGTGGAAGCTTTTATCAACCTGCTGAAAAAGCAGTTTCCACAAATACCTATTGAACGGATGGACGAGCGTTTTACGTCAAAAATGGCCAGTCAGTCAATTGCGCAAAGCGGACTGAAGAAATCGCACCGCGAGAAAAAAGAGTTAATAGATACAATTAGCGCTGTTATTATTCTTCAATCGTATATGGAAAAGCGTTCATTTGGCTTTTAAACCTTCATTTTATTTGTGAGTTTTAGTCCTGCAGGTTTTTTGTACTTTTGCAAACTGTATCAAAATAAATAAAGGGTATTGACTTATTATCGGTCACAAATACTCTTATTCAATAATATTCGAGATAAATGATATTACCAATTACCGCCTATGGCGATCCGGTGTTGTTAAAAAAAGCACAGCCTATAGACAAAGATTACCCTGAATTAAAAGGTTTAATTAGCAGCATGTTTGAAACCATGTACAATGCCAGCGGTGTTGGAATTGCGGCCCCTCAAGTAGGTCTTTCCTTACGCTTATTTGTTATTGATGCCAAACCTTTTAGCGATGACGACGATGATGAGATGTCTGAAACAGAATCGAAAGCATTGAAGGGTTTTAAGCAGGTATTTATAAATGCCGAAATGCTTGAGCAAACCGGCGAAAAATGGCCATTTACTGAGGGATGTTTGAGTATTCCTGAAATCAGGGAAGATGTTTTCAGACCGGCAAACATCAAAATAAAATATGTTGATGAAAACTGGGTAGAGCATATTGAAGAATATTCGGGTATTGCAGCCAGGGTTATTCAGCATGAATATGATCATATTGAAGGTAAACTGTTTACTGATTATTTGAACCCGTTGAAAAAAGCAATGCTTAAAGGCCGTTTAGATGCGATCTCTAAAGGAAACATTAAAACGGATTATAAGATGAAGTTTAATGTAAAGAAAAAAGGCAGAAGGTAGTTAGGGCTTATATCCCTAACTCCCAACCTGGCAATTCACGCTCTTTTCTGTCAATTTTATAAATGTAAAGAAACATAAAGTTGGCAGCTATTGCCCCGAAAATATGCCACAAAAAATGGGTGCCTACAGGTAATATCTCCCAGCTATCTGCAATTCTGAAAAACAAAGCCAGTAAAAAAGAAGTGAACGCAAACACGGGCAGTTTCCATTTGTAAAAATTGTTAATAATTAAATGCGAAAAGGCAGGTCCCACAACAATTGCCGCCATAAAACCGTAATTAAGGTTTATGCCTAAATGCGAGTGTTCGGAAATACTGAACTTCCATACAATGCTCATTATAATTAATGTAGCTAAAATAATTGATGCGGTATAATACTTTCGGCGTGTAACCTTATAAAGCAGATAAATACCCGCCATGAAGCATAAAATAAGAATGGGCACCCAATCCATCAATAAAAACAAATGAGAATCTCTGAACGCATGATACAAGGTCCCTCCTACTGCACCAATGCCTAAAAAAGATACCGAAAGTGTTAAAAACCAATATTCTTTATATTTTCCTTTCAGCTTTAATACCCAGTAAACAGTCATGCCTACAAATAGCAAACACGATAAGGCATTAAATGGCTCCACAATAAGGTATTTCAAATTGGTTTCGGTGTAAACCGGTCCGCCATCTGGTAGAAGTTGTAATAAGGTAGAAAACATAGGCATATTTTATCCTCCTTTTTATCTTAAACTGTGACTTGGTAAGAATTGTTTAGGGCTTTCTAAAATTTACGAAAATGATTCGAGATAAAGGTGGTTTCTTAAATATTCTTTAACTTTTCGGGTGTTAAACCATACAAGAATGACAGTAGATATTTACCAGGTAGATGCATTCAGTTCGCACTTATTTAAAGGCAATCCGGCTGCGGTATGCTTGTTAAATGAATGGCTCCCGGATGAAACGCTAAAATCAATTGCTGCCGAAAATAACCTTTCGGAAACTGCATATGTGATAGCCCGCGATGATCATTTTGAATTACGCTGGTTTACGCCTACTGTTGAGGTTAGCTTATGCGGCCATGCTACTGTTGCAACAGCCTTGGTTTTGTTTGATGAGCTTAAATATGAGAACAGTATTATCCGCTTTCAAACCAAGAGCGGAGAGTTGACCGTTAGGAAAGACAATAATTTTTACCTTTTAAACTTTCCGGCTAATGACCCGACAGAAGTTACTGATTATCCAAATGAGCTTATTGAAGCACTGCATTGCAAGCCAGTTAAAGTTTTAAAGGGAAAGACCGATTATATGGTGGTAGTTGAAACACAGCGGGAAGTTGAACTGCTGCAACCCAATCATACACTTTTACGAGGGATCAAAGTTAGAGGTGTGATTGTTACTGCCGTTGGTGATGAAGTTGATTTTGTCTCGAGATTTTTTGCTCCCGGTTCGGGCGTTGACGAAGATCCGGTAACAGGTTCGGCACATACCATGCTTATTCCCTATTGGGCGAAGAAATTGGGGAAAGAAGCCTTTTATGCAAAACAATTATCAGCCAGAGGAGGGACCTTGAAATGTAAATTGTTAGGCGATCGGGTTGAAATTGGAGGAGCAGCTAAACTTTACATGAAAGGTCAGCTTTTTTTGCCATGAAATTACTTGAAGTTAAACTTCTAACCGATAACTTAAGCCTTGCTGAAAAATTTTATGGTAAACAGCTGGGCTTTACTCGCTGTCATCTTTCCGCAGATGAACTCCAAATTGAAATGGGTTCTTCCGTTTTAATCTTTCGGCAAACAAAGGAAATTAAAAAACCGGTTTATCATTTTGCTTTAAATATTCCCAATAACAGGTTAAATGAGGCAATAGATTGGATAAGTGCTATTGCGTCACCGTTAAAATTAAATTCTCAAGGCGAAATCATTGCTGATTTTCGTAATTGGAACGCCAAATCCATTTATTTCATCGACCCAATTGGAAATATAGTTGAGTTCATTGCGCGCTTTAATTTGCCCAATCAGTCGACTGAACCGTTTTCTGTAAAATCTATTTTAACTATAAGTGAAATAGGGCTAGTCGTGAACGTCGTAAAAAATACAGTGCTGGAGTTTGCTGATCGGTTTGCACTGGATATTTTCGTTCCGTCAACTTCAACAGAGCAGTTTGCTGCACTGGGAAACGACGAAGGTTTGTTCATAGTTTCTGAAAAGAACCGTCACTGGTATCCGACTATGATCAATGCCCAGCCGTTTCCGCTTGAAATAAAATTTGAAACTGATAATAATGTGGTTTATAATTTATCTATTTAAAAAATCCATATTATTTTTTAAATAATTTTGAATTATTAATAAAAGTTATAAGTTTGCAATAGAGAATTAATAATATGAAAATCGCGCAGTCAACAATAAATACTACAGTAATTACCGCCCCGGTAGTTATTTGCGCTATTTCTATTATTACCACCACAATTATTACCCCTTGGGGGGTGTAAGTATATAATTCCGCGCCTTAGGGCAATTTTATCAATCAATCTTTTTTAACCTTTTTGAAGCCATAGAATTTAGTTTTTAGGCAAACCCAGTTATTCGCATATATGAAAGTTTTAAAATTTGGTGGTTCATCAGTTGCGTCAGCAGAAAACATCGACAAGGTTGTAGCGATCGTTAAGGAGAAATCGGAAGAAGGGAAATTGGCCGTGTTTGTATCGGCATTAAGTGGTGTTACTGATAAATTAATTGCAGCCGGTAAAGCTGCCTCACAAGGAAACGAAGAGTATAAAGATATTTTAAACGAGATTGAGAACAGGCATTTGGCTGAAGTTCGCAAACTTGTTCCTATTGCCAACCAAAGTTCAGTATTAAGTCAGGTTAAAAAACTGCTTAATGATCTTGAAAACACTTGCGAAGGTGTATTCTTAATTGGTGAACTTTCTGCCAAAACCCTTGATCGTATTATGTCGAAAGGAGAGCTCCTTTCCTCTTTTATAATTTCAGAGAAGATGAAGGCAGAAGGCTTGAATGCAGTTTTGAAAGATTCAAGAGAGTTGATCAAAACCGATTCAAACTTTGGAAAAGCGGCTGTTGATTTTGAAACTACTAATTTACGCAGCTGGCAGTATTTTAATCAGGCAGCTGATGTTACCGTATTGCCCGGTTTTGTGGCATCAAACGAAAATGGTGAAACCACAACTATGGGTCGCGGAGGCTCTGATTATTCAGCTGCTATTGTTGCAGGTGCCATTAACGCCGAAGTGTTAGAAATATGGACCGATGTGAGTGGAATGATGACCGCCGATCCTCGAGTGGTAAGTCAGGCCTATCCAATTGAAAAGATATCATACGGTGAGGCATTTGAGCTTTCGCACTTTGGCGCTAAAGTGATCTATCCGCCGACAATCCAACCGGTTTTAGAGAAAAAAATACCTGTTTGGGTGAAGAATACCTTTGCACCTGATGATGCAGGTACTTTGATTCACGAAAATGGCAATGGGAATGACACTATTATAAAAGGTATTTCAAGCATTAATAAAATTGCCTTGCTTAGCCTCGAAGGCAGCGGAATGGTAGGTGTTCCAGGCTTTTCGAAACGTTTGTTTGAAGCATTAGCGCGTGAAGCGGTTAATGTGATCCTTATTACTCAAAGTTCTTCCGAGCACTCAATTTGTGTAGCTATAAATGAAGCTGATATTATCAAAGCTAAAACAGCTATTGACAGTGAGTTTGCTTTTGAGATCAGCGTGAAAAAGGTGGATCCGTTAATTATTGAGCGTGAACTTTCCATTGTGGCGCTTATTGGCGATAAAATGAAGAATCATGCCGGTGTAAGCGGAAAGATGTTTAGCGCTTTGGGACGTAACGGTATTAATATAAGGGCAATCGCTCAAGGTTCTTCAGAAAAAAATATCTCAACTGTAATTAATGAGAAGGACGTTAAAAAAGGCCTAAACGTTTTACATGAAGAGTTTTTTGAAAAACCGATAAAACAGTTAAACCTTTTTATTACTGGTGCAGGAAATGTGGGTAGCAAACTGCTGGATCAACTGAAAAAACAACAACGTTTCCTAACTGAAGAACTCCGGTTAAATGTTAGGGTTGTAGGTTTGGCTAATTCTAAAAAAATGATCTTTAATGATGAAGGCATTTGTTTGGAAAACTGGAAAGAGCAATTGAGTAACGGAGAACCGATGTCACTTACTGCATTTGCTAAACATGCCAGAGTTAAAAATATGCGTAACAGCGTGTTTGTAGATAACTCGGCAAGTGAAGATGTTGCCCAGGTATATAAAGAGTATTTGAAAAGCAGTATCTCTGTAGTTACCTGTAATAAAATTGCCGCTGCTTCCGAATATCAGAATTACCGCAGCCTGAAACGAGCGGCTATGGATCACAATGTTAGATTTTTGTTTGAAACTAACGTGGGAGCAGGCTTGCCAATTATTGGAACCTTGAATGACATGGTTCGCAGTGGCGACCGGATACGTAAAATTGAAGCTGTTTTGTCGGGTAGTTTGAACTTCATATTCAATAACTTTAAGACAGGTGTTTCATTCGAAGAAATTGTTCGTCAGGCACAAACTGAAGGATATACCGAACCTGATCCGCGTATTGATTTAACAGGTACTGATGTAAAACGCAAAATTCTGATCTTGATCCGTGAAAGTGGTGTGGCGATGGAAATGGATGATATCACTTCTGATCCATTTATGCCTGCCGACTGTTTGGAGGGATCGGTAGATAATTTCTTCGAAAAACTGAAAGAGCATAAACAGGTATTCGATGATTTATATACCGCCGCTTCAGCCCGTGGAGAGAAATTGAAGTTTGTGGCCACCTATGATAATGGTAAAGCTTCTGTTGGTTTAAGATCAGTAGCCCCTGATCATCCGCTTTATAAGCTTGATGGTAAAGACAATATCGTACTATTTACTACTGACAGATACCCGGATCAGCCGTTAATTGTAAAAGGCGCAGGCGCAGGTGCTGACGTAACAGCTTCAGGTATTTTTGCTGATATTATTAAAACTGTTCTATAAAACCCCTTCATGAAAGAAATAAGAATTTTTGCACCCGGAACTGTTGCCAACGTGGCTTGCGGATTTGATGTGATGGGTTTTGCTTTGGATAATCCGGGAGATGAAATGGTGTTGAGAACAATACCTGAGAAAACGGTTCGTATTACCAAAATAGATGGGTTTAATTTACCACTGGATGCTGCTAAAAATGTTGCGGGTGTGGCTTTGCTTTCGTTATTAAGCGAAGTAAAAGAGAAAGTAGGCTTTGAAGTTGAAATTTATAAAAAGATAAAACCCGGTAGCGGAATTGGTTCGAGTGCAGCGAGTTCTGCAGGTGCAGTTGTAGCAGCTAACAAACTCTTAGGAGAGCCGTTTTCAAAAACAGATTTGGCGCGTTTTGCGATGGAAGGTGAGCGACTTGCTTCGGGTACAGCACATGCCGACAATATAGCTCCGGCGATTTTCGGAGGCTTTACCTTGGTGCGTAGCTATCAACCTTTGGATATTATAAGTATTGATACGCCTGATGAACTGTATGCAACCGTAATTCACCCTCAAATTGAGGTAAAAACCTCTGATGCCCGCGAAATTTTAAAGCGTAATGTTTTGCTTAAGGACGCTATTCGTCAGTGGGGAAATGTTGGCGGTTTGGTTGCCGGACTAATGAAGTCAGATTACGACCTCATCAGCCGCTCATTAGAAGATGCTATTGTTGAACCGATACGCTCTATTTTAATTCCTGCGTTCCAGGAAGTGAAATTAAAGTCGAAGGAAGCAGGTGCGCTGGGTGGTGGAATTTCAGGATCTGGTCCTTCTATTTTTATGTTGAGCAGAGGTGAAGCAACTGCACAAAAGGTAAAAGCCATTATGGCCGAAATTTACGATAAAGTTGGAATCGAATATGATATCCATTTATCGAAAGTGAATAAAGAAGGAGTGAAAATTATTAGTCAAAAGTAAATGGTCAAAGGGGGAAATTATTTCCCATTGGCTCAAATTTAGAATAGAAAAAATGAACTATTTCAGTTTAAATCATAATGCTCCAAAGGTGAAATTTAGCGAAGCCGTTGTAAAAGGGCTCGCTCCCGATAAAGGCTTGTACTTTCCTGAGTCGATTGCTCCTTTATCGAAAGAACTGATCGATAATATCGAGCGCTATTCAAAGGAAGAAATTGCTTTTCAGGCAATTAAGCAATTTGTTGGCGATGAAATCAATGAAGTTGAGTTAAAACGAATTGTAGCCGAAACTGTCAATTTTGATTTTCCTTTAGTCGAGGTTGAACCAAATGTATACAGTTTGGAGCTTTTTCATGGGCCAACACTTGCCTTTAAAGATGTAGGAGCACGTTTCATGGCTAGGTGTCTTGGTGCTTTTTCAAAGTTTGACGAAAAAAAGGTCACCGTATTGGTAGCTACTTCTGGTGATACCGGAGGTGCAGTTGCTGATGGCTTTTTAGGTGTGGATGGTGTTGAAGTTGTGATCCTTTATCCAAGTGGGAAGGTGAGCGATATCCAGGAAAAACAATTGACAACTTTGGGTAAAAACATTAAAGCTGTAGAGGTTAAAGGTACCTTTGATGATTGCCAAAGGATGGTTAAAACCGCATTTCTGGATGAGGATCTTAACAATACCTTAAATCTTACTTCGGCCAATTCAATTAATGTGGCTCGCTGGTTGCCACAAATGTTTTATTATTTCTTTGCTTATCAGCAGTTAAAAGATAAAACCAAAAATCTTATTATTTCGGTCCCAAGCGGCAATTTTGGGAATATTTGTGCGGGTATGATGGCCAAACGTTTAGGTTTGCCAATTGATCTTTTTGTGGCTTCTACAAATGCCAATAAAGTGGTTACCGAGTATTTAAATTCAGGCAACTATGAGCCAAGACCATCTGTGCAAACAATCTCTAACGCCATGGACGTTGGCGAACCAAGTAATTTTATAAGAATTGAAGAGTTGCACCAAAAGAGCTTTAATACACTTAAAACAGCCTTGTTAAGCTTTAGTTATTCTGATGAACAAACCAGAATGGCGATGAAGGATGTGAAAAAACATACCGGCTACATCCTCGATCCACACGGAGCTGTAGGTTATTTAGGTTTGAAAGATGCACTTAAAAATGTTGAAAATGCGCAAGGTGTCTTTTTAGAAACCGCTCATCCTTGTAAGTTTATTAATGTTGTTGAGGATACCTTAGGAGAAAAAGTGGATATACCGGCAAAATTAGAAGGTTTGCTTTCAAAAGAAAAGGTAGCCGTTTCACTTGAAAACAACTATGATCAGTTAAAAGAATTACTTTTAAAAAGCGCTTCAATACAAATGGTTTAATGATTGCTAGGTAATGAACTAATGTTAGTTATTTTACGTTAATTGATTTTAAATCTTTAACTTATAACTGCTGATATTAGTTCATTATTATTTAACAGTCCTTAAAATCATGTTTATGAAGTCCAAACGCTCCCCTTCATTTTGGATTATTGTTGCTTCCTTTCTGGCAATTCCTGCTATTTTAACTACATCCTGTAAAAAAAGCTCCGATCCTGTTCCTAAGGTTACTCCTGGTGATGTTCGTGACAGTGTATACCTGGTTGCCGAAACTTTTTATTTATGGACAGATAATTTACCCTCTGAAGATGTTTTTAAAGCAAAATCCCTGGCTGGTCCGGATGAAGTAATTGAAAAAGTTAAAACGTACAGCCCCTTATTAAACGGAAAGCACCTTGATAGATACAGCTTTGGATTGCCTAAAGCCGATTGGGACAATATTTCGAATGGTAATGAGTCTGATTTTGGTTGTGGGTTTAAATTTAACCGAGCCAGCTCAGGTGATTATTCGGATGATCTTCGTATCTCCTACGTTTATAAAAATTCATCAGCGGGAATCCAGGGTGTGGCCCGTGGATGGCGTATACTGTCTATTAATGGAATAACAGCTAATACAGATAACATAAACGCACTTAATACGGCCTTAAATCAAAATTCAATTTCGGTTCAATTTAAAACTCCTGCAAATACTAATCAAACAATTACACTTACATCAGGATCTTATAGCGTAAATACGGTAATTAAAAGTTCTGTAATTGATTTAGGCGGCAAGAAGGTTGGTTATATTATGTTTAATACATTTTTTGCTACTGCTATTCAGGAAATTGATGCTGCTTTTGCTGATTTTGTAGCACAAAATGTAACCGATGTAGTGGTTGATTTACGTTATAATGGTGGTGGAAGAGTGGATATAGCTGAGCATTTTGCGGATTTATTGGCTCCAGCGGCTGCTAAATCAAAATTAATGTACACCGATCAGCATAACACATTACTTACCTCAGAAGGTTGGAATGAAAGTGTTCCTTTTGATAATTCTGCCCAAAAGCTTCCAGGCTTAAGCAAAGTGGCATTTATAGGTACTTCCGGAACCGCTTCTGCCAGTGAACTTTTGATTAATGTACTCAAACCATATTTAGGAGAGAACCAAAAACTTTTTGGATCAACTACTTATGGCAAGCCTGTAGGTTTTTATCCTATAACGATAAACCGCGGTTTAAGTGATGCATATACCACATTGATTGTAGCTGTTAAATCAACAAATTCGGTTGGTACAAGTGACTATTTTCAGGGATTTAATCCGGATGGTTTAGCAAATGATGATCTTACAAAAGATTTTGGAGATCCGGAAGAAGGTTCCTTAAAAGCAGCTTTAACCTGGATTCAGAACGGTACCATTTCAACTTCAACTGTAGCCACTGAGTCGGTTGCTCGTCCAAGTCCGGTAATAGAATCAGCTAATGCAAAATTTGATCGCTCGTTTAAAGGTTCGATTTTTAAAGAGAAAAAACACTGAGTTAATTTAACAATAAACCTTAGGTAGCAACAAGCGGACTTTTCGACAGAAGGGTTCGCTTGTTGGCTTTTTATACGTGTTTTTTTATCGATTTAAAATGATAAAATTCACCTCATTGGATAAGAAAAACTATAAATTTGCCCGCCGATAATAAACGGTTTTTTTACTCAAAACATAACATATGGAATACCGCATAGAAAAGGACACCATGGGTGAAGTTCAGGTTCCTGCAGAGAAATTCTGGGGAGCTCAAACTCAACGTTCAATTGAAAATTTTCAGATTGCTCAAGACATCAACAAAATGCCTAAGGAAATTGTTAAAGCATTTGCCTATTTAAAAAAGGCGGCTGCATTAACCAATCTTGATGCTGGTGTTTTACCTAAAGAAAAATCAGATTTAATTGGAAAAGTTTGTGATGAGATCCTTGAAGGTAAACTTGACGAGCAGTTTCCGTTGGTAGTTTGGCAAACCGGTTCAGGGACCCAATCGAACATGAACGTGAACGAAGTAGTAGCTTACCGTGCTCATGTTTTAAATGGTGGCCAACTTACGGATAAAGATAAAGTATTGAATCCTAATGATGATGTTAACAAATCACAGTCATCAAATGATACCTTCCCAACAGCTATGCACATTGCTGCATACAAAATGCTGATTGAAACTACTATTCCTGGTATTACTAAATTAAGAGATACTCTTGCTGCTAAAGCCGAAGCATTTAAGCATGTGGTGAAGATCGGCCGTACGCATTTTATGGATGCAACCCCATTAACCTTAGGTCAGGAGTTTTCAGGTTATGTTTCTCAATTAAACCATGGCTTAAAAGCCATCAATAATACCTTGGCGCATCTTTCGGAGTTAGCTTTGGGTGGAACTGCCGTTGGAACAGGAATTAACACCCCAAAAGGTTATTCAGAGAATGTGGCTAAACACATTGCTAACTTAACAGGACTGCCTTTTGTAACTGCTGAGAATAAGTTTGAAGCCCTTGCAGCTCACGATGCTATTGTTGAAGCGCACGGAGCCTTAAAAACAGTGGCGGTTAGTTTGATGAAAATTGGTAACGATATCCGTATGTTATCATCTGGTCCTCGCTCTGGTATCGGTGAAATTCACATTCCTGATAACGAGCCGGGTTCATCAATTATGCCAGGTAAGGTAAATCCTACCCAATGCGAGGCAATGACCATGGTTGCCGCTCAGGTGTTAGGAAACGATGTAGCAATTAATATTGGTGGTTCAAACGGTCACTTTGAATTGAACGTTTTCAAGCCGATGATGATCTATAACTTCCTTCATTCAGCTCGTTTAATTGGCGATGTTTGTGTTTCTTTCAATGATAAATGTGCAAGCGGTATCGAGCCAATCGAAAAGAATATCAATAACCACCTGAACAACTCATTAATGCTGGTAACCTCTTTAAATACAAAAATAGGTTACTATAAAGCAGCTGAAATTGCTCAAACAGCACACAAACAAGGTAAAACCTTAAAAGAAACTGCTGTTGAGTTAGGTTATGTTACTGCTGAGCAGTTCGACGAATGGGTTAACCCATTAGATATGGTTGGTGAGATCAAATAAAAGCTCACAACTTATTCCAATAATTTATTAATGCCTTTGCCATATCGGTAAAGGCATTTTTTCTTTTGCTTTAAGTCGAAAGTTTACATGTTAAACCAATGAGTTTTTCAGATCGTTCCCCCTGTTTACGGTGGTTCGCACTTGGCCAATGGGCTGAATGAAATATATAAATAAGGATTTATACATGATTGATTACGCAGGATAATTGGCGCAGGATAATTGGCGCAGGTTAATTTTTGCAGTATCTATTCATTGTCTGATATTCGTTATCAACTATTATCAAACTAAATTTATCTATCTTTGTTAATATTAGTGCTTTTGAACTCAATGTTTTAAAGTGTTTTAAGTTAATATGTGGAAAAAAAGGGCCGCTGCGGTTGGAAGATTAATTCTATCTTTTCAATAGTTAAATTCAGCACGATATTTGGGATATATCATTTAAGTGCTTTTTAACGCCTTCGTTCTTTTTAACCTATTGAGGAATATTAAATGTTTGACGACGATTTTGAATTCGACAGCCCTGAAGAGGCGCTCTCTTCGGTTGAACGATATGAGGAGATGATTCGAAATAAAGATCAATACTTTTTTGATGCAGATGCATTTGAAAAAATCATTGATTATTACATCGAAAAGAATGACCCGGTGAAGGCTCTTCAAGTAGTAGAATACGCACTTAGCCAACACCCTTACGCTTCCGGTTTTTTTGTAAAGCAGGCTCAGCTGTTTATTATGACCAATCAAACAGCCAAAGCGTTTAAAATGCTCGAAAAGGCCGAGACCTTGGAGACTTCCAATCCTGACATTTATGTTTTAAGAGGCAATTTGTTGGAAAATCAGGACCGTCACGAGGAAGCCCTTGAGAACTATCAGAAAGCTTTATTGTTTGCGGAAGAAACGGATGAAATATGCTTGCAAATAGCATATGTCTATCAAAATCTTGGGGCCTACGAAAATGCGATCGTTTATTTAAAACGATGCCTCGAAGCTAATATGGAGCATCAGGACGCTTTATATGAACTGGCTTTTTGCTACGATGTTTTGGATAAACAGGAAGAAAGTATCCATTTTTATGAGCAGTACATTGATGAGGAGCCTTATTCATATGCCGCCTGGTATAACCTGGGAAATGCTTATATCAAGCTGGAAATGTATGAAAAAGCCATTGATGCGTATGATTATGCCATTCTGATAAAAGAGAATTTCGCTGCAGCTTATTTTAACAAAGGCAACGCATTGGTTGGTTTGGAACGGTACATGGATGCCATAAATGTTTATCGCCAAACATTTGAATACGAACAACCCGATGCAGAAACCTATTGTTGTATGGGCGAATGTTACGAAAAGCTGGAAATGATGGACGAGGCTCGTTCGTTTTATAAAAAAGCGGTGAAACTTGATGCCCGCCTGGCCGAAGGTTGGTTTGGTATTGGTGTTACACTCGATTTTGAAGAAAGATGGTTTGAATCCCTTCATTTCTATAAAAAAGCTTTGGAGCTTGATAATGCTAATCCGGAGTACTGGTTTGCTTTAGGGGATTCTTACTCAAAGCTTGGCAATGTTGAAGAAGCAGAACAGGCTTATGAAAAGGTAATGGAACTAGCTCCAGATGATATTGAGATTTGGCTTGATTATTCTTCATTGATGTTTGAGGAAGGCAAAAATGAGGAAGCCATCGGTATTCTATCTGAAGGAATAAAGATTAATGCCCAGGCAGCGGAATTGTATTACCGAATGGTTGCCTACTTGTTTGCAAACGGACAATATCAGGAGGCGATCAACTATTTGGAACAAGCCCTGATCTCTGATCCAGAAAAATCTGAATTGTTATTCGAATATCTTCCTCAATTACAAAACAACAAAGTGATTATTGATATCCTCAATCGCTATATTTCGTAATTCGGTTGAGTACAATACAATAAAAAAAATGGTCCCCGGAGTGTTTCTGCTTTTCGGGGATTTGTTTTAAAATGAAGGCTTAATTCTGCATAGGCATTAATAACGCCAATAATTTTACTCACTTTTTTGCGTTTGCAAAATATCTTACTGTTGCATTAAAACATTTGTTATTTTAAACACTTAGGCTTTATTTTGTGGTGCCTAAAAAATGGGAGAGAGCCCATATGGAAATAGTTAATTTGAAATGAATTATACCTTGAAATACGTTCCGGAAAGAGCAGCTAAGCCTCGTGAAAAAGGCATTACCATGGTAATGGATAAAGGATTGAGTGTAAATGAAATTGAAAACTTCCTTTCGGTTTCAGGTAATCACACTGATCTGGTAAAACTTGGATGGGCCACTTCCTTTGTGACTCCTAATCTTCAGGATAAATTAAATGTATATCGCGAAGCCGGAATTCCGGTTTATTTCGGTGGCACCTTGTTCGAAGCTTTTATTATTCGCGGACAATTTGAAGATTATCAGCGACTGCTCGATCGTTATGGAATGGAATACGCCGAAGTTTCCGACGGTTCTATTACCATTCCTCACGATGTAAAATGTGAATTTATTCGCAAACTGAAGAAACAAGTGACCGTAATTTCCGAAGTTGGTTCTAAAGATGACACGGTAATCATTCCTCCTTATAAATGGATTGAATTGATGCAGGCCGAAATAGACGCCGGTTCTTGGAAAGTTATTGCTGAAGCCCGTGAAAGCGGCAATGTCGGTCTTTTCCGTGGAAATGGTGAAGTTCGTTCGGGTCTGGTAGAAGAGATTCTAACCAAGATCCCACAGGAGAATATTATTTGGGAAGCTCCTCAAAAATCGCAGCAAGTATGGTTCGTAAAACTACTTGGCGCCAATGTTAACCTCGGAAATATTGCCCCTGCTGAAGTTATTCCTTTGGAAACAGTTCGTTTGGGTTTACGTGGTGACACCTTTAATCATTTCCTTAAAGATTTCGACATTCCGGTAATGTAAAATCATTACTCAACTTAAAATATTATTGCTGAAGCGATCATTGATAAAATGATCGCTTCAATAGTTTAAGCATCTAAGACTAATTTATCCCTCAATGAAAAAATTTGGACTCATAGGGTTTCCGCTTTCTCACTCCTTCTCAAAAAAATATTTTACCGAAAAGTTTAAAACACTTGGTCTTTCAGATCACCAATATGATTTATATCCAATTGAAACTGCTGATAAGTTGCTGGAAATTGTTAATAATGATCAGGAATTGATCGGCATTAATGTGACCATTCCGCATAAAATTGAAGTAATGCAGTTTTTAAACCGATTAGACGATTCGGCTAAAGGAGTTGGAGCAGTAAATGTGATCAAAATTGAGCGAAACGTGGATCAAGCGGTTTTGACCGGCTACAATTCTGATGTTTATGGTTTTAGAGAGTCCTTACGGCCCTTACTAAAAAGCAATCATAAAAAAGCGCTGATCCTGGGAACTGGCGGCGCTTCAAAAGCGGTTGAATTTGCGTTAAAAGAACTAGGTATTGATTGTCGTTTCGTGTCAAGAATAGGCTCAGATCAAAAACTGGCCTATAGCGCCTTGACAAAGGAGATCATGGCACAATACACTGTAATCGTTAATTGCTCTCCTGTGGGCACCTATCCGAATGTTGATGCTTGTCCTGAATTGCCTTACGAGTATTTAACAGCCGACCATTTATTATTTGATCTGGTTTACAATCCGGAGGTTACCTTGTTCCTTCAAAAGGGCCTTGATACGGGTGCTAGTATTAAAAATGGATTAGAAATGCTCCACTTGCAAGCTGAAAAGGCTTGGAGTATTTGGAATGAATAAATAGATTTTGAAAGTTAGATTTTTGAATGACGAGTTAGGAATTTCGTACAGTCGATTAGACTCCGCATTTTAAAATCGTAATTCGTCCTTCGTACTTTAATTGTACCTTGCAGCCGTTTATTTAATCAATAACAACTTATAAACACCTTAACGTTTTGGGTTTTAAAAATATAATTTCTGCCAGAGTTGGCTTATTTCTTATACTGCCATTTGCATTGTTTTCAGCATGTAAGGAGAATACTTCTACCCCTAAGCCACGAGGGTATCATCGAATAGAGTTCCCCAAAAAAGCATACAAGCATTTCGATGAAGGCTGTAAATACTCTTTTGATATTCCTGTTTATGCAAAAATTACAACCGATAATGCTGCTGGTGCACAACCCTGTTGGCTAAATGTTGAATACCCGCAGTTCAATGGCAAACTTCATTTAAGCTATCATTCCATAAATAATGATAAACAAAAGTTTAATGCATTAGTTGAAGATAGCCGGAGTTTGGTTTTTAAGCATACTATAAAGGCCACAGCTATTGACGAGAGTGTAATAAGAAATGCAGAACGTAAAGTATACGGCACCTATTATACCATTGACGGAAATGCTGCTTCATCAATGCAGTTTTACCTTACTGATAGTACACATCATTTTTTAAGGGCGGCATTGTACTTTAGAACTGAGCCCAGGCTGGACTCTATTCAACCGGTGCTTGATTTTATTAAACAAGACGTTGATGTGATGATAAAAACCTTTAAGTGGAAATAAAACAGCTCTTTTCCAAAGAATAAATTTTAAAATCAATATGATTCAGGTTCATTATTTAACATTCAATCCTTACCAGGAAAACACCTATATACTTTTTGACGAAACAAAAGAGTGCCTGATTATTGATCCAGGTTGTTATAATGCCGGCGAACAGAATGCATTAGTAGAATTTATTAATGCGAACAATTTTAAACCGGTTAAGCTTATCAATACCCATTGTCATATCGACCATGTGTTAGGCAATAAGTTTGTTTTTGATAACTATGGATTAAAGCCGCATTTTCATAAAGAGGAGCAATTTATTCTGGATGCCATTCCGGGGTACGCACCATCAATGGGGATGCATTATGAGCTCTCACCAGCGGCGGAGCATTATTTGGAAGATGGCGAAGTTGTCAGTTTTGGTAATTCAACTCTTGAAAGCATTTTCACTCCAGGCCATTCACCAGGTAGTCTTTCTTTTTACAGTAAAGAGGATCATTTTGTTATTGGTGGCGATGTTTTGTTTTATCAAAGTGTAGGTCGAACTGATTTACCAGGCGGTAATTTCGGAGTATTGAAACAAAGCATTGAGCAGCGATTATTCCCTTTGGGCGACGAAGTAAAGGTTTTCCCAGGTCATGGTCCGGCTACAAGCATCGGATTTGAAAGATTGCATAATCCTTTTTTATAGAAGATGATTACTCCGATTAAAAAAGATTACGCAGATTCGCTAAGGATGAGAATAAAATATTCTTTACTTATTACTCAAAACTAATCACTTAGAACTCGAATGAATCTGGCGCTTTACTTTGCTAAACGATACCTTTTTTCTAAGAAATCAACCAATGCTATCAATATAATTTCGGGCATATCCATGTTCGGGGTGTTAATTGGATCGGCGGCGTTGATCGTTATCCTATCGGTATTTAATGGCTTTGAGGCGCTTGTGCTTTCTCTATATAACCGTTTTACCCCCGATATTAAAATTGAGGTGTTACATGGTAAAACCTTTGATCCAACTACCAGTGCTTTTAAGCAGTTAAAATCAGCTCCTGAAAACCTGTATTATGTAGAAGCGCTGGAGGAAAAAGCGCTTTTACGTTTTGGCAAGAATCAATACATCGCAACGGTGAAGGGTGTTAGTGCTGATTTTTTGAAAACGCATGCATTGGACTCGATGATACTTAGGGGGCAGGCAACGCTTGGAACTGAAAAGGACCCAAGAGCAATAATAGGTAGCGGCGTTGAATACTATCTGTCGATGAATATCGAATCGGATGACCCGCTAACCATTTTTTCTCCCCGAAAAAATATGGGAACCTCCATTGATCCTACAAATGACTTGAACAGGAATGAGATTTATGTTTCGGGCGTATTTCAGATTCAGCAAGATTTCGATTTAAAATATGTACTTGTTCCGCTTTCATACGCACGTATGCAACTGGATGAAAGCCAAAATGTTTCATCTGTAGAGATCTATTTAAAGAATACAGTAAACCTGAATGGCTACAAGAACAAAATAAAGACCCTACTTGGAGATGATTATAAAGTAAGAGATAGGTTTGAGCAAAATGAACTCCTTTATAAGATTCTGAATTCAGAAAAATGGGCAGTTTACCTTATTCTCACATTTGTTTTGGTCATTGCCATCTGTAATATCATCGGTTCATTAACCATGCTGGTAATTGATAAAAAGAAAGACATAGCCATATTGTTTAGCATGGGAGCCAATGAACGCATTGTTCGCTATATTTTCTTGTTTGAAGGGTTATTGATCTCAATGGCAGGTACAGTGGCCGGGCTTGTTCTAGGAGCTGGATTCTGTTATTTACAGCAAAAGTATGGCGTAATTAAACTGGGGCAGTCAGGCACGTTTGTAATGGACAAGTATCCGGTTGAAATGCATTGGCCCGATTTTCTGCTTGTATTTGCCACGGTATTTATCATTTCTTTTATTGCCTCATGGGTGGCATCGCGCTTAAGTGTAAGAAACTTTACAAATGTGAGTCAAGAACTTACAGAGCAATAAACTTATTGAATAACATTCATTAATTTTGGGGCCATTCAATAAACCAGAAGATAATGAAGTCATATTTCATTGGCTCGGGAGCCATAACCCTAGAGCTAATTCAATCAATTATTACCGAGGGGTATCAGCTTGCCTTATCTGAGGAGGCAACCAAAAAAATCATCGATTGTCATAATTACCTTCACGAAAAGATTAAAGTAAGTACGGCGCCAATTTATGGTATAAATACCGGCTTCGGTTCACTGCAAAACGTTTCAATCGACAATGACCAATTGGAAGCTTTGCAAAGCAACTTGCTTAAATCACACGCTTGTGGTACAGGCGATGAGGTTCCTCACGAAATTGTACGGCTAATGCTGTTGCTTAAGATTCAATCGCTAAGTTATGGTCATTCAGGCGTTCAGTTATCAACCGTTCAGCGACTCATTGATTTTTATAATCATGATGTTTTGCCTGTGGTCTTTACACAGGGCTCTCTTGGTGCCTCAGGCGACTTGGCTCCTTTGGCTCATCTTTCATTGCCTTTACTAGGAATTGGTGAAGTGTATGTTCAGGGCAAGCGTAAAGCAGCTTCAGCCATGTTGCAACAGTTTGGCTGGGAGCCGTTACATATGAAAGCGAAAGAGGGCTTGGCATTAATCAACGGAACCCAGTTTATGAGTGCATACGGTGTGCATTGCTTGTTGTTGGCTAAAAAGCTTTCGCATGTGGCTGATGTTGTTGCCGCAACTTCAATCGATGCTTTTGATTGTCGTTTGGATCCGTTTAATGAACTGATTCATCAAATTCGTCCGCATAAGGGACAGTTGGAAACAGCCAAGTTTATATCTGACGTTTTAGCTGGAAGTGAATTAATAAATCAGCCAGGCAAACAAACGCAGGATCCATATTCGTTCCGTTGCGTACCCCAGGTTCACGGCGCTTCAAAAGATGCCTTGAATTATGTTGAATGGGTTTTTATAACTGAAATTAATGCAGTTACCGATAATCCTAATGTGTTTCCGGAAGAAGATCTGATCCTGTCAGGTGGTAATTTCCATGGACAACCTTTGGCGCTTGCGCTCGATTTTCTGTGCATGGCTTTATCTGAATTGGGAAGTATTTCTGAACGAAGAACGTTTCAATTGATTTCAGGTTTGCGAAAGTTGCCGGCATTTTTAATAGCTAAGCCTGGTTTAAATTCCGGATTAATGATTCCTCAATATACAGCAGCTTCAATTGCCAGTCAAAACAAACAATTGTGTACACCGGCCTCGGTTGATTCTATCGTTTCATCTAACGGACAGGAAGATCATGTAAGTATGGGAGCTAATGCGGCTGTTAAGGCTTATAAGGTAGTTCAAAACCTGGTTTCTATTTTAGGGATCGAATGGTTGAATGCTACCCAGGCCCTTGAACTACGTCGTCCGCTGAAGTCTTCTCTTTTTATAGAAAAACTGTTCACTGATTTTCGTGAAGAGGTTGCATTTATTACTGAAGACCGTCAATTGTCGATTGATATTGAAAAATCGAAGCATTTTATTCTCGATTCGATCATACATTAATTTGATAACCTTTATAAAACAGAAAGAGGAGTTCATGTGAGCTCCTCTTTCTGTTTTATAAAGATTTTGTATTTAATACTTATTATGAAGCCAGAATACCAACCATACGTAAAAGGTCTTTATCCATTTTCGAAGTGTCTTTTATGGCTTCATCAAATGGAGTATAGGTGATTCTCTTATCAACCTTGCCCACCATTACTCCTTTTTTGCCATTTAACAAGGCTTCAACGGCATGAAAGCCTAGCTCACTGGCCAGCATTCGGTCGAAACACGAAGGTGAGCCACCGCGCTGTATATGCCCTAAAACCGAAACTTTAGTATCGAAATGAGGGAATTTTTCTTTCACTCTTTCAGCAACAGCAAAAGCCCCTCCTGCTTCGTCACCTTCCGCAACAATAATGATCTTTGCTGATTTTCTACGACCTTTTTCTAAACGGTCATAAAGTCTTTCCAGGTCAAATTTCACCTCAGGCAATAAGATGGCTTCAGCACCTGCTCCAATTCCTGTCGCCAAGGCAATTTGTCCGGAGTCACGGCCCATTACCTCTACAAAGAATAAGCGGTCATGTGATTCAGCAGTATCACGTATTGCATCAACGGCCTTTATTACAGTATTTATTGCTGTATCATAACCGAGGGTAAAGTCAGTTCCTAACAAGTCATTGTCAATCGTTCCGGGAGTTCCAATCGAGGGTATGCCGAATTCTTTTTCAAAAATGGAGGCACCGGTAAAAGTTCCATTTCCTCCAATAGCTACCAACGCTTCAATTCCTGCGGCCTTAAGCTGTTCATACGCTTTTTTACGACCCTCAGCCGTCATGAAATCCTTGCTTCTGGCGGTCTTTAAAATCGTTCCTCCACGTTGAATAATATTTGCGACCGATTGGGTTTCTAAAGGAACAAATTCACCGTTAATCATTCCTTCATAACCACGCATAATTCCAACAACTTCTATATTATGATAGATGGCAGTTCTGACAACTGCCCGTACACATGCATTCATGCCAGGAGCATCACCTCCTGATGTAAAAACACCTATTTTTTTAATCATCGCCTGATTTTTTATAATGTTTGCCAATTTACTGACAAAAATATCAACTGTTGTTAAACAGAGGCACAAATTTATATAAATTTTAAAATTGCCTAAACGAAGTACAGATGCTAATACGATGGCCAAATCAATAAAAACAAAAGCCTTCCAATTCTTCATCGGAAGGCTTTTGCCTGTTATAATTTGATATTTTTTATTTCATGCTTAGTTTTTGATTTTGAAAAGCTTCTTTACCGCTATCAAGGAAACGAATATAGTTCTCAATATTAGGATTATAAGCCTGAGGATTTACTAGCACTTTACCATCGTGATCCATCAATACATAGTATGGCTGTGAGTTGGTATTGAAAGAACTTGCCTGAAGATCACTCCATTTCTTACCTACTGTGGTGATCTTTTTACCTGTAGCCTTAGAAACGAATTGTTCGTTTGCTGGTAATTCAGTTTTATCGTCCACGTAAAGAGAGATCAATACATAGTCGTCTTTTAAGCGTTTTAAAACGTCAGGATTTGACCAAACATTAGCTTCCATTTTACGGCAGTTAACGCAAGAGTGGCCTGTAAAGTCAATGAACACAGGTTTTCCTGTCTTTTTTGCTTGTTCCATACCTTCTTCATAATCAAAGAAAGCATCGATGCCATGTGGCGCATGGAAAAGGCCGGCATATTTTTTAGCAGAATGGGCTGGAGCTTCGCTATTGCCTGAATTTGGGGCTAAAACAAAATCCTGAGTTCCCATTGGAGGAGCAAAGGCGCTGATCGCTTTAAGAGGCGCACCTTCTAGTCCAGGCAACATGTATACAGCAAATGCAAACGAAAATATTGCTAAAAATAAACGAGGAGTTGAAATATGTTTTAAATCACTGTCGTGTGAAAATTTCAGTTTACCTAGTAAATAGAATCCAAGCATAGTGAAAATTACAATCCATAATACAAGGAATACTTCACGGTCAAGAATACCCCAATGGTATGCTAAATCAACATTCGACAAGAATTTTAAAGCAAAAGCCAATTCAATAAAACCTAACACAACTTTTACCGAGTTTAACCAACCACCTGATTTAGGCAGGTTTTGCAGCCAACTTGGGAAAATGGCGAAAAGTGTAAAAGGAATAGCTAATGCAGTAGAGAAACCTAACATTCCCATAGCAGGGCCTAAGTATTCACCTTTTCTGGCGGCTTCTACCAACAAGTTACCAATTAGAGGTCCGGTACAAGAGAAAGAAGCTAATGCCAAGGCTAAAGCCATGAAAAATATACCGATGAATCCACCTTTATCTGCTTTCTCATCGGCTTTGGTAGCCCATGAACTTGGTAATGTAATTTCAAATGCACCAAAGAACGATGCAGCGAAAACTACAAGTACCACAAAAAAGATAAGGTTGGCAATTGCGTTACTTGCTAAGTTGTTTAAGGCGTCTTCACCTAAAGTAATGGTAATGCCTAAGCCAAAAATTACGTATATGCCGATAATTGCTAATCCAAAACTAATGGCTTTACGGATACCTGCAGAACGAGAAGGACTGCGTTTGGTAAAGAAACTAACTGTTAATGGAATCATCGGGAAGATACATGGCATTAACAAGGCCACAAATCCGAAAAGAAAACCTTCAATGAAAATACCCCAGGTTGAACCTGATTTTACTTCAGCTTGTGGCGTGTTAGTATCTGCAATTGAAGCCGCTACAGTAGCATTGCTTGTATCAGTTTTCACTGTATCAACTGTAACTGCCGCACTTGTAGTTTGCGGAGTAACTGCTGTTGTAGTATCTGTAGGTGCTTTAGGTTTATTTTGATTTGCATCAGGTGCAGTGGCTGGAACAGCTACAGCTGCTTGTGGTGTTCCTGTTGCAGTAATGTTAAACTCTACTTCTTCAGGAGGTAAACACTGTTTGTCGTTACAAACCATGTACTCAAGTGTTCCGCTAATTTTAGCAGATGGAACTTTCAATCGTACTTTTTGTTCAAATACAGCTTTCCCTTCAAAATAGATAACCTGCATTTCAAAGGTAGGATCCTGAACTTTATGTGGAGTTGATTTTTCATCAACTTTACCAATTAACTCATAATCTTTTGATGGTTTAAATTTAAAACTGGTTGGATTTGGACCACCTTCTTCAATAAACTGTGAATACATGTGCCAGTTGCCATCAATTTTGGCAGATAAAATCAACACCGCTTCGTCGCCCTTCAGGGTTTTGCTCGAGAACTGCCATGATACAGGGTTCTCAATCTGAGCAAATGTTGTTAAGCTTCCCAATAGCATTAACAACAAAAACATTCCTCTCTTCATTTAAATCTTGATTGATAAGTTTTAGGTTAAACCGAAAAATAATTCGACCCCAAAAATAGAAAAATAAATTTGTCTAATTGTAAGATTATTATTACTTTATGAATTCGACCTCCTTAAAAGAAAATTCCTTAACTCCTTCATTACTTTTTATTTGCAGTTGCCCATTAGGATTAACTCCAATAATTTCACCATAAAAAAACTCACCGTTTGCCCGGTACAAATCAACCGTGTTTAATCGATATAATATATTGAGATAATCGTTGTTTATCTTTTCTGATTTTCCCGACTTTAGTTGCAAGTACCTCGCTTCAAGAAATACGCAAAGTGCATTCAAACAGTTTTTTAAATCGAATTCAGTTTGTTGAATCTGGAGGAAAGAAGTTGCATTTGGAGCGCCGTTAAAGTTTTGCTGGTTTATGTTTAAACCTATGCCAATGACTGATTGTTTTAATTGAGCCCCTAATAAAAAGTTTTCAATTAGAATTCCGCCAAGTTTGTTGTCATCCCAATAAATATCGTTTGGCCATTTTATTTTAACTTTGTTACCCAGAAAATGATTTACAAAATCTGCCACACCCAGGCTTACCACTTTATTCAAATCAAATTGCTTAATTGCAGGTAAAAAATTGGGGCAGAGTAAAATGCTAACGGTTAAATTTTTACCTGGTTCCGATATCCATTTATTGTTTATTTGTCCACGACCGCTAAATTGGTTTTCTGCCATAATAACAGTGCCCTCGGGCTGTGGCGTGGAATTTGTGAGTAAATCTTTTAAATAATTATTGGTCGAATCAACTTCACTAAGTGCAACAAGATTTTGACCTATAAATAATGCAGAATTAGTAGTAAATTGCATTTATTGAGTATTAAACGAAGTTTATAAATTTTCAAAGTTAGGTTTTTGAATGGTAAAAAACAGAAGAACTGACGAATCCCAATTGATTTCAGATATTATCATTCATGGTATTCAGGAGAAAAAAGGAAATGATATTGTAAGGCTCGACCTCCGTAATATTCATAGTTCAGTAACCGATTACTTCATTATTTGCGATGCCGAATCCAGCACTCAGGTAAGAGCCATCGCCAATTCGGTTGAAGCTGAAGTATATAAGGCCCTTAAAGAAGAACCCTGGAGAAAAGAAGGCTTAGATCACTGCGAGTGGGTGCTGCTCGACTTCGTAAATGTTGTGGTGCACATTTTTAAGAAAGACAAGCGCTTATATTATGGTGTAGAGGAATTGTGGGGCGACGCGGAAATCAAAAACTATCAAAGCGCTTAAATCAAAACAAAACATTTAACCTGCGGGTTATTAATCTAATAATCAGAACTTTAATGAGAGAAAACAATTCCGAACCTAAAAACTCGCGAGATAAAATGCCTAAAAAAATCCTTCCAAAGCCACCTAAGTTCAGTGGCCTGTGGATTTACGGAACTATTTTGGCCTTAATAATTGGATTTAACCTGTTTTATTCAGGCTCTTCTCCGGTAAAAACTACCTATGAGGATTTTGAAACCAAAATGTTAAAGGCGCACGACGTTGAATACGTGAACGTTTATAAAAATGGCGAGGCGTACGAGTTTTATGTGTATATCAAAAAAGATCGTTTAGAATCAGAAAAATATAAGGAAGTAAATGGTAAAGGAACCTGGGGCTCTAACTCTGGGCCACATTACATGTTTACCAGCTTCGATTATAAGGCGATTCGCGATAAAATAACTGCCGCTGAAAAAGGTTGGCCACAAAATGAACTTATTAAGATTGAAGATAAACAGAAGCAGGAAAACGTTTTCTTAACCTTCCTTATTCAATGGATCTTGCCAATAGCTTTGGTGGCTGTTTTCTGGATCTTCATCATGCGCCGGATGACCGGTGGTGGCGGAGGCCCTGGTGGACAGATTTTTAACATCGGCAAATCAAAAGCAACCTTATTTGATAAAGAATCTCAGGTAAATATCACCTTTAATGATGTTGCGGGCTTAGAAGAAGCGAAACTTGAGGTAATGGAAGTTGTTGATTTCCTGAAATATCCGAAGAAATATACCAGCCTTGGCGGTAAAATTCCTAAGGGTGTTTTATTAGTAGGCCCTCCGGGAACAGGTAAAACCTTGTTAGCGAAAGCCGTTGCCGGTGAAGCACAAGTGCCTTTCTTTTCCCTTTCAGGCTCCGACTTTGTTGAAATGTTTGTAGGGGTGGGAGCATCACGTGTTCGTGACTTGTTCCGCCAGGCCCGAGATAAAGCTCCATGTATTATTTTTATTGATGAGATTGATGCCATTGGCCGTGCTCGTGGTAAAAACCAAATCATGGGAGGCAATGATGAGCGTGAAAATACATTGAATGCACTTTTAGTTGAAATGGATGGTTTTGCTACCGATTCAGGGGTAATTATTATGGCGGCCACTAACCGTCCAGATGTACTTGACTCGGCATTGTTGCGTCCAGGCCGTTTCGACAGGCAGATTTCAATTGACAAACCTGATTTAAATGGTCGCGAGGAGATTTTCAAAGTCCACTTAAAACCATTGAAATTAGCTCCTGATGTTGATCCTAAAAAACTTTCGGCTCAAACGCCTGGTTTTGCCGGTGCTGAAATTATGAACGTTTGTAACGAAGCAGCCCTAATAGCAGCCAGAAGGAATAAGAAAGAAATCGATATGAAAGATTTCCAGGATGCAATTGATCGTGTAATTGGTGGTTTAGAGAAAAAGAACAAAATCATTTCTCCTGAAGAAAAAAGGATTGTTGCTTATCACGAAGCTGGTCACGCTATTGCAGGTTGGTTCCTTGAACACGCTGATCCATTAGTAAAGGTTTCCATCGTTCCTCGTGGCGTTGCAGCTTTAGGTTATGCACAGTATCTGCCAAAAGAGCAGTATTTATATACCACCGAGCAGTTAGTTGACGGCATGTGTATGACAATGGGTGGTCGTGTGGCAGAAGATATTATTTTCGGAAAAATTTCGACCGGTGCCCAGAATGACCTTGAACGTATTACCAAATTGTCTTATGCAATGGTGACGATTTATGGTATGAATGATAAGGTGGGTAATGTTTCTTTTAATGATCAGCAGGGTGAATATAGTGGATTCACTAAACCATATTCAGAGAAAACCTCAGAGTTAATAGATCATGAAGTACGTTCATTGATTAACGACATTTATATACGTACCAAAGAACTATTAATAGAAAATCGCAATGGTTTAGAGGCATTGGCGCAAAAATTATTGGAAAAGGAAATTCTGTTCCAGTCTGATTTGGAAGAAATCTTAGGGAAGCGTCCATTTGATAGCCGTACCACTTATGATGAATTTGTTAACGGGGGATCTCAGAACGGTGCTGAACATCCATTAGCTGAAGGCAATCAGAGTTTACCCATTGAGGTAACCACTGTTCAGGAAAAGGAAGAAAACGTTTAATGTTTTCTGAAAAAAGTATAAATTGAATTAAACGTCCGGAATTTTTCGGACGTTTTTTCTGGAAGTATAATCTAAGAAATGCGTCAAGATAATTTTTCTATTTTTACATTATGAAAAAGGCGGCTATTACTCCACGTGAACTGATGCTGAAAAACATTCGTAAGGCATTACTTGAGAAACGGGATAATCCTTATCCTAATTATGAAGATTCTCCCTTGTATCCGCCCAACCATGAATTATTGGAATTGATTTTTGCGGAGGAGCTGAATAAAGTAGCCGGTAAGTTTTTGTTTTGCGAAGATGAGATTCATTTTATCGAAAACATTATTGCCCTTGCAGAAGAAAAAGACTGGCTGAAGATCATTTGCTGGGATAGCAAACTACAGCAATTGCTGCGCAAATATGATTATCCTTTTATTGCTGATGATGAGAATTTTGTAAATGCAGAAGTAGGTATAACCACCTGTGAAGCATTAATTGCCCGTAATGGCAGCGTATTGGTTTCGAGTGCGCAACAAAGTGGTCGCCGGTTAAGTGTTTATCCGCATACCCACATTGTTTTGGCTTATACCTCGCAGTTAGTAATGGATTTGAAAGATGGCTTCTCTTTGTTGAAGGAAAAATATGAAGAGCGATTACCTTCGAATATTACGGTAATAACAGGTCCAAGCCGCACTGCGGACATTGAAAAGACATTAGTGCTTGGAGCTCATGGCCCTAAAGACCTATATGTTTTCCTTATCGATGATTTAGATCCGGAATTTAAAACTTTTAGCAACCAGGTAGAACTCGACCTATAAGAGAAAGCTTACCTCGGAAAAAAAGCATCTTCAATATGATGCACTTGGTAACTCAGTCCATCTTTGCTAAAAGTAACGGAAACAATGTCGAACCGACATTCGCCGGTATGGCCTTGCCGATAAATAAACTCTTCGGCTGCGAGCGCAAACAATTTCTCTTTTTGGCTTGTTACAAATTCTTCGGGATTGCCAAAGAAGTTGCCCGTTCGGGTTTTTACTTCAATAAACACTAAATCATTCTTTTTTTGAACAATTAAATCAATCTCGGCATGCTGGTACCGCCAGTTATTGGCAATAATTTCATATCCATTGACTTTAAGGTGTTCGAGGGCGATTTGCTCACCTCTTTTGCCAAGATCAGTGTGTTGAGCCATAGGTAGGAATGTAGGTTGTTGCATTAAGTTAGGAGTTTTAAACTATTTTTGCACCATTAAAAATATCGTTTAGTAAACGAAACACTAAGTTCGAATGAAACAAGTTCAATTTATAGATTGGGGACTCATTGACTATAAAGAGGCCTGGGATAGGCAGGAAGAGATCTTTTCTGAAACCGTTCGCATTAAAACAGAAAACAGGGATAATTTAAACGGTGACCAAAGACAAACGAGTGATTATCTGATTTTTTGTGAACACCCGCATGTTTATACTTTAGGGAAAAGTGGGAAACCGGAACATTTGTTACTGGACGAAAAGGGTTTAGAAGAAAAGCATGCTAACTATTATAAAATTAACCGGGGGGGAGATATAACTTATCACGGACCGGGACAGATTGTTGGCTATCCGATTTTAGATTTAGATCACTTCTTTACCGACATACATAAATACCTGCGTTTTTTGGAGGAGGCTATTATCCTTACTTTAAAAGAATATGGTATAGTGGCTGGTCGCTCCGAAGGTCAGACTGGAGTTTGGCTTGATGGCGATAATCCCTGGACCGCTCGTAAAATTTGTGCCATGGGTGTTCGTTGCAGTCGTTGGGTAACCATGCATGGCTTTGCTTTTAATGTAAACGCTGATTTAAACTATTTCGGAAACATTGTGCCTTGCGGTATAGCGGATAAAGCTGTTACTTCTCTAAATAAAGAATTAGGCAGAGATGTAGACATTAACGATGTTAAAGAAATACTGAAGTCCAAGATTTGTGAGCTTTTTGAAATGGAGTTGATTTAATACCATCATGTCGCAACAAGAATTAACTTATCTCGCCTTAGGCGATTCTTATACTATTGGCGAAGCTGTTGAAGAAAAGGAAAGATATCCTGTTCAACTGAAAGAAGCCTTAAATGAAAGCGGGTTTTCTATAAACTCACCTAAAATTATTGCAACTACTGGCTGGACAACGGATGAATTAATGGCCGGTATTAAAAAAGAACAGCTTACCGAACCCTTTGATTTGGTTACGCTTTTAATTGGTGTAAATAACCAATACCGGAATCGTAGTATTGAGGCTTATAGGAGTGATTTTAGACGTTTATTGAGAATTGCCAACCGTTTTGCAAAGGGTAAAAAGAAACGAGTTTTCGTATTATCCATACCAGATTGGGGAGCAACACCCTTTGGTAAGGCTAATTTGGAAGTAATCACCAGCGCTATTCAAAAGTTTAACGTGGTTAACAAAGAAGAAAGTGAACGTTTTGGAGTAAACTATATTGACATTACTCCAAGCTCTTACAAAGCTCTTGATGATTTAAGTTATGTAGCCCATGACCAGCTTCATTATTCGGGTAAAATGTATGGCGAATGGGCAAAACTTCTATTGCCATATGTTCAAAAAAGCTTGAAATAAAACGATTACATAAAGAAAAAAATGCGTTTAGAGAAGTCTAAACGCATTTTTTATATAGGTTTTATTTGTTTTCTGTTACTACTGCACTGATGGTACTTACCATCGAGGCTCCAAAATAACCGACTGCTTTTTTAGGCGAGGAAGAATTTACATTTTTTATGTTTGTTCTTACATTGGCAGGTGGGTTGGCAAATATTCCCCCGTTGTTAACCTGGGCACGTAACTCATCATAAAAATGATAGGCATCCATGGTTATCGACCAGGTTTCAACGGTCACCTCGTCATTTAATTGAAATGGGTCTTTTGTGAACAATCGCACTTGTTTAAATTCAGCGCTATCAACAAATTCATCATCCATATAATTGAGATCTTCAATTGTTCCTAAATAGTGATTGTTTCGTTTAATTTTTATCCTGCAGGCATCGCCCAAACCTTTCAATTCATTGCCATAAAACTGCACAATATATCCATCCTCCTCCTGCTCAATTGACTTTTCCCGAAACTCAAATCCTAAAGAATCTAGCAAAAAGCTTTGGCGTGTGGCCTCTGTCTTTGCCTCATAAACCTCACCTTCGTATTCAATACTTAGGGTATAAGTTTCGCCCTTGGTGCTTCTAATGTTTTGAACCAAAAATCGTCCATTGGCAATTTCACTAAGCTGTTCGGTTTGTCCCGAACCGGTGGTTAATTTAACTTTAGCACCGGTTACAAATAAAGGCGCGGTGTTAGAAAAATAAGGTGACGTTTGTGAAATTTTAATTGTGTCGGGCACAGCTTTATTGGTTAGCCATCCGTCAACGGCTAATAATGCGGGACCGGAATCCAGTTTTACATCAACAACATCTTCACAAGAACTCAACGTAAATACTGAAAACGCAAGGACTATAAGTATATAGATCTTATTCATGACTATCTGAAATTAAAATTATAAGTAACTGATGGGATAAATGAACCAATAATTGATAATCGTCTTGATTCAGTTATCTGTGGATTGTCTTCACTCGGTTGGAAATAAATGGTGTATGGATTGCGTCGCGCATAAAGGTTGTAGATAGAAAATACCCAGTTACTGCCAAATTTGCTTCCCGGTTTGTGACTTGGATATAATGTTGCCGATATATCTAAACGATTATATGCCGGAATACGATAGTTGTTACGTGAATTGGTGGTATTATGTGGAACCACTATTCCATCAATCTCATACCTTCCATTTGGAAATGTGGTACTCACCCCTGTTGAGTAGGTAAATATGGCTGAAAAACTCCATCGCTTACTCATATCATAAATTCCCACCACCGAAAGGTTATGGGTTTTATCGTATTTGCTTGGGTAATATTCGTTGTTATTAATGCCATCAATTTGGCGTTCCGATTTCGACCAGGTGTAACTAATCCAGCCGTTTAGTTTACCGGTGTTTTTCTTTAAATAAAACTCAAGTCCGTAAGCTCGGGCCTTGCCATAAAGTAATTCACTTTCCAGGTTGCTGTTAAGAAAAAGTTCCGCGCCATCAATGTAATCGATTTGGTTTTGCATCTTCTTATAAAACCCTTCCAGCGAAAACTCGATACTATTGTTTTTGAAATTTCGGAAATAGCCTAATGCCACCTGATCAGCCACTTCGGGCTTAATATTATTGGTGGTTGGCTGCCAAACATCCAGCGGTGTGGCAGCTGTTGTATTTGAAATTAAATGTAAGTACTGTGCGGTTCGGTTATAACTGGCTTTTACCGACGATTCATCCGTTAACACGTAGCGAAGCGAAAGTCTTGGTTCGAGGTTAAAATGGGTTTTAATAACCTCGCCTTTATTATAAGATTGTGGATTAACGGGTTCTTTTCGCTGACCGGTAAGCCCTTCGTATTCATTTACTGTAAAGTTATTTTGACCGCTTACATAGCTAAAGCCGGATAGTCTTAAGCCATATTGCGCCGAAAGTTTTTCGGTTATTTTCTGTTCATTATCTAAATAAACTGCATACTCCCGACCAAGTTGCGTTTGCAAAGCAACATCGTTAAATGAAGTGTTTTCGTCTGCGGTTGTTGCTGAGCCAGGCTTAAACCGGTAAAAAGTCGCATTGGCGCCAAAGCTCAGTTTGTTGCTTTGATTAGCGTAATAAGAAAAATCGCCTTTTAAGGTTTGATTGATAATTCTTGAGGTCCAGTCGAAGGAATTTACACCGCTCGGAATTCCTAATGCATAATCATAATTACTGTAAACAGCAGTGAAATTTACAAATAAGCTTGGGTTAAAGGTATGGTTCCAGCGTAAGGTGCCGGTTCCGTTGCCCCAGTTCATTGCAAAACGCTCGGCAAATCCAAAGTTGTCTTTTCCAAAGTAGCCCGATAAGTATAATCGGTTATTCTCATTAATGGTGTAGTTTGCTTTTCCACTTAGATCATAAAAATAAGCGGAGTTTTTGTTCAGGCTTTCATCAGGAGAAAGCTTCAGGAACATATCAGCATATGATCTTCGGGCAGCAATTACAAATGAACCCTTTCCTTTCACAATAGGCGCTTCAGCCAAAAAACGTGCTGAAACAGTTCCTATTCCTCCGGAAGTGCTGAAATTATTCGCATTTCCATCCTTCATTCTAACATCCAAAATCGAAGACAATCTGCCTCCGTACATGGCAGGAATTCCCCCTTTTATCAGTTTTACATCTTTTACTGCATCAGGATCGAATACCGAAAAGAAACCAAACAGATGGGAGCTATTGTAAACCGGTGATTCATCAAGAAGGATAAGATTTTGGTCAACGCCACCGCCACGCACATTAAAGCCCGAAGAGCCTTCTCCAACGGTGCTAATGCCGGGCAAAAGCTGAATGCTTCGAACAATATCAACTTCGCCCATGAGTGCAGGCATTTTTTGGAGTGAACGCATTTCGAGTTTATTAACGCCCATATCCATGCTTGTGACATTTTTTTTTACCCCTGCCGAACTAACCACTACTTCGTCAATTTGCTTGCCCTCGGCCTCAAGATTAATATTTAACGTTGCTGATTTTGTAATGGTGACTTTTTTCTCAAGTGTTTTAAAACCAAGGTATTGAAACACCAGGGTATAACTGCCCGGCGTTACACTTAAGGAATAAAATCCATAACTATTGGTCGAGGATCCGCTGCCGTTTTCTTTTATTGAAACCGATGCGCCAATAATGTTTTCACCGTTCTCACTTTGTTTTACGTAACCACTTATGGTTGTTTTGTTTTTTTGCTGGGCAAAAGCTGTAATACTGCATAAAAGCAGCATAGCTATGAGCTTAGATTTTTTTAAGACTGTATTTAGCATGTTGGAATAAAGTAGAATAAAATTTAGATCTGTTTAGTTTGATAGGGTAATGTTCGGCAAAAGTATGACATGATAATAAAGTATGCTAACGCTTAATATTAAATAATTGTATAATGTTTGATACGGAAAGGCTTTAATTGCATTGGAAATGGACTTTTTGCTAAAGTGTTCGCTTACACTAGTAATAGGTTTGCTCTTTTTTGTTTAACAATTTGAATGGGGATGGAGCGCAATTTGTGCCTCGCTGCCTAGTTTACCCAGGAACTTTGTATATTAAAGCTACTTAGTTTCAATTTTAACAACCAATAGATAATGGAGATTAAGCTTAAAGGATGTGTGTTACGTCCCTGGCAAAAAGATGATGCTTTATCGCTGGTGCAGCATGCAAATAATAAAGCAGTTTGGGATAATTTAAGAGATTATTTTCCACATCCCTATACACTAATAGACGCTGTTGATTGGATAACGATAAATGAAAGGAGGGAGCCGGCTACTAATATGGCAATTGTGGTAGATGGTTACGCGGTTGGGGGCATTGGTATTATGCTGAAAGATGATGTTTCACGCATTAATGCTGAAATTGGCTATTGGCTCGGAGAATCCTATTGGAATAAAAAGATAATGAGCGAGGTTATAAGTGCTTTTGTTGAGTACGTCTTCGATAATTTTGATGTTATTAGAATTTATGCCGAAGTTTTTGAACGAAATTACGCATCAATGAAAGTCTTACAGCATGCCGGGTTTATTCAGGAAGCAATTTTGCGTTTTAGCATTGTAAAGAACAACGAAATAATGGACGCTTATGTCTTTTCTGTTTTAAAAAATTAGCTTCCTTTTCTTCCTGTAAGAAAAGGAAGTCGAGTATAGTTAAATCACTTCTCCTTTCGGATTGTCATCCATAAAATTTTGCCTGCTCATCTCTGAAACAGAGGCTCCGTTCAATGATAAATTCAACTGTTCGCCAACTGCTAGCAAGTGCAGTTCTTTGCCTTTGACAGCAAATTTCTCTTTAGCACCCGAATGATCAATCATGATATAGCCAAAAGTATCGTAATGTACACCAATTATCTGATCGCAATTAAGCATTAGGGAAGCCATTAAGGCCTGCTCAACATCCATCGTAAAGTTATCGCCAATTGGAAGTATTGCCCAGTTAATGTTGTGCATGCGGCCAAAAAGTTCCATATCACTAAACAAAGCGGTATCGCCCGAATAGTAAATACTCTTGCCCTCCAACGTTATAATAAACCCACCTGCTGCGCCTCCATAACTTCCATCAGCAAAACTACTAGTATGCATGGCTTGCACCATTTTTACACGACCAAAGTCAAAGTCCCATTTTCCGCCAAAATTCATTGGATGGCCTTCAAATCCTTTTTGCTGATAATGCATTACAATTTCAAAGGTTGAAATAATTTTGGCGCCTGTATTTTTTGCTATTTGTTCAACGTCGGCAGTATGGTCGGAATGGGCATGAGAAATAAGAATATAATCAGCTCTAATCCGATCAATGTCAATGTGTTTTGCCAATTCATTCCCCGAAATAAAAGGATCGAACAGTAATGTTTTTCCGTTTGTTTCAATGGAAAAACAAGAGTGACCATAATAGGTGAAGTTCATTGTTGTAATTTTTTTAGGTTTATGGAGATATAATATACCAAATATTGATTGATTAATTGATGAAATGGAAATGCTTATTCTGCAATTAATTCATCCCAATATTCAACAGCCCGGCGGTAATGCGGAATTACAATTGACCCTCCCACCAGCATCGCAATCATAAAGGTTTCATTCATTTCTTCACTATTTACACCAGCTTCTTTGCATTTACCTAAATGGTATTTTATACAATCGTCGCAACGAAGTACCATCGATGCTACCAGCCCCAACAGCTCTTTGGTTTTCACGTTTAGCGCTCCCTCGGCATACGAAGTAGTGTCTAAAGCATAGAAGCGCTTAATATTGGTGTTGGCAGTTTCCATTACACGGTCGTTCATCCGGGTACGGTAGCTGTTAAATTCTTCAATTAGTTTACCCATTGTTTTATTGATTTAATCTGATAATAATTTTTAAAATTGAACAAAGGTTAATTGCAGTGAACTATCCTCCAATTTCTACACTCGGATCCCAAAAATGTTTTTTAAAATTTTGCACTTTGTCATCCTTTACCAAAATGCCTTCGCTTTTAAGGAGCTCTTCCATTAGCGTTGGCGTTCCAAAATGAACTTTGCCTGTTAATAAGCCTGCACTGTTCACCACCCGATGAGCCGGAATTGGCGGTATGGCCGAAGAAGCGGCGTGCATTGCCCAGCCTACCATACGCGATGAGCCCTTGGTTCCCAGAAAATTGGCAATAGCTCCGTAGGATGTTATTCTTCCGGGGGGTATCAATCTAACCACGTCGAAAACCTTTTCAAAAAAGTTAGGATCTTTCATTTTGGGTAACTGCTTAAGGCTTTAAATTCTTCAGAAATTTACTCTATTAAAACCATGCTTCAAATTACCATGAGCCATGAAATGAAAAACCCTGAAATCAGTTATTGCCTGATACAGGGTTTGGAAAGCAAAAGAACAAAAACAGTTTTTAGAACTTACAGGCTAAAACGCACGTAGTTAATATTTTTACCTTGTGAAAGGTATTTTCGCTCGTAATATGTTTTAATTGAAAGCACCTCATCTAAAAGCTCAGAGTAATAAACATCATTGGTGTTTGCCAGCAAGGTTAGCTTGTTTTCGGCAATTACCTCTAAAGTATATTCATACAGCTGATCATTATCTGTTTTTAAATGGATAATGGCATTTTCTTTTAATATAGGCCGATAAACTTCCAGGAAACGCATAGAGGTTAAACGTTTCTTCTCCCGGCTTACCTGCGGTTGAGGATCTGGAAAGGTGATCCACACTTCATCCACTTCCATAGTTTCGAAATACGATTGCAGGTGCTCAATTTGAATACGTAAAAACGCCACATTTTCAATTCGATCTTCAATGGCCATTTTTGCGCCCGTCCACAAACGATTGCCTTTCAAATCAACACCAATAAAGTTTTTCTCCGGAAATTGTTTGGCAAGATTTACGGTATATTCACCCTTGCCACAGGCGAGCTCCAATACAATTGGATGATCATTTTTAAAAAACTCGGTTCTCCATTTTCCTTTTAAAGAACCGTCTTTTTGAAACACGTTATGAAACGTATCTAACTCAGCAAACTGACGTATTTTATTCTTTCCCACGGCCGCAAAGATAATAAAGTCTGCTAAAAACATGGATGTTCATACAGGGAGCCCATATCGATTTAATATCTTTAAACAATAACCTGCTTTAAGAGTTGTTATTTCTTCATGAGCAAAATGAAATTAATACTGGAGCAAATCAGAAAATCGCCGCAAAATTCGGTGGAAGAGCTCGCTATGCTTGTCAATAGTTTAAGGCCTGAGTCGAAAACTGTAATCAATTCAGCCCAGGAAAACCTCAAACAATTGATCGACTTATTAAATGAAGATCCTCAACTCTTATATGCTTTCCGGAAGTTTATTCAGCATATCATAAGTTCAAAAAATCATATCCGCTTATTCACTGAACTGGGTATTTCACCTCGCAGAAGTTTTATATCTGAGTTACTGAGACGTTTTAATGAAAAAATATTGCCCGATTACATTGAGGAAGATGAGTTGCTGAGTGTTATAGCCAATGTTTTTTATGAACCGGATGACTATCAATGGGTGGAGGCCATTCATATGGATATTTGGTGTGATTTATTTGAACTGATGGATTTTTCGGTGGAAGAAAACGCTTTTCTACCCAATGAATTCAATCCTTCCTTGTTTGCTTCTGCCCAAATATTAGCAAGCCGTATTACCTCATTAGGTCTAGAACCTGAAATGATTGTGAGGTTACCCCATATCGAAAATTTTAATTCTCCTTTCCAGGTGCTTTCTTATGAGGTTAACAAGCTCGTGGAACTAGCCAATGAATCAAAGCCTGATAAGGTACATATTCAGCAGCTTTACAGGCATATTTTGGTAATGCTCAGCCAATGTCGGGAGTCGATTGAACACGTTCGCAAAGGGCAAAGGCGATCGGGGGTAAGTATAAGTTTGGCTTATTTATTATTGAGGATAGAGCAGAACATTGAGCGTTTGGGACGGGTTTTGGGTTCAATTTTAAGCGAAACAAAGGAGCAAAGGTTAATGCTGGCGGTTGAAATTTTTATCCGTATGGTTCGTTTCGAAAACCAAAAGCATGGTATCAGGCAGCATATTAAAGAAAATACTCAAATGCTGGCTTACCAGGTGGTTGAGCTTACCAGTCAAACCGGTGAACATTACATCACCGATACCCCTCGTCAATATTATCGGTTCCTGTTGCAATCAATGGGAGGCGGGCTGATAATTTCATTTACTACCTGGATAAAGTTTGTTATTGGAAGTTTGAAAACCGCTCCTTTGGTTGAGGGGCTTCTATTCAGCCTGAATTACTCCTTGAGCTTTATAGCCATTTTTGTAACACATTCAACGCTGGCCACCAAGCAGCCTTCTATGACGGCCTCAGCCTTAGCAAGTGCGCTCGACGATAAGAAACACCAAACGATCAATTTGGATAAAACGGCTGACTTGATCGTAAAACTTTCGCGAAGCCAGTTCGCTTCATTTCTGGGTAATTTAATTATCGTTATACCGCTTCCTTATCTTATCGCATGGGCCTATCATTATTTTACAGGAAGCTACATTGTTGATGAAGCAAAGGCGCTCAAAACAATTAAAAGTATTGATCCGGTACATTCACTTTCGGTATTGTATGCGGTAATAACCGGGGTTTTCCTCTTTATTTCGGGTATAATCAATGGTTATTATGATAATAATGTACACTATGGAAATGTAGGCCTTCGTATTAAGAATAATCGTTTTTTGCAACGGCATTTCTCACAACGAAGGATCAATAAGATGAGTAGTTATATTGAAAAAAATTATGGCGGCCTTATGGGTAATCTATACCTTGGTTTTTTTCTGGGCTTTGCTGCAATTTTTGGACAGATCACCGGGCTGCCTTTTGACATACGACACGTAACGTTGGCCGGAGGTAGCTTTGCGATGGCTTATTATACATTGGGCGATTTTCTATCAGGTATAACTATCTGGACTTCCCTCTTAGGAATCTTTTTAATTGGTTTGATGAATTTTTTAGTGAGCTTTAGCCTTTCATTATTAGTCGCCTTAAGATCCCGAAAGGTTAATTTTAGCCAAACAGGGGAATTGTTTACCCGTGTGCTGGCACATTTCTTTGCAAAACCCATGGATTTCTTTTATCCACCCAGAAAAAAGAATTTATCTTTGCCCGTCGATTCTACTTTAATAAATGAATAAAGATTCAAGAATATACGTTGCCGGCCATCGCGGAATGGTGGGCTCGGCAATTTACCGCAAGTTGCAAAAAGAGGGTTTTGTAAATATTATAACCAAAACCTCGTCGGAGTTAGATTTGAGAAATCAACAGGCTGTGGCTGACTTTTTTAAAGCAGAAAAGCCGGATTATGTTTTTCTTGCTGCTGCAAAAGTGGGTGGCATTGTTGCCAACAATACCTACCGTGCCGATTTTATTTATGAGAACCTATGTATTCAAAACAATGTGATTCACCAATCGTATGTTCATGGGGTTAAGAAACTAATGTTTTTAGGTTCTTCATGTATTTATCCTAAAATGGCTCCTCAGCCATTAAAAGAGGAATACTTGTTAACCGGCTTGCTGGAACCTACCAATGAGCCTTATGCCATTGCCAAAATTGCAGGCATAAAAATGTGTGAGGCTTACCGTGCCCAGTATGGTTGCAATTTTGTATCAGTTATGCCAACTAACTTATACGGGCCTAATGATAATTATGATTTAGAGAAATCGCATGTGCTTCCAGCTCTTATCCGTAAGTTTCATGAAGCGAAGAAGAATAATCTCTCACAGGTGGAAATTTGGGGGACAGGGTCTCCTAAACGCGAATTTTTATATGCAGATGATCTTGCTGAAGCCTGTTTTTATTTAATGCAAAATTATAACCAAGTTGGTTTTGTGAATGTAGGGACAGGTGAAGACTTATCTATTAAAGAGTTAGCGTTACTGGTGAAGGAAATAGTTGGATTTAATGGTGAACTTACCTTTAATACCTCAAAGCCAGACGGTACGCCACGAAAATTAATGGATGTTTCAAAGCTTCACTCACTGGGATGGAAACATCAAATTGAGTTGCCCGAAGGAATTAAATTAGCTTATAACGATTTTTTAAGTAAGCAATAACATAAATATAGAAAGCTCATCAATTTTGATGAGCTTTCTTGTTAAGTATAAATTTCATGTTCCCAATCAATGGGTTCATCTCCCTTCGAATCTTTCTTTTTCCATTTAAACAAGCCTCCTATTGAGGAGAGGACTTTATCAAAATCTAAGTCTTTGAGGTTCTTTAACAGTAAATCCCCACCAACGGCTGTTGCCGCTCCAAAAAATCCTCGTTTTTTTCCTGTAATAAAACTGCTTAGCAGATAAGGAACAACAGACTTAATGCCACTCATAAATGCCGAGCTCATCAGGTTCTCACTTCCTCCGCCTTTCATGAAAAAGTTCAATGCCTTCTGCACAGGCTTTAAACGTTCATTTATCTGCTTAAACTGATTGTTAAGTTCCAATTCTTTTGCATCAGCAAGCACTTTTAATCGGGCTCTTTCGGCTCTTAGCTGCTCAATGTTCTCAATTTTGGTTGTCAGTTTTATCATCATTACTGCCTTTGAAAAAGTTACGGATAACTGTGTTGACCAATGGTTTCTCCAGGTATTTGTCTTTTATTAGAATAATGATCAAACTAATAAATAGATAAATGCCGGCTACTATTAAAAATCCTAAAGCCTGATTTTGCAATAGTTGACCAAGGTATAGCGCCAAGGCAGTACTTGCAAAAAAACAAAACATGATAACGAATAAGAGAACTGCGGCTCTGGTTATAAGACTGGCTAAAAGATTAGCTGTGTTTTCAGCAACAGAAAGTGTGACTATACGCAACTTTAAGGCGATATAATCTTTAATATTATCTACTAGTGTATTTGTGTCAAGTAGTTCCTTTTGTTCATTCATCGGTTAAAGTTTGTTGAAGGGAAGTACAGTAATTGTGCTTCCCTTAGTTGCTTTAAACACCAAGCTCATCAGATGCTTGTTGTACAGTTTTAGAGAAGCGACTTCTTGCTGAATCAATTCCACTATTGATTTTACTCAAAAGGTCATCTCCGCCTTTTTTTAAAGAGTCGCCAATCTTTTCTCGCAAATCGGATCCTTTTTCGGGAGCTAACAAAATGCCCAAAGTGGCACCAACTGCTAGGCCGGCAAAAAATGCCAGTAATGCTTTTGTGTTATCGTTCATAGCTTTTCAATTTTGGATATTTAATTAAATAGTACGAATTTCTATGCCAAAACTTTCGGTTAGGCATCCCTTAATTTACTTCTTCTTCTTTTAATATTTCTCGATTGGTCTCATAAATATTTACAAGAATGATAAAACCTGAAATTAGCAAAGGACCGTAAACTAAACCTAAAATTCCAAAAGTTGGGATGCCAATTATGACCCCTACAATTACAATAATGGGATGTGTGTTAGCGAATTTTTTTGATATGAAATAGCGCAAAACATTGTCGATGTTGGTAATTAGCAGAAATCCCCAAAGCAATATGCCCACCCCTGAAAAGGAGTTGCCGTTAGAAATGCTTATAATAGCTGCGGGAACAAATATTAACGGGGCTCCAACAACAGGTAAAAAGGAAAGAAAAATGCAAATGATCCCCCAGAATATTGGATCAGGGATTTTAAAGATCCAGAAGCCAATGGTCAATAAAGTACCTTGAACGCAGGCAATCAAACCTTGTCCTAGCACGTTTGAAAAGGTCATGTTTTTAATTTCCTCTCCAAATCTAACGCTATTTACTTTTGATAAAGGTGAGTATTTAATGAGAGAATTCTCAAATGATTTGTAATCGGCCAGCATAAAGTAGAGCAGGAAATACATGATCGATACTTCCAGTAATACCTGGCCCACTCTTCCAATAATACTCGAAAATACCTGGACGGCAATTCCCTGGGCTTTGACGAATATATCCTGTACAAGGTGAGGCTGTTTTAATCGCTGCGCTGCAAAACGATCAATATTGGCCAACATCTCCTTTATGTAGGCTGTATTTTGGCTAAAGTCCTGAATTTTGCCAACCACCATTGAAATGGTAAAGAAAAAGGGAACTACAATTATAAAGAAGGATAGAATAATAATTGAAATAGAAGATAAACCTGGTTTCCACCTCTTTTTCTCGATGAGGTATAAATTCAAGGGCCTGAATATGGTATAGAACACTACAGATCCCAAGACTGCACCCATAATGTCCAGAGTAGCATAGAATAAGAAACCTCCCAGTGCCAAAATGATAATCAAAATTATGCTGTTGCGTTCTTTTAAAGTAAATGAAGACATGCTGGTGATTTGATTAGTATAATATTGAAAGATAATGATAATTCAATTAAATGCGGCTTTTTGGAGGTCTTAAACCATAAAAAAGGGAGCCCCGTTTATCTACGGGACTCCCTTTTTTATGGTTTATCGTTTCTTACGACTATTGTACTTTGAATTCAACGCGACGGTTTTTCTGACGACCTTCTTCAGTATCGTTAGATGCTACCGGACGAGTTTCGCCGTAACCTTTAGTAGTGATGTTACCTGATTTTGCTCCGGCTTTCACTAATGCTTTTTTCACTGAAGCAGCACGACGTTTCGACAAGTCCATGTTGTAAGCTTCGGTACCTTCTTCTGAAGCGTGACCTTCTAACAACATTTTACCACCTGATGCTTTTAACTCGTTAGCCATGCTTTCAATTGCACCTGATGACTCTGGACGTAATTTGTCGGAGTTGAAGTCGAACTGAATGGTGTTGCTTTGCTCCACTGCTGCTACCGGTGCAGGAGTTGGGAATACGATCGTACGACCGGCTCCGTCTACTACGTTACCAGCAGGAGTGTTAGGCTCTTTATCAAATATATTTGATACGCCGTCACCGTCTGAATCTTTTTTAAGGTTCGATACTTCACCTTCGTTAGCCGCTACACGTGATTTTAATGCTTCCACTTCTTTGCGCAACTGATCGTCTTTCAACTCATCATACATCAAAGCATATGGATTTACCCAGTCCAGGTTTTTCTTTTCTTTAGCTCCTAGGGCAAAGTTTAAACCAGCGTAACCGTATGACCACTTGTCACTGCTTGGACCAAACCAAGTTCTGTCCAAATTGTCAGCATCCAGGAAGTTCATGGTGTAACCTAAGTCTAAGCCAATACCTTCAGCTAGTCTGAATTTCAATCCACCGCCAACTGGGAAGAACTGCTCAGTGCGTGTATCTGCATCTGGTTTGTAACCGGTTAAACCGTAACCGCCTTGTAGATACAATGCCACTTTGCTGTCACGTTTCCATAACAAGCTAGTCAGGTCTACCTGACCTTGTAATGAAACAGCATAGTTAATAGTGGTTGAAAACGAGTTGAAACCAGGGTAACCTTGATTGTTAGTAGAACCATTGTAGCTACCTGCAACTTTACCACCCTGATAGTCTAATTTTAAACCAAAGGCGTGGGTTAATTGTTTTTGAACGTACAGGCCGTAACCAAAGTTAGCGTCCCATTTGTTGTAGTCATTATGGCCTCCTAAGAAAACTACAGGTGCTGCTACACCCGCGTTTACTCCGATTTGCCAAGTTCTGAATTGTTTGGTCCCGCCAAACACTTTCGCGCCTCCATCTTGGGCAAATGCCGATAGACCGCTAAATGCTGTAACCAGCGTCATAGCTGCTATCTTCTTAAAAGTAAATTTGTTCATATTAAACTTTTTATTGTTGGGGCAAAGCTAAGGCAATTTAATTGCCATTTTCATGATGATGAACAGTCATTCAGGTGTTGTTTTCAATAACTATTTACTATTGAGCTGTTTTACAGAAGATTATTGAAATTGTAACTTTTTTGTCACGCCAGCTTGAATTTGAGGATAAAACGAGTGCCATAGCCGAGCTTGCTTTCAACATCAATACTTCCGGCATGAGTTAATATGATATTTTGAGTACTGGTTAACCCCAAACCACTTCCGTTTTGCTTTTCGGTATAAAATGGTTCGAACAGTTTGCCCAGATTTTCGGGTTTTATACCGGTTCCATTATCAGCAATTTCTACAATTGCCTTATCCTGCTCACAGGTAGTCTTAATTTTTAAAACCCCTTTTTGAGGAAGCATGGCTTCAATAGCATTTATTATGATGTTAAGAATGGCTATTTTAATCTTGTCATTGTCAACCGATATCTCACAGTCAGGCAGCATATAATCCTTTTCTACCTTAATTTCATTGAGCGTGATGCGGTCAATTGCCAATTCAAGCGTTTCATCAATTAGTGTATTAACTGATTTCTTTTGTAGTTCGAGGTATTCGGCACGTGTGCTGTTCAACAACTGCGTGATCAGCACATTAATGCGCTTGCAATTGCGCTGAATGATATCGAAGTAGAAATCATAATTGTTTTCAGTATCATTTATTTCGAGTTTAAGCTGTTCCAGTGCGAGGTTTACATTTGTTAATGGATTCCTGACCTCATGAGCAATGGTTCGTGCCACCCGCTCCGTTGCATCCAGTTTCTGCGAAACGATTCTCTCTTGTTCTGATTGTTTAAGAGCACTTATGTCGTGGATTATTCCCTGGAAGAAAATGGATCGACCTTCGCTATCGTATTGGGCCGAAGCGGTAATCAAAGCGTAAATACGTTGCCCTTTTCTGCTTATTAATGTTTCCTCTTTGTCACTAAGGTTTCCACGTTGAATTAATTCTTGCTGAAATTCTTCCCAATCTTTTTTTAAGTAGAAAAACGAGCGAAGATTCGAGCTCTTTAACTCTGAAAGGTTTACGCCTAATAAGCTTACAGCCGATTGGTTGATATCGATAATATTGCCATCGCGGTTAATTATAAAGATGACATCTTTGGATTGCTCGAACAGGCTGCGATACTTATATTCACTCTTAAGGATTTTAGCCTGGTTATGTTTACGTTCAGTTATATCCTGAATTACGCTGAGTACCTGGGTGGTATTTCCATGGTAATCTGTTTTAAAAGCTACCCGGCGTGATGAAAGCCAACGCCACTCGCCTGATGGACGTTTAAAGCGATATTCATTTTCTACAACCTGGCCTTCAGCAACAGCATACATTCTGCCCGAATAATCCTCGGTGTTTAATTGAACTTCACCGTTTATAATTGAATTAAGTTGTACTTTGTTGATTTGGAATAGCTCTTCTTCGGTGATATCCAAAATTTGCAGCAGTTCTTTGTTGCAATAAATCGGTTTTAACACTTCAATATCAATTACCAGAATGCCCGTTGGTGTATTGGTAGCAATTTTCTCTATAAAGTTTTTGCTTTCCTTAAGATCAATTTCGTTCTTTTTAATTTCAGAGATATCATCAAAAACAATAACGCAACCATCCCGGTACTTTACCGCATTAATGTAAAACCATTTATTTAAGCTTCTTGAGTAGTGCTGAGTTTCGAATAAGGTGTCATATTCAACAACTTTTACGTATTCACTAAACAATCCCGATTCTTTTACAGTTAAAAATATTTCTGTTAATTTTCGGTTAACCAAACTGCCTTGAAATGAGTAATTAAAAAGCTTGCGTAAGAGATATTCGGCAACAGGGTTGGTTAAAATAGAACGGAAATCAACAATGTCTCCCTTTTCATTTCTAATGGTTTCAAATGTAATGATGGCATAGGTCGAGCTGTTGAGTACCCCACCAATAAGGTCTTCGGCTTTTTTCCGCTCCTCAGCCACCTGATGCAAATTGGCAATCACCGTTTTTTCATTCCTTAAGGTTTCTAAATAATTAAGGCCTAACCCACAGAAAGGAATGACATAGGTAACCATTTTCATGAAATGAGCGATCATGAAATGATTATCAAAAATTTGCATACTGAACGCCATGTGCAACTGTGTAAAAATTGCAGGGAAAAGGCTTAAAATAAGCGTTAATGAAAATTTTGAAGGATAGCGGTGATAAAACTTAGGGAATACAAACACCAGTGCAAGGAAATAAAGTAATAAAGGGATTCCATCTGCTGGATGCGTATAAAACTTACCGGTTATTGCTGAGGTGGGTAGCTTTTTCAGATTTAACAGCACATTGATCGTTAAGAAGGTAAGTAAAACGAAGATGATACTTATAAAGCTTACAAAGCGGACATTGGACCGTTCATTGGTAATGGTTCCCACAGGGCGCATGATCAAAAACATGCCGGTTCCAATAATGAGAATAAATGCGTGGTATCCACTGCTAAGGAGCCAGGTAAAGGCTGAGATATCAACTAATTCAGTGGTTATGGATAACAACTGTGTTGCTGAAAGTATGTGAAATACATCAAACAATCCGGCACAAAAAAGTGCTACTCCAACTATTGGAGTGGTTATGTCCCGTTTTATGCTGTAATCAACAAAGGCTAGAATGATTGTTAGGAAGGCAATGGTAATGGCTATACTTACTAGGATAATATGGACGAAACGTCCGGCCAGCGCATAGTAAATAATATTTTGCTGGCTCTCATAGTTTAACGTATTTAACTTGGTAATATCAATTACCTGGTCATGAACTCCAAAATCAAAGCCCAGTAAGTTTAAAAAGCTTGGCAGAACACAAATAATAAGTGTTGACCAAATAAACTGGGATGGTAATTCATAATTACCAAAAATGCGGCTTAAGCTATTCTTCACACTGCAATCTTAATTAAGCTTCATTGCTTTCATTTTATTATAAAGAGTCTTTCTGTCGATATTTAAAATGGCAGCAGCTTTGGTTTTGTTAAAATTTACTTCTCTCAATACTTTCATGATGGTATCCAACTCGGCTTCCTGAGCGGCTGATTTTAAATCATTTCGACTGAATGCCACCGTTCTCACCGGTTCTACAAATTGCGGCTCTGTTGAGGAAGCGATGGGAGAAAAGTTTAGTTCTAATAATTCAAGTGGGAGCGAACGTGATTCAATCTCACTACCATCTTCTGTTAAAAGTGCTGCTCGACGAACTACGTTTTTTAGCTCACGAATGTTACCCGGCCAGCTGTATCGTGTAAAATAGCGAATAACTTCAGGTGAAAAACCGGGAATATGTTTATTCAATTCAATACTCGTTTGCTTTAAAAAATGTTCAGCAAATTGCATCAAATCGCCATGACGGTTTCTTAACGGAGGAATATGTATACTGAACTCATTAAAACGGTGGAAAAGGTCTTCACGGAATCGGCCTTTTTGAACAGCCTCCCAAAGGTTTTCATTGGATGCCACCAGAATACGAACATCTAATTCAATCTCTTTATTTCCTCCAATACGCTTTACTTTTCGTTCCTGAATAACACGCAATAGCGAAACCTGAATATCGTATGATAAATTAGCTACCTCGTCAAGAAACAAGGTTCCTCCGTTTGCCATTTCAAAATGACCAATTTTTTGAGCCAAAGCTCCTGTAAATGAACCTTTTTCATGTCCAAACAGCTCACTACCTGCCAATTCTTTTGATAATGAACCACAATCGAGCGGTATAAACGGTCTATCTTTACGGGGGCTGTTCTGATGGATCATATTCGCTACTGATTCTTTTCCTGTCCCACTTTCACCAAATAAAATAACGCTGTAATTAGTAGGTGCCACCAGGCTTATCTGCCGGTAGAGTTCCTTAGCAGATTCACAATCTCCAAGCACATAGTTTTTAGTTATCAAAACGCCCTGTTGTGTTTTAGTGGGTTTTGAGGTTTTTGATTCTTCTTGAATTGACTCGGTCTGCTCGTTTTTGCGTACTTGAGCTGTTTCCAGTGCCTTATTTATGGTGTTTAATATTTCATCGGGATAAAGCGGTTTCGAAATGTAATCGTAAGCGCCGTTTTTAACCATTTCCACAGCAATTTTAACATCAGAATAACCTGTTATTATAATTACAATGGTTTGAGGGTGTATGGCAAGTATTTTATCAAGCATATCACGACCATCTGTATCTTCCAGTCGGTAATCGCATAATATTAAATCGTACCGATTAACATTAAGCAACTCCATAGCCTTTGCTCCACTTGTGGCGGTTTCTACATTAAATCCATGTTTGGTTAAAAAACGTGTTAATAGTAGTCCAATGTTTACTTCGTCGTCAATGATCAGGATATTTTTCATGCTATTCGATATTAAAATCTAAAAAAATGAGTACTCAACTTCCCAGCAAGGATCTAAATTAAAGGTGTGTATTTTTTTCCACACTTTTTCTTTAATTCGTAAAAATCGATGCCCAATATTTTTGTTTATCAGGTTTATATATGCTTATAATCATATAGTACGACAAAAGAATTGTGCTGCACAGTTATGATAAATCCTTTTGCTGGTTGAGTTTAATTGTATGTATTAAACTTGGTTTCAGTTAAAATAATGCAAAGCCTGAACCAAATTAGTTTGTAAAAAAACGGTCCTAATTATAAAAACATAAAAAGCCGGTATTTATGCCGGCTTCTGTATAAATAAGATCATTTTACTTTTAAACATCTTCAAAGCGTAAATGTTTAATTGTATTTCCTTTATTTATGAGCTGATAAAGCGACTCAATGCCAATTTTTAAGTGTTGTTCAACATATTTTTCAGTAACTTTTAAATCGCTTTCAGATGTTTTTACACCCGAAGCTATCATGGGCTGGTCTGAAACCAAAAGCAAAGCTCCCGACGGGATTTTGTTATAAAAACCTGCAGTGAAAAGGGTGGCAGTTTCCATATCAATAGCCATGCAGCGGATTTTTCGGAGATAATCTTTAAACTCTTCATCGTGCTCCCAAACCCGGCGATTAGTTGTGTAAACAGTGCCGGTCCAGTAATCGCGTTTATGCTCCCTGATTGCAGTGGATACCGCTTTCTGAAGGGAAAATGCAGGTAAGGCAGGTACTTCGGCCGGGAAATAATCATTTGAAGTTCCTTCGCCTCTAATCGCAGCTATTGGTAAAATAAGATCACCCAATTCGTTTTTACGTTTTAATCCTCCGCATTTACCTAAAAATAAAGTTGCCTTGGGCTTTATGGCAGATAATAGATCCATTATGATGGCGGCATTGGGGCTGCCCATTCCAAAATTTATAATGGTTATATCATCGGAGGTTGCATTAAGCATGGGCTTATCTTGCCCTTTAAGTTCCACCCCCTTCCATTCGGCAAATAACCTTACATAATTATTGAAATTGGTCAACAGAATGTACTCGCCAAAATCCTTTAACTCGGTACCTGTGTAGCGTGGCAACCAATTGGCCACAATTTCTTCTCTACTTTTCATAAGCTTTATTATTTGATTGATTTCATCTTTTCGGTAATACAACCTCTGCATTACCTGTCAATCGTTTTATAAACTATCGTATTTACAAGGTACAAAAAAAGCCCACCGAAATCGGTGAGCTTTTCAACTTAATTAAGATTTTTCTCAGAAGCCAAATGAATACGCAAATCGTAATCCGAAAAATGATCTGTCAAAGTCTCCTGTATGACCTTCGTAGCGAGCTGAAACATCGACAAATTTATTGTCTGCAACAGGAAAGGAATATCCAAGTCCAGGAGCATACACAAATGTGGTTGAAGAACCATCTCCTGTATAAAAAGCCGCTCCTAATTCGCCAATGCCATAAAAATTGCTTGCGAAATAATACTTACCACCAACTTTTACGGGAATAAACCCCGAACCTTCAAGTCCATCAATTTTACTATTGGTAAATGTTGAATAACCAGCCGTTGCTGTTACTGAAAGGTTGGACTTAACTGGAAATTCGGCCTGTAGAGAACCACCTAATACAATCTTGTACACATCAGCAGCATTGCCAAGAGGGAAGCCTGATTCAAAAGCAATGTTTAATAATTTTTTACCAGCCGGAGCTTGTGCATTAACATGGTTTGATACCATAAGAGCGCTAACAAAAAGTATAGCTAATAAAGTGAGACGTTTCATAATTAGAGTTTGTTTGTATTGTTTTTCAAAAAAAATAAGCAATCAACTATTTAATGAAAGTAGAAGATTTATGTTGTTTACCATTTGGTAATGGTGAAACGAAGTTAATAAATAAGCCCGATTCAAAAATTACCGACCTGTAAAATTAGCTTTACGTTTTTCAATAAAAGCTTGTGTCCCTTCCTTAAAGTCATCAGTGCCAAAAAGCTTTCCAAATTCTTCAATTTCAACGATATAGCCATTTTTGTCTTTCGAATAAAATGCGTTTACAGCCTTTAGCGCTGACGTGAGTGCTAATGGTGCACGACTAAGCATTTTTTCTGCTAATTCTTCACATTTGGTTATAAGCGCATATTCGGGGGTTACCTCATTTACTAAACCAATGCTTTTTGCATCTTCTGCCCTTACCATATCGGCAGTTAAGATCATTTCTAAAGCCTTAGCTTTACCCACAAGTTGAGTTAATCGTTGAGTGCCACCATATCCCGGAATTAATCCCAGTGTTACTTCAGGGAGTCCAAGCTTTGCATTTTCACTTGCAATACGAATATGGCAAGCCATGGCTAATTCTAAACCTCCGCCTAAAGCAAATCCATTTATAGCAGCAATTATAGGCTTTGGGCTGTTTTCAATAAGGTCGAAAACATTGGTGTGGCCATCGGTTGCCAGTTGCTGTCCTTCGGCAACTGTAAAGTTCGCAAACTCTGAAATGTCGGCCCCTGCAACAAAGGCTTTAGGCCCGTCGCCGGTAATAATGGCTACTCCTGCTTTTGCATTTGTAATAAAATCTTTAATAACCGCACTTAGCTCGGCAAGCGTATCTTTATTAAGTGCGTTTAACTTGGCTGCACGATTAATAGTTATATATAAAATACGGTTCTTTATTTCGACTAAAAGATTGTTGTACATAATAAAATGATTTTTAGGAAAAGATGATTAATGTGTTGGCTAAGCAAATTGAAGACCTAAAAAGATCGGTGTTCTTTTGTCCAGTCTGAGATATATTCAACGATGTCGGCGGTACTTGTTCCTGGAGGGAATAAAGTACCTACGCCAAGCTCATTTAATTGTTTCATATCTCCTTCAGGAATGATGCCTCCGCCGGTTAACAAGACATCGTCCAATTGCTTTTCCTTCATCAGTTTCATAATTTTTGGAAAAACGGTCATATGAGCGCCAGAAAGGATACTGATGCCAATGGCATCAACGTCTTCCTGCAGGGCAGTGTTTACAATCATTTCGGGAGTTTGTCGCAGGCCGGTATAAATAACTTCCATGCCTGCATCTCTCAACGAGGTGGCTATAATTTTGGCACCTCGATCGTGGCCATCAAGGCCGCACTTGGCAACTAAAACTCGAATAGGTCTGTTCATCAATTGGTCATCATAAGTGCCCTTAACATTAAAGGGTTGGTGTTACAAATGTAATTTTTTCAAACATTAACATTCTTCTAAAATTGAATAAAAACGATAAGGTTTGAATTCATTTAAAGTTTTTTATAAATCATATCTTTCTATGGAAATGCAAGACCAAAATGGCAAGGAATACTTTCGTTCATTATTTACTACTTACCTCAGCATTGTGGTTCCAATGAGTTTTTTCATTGTTTATGCCCTTTATCATCCCGATTTCTTAATTAAAAAATCCCCATATAATGGATCATTTAATGTGTACATAGCTGCTATTTTTGGTGTTATAGCTATGTATCTCCAATTGTTTTGGTATCCTAAAAGGATATTGAAGGCCCAGTCATTGGAATCTATAATTGACAAGTTAAATAATTACCGCGGCGCATATTTAATGACGTTACTTGCTTTTCAGGTTACTGCTATGGCATTTATGCTTTCGTTTTTGTTTACAAAAAATATGATCCTTGAAGCTTGTTCTATTGGGATAAGCATTGTGGTGTTGATTATTTATCCATGTAAAGCTAAGGTTATTGCTTCGTTAAAGTTGAGTGAAAGTGAGATCGAATCGCTTGACGACCCTGAAGCAATAGTAGCTCAAGTTAAATCAAGTCGTTAATTGCACAGCAATGGCAATAATCCTTAATTTCTACCTGCTTTAACCTAATACTCTGCTATATTTGCATTTTTAAATTCTGACGATATTTTATGAGTGAAGAGAGATCGCTTAACTTTTTAGAGGAAATAATTGAAAAAGATTTAGCCGAAGGAACCCATGATGGGCGAGTGTTAACACGCTTTCCGCCTGAACCTAACGGATATTTACATATTGGTCATGCCAAATCTATTTGCTTAAATTTTGGTTTGGCAAATAAATACAATGGAAAAACCAATCTGCGTTTCGATGATACTAACCCTGTTACTGAGGATACTGAATACGTAGAAAGCATTAAGGAAGATGTAAAGTGGTTGGGCTTTAACTGGTCAGAGGAATTGTATACCTCCGACTATTTTGATAAGTTGTACGAATTTGCAGTAGCGCTTATTAAAAAAGGCTTAGCTTATGTTGATGATTCAACATCAGAAGAAATTGCTGCTCAAAAAGGCAATCCTACCGAACCGGGAACTCCAAGTCCGTATCGCAGCCGCAGTGTTGAAGAGAACTTGCAGTTGTTTGAAGACATGAGAGCAGGCAAATTTAAGGATGGTGAAAAGGTGCTTCGCGCTAAAATCGATCTGACTTCACCTAATATGCACATGCGCGATCCGATCATTTATCGTATTAAGCATGCTCATCATCATCGTACAGGCGATAAATGGTGCATTTATCCAATGTATGATTTCGCGCACGGTCAAAGTGATTCGATTGAAGAAATTACGCATTCAATTTGTACGCTGGAGTTTATTCCACATCGTCCGTTGTACGATTGGTGTATCGAAAAACTGGGAATCTTCCCTTCAAAGCAATATGAGTTTGCCCGTTTGAATATGAATTATACGGTGATGAGCAAGCGTAAATTATTGCAACTGGTAAACGAAAATTATGTTGAAGGTTGGGACGATCCACGCATGCCAACTATCAGTGGTTTACGTCGCCGTGGGTTTACACCTGCCTCCATCCGTGAGTTTTGTGAGCGTATTGGTATTCAAAAGCGTGAAAATGTCATTGATGTAAGTTTGCTTGAGTTCTGTATCCGTGAGGATCTGAATAAAACCTCATGGAGAAGAATGGCTGTTCTTGATCCGATAAAAATGGTTATTACTAATTATCCTGAGGGTGAAGTAGAAATGCTTGAGGGTGAAAATAACCCTGAGGTTGAAGGTGGCGACGGTTCTCGTATGTTGCCGTTCAGCAAGGAACTTTGGATTGAACGTGAAGATTTTATGGAAAATCCTCCAAAGAAATTCTTCCGTTTAGGGCCGGGCCTTTCAACCCGTTTGAAGCACGCCTATATTGTAACCTGCACTGATTTTGTAAAAGATGCCGAAGGAAATGTAACAGAGATTCATTGTACCTACGCCCCTGATTCAAAATCGGGGAATGACACCAGTGGTATTGCTGTAAAAGGAACAATTCATTGGGTAAGTGTTACGCATGCGAAAACTGCTGAAGTTCGACTGTATGAACGCTTGTTCAAAGTCGTGAATCCGGCAAGTGAAGAAGGTGATTTTAAAGAATACATTAACCCTGATAGTTTACAAATTATCAAAAAGGCTTATATCGAACCAGCTTTAGCTGAAGATTTCAATCCGGAACATCGTTTCCAGTTTATTCGTAAGGGATATTTTGTGATGGATAAGGATTCTTCACCAGAGCACTTGGTATTTAACCGCACCGTTACCCTGAAAGATTCATGGGCCAAAGAGGTTAAAAAGGGATAAAAAGGAAATTTAAGTATATTCAAAACGCCATCTGCATTTTAGTTGATGGCGTTTTTTATGAACTGTAAGTATTAACAAAGGCAATTGTATGAGAGAACGCTTGTCAACAGGGTATTATATAGGAAGAGGATTGGTTTACGCTTTTATTTTGTTCGTTTTACTTTCTGTACCTCCTCCTCATGGTACTTTTAAGTTCATCTTAATTCCATCTCACTGGGAATGGTTCACTGTTTTCCAGCGGATCATTCATTATGGGATTTGTTTCATTATCATTAAGTATTTTGAGCGTGCCCATAATCACGTTGAGTTTGATGAAAGTATTATGTATCTGGTGGATAGCAAGCATCTGATCGTAAATCATATTCCTTTAGAACGCATTACACGGATCGAGTTAACTTCCCGATCGCACCAAGGAGCAAATCCTTCTACTACTTTTGAGGTCTTTTATTTAGATGGAGATGGTTATGGAGATGTGTTTACCTTTAAAGCTTTACACGATAAAAAATTAAAGCGCTTCATTAAATTTATTGAAGCCAAAAACCCTGATTTCGAGTTTGTTAATAAAGATGTTGCTCATTAATGAAAGGTTGGGCGCTCATGAACATATAATCTTTTATCATAAATACTTATAATAGCATTTTCTATAATTTGAGGCTATGGTAAAAAGGTTGCTGCCATTTATTGCATTGTTTTTTACTCTCACCGGAATTTTGTTTCTACTCAATTTCTTAGGGTTGCAAACGCTGGCGGCTGTCAGGGCGTATGTTGGCGCCGAAAGCAGGTATTCAAAAGGTCAAAAAGAAGCTACTTATAACTTAAGCCTATATATTTCCACTCAAAACGAAATCTTTTTTCAAAAATTCAAAGAAAATATAGCACTTCCTCTAGGAGCCCAGGAGGCCCGTCTTGAACTTGAGAAAGATCAGTCGAACATGTACCTGGTGAGATCCGGTTTCATTAAAACAGGCATTCATCCTGCTGATATCCGAAACATGGTACTCCTTTTTAAATATGGACGGAACAGTCAACTGATGAAAAAACCGGTGGCCATTTGGATAGAAGCTGATGTCTATATTAATAAGCTGCATACCCTTGGCTACCATATTCACGAAGAAATAAAAACTAGGCAATTGTCCTTGGGCGATATCCATGAGTTTCAGGAAAAAAATCGTTTACTTGATGATCGTTTAACACTGCTTGAACAACAGTTTTCAGTTGAAATCAGCAATTCGATCAGAGAACTCAAGTCAAAAATACTGGTGATTACATTTATTGCCGGTTTGCTGCTTTTCGGTATCTGTGTTTGGCTAACGGCCATTTTCATAGCAAAACTAAAAGAGTCGGGTGAAAAATACCGTCGTTTATTCAGGGAGTCACTCGACATGGTTTTTATATCTTCTGTTAACGGCGAAATATTAAGTATCAATCAGGCTGGGCTAAATCTTTTGGGAGTAAGTTCAAGAGAAGAGATCAATCAGTTTCGAAATATTATCCCTTTTTATAAAGACAGTTCGGATCGTCTAATAATTAGGGAGGAAATAGCTCGGAAAGGCTTTGTAAAGGATTTTAAGGTTTCATTGGTTTCCAAAGATGGGCGACAACTACAATTGTTAGTGTCGGCCACTAGTATTAAAAACCGCAAGAATGATATTGTTGGGTATCGCGGAATTGTAAGGGACGTTACCGATAAACTGTATGCCGAAGAACAGCTGATACGTAAAAATGTAGAGCTTGAAAAAACAAATGCCGAGCTTGATAGATTGGTTTATACCACTTCACATGACCTTCGATCGCCTTTAAATTCTGTACTTGGTTTAATCGAATTGGCTAAAATGGAAACTTCGGAAAAGGAGCGAGCCCATTATTTCAGTTTAATGGAAAAAGCTATAAAAGGGCTCGATGGATTTGTGCTTGACATTATGAATTACTCTCGCAATAGTCGTTTGGAAATTTTGATTGAAGAAGTATGGTTTGACCGTTTGATTGATGACAGTATTGAAAGTTTTAAGTTTATTAAAAATGTCAATAGAATAAAGTTCACCAAAGTAATTAACCAAACCGAAGCGTTTAATTCTGATAAGAACCGGATAATAACCATTCTTAATAATTTGATCTACAATGCCATCAAATTTCATGAGTATAGTAGAAGAGAACCTTTTATTTATATAGAGGTTACCGTAAAGAATAATATGGCAACCATCAGGGTTAAAGATAATGGGCGCGGAATTGAAGAAAAGCATCAAACCAAAGTATTCGGCATGTTTTATAAAGGGCATCAGGCAGATTCGGGATCGGGGTTGGGGCTTTATATTGTAAAAGAAATGGTAACTAAGCTTAAGGGCAAAATAAGTTTATACTCCATCTTAGGTACAGGAACCGAGTTTGTTATTCAACTTCCAGAATTAAAAGATTATTCATCAGAGAGTTAGTTCAAAGTTATTACTTTTCCAAATACGGAGTAGTTCATAATAATTGCATTTAAGCTTATTTTAGGAATTCAAAAATACCCTTATGATCTGGAAGAGTGAATTCACCGTTGAACAAATAAATAACCGATACGGGCATAGGAAACATATCGGTTCATTGCTCGATATCAATTTTACCGAAATAGGCGATGATTTTATTAAAGCAACCATGCCGGTTGATGAACGTACGCATCAACCATATGGCATTTTGCACGGAGGAGCTTCAGTGGTTTTGGCTGAAACATTGGGAAGCGTAGCTTCAACTCTCTGTGTTGATACAACTAAATACGATTGTGTGGGATTAGAGGTGAATGCTAATCATCTACGGGCGGTACGTTCGGGATTGGTAACAGGCGTCTGTTCACCTATAAAACTTGGCGCCTCGGTTCATGTTTGGGAAATTAAAATTTATAATGAGCAGGGTAAGATGAATTGCTTAAGCCGGCTAACGGTTATGGTAATATCAAAAGGAAAGGTATAAAAATGAAAAGACCCGGAAGCGTTTCCAGGTCTTTTTCATTTATTAAATAAACTTAGTTCTTAATAAACCGATTGTTGCTCTGTTTGTTTTTCACTTTGAATTTCTTTTTTAGTGCGGTTGTATGAAGTTATCAAACCGAAACCGCCTCCGATAAAGATTAATCCAAAATAAACTGCTGGCATTGCCTCTTCATCCATATTTACAAAAACGTATTGTGTTAAAATCAGGGCTAAGAGTAGACCGGTTCCCACACCAATAAATAACAATCCCCATTTTAATGCTCCTGCCGGATTTGTATTTTTCTTGCGGGTGCCAGGGTCCATTCCTCTTTCTATCATCGCCATTCTCTCTTTATTTTCAAGATATCTCAAGCCAAAGACCATTAAAAATGCGCCCAGAGAGATCAGAATCGGAACTAATATACCTTCCATAATGTTTATATTTTAATTAGTAGTTTAACATTTTTTAATTATCTCAAATCATTATTGCAAGTGATTTGAATACTATGACTACCTGATTAAATGATAGGTTACACCCTTGGATTAAAATATTTTAGGCATTGTGTCAGTGGAAGTTGTAACACCCAGTACTGTTTTGGTATATAAACTAAGTAATATTAACTAGCGATAAATAATGTAATTTAGTGCTTAGATGTAACCAATTAGGGCTGCACAGCGTCATAACCTTCAATGATAAAGCAATTATCGGATATTGAGCTTATAGAACATGCATTAAATGGAAATCAAGGGGCATACGTCGACCTGTTGAACAGGCATCAACGTTATGCCTTTACCCTTGCCTTGCGCTTTGTAAAAAATCGTGAAGATGCGGAAGAGGTGGCACAGGATAGTTTCTTAAAAGCTTTTCGTTCATTGGCTTCTTTTCAGCGTACATCAAAATTTACCACTTGGTTGTATTCAATTGTATATACATCTGCAATGAGTAAATTAAGGAAAGGAAAACTGGATACGTCTTCGCTCGACGATGATGAACATCCTATAATTGTGGAAGATGCTTCGGGTGATGATGCCAGCAGTGGCATTGAGTTTAAGGTTAGAGGCGAATATCTAAAAAAAGCAATTGATCAGCTTTTACCAGATGATGCCACCATTATTACCTTGTTTTATTTGCATGAGCAATCGCTTGAAGAAATTGCTACGGTAATAAATATGCCGGCCAATACCGTAAAGGTAAAGCTGCATAGGGCCCGGCAACGACTAAGAACTCAATTGGAGCTCTTATTAAAAGATGAAGTAAAGGAATTATTATAACATACTGCCTATCTTTGCGTTTGCAAGGTGAGGTAGTAAATAGAAAGGATTGAATATGAATCGGATCACAGAAGAACAACTTTGGGACTTAGCTGATGGACTTATTCCAGAAGCAGAAGCCGCCGAACTGATACGTTCTATTTCGATGAACCCCAAACTAAAACAAAAGTTTGAGGAGATCAAAGCGATTAACGCGTCTTTAGCTTCGACGGAACTTGAAACTCCTTCGCCTGCTTTTACAGCTAATGTAATGACCAAATGGCGCGCGGAATTAGCGCCCCCCGTTTCGGCATTAAAAACATTAGTGAATCGGAAGATCATTTACGGAGTGGCAGCCATATTTGCATTTTTAATTGTTGGCTTGCTGTTTTTTGCTATCGGAAATGCTCCTGCTGAGCCTTCAACTCAGTATGTTGCGGCTAGCAACCAGGTACAGGGTGTTGTAAACTCACAAGTTGATTCCTTGTTAGGTAACCGCAGTTTCTGGTTTGGCTTTTTTATTATCGATGCCGTATTACTGTTGATTTTTGTCGATAAGCTGCTTAGCAGAAACAGATTATTGAGCGTGTTGCATGAATAAGATTATCAAACTATCCTTTCTTTTAGGTATCGGTTTCTGTCTGTTACCTTCGGCATGTGTAAAGGAAGGCGACGAGGATGGCAGGTATAAATTATTGTCACGTACCTGGATAGAAACAAAGATCCTGACAAACGGACAATCGGCAGTAGCTCCCGGGCGCCAACATATCTTCTTTTCCAACTTAAAGTATCGAAGAATTTGCGCGGTTAATGAAAACTGTATTCCGGCACCTGATGGAGATTGGAGTTTATTAACTGACAGCACATTGCAAACGGTTTTTAATACCGAGATCAATATCTACATTATTAGAAAGCTCGATAATGCTAACCTTTGGTTGGAATATAAGTCGGGTAAAAATAAGATACAGCTGCAAATGCAGTCTCGATAAATAGAAAAGCCCTCGGTTTAAATCGAGGGCTTTTTTATGGCCTCTTTAATTTTTAATTCTGAAATTTTATTGGAAGTTCTACATAGCAGTTATCCCAGCCCATTACCATTTTGGCTCCGCTGCTATTATCATCTTTAAATAGAATTGTAAATACCTCAATTGGATTGGCGGGAGTTTTTACCGGTACATCTATTCTTATTACATCTTTCGATTTATCATAAAAATAAGCACCCCATTTATCATTTACCGAGTTAAGGATCACAGTCCATTTATCTTTATTTGGAATGGTAAACAATGAGTATTCTCCTGCAGTAATCACCTTGTTGCCAATCTTCACGTCTTTATAAAACTTAACCTCGGTCGATTCATTTGCACCCGTTCTCCAAACAGTTCCATAATCCTGCAGCTTGCCAAATATTTCGCGACCATTTTTTTGAGGACGCGAGTAAATTACACGGGCTATCGGACTTTTAGTAATGTCTCTTTCAAAAGCCGCACGCGCTGGGTAATAAACAATATCAGCCGGACTTTTATCAATTGGAATTATTTGAATGCTGTCTTTCGTTTGAGCAATTGAGCTCGATGTAAAGGCAACAAAAGCCATAATCGCAAGGCTAAACTTTTTCATCATTAGGGTATATTATTATTTAAAACTAGTAATTAAATGCACTTTGAACGTTTTAGAAGAATTAATGTTTTAGTTCTTCTTCAAATAATTTAAATATTCTTTTGTACTCATCGGTCCAGCTGCTGGGCTCCACAAATCCATGGTCTTCCATCGGATAAACCGCCAATTCCCAATTGTTTTTACCCAGTTCGATCAGGCGCTGTGAAAGACGTACAATGTCCTGGAAATGAACGTTTACATCAACCATTCCATGACACATTAACAACCGGCCTTTAAGCCCATTGGCAAAATAAATCGGAGAACTTTGTTTATAAGCAATGCTGTCCGTTATCGGCGAGTTTAAGATATTAGAGGTATATCCATGATTGTAATGCGCCCAATCCGTTACCGACCGCAAAGCGGCACCAGCTTTGAAAACATCGGGCTGTGTGAACATCGCCATCAAGGTCATAAATCCTCCATATGAACCGCCATAAATACCAATTGCTTTGGCGTTTACATTGTATTTTTCAACAAGCAGTTTTGCGCCGTCAAGCTGATCGTTCAGATCGGCACCTCCCATATGGCGGTAAATATTGGTGCGGCAGTTACGACCATATCCCGAGCTAGCCTGATAATCGATATCCAGTACGGTATAACCTTTATCGGCAAGGAAATTATGGAACATGTATTCCCTGAAATAATTACTCCACCAGTAGTGCGCATTTTGCAAATATCCTGCCCCATGCACAAAAATTACAGCCGGTTTGTTAGAATGTGGCTTTTCCGGTTGATAAAGGCGAGCATAAACTACATTGCCCGAACGGTTTACAAAACTGATCACTTCCGGCTCTCTCCACTTATAAGAATTAAATTCTTCAGAAACTGAATTGGTGATTTGTAGAGCTGCTGCCCCGCTTTTGTTTTCTTGCAGATATAATTCCCAAGGCTTGTTGCTATAAGAATAGCGTATGGCCAGCCATTTTTCATCAGGCGAAAGCTTAATGTCATTCGCACCTTTCATAGAAGTTAAACGCTCCAAAGGTCCTCCTGTAACGGCAAGCCTATAAAAATCTTTGGTTCCAGGGTGCTCCTTGTTAGCCGTAATATAAAAACTGCGCTTGTCGGAAGCTAATTGAACTGATTGAACTTCCCAATTGCCCGAAGTAAGCTGCTGCTTTTTGCCTGTAGTAAAGTTGTAGGAGTATAGATGAGAATAGCCAGATACTTCGCTTTGGTAGTAAATCGATGAATTGTCTATCCAACCGATGTTTTCATTGTACATATCTACGCCAGGACCTCCAACCCAGGCTTCGTCACGCTGGCGATCAATTAGTTTTAGCTTACCGGTTGTCGCATCCAAACTAAAAATCCAGCGGTCTTTGTTGTCGGCAGAATAAACTGAAACGATTGCATTTTTGCCATCTTCACTCCAAAAAGGAGCCCGGAATACAACTTGACGGGCCTCTTTATTTTTTTCTTTGGATTTCTTCTCTGTAGTGTAGTTTTTTAAGTAGTCTGGAAGGTCATAAATTCCAGGGATTTGAAGCGTGGAGACTTCATAAACCGTATCACGTTCCTTATTATAAACAAAAAAATCACTGCTGGTTTGTATACCGCCAACCTTCGCTCGCGTTGGGATTTCCTCGGTATAACCCGATTCTGTTACATAGGTTGGTACAACAGTGTTTCGGTCATCGCCACCGGTAGTAAGATTGTATGTTATTATTTGTCCATTCGGACTTGATTTAAGGTCATCAACAGTTCGGCCTTCGAGATAAATTTCTTTTAATCGCTTTGGCTGGTCCCGTTTTCTTGCCTTTGATGTTTCCTCTTTCTGTGCTTTACGTTGTTTTAGAATTTCAAATTCAGCTAGCTGCTGGTTCTTGAGCCATTGATCCTGCTCATTCAGGCGGCCTTCTTTTATTTTGGTTCCCTTTTGAAAATTGGTTAGTTGCGCAAGCATTCCATTTGAAATAGAAAGGCTGAACAAATTATCGCCTTTTCTGAAGATTACCTTGTCTTCTTCGCCAGAAAATGAAGGAAATAATTCTTGATCAACGGTATAGGTTAGCTGTCGAAGCATGCCTGTTTTAAGGTCCTGCAAAAATAGGTCTCCAAATTTTTCATAGAGCTTTATGGAGTGGGCCTTGTTATAAACGGCATTTTGTGCCAGGTTTTGTCTTTGGGCAGAAATTACTTTAATAACCTGTTTATTGTCAGTAGAAACCGTGTAAAGTGAATCACTTTTATTCTTGTCGGGGTTCCAGTTAAAGTAAACATTTTTACTGTCATCACTCCAAAATAAGGCTGAAGGTGAAACGCCGATCCATTTTGGGTCGCGCATGATTTTTTCAACACTTAAGGAATCTAGTTTTTGAGCCGAGGCATTGAGATAAAAAAAAACGAAAGGAGCGACAAGGTACAGTTTCTTCATTATGTTTCAGGATGTTATTACTTTGCAAGATAATAAGTGCATTTGAGCATTTTTAACTCCAACATGATTGATACATAAAAAGAGAGATGCCCGTTTGAACTATCAAACGGGCATCTCTCTTTATCAACTCCTTGAAGAATTATTTCTGTTTTGCTGCTTCTTGTTTCAGCTTATCATTTGCAACAATATAGAATTCAACCCTGCGGTTTTGAGTACGACCATCAACCGTTTTGTTATCGGCAATTGGTGTAGTTTCACCCATGCCTTGCGACATTAAACGGTTGGCTTGAACACCGATTGATATAGCGTAATGCATCACAGCTTCCGCACGTTTTTGCGAAAGAGTCATATTGTAAGCATCTTCTCCTGTATTATCGGTATGGCCCTGGATCTGAACATAGGTGTCAGGATATTTATTAATGATCTCGGCTAGCTGTTTCACGGCATTCTTTGAGGCATCTTTTAAATCATATTTATTCACATCAAAAAGAACCTTCGAGTCAAAAGTTACTTTTAAGGCTTCGCCATTATTGATTTCTTCAACTTTTGCATTGGGTACAGTTTCCTGAATTTCTTTTTTCTGCTTATCCATGTACTTGCCAATGTAAGCGCCACTTACACCACCAACAGCGCCGCCAATTAATGCGCCAATCGCTGTATTTCCTGCTGCGTGACCAATTAATGCGCCAATTGCTGCTCCTGAACCCGCGCCAATCGCTGCTCCTTTTTGAGTTCCGGTCATGTTTTTACAAGCGGGCATAATACTCGCAATAGTTAAAAGCGCTGCTAATAATAGTGCTTTAATTTTCATAAGATTAAATTTTAGCTTTGTTTAATATACGAACAATTTTTTGCCGGACATCTGAAATTCCGGCCCAACTTTAGAAGTTATTCGTCCGCAAAATTCCGCATTTTATCACTTAGAAATTTCATCTTATCGTAAAAAAAGTCTTTTAATTATGTTTAGTCGTACATTGGGTTATGATTCAGAAGGATATGAATAATGATAAGGAATGCACAACTTGGCTGGAGTATAACTTGAAATATTCAAAAATAGGGATATATGTTGCCTTTGGAATCTGTGGACTTAATTATTTTCGAGACTTTGAACTTTCCTGGCAAACCATCTTTGCAACATTCTTATTTTCAATAACCATATCTCTTACTATCACCAATATCATTCATTTGTCGCATCGATTGTTTAATAGAAATCACGAAAGAACTATTAAACAAGTTATTGTTGATTTTGCATTGATGGGATTAGGAATTATAATAGCTACCGAGATTTGCTTTGGCGTATTATATCTTGGTTTTGATAAATGGTTTACTCTTCAGGAACAACTGCCTTCGTTGGCATTTAATTTATTTGCAGGTTTTATAATTGGCGGGTTCAGGCAAATTATTGACCTGCAAAAAGAGAATTATGAATTCAAACTTAAAGAAAGTGAATATCAGGTAACTAAGTTACATGAGCTAAAAACACGAGCCGAGTTGGAGGCTCTTCAGTCGAAAATAAACCCTCATTTCTTGTACAACTCATTAAATTCAATTGCCTCCTTAATTCACCAGGATGCTAACAAAGCCGAGGAAATGGTGTTAAAGCTTTCCAAACTGTTTCGTTATGCGATCAATACTAACGATGAGAGCTACACAACACTGGCTTATGAGCTGGATATTGTTAAAACCTATCTCGATATTGAAAGTATCCGATTGGGAGACAGGTTGCAAACAAACTTTGTGATTGATGAAACATTAAGACATGAAAAAATACCACGCTTCTTGCTTCAACCATTGGTAGAAAATTCAATTAAGCACGGCATTTCTAAGATCACTCAAAATGGAGCCATTGAAGTTGGTGCCACTTCAGTTAATAATGAAGGATTAAAGATTTGGGTGGCTGATAATGGTCCGGATTTTCCACTGGATTGGAATCCTGGATATGGACTGCAGAATACTTTTGACAAGTTAAAACTACTTTACAATGATAATTATGAATTGAATATTATCATGGCCCCACAGAAAAGAATTCAGATTATTATTCCGAAATTCGTTTTCAAAACTTAGTATATGAAATTCATCAACCGCTTTTCGCTGCATCTACACTATAAATTGCCTTACCTGAACTGGTATAATTCCATTTTCCCTGAAGAAGCTTTTGCTTCCCTTGAAGAAATCAATGAGACCGAGAAAACAACTTATTTGATTCCGGTTTTTGACGAAGACAGTGAAATAGAAGAGTATTTGGAGGAAAACTTCGAGCAGTTTTTTATTGATGAGCTTTTTGGTGTTTCCATGGCCCAGGAAACCTGGCCACAGGACATTACCATTGAAATGTTTTACGAATGGTTTGATGTTGACGTTACCCCAATGGTGGTAGACTATGGAGATGAAGAATTGATTGATGATGAGTCTGAAGGTTTTTCTGATTTTTGGGACGAGGATGAAGATGAGAATGAGGAGAATAAGAATAACCAGGCAGGGGATGATTCAGAAGATAATATCCGTCAGCTACCTAAACGTCCTTCTAATTAATGCCCTTATTTAATACCATTATCATTGATGATGAACCTTTAGCCAGAAATCGGTTAAAAAGGTTACTCAGTACTTATGAACAGGTGTTTTTCATTGAGGCTGAAGCAGCCAATGGTGAAGAGGGTCGCCAGCTTATTGAAGAACTTAAGCCCGACTTGGTTTTCCTTGACATTGAAATGCCCGTTTTAAACGGCTTTGAAATGTTAGGAATGCTTTCTTTTATCCCTTTAATTGTTTTTACTACCGCATTTGACCAATATGCCATTAAGGCTTTCGAAGAAAATTCAATTGATTATTTGCTTAAACCCGTTGAAGCAGAAAGGGTGGAATTAACTGTAGCCAAGTTGCAGAAGGTAAATATTCATTCTGCAAACACTAACCCAGCAAAGCTGCTTGATCTATTTGAGAAGCTGCAGACCAAAAAAGAGCTAAAGGCGTTACCCGTTAAAATAGGTGATAGGTTTTTGTTAGTGAAGACCTCCGAAATAAGTCATATTGAGGCTGATGATAAATATGTTTCCCTAAAAACATTAAAAGGAGATTCCTATTTAACCGATTATACACTTTCTTCTTTGGAAAGCAAATTACCTGAAAGCTTTCTCCGTGTTCATAGAGGATGTATTATCAATGCTGAAAATATGAAAGAGGTGCGAAAAGGGTTTAATGGAGCCTTAATAGCCATTATGAATGACATTAATGGCTCCAAAATTTCAACCAGCAGAAGTTATACTGATAATCTGAAGCGGATTTTAGAGATCTAGGTTAAATTCTAATAAAAGGCATTTTTACCAGCCTCCGCCTAATGCTTTATACAATTGTACGGTAGCCGCAAGCTGGTTTTGTTTAGTGATCGAGGTATTTAATTCTGATTCATAAAGTTGGCTTTCTGACTCAAGTACTTCTAAAAAGGTTGTGAAACCATTGTCATAACGGGCTCTTGAAAGTTTTACAATGTTCCTGTTTGCCTGTACTTCTTTTGATCGGGCAAATAATTCATCCTGATAGGTTTTAACGGCTTTTAGTGAATTTTCAACATCACTAAAAGCTACTAAAACTGTTTTTTCGTATTGATATAATAACTGCTCAGTTCTTTTCCGCTCTACATCAACCCTGCGTTTATTTTGTCCAAAATTGAATATAGGACCGAAAAGCTGACCGGCTACACCAAATGCTAATGAACCATTTTGTAATAAATTACCAAGGTCGTTACTGGCCACGCCTCCAAAACCGGTGAGTGCTAATGAAGGAAATCGTAAGGCCTGAGCTACGCCAATTTGCTCGGTTTGTGAAATAAGTGTATTCTCGGCAGCTCTTACATCAGGCCGTCTTTCAATTAGTTCAGAAGGCAATCCTGCAGGGATTTCCAAACTGATTGCCTGGTTAATATTTAATAATCCTCTTGGTACTGAACCTGGAACCTGACCCACTAATACCCGAATAGCATTTTCAGTTTGTACAATATCACGCTCTAATTGCGGAATATTGGCCATAGCGAAGGCTACCTGTTGTTCGGCCTGAAACTTGTCAATTTCTGCCACATAGCCTTTGGAAAAACGGGCACTGATTAAATTATAACTCTCTTCACGGGTAGTTACTGTATTTTTCGAAATGATAAGGCGCTCGTCTAAGCCTCTTAGCTGAAAATATAGCTCAGCAATTTGAGCAACTACACTTACTGTAATGGCTTTACGATTTTCTTCATCCGCCAGCAGCTGAGCATAGGCAGCACGGTTGGCATGCCTGATTTTTCCCCATAGATCTAATTCCCAATTTACTGTTCCCAATAAATTAAAGGAGTTGCCGTCAATCCCAACTCCGCTAAGCTGGGCGTTTTCATGTAGCTTATTATATCCTGCACCAACGTTATAGTTTAAAAATGGATAGAGATTAGCCTTGTTATAACCTAATATAGCCCGAGATTCTTCTACCCGGGCAATTGCCGTTTTAAGGTCTTTGTTCTGTTCTAAAGCAATCCTTATCAGGTTTTGTAGAGTGCTATCCTGATAAAGCTCAAACCATTTGATATTGGCTATAGAATCCCGGCGGAGTGAATCCGATTGTTGAGCATAAGCAGTTGGAACATCCATTTGTGGCCTGCTGTATTTAGGGCCAACAAGGCAACCTGTAAGCAGGAACAAAATGCCGGTAAAAGCAATGTGTCGGTTCATATTAATGTCCTGTTTGTTGGTTTGTTGTACTTTCATTTTTCTTTTTTCCTCTTGATTCTATCCATGTAAAGAATGAAGGGACGAAGAGCACCCCAAGTATGGTGGCTATGAGCATGCCGGCAAATACGGCCATTCCAATAACTTTACGTGCCTCTGCAACTGCACCCGAAGCTGTAAGAAGCGGAACTACACCCAGAATAAAGGCAAATGCAGTCATTAAAATAGGCCTGAAGCGCAATCTTGCTGCCTCTATCGCTGCATCCATTACTGATTTGCCATGTTTTTCGTGCGATTCTTTTGCAAACTCCACAATAAGGATGGCATTTTTTGCCGCAAGTCCGATAAGCATTACCAAGCCAATTTGTGCAAATACATTATTCTGATAGCTTGAGCTAAAAAAACCGCAGAGCCAAAGGCCAAGGAATGCGCCTAAAACAGCAAACGGTGTTCCCAGTAAAACACTGAAAGGTAGTTTCCAGCTTTCATATTGAGCGGCAAGGATCAGAAATACAAAGATCAGAGCAGTTGCAAACATTACTCCTGCAGTTCCTTCCGCGGCTTTTTCCTGAAATGACATATTGCTCCATGAATACTGTAAATCTTTTGGAAGCACCTGTGCTGCTGTTTCTTCTAAGGCTTTTAAAGCTTGAGAGGAACTGTAACCCTCTGCAGGAGTTCCGTTAAGTTCGGCAGATCGGTACATATTAAAACGGTTGGTGAATTCAGGACCCACAGTATCTGTAACTGTAACCAGGGTGCTTATGGGGACTATAGAACCATTTCTACTTCTGACAAAGAACAAGTTCAGGTCCTTAGGGCTGGTACGGTAGTTAGAATCGGCCTGTACATACACTTTATATTGCCGGCCAAATTTGTTAAAGTCGTTCACATAAGCACTACCCAGGTAAGAAGATATAGTGCTGTTTAATTCGGATAGATCAACTTCTAATTTTTCGGCCTTATCAAGGTCGACGCTGACTTTCTTTTGAGGTACATTTGAGCGATAGGCTGTAAATATCCTGCCTATTTCAGGGCGTTTTGAAGCCGCTGCAATAAATTTCTTTGATTCATTGAATAAATACTCGGGGGTATTTCCGGTTTTATCTTGCAGCATAATGGTAAAACCTGCACCGGTTCCCAAACCGATGATTGGGGGTGGGCCAAAAGCTATGGCTGTTGCCTCGGTAATCTCACGAGCGAATTCGGTATTTGTTTGTTTAATAATGTCAAAAACGGTGTGTTTCCGTTCGTCCCAAGGTTTTAAGGCCACAAACACAAATGCCGTATTGGTTGTATAGGCAGATGTAACCATACTGTAGCCCATAATTGTGGTATAAAATTGAATCCCATCTATTTTGCCGAGAATCTGTTCAATCTTATGAGCCACCTCGTCTGTTCGCCCTAACGATGCAGCATCAGGCAATTGTATGTTCAACATATAATAGCCTTGATCTTCTTCGGGCACAAATCCTGATGGAATTAACTTGGCCAGTATTACCACGCCAACAACACATATTATTGTAAAGAGTATTGAACGGAATGAATTTTTTACAAAACCTTGAACGATAGCTACATATTTATCTGTAAATGAACCGAACATTCTGTTGAACCAGTCGAAAAACTTGTCCAGCCATCCTTTGCTTTCTTTTTTCGGTCGAAGCAGCATAGCCGACAGTGCAGGGCTTAAGGTTAAAGCGTTAAATGCTGAAAAACCTACAGAAATGGCAATGGTAATGGCAAACTGTTGATAGAGTCGTCCGGTAATACCACCTGCAAGGGCAACCGGGATAAATACCGCTGCCAGAATCAACGCGATGGCAACAACAGGACCTCCTACTTCCTGCATGGCTTTGCTTGTCGCATCCTTGGGACTCATTCCGTGTTCTATATTATGCATTACAGCTTCTACCACCACAATTGCGTCGTCAACCACAATGCCGATTGCCAGCACCAGGCCAAGGAGAGAAAGCACGTTTACCGAAAACCCTAATAATGGAAAGACCATGAACGTACCGATCAATGAAACCGGAACGGTAAGTAATGGAATCAGCGTTGCCCTCCAATCTTGTAAGAAAATAAATACTACCAGGATCACCAGAATAACTGCTTCAAAAAGAGTATGAATAATTTCCTCAATCCCTACTGTTACAGAAGCAGTGGTATCTAGTGAAACATCATATTTTAAGTCAGGAGGAAAGCTTTTTGACATTTCTTCAATTGCTCCTTTCACATTTGCTGCTACATCCAAAGCATTAGATCCTGGTAATTGATAAACGCCTATTGTTGCTGCTTGCTTTTGGTTAAGCCGGCTATAGGAAATATAGTTTTCAGAGCCTAATTCAATTCGCGCCACATCTTTCAATCGAACCATGGCTCCTTGCGAGCTTGATTTTACTACAATGTTTCCAAATTCCTCCTCAGTAGCTAAACGATCTTGTAAACGGATGGTGTAGGTATTGTCAACACCCTTGGGTGAAGGCGGTCCTCCAAATTTTCCCCCTGGTACAATGGCGTTTTGTTTTTTAACCGCATTGATTACGTCGTTAGCTGTAAGATTCAGTTTCGAAAGCCTGTCGGGGTTTAACCAAACACGCATAGAGTAATCGTATCCACCAAAAAGGGTTACGTTACCTACCCCGGAAATCCGTGAAATACGGTCGACGATGTTAATATTGGCATAGTTGCTTAAGAATGCTCCATTGTATGAACCGTTTGGCGATGACAGAGAAATTAGCAACAATGGGAAAACCAGGGATTTTTTGGTGGTCACACCATAGCTTTTTACTTCAGCAGGCAGTTTGGCATTGGCTTGCGAAACCCTGTTTTGTGTAAGCATATTGGCATTATCGAGGTTAACACCCACTTCAAATGAAACCTGAAGTGTTAATGAACCGTCGCCGGCATTAACCGATTTCATATAAAGCATTTGTTCAACCCCATTTACCTGTTGTTCAATTGGTGTAGCAACAGCTTGCTCAACATTTACGGCACTGGCACCGGTATAAACCGATGTTACCTGGATCATTGGTGGAGTGATTTCGGGATATTGAGCTATTGGAATATTACGCAGTGTTAGCAATCCCATTAAAACCATTACTATGGAGATAACCATGGCCACAATAGGCCTTCTGATGAAAAACTCACTCATGAATCTGTGTTTTAGATGCGATTAATTGGCTATGGTAGTTAAATTCCTTTTCCGGGAACTACCGGTGTCCATTTGGCTTCAATCGGTGTTACTTTTGAATTGTCAGATAGGGCTGCAGTACCGATAAGGGCTACCCGCTCATTGGCCTCAAGACCTTTGGTTATAACCCACATATCTCCAACCCGTGGGCCTACTTCCACAATTCTAACTTTAAGGGTATTAGATTTGTCAACCACAAAAACCTGATATAGACTCTGAAGTTGATTAACTGCCCTTTGAGGAACTACAACAGCGTTGGGGTAATTGCTGGCTAGAAGTTCAACTTTTACATATAGCCCTGGTCGCAATAATCCTGATTGGTTGGCAAATGATGCTTCGAGTGTAATTGATCCGGTTTCGGGGTCTATCTGGCGGTTGGCAAAATCAATTTTACCCTTTTCGCTGAAAACTGAATTATCGGGCAGTATCAGCGTTACGTCCTGTCGAACGGACTGCTCGCCTTTATAGCTACGCATAAATTTTAGAAATTCCGTTTCATTTATTTGGAAGCGAACTCTTACAGTTCCAGTTTGGGAAATAGTGGAAAGAATATTTGAATTGATGCGGCTTACATAATCTCCAACGCGAACATTAGAAATTCCTATGATTCCATCGATGGGTGCATAGACCTTAGCATAACCGAGTTCAATCTGTGAATTCTGCAATGCTGCTTCGGCAACCTGCTGGCGGGCTCTTGCGGCATTATATTCGGCCTGAGCGTTATCAAGGTCCATTTTGCTCAATGCGTTCATCTCGGCTAAAGGTCTCACGCGGTTAAGCTGGCTTTGCGCCCTGGCAACTTCCGTTTTGGCAGATGCTACATTGCCCGCTGCCTGATCAACGCGGGTTTTGTATTGCATGTCATCAATGGTATAAAGTAAAGTGCCCTTATTTACTTTAGCTCCTTCTTTAAAATACATTCCTGTTACCCAACCTTCAACACGAGCCCTTATATCCACATCGGCTAAACCATAGGTTTGTCCAACGTATTCCTGATATATGGGAACATCTACGCGTTGAGAGTTAATAACGGATACTTCGGAAGGTGGCCCTACTTTAGCAGTTTTTTCACGACAACCAACACCTAAAAAGAGTAGTAACGATATCTGTGTAGCGAGCACAGAAAACAACTTATAATTTCGAGTCATTTTGAGAGAGTAAATTACTGGAAGTTAATAAAATGCATTCTCAATTACTATAGTTCAGTCAAAGTTTTTTTAAGTAAACATAGGCTGTATTCTTTAAAATGAAACTATTTTTTAGCCGGTTAAGAACTGGATTTTATCGGTGAATATTTTTAGTTGATCGTTCACCGATGGTTTATTGCAGTTTATCGGGTAAAGCCTTGCACTCGTCGGCAAAGTGTTTAAAAAAACAGGTACTGTTATCAAATTTGAGCCATCAACACCAGCAGAACTAATGAAAACTTTATCTACACTTACCTTCTTATTTAGCCTGATTGCTTTTGGGACTTTAGCACAAAATAAAGTCTCGGGGGTAATTAAAAACCAAAAAGGACAGGTTTTAGCAGGAGCAGCTATATCTATTAAAGATTCATATGACGGAGCCACCTCTGACAAGGACGGTAAATTCTCATTTACTACCGATGAAAAAGAAAGCAAAGAATTAATTGTGAATTTAACAGGGTACGAAATCAATATTCAGCCAATTGTGCTTAATGGATCCCCAATAGAATTAACAGTGGTATTGGAAGAAGTGGCTACTGAACTGAATACAGTTGTAGTTACTGCAGGAACCATGGAGGCAAATGACCGTAGTAAAATGGCGCAATTAAAATCATTAGACATTGCCACTACTGCAGGTGCAGAGGCTGATATTATTTCTGCGCTGCAGACTTTGCCGGGTACACAAGCACCCAGTGGTGAGCAGGGATTGATGGTGCGCGGAGGAGCAGCTTCTGAAACCAAAATGTACTTTGATGGAATGCTAATCAAAAATCCCTACCTGAATGATTTGCCAGATATAGCTTCACGCGGACGGTTTTCTCCTTTTATGTTTAAAGGGATGAGTTTTAGTGCTGGTGGTTATTCAGCTCAATACGGTCAGGCTCTTTCATCAGCTTTAGTTTTAGAAAGTAAAGATCTGGAGCCTAAAACAACAACAGGAGTTAGCATTATGAGTGTTGGCGGAGGTTTGTTGCAAACCAATAAGTTTAAAAGAAGTTCATTACAGATAGGTGGCCAGTACATTAATTTGCAGCCCTACTATGAATTGGTAAAACAGGATGCCCACTGGAATTATGCGCCTCGCAGCTATAGTGCATCAGCCAATTATAAGCTTAAAACCGGCAAAACAGGATTGTTTAAATTCTACTCCGAATTTTCGAGTGGAGAACTCGGCTTAAGCTATGATAATCTCGAAGACTTAAGCAAGCCAAATAGTTATAATAACAGTAACCATAATTTTTTGTTGAACAGTACTTACCAGTCGTTTTTAACGGAAAAGGTTAAGCTTGATGCTGGAGTTACTTACAGTACAGACCGCGACAGCCTGAAATTGAATTACGATAATATTGGTGATTACGACCGGTTTACAGAGGGCCGGGCAATGCTAACGGTTTTCTTCGGACGCTTATCGAGTTTAAGATTTGGTGGCGAATATTACAATTCATATAAAGACCAACGGTTTAATGATCAAACCCGAAATTTTACCGACAATCAAACTGCTGCTTTTGCCGAAACCGATTATTATTTCACCCGCTCATTGGTTGCCCGCTTTGGGTTGCGTTTAGAGAATTCGAGCCTAATGCAGCAGGCTAATCTGGCTCCACGCTTATCATTGAGTTACAAACTCAATAAAAACTCACAAACATCACTGGCTTACGGTCGGTTTTACCAAAGTCCTGAGGATAATGTGTTAATCGTTGATCGTCACCTTGATTTTCAATCAGCCGATCATTATATCCTCAACTATCAATACATGACTGATAAGCGAACTTTCAGGGCTGAGGCTTTCTATAAAAACTACGATGGATTGATAAAACATACCGGTGAAGCTGAGAATTATACCAACACAGGAAATGGTTATGCCCGTGGTATTGATATCTTTTGGAGAGATCGCAAAACCATTCCTACTGCCGATTACTGGATCAGCTATTCATTTTTGGATACCAAAAGAAACTTTAAGGATTACCCGGTTGCCGCGCGTCCCGATTTTGCCGCAAAACACACGCTTAGTTTAGTGTACAAGCATTATTTAACATCAATTCATTCGCAGGTTGGGTTTACCTACACCTATGCATCGGGTCGCCCTTATTATAATCCAAACAATGTTGACTTTATGAGCGACAGAACAAAAGATTACCATAACCTGAGCATGAATATCAGCTACCTTACCCGCGTAATGCGTCAGTTTACGGTGGTTTATTTATCGATCAATAATGTTCCGGGTTTCAATAATATCTATGGATACAATTATTCAAAAGATGGTTCTGTTCGTCAGCCTATTGAACCACCAGCCAAACGAACTGTCTTTTTAGGAATGTTTATTACCATAGGCAGTTCCGACTTTAACGCTTTATAGTCAACATTTAATCAGTATAAATTTTAAAAAAAATCTAACACCTAAATAATTATGAAAACTACACTCTTAACAATCGCCGCCATCTTTACTACCACTATTGCTTTTGCCCAAAGTCCAAACTTCGATAAAGGGATGACGAAAGGCCTTGAAATGATGAAAAGTGCCAAAGCTGGCGAAGATTTTCTGGCCACGTCCAACTTTTTTGAGCGCATTGCAAGTGCCGAAAAAGACCAGTGGTTACCCTTTTACTACTCGGCCTACAACTTACTCGTTAGCGGCCATTTCGAGAAAGACAACAACAAAAAGGACGGCATCTTTGATAAGGCTCTTAACCTTACCTTGCAAGCCCAGGCCCTGCAACCCAATAATTCGGAGCTCGAAGCACTAACCGGTTATATTAAGTTGATGAAAGTTTATGTGGATCCCATGAGTCGTTACATGGACATTCAGGCAGCTATGGCCAATCTTCAAAAAGCCAAAGAGCTTGATCAGAATAACCCACGAGCAGCATTTATTTTGGCTCAAAACACTTTTTATACACCTGAAGCTTACGGAGGTGGTAAGAAATTAGCACTGCCTATGTTGCAGGATGCCATGAAAAAGTACGAGAACTATAAACCAGCCTTTGCATTTGCCCCTGATTGGGGTGCCGAGCGTTGTAAAACACTTTTAGAAGAAGCGCAGAAATAGTTGAAGAAGTAAGCTTTTACTTATAATCAGAAGGCGATGACCGCGGTTGTCGCTTTTTTTCTGTTTAGGGCCTTTGGAATTAGGAAGAACTTTATAACACGGAATAACATGTTTAATGTTTTATTCACAGTGGTTTAAAGAGCAATTTTTATTATTTTTAATATAGCTGTGAGCGTTTATAAGACAATCACGTCATGAATTTAATCGCCTTAATCCTATGAAACACACATATAAGTTATTCGCTATACTAGCATTGCCTTTTCTTATAAACTCTTGTGAAAAAGAGGCTCCTCCTTGTTCAGGGAATTGCGCGTCACTTAGGGTTGATGGAAATGTAATTAATAAATTGGATAGCACAGTGGCTTCTGGGGTTACGGTGATATTAAGTTGGTCAAAATCTGTCTATATTTCACAAGATCAGGTTATTAGTAAAGTGAATTCTAAAAAAGATGGAACATTCAATTTTACTTCAAACATCGACACAACATATTTTTCACGCGGTTATTTTCTTACGTTAAGAGTGAGCTCAAACAATGAATATTCGATATTGGGATATTCAGGATTAATCAATACAGAAGCTTACTTTTTTGATCCTAATGCGTTTCAAAATATCCATTTTGAGGTTTATAAAAAAGCAAAGCTTAAATTAAAATTGCATAGATCTCGCAATGACAGTATTCAAAGTTTTTCAATTTCTCACTCGGATATTTTACCTGACTTTTTTATTTATGATTATAATGTTGTTTATCCTCAAGAAGGTGAAATAAACGTTTCGACAGTAGCTGATGTGTTTACAAAAATCAGGGTAATAAAAACGCTTATAAATGGAGTCACTACAACAACGATTGATTCTATAAAATGTTTAAGTAATTCAACCTTGGTTTACGATATTAACTTCTAAAAATCCTGCGCTGTTTCTAAACTAAACTGTTACAAGGTTTAATTGCAATTAACCTTTTCGCTGTTTTTAAGCTTATTCAAGTAATTGTTGACTCACTCGCAAATCCTCCAAAACTTCCCTTGCCATAACCCGAGCAATCTATTACTTTTGCATAAATTATTGTATTAAATGAGCAGTCTGATTAATTCAACCAATTGGGATAAGATTAGAATCAAAATCAAACGTAAATACAACCGCTTAACCGATGAGGAGTTGGTTCTTGTCCCCGGACAAGAAGATGACTTTATCAACCGATTAATGAAAGCGATAAATAAAGACCGCAATTATGTTGAGTTTATGCTTAGCAAAATGCAGTCGAATACAGAAAACAACCGTTTATAATGATGAGCACGGTTATCGAAACCGAAATTCTGGAGGAAGTTGAAGTTGCTACTGAAGTAGGTGAGCCGGTAAAGCTTGTACTTTGGAACGATGATTTTAACACCTTTGAGCATGTAATTGCCTGCCTGATCAAGTACATCAAAAAAACGTACGATGAGGCTGAAGCCATTGCATGGGTTGTTCATACAAGAGGTAAATATATTTTGTTGGAGGGCTCCCGCCGTAACCTGGTTGAATATTACAACATCCTTAAGTTTAAAGGTCTTACCGTAAGCCTCGATTAAAGCAACAATACCGTTGTAAATTTTTCGTTTTTACAGAGTATTACTTAGTTTAGGTGAATGAACGTTATGAATAAGGTTGGTGTTTTTTTTCGATCGCCTGAAAAGTTATTGATTACTAGCGGTTTAGTTGCCGTGTTATTCTTTTCATTTAAGGCGATAGATGAGCAGTTTGAAATAACTAAAAACCTCGACATATTTACCGGCGTTTACCGCGAAATAAACCTCAATTATGTTGATAAGGTTGATCCGGCCAATTTAATTAATAATGCCGCTAACGCAATCGACAGTTCCCTCGATCCTTACACCGAATACGTTCCCGAATCTGATTTAGAAAATTTTAAAATGAACTATTTCTCCAATGAGTATGGAGGTATAGGAGCATTGATTTTGCAAAAGGATAACAAAACGTTTGTTTCTGAAACTTACGAAGGGTTTCCTGCGCAAAAGGCCGATATACGGGCCGGCGATCAGATGCTGTCGATCAATGGGGTTCCGCTAGATGGCAAGAGTAACAACGATGTAAGCGAACTGCTCAAAGGGCAAAACAATTCGGCGTTGATCATTAAAGTTCTGCGGCCGGGTGAACTAAAACCGATTGAAAAAAGATTGTCGCGCGAGGAAATCAAGTTTCCAAACGTTACTTATTATGGAACTGTTGCCGATAAAGTAGGGTACATTAAGCTCGATCGGTTTTTAGATGGTTCGGCCATGGAAGTGAAGAATGCCTTTCTGAACTTGAAGAAGAAAAATAAGATCACGGCTTTGGTTCTTGATCTTCGGGGAAATGGGGGTGGTATTTTACAGGAAGCGGTTAAAATTGTTAATTACTTTGTATCGAAAGGTGAAACAGTGGTTACTCAAAAAGGCCGGTTGCCGCAAAATAATTTCGTTTACCTTGCCAGCGTTTTTCCGTTAGATACAACCATTCCACTGGTGGTGCTGATTGATGATGGAACGGCCTCTGCTTCTGAAATTGTGGCCGGAGCTATGCAGGATCTGGATCGTGGCGTTGTTATTGGTCAACAGAGCTTTGGAAAAGGACTTGTTCAACAAACATTGAAACTTCCTTATAACAGCTTGCTAAAAGTTACTATCGCTAAATATTATACTCCTAGCGGTCGCTGTATTCAAAAGATAGATTACCTGCATAAGAACAAAAACGGACAGGTTTTTAATATTGCCGATTCGTTGATTTCGGAATTCAGAACCAAAAATGGTCGCGTGGTATATGATGGCCGCGGAATTACACCTGATGTTTATGTGAAACCTTATTATTTCAGTTCAATTGCTGCCGCTCTTGTAGAAAATAACCTGTTATTTGATTATGGAACCCAATATCGTCAGAAAAATAGCAGTGTTAAGCAACCCAAAGAGTTTCGACTGAAACAAAGTGAATATGATGATTTCGTAGAATATGTAAATGGGCAGTCATTCACCTATTCTACCAAAAGCGACAAATTGCTGGAGGAACTTGAGCAGGTTACCACTAAAGAAAAGTATTTTGATCAAATTGAGGAGCAGTACAATTCTTTAAAAAGTAAAGCACATAAAAACCGTAAGGATGATCTGATTGAATTTAAACCTGAAATATCACAGCTTTTAGAAAATGAAATTATTTCAAGGTATTATTACCAAAGAGGACGCATTGAATCGGCATTTAAATATGATGTTGATTTGAATGAAGCGTTGAAACTCTTTATGGTTAAAGCCAATTACTACAGTATTTTAAAAGGCGCTGGTGATTATAAAACCATTGGCAAAAACAGCGAGTCGGCTCGAAAAGCTGAATTGGCTGAAAGGAAATAGCGAAAAAGCAGCAACTACAAAATCTGATCATTTCTCTCTTCCCAACCACAGCAACGTATTTATTACCAATTGGTTTTGAGTTTCATTCTCAAAAGTAAGCGATAACTCTTTGTTGGTACCATGTTCGTAATCAATGTCGTTATGTCCCATGTTAATGTAGATCATTCTGTAGCGTGTATTGGTCCACACCACCGGGTAATAACCACTATGCCATATTTCATGAGGCTTTGGGCCGGTTCCCAAAGGAAAGCTGGATGGATCAATTGAAAGCAGTATTTTAATATCAGGATTTTTGGTTAAATCATTACTCCAACGATACCATTCATTTGGTGCTGAATTGAATTGCTGGGGCAAGTTTTTGGTAACCGGGAGGGTTGTATTCTCAACTTTTAATACTGCCGAAGTGGGCCTCCAGGTGTTACTCCCATATTCACCCGAACCCAGAAACTTATTATGATACCAATCCCAGTTTTGGGGATAATCGGAATCGTTTAAGGCAAAGGCCGCAAAATGAAATCCCATCCAACCGCCGCCATTTCTCATGTACTTTTCAAAGGCCTGCCGCTGAGGTAACGAATCCGGGCGCGTATCCAGAAATAGTACAACTTGGTATTTTGCCAGAAATTTTTCATTCAGGTTGCTCCAGTTATTAGTTGAATCAAATTTGAAATGATACTTACTACTCATTTTTGAAAACCAGCGATTCGCCTCGTGCACAAAGCTTATATGTGCAGCATCATTCTTAGCAGTATAGAAAGCAATAACATTGAAATTATCAGTTTTCTTTTGAGCAAAAGAAGTTAAACTCAAACAGCAAACGACCAATAGAAGGATATATTTTTTAATGGTTGATGGCATCTATATATTCATTTATTGTTTTGACTTTTGTCTTTCAGAACAAGTGTTATTCCTACCTAAAGCTTAGCCCCGCCTCAGTTAAGGCTGCTTTTAATTTCGGAATGGAGCCTGGTCCCATTCCATGGAAAGCTAAAATTTCTTTTTCTGAATAGTTAGAAAGATCTTCAAGTGAATTGATCCCATTATTTTCAAGCGCTCTTCTGGCCGGTGCCGATAACAAAGCTTGGAAACCAGAAGCTGGTTTACGCTCCTGTTCGCAAATGGGGCAGGTTGGACAGTCGCTACTTTTATAGTAGTGATGCCCTTTTCTGCAGGTTCGGAGAGTTTTAGATACTATTTGATCGTTTGTTTTCAAACTTGAAAATTATGAATTAACCACTGAGGGCACAGCGCTACATTGTTTTTACATCTTTGGGTTGACAAAAAATAAAAAAAGCGGCACTCCGTATTTCGCTTCTATTTTAATCTAAGCCGAAAATACTGAATGCCGCAATTATAACAAATTGGGCTTATTGCTCCCTTATTTTATTGGTGTATACTTAAAGTTTTTGAACTTAACCGAGCCTTCGCCAATTGAACAAAGTCCGATTCGCAAGCTTAAAAATTCGCCTAATGCGTTGTGATGTAATCCTGAGACCTCTAATGAGTTTTCAATTTTGTTCCATTTTAATCCATCGAGGCTGTAAAACATATCAACCACATTGTTAAAATTTTTAAGGCGCAAGAAAACATGGTTTTTGATCACATTCGTTTCGGCTGGAGGTTGCCAGCCTCTTAAATTGGCCATGATGTTCTCGCTATCGGCTAGAATACCAGAATAGGCCTTGTTGTTATAATACAATACTAATCCGCCTGTAGCCTTACCGTCAATTGTTAGTTCCACCTCGGCAGTATATGAATGGTCAGAAGGGATGCACAATAAAGGAGAACAATTTCCAATCACGGTGCCTTTGCCTTTAAGTGTTAACGAATTATCGGCTAAGCGGAAACGAGTAGTGTCATAGTCGGTCCAGAAACTCCATTGTGTTTTTAATATTTTTCCGCTGAAATCATCATTCAATGAGAACGAACTTTTTGAAACTTCCGCTGCAGGCCGTTTAATAGGTTCACCGGTTTTTATTCCTGCCGGAGTTTTAAACCAGCCGTCTTTGGTCCACTCTATAGGCTGTAACAATGTTTGGCGGCCCATGTTGTAATGATTCTTTTCGTACGCATGAAAAACGATCCACCATTTGCCTTTTGCATCTTCAAACAAAGTTCCATGTCCTTTAGACCACCATTTTTCATCACTGCTAAGCGTTCTGTCAATAGGGTTGTAAGGTGAATTTTCCCAAGGGCCGAACGGTGTTTTTGAACGTGCTGAAATGATCATATGACTGGTAGCCGGTCCGGCAGTTCCACCTTCGGCAACGGTCAGGTAATAGTAATCACCATGCTTTACCAGCTTAGGTCCTTCCAAACAAAAGCATTCAATTGACCATTCGCGTGGCACTGGCCAGCCATTATAAGCCTGCTTTAATTCACCGGTAACCGAAAGGCCATCATCCGACAGAGGCACATAACCACCATTGCTGAAATACAAATAGCGTTTACCTTCGGCGTCAACAACATGACCAGGGTCTATATTTCCAACTTTTAAATCGATAGGCTCACTCCATGGGCCATTAATTGATTTGGCTGTTATTACCCAGTTGGTAGGGCCTGCCGGGAAATAGATATAATAAGTGTCTTTGTATTTAACCAAATCAGGTGCATAAACCGAACCCACGTACTTAGTCAGCGTTTTGGTAACGGGTGTCCAGTTAACGAGGTCTTTCGATTGCCAGATCAATAAACCCGGATAATATTCAAAAGAAGAATTGACGAGGTAATAATTGTCGCCATCACGTAATATACTGGGATCAGGGTAATCGCCCGAAAAAATCGGATTTAAATAAAAGCTTTCACCTTTTGGATTTGATTTAGTCTGAACCTGGGCATTGGCAAATAACACCGGCAGTGCAAACAAGGCAAATAGAAATGTTTTTTTCATGTTAATTCTAATAATAATTGGTGTGTAAGTGTTTGCGTTATATGTTTTGCATTAAGTTTTTTTAAATTTTAATTTTTTATTCCTGCTTGTGTGTTGTCAGCTCTTGCAAAAACTGGCTTGGCGTTTTACCAAACTCCTTTTTAAAGGCTTTGGTGAAATACGACTGTGTTTGAATGCCCACACGATACATAACTTCTGCAAGGGCAGCATCTTCATTGATCATAATTTCGGCGGCCTTGTTTAGTCTGATGGTTCGGATAAATTCAACGATCGATTGCCCGGTGATCCGTTTTAGCAATTCATATAATTTGGTCCGGCTCATGTTCAGTTCTTTGCATAAGAAATCAACATCTAGATCAGGGTCGATCAAATGTGTTTCAATTACGGTCATTAATTGATCCAGGAATTTCTTGTCGATGGCGTTTGTGCATTGTTCCTTAAGTTCCGATTGATGGCTGCGGATATGAAGCTGTTTTAACTTTTCGTTTTGGGCAACAATATTGCGCAGGGTGAGCGAAAGCAGATTGATGCTAACCGGTTTTGAAAAATAAAAATCAGCACCCGATTCTGTTCCTTCTATCCGAGCTTCGAGACCATTTTTGGCGGTAAGCAAAATTACGGGCAGATGCTGTGTGTGTGCATTTTCTTTGATGCGCTTGCAAAACTTAATGCCATCCATTTCTGGCATCATCACATCGCTGATAATCAAATCAGGAAGCTGCATTTCTATTTTCGATAAGGCATCTAAGCCGTTTATCGCGGTGGTAATTTCAAATTCATCCCTGAGACTTTCAGAAAGAAAATTGCGCAGCTCCGGATTATCATCTACGATCAACAACTTTTTACCTGTTGATGCCAGGCTTTTTTCAGCTGCAGGTAGCGTGGTTATTTCTTCCGGACCGTAATCAGAATACAGGTATTCATTGTCAAGGCTTTCAATTTTTATATGATCGGGTTTGCCTAACCAAAGTTCGCTGGCCTGATAATTTTCGGATCCTAAAGGCAGGGCAATAATTATTTCGGTGCCTTTTTTACGTTCGCTATACACATATAACTCACCTTTGTGCATCAGTGTAAGTGTTTTAACGAAAGCCAGACCAATTCCGGAGCCCAGGTGCGAAGAATTGATACGGAAATAACGTTGAAATAGATGCGCAAGAGATTCTTCAGAGATGCCAATGCCTGTATCAGAAACCATCACATAAAAGTAATTACTGGCTTTGAAGTCGTTTTTAATGTTTAATTCATTTTTAAATTTCGGATTGATATCGTCGAGAGAGAAAAACAATTTTACCGTTACCTGGCCACCCTCTGGCGTGTATTTAAAGGAGTTATTTATAAGGTTAAGCAGGATTTTTTCCAGGATCTGCCGGTCGAAATAAATGTCAGAAGTACAAGGGGTATTTATTAGTTCGAAATGCAGTTGCTTTTGCTCTGCCCAATCCTCAAACTCCATTGCGATCTCTTCCAGCAACACATTCATATTGCCTGGCATTATCTTTAAGGAAAGCGCTCCTGTTTCTGCTTTTCTGAAATCCATCAGCTCGTTGATAAGATTCATCAAGCGTTTTGCATTGCGATAAATGATCTGATGGGCATGTCCGGTAAGCGGGTCAACAGTGCTGTTCATGAGTTTTTCCAGTGGACCTAAGATCAGCGTAAGCGGTGTTCTGAACTCATGCGAAATATTGGTAAAAAACTGTAGCTGCATTTGGTGAATCTCTTCTTTCTTCTTTTGCTCCAGTTTTCGGTGATTCAGCAGTTGTTTATTTCGGTTATAGGCATACACAACCGCGATCAAAAGCACAGCAATGATCAGTTTAAACCACCAAGTAAGCCAAAAAGGAGGCTTAATTTCAATAATGATGCTGCGTGCTTCCGGGTTCCACAAGCCGTCGTTGTTAGCCGCTTTTACCTTAAACGTGTAGGTTCCCGGACTAAGATTGGTATATGTTGCTCTACGGTCGGCTGATACATAATGCCAGTTCTTTTCAAAACCATCGAGCTTGTAAGCATATTGATTATTGTCGGTTGCCACGTAATTAAGCGCCGCAAACCCAAATGATAAGCTCGACTGTTTGTAGCTTAAAACAATATTATCGGTTTGAGTGATGTCGGTTTGCAAGGGCGAATGATCATCATTTACCGAAATGGGTTGATTGAATATTTGAAAGTCGGTAATGTAAACCGGGGCTATAAACGAATTGCTTTGAATGGTTTTAGGGTTAAACACATTAAACCCGTTCACACCTCCAAAGAAAAGAGACCCATCCTTGGTTTTTAGTGCAGCATTTACTTCAAATTCAAGGTCCTGAAGGCCGTCTCTGTTGTTGAATTTTTTAAACTCAAGCGTTTTCGGGTTGAATTTGGTAAGGCCATTATTGGTCGATATCCAAAGAAATCCTTCGTCATCTTCTTTAATGCCTTTTATAAATTCATGGTCAAGGCCGGCCTTATTGGTGTAAATGGTAAATCGATCGTGTTTTTTATCGTAGAGGTATAAACCCGCCTGTCCTACCCAAAAGTTATTCTTGCTGTCGTTGAAAAGCACACGGATATCGGGCTTTTTAGCAGCATTATTGAAGTAGTGCCTTATCGTTCTTTTTGCACTATTATAACAGTTTAATCCTCCGTCGTCCGTGCCTATCCATAAATTACCATCGCTATCTTCATTTATCGATACAACATTATTGCCGCTTAAATTCAATGTCGAATTTGTTCTATAGCCAAACCGTTCGAATTTCTGGGTTTGAGGATCGAACTTATTCAGTCCGCCAAAATAGGTAGCCACCCATAATTGACCGTTTCGATCTTCATAAATTTTTTGAACATAATCAGAGCTGATGGAAGTATTGTCTGCGGGTGAGTGTTTAAATCGCTTAAAGCTACCATTTTGGTTATCCATAAGACTGAGACCACCCGCCCAGGTGCCAATCCAGAGCCTGTTTTTACTGTCTTCGGTAACATCCAAAACAGCATCGGCTCCTAATGAAGTTGCCGAAAATGGATTGTATTTATAATGGTAAAAACGATTGGTCTTCCGGTCGAAACGATTAAGGCCGCCGCCATCGGTTCCAATCCAAATAGTTCCTGTGTGATCTTCGCAAAAGGCTTTTACGTTATTATAGCTCAGGCTATACGGATTGATCTCCTGGCGGTAAAGGTTGAATTTTTGGGCCTGTGGACAATAAACATTCAGACCGCCGCGGTGAGTGCCGATCCATAGATTGCCTTGCTTATCTTCAAATAATGCGGAAACCGTTCGCTGCGAAAGGCTGTTGTTGTTGCCCGTTTCATTGGTGAAGGTTTTAAAGTTTTCGGTCTCCGGGTCTAACAAGTTTAATCCGCCATTTATCGTTCCTACCCATAAATGTCCGGTTTGTGTTGCAAGCAAACTTTTTATCATATTGCTTCCAAGGCTATTTCTCAAACGATCGTTGTGTAAAAACTGTTTAACAGCTTGCGTTTGCGGATTGAAAAGCAATAGTCCATTGTCTTCCGTACCGATCCATAGCTGTGCATTAGGCGCGTTTTGAATAAATTTTAAATGAAAAGGGGTGTTGCCCAGGTATTGAATAAAGCTATTTGTTGATTCCTGGTAGAGATTTAAACCCACATCGGTTGCTACCCACATGTTTCCCTTGGGATCTCTGAAAATGGCATTGATGTAATTGCCGTTTATCGATCCCTTTTTATTTTTTCGGTAATTAAAATGCTTAAAATTAGTAGTGCCAGGCTGATAAATACTCAACCCCCCGCCATTAGTACCAATCCACAGTAAGCCCTTTCGGTCTTCCTGCATGCAGGTAATGTTATTGCTGGCAATACTAGTAGCGTTGCCCTCTTCATGTTTAAAAATGATAAAGGAATTTTTTAAGCTGTTGTATTGGTTGAGACCGTTTGTGGTTCCAATCCAAAGTGTTTTGCTTTTATCGAGGTATAAATACTTGATGTAATTGTCGCTAAGGGAAGTCGTATCGTTAGCAGTGTTTCGATACGTTTTCATTTTATAACCATCGTATCGGTTTAATCCGTCACGTGTGCCAATCCATATAAAACCATAAGCATCCTGCACAATAGTTTCTATAGTACTGTTTGTTAAACCTTGCTCATGGTTAATGTGGTTAAATTTTAAATCGGCCTGTGCATTAACTTGGTTGGTGGCCGTCAGCAGTGTGAATGCGAAGATGACGATGTTCCAACGTTGGAACAGTTTGCTTGCTATCTTTCCTGGCTTTTTATTCATGCAAATACAATAAAGCTTACTGAAATCAGATATCCAATTGAAGAATCTAAATAAACGATTTAATTGGATATAAATGACAATCAGTACCAAATAAAAGTTGATTTGAACAAGTCGACCGATGCATATTTCTTTAATGTTGCATAGTGGATTTAAGTGCTTTCGCTCAGTAATTGACAAGCCATTCTAACGAAACAACCAATTTATTTATATAACAGAATCACATGAAACAACTTTACAAAATGAAGTATCTTTTACTTCTGGTTTGTATGTTTTCTGTTTTGATTGCCAATGCACAAAACAAAAGCAGTATAAGCGGAAAGTTAATTGATGAAAGTGGGCAGCCATTACCCGGCGCCTACATTGGTATTATGGGGAGTAGTACCGGAACAAATTCAGATGCTAATGGTAACTATAAATTAACCGGCATTGCTAACGGAAGCGTTACGCTGCAGGTGAAGTTTATTGGTTATAAAGATCTGCAACGAACCATTAACCTAATCGGCGATTTTGTTGCCAACTTTGTTATGCAACCAGAATCAACGGCTTTAACAGAAGTAGTGGTTATCGGTTACGGATCGCAGCAAAAGAAGGATCACACCGGTTCAATTTCTACGGTTAACGCAAAGGATTTTCAGAAAGGAAGCATCACCACTCCAGAGCAATTGATAAGTGGAAAAATGGCGGGTGTTAACGTGGTGTCAAACGGCGGTTCGCCGGGGTCGGGCAGTGTAATTCGTATAAGGGGAGGTGCATCTTTATCTGCAAGTAACGATCCTTTGATTGTTATCGATGGAGTTCCTCTTAGTAATGATGTGATAGCCGGTGCGGCTAATCCCTTGAACCTCATCAACCCAAATGATATTGCAACGTTTACGGTGTTGAAAGATGCTGCGGCAACAGCTATTTACGGTTCAAGAGCTTCTAACGGGGTTGTTTTGATTACCACTAAAAAAGGAGAAGAAGGAAAACCAAAGATCAACTTCAGTTCGCAGCTTTCGGTTTATGAGGTTGGCAAGAAGCTCGATGTACTTACCGCCGAGGAATTCAGAACCTATGTAAACACTAATGGCAATGATGCTCAGAAAGCAATGTTGGGATCTACCTCTACCAATTGGCAAAATGAGGTTTATCAAACCGCTATTGGCGCTGATAATAATTTGAGTATTGCTGGCTCATGGAAACAAATGCCTTACCGCTTATCGGGCGGATATTTAAGCCAAAAAGGTGTATTGGTAACCGACAAGCTTAATCGTTCTACGGTTGCATTAAATCTTAGCCCAAGCTTTTTGGATAAGCATTTAAAAGTTGATCTGAACCTGAAAGGGGCATTTAGCAATACACGATTTGCCAACCAGTCGGCAATTGGAGCCGCTGCGGCTTTCGATCCAACTCAGTCGGTAAATGTGACTAATCAATATGGTAACTATTTTGAATGGACAACCACCGCAAATGGTGTAACAACTTTAAACCCGAATGCTTCGCGCAACCCGGTTGGACTGTTGCAGATGAAGGCTGACGAAAGCAAAGTGCAAAGAAGTTATGGTAACATTCAATTAGATTACCAAATGCCTTTTGTTGCCGGTTTAAGAGCCAACCTTAATTTGGGTTATGATGTTTCTAAAGGCGAAGGCACCGTTTTCGTTCCTGCAGAGGCTGCTCAGAGTTATGCCGTTGGAGGTGTGAACAATGAGTACAAACAAAAGGTAAACAATAAGGTGGGTGAGTTCTACCTGAATTATGCGAAGGATTTTAAATCCATAAAAAGTACCATTAATGCTACGGCAGGTTATGGTTACTACGATTTCTTAACCACCAAGTATTTATATGCAAGTCATAAGGCTAACGGTGATGTGGTTAGCGGTTCTGAACCTTCATTTCCGTTCGATAAGCCTCAGGCTCGATTAATCTCCTACTATGGTCGCTTTATTTATTCATACGATTCGAAATATACGTTGGCCGGGTCATTACGTAATGATGGTTCGAGTAAATATGCACCCGAAAACCGTTGGGGTTTATTCCCTTCACTTGCCTTTACCTGGAGAATTAACCAGGAAAATTTCCTTAAATCGTCAAAATCTATTTCAGACCTGAAATTGCGTTTGAGCTACGGAAGTACAGGACAACAGGATGGTATTCCTTACTATTCGTACCTGCCGGTATATTCTTACAGTGTGGCTGCGGCTTCTTATCAGTTTGGTAATACATTTTATCAAATGTCATCGCCAGCTGCCTATGATAGTAGTATTAAATGGGAACAAACCGATACCTATAACGCAGGTATAGATTATGGTTTTGCCGACAACCGCATTACCGGTGCTGTTGACGTGTATTACAAAAAGACCAAAGATTTGTTGAATAACATTCCAATTGCACCAGGCTCAAACTTTACCAATGAGATCATTACCAATGTTGGAAATGTGGAGAACAAGGGTGTTGAGTTTAGTATTAATGCGGCAGCAATACGAAATAAAACCACCAACTGGGATCTAGGGTTTAATATCACTTATAACGATAACAAGATCACCAACCTTACCGCCATTGACAACCCGGATTATGCAGGAGCTCCAACCGGGGCTATTACCGGTGGAACAGGAAACAAGATCCAGATCAACAGCGTGAATTACCCAACCAATTCTTTCTATGTGTACAAACAGATTTACCAAGATGGTAAGCCGGTTGAAGGCTTGTATGAAGATTTGAGTGGAGATGGTGTGATTAATGAGAAGGACCTTTACCGTTATAAGTCATCAAATCCAAAGGTGATCATGGGTTTTAACACACAGTTTACTCACAAAAAATGGTCGGTAAGTGCGGTTTTAAGAGCTAATATTGGCAACTACATGTATAATAACCTGGCAGCAGGCTTAGGGGTGAAAAACAATATTTTAAATCCTGTAGGTTATTTGGGTAACAGCACCACCGAAATTTATAGATCCAACTTTATAAATAATCAGTACCAATCTGACTACTACCTGCAAAACGCTTCATTCTTACGCATGGATAATTTAGGTCTGACCTATAATGTCGGTCATGTTTTAGGGGCTGATAAAACCGCCAACCTTCGCATTAATGCAAATTGCCAAAATGTGTTTGTGGTTACCAAATACAACGGTCAGGATCCGGAGATCTACACCGGTATTGATAATAACTTTTATCCAAGACCAAAAACGTTTGTATTGGGCGTAAACCTCGATTTTTAATCTGCTAAACCATGAAAAGTACATATAAGAAAATAACAGGCTTGGTAGGCATTGCGATCTTTGCCCTGAGCTCATGTTCAAACGATTTAAATTTAACGCCTACAAACGCTACCACTGCCGATGCTGCCTATGCAAATGCGCAGGGTTATAAACAAGTACTGGCCAAAGTTTACGGAAGTTATGCCGTAACTGGAAATGAAGGCCCTGATGCTGCTTCCGGAGATGTTAAAGGTATTGACCAGGGAACATCAGATTTTATGCGGATGTTTTGGAGTGTGCAGGAGTTAAGCACCGAAGAAGCTGCAATTGTTTGGAACGACCCTGGAGTTCAGGATTTCCATGTGATGAACTGGAGCTCGGGCAATGTGATGCTACTTGGACTTTACAGCCGCAGTTTGTATCAAATTACCGTTTGTAATGAATTTTTAAGAGAGTCTACGGATGAAAAACTGGCCAGCAGAAAAATTACCGGTACTGATGCTGACGAGATCCGTTATTACCGTGCTGAAGCGCGCTTCCTGAGAGCATTTCAGTATTGGGTATTGATGGATCTGTTTGGCAGTCCTTCATTTGTAACTGAGAATGATCCAATCGGAAAATTCACTCCACCTCAAATTAAAAGAGCCGAACTGTTCGGATACATCGAATCGGAGCTAAAAGCTATTGAGCCTTTGTTAAAAGCGCCTAAGCAAAATGAATACGGACGTGTTGATCAGGCCGGAGCCTGGGCATTACTGGCGCGAATGTATTTAAACTCAGAAGTATATTTAGGAGCCGGGAAAGGAAAATTTAATGACGCGGTTACCTATGCTCAAAAAGTTATCGCTTCGTCATATTCGCTAAATCCAGCTTACAAAAACCTGTTTTTGGGCGATAACGATAAGAACAACCCTGAAACCATTTTAGCCATTGCTTATGATGGGGTGAACTCTCAAAACTGGGGAGGCACTACTTACCTTATCAATGCGGCAGTGAGTGGGGCAATGAATCCACCTGAATTCGGTATTCCGAGCGGAGGCTGGTCCGGTATCAGAAGTACGAAAAATTTGCCATTGCTGTTCCCTGATTATTCAGGCAACACCGATAAAAGGGCAATATTTTTCGGCTCTAATATAGAAATGAATGACCTGCTCGTTTACACCGATGGATTGGCGGTTGGCAAATTCAGCAATATTACTTCAACTAATCAAACGCCTCCTTCTCCTAACGGACAGTATGCCTCAACCGACTTTCCGTTGTTCCGTTTGGCAGAGATTTATTTGACCTACGCTGAAGCGGTTAAACGCGGAGCCACTAACGGCTCGGAAGCTACTGCTTTGCAGTACCTGAATCAGTTGCGATCAAGAGCATTTGGCAACGCAAGCGGAAATATAAGTTCGTATACGCTAGATTATATCCTTGATGAACGCGGTCGTGAGTTATACTGGGAAGGTTTCCGTCGTTCTGATTTGGTACGCTTTAACAAGTTCACTTCCGATGCTTACGTATGGCCTTGGAAAGGTGGAGTTAAGGATGGAAAAGGTGTAGAAGCCTACCGCGTATTGTATCCTATACCTTCATCGGTGCTGGTTTCAAATCCTGCAATGGAACAAAATACGGGCTATTAATCGAATTTTAATCTAAACTAATTAAACCTCCAAATGGACGCTTTACTCATAAGTTAGGTTGCAGAGTAGGTAAAAGGAGGAGGTTTAATTAGATTTTTTATCTAAAATATTCTGAAAATGAAAGCAATAGCTAAAATAACGTTTGCGCTTATTCTGTCCTTATCGATATTGATAAGCGCATGCGAAAAAGATGAAACAATAATTTCCACAACAAACGGAACGGCTCCGGCGGTAAGTGTTTCGGCAAGCAGTATTGTGCTTAGCAGTGAAAATGCCCAGCAGGAAGCCATGCATTTAAACTGGGAAAGCGCCGATTATGGCTTTAAAGCTGCCGTTAAGTATGTGGTGCAAATGGATAAAAAAGGAAATAACTTTGCCGCACCTAAAGAATACGGTATCGATCCAGGTGTGTTAACGCAAACGTTTAAGGTGGCTGATCTGAATAATTCGCTCAACCTTATGGGCCTTGCGCCGGGTACAGCTTCGGTAGTTGAATTCAGGGTGAAAGCAAAAGTTGCTGAAACAATAGCTCCGGTATATTCAAATGTGGTGGAGTTATCAGTTACCCCTTACCCAATTATTATCGTTTATCCATCGGTAAATGTACCGGGAGCACAAAACGGCTGGAATGTGAAGACTGATAAAGTGGCATCGGTTTACGATAATAAGATCTACGAAGGATACGTTAATTTCCCGGATCCATCGGCCTTAATATTTAAATATAACAGCGGCGATATTTGGTATGGCTGGGCCAGCAGTAGCAATACAGCTTCTTATGCCGAAGGTACATTTAACACTACAGGAGGCAATTTATTTGTCCCATCGGCGGGTTATTATTTAATGAAAGCCGATTTTAACGCCAATACCTGGAGTGCAGAAAAGGTTACATTTGGTATTGTTGGCGATGCTGTGGCCGGTTGGGAAGCTGATACAGAAATGGCTTATGACGCCACCGAGCGTGTATGGAAAGTAACAGCCAACTTCAATGCTGGTCCAATGAAATTTAGAGCTAATCATTCCTGGGGGCTTAACTATGGAGATAATAAACCTGCAAATGGGTTTTTAAAGGTAAATGGTGAAAATATCCAGATACCTGCCGCCGGAAATTATACAGTTGTTCTTGATTTAAGTAACCCAGGAAACTACAGATACACCATAACCAAAAACTAAAAACTGAATGAAAGTGCTGAAGCTGTTAAGCTGCATGCTGTTGATATGTTCAACAGCATGCAGTAAAAATGATCCTGACTCTACAAAAACTGAGGAGCAGCCGAAACTCGCTGCAAATTTTGTAAAAGGGGCGGATGTGAGCTGGGTAACAGAAATGGAAACCCAGGGAATCAAGTTTTATAACAATGCAGGTGCCCAACAGGATCTTTTTCAGATTTTGAAAGACAAGGGAATGAACACCATTCGTTTGCGCGTATGGGTAAATCCTGCAAATGGCTGGTGCAATACCGATGACCTGGTGGCGAAAGCATTAAGGGCAAAGAACATGGGCTTAGGCATTTTGCTCGACTTTCATTACAGCGATTCATGGGCCGATCCGGGGCAGCAGAATAAACCGGCAGCCTGGAGCAGTCAGGATATTACAGCTTTAAAAACTTCGGTTTATGATCATACGGTTGCAGTAATGACGGCCCTTAAAAATAAAGGCATTACACCGGCATGGGTGCAGGTGGGTAACGAAACAAATGACGGGATGCTGTGGGATGAAGGCCGCGCATCAAAGAATATGAAAAACTTTGCCGAGCTCATCCAATCGGGTTATACAGCGATAAAATCTGTTAGCAGTACTTCAAAAGTAATTGTGCACATTTCAAATGGTTATGACAACTCCCTGTTCAGGTGGATCTTTGACGGTCTGAAAAACAATGGAACCCAATGGGATGTAATTGGCATGTCATTATATCCTACCACTGCTAATTGGGCATCTTTAAATTCGCAATGCCTTAGCAATATGAACGATATGGTAGCCCGTTACGGTAAAGAAGTAATGGTGTGTGAGGTAGGGATGGAAGCTACTGAGGCCGCTATCTGCAAAGCATTTTTAGATGATATTATTCTGAAAACCAATTCGGTTAGTAATGGAAAGGGTCTTGGTGTGCTTTATTGGGAACCTGAGTGCTATAACAGCTGGAAAGGATATAAGCTGGGTGCTTTTGATGCAAGCGGTAAGCCAACCGTGGCCATGGATGCATTTCTTATTAAATAATTATTAGACTCAAACTGAAGTAAATAATGCCTTATACAAACATGATGGCAATGCGTCCTTTTTTACTTGCTTTATTCCTTTTTGGAGCCTGTGTGAATAGTTCCGGCCAATCGGTACGGGAGAAGATCAATTTCAACGAAGGCTGGAAATTTCATTTCGGTAATTCTAACGATCCGGTCAAAGACTTTAACTACGGCATAGCTAATTTATTTGCCAAAACCGGCAGGGCCGAGCGCACCGCCATTGATAATAAATTTGATGATGCCAATTGGCGTTCGCTGCAGTTGCCCCACGATTGGGCTGTTGAATTGCCTTTTGCCAATTCGGATAATCTTGATGTTAAAGATCATGGCTATAAACCGGTAGGCGGCTTGTTTCCCGAAACAAGCATAGGTTGGTACCGAAAGCATTTTAGTATCAATGCGGTGGATTCGGGGAAACGCTTTGCGCTGCAATTTGATGGGATCTTTAGAAATGCGAAAGTATGGGTGAATGGTTATTATTTGGGAACTAATGAAAGCGGATATGTAGGTTTTACCCGTGACATTACTGATTATGTAGATTTTCATCATGAAAACGTAATAACTGTTAGGGTTGATGCCACACAATACGAAGGTTGGTTTTATGAAGGGGCAGGCATTTATCGCAATACCTGGTTGTTGAAATACAACAATGCCCATTTTGTTGAAGATGGCGTTTTTGTACACAGTAAGGTAGAAAATACCCAGGCTGCCGTTTTTGTTGAAAGTACGGTAAAGAATGAAGGCTTATCTGGTAAAGAATTTTCGGTTTTAGCAAACGTACTGGATCGAAATGGCAAATATATAGGGCAAGCAAACCAAGAAAAGGTTGTTTTGAATGCTGGTGAAAGTCGTACGATCAAACAAATGGTAATGGTTCCATCGCCTAAGTTATGGTCAATTGAACAGCCTTATCTATACAGGTTGGTCCCGGTAATTAAATCGGGTGATGAGATCATTGACAAGCAAACTATCCGGTTTGGAATTCGAACGGTTGAGGTAAAAGCAAACGGTGTTTTCTTAAATGGAAAGCATGTGAAAATTAAAGGCACCAATAATCATCAGGATCATGCCGGTATAGGTTCATCTCTGCCCGATTACATGCAGTATTATCGAATAGGTTTATTAAAAGAAATGGGTTCGAATGCTTACCGCACCAGCCATCATGCACCTACGCCGGAACTACTCGATGCCTGCGACAGTTTGGGTATGCTGGTTTTGGATGAGCAGCGGTTGCTAAACAGCAGCCCTGAGTATATGGATCAGTTTGAGCGTTTGATTAAAAAAGACCGGAATCATCCAAGTGTGTTTTTATGGTCGATTGGAAACGAAGAAGGCTATGCACAAACCAACAGTTTTGGTAAACGCATTGCCCAAACTTTACTGGCTCGTCAAAAAGAACTGGACCCTACGCGTACCAGCACTTACGCGGCCGATTTGGCTAATGTTTTCAAAGGAATTAATGAAGTAGTACCAGTCAGAGGATTTAATTACAGGCAATTTTCGGTTGCCGATTACCATAAGGATCATCCTGAGCAGCCTTTGCTGGGAACCGAAATGGGGAGTACCGTTACAACCCGTGGTATTTACGAGAAAGATACCATTAATGCTTATGTTCCTGATCAGGATATAACGGCGCCTTGGTGGGCCAGTAAGGCCGAAGAATGGTGGCCTTTGGCGGCAGAAAATGATTTTTGGCTGGGAGGTTTCATCTGGACGGGCTTCGATTACCGCGGAGAACCTACACCTTACATTTGGCCAAATATCAGTTCGCATTTTGGCATCATGGATGCTTGCGGCTTCCCTAAAAACATTTATTATTACTATCAATCGTGGTGGAGCGATAAAGATGTGATCCACATTTCTCCGCACTGGAATTGGACAGGTAAAGAAAATCAACCGATCAAAGTTTGGGTAAATAGTAATGCGCAGCAGGTGGAGCTGTTCTTAAACGGTAAATCATTGGGTAAAAAAGAGATGCCGCTTAATAAGCATTTAGAATGGATGGTGCCTTATCAGGCGGGTACGCTAAAAGCTGTGGGTTATCGGAATGGCCGGAAAATAGAAACCAGTCGGGAAACCACGGAAACTGCCAGTTCTTTAGTTCTTAGCCCTTCCAAAACGGTTTTATTGGCAAATGGACAAGATGCTGTGGTGGTTAACTTTACCGCAGTTGATAGCAAAGGCAGGGAAGTTGCAATTGCCGACAACCTGATCCAATTTAAGTTAGAAGGAGACGCTAAGATGATTGGTGTTGGTAACGGAGACCCAAGCAGCCATGAAGCGGATAATTTTTTAAGCGGAAACTGGCAACGTAAACTATTTAATGGCAAATGCCAGGTTATTATACAGGCGGGCAAAAACGCCGGGAACGTAAAGTTAACAGTTACATCCGAAGGTCTGAAAACCAATGCGGTAAGCTTTACTGTTGCCGGATCAACGCAAAATGCGATCAATCCATAATTTGTAAATAAAAAGGTTAGATTGAAAATCGGAAGGAGGCTGCTTTTGGGCAGTCTCCTTTTTTATGATCCGATTTTTAGTGTTTAATCAATTTGAAATAAGAGTTTTAAGTATTCTCATGACTCAATTTCTATAAGGCACTTGTTATAGCTTTTGGAGCTTCGGAATTGGGTTGGCCCTTGCCCTCAGTTATCAAGTTCTTTAAACTGTTTAAATAATAGGTCCAGCCTTTAAAACAATCCTTGTAGCACTCTTTTTCGGGAGTTAATCCAATGTGCGTAAAGTGTATTTCAGTTTGATCGCCTTTAGGGCTGATCTCAAAAATGACTTCAGTGCCGGTCCATTCATTCTTGTCTTCCAGGAAATTTAGCGTGCTTTCCGTTATCAGCCACACTACTTTTTGATTTGGAGTTATTACTGTTAGTTTTTGCTTAGAGTAATGCACATCGGCAAAATAAACCTCAAATTCATCATTTAATTGCTGTGAATGACCTTTAAATACTTCCGACCACCATGCAGGAATGTTATTGATGGCGGTGAAAACTTCATGAGGAGTTTGATCTACCAATATTGTGGTAGTGAAATTTTGTTGTTCCATGTGTATGGGTAATTAAAGCGTTAATTAATTAGATTAGTTAGTCAGCCACTTTTCAATCAACTCAACATTAAACTTGTCGTTTTCTTTACTGGTAGGATGTCCTTTGCCTGTTGTGATCAGGTTGTAGAGGCTGTTTTTTATAAAGCCGGTCCATGCATCGTTGCATATATCATAACATTCGCATTCCGGAACCAGTCCCTGGTGGGTAAATCGTAGCTCGGTTTTACCTTGTTTTTCAGTGATCTCAAAAATGATCTTTGAGTTTACCCATTCGCTTTTATCAGCAATAAAACTGAAATGGTTTTCCAATACCTGCCAAACAACCCTTTTGTCAGGTACCAGCTCAATCACTTTAATTTTAGCAAGGTGTACATCTTTGTAATGATAGAAGTAAGTACTGTTGAGTTTATCGGTATCGCCGTTTACGTTTTCCGACCACCAGCCGCGAACATTATTAACCGCATTAAAAACCACTTCGGGTTTTTGGTCTACCAGTATGGAGGTAGTAAAATCTGATGTATTCATGGTATTATTTTATAAGATATCGTTTCGTTTACTCAAAGCTATTGTCTTAAAATCATATAGTTAGGGTGCTAAATAGACATTCTATTGGGTTGATTTGGCCATGCCTTTTGGCTACATTTAATGAAACTTTGGTTATGAAATACATTACAATTGTGGTGCCCGACTGTGAGCTGAACTTAAACAGTATTGCCGGAGCTTACGAGATACTGAGCAGGGCCAATGACTACTGGCAAAAATTGGGGAACCGCTCAATGCTCGAAATTCAAATTGCAGGCTTTGTCTCGGAATCAAAGGTAAATGGGTACTTTACAGTTCATCCAACCGATATAAGCACTATTCATAAAACCGACCTATTGATAATTCCATCCATTTTTGGCGATTATGGCAAAACCGTAGATAAGAATGAAGCGCTTATAGAATGGATAGGCCGTCAATATAAACAGGGTGCCGAAATTGCCAGCATGTGCTCTGGTGCGTTTTTATTGGCTGCAACAGGTTTGCTCGAAGGAAAAACTTGCTCCACCCATTGGAATGCCGTTGAACAGTTTAAGCAGATGTACCCGAATGTGAAAATTGCCGAAGATAAGATCATTACCCACGAAAACGGCATATACACCAATGGTGGAGGCTATTCGTTTTTAAACCTGATGCTTTACCTTGTGGAAAAATTGTTTGACCGGTCCACAGCTGTTTTTTGTTCCAAGATCTTTCAAATTGATATAGAACGAACCACCCAATCGCAGTTTAGTATTTTTCATATACAAAAAGGGCATGGTGATGAACTGATCAACAAAGCTCAAACCTACATCGAAAAACATGTAGAATCGAAGATCTCTTTTGAAAAACTGGCTTCAGAACTTGCCATTAGTCGTCGTAACTTCGATCGCCGATTTATCAAAGCCACCGGAAACACGCCTGTTGAATACTTGCAAAGGGTAAAGGTGGAAGCCGCCAAAAAGGAATTGGAGCGAGGACGAAAATCTATTTATGAGATCATGGGCGACGTTGGCTATATCGACGATAAGGCCTTTAGAGAAGTATTTAAAAAAATAACCGGGCTTTCTCCTTTAGATTATCGAAATAAATATAACAAGGTGTTGAAAGTGGGGTAGATTAACTGGTGAAGGCTAAGCTATTCAAAACTTCGGTTGATAAATCGCGCATTCATCGGATCGGTTCTATCTATTTAGCAAATCTATGCCTCTGTCTATGAACAAAGTCCAATACTATTGCCGAGGGGTAGCTTTTTCTGTTTACAGCCTTTCCATAAAACGGTCCAGGTCGCCATTGTTTACCAAAACAGGGCCGTGGCCAAAGCAAAGTATTCGCGGGTTTAATGCATGTATTTTTTTAATGGATTCAATATTCTGATTTTTATCCGAGGTAAATAAATCAGGCGGCTGACGCAAACCTACACTGGTAGTTAACAAATTCATGTTTACCAATGCATCTCCTACAATTAATACCCGATCAGATTCACGGAAAAAGGAAAGGTGTCCTTTAGAATGGCCCGGTGTTTCAATAACGACAAAACTTCCAATCTGGTCGCCTTCCTTAATGGTTTGACTTACAGGATGTGCTGGTCCTGCCCAAAATTTCTGCTGAAATCGGGAAATAAAGTGACGCTGGTTTGGGTATTCTTGTGTTATTCTGCCTGATTCCATAACTGCTTGCTCAGATTCTGAAGTAATCAGGGGAACATTCAGTTGTTGGCAAATAACGCTGCTGCAGCCTTGATGATCGGCGTGAGCATGGGTTAATACATGTTTTTTGATCGGATGATTTTTAATGGCTTTCGCTATCCGATTTGCTGAACTACGAATGCCTGCATCAATTAAAATATTGTCAATTATGTAACAGTTAATACTGTTTCGGGGCATTAGGGCCAATTGATAAACGTTTTTTGCTATTTCTTTCATTTTGTAGAGATTTTTTACAAAAATGAAAGAAGGCAACCTTGTTTCTCTTTGACAAATGTTAAGAAATGCTCTTTCTTATTCTACTAAGTGACTCTGGGGTGATGCCTAAAAATGAAGCGATATGAATTAATGGCGCCCGTTGAATGATCTTTTTTGGAGAAGTGCTTAGGAAGTCAAGATATTTTTCCCTGGCTGGAATACCCTGAAGTTGTAACACCCGGTTGGCCATGCAAATATAGTTTTGCTCAGCGAGCCTTCGGCCTACTGCCTGCCATTGAGGGATTTTTTCATATAGTTCCTGCATTTTTGGAAACGAAATAGATAGTGCTTCTGTCTTTTCCAGGCATTGTATGTATTCTACCGATTTGCTTTGGTTAATAAAACTAGAGTAAGAGGACACAAACCCGTCGTCGCAAGCCATGTAAGTGGTAATTTCTTTGCCATCCTTGTAATAATACACCCTTACCAATCCACTGATTATAAAATGAATATCAGAAGCAATTTTACCTTCTTCTAAAATATATTGTTTCGCATCGAACATATGAGATTTAAAGCAATCGGAAATTGTTAAAAGGTCGCTTTCCTGGAATGTGGCAATGTTTTCTATTTGTTTCCTTAAATGTTCGTGCATAGGATTTTATAAAAAAGAGGATTGGGTTCTTACTGTTAGTTGAAATGATGGTCGTTCCAGTAAAATGCAATGATTTATTAATTAAGCTGGTTCAACTTTTCGGGCAATAAAAATGGTATGAACCTGGGTTGAACCGTCGGCTTTGGGGTAGTCTATATATAACCGGTTTTCGATTTTAAATTGATTTTCTGTTAAATATTGAAGCAGATAATCTTGTTGGTGGTAATGGAAATAAATTTTATCGCCGGCGCTATTCGACTCAAAACCGGATTTTTCATAATCATCTTCTACAAAACTCAAATAAAGTATTCCGTTCTTATTTAAAAGACCTGCACAATCAGTTATCAATTTTTGACAATCTTCTTTTGACAAGTAGGGAATACAAAAGCCGCATATAATGGCCTGAAATTGTTGTTCGAGTAAATGGATCTCTCGGCAATCCATCACTTTAAAACTAGCTGAAGGGTTATTGTCCTGGGCCAATGCAATCATATTCGGAGCTACATCAATCCCTGTTAAATTAAAATCAGGACGTTGGCTGAGCAGGTACCGCGTTATGTTTCCTGGTCCGCAGCCAATTTCTAAAATAGCCGCTTTTTTCTGCTCTACCCTTCTGCAAAAAGTATCGTAAGTTTCATTATAAAGATCGAGATCCATGAACTTTTGCTGATACAAGTTGGCAATCTTGTTATAAGTTTCGGAGGTTATTTTATAAGGGTCCATTCAATTCTCTTGTTTCATTTTACTGATCCATAAATAAACAGACCAGATAACGGTAGTTGAATCCCAATTAATTTCCATGCTGAATGGCTTCTTTCGGAAATTTATCGGCAATAAGGTTAAGATTGATGCCATGTTCTAAAAAAGCCTTCATGCCATCTAAAACAGTGGTAAAGCCGCCTGTTGAGTCTTTTATGGCCCCCAATAAAGCGCTTCCTGTTTCTTTATAACCTGATTCCGTAACAACTACGTAAGTAAAACCATTGCTCAAACTTTTGAAAATGAACTCAACAGTTCTTTCATTCCATTTAAAAACGATTTTCTCGTTCTCAATAATTTCCTTCACCTCCACTTCTGTCGACACATTGTACATTTCCCATGTCCAGGTAACTGTTTTACCCGCTTCCAACTTTCCACTGCTTTTCGTAAACCAAAAGTTGGTGGTTTGATCCGGGTCAATCATAGCATTAAAAACAATTGAAGACGGTTTTCGAATCAGCATTTGGGCTTCGGTACAAGGCGCGTTGTTGGTTTCCATATGAATTGAGTGGTTTTACGCTAAGTTAATACTTGGCGAATCAACGAAGGAAAATACTAATTGTTTTAAGGGGTGAATTTGTAGTCTATAGCCTAAAGCCTAAAGCTCCCCATTCTGACTTTGCCTTAGCTTAATTAGATCTGTTGTTGGTTGTTGCTAAATTTAAAAGGGTAAAGCGTTTTGCCATAGATTCCTAATATTTATACCAATAATAGCTATTCCTGCCAGTAATTGTAAAGCCCCAAATACTTTTAAGGTGTCATTAAATGTCCAATCTTTGTTCATAGGTAAGAGAGTTTTTCAAAATTGCTATAAGATATCCAGGTATACTCACTTGATTTGCTATAGGTAAACATAGCTGCTCTTGCCGCCAAAATAACCAATCTTCTTAAAAATCCCTGTTATTCCTTTTATTTTGATCTATCCCGCCAAAACCATAATAACGGTTAGCACACCAATGAGCAAGCAAAGCGGTGAATAGTATTTCGTATCATTTCGTCCAAATTTGGTGTTCTTAATTCTTTTGAAAAAACCAACGTACTTGAATTCTCCAACGGACCTTAAGAAGAAAATAATGGCAATGGTCCATAGCCCATATTTGGAAAACGTTAGCGAAAGGTTGAATCGGGTTATACCCGCTCCTGTCAAAATAAATAAACCTACAGCTAGTAAACCTAATCCTACGATAAAACATTCGAGGAACTTCGGGTTGAAAACTTTAACATTGTTGCCTTTGGTTGGAATTACGGCATCGGCAGCCCAACGGCCACCAAGTCCCCAATAAAAATGAATGCCTGCAAGGAAAAGGAAAATGAGAAATAAAATAATGGAAATGATAGTAGTCATAACAGAGAGCGATAATAATGGTTTGAGGTAACTGCTTAAAAACCAAGGTGAAGATAAGCATTATACTATTTGGGTGTACTCGGCTTAAACAAAAATCTTAAGTTCTCCATTAGTGCATTTAGTTATTTTGGAACAAACTTAAATCAGGTCTGAAAACCATTGTTTCTGAGGTGATTTTGGCAATGGAGGCCGTTGTTAAAGCTGTATCCATAGCTGTTATTTTCTCATCAATGGCTTCACTTGATGCGTATTCTTCCCAATTATTAAAGCCCAGTAACAATAGCAACTGCCTGGTTTCGCCTCCATCAATCACTTTGTAAGTCGTAAAAGATTTTATGTTGCCAGATTTATAATTTTCTTTTAATCGATCAATTACTTTTAATGCGGGCTCTAAACTGTTTACATCCAAAGTTATAACCCGAATAAGCCGTTGTTTTATGTTGAAGGTATCAACAAGGCTTTGTTGCGGCAGTTTAATCACTTTAAAAACGGTCTGGATATCTGCGAATGGGAAAACATGCAAACGATTATCTACAAGATCCTCAACAGGTTTAACAGCGTGATCAAAATCCATCCATGAGTGGTTGAATGTTGCATCAACAAATTGGCCATATCTCGGCCCCGAAATAATGAACCAGGCATACCAATTCCAGGTATCACCGTTTGATTTATGCCAATTGAGATGTTTTTTATAGCCGTTCTCGAAATTTTGTAGCTGCCCTTCTTTAGGTTTCCAAATAGCAAATTGGGCAAGCTGACCCTGCTGAGCATATGTGCTGATTGAAAACAGCATTAACAGGCAAGAGAGTGTGAATTTTTTCATAGTTAATAACTAATATATTAAACTGCTTTTAACTATGAAAGTAGGTTGTTTTTCGGGTTTGAAACAAAACCCCAAAACAAAAAAGTCGCAGCATACTGCTGCGACCTTATCGATTTAGTTCTTGCTTCAAGTTAAGACAACTTAATAAATTCAACCCGTCGGTTATTGGCTTTGCCTTCAGAAGAGACATTTGGACTTACCGGTACAGTTTCGCCCTTTCCTTCGGTTTGCATTCGACTTTCGTCTATACCAAAATCAGCCTGAAGATGGCTTTTAACAGCGGCTGCTCTTTTTTTCGATAGTTCAAGGTTTGCTGCATTATCACCGTCACTGTCGGTATGGCCTACAATTTTAATCTTAACTGTCGGATTTTCTTTTAGTACAGTGGCAATCTCTTTTAAAACACCATAAGATTCAGGTTTGATTTGATCGCTGTTTACATCAAACAAAATTCCTGTGGTAACAAACTTGCCTTCGGTAATTAGTTTATTACGGGTATCGGGCGCACCAACGGCCAGTTTTAAATTAGAAACATAGGCGAACTTGTCGATAGATTGTGCTGCAACTTTAAAACTAATACAGTTAATTGGCATTACAGCGTCCAGTAATTTTGGCAAGTCATAAACTTTGGTGGAATTTATATATATCCGCAGACGTTGTTTTTGTCGCCAGATAGAGATTTTTATTTTTTCTCCTTTAGAATTAACGCGAACGGTTGATGTATTGGAAATACTTGAGCTGTTTTTGCAGGCATCCGAAGAACACCAGTTAGTAATAGCTATCCAGCCATCACTACCACTACTTCCATACACTTGCAATTGCGCTCCGTACTTACCGGGTTCCAGTTCATTGATTTCGGCCGCATTGCCAATCTCCACATTAAAAGCGCCTGAACTTTCATGTGCATCGATAGCCAAATCAAACTCCAATGTAAAGTTATCAGGAAGAGTGCCATTAATAAATTCGGGACGATATTTGGCATATTGACCCATTGAAAGCCATTTACCCTGCAGGTTGTTAAGTGTTACCACCTCACCGCTTCCATCCGTGTTCCATTTACCCGGAAAATCCCCAATGCTTTCCTGGCTGAAATCCTCAAAAGCGATTACTTTTTCTCCTGAAATGAAATCGAACTTTGAATATGACTGAAAACTAGGAGCATCAGATTTGGTAGAATTATTAGGGTCAGGAGTAGTGTTCTTGTCTTTTTGTTCCGCCTCAGAAGGATCTGTTTTTTTCTCTTTCTTATTAAAGAGATCATCAACCTTTTGGTTTATTTTATCATTTACTTTTTGACCAAGTTTACCTGCAAAGCCACCTAGTTGTGCATGAGCTGAGGTTGTAAACGCAAGTAAAGCAAGTATGAAAAAATGTTTTTTCATAATAGATATGTAATTTAAAGTGGGAAAGGCAAATATATCTTAAAAGTTTATAAGTCAATAATATAATACAGTTTGAGGAGTTTCAGTTAATAATAAAAAAAGGTCCTTGCTGTTAATAAACAAGGACCATCAAGTATTCGATATAGCTGTTTGGATTTAAGCTTATTTAGGTAATTTGATAAATTCAGCTAACAAAGTATTGCTTTTGTCATCGGTTGGGTTGGCTGAATTTTCTGTCGAGGCGGAGTTTGCTCCCTCGGTTTGCATTCTGCTTTCATTGATTCCAAATTCAATTTGAAACGCATTTTTAATTGATTCTGCTCTTCTTTTTGCCAAATCCAGATCAGTAGTTTCAGCATCGCTATGGCCTACAATTTTAATTTTAACTGAAGGATTTTCTTTTAAAACAGAAGCAATTTCCTTTAAAACCGGATACGACTCAGGTCTTATCATATCACTGTTAGGGTCGAACAATACACCACTTGTTACAAATTTATCTTCGACCATTAGTTTTTTGCGAACATCGGGTATTCCAGCAGTTAGTTTAATATTGGAAACATAAGCAAACTTGTTGTTGGCATTTGCAGCAACTTTAAAATTGATGCAATTCATAGGAGCAGTTGCATCCAGCAGCTTAAATTCATCAATTACCTTAACTTCGTTTATGTAAATTTTAAGGCGTTGTTTCATTCTGGAAATAGAAACTCTGATCTTCTCACCTGCTGAGTTAAAATGTACTTCAGCCGAATTGGCGAAAGGAGCCAATTTTTTGCAGTCATCCGAATAACAGAAGTTTTCGATAGAAATGTATCCTTCTCCGCCTCCTACCATTCTAAATTCTGCACCCCAATTGGTAGGCTCAATATCTTTGTTAAGGGCAGCATGGCCTAATTGTACATAAAAACCACCAGTGTTTTTACCTGCGTTTAGAACCAGGTCAAACTCAAAAGAAAAATTCTCAGGTAAATCAGCGGTCATAAACTCCGGACGATAATTTGCAATCTGGCCCATTGAAAGCCATTTACCTGTCTGATTATCTAGTGTTGCAATTTCACCTACACCGTTGGTGTTCCAGTCTAGAGGGAAGGTGCCTGTCTTATCTTGGCTAAAATCCTCAAAAGCAATCACCCTGTCGCCTGAAAGAAAATCAAATTTTAAATATGATTGGAAATTAGTTACCGGAGGAGCTATAGACACAGTATTGGCCTGCGGCTCGAAATTTTCAACCAGAGATAAGTCAGTTGATTTTTTTCTGGTAAGATCGGCTACTTGAGTGTTTTTGTCATTTGGATTTTGAAGCGAATTACTTGAAAATCCGTTTGATTGCCCTTGTGCAGCAATGCTAGAGGCAAGGAGTGCCAGAGCAAAAAATGGTTTTTTCATGGTTTGGTATATAATGGTTTGACAACTGTTTAAATCAAGCTGTTTTTTAAGTTGAGCATGAAATCAACTTTTGAATTTTTTGAATATCTGCACTAACGATTAGATTTCAAACGATGCTTAAAAAAAATGACTTTAAAGTCTTTTTTTAAGTAGGTTCAATTTGCGTTTACGGTTTTAATTTGATCGCCTTTTTAAGATCGAGGATGGAGAAAGGAAGTTTATCGGGAAGGTTTAATTCAATTATAATAAGAATTTAAAAAATAGTCTGATGCTCTGTTTTTTTTATTAAATTTAAGTTAATAGGTCTAATTTTTAATAATTAACAAAGATAATTTAATTATGAAAAGCATGATTGTATCACTTGGATGTATATTAAGTTTATTGATAGCCTGTAATACTAAAAAAGAAGAGCCGGCAGTGGTAATTGATAAAGAACAGATCAAACAGGAAATTCAGGCCAAGGAAAATGAGTTTGCTGAAACATACAATAGTGGTGTGTTAAAAAATATAGGTTATTATGCGGATGATGCGACCAGCTTTTTTCAAAACAGGCCTCCATTAGTAGGTAAGCCTGCAATTGTGGAATTTTTGCTATCTGATGTAGGTTCAAGTACCAACAAGATCTCATTTACTACTAACGAGGTTTTTGTTTCTAATGATGGAAATTTGGTGGTAGAAATTGGAGCTTTTAAAGTTACTGATTCAACTAATACTGCAGTTAATACGGGTAATTACATAACTATGTTTGAAAAAAGAAACGGAAAGTACGTAGCAGTACGAGATATGAGTGCTTCAGATGGTTTGATCAAATAAAAACTGATTTTTATAAAATAACCTGAATACAAAGAGGTACTGTTAATTTAACAGTACCTCTTGTATTTAAAACCCAGGAATGATAATTCAGTTTAAAATCTCTATCAGCGTCTGCGGCCTCCACCTCCTCCCATTGAGCGACCTCCGCCTCCACCCATTGAGCGTCCTCCACCTCCCATTGAACCTGATCGCGATGATGGCGATGAATAACCAGAAGATTGTCGGGTAGTTGCTGATGGCGATTGACGGTTGGACATGGATGGTGACTGCCGATTTGAAGTTGATGGTGACTGCCGATTTGAAGTTGAAGGCGATTGACGGTTGGATACAGATGGATTGTTTCCGGCCCTGTTTGACGACATGTTGTTTCCAGCCCTATTTGATGACATGTTATTTGAGGCTCGATTAGAGGCTGATGTTCCTCCTCGTCGGTTCGTAGATCCATTGCCATAACTGCCTCTGTTTTGGTTATTTCTTACCGTGTTTGAAGTGTTTCTGGAGTTGTTATAATGATTGATACTATTTCGATTATTAACAATAACGGTATTGCCACCTCCATAGTGCCCGCCGTAATACCCGCCGTGGTGATAATAATGATTACTTCTATAAATGCCAACAGCCATGACGGTTGCAAAACCAAACCAAGGCGGATAATAACCATAATAATAAGGAGGATAATAAGGTACATATGCCGGTGAATATACATACTGCACAATTGGCGCCTGTTGAACCACTACTGTGGTGGTTGCCGGAACATTTACTGTAACCGGATCACTTCCTTTGTAGCCCGGGTTGGCCGTTACAGATGAATTTCCCTTAGGCTCAATTACATAATCTTTACCGTATAATTCCTCATCACCTACAATCTGCAGGCTTACTTTATTGTCTTTACCCTTGTCTAACAAAATTACAGCAACGTCCTGTGTTTCTTTTTTGGCAACATCCACCTGAAGAATAAACGTGTAGGAATCGCCATCTTTTTTGGTTACCACTTTAATAAAGTCAACCTTTTTATCGAGGTTTAAGTCAAGGTTATTAATTTTTTCCTTTTCGTCATTAAGTGATTTTTCAAAAGCTTCAATAGTTTTTGATTTTTGGAAGAGATCTAAAACGGCGTATAAATCCAGATTGTCACCTGCCAGACCTAACGCAGCGGTGGTATCTTCTTTGGCCTGTGCAAAAGCAGATACGTTTTGCAAGCAAATTACTGTCACCAAAAATAGAAAGATAAACCTTTTCATAATGAGAGAGTTGTATTTAGTTCTATACAATTTAATTAATCTCGGGTAGATAAAAAATAGACTTCTGTATTAGTTTGATTTTGTTAGTTGTTTTGTTAATTCATATGCGGTTCACTTGCTAGTGAGCTCTACCTTTAAAAATCAATTGACCCGAAAATTATTTTGAATTGAAACTTCTATTTTGTTAACTTTGATATGCAAAGTACTTTTAGTTGTAAAGAATCAACTTAAATTCTGACTTATATGATTATGGAAAACAAAAGACTTATCGGAATTATGTTAGCAGCAGGGCTATTATTGTTAATGCCTTTAATCGCTATGCAATTTACCCCTGAAGTAAATTGGTCCCTGGCTGATTTTACTGTGGCAGGTGTTCTTCTATTTGGAACAGGGTTTTTATGTGAGCTTGTATTGAGAAAAGTAAGTAAAGTGCCGTATAGAATCGTTCTTTGTGGTGCTATTTTGCTAATACTTATGTTGATTTGGATAGAACTTGCAGTAGGTATCTTCGGAACACCGTTCGCAGGTAGTTAGGTGAAGCGGCAAATGCGAAAAAGTCAAAAACAGATTTCTGATTCGGCTATTTATTCAACTCGATAAAATAAAAAAGAGCATCAAGGTTAGTTGATGCTCTTTCTATAAGGATCAAATGCACTTAAATAGCAGCGCTTACAGTTTCAACTTCTTTGCTTACTTTTTTCACTAAGCCTTGCAAAACATTACCCGGACCTACTTCGGTAAATGAGGTAGCTCCATCAGCTAACATAGCTTGTACCGTTTGAGTCCATCTTACGGCGCCGGTTAACTGGGCAATTAAGTTTTGCTTAATAGTTTCAGGGTCGCTTGTAGGTTTTGCGTTTACGTTTTGGTAAACAGCACAAACCGGTTCATTAAACGGTGTAGCATTGATAGCTGCTTCCAGTTCAACACGGGCCGGTTCCATTAATGGCGAGTGGAATGCTCCACCAACATTTAATACCAGGGCACGTTTAGCTCCGGCTTCTTTTAACTTTTCGCAAGCTTTATTTACGCCATCAATACTTCCAGAAATAACTAATTGGCCTGGACAGTTATAGTTGGCAGCCACTACCACTTCATCAATAGACGCGCAAACATCTTCTACTACCTGATCTTCTAAACCTAAAATAGCAGCCATGGTTGATGGTTGCAGTTCGCAAGCTTTTTGCATTGCATTTGCACGAGCAATAACCAGCTTAAATGCATCTTCAAAATTCAAAGCGCCGTTAGCAACCAGGGCCGAGAACTCTCCTAATGAGTGTCCTGCAACCATATCAGGTTGAAAACTATCTCCTAAAGTTTTGGCTAAAATAACCGAATGTAAAAAGATGGCAGGTTGAGTAACCTTGGTTTGTTTCAGATCTTCGTCGGTGCCGCTGAACATAACATCAGTAATGCGGAAACCGATAATTTCGTTTGCTTTCTCAAATAATTCTTTAGCAAGGGATGAAGTTTCATATAACTCCTTACCCATTCCTACAAATTGAGCTCCCTGTCCCGGGAAAACGTAAGCTTTCATATTTAATTTTTGGTTTGATTTTGATAAATGAAAGAATGATGGAATAATAGAATGATTGAATATTCAATCATTCTATTATTCCATCATTCAAAAATTAACTAAGGTGTGCTGCAATTAATTGCATGAACTCATACCGTGTTTTTTCGTTATTAATAAATTCACCTGTAAAAGCAGAAGTGGTGGTTACCGAATTTTGCTTTTGAATGCCGCGCATGCTCATGCACATGTGCTTACATTCAATAACAACAGCTACTCCAAGAGGATTTAAGGTTTCTTGAATACAATCGCGAATCTCATTGGTTAAACGTTCCTGTACCTGTAAACGACGTGAAAAGGCATCCACTACACGAGGTATCTTGCTCAAACCAACTACTTTACCGTTGGGAATATAGGCAACATGCGCCTTGCCAAAAAATGGTAGCATATGGTGCTCACACATCGAATACACTTCAATGTCTTTTACTAGTACCATTTGGCTGTATTCCTCAGTAAACATTGCCGATTTTAAGATTTCACTCGGATTTAGATCATAGCCATGCGTTAAAAACTGAAGGGCTTTGGCCACGCGTTCAGGTGTTTTTAGTAACCCTTCGCGGTTGGGATCTTCGCCAAGATCTTTTAAAATATCGTAATACTTATCAGAAATGTCTTTGATTTTTTCCTCGTTGTAACGGTCAATCTTTTGATAACCGTCCATTTCATTTTCTTCCATCATGCTGGAAGCCAATTTTTTCAAATCGTCCATAAGATTATTGAGCGTTTATTCGCCGAAATATTCAACAAAGTTATTTTCGGTTTCGTACAGTTTAACAGCATGCAGCATCGCGCCACGTGCTTTAATAGGTTCATTTAATTGCTTGAAAATTTCAATGGCCAATACTTCTGTTGAAGCCATTTTTCCTTTCATGAAATCAACATCCATGTTTACGTTTTTATGATCGAGCTTATGGATTACACGAGCATTAATGATATCGCGAAGCTCCTTCAGATCGATGACAAAACCTGTTTCCGGGTTTACGTTTCCTTTAACAGTAATAAAAAGTTCATAGTTATGACCATGCCAGTTAGGGTTTGAACATTTGCCAAATACTTCGGCATTTTTATCCAAACTCCATTCCTCACGATATAGTTTATGTGCGGCGTTAAAACGCTCTCTGCGGGTAATGTAGATCATCCGACAAATATCGAAAAATTTTAATTGCCAGTTAAGACGATAAAATGGTTGAATTGTTAAAGGGTTAAATTCTTAAATTGTTAAGAAAGATCAACAAAGCTATTCAACAATAAGACAGTATAACAATTCATCAATTTCCAATAAACCAACAAACCATTATTTTTGTTTCAAATGAAAATACTAATAGTTGCGGCTACCCAAGCCGAGATAAACCCCTTTGTTAGTTCCAATCCTCAATGCGATGTATTGATTACAGGTGTTGGCATGGTGGCAACAGCATATCAGCTAACTAAAAGGCTACTTTCAACCAAGTATGATTTGGTAATTAACGCCGGTATAGCGGGGAGTTTCGATCGGTCAATAGCTTTAGGCTCGGTGCTGCAAGTTGTTGATGACCAGTTTTCGGAGTTGGGTGCAGAAGACGGCGATCAGTTTATTGATCTGTTTTCGATGGGCTTTGTGGATGGTAATGAGCAACCTTTTAAAAACAAAAAGCTGATAAATACCTTTATTATTGATGAGTTTGCAACTGTTTCCGGTATTACAGTTAATAAGGTTCATGGTAATAATGAAAGTATTGAAAAGGTAGCTTTAAGCTTTCCTGTTCAAACAGAAAGCATGGAAGGAGCAGCTTTTATGTATGTTTGTTTATCTGAAGGGGTTAAGTGCTTGCAGATAAGGAGTATTTCCAATTATGTGGAGCGCCGAAACCGTGACGCCTGGAACATTCCATTGGCTGTTGCTAATCTTAACCAGGCTCTGGAGCGAATTTTTAATTTATATCGATAATAAAGAACATTGGTCAATGGCCCATAGTCCATCGACTGATGTGAAATTTAATAAAACAATGGTCTGTTGACTATTTACTATGGATTTAATTTGATCATGAAACTTACTTTAGGATTTTCACCCTGCCCAAACGATACGTTTATTTTTGATGCATTGGTGAACAAAAAAATTGATACGGAAGGTTTAGACTTTGAGGTGTTTTTTGATGACGTGGAAACCCTAAATCAGAAAGCTTTTCGGGGAGAACTGGATGTTACCAAGTTAAGCTACCATGCTTTTGCATATGCTGCCGATAATTATGCATTGCTCGATGCTGGTAGCGCTTTGGGTTTCGGTGTTGGCCCTTTACTTATCTCTAAAACGGATGTTTCTGAAGAGACGATGACGGATAAAGATCGAATTGCAGCTTGTACGGGTAAAGAACCGGTAACAAAGCTGGCGCTACGTGTTGCTCAAAAAGTAAATGAAGGAAAAATAGGTATCCCCGGAAAATATACAACTGCCAATTTTTTGTTAAGCCTCGCATTTCCGTTGGCACATAATAAAGAAGAATTGATATTCTCTGCTATCGAACCTAAATTATTGAACGACGAAATTGATTTAGGATTGATCATTCATGAAAATCGCTTTACCTATCAACAAAAAGGACTGAAGAAAGTGATTGATTTAGGCGAATACTGGGAGCAATTAACAGGAGCTCCGATTCCTCTGGGTGGCATTTGTGTTAAACGTGAACTGCCTGTTGAAATTCAGCATAAGGTTAACCGATTGGTAAAGGCCAGTGTTGAATTTGCTGCTCGAAATCCTAAAGAACCATTGGAATTTGTAAGAGCTCATGCCCAGGAGATGGACGAAGAAGTAATGTACAAGCATATTACAACCTATGTCAATAAGTTCTCTATAGATTTAGGTGCAGATGGACGAAAAGCTATACAGACCATGTTTAATATAGCTGCTGAAAAAGGAATTATCGAATCACCCAAGCAAAATCTTTTTGTAATATGATAGTTTTAATTGGAGGAGCTGAGCAGCCTGGAATTCAGATCGTTGATTGTTTGAATAAAGCCAATTTTAACGATTTGGTAATTGTTCATGACCCTAAAGACGAATCATCAGCGGCTAGTCTTGTGGGCAAACGATTCAGTAAAAAGATTCGATTTAAAGAAATAAACCGCTTTTTACTTGCTAATCACTTGCATGTGCAGTTTATTGTGGTCAGTGCTGTTAATGATGAAATTCAATCCGAAGAAATTTGGAATGCAAGTGCCAAGTTGGGGATACCGATAATTGTAATAGCTAAAGGTCATACTGCATTTGCTGAAATGATCACCAAAGAGATTAAACAACCTTTTTACTGGTCTATACTTCGTTATACCGATGAAAATGTGGGGCTTGTTCCAAAAATGGTGCTTCATTTGATGGAGCACAGAAAGGAATCTGCTGTACACGATTTAACCAATTTAGCGGTATGAGAAATAAAAAGTTTATGACTTTGGCCGATGTGCTAAGCAAAGTAAAGAAAGCTCCTATTGTTGACTTCGATCCTAAAAAAGATCGTATGCTTACTGTTCATTTTGATTTATTGGGACAGGAATTAAGTGAGGATGTTTTTTCGGATACAGCAACCTTTTCTAAATGGGTGGAGGCAAAACGGGTGAACGCCGGAGCTAAATTTGGGATGGGTGGCTATGATGAATATCGTGAGATTTACAGTAGAAGCGAACATTTTAATGGGACTGAGCCACGAAGACTACATTTAGGTGTTGACATTTGGGGGCCTGCCGGAACAGCCATTTATGCTCCTCTCGGAGGGGCCGTTCATAGTTTTAAAAACAATGATAATTTTGGCGACTATGGTCCTGCTATTGTTTTAAAGCATGAGGTTGATGGCTTGATATTTCATTCATTATACGGACACCTTTCAGTTAGTAGTTTAGAAGGTTTGGAAGTGGGACAGTTAGTTGAAAAGGGTCAAAGAATTGCAACGTTTGGCAATTACGATGAAAATGGCGGCTGGCCACCTCATCTTCACTTTCAACTTATAAAAGAAATGGGGGACTATAATGGGGATTACCCAGGCGTTTGTAAGCTTTCAGAAAGAGGTGTGTACTTAACCAATTGCCCCGATCCGGCACTACTGATTGAATTTTAAATGACTCTGAAGAAGGACTCAGGAGTAGAGATTCCAGAATTAATAACAATAAAACAATATTTCAATTTCATAAAAAACTGTGAAACACTTAGCCCTCTGTGGTTAAATGAATAATTCTACTTTTTCTTCATTCCCTTTTCTCTCGCTTTAGTGATACGAATTATTCCGCCATCAGGAACCACATTAAAAGAGATCAAATTTTTCTTGTCGTTAAAACTAAAAGGAAGAGGTTCTCCTCTTTGGCTTATTGCAATATACTTTTTACCATTTGGAACTTTTAAATTAATGGTCAATGGCTGATTATAGATCTTGTTATTTGATAAGGTATCGGTTAAGTTCAAGGTCCATTCCATTGCATTGTTGGTAATGGTTTTGAGCTTCGCGCAATGAGCCTCCCTGTGATATTTCACAGCATTTGCCATGGTAGTAACCCAGGTTTCTTTTTTGTAAGAATCAAGGGTGTCTAAAAGCTGGTTAAGTCGCTGCTCCGTAATGGCGGCATAGGAGTGATCATCTACTTTATCATTATAAACGCTATGGAATATAAGGGTAAGCATTCCACCTTCTATGTTAGCTTTTCTTATGATTGTGCCAAATTTTTCGGACGTAAAATCCTCATTTACACCTACAGTGTTCAGCTTAAAGTAATCTTGTTCACTCGTCGCAAACTCATAAGGAAAATGATTGATGTCTATTACTCCTCTTGCTGCAATGTGATGTTTTTTCACCTCTTCAATCACTTGATCATTATACGGGCCGTAGGGATAAGCCAGTGTTGAAACTTCACTATTTGTTTCTTTTGATAACGATGCCTGCGTACCAGATACCTCTTTTTTAAGGTCATCGGAAGTTAGTTTAGTTAAATCGGGATGCGACAGCGTATGATTGCCAATCTCTAAACCATGTTGAGCCGCTTTTTGCATTTGGACATATCCTCCGCCCAATCCATTATTGTTTTGGGTGACAAAAAAGGTAGCAGGACATTTTCTTTCTATTAGATTGTTAACCACAATAGGTCCATGGCCTGACGACCAATCATCAAAAGTTAGACAGGTAGCCGACTTTTTCCCATTGAACCAGTTTTCAATCGTATACTTTGGAATATCTGATTTCTTCTTCTTTTTATGATCAGCTTGCTGAGCAAAAGAACCGTAACAAATTAACAAAGAGAGCAACGTAGGATAAATGCGCGTTTTCATATTAGGGGCTAAATATAAAAGAAAAGCCTCAATCCGAGGCTTTTGCATTATTAAGAAATACTTTTAACTTTTAAGTACATTGGGATGAAGGTTTTTTAAGAAAAACGGTCATTCATAATGGTTTCCAGGGCAAACATCTCATCTCTAAGTTTGGCCGCCAATAAGAAATCCATTTCTTTTGATGCCTTTAACATTTCTTTACGGGTATTGTCAATTGTTTTTTGAAGTTCCGGTTTGCTCATGTATTCAACAATTGGATCGGCAGCTATTGATGGTGTTTCATTTTCTACATAGGCCTGCTGAACTCCTCCTTTAAAGTCAATAACCGACGTTTGTTCAATAATTGCTGATCTTTCCTTGCGAACAGTTTGTGGAATTATACCGTTTTCTTCGTTGTACTTCATTTGTTTTTCACGACGACGGTTGGTTTCATTAATCGTACGATCCATGGAATCAGTAATTGAATCGGCATACATAATCACCCGGCCATCTGAATTCCTGGCTGCACGGCCAATGGTTTGAATCAACGCTCTGTCGGAACGAAGGAAGCCTTCTTTATCGGCATCAAGTATTGCCACTAATGACACTTCAGGCAAATCTAATCCTTCACGTAATAAGTTAATGCCGATTAGTACGTCAAACTCGCCCAAACGTAAACCCCGCAATATTTCCACTCGTTCTAATGTTTTTACTTCAGAATGTATGTAACGGCATTTGATGCCAAGTTTCGACATGTACTTAGTCAGCTCTTCAGCCATTCGTTTGGTTAAGGTGGTAACTAAGATCCTATCACCTTTTTTAACCGTAATGTCAACTTCTTCGAGCAGGTCATCCACCTGATTCTGTACAGGACGAACTTCAATAATTGGATCCAATAATCCGGTTGGGCGGATCACTTGTTCAATTACCACACCTTCCGTTTTTTCCAGCTCATAATTTCCTGGAGTAGCACTCACATATAGTGTTTGCCCGGTTAAACTTTCAAATTCATTAAAGTTTAATGGGCGATTATCTAAAGCGGCAGGTAGCCGAAATCCATATTCAACCAACGAAATTTTACGCGATCGGTCACCGCCGTACATGGCCCGGATTTGCGGGATGGTAACGTGGCTTTCATCCACCACCAGCAGAAAATCATTTGGAAAATAATCAAGTAAACAGAAAGGACGCATACCCGGCTGTCTGCCATCGAAAAACCGTGAATAGTTCTCAATACCAGAGCAATAACCCAGCTCTCGCATCATTTCCAAGTCGTAGTTTACACGCTCTTCAAGTCTCTTTGCTTCAAGAAAGCGCTTGTCGTCAATTAACTGAGCTTTTCTGGTCTCCAGTTCTTCCTGAATTGCCCAGATAGCATGCAGCATTTTTTCCTTCGGCGTCACAAATAAGTTGGCTGGGAAAATGGCCAGATGCTCCATTCTTTCCCATGTTTTGGCTGTAATAGGGTCAATTACGGTCAATTCTTCAATATCATCCCCGAAAAAGGAGATCCTGTACGCAAAATCAGCATAGGCCGGATATACATCCACGGTATCACCTTTCACTCTGAAAGTTCCTCGTCTAAAATCGGCTGTGGTTCTTGAATATAGAATCTCTACCAAACGATGCAGGAATGCATTCCGACTGATACGAGTTCCAACAGCAATTCGAAATATGGAACTGGCGAAATCATCGGGATTACCCATACCATAAATACATGAAACCGAAGAAACTACAATTACATCCCTTCTTCCCGACATTAAGGCCGACGTGGTACGCAACCGCAACTTTTCTATTTCCTCGTTTATTTGAAGATCTTTTTCAATGTAGGTATTGGTGGTAGGCATGTAAGCCTCGGGTTGATAATAATCGTAGTACGAAACAAAATAATTGACAGCATTCTCGGGGAAAAACTGCTTGAATTCTCCATACAGCTGAGCCGCCAGGGTTTTGTTATGACTCAAAATCAATGTAGGCCGCTGCGTTTGAGCAATTACATTGGCAACCGTAAAGGTTTTGCCTGAGCCGGTAACACCCAGCAATGTTTGAAACTCTTCGTTGGCGTTTACTCCTTCTACTAATTGACGAATTGCTTCGGGCTGATCGCCCGTAGGTTTATATTCTGAGGTAAGTTGAAACTTCATGCTGGTCAAATATAATTAATTCAAATTGGTAGTGGATTGCCAGTATTTATTACGAAGGCGTTTAGTCCCGGCCGAAATAAAATATTCTTGAAATATTGAAACCCAGCTTAAATGCTCCGCTTTTCCATGAGCTGGTAGTATTTGGAATGAAATTGTTTTCCACTATACCTGCTGCGTTTGTAAAATTAACGGAGAAAACATGGCCGCCGGTTTCAACTTCAAATCCTAACGCTAAAGGATCGTAAAAGTTTGGCTCAGTGCTGTTTTTACGGTAGCTGGAAAAGGTATGTATATAATCAGCTACTAATGCACAGCGTTTGTTGAACTTATATCGCCCAGAAATTCCGAGGGAAAACAGATCTTTTTCATCCTGCGGATAATACAGGTATTTACGATGAAGATATGATGGGCTGATTTGCAGCGATAGCTTATCTGTAAACTTTTTTGCAATAAGAGCTTCAATAAAAAAAGAACAGCGTGAGCCAAAATCCGTAAAAACATCCGGATCCTTTCTCACAGCTATGCCTGTGGAACCCAAAAGCGTTATCGATAATGGCATTCTATTGTCGCTTGTTTGTTCTAGCAGTCTGTATTTAAGATGACTGTCTATCAGTTGGTCGAACTTGTTTCGGCCCAATGCAACAGTTAAACGTTTGTTGATCCCATATTCAAAAGCTACCCTTATATCAGCTGAATTGTCAAGTCCCCAAAAAGTAGCTGAACCGCCAAAATCACCAGCAACATCTCCAAAACGATGAGTGACACGAACATCTAAGGCATGACTTTCCGTGGTCTCTACCGAATGGTTGAGGATAACTCGTGTACTTTGAAAGGTATGAATACGTTGTTGGGGTAAGGGAGTCATTGCTGTATCGGTTGTTTGCGCTTTTAGGGGGTTTGTGCCGATATACAGCAGAATTAATGCAAGTAAAATTTTTTTCATTCGGAATTAAGTCTGTAATTTCTTTTGTACGACTTTCAGGGTGTTTTCGTTGTAAAAAGCTGTAAATTTAAAGGCGGTCCATTTTCATTAACTTATGCTAAACAGTGTTCATTATGATTACTATCTTAAATAAAACTCATTCATTAGCAAATCAATTTCTTGCCGAGCTTCGACATATTGACATTCAAAATGACCGAATGCGTTTTAGGAGAAATCTTGAACGGTTGGGTGAAATATTTGCCTTTGAAATAAGTAAGAAGATGAATTATGTTGAACAGGAGGTGGTAACACCATTGGGTGTAGCCACAGTTCCTCTGTTAGAAGAGCAGCCGGTTTTGGCTACTATACTGCGCGCGGGTTTACCAATGCATCAGGGCCTTATGAATTATTTTGATAAGGCTGATTCGGCATATATATCAGCCTTCCGGAAACCCAAAAAAAGCAATGATTTTGAAATAAAAACGGAATATTTTTCAACCCCGGATATGGCCGACCGAATTGTAATTGTTTCTGATCCCATGTTGGCTACCGGTCAGTCAATGGTAGTGGTATGTAAAGAACTTATGGCCCGATTTGAAATTAAGGAGCTGCATATTGCCTGTGTAATTGCAAGTACAGAAGGGGTTTCACATGTTAGAGCGAACTTACCCAAAGCCTGCTTGTGGTTAGGAGCCGTAGATGAAGAGTTAACCTCAAAAGCTTATATCGTTCCCGGCTTAGGCGATGCGGGAGATTTGTGTTTTGGCGAGAAACTTTAATAATTCAAAATAGTAATATAGATCAACGTTCTTCATCAATCCCTTAACAAATCTGGCTACCTTTGTTTCTGAAATGAAGACTTATAGCCATCTCTTTTTTGATCTTGACCATACCATCTGGGATTTTGACAAGAATGCTGAACAAACACTAAGAGAACTTTTTGATACCTATAAATTACCTTCCCTGGGGTTGAAATCTGCCGATTTGTTTATTGAAATTTATACGGAGAACAACCACGACTTGTGGGCCCAATATCACAAAGGTTTGATTTCAAAGGAACATTTGCGGCACGAACGGTTCAATAAAACCTTTCGCGATTTAAATGTTGACGAACGGTTGATCCCTTCTGAATTTGAAAATGATTATGTGCGCATTTGCCCCACCAAAGCGAACCTTTTTCCTCATGCACATGAAACGCTTTCCTACTTGCAATCCAAATACAGGCTTCATTTAATTTCGAACGGTTTTTATGAAAGCACGCTAATTAAGGTTGAAACAACAGGTATTGGTAAATACTTTGATCATATTAATATTTCTGAAAAGATTGGGGTAAATAAACCTGATCCAGCCATTTTTTATCATGCATTAAGCCTGGCAAATGCAACTGTTCCTGAGAGTATGATGATTGGCGATAGCCTTGAGGCGGATATTGCCGGGGCTCAGGCAATTGAAATGGACTGTGTGTATTTTAACCCCCGCAATGTTAAGCATGAAATTAAGGTGGATTATGAAATAAAATCGCTTGATGAACTGCAGCAAATTTTGTAAATAGTAGCATGAATTTACCCGAAATACTTGCCGATTTACAATTAATCCTGGAAGAATACCAAAGCCGATTGGATCATTATTCCGATCAGGTTTTTATGCTTTCTCCTGAAATAGGGTGCTGGTCAATGGCCGAAGTGTACAGTCATGTTTTTGGTACCTGTTTAATGCAGCAAAAAGCGATGGAAATGTGCATGCAGGGGCAGGGAATGGAAGGATCTGCAGGGCTGAATGAAATGGGTGATAAATTATTTGCACTAGGCCATTTTCCGCCAGGTAAGTATGAAGCTCCTGAAGCTTTAAAATCGCGTGTGCAAAATATTCATAAAGAAGACGCAAAAGCATTAGCCACTAAACTGCTTTCAAGAATAAAATCAGTTCAAAGTGAGGATATACTTAATGCAAATGAAGATCAACGGATGGAGCATCCGCGGCTTGGCTTTCTGAACGCTTCCCAATGGGTTCATTTTATGCTCATCCATACCAAACATCATCTTAATCAACTCGATCGCATAGAACGTAAGTTTTCAATGTGTTAATTCATAATTTATTAACACAAATTTAATCTGCTATTTACTTGTCGGAATGATATTTGCATAAAATAATGTACCATCAGATTGTAAAATGGAGATCAATTATTTTATCATTATCGGATTGGCCCTTGCAGCAGTAGGTGCCTACTACTTTAGTCCCTTTGATCTTAACATTGAAGATGAAGAGGATTAGAGACCGATATTTTTTATTCTTTTATTATACCTGCTCTCGCTATAAAAATTCAGCGTCATTAATTCTTTTTTCTTTTTGTTCTGATGTCCAAACGCGAAGTTGAAATCGTTGTAATCTCTGATGTCCATCTTGGAACCTTTGGCTGCCATGCTAAAGACTTGTTAAAGTACCTCAAAAGTATAAAACCCCAAACTCTAATTTTAAACGGTGATATAATAGATATCTGGCAGTTTAGTAAATCATACTGGCCCGAAGCCCATATGAAGGTGCTTCGCAAAGTGATGAAAATGGTTAGCCAGGGCGTTGATGTTTATTACCTGACTGGTAACCATGACGAGATGTTACGAAAATTTGCCGATTTTGAAATGGGTAGTTTTAGGCTGATGAACAAAGTTGTGCTGCCAATTGATGGCAAACGGGCCTGGATCTTTCACGGTGATGTGTTTGATATCACTATGCAGCATTCTAAGTGGCTGGCAAAACTTGGTGCTATAGGCTATGATTCGTTGATCTTGCTGAACACATTTGTAAACTTCTTACTAAAACTCCTGGGTAGAGATAAGATGAGCTTTTCCCAAAAGATAAAAAGTTCAGTAAAAAATGCTGTTAAGTTTATGAATGATTTTGAAATGACTGCCGCCGAAATTGCCATTGAAAAAGGTTATGATTACGTTATTTGTGGTCATATTCATCAACCTGAAATAAAGACCATAACTACCGAAAAGGGTAAAGTTGAATATTTAAATTCAGGCGATTGGGTGGAGAGTTTAACTGCTCTTGAGTATCAAAATGGCAAATGGGATCTGTATCGTTTTAATGCGGATGAGTTTGCAAATGAAGACATTGACACTATAAATGAGGAAAATGAGGACTTGAATGCTAAAATTGATATAAATTTGCTGTATCAATCGTTGATCATTAAAGATTAATCATCAGATTATAGTTATCAGATTTTAATTTTCATTTACCGGAAATACGTTGAAAATACTTTACGCCATACAAGGAACAGGAAATGGTCATATAAGTCGTGCCAGAGATATAATTCCGCATCTTCAAAATTATGGAGAGCTCGATTTGTTAATCAGTGGCACCCAAGCCGATGTATCATTAACTCAACCGGTTCATTATAAATTGCACGGTTTCAGTTTTGTTTTTGGTAAAAACGGAGGTGTTGATCATTGGAAAACGTTTAAGATCATGAATCTGCGACAACTGTTTAAAGATATCAAACAGTTGCCTTTAGAGAATTATGATTTGATCATCAATGATTTTGAACCGATCACTGCTTGGGCTTCCAAGCTCCGGAAACTCCCTGTTGTAGGTCTCAGTCATCAATCAGCTTTTTTATCTGATAAATCACCAAGGCCTGATCATAATTTTCCGCATTGGGAAGAGTTGGTCTTAAAGCATTATGCTCCGGTTAAAGAAACAGTTGCATTTCACTTCGATCGTTATGATAGCTTTATCAATACACCTGTGATCCGAAAAGAAATCAGGGCACTCGAACCTATTAACAACGGGCATTATACCGTTTATCTTCCAGCTCATGACGACGTTAAATTGGTGGAACATTTAAAACAGGTTAAAGGTGTTAAATGGGATGTTTTCTCAAAACACACTAAAAAAAATTATACCGTTGAAAATGTGGAAGTGTTGCCCGTTAATAACCAGTTGTTTAACTATAGTTTAGCAGGTTGCGAAGGGTTGCTAACCGGAGGAGGCTTTGAAGGCCCCGCCGAAGCCTTGTTCCTTGGGAAAAAGGTTTTATCTGTTCCTATGTCTAATCAATGGGAGCAGCAGTGCAATGCCGAAGCCTTACGCTTAATGGGTGTTCCGGTGATCCATAAAATTGATGATTTATTTGCGGCCAAAGTAAAACACTGGGTTGAAGAAGGTCGAAGGGTTATTGTTGATTATCCAGATGAAACCGAGCAAATAATAGAACGTTTAATGAAAAAATACACACCTGCGGTTGCATATTAATAGATCAACCTCCTGTCGAATTAAAATAATCGTTATACATCAGTTTTATTTTTGAGTCAAAATACTGATTATTGCGCCAGTTAGTTTTCTTTACCATCCATGATCATTAATACCTTTCGCAAGGCCCAAGCCTATAATTATATTCTTTTAGCAGCGTTTATACTTCTGTTGCGCCTTGCCGTATTACTGAATCCTAGTTTGTATAACTCACTGATTGTTTACCAACCTTTTGTAAAATTGCTGGTTTTCTTTCAGTTTAACTTTTTAAGCAATCCGGTTTATAATATTCTAACCACGGGTGCGGTAATTTTTATACAGGCGGTACTATTTGGTCGAATTATAACCAGGCATAACTTCTTTAATAAAACTACTTTTTTGCCAGAACTGATGTACGCTGTTTTGTGCAGCATGTTCACGGAGTTCCTTACCTTTTCACCCATTATCTTTTGTAACTTTTTTTTGCTTTGGATACTTGATAAGATATTTTCATTTTATCGCTCACAATCAACTTTGCAAAGTGCTTTTGATATGGGCTTTATCATTTCGTTAGGGTCATTATTATATTTTCCCTTTATTTTCATCTTTCCGATCATTTGGTACAGTTCTGTAGTTTTTAAATCGTTTTCTATTCGAGAATGGTTCACCGGAATAATCGGCCTTATCGTCCCTTATATCATTTTAGGGACCTTTTACTTCTGGAATGATGATTTCAACGACTTTTATCACTTGTGGCTGCCATTCAAATTTGTTTTGCCTCAGGCTTTGGCTATTGAACAGGATGATTATTTTGCACTAATTCCTATTATCATCGTATTGTTATTGTCATTGAATCAGGTGCGGGTGATGTTCTTTAAAAATGTGGTACAGGTTCGTAAATCCTTGCAATGCCTGGGCTTTTTTGTAATTCTGATCGTGGCGAGTTATTTCATTATGCCCGATCAACATATTAATCACCTGATGCTTGCAGCTGCTCCTGTTGCAACCTTTATGACCTTCTATTTTAATTCGGCAAAAGTGCGTTGGTTTTATGAATTTGTTTTTGCGTTGTTGATTATTTCGATCTTTTATTTTCAATTGTTTTAATAAAAAAATCTTGAAGGTTTGATCAGTTGATGTAAAAGTAAAGTGGCAAATTCTGTTAAAATCCAATAAGTTTTCCCAAACAATTCCTTTACTATTATAAGTTTTTCTAACTTTGCGCTTTGAAAATTGATACAAAATGAAATTTGGAGTTGTAGTTTTCCCGGGTTCAAATTGTGATCAGGATGCGATCAATCTTTTTGGTAATGTTCTGGGACAGAAAGTTGTACCCCTTTGGCATAAAGATCATGATTTGCAAGGATGCGATTTTATCGTGTTGCCTGGCGGTTTTTCATACGGCGATTATTTACGTTCGGGAGCAATTGCCCGCTTTTCGCCTATTATGAAAGAAGTTATCGACTTTGCTAACAAAGGCGGATACCTAATGGGTATTTGTAATGGTTTTCAGGTTTTAGGTGAAGCCGGATTGGTTCCGGGAGCACTATTGCACAATGATAATCGTAAGTTCATTTGCAAAAATGTTTACCTGAAAACACAAACTCAAAATTCATTAATTACCGCCCAGGTGGATTTGGATAAGGCTTTGAAAATCCCTATCGCTCACGGAGAAGGTAAGTATTATGCTGATGCTGATACGTTGAAAATGGTAAATGATAACGATCAGGTGTTATTCCGTTATTGTGATGAAAACGGCAATATCACTGCCGAATCTAATCCAAACGGATCATTAGAAAACATTGCAGGGGTTTGTAATAAAAACCGTAACGTATTTGGAATGATGCCACACCCTGAACGTGCTTCTGATTCAATTTTAGCAAATCAAGATGGTTTAGCATTGTTCGAATCAATTCTTCAAGCTGTATTATAGTAATTAAAATATAACAGGAAGCAGAATGTAGATTAACCCCCGGTTATTTTACTTTCTGCTTTTTGTGTTTATACATGATTTTATTTCATGAATCTGATAATTGATATTGGGAATTTTAAAACGAAAATAGCAGTTTTTAATAATGATGATTTAATAGAGGTTATAGCTATTGAAGATTCCCCTATTGATTATATACAGCAGTTTATCCGTAAGTATAAGCCAAAATATTCGATTCTTTCTTCGGTGGTGATCAACGATGAAGGCATTATCCGTTTGTTGAATCAAACTACCACATTTACCTTATTGAACAATACCATTCGGGTTCCCGTAAAAAATAATTACGGAACGCCGGCAACATTAGGTACAGATCGTCTGGCCGCTGTTAATGGCGCGTTCCAGCTATTTGAAAAGCGTAATGTGCTTATTATCAATGGCGGAACGTGTGTTACGTTTGATCTGATTACAAAAGAGGGCGTTTACTTGGGTGGAGCTATCTCTCCGGGCCTTGCCATGCGTTTTTCTGCACTCAATACTTTTACCGATAAACTTCCGTTAATTAGTTTCGAAAATGATTTCAACCAACTGATTGGAACCTCAACACGCGAATCAATTCTTTCGGGTGTACAAAATGGTTTGATTGCAGAACTTGAAGGCATAATTTCGAAATACGAAAAACAATTTGAAAACCTTGCAGTGGTGCTTTGTGGAGGCGACTCAAAATTTTTTGACAGTCGTTTGAAAAATAGCATCTTTGCGCCCGTGGTCAATTGGCAACCTAACCTGGTATTGATCGGGTTGAATGCCATATTAAAATATCAGTATGCGTAAATTTACTAAGTTACTTACCTTTATTTCTCTAACATTTATTGGTTCAAACGTATTTGCACAGGCCACAACCAGTTCTCCATATTCGGCTTACGGTGTAGGATCCTTGGTGCCACAAACTTTCGCTCAGGGAAAAGGAATGGGTAATATCACCTCCGGATTGCGCACACCTGATAATATCAATATTTCAAATCCGGCATCGTACACGTCATTAGTAATGACTAATATCGATTTGGGTTTGCATGGAGGTGTTGATCAGTTAAATACTTCGTCCCTAAAACAAAGTAGTTACAATTTTTCTCTCGATCATTTTGCCATAGGGTTTCCAATGTCGCGTAAAATGGGCGGTTCTTTAGGCATTATTCCCTTTTCAAATTCGGGTTATAATGTAGGAAGGGATACGATCTTTAAAAGAGTAGATACGGTCTCTGGCAAGAACTCTTTATTTGGTGAGGGCGGTTATTCTCAGGTTTATTTTGGAACGGCGTATCAAGTAGCTAAAAATCTTTCCATTGGTGTGAACATTGGTTATTTGTTCGGAAGCATCAAACGTACCACCTCAACAGTTTTAGACGACCCGTATAGTTACAACAGCCGTACAACCTTAACTACGAGTGCCAGTGGATTTTTGGTGAAATATGGTGCGCAGTATTCGATTGTTCAAAGTCCTGAAAAACGCTGGACAATTGGTTACTTCGGTTCGGTTAAAACGAAGGTAAATACAAAACAAGGCTATGTTTTCGATCGCTATCTGCTTTCAGATAACGGAAGTATTAATCCAGTCGATACTATTTCTTATTTATCAGATGTAAAAGGAAATTTACTATTACCAACCACGCATACAGTAGGTTTTACATTTAATAAAGCCAATAAACTTATTGCGGGTGCCGATTTTGATTATCAGCAATGGACTCAGTATACCGAAAACGGTGAGAGCAGAGACTTTAAAGACATGTATGGTGTTCGTTTAGGTGCTCAGTATACTCCTGATATTTACTCGGTTTCGAGCTATTTGAAACGGATTGAATATCGTGCAGGTATTAATTATTATAAGTCTTACCTTAACCTTAAAGGTCAAGATATTAATGAAATGGATTTGACTTTAGGTGTAGGTTTACCAATGTCGAACCAATTCTTCGGAGGTTTACTTTATACAGGCTCAAAGCTTAATCTAGGTGTTCAATTGGGTACCCGGGGCACCACTTCAAATGGTTTGATTAAGGAACGTTATTGCAATTTATTTGTAGGCTTTACCTTAAACGACCGTTGGTTCATTAAACGTAGATTCGATTAATCTGATTTTAATAAATCGATAAAAACTCTTGTTCAGATAACAATGAACAAGAGTTTTTATGTTTATATCTTTGTCTGTTTTCTATTTCAAAATAGTTGTATTGTGAAAAACGTAGTAACGAGCCTTGCAATTGCTTTTTTATTTATTGCCACAGGCTGCGAAAATGATCTTGCCAAGGTTGATGCGATATCAGCCAAAATTGCTGAAACACCGGTTGAAACCAGTAAGGAGGTTGAAATGATTTATTCTGACTCGGCCAAGGTTAAGGCCCGGATGATCACCCCTGTGTTTTTACAATATAAAACAGAGCAACCTTATGATGAAATGCCCAAAGGCTTGAAAATCGATTTCTTTAACCCTGGAGCAACGAAGGTCGAAAGTACCCTTACGGCAAATTATGGAATACGTAAACCAAGTGAACGTAAAATAGAAGTTAGAAATAATGTGGTGGTAATTAACCAAAAGGGAGAAAAACTAAACACCGAACGATTGGTTTGGGACGAAGCCTCCCGCAAAATATTCTCCGATAAATTTGTTAAGATTACCACTACGGATAAAATAATTCAAGGTTATGGATTGGAAGCGAACGAGGATTTGAGTAACTACAAGATTAAACAGATGAGTGGAATTGTATATCTCGACCAAACGGATTCTCTTCCATAGCGGGCGAATTCTGCACAATATAGACGCCTTTACAGGCGTTTTTTTGTTTAGAATTTATTGAAACACAGAATGATTTAGTTGGCGCAACTAGTTTCAAAAAAAAATTCCCAAATAGAAAAAATTTGTATCTTGCGCCGCTAAAAAATTAGAGCGTAACTATTAAAGTAAAAGAATTATGTTGATGAATTTCTTACGCGAGCGTGCAGGATTTATTATTATCGGGTTTATTGGACTCGCGATTGTTGCCTTCATTGTGAGTGACATGTTCAAAGCTTCAAGTCCATTTTTACAGGACAGCAAGAGCAAAGTGGGTGTAATTGCAGGTGAAGACATCTCTTACCAGGATTTTAACGGCAAAGTGGAGCAAAACATGGACGCCATGCGTCAGCAAATGGGTGGAAACGTTCCTCCTCAAATGACAGGTTATGCTCAGGAACAGGCTTGGAATCAATTGGTACAGGAAATTGTTTTCAAAAAGCAAACAGAAAAAGCCGGAATTGAAGTAGGCGGCGAAGAATTATTTGATCTTATTCAGGGTAAAAATCCGGATCCTCAGATTCGTAGAATGTTTACCAATCCTCAAACTGGAGAATTTGATTCAAAATCAGTAGTTACCTTCCTTAAAGGAATGGAAGCAAATGATCCTAGTGGTGCTACAAAAAAACAATGGTTAGAATTTGAGAAAAATCTTGCGGCTAACCGTTCTATTCAAAAATATATTAACATGGTAAGTGGTGCTATGTATGCCACTTCATTAGAGCTTAATCAGCTTAATACATCTAATACAAAATTAGCGAACGCTAAAATTGTAATGTTACCTTATTCATCAGTAGCTGATGCTGAAATCAAAGTTGAAGAAAGTGATATTGAAAAATATTATAACGACAACAAATACAAATACAAACAAAAACAAGATCAGCGCACAATTGAATATGTTGTAATGGATGTTGTTCCTTCAAAGGAAGACTCGGCTGCAGCGCAAAAAGATATTCAGAAAATTGCAGAAGAGTTTAAAGCATCAACACAAGACTCATTGTTCTTTGTGGCAATCGCGGATACAAAAGCTCCTTTAACTTTTGTTAAAAAAGCGCAGTTAGATGCCAAACTCGATACTTCTTTATACAATGCTCCTGTAGGAACTGTATATGGTCCTTATTTTGAAAACGGTGCCTATAAAGTTGCCAAATTACTAGGTGTAAAAAATATTGCAGACTCAGTAAAAGCACGTCACATTTTAATTGGTGCACAAAAAGGAGGTTTAACTCCTGTTGGTTTAGCCAAGGCTGATAGCTTGAAGAAATTAATCCAAACTGGTAAAGCTTCTTTTGCTGATTTGGCAAAAGCGAATTCTGATGACCCAGGATCAGGTGCAAAAGGAGGAGAACTGGGTTACTTTGGTCGTAATATGATGGTGCCTCAATTCGAGAACGCTTCCTTTGGTGGTAAAGTTGGAGATCTGGTGGTTGTTCAAACGCAATATGGCGTTCACTTAATTGAAGTTCAGGATCAGAAAAATGTATCAAAAGCGGTTAAAATCGCTGTTGTTGATCGTGTTTTCTCTCCAAGCCAAAGTTCACGTCAAACTGCTTTCGCTAAAGCAAATAATTTTGTGGCCGGAATTAAAGAAGCTAAAAGCTTTACTGAAGCAACAGAGAAAGCGAAATTATCAAAACGTATTTCAGATAACTTAAATGCTACTGGTTCGGAGATCCCTGGCTTAGAGTCATCTCGTGAGATCATTCGTTGGACGTTCAGTGCTGAGAAAAATGATGTTTCTAATGTTTTTGAAACAGGCGAAAAATATGTTGTGGCTCACTTAATTCAGATTCGTGATAAAGGCTATGTTCCTTTAGAATATGTTAAATCTGAAATTGAGGTAGCGGTTAAGCAAGAGAAAAAAGCTGAAAAGTTAACAGCAAAAGTTAGTGCCGCAGCTTCTGGTGCTTCATCAATTGATGCAGTTGCCGGAAAATTGGGTGCAGCAGTGCAACCATTACAAGGTGTTAGCTTCGGCAATCCTATTGTAGACGGCGCAGGTATGGAACCTAAATTATTTGGATCTATATTCGGATCTGCAGCTGGTAAAATAAGCAAAGCTGTTGCAGGTGAAAAAGGTGTTTATGTGTTTATTGTAGATAACTTTACCACTCCTACACCTATTTCAGATGTAAAATCGTTCCGTCGTTCGGTAGAAATGATGCAAAAACAATCATCGGCTGCCGGTACTTTTGAGGCTTTACAAGACAAAGCTAAGATCGTTGATAACCGCGGAAAATTTTATTAGGACCTAGTTAAAAATCATCAACATATAAAGCGTCCCGATATACTCGGGACGCTTTTTGTTTGCATTCTTTTAACAGGTAATAAAACAAGATCAGCAGTAATTAGTTATTTTTGTATAAATTATTGTTTGAAACAATAGTTTTCGGCACTTAGCAGTATGGAAATTCAGGAAAATATTATAAATAAAGTAGCAAATAGCGGTCTTATTAGCTTTGACCTATCGACTTATTATCATAGAGGAGAGCGAGTTCTATATGATATAAAGGATAATTTATTTCATGAATTGATCCTGCGTGAAAAGGATTTCAGGGAATTTGTGAAGGAACATGATTGGTCGAAGTATGATGGAAAAAATGTAGCAATTACTTGTTCTTCGGACGCTATTGTTCCTACTTGGGCGTATATGCTTTTAGCAACCAAATTAGAACCGTATACAAATCGTGTGGTCTTTGGCAACCTTGACGCATTAGAAACCGTCTTGTTTAGAGATGCACTAGCTACTGTAGACCTTGAACAGTTTCGTGATCAACGTATGGTAATTAAAGGGTGCGGAGATATTCCTGTACCAGTTTCGGCATATGTGGAAATTACTGCATTGCTTCGTCCTGTGGTCAAAAGTATTATGTATGGTGAACCATGCTCTACAGTGCCCCTTTACAAAAGAAAAGATTAGAGGGACGAAAAGTGCTAGTGAGTAAAATTATTTATGGCATTTTTGCGTGTATCTGTTGAAAAAAGTATTTTAAACGCATCTGCCAGCTAATTCAATAGTATGAAAACAAAGCATCTGATTATTTTATTTCTCGTTCTCTCAGTTACTTTTACTACCGTAAGGGCGCAAAACACTCATGCTCTTATAGCTCCTCCATTCCAGATTGGTGAAGAGTTAACCTATAAATTTAAGTATGGTATTTTTAACTGTGCCGAAGGTACCATGCGTATTGAAGAGTCGCAGAAGGAGTTTAACCATATTAAACCATACCGGTTAGTTGCAAAAGGGCACACTGTTAGTGCCGTTGCATTAATTACCAAGGTTCGCAATAGGTACGATTCTTATATAAGTCCAACTTCATTAAAACCTTTTTTATTTACAGAAAGTGTGCGTGAAGGTGATTATAAGCGTGATAGTTACGCCAGCTTTGATCACAAAAACAAAATAGTTAATTCAAATAAAGGATCATTCCCTATTGGTGATAATACGCTTGATGTATTGTCTGCATTATATTACGCCCGAGCCCTTGATCTTTCAAGTGTTAAAGTTGGAAGTACTATTAAATTCGATTTTTTTCTAGATGATCAAACCTATCCGATAGCAATTACTTATGTAGGAAATGAGAAAATAAAAACTCCTTTTGGAAAGGTTGATTGCATGAAATTTACCCCTTCGGTTGTGGAGGGCAGAGTTTTTCGTAAGAATTCAAAAATGTATTTGTGGGTTACTAATGATGCTAATCGAGTTCCCGTAAGGGCAGAAGTTGAAATTCTCATAGGTTCACTGCGACTGGATTTAACAAACTATAAAAACCTCAAATATCCGGTTGGGTATAATCTTCCCGAAAATATTGAACGGGCAAGCAAGTAGGGGTGATTAAAAGAAAAAACCTTTGGGCGAAATAATTTGTTAATTTTGCACTTTACTTTACGGTGGTACTGTAGAAAGTAAAGTGTTTTTTTTTATAAGATAGGGAAGATGATTCAGGTTGAAAACTCATTGGTGCATGAAGAATTAATAAGTGAAGAGTTCGTTTGTAATTTAAACAGATGCAAAGGTGCTTGTTGTGTTATGGGAAATTCTGGCGCTCCGTTAGAAGAAGAAGAGTTGAAAATTCTGGAAGAAATTTACCCTAAGGTTAAACCTTATTTAACTGAAAAGGGTATTGCTGCTATTGAAAAAGACGGTGTGTATGTAAAGGATTTCGAAGACGAATACACTACAACATGTGTTGATGGAGATAAAGAGTGTGCCTACACTATTTTTGAAAATGGAATAGCCTTTTGTGGAATTGAAAAAGCAAATCGGGAAGGGGTAATTGACTTTAAAAAGCCTATTTCTTGCCATTTATACCCTATCCGCATTACAAAATATCCGGAGTTTGATGTTTTGAATTATGACCAATGGCATATCTGCTCTGCAGCTTGTGAACATGGTAAGGCTTTAAAAGTTCCGGTTTATCAATTTCTTAAAGACCCCCTTATTCGTAAGTATGGCGAACAATGGTTTAAGGAATTAGAAGAACAGATTTTAGCTATGTGAGTGCTTTTTAATAAAATTTATATAAATTCGCCGCAAAAATTTGTTATTCCTAATCATAGTTGTTAGGAAACGAATTACATCAAAAACTAAGAATACGTGAAAGGAATTATTCTCGCCGGCGGCTCTGGAACACGTCTACATCCCCTAACATTGGCTATGAGCAAGCAGTTAATGCCTGTGTATGATAAACCGATGATTTATTATCCATTGTCAACCCTAATGCTTTCTGGGATTCGTGAAATTTTAATCATTTCTACTCCTCATGATCTTCCAAGTTTTGAGAAACTACTGGGTACAGGAGTAGAATTAGGTTGTAAATTCAGCTATAAAGTACAAGAACAACCCAATGGGTTAGCACAAGCATTTGTAATTGGAGAGGATTTTATTGGAGAGGATGATGTTGCCTTAATATTAGGTGATAATATCTTTTTTGCCAATGGGCTTGCTGAATTACTCCAGGGTTGTAATAAGCCTGATGGAGGTATAGTATTCGCCTATCATGTGTCTGATCCTGAACGTTATGGGGTAGTAGAGTTCGATAATGATAAAAATGTTATTTCTATTGAGGAAAAACCTTTGCATCCTAAATCACACTTTGCAGTTCCAGGCTTATACTTTTATAATAACGAAGTTGTTAAAATAGCTAAAGCCATCAAACCTTCAGCACGTGGTGAATATGAAATAACGGATGTCAATAACGAATATCTGAAGCAAGGTAAGCTTAAGGTTCGTACGCTTAATAGAGGCACAGCATGGCTTGATACAGGAACCTTTGCATCGTTAATGCAGGCGGGACAGTTCGTTCAGGTAATTGAAGAGCGTCAAGGGCTTAAAGTTGGCTGTATCGAAGAAATTGCTTTTCGTATGGGTTATATTTCTCCAAAGCAATTGCGTTTAGTTGCAGAACCTTTAAAGAAGAGTGGTTATGGCAACTATCTCTTGAGCATGCTTAGCCAACAAGAAGAAGCTTATTTATAGAGTTGTTAGAGCGAGAAATAACTGCCCTTAAAGATAATGGAGAACAACTTTCAGAATATTAAAATAAATAATCATGAAATATATTAGTCAACAATTAAAACAGTTTTCTAAGCAGATAAAATTTGCAGTTGATAACTACCAACCTCATGGAATCGAAAAGAGCAAGTTGTCAAATGTTGTAATTTGCGGAATGGGCGGGTCTGGAATTGCCGGACGCATTGTTAAAGGTTATTTTAATGATAAACTGGATTTACCTGTTGAAGTAATTAATGATTATACATTACCTCGTTACACAGGTCCAAAAACATTGGCAATTTTTTGTTCTTACTCAGGTAATACAGAAGAAACTATTGCTGCCTATAAGATTGCTCAGGAAAAAGGTTGTCAGATAGTTGTTATTAGCAGCGGTGGTGAACTTGAAAAATTGGCAATTCATAATGAAAATAAAGTTTATAAAGTAGAGGGTGGTTTACAGCCTCGTATGGCTTTAGGCTCGCCGCTTACCTATTTGTTTTTTATATTCTTTGATCTTCTTGGTCAATACAAAAACGCTGATATTCAGAAAATAGTTGACTTTGTGGTTAACAGCGATGATTATGTTCTTCAAACCAATGAGATGGTAGCCCGTTTTAACGGAACCATTAAAAATAAATTTGTAATTATTACAGATTCGTTTTTTGAAGGTGTGGCTACTCGTTTCGCGCAGCAAGTTCAGGAAAATGCTAAGTTGGAGGCGTTTGTACAAGTATTGCCAGAGGCAAATCATAATGTAATTGAAAGCTATTATAATAAGCTAGATACCAATTTTATCTTCCTGAATAGCCGTAATAACCATAGAACTAATCTTCGTTTTGCTTTCGTTAAAGAATTATTGGCGAAGTATGATGTATCGGCAATGGAATTATTAGTGAAGGATACTTCGCTAAATACATTATTCCATATTATTTATCAATTAGATTGGTTGTCATTACAAATTGCTGATAAAGTAGGGGCTGTTTCCAATGAAATACCTAACATTATTTCCCTTAAAGATTTTTTAAGTAAACAATAGATATCGAAAGGGATTTTTCTCCCTTGTTTTATTATAACCTAAGTTTTATCAGAATTGAAAACGGCCTTAATTACAGGTGTGACTGGTCAAGATGGTGCTTATTTAGCAGAATTTCTGTTAAAGAAGGGCTATTTTGTTCATGGTCTTAAACGCAGAAGCTCATTGTTCAATACCGACCGTATTGACCATTTATATCAGGACCCTCACGAGGAGAATCTTAATTTTAAATTGCACTACAGCGATTTAACAGACTCAACTAACTTAATCCGTATTATTCAGGAAACTCAGCCCGATGAGATTTATAACCTTGCGGCCATGAGTCATGTTAAAGTTAGTTTTGATACGCCTGAGTATACAGCTAATGCTGATGGAATAGGAACTCTGAGGATTCTGGAAGCTGTTAGGTTATTAGGTTTAACTCAAAAGACGAAGGTTTATCAGGCTTCAACGTCAGAACTTTATGGTCTTGTTCAGGCCGTTCCCCAAAGTGAAACCACGCCTTTTTACCCACGATCACCATATGCGGTTGCTAAACTTTATGGTTATTGGATTACGGTAAACTATAGAGAAGCCTATGGTATGTATGCTTGTAATGGAATTCTTTTCAATCATGAAAGCCCGATAAGAGGTGAGACGTTTGTTACACGCAAAATTACCCGTGCTGCGGCGAAAATTGCTCTTGGCCTTCAGGATAAATTATACCTTGGAAACCTGGACGCTAAACGAGATTGGGGACATGCGAAGGATTATGTGGAAGCGATGTGGTTAATTCTTCAACAAGAAAGTGCTGAGGATTACGTGATTGCTACCGGAATAACTACTCCTGTTCGAGAGTTTGTTCGCATGGCTTTTGCTGAATTAGGTATTCATTTGGAGTTTAGTGGTAAGGAGGAGAATGAAAAAGGTGTAATTGTTGATCTTGATCTGGAACGTTTAAAAGAACTTGATATCAATAGTGATAATTTACATTTGGGAACAACTGTTGTTAAGGTTGACCCTAAATACTATCGCCCTACCGAAGTTGATTTATTGTTAGGTGATCCAACTAAAGCGAATGAAAAACTAGGATGGACGCCAAAATATGATTTGCAGGGCTTGGTTACTGATATGGTTCAATCTGATTTGCATTTGATGAAGAAGGATAAGTATTTAGCCGATGGAGGCTTCAAAACCTTAAACTATTTTGAATAGAGAACTTTTAAAAGCCGGCATGAAACTTCGTCAGATATTAAAGACACTTTCATTTCTTTTCGTTTTTTCAATTTCATTAAATGTTGCAACCTTTGCTCAGGTTCCCGATTTAAGTGATCTTTCTTCTGTTAAAGTTGACAATCTAACTGATGATCAAATTCGTCAGTTTATAGTGCAGGCTAAGAAAAGTGGTTATACCGACACGCAATTGGAACAGTTGGCTTTGCAGAAAGGAATGCCATCTTCTGAGATTGCAAAACTTCGTAAACGAATAGATAAAATTGGTGGTTTTGAAGAAGTTCAAAATGGAGCAGCCGGTAGTGCGAAAGTTTCTGATAGTCAAACCCGTGAGTTTGATAAAGATGAATTGGTTGATAATCCAGATGGTACTCCTCAAGGCCAAAGTAAAATTTTCGGTGCCGAAATTTTTAATAATAAAAGGTTAACCTTTGAGCCTAATCTTAAAATGGCTACCCCTCAAAATTACCAGTTGGGTCCAGGTGATCAGCTTGTTCTTGATATTTACGGTGTTTCAGAGGCTAATTACCAGCTGACGGTTAGTCCCGAAGGTTCAATTCGAATTCCATATGTTGGTCCAGTGACTGTAAGTGGATTAACTATTGAGCAAGCCAGAAAAAAAATCACTAATCAACTGGCAAGTGTTTACCAGGGAATGAAATCTGGTCAAACCTCAGTTAATATTACACTTGGAAATATTCGTTCAATTAAAGTAGTGATATTGGGAGAAGTGCGACTTCCGGGTACCTATACGCTTCCATCTTTAGCAACGGCCTTTAATGCTTTGTATGCCTCTGGTGGTCCAAATGAAAATGGGTCATTCAGGAATATTAAGATTATAAGAAATAGTAAAGTTGTTTCGGTTATAGATGTTTACGATTTCCTGATTAACGGGGATCAAAGTAAAAATATCAGACTGCAGGATCAGGATGTCATTAAGATTAGTCCTTATGAAACGAGAGTTGAGCTTGTAGGAGAGGTAAAAAGACAGGGGTTGTTTGAAGTAAAACCAAATGAATCATTGGCGGATGTTCTGAAATTTGCAGGAGGTTTTACAAATGAGGCCTATCGACAAAATATAAAAGTAGTTCGAAATACAGCTAAAGAGAAAAGTGTGGCTGATGTTTCTTCCGATTTATTCGCAATGTTCACTCCTCAAACAGGAGATATCTATACAGTCGAAAGGGTTCTGGACCGTTTTTCTAATCGTGTCCAAATTAATGGTGCTGTTTTTCGCCCAGGGAAATATGCTTTGGAAGAAGGTATGACTTTAAGCCAGCTTTTAATTAAAGCTGAGGGGATCCGTGAGGACGCATTTACGAACCGGGGGGTGATTTATCGATTAAAAAGTGATCTTAGTCCTGAAATTGTTTCATTTAATGTGGCCGATATTATTTCAGGTAAAACAAGTGATATTGTGTTGAAAAGAGAAGATGTTGTTACAATTTCTTCAAAATTTGACTTAAAAGAGAATTATACGTTTTCTATTCAGGGAGAGGTGCAAAATCCGGGAGTTTATCCTTATGCGGAGAATATGCGTCTTGCCGATCTTATTTTGTTAGCCGGAGGATTGCGAGAAAGAGCATCTCTTAGCAGAATTGAGATCTCTCGCAGGCTTAAATCGGTAGACTCTTTGTCTAATAATGCCACTACAGCACAAGTATTTCAGTTTTCTTTAAATAAAGAGTTGACTGATTTAGGCGGTGCCGGAAACTTTATTTTGGAACCTTTTGATGAAGTTAGCATACGGCCCGCTCCAGGATACCAGGTGCAAAAGAATGTGAGGTTGGAGGGTGAAGTCCTTTATCCAGGATTTTACGCTATTGTTAACAAAAATGAGCGAATATCAGATGTTATTAAGCGTTCAGGAGGTTTATCGCCAATTGCTTATTCTAATGGAGCAGTTTTGATCAGGAGAAAAAAAATAACGGGAGCTGATAAAGTTCTTCAACAACAAAAACTGGAAGCATTAGAAAAACAAAGTAGGGATTCTTCCGCATCTATTGATGTAATACAAGATGAACTTCAGAGTAAAACAACCTTATTAGGAATAAATTTACCTAAGATATTAGAGAACCCGGGTTCTAAATATGATTTGTTGTTAGAGGATGGTGATATAATTAAAATCCCCACCCAATTGCAAACTGTAGAAGTGAAAGGAGAAGTTCTTTTCCCGGTGTTAATTAGATATGATAAAGGCAGAGGGTTTAAGGATTATATAGTGGGAGCCGGAGGGTTTTCTTCAAAGGCATTAAAGAATAAATCCTATGTTGTTTATGCTAATGGTTCTGTTGCAAGTACAAAAACGTTCTTATTCTTTCGAAGCTATCCATCTATAAAGCCTGGGGCCGAGATTTATGTGCCTGTACGAGAGGATCGCGAAAAGATGAGTACCGCTGGAATTGTTGGATTAACAACAAGCATTGTGTCGATGATGGCACTTATTGTATCTGTGCTCAAATAAAAAAAGTAAAATATTTGCAAAGGACGTTATTCAGATAACGTCCTTTTTTGTTTATGCCCTTTTTAGCGTTAATAGTACATTTTTTCCATAAAAGTAGTCAGACTTACAGTCCCAATTATTTGACTGGTTGTTAATTTGTGAGCATTCAGTGCAATTTAACCTTGAAAAGTAAAAATCCCTTTGAGTTTCAACTTTGGTGGTCTATGTTTTGATTAATTGCAGGTGAATTAGCTGAAATCAATCTGTCAGTTATCAATTATCACATTTATCAAATTTACGCTTTAAGTTATTATGGATTTGAATCCGAAAAGAGTTGTGGTGCTGGCCCCTCATACCGATGACGGAGAACTAGGATGCGGGGGAACAATTGCATCGTTAATTGAAAAAAATGTCGATGTGTATTATGTTGCATTTTCTACTGCAGCAGAGTCTGTTCCTAAGGGGTTTCCTCAAGATGTTTTGAAAACAGAAGTTAAAGAGGCTACACGTCGTTTGGGTATTAAAAATGAAAATCTTATTATTTTTGATTATCAGGTTCGCAGACTTAATTATGAGCGCCAACCTATCTTAGAGGATTTGGTTAGAATCCGAAAAGATATAAACCCTGATTTGGTTTTTTTACCTTCTTTGCATGATATCCATCAAGATCATGTTACTGTTGCCCAGGAAGGTTTACGGGCTTACAAGAACACTACGATACTGGGCTATGAACTAATTTGGAATAATTTATCGTTTAATACCACCTGTTTCGTTGAGCTTGAAAAGCGTCATATCGATATAAAGGTTAATGCATTAAAAGCTTATGTTTCGCAAGCCCATCGTACCTATACTTCCGATGAGTTTATTTATTCCCTTGCCAAATCAAGAGGGGTTCAAATCGGAAATGGTTATTCTGAGGCATTTGAAGTTTTACGCCTGATACTGAAATAATGATTAATATTTTAATGACAGGAGCTGGAGCTCCGGGGGCTCCAGGTATTATAAAATGTTTAAAACAAGAGGGTTCTTTGAACCTTTTTTTGTGCGATAGTAATCCTGATGCTGTTGGACGGTTTTTACATGATGGTGTTTTTAAAGTCGTTCCAAAAGCCAATGATGTTGATTTTATAAAAGTTATTAAGCAAATCTGTTCAGAAAACAACATCAGTGTTATAATGCCTTTAGTAACACTTGAACTATTTGTATTCGCTAAGTATAAAGCTGAATTAGAAGAAATAGGAATTAAAGTGTTAGTTTCAGATGAAAAAGCCTTGAATATCGCTAACAATAAGGCGTATTTATACGAATTTCTTAATGCGAAGGGAGTTGACTTTATACCTTCCTTTTTGAAAGTAAATACATACGATGAATTTAATAAGTCAATTAAAGAATTAGATTATCCCTCTGTACCAGTTTGTTTTAAACCATCGGTCTCAAATGGAAGCAGGGGATTTAGGATTATTAATTCAACAGTAAATGAATTTGATCTGCTGTTTAATTATAAACCTGATAATACATATATCCTTTTAGAGAAGATCCAGGATATTTTAAGGGAAAATAAATTTCCAGAACTTATCGTTAGTGAGTATTTGCCGGGTGAAGAATATTCCGTGGATTGCATCGCCAATAATGGAAAACCAGTATTAATTATTCCCCGCCTACGAAGGAAAATGTTAGGAGGCATTAGTACTGCCGGTGAAATTATAATGAATCAAGAATTGATTGTTTACTCTAAAGAGATAATTGAAAAAATTGGTTTGCATGGCAATATTGGTATTCAGTTTAAAAGGGCCGCTTCAGGTCAATTTAAATTACTTGAAATTAATCCTCGCGTGCAGGGAACAATCGTTTCGATATTGGGTGCGGGCGTGAATATGCCTTTAATAGCTGTAAAACAGGAATTAGGGCTAAGAATTGAGGAAGCGGAATTGAATGTTAAATGGGGGACAAACTTTATCAGATATTGGGATGAAGTCTTTTACTGATATTAAGATTGGCGATAAATCTCTGATAAATGATTTTGATGTTTTTGTGTTTGATTTGGATGATACCCTTTATCCTGAAATAGAATATCTGAAATATGCTTATGCGGAGATCGCTGACTATGTTTCCCAAAAGTATCAATTAAACAGGGATAGCATTAACACATTTCTTATTGATACCTTCTTAACAGAAGGTAGGGTAAAGCTTTTTGATAAATTAATAAAAACCTATTTTCTAGATCAAGATGATGTCGTTTCTTTTCTGGAAATCCTAAGGAATGTTAGTATAAACAATATAATAGAGCCATTTCCCCTTATAATCGATTTGTTAAGAACATTGAAAGAAAGGAATAAGCTTGTTTTTATCTTGACAAACGGTAACCCGGTTCAACAAAAAAATAAAATTGAATCAATAAATTGGCATGACTTAAATTCATTCTTTACTCCTATTTATGCCAACTTACTGGCACCAAAACCTTCACCAATTGGATTGTTTGAAATACTGAAGCTAAGTTCGGCTGTTTCGGAAAAAATAATATTTATCGGAGATTCAGAGGTTGACAGACTAAGTGCTTATAATGCACAAATGGCTTTTCTAGATGTTAATAGAATGATGCAGTTTTTAGAAAAATAGCTAAATTTTTTTTTCTAAATTTTTTTACGGGCCACATTGCTATATAACTATACCTTAAATCCGGCAATGCTATGTTGATATTTTATTAATAATTCGACTGTTTTTTAAATAAAAGTTATTATTTTATTAAAGAACTTTGCAGAGTTAATAAATCTTACGATTTTAGTAACCACAAATAATACACTGAAAAGCAATTGAATGGAACAATCTCAGTTCAATACGAATATCTCCGATTCTGAAATTTCTCTTAAAGAAGTAATCTTAAAAATGAAGGAATGGTGGCATTATTTATTGTCACAATGGAGGTTTATTCTAATAGCCGGCTTTATTGGAGGGGCCTTAGGTGTAGTTTATTCCTTTGTTAAGAAACCAATTTATACCGCTGAACTTACTTTTGCCTTAGAGGAGGATTCGGGTGGTGGTGGATTGGGCCTTTATGCTGGTTTAGCTTCTCAGTTTGGTATTGATCTTGGTGGCGGAGCTGGAGGGGCTTTTTCAGGAGATAATATTATTGAATTGATGAAATCTCGATCGATGGTTCAAAAAGCATTGCTCTCTCCAATTAATATAAAGGGAAGAAACGAAACTCTAGCAGACTATTTTATTGATTTTAATGAACTAAAAGAAGATTGGAAAAAGGAGCCTTTGTTACAAAATGTACAATTTCCTTTAAATGCAGATCCATCTAAATTTACCAGAACTCAAGATAGTTTGCTTGGAGAATTTCATAAGATTTTTATTAAGAAAAATCTATCAGTATCCAAGGTTGATAAAAAGCTAAGCATTATATCTGTACAATGTAGTTTTACAAATGAAATGTTTGCTAAGGTTTTTACTGAAGCATTAGTGAATAATGTTACAGATTTCTACGTGAAAACAAAAACGGGGCGATCAAAAAAGAATGTAGCCATACTTCAAGAGAAGGCAGATTCTTTACGAAATGAACTAGACAAGTCAATTTACGGGAGAGCTCTAATTATCGATAAGACTCCTAATCTAAATCCCGTACGACAGGTTGTTGCGGTAGGAAGTCAGCAAAAGGAAGTAGATATTCAGGTTTTGGGGACCGCTTATGGAGAGGTGGTGAAAAATCTGGAGATATCAAAAATGGCATTGACCAGAGAAACTCCATTTATTCAAATTATTGATGTGCCAATAATGCCATTGGAAGAAGAGAAAGTCGGAAAATTAAAAGGCTTTGTTTTGGGATGCATCCTGAGCGTTTTTTTTACTCTTATTTACTTGTTATTTAGGGGCGCTTCAAAAAGTATACAGAAATAACGGTATCTATTTAATAAATATAATGGAGCGTCTGAATAATATTATCCTGTAAATACTTCATTTTTAAAGAAATACCTATAAAAGAAGATATATTCGTAGAAACGTATAGTCTCTTTAACAAAGAAATCCCCGTTTTGAAAGGATAAAAGGAAAAGCGATTAGAATCATGTCAAAAAAAACAAAAATTGCTATTGTATGGGCAAACCCGTATAATAAAAACCTAGGAGTAGCAGCTTTAGCTTATTCCTCTCTAGCACTTCTTTATGATGTAGTTAAAGAGAATAATTTGAATGCAGATTTTTCTTTTTTTGGAAGTTCTACGAGAAATGAAGATGAAATTACCATAAACAATCAAAAGATTATTTTCGATAACTTCTTAGGAATGCGTTTTTTCCATTGGACCGCATTTGTAAAGCTCAATATTTTTCCCAACAAGTTTAAAGCAAAGAAGCTCCATGAGTTCGATTATATATTTGATATAGCCGAAGGAGATAGTTTTACAGACATCTATGGAGATGACCGCTTTTGGAGAATTCTTAATTCGAAAAAATTTTTTTATGGTCTGAATAAAAAACAGGTCTTATTACCTCAAACTATAGGGCCATTTAATAAAAAAGAGCACGAAGTTGAAGCTTTTGAAGTAATGAAAAAGCTCGATAAGGTTATTAGCCGTGATAAGAAAAGCTTTGAATATTCAGCTAAATTCCTTCCCATTGATAAGATCATAGAGATGATAGATGTTGCTTTCTATCTGCCATTTGAGAAGGTTAACTTTGATAATAATAAAATTAATGTGGGAATAAATATCTCTGGTTTGCTATGGAATGGAGGGTATACCAGGTCGAATCAGTTTAATATGAAAACTGATTATAAAGAATTGATCCGTAATACTCTGGAATTTTTCAGCCAGCAAGAGAATGTGGTAGTTCATCTTGTTCCGCATGTGATTCCGGTTGACTATCCTGTTGAGGATGATTACGTGGTTGCAGAAGAGATTATTGCAGAGTTTCCTGATGTTGTTTTGGCTCCACGGTTTGAAAACCCTATTGAAGCTAAGAGTTATATTAGTGGAATGGATTTTTTTACAGGCGCAAGAATGCATGCTTGTATAGCAGCTTTTTCAACTAATGTGGCTGTTTATCCAATGGCATATAGCCGTAAATTCAACGGTCTTTTTGAAGATACATTGAATTATAAATGGATGGGAGATTGTGTAAATAGTAGTGCAGAGGAAGTTTTAGAAGGGTTGAAGGAAGCATTTGCAAAAAGGGATACCTTAAGTGAACAGATTGAGTTATCTCTAAAAGAGGTAGTAAAACCTAGATTGCTTCAGCTAAAGGAACTTATATTCGAAACATTAAATAATTAAAATTGTCTGAAAAATCGATAATTGAGAAGATCAAAAGAGACGGACTTTGCTTAGGTTGTGGTTTGTGTGAAAGCGTATGCGGTAAAGATTCGGTTGAGATGCGTTTGCAAAAAAATGGTTTTTTTCTGCCGGAGATCAAATCTTTAAATGCGGACAAGGAGAAGGTTATTAATGAAATCTGCCCGGGTATTAATATTGTAAATGATTTAAGCTTTGGTAAGGATGAAAAAATTTGGGGACGAATTGAAGAATTAAGATCAGGATATAGTACTGACGCAGAGGTGCGTTTCCATGGGTCTTCCGGAGGAATTATTAGTGCTATTGCCATACATGCTTTAAGTACCGGTAAAGTTGATGCGGTACTACAAGTAGGTGGAGATAGTGCCGATTTTGAAAGAAATACGCTGAAAATTTCAAAGAGCCGCCATGATGTTTTAGAATGTGCCTCATCGCGTTATGCTCCTGCGCTGATTTTTGATAAGATTTTTGAGATTTTAGAGAGCTCTAACGAAGTGTACTGTTTTATAGGGAAGCCTTGTGATATTTCTGCACTTAAAAATTTCCTGAATGTTTATCCTATCTACAAAAGCCGATTTAAATTATATGTATCTATAATGTGTGCTGGGATGCCTTCATTTAATGGTACAAAAGAAATTATAAACAATTTAGGTGCAAATGAGCCTGTTAATAATTTAACCTACAGAGGTGACGGGTGGCCTGGTTATTTTTCGTTTGCAGATAATCAAGGGCAACAGTTTAAAATGAGTTATAATGACTCCTGGGGTAATACTCTTAATAGGTTTTTAAACTTTAGATGCAAATTATGCCCAGATGGTATTGGCTTGCAAGCAGATATTGCAGTTGGAGATGCCTGGGATACAAAAGATGGATATCCTGATTTTTCAGAGAAAGATGGATTAAGTTTAGTAATTGCGCGGACTAAAGCAGGGGTAGAAGTGTTAACTGATGCCCAAACTGAAGGAAGTATGTGTTTTGAAGAACTTCCGCATTTTAAGTTAGCACAAATGCAACCCTATCAGTATGCGAGAAGAAGTCGGGTTGGTGCCAGGGTCCTTGCATATATTTTGGTAAAACAAAGGACGCTTAGGTTTAAACATCTAAGGGTATGGAAAAATTTAATCGGGGTTTCTCCTGTTGATTTACTTAAGGAGTTTATGGGGACTTTTAGAAGGTCTATCAAGTACAGAAGCTAATTTGAAGAATGTCTAAGTTTTATTTGAAATTATATTTTTCTCTTCCCGGAATTTTGAAGCGCTTTTTCTTGAAGTTTATTCTCTTGAAGGAAAATGAAATGTTTTCAGACATCCTTAGGCAAATATTCAGTAAGCAATACCAGATTCATATTGGTTATGGGACATATGGAGGTTGTTTCAATTTAAAAAATGACATTCCGCCGCATGTTACATTTGGCAATTATTGTTCAATTGCAAAAAACATCAGAATATTCCGCGCAAATCATCCTAAAAATAGTTTTACATCCCATCCTTTGCTTTATAACCCAATTGCTGGTTATGTGAAGAAGGATATGTTAGAACGCCCGGCATTAAATATTGGAAATGATGTATGGATTGGGGAATGGGTTGTCATATTGCCAAATGTGACTTCAATAGGTAACGGAGCAATAATTGGTGCAGGTAGCATAGTGACTAAAAATGTAGAACCATATTCGGTGGTGGTTGGGAATCCTGCTAAGATTATTTCACAAAGATTTGATGAAGACACAATTAAACAATTGGAAGAATTAAGGTGGTGGGAGCTGAAAAAAGAAGATTTAATTAACAATATCGAACGGCTGAACAGGATTGTAAATAAGGATTAATTGCTGGTTCAATTTTTAATTGCAATTAGATTAAAAAGCTGCATAAAAGTTGCTCAGGATTAAATCTTTCTATAAAAGTATAGTTGGTTTTACCCATCGTTTGATTATATAATTAGAATGTTCACCTGGTGTGAATTAATAAATAAGATGAAATAATGAGTAGCTCTTCATTGGCAAATATACTTTCGGGATCATTGTGGGGCATATTGGCAAAAAGTATTGATGCAATTGTTAAGTTTTTTACAATTCCCCTTTTAGTTGGGTTTTATGGTAAAGCTGATTATGGTTTAATTGCTTTAGCCTTTTCGTTAAATGCATATCTGAGATTAATGGATATGGGTTTAAATATAGGTTCCATCCGTTACTTTTCCATGTGGATTATGCAAAAGGAGTGGGATAAAATCGGTAAGGTTTCTCGCTCAAGTATTGTTTTTTATGGTTGGATAGGAGTGCTCAATGCTGTTGTTTTTTTATTCATTGCGTTTTATGGTGGTAGCTTCTTTAAAATTGTTCCATCGCAGTTATACGTATTTCAATGGATGATGTGCACATTAGCGGCTAGTGCTGTTTTTAATTGGGCTTCCAATGTAATTATACAGTTTTTAACTGCTTATGGAGAGCTAGCCTGGATTAATAAAATAGCTGTTTTAAGTAGTGTTTTAAATTTAGCAACGGTTTTCTTGGCTATAAAATGCCTTATACCCCTTAATTATTATTTTCTTCTTTATATACTTTCTACTTTAATTATAATCCCTTTAAATATTTACCGGCTAAAAATTACTCAAATGCCAATATTGGATTTAATTATGCCTGTTTGGGATGGAAAGGCTTTTAAAGAAATATTGGGCTACAGTGTTGCAATTTTTGCAATGAGTTTATTTCAGTTTTCCGCCGATAATTTACGACCTATTCTTCTAGGTAAATATGCAGGAAAGGGAATTGAAGTTCTTACTGATTATCGTGTTATTCAAACTATAGCATCTCTTATTACTGCGTTTGGCGGTGTGTTTCTACAGGTATTATTACCGTCTGCATCAAAAATATACGTAAATAACGATACCCATAAAATTAATAAACTGGCCTATAACGGAACAAGATATATATCTATTTTCTTGTCATTAGTTGTGTTTTTACTAATTGTTAATGCTAAGGTGCTGTTAGTATTGTATATGGGGAAATCATATGAAGAACTGTCCATTTGGTTGATTATCTGGCTGCTAACTGTTTTATTATCGATGCACAATGCTCCAATTGCAACTTTTGTGCTCTCATCAGGGAAAACCAAATTCTTAATTTATTCATCAGCAATTTCTTGTATTCTATCATTACCCATCACCGCTTTTTTTGCACATAAATACAATGTAGGCTCGGCTGTAATGGGGTACTTCTTTTATATAGTGTTGCAGTTGATGTGTTATTACTGTTATTATATACCATTTGAATTAAAACTAGATGTAAAGCAAATACTGTTTAAATCATTTTTGCCTGGAGTTGTTGTAGGTTGTATTGCATGTTTATTAACCTATTTTATAGGCGATCTTATTCCTGATTTGTCAGGATTTAAAAAGCTAATATTTCAATCAATAGCTTTTTCGCTACAGTTTGGAATCTACCTCTTCTTATTTGTCTTAAAACGAGAAGAAATTAGTGAAATCAAAAATAAATTAAGACCAAGGGTAGGACTAACCTAAGCGTTTTTGCGATACGCTTCTAAATAACAGTTTTTAACTGTATGAATTCAAAAGTTTAAGAGAAATAAGTTATTAATGGATACCACTACACTTGAAGCTCCCATTGATGTTTCAATAATTATAGTAAACTATAATACTTTACAGTTATTAATTGATACAATTAGTTCTGTACTGGAAAAGAGTGAAGGGTTTAAGTTTGAGATTATTGTTGTTGATAATAATTCAAAAGAAAATGCCCAGAAGGTATTGTCTGATAAATTTGGCGAACTAGTTATATATAGTTATTTAACTGAGAATATTGGATTTGGGAGGGCAAATAATGAGGGTTTGAAAATCGCCAGGGGTAAAAACATCTTCTTTTTAAATTCAGATACCTTATTAATTAACAATGCTATTAAGATTCTAAATGATTATTTAAATGAGAATAAAGAAGTTGGAATCTGTGGAGGAAATTTATTTGATGAGAATTTGCGGCCTACAGAATCTTATTTCACCAAATTGCCCTCTCTTTTTGCTGAGTTGGCTAATATTGTTCTACCCAGCAGGTTGAAAAATTTATTCTATAATTCTGATGAATTTTTTAATACATCCGCTACTCCCAAAAGCGTTGCCTATGTTACTGGAGCGGATCTAATGATTAAAAGAGAAGTGATTGAGCAAACTGGTGGCTTTAACCCAGTTTTCTTCATGTACTACGAAGAAACTGAGTTGTCTTACAGAGTTTCGAAATTAGGATATAAGATCATGTCAATTCCTTCTGCTGAAATTATTCATCTGGAGGGTAAATCGTTTGATTTTAACGAAAGAAGGATGTTAATGTACCTGGAAAGTAAGTTCAAATTTTTTAGGATCGTTTATTCTCCTTTGCACGCATTATTAGTGTATTTGTTAATATTTCCATTAGCCTTTTTAAGAGAATGGTATTTTCGGCTTACTTTTAGTGTGAAGAAAAGCTATTGGATTGATATGAAAAGAGTGAATAAGAAGGCGTGGATGAATTACAAATCCCAATTCAGTAGATGATAGTGAATTTTAACATTGTTGATGTTTGTGAGTATAGTAAGCGTTTTTTCGTAATAATTTAAGATTTTTAGAAGTTGATAGGCTTTAAAGACCCTTTAACTGTAGTGCTACTTTGATGGAAAGAATTCTATATTTTTTATTGGTTTTAGTTTCAGTTTTCTATCAATTTACTATTGTATCCTACCTTTCCCCATTATTATTTTTCAGTATCCTATTATTATTCCTATCGTTCTTTAGAAAAGAAAAGGGGTTTGTTAAAATCAGTCTTTTACTGATTATTATTAATCTCGTACCACTTCTGGGGACGGTTTTTTCTGCATTAAGAGGGCAAGATAACTTTGTTGAAACGAGCATATTAACTACAGTCCATCGTACAGCATATATTCTTCCTTTAGCAATAGGATTTTACAACTTGAAAGTATCAAACAAGTTTATTGTTTATACATTCTTTTTCGTACTGGCTCTTTTATCCCTCGTGTCGATTGTTCAAGTTATTCAGCATTATTTAGGGTTAAATGTTTTTTATATCCCGCCTAATCATCCCTCCTTTTATGAAAGCATGGGTACTATTATTTTGGATGAAAACGATAAAAAAAGTTTTAGAACCTCGGCTTTCTTTGCAGAACCAGGTGATCTAGCAATTTACGGTTCGATCTGCACCATTTTGATATTAGCTAGTTACTCAATAAACTCATTTAAGAAGGAAGTCCTCCTGGCTTGGATTTTTTTGTTTATTATTCTGCTTACTTCAAAAGGATTGAATGCCATATTTGCATCATTCATTAGTATTATTTACTTATTCAGAAGGAAAATATTTAACCCGAAATATTTGGTGTATTTAATACCTGCTGGACTATTCGCTCTTGGGGTATTGTACTTTTTATTGCTTGATCGAATGGATAAACTATTGTCAGGTGAAGATAGTTCCTACCTGGTGCGAATAGGCTCCATTTTAAATGCGCTAAATTATGTTTTGTCTGACTTTAACTTAATCTTATTTGGAAGTGGCTTAGGTACTAATGCCAAGGTGAATTTCATTGGAGATGTTAGTATCAAATCTGATTACATAAGGTTATTGTTTGATGGAGGGGTAGTTACAGTAGCTGCATATATTCTTATAAATTGTTTGATTTTTTTTAAAAGGAATGGAAGTGAAACACTCAGGGTTTTTGTGGTATATTTTATGTCATTAGGGTTGTTTCACGATACACAAGCTCTTTATTATCTTCCGTTGTTTTTATTGATTGCTTGGAAATTAGGTTTAAATGAAAAAAAAGCTATTGTTCATAACGGGTAGAAATCTTCTTCCTGCAGATTCTGGTGATAAATTATTCTCATATAATGTTCTTTTGAACCTATTGAAAGGAGATGTTGAGGTTTATCTCATCTACTTTAATCAAAATAATGAAGAAGATAATGTTAGAATGTTAAAGCATTCAGGTATCTCTTCTTGTAAAGAAGTTTATCATATCAATTACAATCCCAAAAACAGCATAAAGGCCATAATTGGAAGTGTGTTAACACAAGTTTCTTATCCATTATACAAATGGAGAAACAAAAAAATGAAAGGATTGATATCAGAGATAATTAGCCGTGAAAAAATAGACATTGTTGTTTGGGATCATTTGCGGACTACGGCCAACTTTGCTGATAATAACGCGAAAAATATCTTAATTGAGCACAATAATGAATCAGAAATATTAAAAAAGAGAGCTTCAGAAAAAAATAACTCCTTCTATTTTAAGTGGTTCGCCCTTTTTAGCTCTTTTTTGATGGAAAAACATATTAATAAGTATTATGAAAAGATGCATAAAGTAATATTTATTAGTGAATATGACTACTCATTTGGTGGACAGCATAAAACAACAATTGAGTTGTTGAGATATTTGAACTTAAAGTTCGCGCATCAAGCTTATCAATTTGATCGGCCAAAAGTTATAGAGCCGTTAAAGTTGCTATTTGTAGGTAGTTTAGATTGGTATCCAAATGTTAATGGAATCAAATGGTTTGTTAATAATGTGCTTGGTAATCTTAGAAATACTGAACTTTGGATAGTTGGAAGGAATCCCACAGATGAAATAATGTCTCTTAATAATGATAAAGTGAAGGTCTTTGCTAACGTTCCATCAGTTGAAGAGTATTTTCTCAAGGCAGATATCTTTATATGCCCAATTTTTGAAGGAGGGGGTATAAATATTAAAATCTTAGAAGCACTATCTTATGGAATTCCTTTAGTGGCCACTGACTTTGCACTAAGAGGGTACGAGTGTGATTTTATACCTACATTCGATACTGTAGAAGAGTGTGAGAAAATGATAACTGCATTTTCTGATGATGTTCAATTAAGAAAAGTCTTTTCTATTCGGGCAATTGACTATTACAATAACTACATTGAGAATTCAGAAGGTGAAATTCTAGAGTTAATACTAAATTAAAATACGAACCTTGAAAATTTCAATAATTACTCCAGTTTATAATAGCGCCTCAACCATTGCTGCAACAATTAAGTCCATACAATGCCAAAACTATACTAATGTAGAACATATTATAGTTGACGGTGCATCAAAAGATGAAACAGTTGAAATTGCCAAATCCTTTGGCTTTAGTAAAATTATATCTGAACCTGATCAAGGGATTTACTTTGCAATGAATAAAGGAGTAAATCTGGCCCAAGGCGACATTATCGGTATATTAAATTCCGATGATTTTTATGCGGATGAAAATGTATTGGAGCGCGTTGTTGAAAAGTTTTATGAAAGCGGTGCAGATGCTGTTTATGGTGATTTGGATTACGTGGATAGTTTAAATACCAATAAAATTCTTAGGAAATGGAGGTCGGGGCCCTATACCGCAAAAGCCTTTCTGTTTGGATGGATGCCTCCACATCCTACTTTTTTTGTTAAAAGATCGGTTTATGAACAATACGGCTTATTTAATACCTCACTCCGTAGTGCCGCAGATTATGAAATTATGCTCCGTTTTATTCATAAATATAAAATTAGTGTTTCATACCTTCCTAAGGTGTTAGTTAAAATGAGAGCTGGAGGGGTGAGTAATGCCAGCTTTAAAAATAGGTTCTTAGCCAATAGGGAAGATAAAAAAGCATGGGTATTAAATGATTTAAAGCCCTATTTCTTTACATTGTTATGGAAACCCATTAGAAAAATATGGCAATTCCTTTAATAAGGTCTAATTTTTTGATTGATTTTGGGGGCTAAATTTAAAACTGAGTTGTTTATATGGCTTTCAACTGTTTGTCCATCATCTATTTCTTTCATCAGTTTTGGGTTTTGCATAAAGAAGTATTTTTCGGCCGACCACCATATTAAACCCTTAATTGTGCTTTGCTTATAGCTGGTGGTAGCTGCAACTCTGATATAGTCAAGGAAATACTTTTCAGGGATCTTCTCCAGACCCACCTTTTTATTGCTGGTATGGTATCTATGCCAAACAAATGGAATTACAGGTTTTTTATATTGATAACCAAGTTTAAGCGCATATCTTACATTGTCAGCTACATATGCAGAGTCCCCTTTCCAATTGTTTTCATAGAAATCATAAATATCTAAATAATATACATCCTGAGCTTTTAATAATCTAAGTATCCTATTATTATCTTTTTCAAGATCATCTCTGTACCAATACCTTCTGAGCGGAAGCCCATAAATTCCCCATGATAAGTTTGGCCTGCATTCCTTGGCTATTCTAAGTGCCCTTAAATATTTATCTATTGCTGCATTAAGGCTATCAGATGGTGTATTTGGGTTGGTTATTTTTAGCCATTCTGTTTCTTCCCAATCAATTACTGCAATTCCGTTTGTAATATTATTTGGAATTTTTGAATTAATTGAGCGAACCAATTGTGTTGAATCAACATTGCCAGAGTTATTCCGGTCAAAATCTATTTTATAAAAAATATAAGCATATTTAATTCCTTCATTATCTAAGGCTTTATATGTGGTCTCAGATAAATCATTCATACCTATATAAAATGTTTTCTTAGCTGATGCATTTGCTCCTCTAAATGAAGTCCTTTTTTTAACATTTTGTGCATACAGGCTCTCTGAGCAAACCATAAATAAGCTAACATATATAAATAAAAGCTTAGTTCTCAAATGTATACTCATAACATTTACTGTTTTTTATTTGTTAAATCTACAATTAGATCAGCTAATTTGGCTATAGAGTCTTTATTTAAAGAAGGTAAAAAATTATTGCAGTTAGGCTAGCCTTTAATTAAGCTGACAACTCATATACTGCTTTAAGATTTGTAATGTAAAGATAAATAAGACTCAGTTTATTTAAATGTTAGGATAATATTTGATAAAAATGGATAAATATGATTTGATTTTAATAGGACCAGCCTCTCCTTTTATCTTAAGGTAAGTCATTACATTCATTCTCTAAACAAAAATTTAATTGATAAGCTTAAAGTTGTTGCCTTAGTTACTAATTAGAGTTAATAAGTTAGCTTTTCAATAAAAGGCTATCAGTTTTGAATAAAAATTAAATTATTGTGATTTATTTATATGATTTGGATTGCATAAATAAAGAACGGAATGCTAATGTCTAAAAGAGATTTCTTCAACTTGGTCACCCTCTTAGTTGTTTTCCTTAGAATTGTTTTCTAAATTGCAGTTAAGTTCTTTAATATTAGACTTTTCTGGCAAAGTTCTTGCTTAACTGTCCTTTCCAAAGCTAAATTTTACTCATTCGGTGTAAATTATTAACCTTGGATAGATTTCCAACCACAATTTGCGTATGTTATTACATTTACTCATTTTCCTATCGGCTCTTTTGGTTGTGAGCTTCTCAATTCCATCAATTATATATGTGGCATTTAAGAAAAGATTGTTTGATATGCCCTCAGAAGAACGAAAGATCCATAAAAAGATTATTCCTAATCTGGGAGGGATAGCCATATTTACCGGATTTCTGTTCTCTACATCATTATTTATTAAAAGCACTTTATTGCCAGAAGCTGGAGTTATTTTGGCTTCGGGAATTATTCTTTTTGTTATTGGCTTAAAGGATGATTTGGTAGGTATGAGCCCAGTTAAGAAGTTATTGGCTCAAATTATTGCAGCCATGTTAGTTGCTGTGCTGGCAGATATTCGTATTAGAAGTATGCATGGGTTGCTAGGCTTAAATGATTTTTCTTATCCTGTAAGCGTTGGTTTAACTGTTTTAGTAATTGTTGCAGTTGTAAATGCCTTTAACCTGGTTGATGGTATTGATGGGCTCGCAGGAAGTTTGGGTGTAGTTGTTTCTCTAACTTATTCCCTGCTTTTTTATTTAATGGGCGATATGGGTTGGTCGTATATGGCAATTGCCATGGCAGGTTCGCTTATTGGATTTCTTATTTACAACGTCTCGCCGGCTAAAATTTTCATGGGTGATACTGGTTCACTTTTAGTAGGAATGATCTCAGCGGTTTTGAGTGTTCAATTCATCGATTTGAGTAACGTGCATACTATCCAAGCTTTTGGTTTAGGAATACATTCATCTCCTGCTTTGGTAATGGCTATTCTGATTATTCCGTTATTTGATACAACACGAGTATTTACACTTCGTATTCTTAATAGCGAATCTCCGTTTAAAGCGGACAGGAATCATTTACATCACCGTTTAATCGACTTAAAACTATCTCATTCCATTTGTGCATTTATCCTGGTCGGGGTTAATCTGTTGTTTATTTCTTTAGCTCTTGCCTTTCAGCATATCGGTACAATGGAATTGCTGCTAGTTCTTTCCTTCTTTGCTGTATTCTTTAATTCTACCTTAACCATTTTATTAAATAAGCGTAAGAAAAAAGATCTTATTGTTCAGGATGCCAAACATACAGCGGATTCGTTAGCTACTGATCCAAAAGAGGAAAAAGAAAAATTTGTCGAATCAATTTTAGAACGCATTGCCAAAAACTAAAGGAATCGCTTTAGTTTCAACATATTATTGTAATTATGCATTTACCTTTAAAGAAGTTTTCTCTTCTTCTCTTTTTAGTTACACTCGGTTTTTACTCCAAGGCACAAACTGTAACAGGCCTAGGAACTTACTTAACGCCTCAGGAAGCTAAAAAACTATACACTGATACCATTGTCCGTCATACCCCTTTCAGGCCTTATGTTTTAAATAATAGTGATTCTTTGTTACTAGCAAAGGATTCATCGGTTCATAAAACATGGCTCGGTCGAAAAACTTTTGATGAGCATTTGTTGCAAGTTGTAAATCCTGAATACAAAATATACCTTGATTTCCTTCCAGACTTTCAAATTGGAAGTGACTTGAAGAATAACCGTACAACCTGGGTAAATACTCGGGGTTTTATGTTAGGTGGGAGTATTGGAAAGAATTTCTCGTTTTATACATCCTTTTATGAAAATCAGGGAGTTTTTCCTGTTTATGTAGATAATTACACACGAGGTATTAATGTTTTGCCGGGGCAGGGCGAGGTTAGAAATTACGGCGATCATGGTTTGGATTATTCCTATTCACAAGGAAGAATTTCTTATACTCCTTCGAAGTATTTCAATTTTGATCTTGGGTATGATAAGAACTTTATTGGAGACGGTTACCGCTCATTGTTATTATCGGATGCAGCAGCACCTTATCCCTATGTAAAAATAACTGCCACGATTTGGAAACTTCGTTATATGATGATGTGGGCACAAATGATCGATCGTGAATCTCCCAAATTGGATTACCAAAATGGTTACCGCAAAAAATGGGGGGCCTTTCATTATTTAGATTGGAATATTTCTAAAAAGGTTTCGGTTGGATTGTTCGAGAATATTATTTGGATGGATGCTGATTCCTTAGGAAAAAGGGGTTTTGACTGGAGTTACCTAAACCCTTTGTTGTTTTTCCGTCCGGTAGAGTTTGCTAATGGTTCACCGGATAAAGCCCTGGTAGGGTTGACTGCAAAATATAAAATGCTGCCTAAATTTACATGGTATGGACAATTCGCCTTGAACGAATTTACAGCCTCGGAATTCTTTAGTGGTGATGGGTATTGGGCAAACAAATGGGGGACACAGATTGGTTTCAGGTCATTTGATATTTTTGGTATTCCTAATCTACATTTTCAAGGAGAAGCAAATATAGTTCGACCTTATACTTATACAGCCCGTATACCAATTGTTGAAGGTGTTGCTGTGCCGAATAATGGTAAGCCTACCAATAATTATGTCCATTTTTCGCAGCCATTGGCGCATTTATGGGGAGCCAATTTTGAGGAATTTTTGGGTATAGTTAATTATACATGGAGAAGATTCGATGTTCGCGGACAATTCACTTATGGTTATTATGGCCGAGATCCGGAAGGGTTAAATTATGGCAAAAACATACTTAAACCGTATGATACCAGGGTAAGCGATTACGGAAATTATATCGGCCAGGGCATAACCTCGCATTTATACTATGGGGACATAAAAATCGCCTATGTATTAAATCCAAAATATAACCTGCGTTTCGAAACCGGATTAACCTATCGGAACGAGAAAAATGACGCGTCTCCGAGTAATACCACCATCGTAAGCGTTGGATTGAGGAGTTCGTTCAGAAATCTCTATTATGATTTTTAGACAATAAAAAAAGAAGCCGGAATCTTAATGAGATTTCGGCTTCTTTTTTTATTATGCTTATTTAAAATACTTGCTTAGATAGCGATCATTTTTTTTGTACTAGAAGCTTCAATCATTGTTTTAACCGTTTTGATGATGGCATTCCAATCATAGTTACATTCAGCATAAAGCTCCGTTTGTTCACCATGCTCTACAATTTTATCCGGCATTCCAAGGCGTTTAATCTGCGCTGAATACCCATTGTCAGTCATAAATTCCAGTACGGCCGAGCCCATTCCTCCCATCAAACATCCATCTTCAACAGTAATTATCTTTTTATATTTTTTGAAAACTTCATGTAATAGTTCCTCATCCAACGGTTTAACGAAACGTAGGTCATAATGTGCAGGATTAACACCCTCCGCGCTTAATTCTGCGCAAGCTTTTACAGCTTGGTTTCCAATTGCTCCAATTGTTAAGATTGCAATTTCCTCTCCGTCGCATATTTTTCTGCCTTTACCGATTTCAATTGCTTGCATTGGTCGCTTCCAGTCGGGCATAACACCGTTTCCGCGAGGATAACGAATTACAAAAGGGCCCATATTGTCTTGCTGAGCTGTGAACATCAGGTTTCTCAACTCTTCCTCGTTCATTGGAGCCGATACAATCATATTAGGAATACATCGCATAAATGCCAAGTCATAGGCTCCATGATGGGTAGGGCCATCAGCTCCGGCAACACCTGCCCTGTCCAAACAAAAAACAACGTTTAACTTCTGCAGAGCAACATCATGAATTACCTGATCATAGGCTCTTTGCATAAATGAAGAATAAATATTACAAAAAGGAACCAAGCCCTGAGTTGCTAATCCAGCTGAAAAAGTAACCGCATGCTGTTCTGCAATGCCAACATCAAATGCTCTGTCGGGCATTGCTTTCATCATAATATTTAAAGAACAACCTGATGGCATAGCTGGAGTAATTCCCATTATTTTAGGGTTTTTCTCAGCCAGCTCAACGATGGTATGTCCAAATACATCTTGAAACTTTGGAGGTTGTGGCGTAGTAGGAGTTGATTTTTTTATTTCTCCGGTGATCTTATCGAATAATCCGGGAGCGTGCCATTTGGTTTGATCTTGCTCAGCTAAAGCATAACCTTTACCTTTTACTGTAAGACAATGTAAAAGTTTAGGGCCGGGAATATGTTTCAAATCCTCTAATACCTTAGCCATATGTTCTACATTATGGCCATCTATTGGGCCAAAATATCTGAACTTTAAGGCTTCAAAGAAGTTGCTTTGTTTTAGGATGCTGCCTTTTATGGATTTCTCGATTTTTTTAACAATCTCGCGAGCGTTTGGGCCGAATTTGCTTATTGGGCCTAGGATCTTCCAAACGTCACTTTTAAACTGATTGTAAGATTGAGAAGTTGTAATATCTGTTAAATATTCTTTTAGTGCCCCTACATTCGGGTCAATAGACATGCAGTTGTCGTTTAAGATCACTAAAAGGTTTGAATTTTCTACTCCGGCATGATTTAAGGCTTCGAAAGCCATTCCTGCAGTCATGGCACCATCGCCAATGATTGCAATATGCTGGCGATTTTTTTCACCTTTATAATGTGAGGCCACTGCCATACCTAAAGCAGCCGAAATAGATGTGGAAGAATGGCCAACACCAAAAGTGTCATACTCACTCTCCGAACGTTTCGGAAATCCGCTTATTCCACCGTAAATTCTATTGGTATGAAAAGTATCACGGCGACCTGTTAAGATCTTATGACCATAGGCTTGATGACCAACATCGAATAAAATTTGGTCGTAAGGTGTATTGAAAACATAATGTAAAGCAACTGTTAACTCCACAACCCCCAGGCTGGCGGCGAAATGTCCGCCGTTTACCGAAACAATATCGATAATGTACTGCCTTAATTCCCTGCAAACTTCCTGTAGTTGCTCTTCCTTTAAATTTCTTAAGTCGGAAGGATAATTAATTGTTTTTAACAATGTTCCCGCTTCAACCTGCATTGTTCGATATTAAATAAACACTAGTAGTTTAAGCCAGCAAATATATGACTTAAACCTTATAAATGAGCTTTTGTTTCAGCTGCATTTGTAAAAAGCCATCAAACCGAATGGGTATTGTTTACGTCCAGATCGGCGCGCTTTAAACAATTAGAAACTGCTTTGTAAGCAAAGCTAACCATTTGGCAATATTACGATTTTAACCGTATACTATTTCTGATGATAAATCTAATTGTTTATTGATAAGTCACTTATCCTCATTGGTTGAAAACTAATGTGATGATAATTAAGTTGGAACTGTATTTTTGTCGCAAATCGGTTTAAGTTTTGAGTTTCGAGATAAAGCTAGCACAATTTGAAGGTCCGTTTGATCTGCTCCTATTTTTTATTGAGCGGGATGAATTAGATATCCACGATATTCCCATTGCACGAATTACCAACGATTTTTTTGACTTTATTCACAGCATGCAGGCGATGAACATTGAGTTGGCCAGTGAATTTATTCTCGTTGCAGCTACCTTAATGCGTATTAAAGCAAAACTGCTTATTCCCCGACCGGAGCTAGATGAAGAGGGTAATGAAATTGATCCCCGCCTGGATTTAGTGCAGAAGCTTTTGGAATACAAAAAATACAAAGCTGTTCTAAATGAATTCCAGTATTTGGAAGATGAACGCTTAAAGCAGGAGAAGCGAGGCAATATTGCCTATGAACTTGAGCAAATTGCCAGTCAGGCTATGCCGGGAGAAGAATTACAATCACTTGATTTATATCGTTTGCTTACCGTCTATGAAAAAGTAATGCAACGCTTTATTGACGGAACTAAGCAGGTGGTGCATACGGTGGTTCAGTATCCGTATTCTATAGAGGAGCAAAAAGTGGCGGTGATGAAGCTGTTTGAAAGCGATACTCGCGTTAGTTTTGAAAATGTTTTGGCCATCAGTAATGATAAAGTGCAACTTGTTTACAGCTTTTTGGCAGTTCTAGAACTTTTACAACAGCAAATACTTGATATAAGCATTGGGCTTGGTTTTAATAACTTTTGGCTAACGTCTAAAGAAGAGGTAGAGGAGTCTATTGAGGAGATGGAAAAATAAGGTTAGCCATTGTAATCTGTTCCCCTATTCATTTAAAAATCTACCGCTTACCAATGTAAGTGGTTTCTTAAATCTAAAAAGAGTTAGTAACTTCGCCGCACCTTAATCCCGAGAAAGGTGATCAGTTGTTTTCTATCGGATTTGACAATTGATTTTCAGCAAAACATATACAAAATTAATTATTCTCACATGAACAGAGATACAGTTCTATTTGATCTTATCGCTAAAGAAGCAATTCGCCAGGAAGAAGGCATCGAACTTATTGCCTCAGAAAATTTCACCAGTAAACAAGTAATGGAAGCCCAAGGCTCATGTTTAACGAATAAATATGCCGAAGGATTGCCTAATAAACGTTACTATGGCGGTTGCCAGATTGTTGATCAGGTAGAGCAATTAGCTATTGACCGTGCAAAGGAATTATTTGGAGCAGCTTGGGTTAACGTTCAGCCTCACTCTGGAGCTTCTGCTAATGCTGCGGTATTTTTGGCTTTATTGCAGGCAGGTGATAAGATTTTAGGATTTGACCTATCACATGGTGGACACTTAACTCACGGTTCACCTGTTAACTTTTCTGGTCGTTTGTATCAGCCAAATTTTTATGGTGTAGAAAAAGAAAGTGGCTTAATTGACTATAAGCAAATGGAAGAAGTTGCTTTACGTGAAAAGCCTAAAATGATCATTTGTGGAGCTTCGGCCTATTCTCGTGATTGGGATTATGTTCGCATTCGTCAAATTGCTGATCAGGTTGGTGCATTGGTACTTGCCGATATTTCGCACCCGGCAGGTTTAATTGCCAAAGGTTTGTTGAACGATCCGTTGAAACACTGTCATGTGGTTTCAACCACGACTCATAAAACCTTACGTGGACCGCGTGGAGGTTTGATTATGATGGGACAGGATTTCGAAAATCCATGGGGACAAAAAACTCCTAAAGGAGAATTGAAAATGATGTCGGCTATTTTGGATGGCGCCGTTTTCCCTGGTACACAAGGCGGTCCTCTTGAGCACGTTATTGCCGGTAAAGCGGTAGCTTTCGGCGAGGCGCTGACTGACGATTATAAACAATACATAACTCAGGTTAAGAAAAATGCTAGTCGTATGGCGCAAGCATTCGTTGACCGTGGCTATCAAATCATTTCGGGTGGAACTGATAATCACTTAATGTTGATCGATCTTCGCAATAAAAATGTAACTGGTAAAGCTGCTGAAGCTGCTTTAGTGGCTGCCGATATCACTACCAATAAAAACATGGTTCCATTTGATGACAAATCTCCATTTGTTACCTCAGGCTTCCGTGTTGGTACTGCTGCAGTTACCACCAGAGGAATGAAGGAAGAGCACATGGATACCATTGTTGAGCATATTGACCGTGTGTTGATGAATGTTGATAACGAGGCGGAAATTAAAGAAGTGAAGAAAAAGGTAAATACCTGGATGCACGATTTTCCTTTGTATAAATAATTATATTAAATAAAAAAACAAAAAACGGCAATGAGGATCCTCATTGCCGTTTTTTGTTTTACCCTAACAGTCGGCAGGCTAGGGATTCTATTGCTCAAACAGTGTTCTATACTAATCAGTTTGTAGAAGCTGCAAAACATAAGTCTCCATAGCATATAAACAGTTGAATTGCTGGTTTTCTTTTTGATAAACTTATTTATCGGCTTCAATAAATACTTTCATAATGCTATTTATTACTTAATAAATAGTTAGATTACTCTTTTTTTTCTTTATGTAATTGTTTGATACTTAAATTAAGGATGGTTTTTGATGTATTCAGAACAATAAAATTGAAAATATATAGGAAATGAAATTTACACGCTCTCAACTCTGTCTTTCTTCTATTGTTTTTTCTTTCTTTTTTTTTGCCGAAGGATGCACAACTAAGCAAGATCCCTCCGATTCTTCAATCAGCTTTAATAAAGCAATCCCGAAATCTTCTATTGATTTTTCCCGAATGAGTCAGGGAGATGAAATTCCGGGTAGATATATTTTATTATTTGAAGACCCCACACTGGCTATTGAATCAACCAATGAAACATTAACCTATGAACAGGCGATCGATAAAGCTGCAGAAAGCGCAAAACAGATTATCTTCGAAAATAATCTGAAAAACGCCAGAATTGAACTGGCATTTGGTTCAATTTTAAATGGTTGTGTTTTAAGCGGCGTTTCTAAAACTGAACTTAAACAATTAGAGGCCAGCAAACGGATCAAAATGATTGAATCAGATAAAGTTATTGCTTTGAAACCCATGGCGGCTAAACAGAGCAGTGCTGGTTTTGAATATGTACCATGGGGGGTGCAACGTGTGGGAGGTAGTAGAAATGGTATTGGTAAAACTGCATGGGTGTTTGATACCGGTGTGGATCTTACACATAAGGACCTTACCATTGATCAGACTTTAGCCAAAAACTTTGTCGATGATGGTTCTGATACTCAGGATTACTTTGGACATGGAACACATGTAGCAGGTATTATTGCAGCGAAGAAAAATAATTCTGGGGTGGTGGGCGTTGCTGCCGGCGCAAAAATAGTCCCTATAAGAATACTTGATTTTGCCGGTAACGGTGCGGTTTCCTGGGCAATAGCCGGTGTTAATTATGTTGGAAGTAAAGCTAAAAAAGGCGATGTAGCAAATATGAGTTTGGTAGGACCGCCATCAAAGTGCCTTGATTGTGCAGTGTCCAGAGCAGCTGCTAAAGGTATTAAGTTTGTTCTTGCTGCAGGAAATACTACCGAAGATGCAAATTTGTTTTCCCCAGCAAGGGTTAATGGTCCAAATATTTATACGATCAGTGCCTGTGACATCACAGATGGATTAGCTTGGTTTTCTAATTACGGGAATCCTCCAATTGATTTTGCAGCTCCCGGATTTGATATCCTCTCAACCTATTTAAATGGAGGTTATGCAACTATAAGTGGAACTTCAATGGCTGCTCCTCATGTGGCAGGTATTTTATTATTCGGGCCTGTTAAAGCAAGTGGAACCGTTAGTAATGATGCCGATGGTACGCCAGATAAAATTGCCCATCGATAGCCAGTATATTGAAGTATAATAAAAAATTGGGTGGAGGGAATGAGAAGAAATACTAAATTAGCGGGCTTAAAACCCCTGTAAAAAAAGAAAGCAAGATTAACTAAGTTAATCCCGCCTTCTATCTAAATTTACGCTCTCTTTGTCTTTTTACGCAGCCTAACTCAAAAGGTTACAAAAAAAATAAAATTTTTTATTAAGAGCTGTAACTAGCAGATACACAGCGTAAAAAATCTTTGGTTCTTATATGTTTAAACAATCTTTTATTTAGCGTAAGCAATTGTGGCAACACTAATTTGAATATCCTGCACGGTATGTAAGCATTCAATGCAGGATAGAAGTGTTGATCCTGTGGTAACAACATCGTCAACCAATAGAATATGCTGTCCAATTAGGTCCTGAGCATTATTTAATTTAAAAATTTGCTCAACATTTAGATGACGCTGATATCGTGTCTTCTTTGTTTGTGTTTCATTAGACTGTGCACGGCACAGTGCGCTGGTGTTTACAGGTACCTTCATCGTTTCTGATAAACCATTGGCAAAGCATTCAGCTTGATTGAACCCTCTGCTTTTAAGTTTCTGCTTATGCAATGGCACAGGTATTATTACAGTTGCTTTATTAAAGGGACTTGAATACAAAAGTTGATAGCCATATATTTTCCCGATTTTTATACCAACCTCTTGCCTTCCCTTGTATTTAAGTTGATGTAAGAGATTTTGAACTTTGCCTCCTTTTCTAAAATGAAAACAGGCACTCGCTCCTGCAATTTTGGCCTTGCCCCAAAACTGCTTAGCAACCGGATTTTCTATATCCAGATGAAAGTTGGTGTAAGGCAAGTGTTGTTGACAATAGATGCAGATTGATTCTTCACCTTTGAACAAATTGTTGCCACATGCCTGGCATAGTTCAGGAAATACCAACGATAGAAAATCGTTGAAATACTCTTGTAAGAAATTCATAGCATAGGAAGTATGTATTCCTAAGTTAGAATTTTCGTAGAATAAATCAGGTAATTGTTTAGGCTTGATCTTTTAGTTCTTGTCCTTCTTTTACTGCTAATTGTCCACAAGCGGCATCAATATCTTTACCGCGACTTCTGCGGATATGAACATTTACATTGTTTTTACGTAAGTAATTTGCAAAAGCTTCCAATTTGTCTTCTTCAGTATTTATGAAATCTGCAAATGCAATTGGATTGTACTCGATTATATTAACCTTACAAGGAACATGTTTGCAGAAAGCAGCTAGCTCTTTGGCATCCTGTAAAGAGTCGTTGAAATTATTAAAAACGATGTATTCGTAAGTAACCGGGTTTTTGGTTTTCGAGAAATAATATTTCAAGGCATCGCGCAAAGCATTTAATGAGTTTTGCTCATTGATCGGCATGATCTCATTACGTTTTGTATCATTTGCGGCATGAAGAGATAGCGCCAGGTTGAACTTCACATTATCATCGCCAAGTTTTCGGATCATTTTAGCAATACCTGCCGTAGAAACTGTAATACGCTTGGCGGCCATATTCAAACCATCTTCAGCCGTTAATCGTTCAAGCGATTTCATCATGCCACTATAATTAAGCAAAGGTTCACCCATGCCCATATAAACTATGTTTGAAAGCGGAATGCCATAATTTTCGCGGGCTTGCTTATCAATCAAAACAACCTGGTCGTAAATTTCATCGGCATTGAGGTTTCGTTTACGATCCATATAACCGGTGGCGCAAAACTTACAGGTTAAGCTGCAGCCAACTTGTGATGAAACACAAGCAGTCATGCGGTCTTCTGTAGGAATTAGAACACCTTCAATTATATTCCCATCATAAAGAGCAAATGTATTTTTAATGGTTCTGTCGGAGCTGATTTGCTGTTTGTGAAGGCTAACGGCATTAATAGTAAAGTTTAGGTTAAGCTTTTCACGCAGTTCTTTCGAGAGATTGGTCATCTCCTCAAAACTCCATGCCGATTTTTTCCAGAGCCATTCATAAACTTGTTTTGCTCTAAATGCCTGTTCTCCCATTTCGGTAAACAGTTTTTTTAAATCCTCGAGTGAGTATGCGCGTATATCCTTCTTAACCAAAGCCTTTTCCATGGCGCAAAGATACGGTTTTTGTTAATTTGAGGTTTTAAATTTTAGCTTTCCGGTTGAAGGTACATAAATTACGTAGCTTCTAAGTTTCTCCGTGGTTCTGTCTTATCTTTGGGGCATGCGAAAAATTTCTGCCGATTGGGTTTATACACTATCTGGGGCACCGCTTAAAAACGGCGTGATTGTAATTAACGATAAGAATGAAGTTGTCGATGTTTTACCTGGTAATGAGCCAAGTTTAGACGTTGAATTTTTCTCAGGAATAATTTGTCCCGGTTTTATTAATGCTCATTGTCACCTTGAATTATCGCATTTAAGAAATAAACTTCCTCAAAGAACCGGATTGGTTGGTTTTATTCAAAATGTGCAACAGTTTAGGGAGGCTAAAGAAGAGGAGATCTTAAAAGCAATTGAAGCGGCAGAAGATGAAATGATTCAAAACGGAATCGTGGGAGTTGGAGATATCTCTAATTCGTCCTATACGTTTGATCAAAAAAGAAAACAGCGCGTAAACTATCATACTTTTATAGAGGTTTTCGGTTTTAACCCGGCCAATGCTGAATCAATTTACAATAGGGCCGAAGAGTTGTTGGCCCAGGCTCCTCAAATAGCTTCCATTACACCTCATGCTCCTTATTCTGTTTCGGAAAAGCTTTTTGAGTTAATTGATAACACACAATTGCTTTCCATTCACAACCAAGAATCAAAGGAAGAGAATGCCTTTTATATCAATAAAACAGGCGATTTTCTAAAACTTTATCAGGGATTCAACTTAGACATATCTTTTTTTAATCCGAGTGGAAACAACTCACTAACAACCTATTTCAATTGGATGGGAAATGGTCGAAAGCTGTTGGTGCATAATACTTTTACTGCTGAAGACGACGTTGATTACGTTGAAGCTATGGGTGAAAACTTCTGGTGCTTGTGTCCAAATGCTAATTTGTATATCGAAAATGGTCTTCCTGATATTTCCATGTTTGTTAAAAAAGAATTGAAATTAGTATTAGGGACCGATAGTTTGGCATCAAATACACAATTGTCAATTTTAGAAGAAATGAAAACAATTTCGCGTCATTTTTCTTCGATTGATTTAGAACTTATGCTTATCTGGACATGTAAAAATGGTGCAGAATTATTTGGCTGGGATCAATTGGGGACTATAGAAAAGGGGAAAATTCCGGGCTTAAACCTTATCAAGAATTATACGTATGATGCTAAAACGGGAAAATTATTGTTAACCGGTCAATCAACAGTTAGTAAGATTTGTTAAGGGTATAAGGGATCAATTTAAAAATCTAAATAAATATAAATGCAACAGCAGCTTTTGTTGGTTGATGAGAATGATACTATTATCGGCTACGGTGATAAACTTTCGGTGCACGAAAAAGGGTTGCTTCACCGCGCATTTTCAATTTTTGTTTTTAATATGAAGCGTGAACTTCTGCTTCAAAAAAGAGCAGAAGCTAAGTACCATTCGGGCGGATTGTGGACAAATACCTGTTGCAGTCACCCTTTAAAAGGAGAAGATCTGGAGCTAACACTTCATAGAAAGCTTAAGGAAGAAATGGGTTTTGATTGCGCAGTTTCATTTAAATATAAGTTTATCTACAAGGCTGCGTTTGATAATGGCTTAACGGAGCACGAGCTTGATTATGTTTATGTGGGAGAGTATGATGGCTTGGTAGAACCAAATCCTGAAGAGGCAGAAGATTTTAAATGGATATCACTTGAAGAGTTGGTTCTCGATGTCAATTTAAATCCTCGAAATTATACCGAATGGTTTAAAGAAATTGTTCCAAATCTTTCAACGCTTATAAATTGTTAAGGCGAATCATGAAACATCTTAGTATTACAGTTAAAGGTAAAGTTCAGGGCGTTTATTTTAGAGCCAGTGCAAAGGATGTAGCTGTTAGTTTGGGATTAAAAGGATTTGTAGAAAATCAAAAAGATGGTTCTGTTTATATAGAGGCTGAAGGTTTAACCGAAAAATTATATCAATTGGTTGAATGGTGCAAAAAAGGACCAGCAAGAGCCATTGTTGACAAAGTGCATATTTTAGAAGGGGAACTTAAAGATTTTAAAACTTTCGAAGTTCGAAAAAAGACTATTTTTGGCTTCTAAAATTTAAGAGCAGCTTTGTCAGTTTTAAAAAAATTCGTTGGCCAAACGGCAATTTACGGCTTAAGCAATATTGCTACCCGTATTCTAAACTTCTTTTTAACTCCTATATATACCAAAATTTACTCGCAAGCTGTTTATGGTATTTTTACTACCCTGTATAGCTGGGCATCCATTGTTAATGCAATTCTGGCTTTTGGAATGGAAACCACCTATTTCAGGTTTCTTGGAAAAGAAAAGGATAAAGAAAAGGTTTATTCCAATTCTTTTTGGGGAGTTACAGCTGTTGCAATTGCATTTTTAGTATTAGGGTTGTCATCTTCCCAATACATTGCGAATTGGCTGCAATCAGATAATACTTCAATTGATTATCTGCCTTTTGTTCGTTACTTTATTTGGATACTGGCAATTGATGCAGTTTGTGTTATTCCTTTTGCAAAGCTACGTGCCGACGACAGAGCTACCCGATACGCCATGGTTAAAATTGTGAACATCGGAACTTTCATCGGATTAAACCTGTTCTTTATTTTTGTGGTTCCTTTGATGATCAAGAAACAACTTCCCGGTTATCAGTTATTCATAAATGTTCAGCATAATTGGGTAGGATATGTTTTTCTGGCAAACCTTATTGCAAGCATAATCACCTTACTACTGCTGTTGCCTGAAATTTTAAAGGTGAAATTTCAATTTAGTACTGAGCTTTTATCTACCATGTTGAGTTATAGTTGGCCTATTCTGGTTGCCAACCTGTCATTCATCATTAATGAAAATCTTGATAAAATTTTACTCGATCGTTATTTAGACCCTAAGGAAGTGGGTATTTATGGTGCCTGCTGTAAATTATCCATTTTCATGAATATTTTTATTCAGGCCTTCAGGTTGGGTGCCGAACCTTTCTTTTTTAGTCATGCTAAAAATGCCAATGCACCTAAAACTTATGCTACCATTATGCATTACTTCATTATCGTGGTTTGCATAATTAATGTAGGATTAATGGCCAATATTGATATTCTTAAACATTTCATAGGTTCAAGTTTTTGGGTTGGACTTCCCGTGGTGCCGATTCTGCTCTTTGCCTATGTTTGTCTGGGTATTTATATGAACTTGTCCGTGTGGTATAAACTTTCAGATCAAACTAAATACGGATTATACATTTCGGCAGTTGGGGCATTTATAACTATCGCATTAAATATTCTGTTCATTCCAAAATTCAGTTATATAGCCTCTGCCTGGACAAGTCTATTTGCCTATATGGCGATGATGATTTTGTCGTATGTATTAGGTCAGCGAAACTATCCTATTCCTTACCAGTTAAAAGAGGCACTGATTTACATGTCGCTGTCGGCAGTTGCGGTAATTGTTTTGCAACTTGGATTTCATAACAACATTTTTATAGGAAACCTGTTTGTTATCTTGTTCCTGGGTTTTGTATTTATGAAAGAGAAGGATAATTTTAAAAAACTTATTAAAGCTTAAAAGGAGATAAAGAACGTGCAAATAAAACTTATCAATCAATCTAATAATCCAACACCGGTTTACGAAACTGTCGCTTCAGCAGGAATGGATCTTCGCGCTTTTGTTGAGGACCAAATAATTATCAAACCTTTTGAGCGTAAGTTAATTCCAACCGGATTATTTATGGAATTGCCGGTTGGTTTTGAGGCCCAAATTCGTCCTCGCAGTGGTTTGGCATTAAAGCACGGCATCACTGTCTTAAATTCACCCGGTACTATTGACGCAGATTACCGTGGAGAAGTTAAAGTTTTATTAATAAATTTATCAGATACAAACTTTGAGGTGAATAGTGGAGACCGTATTGCTCAAATGATTGTTGCAAGACATGAGCAGGCAGAATGGCTTGAGGTTGAAGTTCTTTCAACTACCGAGCGTGGAGCAGGAGGTTACGGACATACCGGTCTTCAATAAATTTGGGGCGGTGCAATAGTCTGATTCATATTACGTTATTGCTAAATGATGGGTTTTGAGAAGAAAGTTATTCTATCTGTAATAACTTTAACAGCAGCTATTCAGGTTTCTTATGGTCAGGCGGCCAGAAAGGAATCAGTGCGTCCTAATGCACCATCATCCGGTAAAGTGCTTACATCTTCTGACAGCGCAAGGGTAAAATATTATTACCTAAGTGGTTTGCGTGAAAAAACACTTGGGGAAACCAATAACGCCATCCGAAATTTTCTACTTTGCTTAGATATTGATAATACTAACGAAGCTGCTTATTATGAATTGGCGCTTGCTTATCAGGCACTCGAACAAAATGAATCTGCTTTAATTGCTATCAACAAAGCTATTCAATATAATAAGGAACAGGTTTGGTATTACCAGCTTAAGGCCAGTTTACAACAACAGCTGGATATGTTCAGCAAGGCTGCTGACACCTATTCAGTATTGATCGGCCTTAAACCTCAGTCGGAAGAATTTTATTACAGTCAGGCTAATGCCTTAATATTTGCCGATCGGATTGACGAAGCTTTAGTCTTATATACTAAAATTGAAAGACGTTTTGGTTATAGTGATGACCTGATTTTGCAACGTCAACGGGTTTATTTGAAAAAGGGTGATTTGCAAAGCGCTGTTAGGGAAATGGAGGGTTTGATAAAACGCTATCCTGATGAAGTTCGGTATTACCTGATGGCGGCAGAGTTATATGAATCGAATAATTTTTATGACAAGGCGCTGGAAAAATACCAACAGGCAATGCGAATAGCCCCAGATAATGGCTATTTACATTTAGCGCTGGCTGATTATTATAAAATTAAGGGAAATAAAACTGCGGTTTTTGATGCTGTAAAGAAGGCTTTCATCTCTGATGAGGTGGATGTGGATTCAAAGATCAGAATACTTTACAATAACTACACTGATAATAACCAGCAAGCAGTAAAAGGCGAGGCATTAGTCCTTTCAGCCTTATTGATCGATAAATATCCCTACAATGCGCAGGTATATGCTATTCGCGCTGATTTTATGATGATACAGGATAAGAAGAAAGAAGCCTGTGAACTGTATAAAAAATCATTAGCGAACGATAAAAGCAATTACACTGTATGGGAACAGTTGGCAAGGGTACAACTTAGTTTGAATAATTTTAGTGAAGTAGAGAAAACCACTGTTGCCGCCATAGGATATTTTCCTGATAAGGTGTTGTTGTATCTTTTTGCTGGCATTGCAAAATCGCAAACGGGCAATAATCAAGACGCAATAGTTTTATATAATAAGGGGCTTTTGTTGTCAAAAGATAATAAAGAATTATCGGCCCAGTTTTATGCTAATATTGGCGATGCTTATCATGCCATGGGCAATTACCCTGAATCGGATAAAGCATATGAGAATTCAGTATTGCTTGATTTTAATAATCCGCTTGTATTGAATAATTACGCATATTACTTAAGTTTGCGGGGCAAAGACCTTCAGAAGGCGGAACGGATGGCGCGTCGGGCAATTCAACTTGAACCTAATAATACATCATATGAAGATACTTACGGTTGGGTATTGTATCGTTTAGAACGTTATCAGGAAGCAAAAGTGTGGATCGAAAAGGCTTTAAGTAATAATGTTGCTAAAAGCGCCACGCTAGTTGAGCATTATGGAGACATTATGTTTAAGTTGGGTAATAAAGACGAGGCTTTGTCATATTGGAAAAAAGCAAAAGAATACGGTAGTAAATCAGAGTTGTTAGAAAGAAAAATAAATGATCAAGCCTTACACGAATAAGTTCATTCTCATATTACTTGTTTTGGGGTTATTTACCTCTGCCTGCAGGCCAAAAAAGGCAATTGTTGAAACAGGCCCCTTAAATAAAAAAGAGCTTACCGAGCTTGAAAAAGCAAAAATTAGATTCGAAAAACAATCGGATAGCGCTGAGCTTGCGTTTGACTATTTCAGTGGAAAGGCTAAAGCGGTTATTTCTACAGATGGACGTGATGATAACGCCACGATAAATCTTCGCATAAAAAAAGATGAAATTATTTGGGCATCCGTTTCTGCTTTTGGCTTTGAAGCTGCCCGGGCTTTTATTACCCCTGATAGTGTTAAAGTGTTAGTGCGTTTGGGTAAAAACTCTTATATCAATAAAGGTTTTGACTATATTCAGCAGCTGACCAATAAAAAAGTTGATTTTAAAACTCTTCAGGCAATTTTGGTGGGTAATAAGGTGCGAAATTTTTCGAGTTCAAAAGATGATTTTAAAATTGAGGATTTATTTTACATCATCACTGGAGAACAAGAAGGCTTGAAGTATAAATTCAACTATAATAATCAGTTTAAAACAGATAATTTTTCTATAGATAACAGCTCTCCTGATCAACATCTGATTGTTTCTTACGGCAACTATTCAACTTATAATTCCAATTTGGTGCCGCTGGAATTATCTATATCTTCGCAAACGGGTGATAAGAAACTGGGCGTTTACCTGCGGTATAACAAAATTACAGTAAACGAGCCATTAGAATTCCCATTTTCAGTACCTAAACGATTTAATTAAGTTGTTATAATGAAGTTGCTTCTTAATAAAAAAGATTTTTATTGCGCATTTGTATGCCTCATTCTATTAGGTATAAGTTCCATTGCTTTTGGCCAGTCTCGTGATGAATTGGAAAAGAAGAAAAAGCAACTGAATCAGGATATTGAATATACCAATAAAATTCTGAAGCAAACTCAAGAGAAAAAGGCAGTTTCGCTTAAAGGCTTACGGGTGCTTAATAGCCAAATTCAAACGCGTGAAAAGGTAATTACTAATATTAATACCCAAATAAAAGTTATCTCTACTCAAATTGTTGAGAAGAATAGAAACATATCCTCATTGCAGCAACAGCTCGAACTTTTAAAGAAGGAATATTCGAGTATGGTATTGTTTGCCTTCCGTAATCAAAGTGCCTACAATAAATTGATGTTTATTTTTGCCGCAAATGATTTCAACCAAGCTTATAAGCGGATGAAGTATTTGCAGCAATTTGGTACATACCGTCGTAAACAGGCCGAATACATTGAACGCACCAAACGTGCCTTAAATGTTAAGGTAATGGAGCTCAATACCGATAAAAAAGATAAAAACAGTCTTTTGGGCGAAGAACAGAAAGAAAAGACCACGCTTACAAAAGAAAAGCAAAAGCAAACGCAGGTTGTAGGTCAGTTGCAAAGCCGCGAGAAAGTCTTGCGCCAGGAGATCGCCAAAAAACAACGGGAAGCACAAAAACTAAACAAAGCAATACAGGATATTATTCGTCGCGAAATTGAAGAAGCGCGCAAAAGAGCAGAAGAGGAAGCTCGTCGTAAAGCGGAAGCAGAAGCAAAGGCAAAGGGAACAACGGCTCCTACTACTACCCCTAAAACATCTTCTGGTTCTTCTGTACTTTCATCAACTCCAGAAGGCGCTAAATTAACAGCTGATTTTGAAAGTAATCGCGGGCGTTTACCTTGGCCGGTAGAGAAAGGTATTATTGTGGAACGCTTTGGTGTTCATCCGCACCCTGTATTAGAGAAAGTGGAGATCAATAATGACGGTGTTGATATCAAAACCAACTCAGGGGCTTCGGTAAGAGCTGTATTTGGAGGCAAGGTGGTTGCCGTAACAGCAATGTTTGGAGAATATGCAATATTGATCAGTCATGGTGAATACTTTACCGTTTATTCAAATTTGCGATCCGTTTCAGTTTCAAAAGGACAGATGATAGGTGTTAAACAAGCCATTGGAACAGTTTCTACTGATGCGGAAGGAAACTCTGAATTGAATTTCCAGGTAAGGAAAGGAGCCACGGCACTTAATCCGGAGTATTGGTTGGCTAATTAGGTTTGGAAGTTAAATTCATTTAATCTTCATAATGCCGCACTACGTTTGTTTGGTAGAAATGTCTAAAAATAAGGACGTAAAAAATAATTATCGTATATTTGCCAAAAAATTAAAGAGATGTTAAATCACAGTTTGTTGTTTTTAAACTTAGGTACGGGAGAGCTTATTCTTATCATGTTTGCTATCTTATTGTTATTTGGTGGCAAAAAACTACCTGAATTGGCTCGTGGCTTAGGTAAAGGGATTCGTGAGTTTAAAGATGCCTCTAGCGGTATTAAACAGGAGATTGAGGACAGTATGAATAATCCTGAGCCTTCAAAAAAAGAACAACAATAGTTTCTTCTTTTAAAACTTTATTTTTCCCAGTTTAAAGATCATATTTTTTAGACCTTGCAATCTTACGATTCTTTAGCAGCTGTTCAGGCAGCTATTTCTACTAGTAGTTTAACGCTTGAACAGCTTGTAAATAATTATCTCCACCGTATTAATGCTAATCAACATCTGAATGCATTTGTTGAAGTATTTGTTGATGAAGCCATTCAAAAAGCACAGTTAATTGATAAAAAAATTAAGAATGGGACAGCCGGGAAACTTGCCGGAATGGTTATCGGTATAAAAGATAATATTTGCTATAAAAATCATAAGGTTTCTGCTTCTTCTAAGATCTTAGAAGGTTTCACTTCCATTTACTCTTCTACAGTTGTTGAGCGATTATTGGCTGAAGATGCCATCATAATCGGTCGCTTGAATTGCGATGAGTTCGCAATGGGAGGTTCGAACGAGACTTCTTATTACGGCCCGGTTTTAAATGCCGCTGATACTACAAAAGTGTCAGGTGGGTCATCAGGAGGTTCGGCTGTAGCTGTACAAGCCGATTTATGTCTTGCAGCTCTTGGCACTGATACAGGAGGTTCGGTTCGCCAGCCCGCTGCTTTTTGCGGAGTTGTTGGTTTGAAACCTACTTATGGCCGTGTTTCCCGCCATGGAATAATTGCTTTTGCTTCTTCATTTGATCAGGTAGGCCCAATTACGAAGTCGATTGAAGACGCTGCCTTGTTATTGGAGGTAATTGCCGGTAAAGATGAATACGATGGAACGGCCACATCGATCCCTGTTCCAAACTATTCGAATGAGCTAAACTTTAACGGGAAAGCCCGTATTGCTTATTTAGACGAAACGTTGAATAGCGAAGGACTTGACCCTGAAATTAGAGCATTAATGCAGCAAAATATTGATTTGTTGCGTGCAGATGGTCATACTGTTGAAGAAGCCCATTTTCCTTTGTTAGACTATGTGGTTCCTACTTACTATATTTTAACAACTGCAGAGGCTTCATCTAATCTTGCTCGTTACGACGGTGTGCACTATGGGTATCGTAGTCCTCAAGCAATAGATCTGGAATCTACTTATAAAAAATCCCGCACCGAAGGTTTTGGTCTGGAGGTAAAACGCCGCATTATGCTTGGCACTTTTGTTTTAAGTGCAGGTTATTATGATGCGTATTATGCCAAAGCTCAAAGGGTTCGTCGCATGATCATGGATAATCTGAATGAAATTCTTTCTAAATACGATTTTATCCTCCTTCCAAATGCACCTACAACAGCCTGGAATTTAGGTGAGAAGTTAAAAGATCCGGTAGTGATGTATCTTGAAGATATTTTCACTGTTCAGGCCTCACTTTCAGGATTACCTGCTATATCTGTTCCTGTTGGCCAGCATTCAAACAATTTGCCTATTGGCTTACAATTGATCGGAAAGAAATTCGATGAGGCTGGTTTACTTTCTTTTTCAAAAATCCTTTTAAATATTAATAAAAAAGCTTAACTTAAAATAGCTGATATTTAACAAGTTGAAGTTTATTGTTTGTTCGGGTGATTTTTTTATTCAAAGCAACGTAACAAACAGTTAACATTCATCGTTTTACAATTTGTTTTGTTCCTGAATATTTTGGTTTAGGAATAGTATTTAACTTAGTTCGTTTCTTGCCGTTGGCAATTGATGAAAATGAAACAAATCAGATAACAGATGAAGAAAAATTTACTTTCGTTGTGCTTTATTATCTTGTCATCTGCTGTTTTGGCAAATGGTGTGGTTCCAAAACTTTGTAAGGCTTTTAAGTCGATGCACCCTGTCGGGCGAGATACAGGCGCGATTGCTGAGTCGATGGCCTGTTCTACTACAGATACCTTATTTGTTTTGCCCTCCGATCCTTCTGAAATTCCCTATTTCGAAAATCATATCTATAAACTTCGATTAGACTCTATAAAAAGTCAAATTCCACTCGACTATAATGAATTGGTTCAAAATCATATTGATCTGTATGCTTTTAAACGTAGAAGTTTAGTGTCGAAAATGATGGGAATAGGCCAATACTATTTTCCAATTTTTGAAAAGTTCTTAAAGGAAGAAGGCTTACCCCTCGAATTGAAATATCTTCCTGTAATCGAATCTACGTTAAAGCCTACTGCTGTATCAAGAGTTGGTGCAACTGGTTTGTGGCAATTTATGTACGGCACAGGTAAAATGTATGATCTGGATGTTAATTATTATATCGATGAACGGCGTGACCCTGTTGCATCAACTATTGCTGCTGTACGGTTCTTAAGCGATTTATTTGATCGTTACAGCGATTGGTTGCTTGTAATAGCTGCCTACAATTGTGGTCCCGGCAATGTCGACAGAGCAATAGCAAAGGCAGGTGGAAGTGCTAATTTTTGGGATATACGACCTTACTTGCCACGTGAAACTGCAAATTATGTTCCCGCATTTATTGCTGCCACTTATATTATGACCTATGCTCCTCAGCATAATATTGCTTTAGAAACCTGTGAATTCAGTATTGAAACCGATACTGTTATGGTTGATAAGGCTTGTTCTTTAGCTAAAATTGCAGGAGTGCTAAATGTTACGCCAGAAGAACTGAATTTCCTTAATCCGAAGTACCGGAAGCATATAATAAATGCAAACGCCACAACTCCTCAAGAGTTAGTGCTTCCTAAACCAGCAAAAGAGTATTTTGCAAGCTTAGATGCCGGTCAGCTCGAACAATGTTTTGTTAAGTTAGGTAAGTATTCGGCCCCGAACGAGCGATGGCAAACGGATGATGAATTTGTTCGCTTACTAAAAAATAGAAGAGGTACCCATTCGGTAAATTATTATAAAGTTAAATATGGTGATAATCTCGGGTCAATTGCCAGCAAGCATAAATGTTCTGTTTCTGACCTTAAAAAATGGAATGGACTTCACTCCAGCCACATTGCCTACGGCCAGCGTATCAAAGTATATTCTTCTAACAAAGAATTTTTAGCGGCTTCAAAAGAGAAAAAGGCATCTCGTACTTACAAAGTTCGGCCCGGAGATACGTTATCGACCATCGCTGAAAAGTTTGACGGCATGACCGTGGAAAAACTTAAAAAACTTAATAAGATTAAAAATGCTAAAAGCATAAAACCAGGAACCACGTTAAAGGTTGGTTAAGGAAAGAAAATCTATATATAGTAATTTAAGCTCCTGTAAGGAGCTTTTTTAGTATAAATTTAATGCAAAAATAAAATGATCAATAAGGTTTTTAAATTAAATTATTATAAAGGATAATTAAGATTCCTAACTTGTATTGAAAAAATTAAAAAAAATCGGATAATAAAATATAAATCTGTGATTTTTTAGCTTATTTTTTAATTTTGGCGATTCACTAAAAAAAACTGATTTAAATGAGTAAGACCACTCGTAAACAGGATGCGCTCGACTACCACGCAATTGGCCGTCCTGGAAAAGTAGAAGTAGTTCCTACGAAAGCCACCAACTCTCAACGCGATTTATCGTTAGCCTATTCCCCAGGTGTGGCTGAACCTTGTTTAAAAATTGCAGAAAATGTAGACGATGTTTATAAATATACAGCCAAAGGAAACCTGGTTGCCGTTATCAGTAACGGTACTGCAGTACTTGGTTTAGGAAACATTGGTCCTGAAGCCGGTAAACCGGTAATGGAAGGCAAAGGCGTTTTATTCAAAATATTTGCCGACATCGATGTTTTTGATATTGAATTAAATGTTACTGACGTAGATGAATTTGTACGTACAGTTAAAGCACTGGAGCCGACTTTCGGAGGTATTAACCTGGAAGATATTAAAGCTCCGGAATGTTTTGAGATAGAACGCAGATTAAAAGAAGAACTGAATATTCCGGTAATGCATGATGATCAGCACGGTACTGCTATCATTTCTGCGGCAGCTTTGTTGAATGCCCTTGAATTACAGCATAAAAAGATTGAGGATGTTAAAATTGTTGTTTGTGGTGCTGGTGCGGCGGCAATGTCGTGTACCCGTTTATACGCTTCATTAGGCGCTCGCAAGGAAAACATTGTAATGACCGACTCAAAAGGAGTTATTCGTGCTGATCGTCCAGGATTGGATAATTCAAAGAAAGAGTTTGCCACACAACGTACAGATATTAATACTTTAGAAGAAGCCATGGTAAATGCTGATGTATTTATCGGTCTCTCTACAGCCGGAACGGTTCAACCTGAAATGTTAAAGTCAATGGCGCCTAAAGCGATTGTTTTCGCAATGGCAAATCCAGATCCGGAAATTGGTTATGAACTGGCTCTTCAAACCAGAAACGATATTATTATGGCTACCGGCCGCTCTGATTATCCTAATCAGGTAAATAACGTTCTTGGTTTCCCTTACATTTTCCGCGGAGCATTGGATGTGTTGGCTACTCAGATTAACGAGGAAATGAAATTGGCTGCTGTAGTAGCCATAGCCGAGTTGGCTAAAAAGCCTGTGCCGGAGGCTGTTAACTTGGCCTATAACCAAAGCAATATCATTTTTGGCAAGGAATACATTATTCCTAAACCATTGGATATGCGCCTGATCACTCATGTGGCTCCTGCTGTAGCTAAAGCTGCAATTGCTTCGGGTGTGGCTCGTAAACCAATTACCGATTGGGATGGATATGTAGAGGGCTTGAAAAAACGTTTGGGTCTTGACGATAAATTGATGCGCAATGTTGCAATGCGCGCTAAAACTCAGCCTAAACGTGTAGTATTCGCAGAAGCTGATAATTACAAAGTATTAAAAGCTGCGCAGATCGTTAAGGATGAAGGTATTGCTATTCCAATTCTTTTGGGTAACATCGACAAGATCAAAGCGATCATTGCAGAGAATAACCTTGATTTAGGTACAACCTCCATCATTGATCCGATTGCAAATGAGAATAAATTGCAGGAGTATGCTGAGATTATCTATAAAAAACGTCAGCGCAGAGGAGTAAGCCTTAGCGATGCTCGCAAAATGGTGCGGGATCGTAATTACTTTGGATCAATAATGGTTGAGTTGGGAGAAGCGGATGCAATGATCTCAGGCTTAACAAAAAGTTATAAGAACGTAGTGAAACCAGCACTGGAGGTAATTGGAACTCGCCCAGGTGTTAAGCGCGTGGCTGGTATGTATATGATGCTTGCCAAAAAAGGACCTATTTTCTTTGCTGATGCCACTGTAAATGTGGATCCATCAGCTCAGGAAGTTGTTGATATAACCTTATTGGTGAATGAAGCAGTTGAAGCATTCAATATTAAACCACGAATTGCTTTATTGTCATATTCTAACTTTGGATCCAATGATGGCGTAAGTGCCGTGAAAATGCGTGATGCTTCAGCAATTTTGCACCAGCAACATCCTGATCTGCTTGTTGAAGGTGAAGTTCAGGCAAATTTTGCGATGAACCCTGAGATGATGAAAGCCAATTTTCCATTCTCACGTTTAGCCGACGAGCCTGCTAACACACTGATCTTCCCTAACCTTGAATCAGGTAATATTGCCTATAAATTGCTGCAAGAAGCTGGTGGAGCCGAAGCTGTAGGTCCTATTTTATTAGGTTTAAACAAACCGGTACATATCCTTCAAATGGACAGTTCGGTTCGTGAAATTGTAAATATGGTAACTGTTGCCGTTGTTGATGCACAGAAACGTGAGCAACTGGCAAAGTAATCTTCTGTCATAATTAAAATCCGGTAGTTAATAGGGTTCTTTAACCAAGAATCCATAAATTAGCTACCGATTTTATTTTATATAATCATCTCCAAAGTAACCTTTAAGCCAACAATAAAGTATAATCAATAATCTTTTTATTTTTAGGCTGGCATAGTTTGATAATTTGCCGGTATAACTCTTTTTACTACTATGATTGCCTACATTCACGGAAAATTAGCCTATAAATGCCCCACCTATGTAATTATTGAAGCGTCAGGTGTTGGTTATCATATCCATATTTCGTTAAATACGTATTCTCAAATTCCGGATGTAGGCGGAAATGGATCGTCACTGCTTAAGCTGCATACTTATTTAAGTATTAAGGAAGATGCACATACATTATATGGCTTTGCAGAGGAAGGAGAGAAAAGGCTTTTTGTACATTTGATATCTGTTTCTGGAATTGGCCCAAATACGGCCCGGATGATGCTTTCATCTATTACGCCGCCAGAAATTGAGCAAGCCATTGTTAACGGGGATGTGCCTCAAATTCAACGCATAAAGGGTATTGGCCCAAAATCTGCACAACGGTTGGTGCTTGAACTGCAGGATAAACTGAAGAAGGAAGTCGGAAACTCCCTGATTCAGCTTCCACAGAATAATAGTATAAGAGATGAAGCGTTAACAGCCTTGGTTATGCTTGGTTTTGTAAAAAACTCAGCAGAAAAGGTGATTGATAATATATTAAGGAAAGCCAACGGGGATTTGTCAGTTGAAGGTTTGATTAAAGAGTCACTGAAAAATCTTTGATAAATTTTTAAATTGAATGCTCCAAATTTCAACATTAAACTGATTTGAGACGTAAACATTTACTGGGTGTTCTGAAAATAATACTGTTCTGTGCTTTTGTAGTCACGGGTTTTCAAACCAAGGCTCAAAATACACAGCAACAGCAAAGTACTGATACGGTTAAGCTTCGTTACCCTATTAAGCAGCAGGGCGATGCTCTTAGCCGTTTCAATAATATAATGGGTTTAAAAGATCCTGTAAATGTACTGCGCAAGGTTGAATACGACCCCATTACAAAAACCTACGAAATTGTTGAAACTATTGGAGGACGAGTATATCGATTGCCTCAAAAATTAACTTTTGAAGAATTTAAAAAGTACTCGCTAGAAGAAGCTAAAAAAAACTACTGGCTGCAAAAGGCCGGGCAGTTAAACGATATTGTTCAAAACCGTGGTCTGCTGCCTAAACTTAATTTTCAAAGCAAAACCTTAAATGATCTTTTTGGTGGTAGTTTTATCGATATACGTCCACAAGGTTTTGCCGAAGTAAGTCTCTCCACTCGTTTTAACAAAAACGAAAACCCATTATTTAACACTCGCCAACGCAAACAAACAAGTTTAGATTTTGATGAACGACTTCAGATCAATCTGTTAGGGCAAATTGGCGAAAAGCTGAAGATCAATACCAACTTTAACACGCAGGCGCAGTTTGATTTTGAGAATCAGCTGAAATTTGAATATACCGGCAAGGAAGATGAAATTGTTAGAAAGGTAGAGGTTGGTAATGTAAGCATGCCGATTGCCGGAACTTTGATTAATGGCAGCCAGAGTTTGTTCGGTATTAAAACACAGTTTCAATTCGGGCGATTAGGCGTTACAGGTTTATTCTCGCAACAACGAAGCGAGATGAAAGAGATCAATATTACCAATGGTGCTCAGGAAAATGAATTCATGATTCAGGTGGATAACTATGAGGCCAATAAACATTTTTTCTTAGCCACTTATTTTCGTGATCAATATAATACCGCCTTATCTCGTCCTCCCATTGTAAACTCAGGGGTTGTGGTTAATAAAATAGAGGTATGGGTAACCAATAAAACAAATAATAACGCCGATTCCAGAGATATTTTGGCTTTTCTGGACCTTGGAGAAAGCAAACCCTATAACACCACTCTATTCCAGGGTTCTTCATTGGCATATCCTTCTGGCTTTAATGATAATGGAGCAACTCCTCAATCCAATAACTTATTGAATGTAATTCCTCCTGATACGAGGTTTACGAATGATAACACCATTAACACTTACTTTCAATCAACTGGAGGTAGTGATAACTATGGAAAATTAACTTATGCCCGCAAATTAAATGAACGTGAGTATAAGGTCGACCCGGTATTGGGTTTTGTATCATTGAATCAGCCCTTGAATAATGATGAAGTACTGGCTGTAGCCTATCGTTATACTGTTGGCGGTGTTCAATACCAGGTAGGAGAGTTTTCAACGGATGTACCGCAAGATCCTGCAAAACCGGTAGTGTTATATGTGAAACTTCTGAAAAATGAGCTGCTGAAAACTTACCTGCCATCATGGGATTTAATGATGAAGAACATTTACAGCTTAAATGCCTATCAGGTAAGCCAGGAAGGATTTAGGTTAAATGTAATTAGGTTAGATGAGAAATCGGGAGTAGAACAGCCGGTAATGCCTGAAGGAGCAAATACCAAGGGTAAGCCTTATATCTCTTTGGTAAACCTCGATCGTATCAATTCTCAACAGGATAATAAACCGGATGGAGTTTTTGACTTTATGCCAGGTGTTACTATTGACGCGGTAAATGGACGGGTCATGTTTCCGGTGGTGGAACCGTTTGGTAAAGATTTGGCGGCTAATTTTCTACCAACAGAGCAGGCGCTTAAGGATAAATATGTTTTCCAGCCGCTTTACGACTCTACCAAATTTGTGGCCCAACAGTTTCCGACACTCAATCGCTATTACTTAAAAGGAATTTATAAATCGAGTACAAGTTCAGAGTTTAACCTCAACGCCATTAATGTACCACAGGGTTCGGTAATATTAACGGCCGGGCCAACGCAAATGGTAGAGGGGGTTGATTATACAGTTGATTATAACATGGGTAGGGTTAAAATTTTAAATGAGGCCCTTTTGAACTCAGGTTTGCCCATTAAAATTAAACTGGAAAGTACGGAACTATTCGGTATTCAATCGCGGACAATGATGGGTGCCCGTTTTGATTATAATGTTAGCGATAAATTGAATTTAGGTGGTACGATTTTAAACTTAAGTGAGCGACCACTTACTCAAAAAGTAAACATAGGCGATGAATCTATTTCGAACACCATTTATGGTTTTGATGCTAATTATCGTTCAGAATCAAAACTGTTAACCAAGCTGGTTGATAAAATTCCTTTTATTTCCACTACCGAACCTTCATCAATAAGCTTTAACGGAGAATTTGCACAGTTTATGCCGGGCCATGCCAGGGCTCTCAATATAGCTGGTGACAATGGCGGAGTTTCTTATCTCGATGATTTTGAAACCACGCGGTCTATTATCGACCTGAAGAATTATAATAACTGGTTTATCTCGGGTACGCCTCAGCTATTCCCTGAATCGCAGTTGAGCAATGACCTTAGCTATGGTTATAATCGTGCCCAGTTAGCTTTTTATACCATCGACCCAATTTTTTATGCTACCAGCAACAATTCAACTCCTTCAAATATCCGTAATAATAAGGAAGAGCTATCTAATCCTTATGTACGTGAAGTAACTGAACAGGAGGTGTTCCCTAATAAACAATCAGTAACCGGAACGCCATTATTGCTTCCAACACTTGATATGTCGTTTTATCCAAAGAAAAGAGGGCCATACAATTTCAGTACAACTGGAGTGTTGTCTGATGGAACATTGTCGAGCCCGCAAAGCCGATGGGGAGGTATGTTTAGAAAATTGGAGCAAAATGATTTTCAGGCGCTGAATGTTGAATATATTGAGTTTTGGGTAATGGATCCTTTTTTAGGAAATCCTAACTCGAGCGGTGGTGACCTGTATTTTAACCTGGGAAATATTTCAGAAGATATATTAAAAGACGGTTCGAAGAGTATCGAAAATGCCTTGCCCGCAGATGGTGATCCTACACAGGTTAGTTTAACAAATTGGGGGGCTGCAGGTAAAAATCAACCCGTTACCCAGGCATTTGATAATGATCCGACTTCTCGCCAGCGCCAGGACGTAGGTTTAGATGGACTAAGTTCAGAGCAGGAAAGTGCATTCTTTCAAACTTACCTAAACCAGTTAAGGAGTGTGCTGCCAGCAGGTTCTTCAGCATTACAGCAAGCTGAAAAAGATCCGGCAAATGATGATTTTATCTATTTCCGTGGACCTGACCTTGATGCGCAAAATGCGCTGATCTTGCAACGTTACAGCCGCTTTAATGGAACAGAAAGTAACTCTAAAACCAGCCAGCAAGCTCAACAGGCAATAGGTATTGAAAACGGTGCTTCAACGTCCAATCCGGATGGTGAAGATATTAACCGTGACAACAATATGAGTGCCGCCGAAGAGTATTTCCAATACAGGGTTTCTATCCGGCCGCAAGATATGGTGGTTGGTCAAAATTTCCTGAATGACAAGGTAACAACCAATGTGAAATTGCAGAACGGGAAAGTTCAGCCCACCACGTGGTACCAGTTCCGCATTCCTGTTTCTGAATTTCAAACAAGGGTTGGTAATATCCAGGATTTCCGTTCTATTCGCTTCATTCGGATGTTTATGACCGGTTTTGCTGATTCGGTGGTAATGCGTTTTGCCAAACTTCAATTGGTGCGTGGAGAGTGGAAAGAGTTCAACCCTACTAATAATCCATTGCAAGCTTTACGGGAAGAAGGTGTTCCGGCTTCTAATGTCGATAATTCAACTGTAAACCTGGCGGCAATTAACCTCGAAGAAAATGGAAATCGTCAACCAATTCCTTACGTTATTCCTCCAGGCATTGAGCAGCAACAGGTTCAGGGCGTTTACCGTGAGAATGTGCGTTTAAACGAACAATCATTACTTCTTAAAGTCGATAACCTTGCCGACGGATTTGCCCGTGCTACCTATAAAACTATCAATTTTGATTTCAGGTCGTATAAACGACTCAAAATGTTTATTCATGCTGAAGGTCCTTTGGCAACCGGTGATGTAAGGGCTATTGTTCGTTTGGCAACTGATTATGATCAGAACTATTACGAGTATGAAGTGCCATTGACAGTAACTCCGGCCGGAACCAATAACCCTGATGTTATATGGCCATCGGAAAATAACCTCGACATTGTTTTTGAAAAACTTCAAAAGTTAAAACAAGACCGGAACGCTAATAATTTACCGGTTAATGAACCCTATACAATTACAGATGGCCGTTATAGAATTACGATTAACGGAAATCCGGATTTAAGTAAGACCAAGGTAATGATGCTTGGCGTTCGGAATCCGTATCAGGCGAATAATCCCCCACCTAATTTCGATGACGGGCTGCCAAAATCAGTGGAGCTTTGGTTTGATGAATTGCGCATAGCGGAGTTTAAGGAAGAAGGCGGTATTGCAATGACCGGTTTAATGAATGCTAAACTGGCTGATTTTGCGACGGTGAGCTTGGCTGGAAGCATGAGTACCTTCGGATTTGGATCGCTCGACAGGAAGGTGAGCCAGGTTAACCGAACCAAGAATGCCACCTATGATATTTCAACGAATATGGAATTGGGTAAATTCTTTTCTAAGAAAATGAATTTCTCTATTCCAATGTATATTTCGTTTGCCCGTGATACGAAGAAACCTGAATACAGTCCAATTTCACCGGATCTGCTATTGGAAGACGTTTTAAATTCACTGGATGGTCCTAGGCGAGATTCCCTTTCCAGCGTAGTTAATGATGTTACAACCCGAAAAAGCATAAACTTTACGAATGTTCGAAAAAACAGAAGTTCCGGGGATGATGTCAAGTTTTACGATATTGAGAACTTCAATTTTACTTTTGCCCATACGCAGTTCAGGAACCGTTCTTATACAGTTCAGAATAATGAGGTGAAAACGTATAAGGCCATTATCGCTTATAATTATCAAAAAGAATCAAAGAATGTAAAGCCTTTCAATAAGATGTTTAAGAAAGGTTGGAGTTTGATCAGGGATATCAATATGAACCTGGCACCACAGGTAGTGGATGTTCAGTTTATGCTCGATCGATATTATAGTGAAAATACACTGAGGGCAACGGAAGAATCAACGTATTTTATTGCTCCCAGTACGTTCAATAAAACCTATTACCTTACCGGAATTTACAATATCGGCTGGGACTTGAGTTCGGCCTTGCGTATTGATTACAGCGCAAGGAGCCTTTCTTCAGTCGATGAACCCGATGGTCCCCTGACATCGCATGTTAAAGATTCAATCCGAAGTAACCTGCTTAAGTTTGGCCGCCCTGTTGAATTTAGCCAACGTGTTGGGCTAACCTATAATGTGCCACTGAACAGGATTAAGCCGCTGCAATGGACATCCTTAAGTGTTCGCTATGCCGTTGACTATAACTGGCGAACAGAGCCATTGTCAACCCTAAGAAGCGATACTGCACGTTTCGGAAATACCATTCAGAATGCGCGGACAGTAAACTTTACGGGGCAGTTGAATTTTTCGCAGCTTTGGAGCAAGGTGAAGTTTTTAAAAGATCCCGATCCTAAAGATTTTAACGGTGGAGATATTTATCGGGGTCTCTTTACAATGATTAAAAACTTAAACGGTTCGTACACGCTGGGCGACGGAACATTTTTGCCTGGCTATCTTCCAACCACCAATGTATTTGGGTCAACCCCTGGATTGGGCTTTATGCTCGGCAGTCAGAAAGACATCCGTTACGAGGTTGCCAGCAAAGGACAGCTTACCACTTATTCAAGTATGAACAGTTTGTACGTTCAAAATCGAAAGGAAGATTTAAACTACAGGGTTATTGTTGAACCGTTCAAAGACTTTAGGATTGAGCTTTCGGGAACAAGAGGCAAGCAACTTAATGAGCAATCCAATTTCCGGTACGATTCATTTACCAATACTTTCCAGGAGTTTAGCCCTGTAACAACCGGTATGTTCACTATCAGCACAATTTCTTTGAATACCGCATTTGAAACCGAGAATGATGTGAACCATATCTCATCTACCTTTACTGAGTTTGATGAAAATCGAAAAATAATATCGGCCCGGCTTGCCGGAGGAAACCCTAATTCTGTAGGAACAGATGCGGCAGGATATGCAGATGGTTACGGACGAACACAACAGGATGTAGTTGTCAACTCCTTCCTTTCAGCTTATTTGCGTAAGGATCCTCATTCTATACCGCTAGAGCCTTTCAAAGGTTTTCCATTGCCAAACTGGCGTATCACATACAACGGTCTTACCAAGATCTCATTCCTGGGAGACATATTTTCTTCTATTAACCTTAATCATTCCTATAAATCGGTTTATACGGTAACCAGCTTTACAACATTAATTAATTATAAAGAGGATGCAGCAGGAAATGTAAACAGTCGAAACACAATTGCTGATGATAATGGTAATCTTAACTTCCTGCCAGAATATCAAATGGGCTTTGTAACCCTGTCGGAAGATTTTCTTCCGCTGATCGGCTTGGATATGAAGTTTAAAAACAACATGACGGGTAACTTTGAGTTCCGCAAGAGCAGGCTGTTGAGTTTTAGTTTGGCAAATGCGCAAATGTCACAAATGAAGGATAACCAGGTGACCTTCGGATTAGGCTATCGGACACAGAAATTTAAACTTCCGTTTAGAATAGGAAACCTGAATACGACGAATAATGACCTGAATTTCCGCCTTGACTTTAGCTTGCGGGGGAATAAAACCATTATTTATCAATTAGATAATACAGTTGCTCAGGTTGCCGGGGGAACCACCACAATTTCTTTGCGACCATCTGTTGACTATGTAATTAATCAGCGGTTTAACTTCAGAATATTTGTTGACCGTAACGTAACAAAGCCTGAAACATCCAATACCTATAAAACTTCATATACAAACGTAGGAGTGGGTGTAAGACTTACTTTATAGGTTTATATTTTAAAAAAAGAACTGTACTTTTGGGCACTAAAAAATTTAACACTTATGAATTTTCCAGCAGAATTAAAGTATACTAAAGATCACGAATGGGTGAAAGTTGAAGGTGGTGAAGCTATCATTGGCATCACTGATTTTGCTCAACGTGAATTAGGTGATATCGTTTATATTGATATCAATACCGTTGGCCAAACAGTTAATCACGAGGAGATTTTCGGAACGGTTGAAGCTGTTAAAACGGTTTCTGATTTGTTTATGCCTTTAACAGGTGAGGTGTTGGAGATCAATCCAAAGCTCGACTCAAACCCTGAATTGGTAAATAGTGATCCTTACGGCGATGGCTGGATGATCCGTATTAAAATTGCCGATACTGCTCAGTTAGATGCGTTGCTTTCGGATGCTGATTACAAACAACAAATTGGCGAATAAGGATGTTTCCTAAACAATTGCGTTTAGCACTTATTTGGACAATTGTCATATTTATCTTATGCAATATGAGGCCTTCGGAATTACCGAAGGCTTCCTATTTCTTTCGGGGGTTCGATAAATTTGTTCACGCAGTATTTTATTTCATTCTAACATTTTTGTTAGCGCGAGGATTTTACCTGCAGTCGCGATTCCCTTTGTTAAAGCTTTTGCCGGTAACTTTTGCAACATTTATTTGCTTATTTTACGGAGGATTAATAGAATTGATCCAGCTTAAAGTATTTACTTACCGATCAGGCGAATGGGCCGATTTTATAGCCGATGCTATCGGTACAGTTTTAGGCATAATTCCGTTTTTTATTTATAAACAGATAATAACCAAACCACATGAACAAATTTCTTAAACCCGCGCTTATTTTAGCTTTTGCTCTATTCACTGTTGCCGCAAGTTCATGCGCTAACCGTTGTCATTGCCCTTCGGTTAAATACAGCGTACGATAGTTTTTGCAACTACTAATTCTTTCATAGTCTTTTACTGCTTTCAATCTATAAAATTGTAATACAGTTAGTACATTAAGCGTGCTTACTTGGAATTATTATAAATAAGGGGTATCTTGGCAACCTATTTTATCGATTGAGTTTTTATTATGAATTTATCTGAGCTGACTATTGGAGATTGTGGCACCATAGTGGATTTTACCGATCAGGAAATGTCGGTAAAGTTAATGGAAATGGGATGTTTACCGGGAGAGCTGGTGAAGCTTGAGCAGGTGGCTCCTTTAGGTGACCCAATTGCCATTACCGTGGCTGGCTATAAGCTAAGCATGCGTAAGCAAGAAGCAGCTACCATTTTATTAAAGAGATAAGGATAAAGTAGAGTGAGTGAGCAACTGAAAGTAGCCTTAATTGGCAATCCTAATACCGGAAAATCTACTTTATTTAATGACCTTACAGGTCTGAATCAAAAAGTAGGGAATTTCCCCGGTGTTACCGTTGATAAAAAAACAGGGATTGCGAAACTTCCTAATGGCCATTCAGTTGAAATTATTGACCTTCCCGGCATTTATAGTCTTTATGCCAAATCTCGTGATGAGCAGATAGCTTTTGAGGTTTTATACGATCGAAAAGGTACACTACGTCCTGATCTTGTAATTGTCGTTGCTGATGCTTCTAATCTAAAACGTAATCTCCTTCTTTATACTCAGGTAGCCGATCTGAATATCCCGGTAATTTTGGTGCTCAATATGATTGATGTTGCTGAAAGTAACGGATTGAAGATCGATATCAATAAACTGTCGAATAAATTAGGGATCAGGGTTATTGCGGTAAACGCTCGTCAAAACAAAGGCGTCGACGACCTTAAACAAGCCATTGCTAATGCTACACGAGTGGCTACTCAATTAAGAACGATTAAAGTTGAAGAACTTGCTCCCGAACTTATTGGTGAGATTAGTGAAAAATTTCCCGTAAGCAGCCCTTATGAAGCGCTTCAATTGGCCCATCAGCACGAAAATTTATCGAGCTTAAGTACTGAACAAAGTGATTTGATTGAAACGCTTGAGCAAAAGCATTCATTTCACTCTTCAAGCAATCAGGCTAAGGAAACCGTGGCTCGCTACAGTTTTATTAACGATCTGTTGTTTGATTGCGTAACGCAGGATGAATCTGCCAAAGGGGAAACTTTCAGCAATAGAATTGATAAGGTGTTAACCCATCGTTTCTTCGGACTCATCATTTTTGTTCTTATCCTGTTCCTGGTATTTCAATCGATCTTTACGTTTGCCGAGTATCCAATGTCATTCATTGAAACGGCTTTTTTAAATCTCGAACAATGGCTCAGTAGAGTAATGCCTGACGGTGTATTTACCAATTTGCTTATCAACGGGGTAATTGCCGGTTTAAGCGGTGTGCTGGTCTTTCTTCCTCAAATTGTTATTCTTTTCTTTTTTATAGCCGTTTTAGAGGATACCGGGTATATGGCCCGTGTTACCTTTATGATGGATAAGCTAATGCGTAAGGTAGGCTTAAACGGTAAGTCGGTGGTGCCATTGATCAGTGGGGTGGCCTGTGCTGTGCCTGCAATTATGGCTACACGTACCATTGAAAACTGGAAAGATCGTGTCATTACAATACTGGTAACGCCACTAATGAGCTGTTCGGCTCGTTTGCCGGTTTATACCCTCTTAATTTCTTTAGTTGTTCCTGATCAAAAGATTTTGGGCTTTTTAAGCTTGCAAGGTCTGGCATTGCTCAGTATGTACCTGATTGGTTTTTTTGCCGCTATTGGTGCTGCATGGGTGATGAAAAAGATTGTGCGTAGTCGCGAACGTGGCTACTTTATCATGGAGCTGCCCATTTATCGTATGCCTCGCTGGTCGCATATTGGATTGCAGATGTATGAAAAGGCTAAAACCTTTGTTTCCGAGGCAGGTAAAATAATTATAGCGGTTTCGGTTATTCTATGGGTATTGTCTACTTATGGTCCTGCCAATAAAATGGCAGCCATCGATAATAAATATGAAACCCTGGCGAAAACGGCAGGTAATGATCAAAAGCTGCTTGAACAAGAGAAAAGTGCCGAGAAGCTCGAAGCCTCATATGCAGGTATTTTAGGCCGATCCATAGAACCTGTTATTAAACCTCTGGGCTACGATTGGAAGATTGGTATTGCCCTGATCACCTCATTTGCTGCGCGCGAAGTTTTTGTAGGTACGATGGCAACTATTTATAGTGTTGAAGGCGAAGGCGACAACCTGGTTTCTGTTCGACAGAAACTGTCATCGGCAAAAAATCCGGAGACTGGACTTCCTGTGTTTACCGTTGCAACTGCCTTTTCATTAATGCTGTTTTATGCTTTTGCCATGCAATGTGTAAGTACTATTGCCATTGTTTATCGCGAAACTAAAAGTATTAAATGGCCATTAATACAATTGGCTTATATGACAGCCATGGCTTATTTTGCCGGTCTTATTGTTTTTCAATTGCTTAAATAAGGCCAAATTAATATCAGCACAGTAATCACACTTGTTGATTTATTTCAATTGTTTGCATTACTTTTTAAATAGATATTTAAGCGCTTGAGTGAATTAACGTGGATAAAGTAAGCATTCTTCAAAAATATATTCCTGCACAGGCCGCCTCTTTAATTGTAAAGTGGATCGATCATTATCAAGCCGAATTAAAAATTAGTCGGAACAGAAGTACAAAATTAGGTGACTATCGTCATCCCTGGGGCGGACAAGGTCATCGTATCTCTGTTAACTATAACCTCAATCAATATTCATTTTTAATCACTCTTGTGCACGAATTCGCTCACCTGCTAAATTATAACCGGCATAAGAATAAAGTTAAGCCGCATGGTTCTGAATGGAAAAAGGCTTTTCAGGAGATGATGCAACCATTTTTTGAGATGAAGATATTTCCGCAGGATGTTGAGCTGGCCTTAAGATCGTATATGCAAAATCCGGCAGCTTCCAGTTGCAGCGACATGAACCTGCTACGCGTACTGAAAAACTACGATAAGAAAAAAGAGGATCTATTAACGGTAGAAAAACTTCCTATCAACGCTGTTTTTGCACTACCTAATGGCCGTAAATTTCAAAAGCTTGATTTGATTCGTAAACGCTATCGTTGCCTGGAGCTAAGTACAAAACGAATGTATTTATTTAATCCCCTTGCCGAGGTGGTAAAAATTGAAGAATAACTACTTTTCCTGATCCTTTTTGTCCGGCGTTGGTATCGGTGCTTCTATATCCAGCACTATACGCCAGAAACCTTCGTTTTCTTTACGCCATATTCGAACATAATTATAGTTGTTCACAACTTTTTTATCGTTTACCATGGTGGTTATTTCCGAATAACCAATTGTATAACCTACGTCACGTGAGGGAGCTACATACACACGAGTATTTTTATAACTGCGTTCAGCAATTACGCCTGAAAGAAAATTCATTGCTTCTTTCTTTCCTACAACCGGTAAGGAGTTGTTTCTTAAAAGACGGATGTCTTTGCTAAAGAACTCTTTATAGGAGTTTTCGGTATTGTTAATATTTAAGGCCGAACAAAATAATTCATCAGTTGCTTTAAGTACTTCCATTGAGTTTTTTTGCTGTTCTTCTGCAATAAAATCCATGGTAGCTCGCTTCATACCAAAAGTCAAAGGGTTGGCATAAGCAAACTGGGGGGTAAATGAAGGTTTTTCATGCGAAATGCCCAAATCCACCATTAGTTCCCATTTCTTTTTTGCCTTTATCCAAATAGAGACATACTGGCCGTAATTAGCCGTTGTTACTCCCTTGTCATCACTTTTGTATTCGAATGGACCAGTAGTATAACCTAGTGAATGATCATTCGAAACATCGGCGTAAACAGGCTCCCACGAAAGTATTCCGGATATGCCATCAGGGATCTGTTTAAAATAGTTGATCCCATTTACAGGTTCAGGTCTGAAAACAATTCCTTCGGAATATAAAACCGATAAGAAAGAAGTTTTTATACCTTTTTCAGCGGCTAATTGTGCAAACTCTTTTTCTCGGTCAACTAATTCTTGAATATAATCCGGAACGCTTTGGGCGTAAACACTTGAAAAACTTACGAAAAGAACAAATAAGCTCAATATGGTTTTCAAATAGCGTGATGATAGCATGTTAATGATTAAACAGTTGTATTGTAAAAATAGTTCCTAAATTAAAATTTAGCTCAAAAAAGTTATAAATTCTGTAAAGACCTTATATAAATGAAAAAACCTGTTGTGATCATATGATGACAACAGGTTTAAACTATATAAAATAAAATACGATTAAACTGCCTGATAAAGAACAAGTAAGGTCGCAGCCGAGTTTTGTGATCGTTTCTAAACCGTACTCCAGCTGGTTCCTTCTTTACTATCTTTTAGTTGATAACCTATTTCCAACAAGCGATTTCTAATTTCATCTGAAGTTGCATAATCTTTATTGGCTTTTGCGCTATTTCTGATATCGATTAGCAATTCAATAATTTTTCCTACACTGTTCGCGCTTTGTTCTTCAGTTAACAAACCGAATATATCAAACAGGAAGTGCTGGAACAAGTCTGATAAAGTGTTAAGATCCGCTTCTGTAATGGTTTCATTTCCGGCTTTAACAGAATTGATAATTCTTACACCTTCAAAAAGCTCTGCGATAGCTACAGGCGTATTAAAATCATCACTCATTGCATTATAGCATCGTTGCTTTAAGGCATTAATATCAGATGAAGATGTAGCCGAAGGAGTTAATTGATTCAGCACATCGTAAGCAGCCATCATTCGTTTAAAGCCTTTTTCAGAAGCATCAAGGGCTTCATTTGAAAAATCAAGGGTGCTGCGATAATGGGCCTGCAGCATGAAAAAACGAACTACCATTGGGCCATAGCCTTTTTGTAGCAGCGGATGTTCGCCCGTAAATAATTCATGCGGAAGGAAACTATTGCCTAAAGACTTAGACATTTTTTGTCCGTTAACGGTTAACATATTAGTATGTATCCAATAGTTCGCCGGATGTTTCCCGCAGAAGGCAATATTTTGGGCAATTTCGTTGGTATGGTGCGTTGGAATCAAATCCATCCCGCCTCCATGAATGTCGAATTGTGCTCCCAGGTATTTATTGCTCATGGCCGAACATTCAAGGTGCCAGCCCGGAAAGCCCATTCCCCAAGGAGAAGGCCATTGCATCAAATGCTCCGGCTTCGCTTTGATCCATAGAGCGAAATCAAGTGAACCTCTTTTTTCATCTTGTCCGCCTAAATCACGGGTATTATTAAGCAGGTCGTCAATATTACGTCCGCTTAAAACGCCATAGTTTTTTTCTTTATTATATTTCTCTACGTCAAAGTAAACACTGCCATTTACCTCGTAGGCATAGCCATGGTCAACCATTTTGCGTGTCATTTCAATTTGCTCAATGATGTGTCCGGTGGCAGTAGGTTCAATACTCGGCGGCAATACGTTAAAGATCTCCATCACCTGGCGGAAACCTACCGTGTATTTCTGTACGATTTCCATAGGCTCCAGTTGAGCAAGCTTTGCTTTTTTAGAGATTTTGTCTTCTCCTTCATCAGCATCACTCTCAAGATGGCCCGCATCGGTAATGTTCCTAACGTATCTGACTTTATAGCCTAAGTGGCTTAAATACCTGAAGATAATATCAAAAGAAATAAAGGTTCGGCAATTCCCTAAATGTACATCACTGTAAACGGTAGGGCCGCAAACATACATTCCAACAAACGGGGGATTTATTGCTTTAAATTCTTCTTTGCTCCGGCTGAGCGTATTGTAAATATTTACGGATTGCTGCATTAGCGTTTTACTTTTACTCTTGGTTGAAACGGCTCAAAATTAACAATCTTTATGCCAACCAACTAGTTTTTAATTTCTATAAATTGAGGGCGCTTGTAACTAATGAACGATATATCGCTGTTCAATAACTGCCATAATACGCTTAATGTTTTATTTCAAGATCACTTCTTACAGGGAAATGATCTGAAAGTTTTTTAGGGGTTATTTTATAAGTTTTTGCCTCAAAGGTATTATCAAATAAAATAAAATCAATTTGAAAATTAGGAAATGCTCCTCCATATGTTTTTCCAAAACCAACTCCGCGTTGGGTGAAAGCGCTGTTTAGGCCTTCTGAAACCTTGTGAAATGAATACGATAAGGGGGTGTCATTAAAATCACCACATAAAATTACAGGATATGGGCTTCCTTGCACAGCTTCGGAAACCAGTTTTGCTTGCATGCTACGTTTTTCGAAAGCTTTTTTTAACATGCGGGCCAACCGACGGGTTAATACAGGGTCAGTGCTCAACGAATCTTTTACCTTTTGATAATATTCGTAATCCTGTTGTTGGAAACTAATAGACTGTAAATGAATATTAAAAACCCTAACTATCTTTTCGTTTATTTCCAGGTCGACATATACACAGGTATTGTCTGAACGGTTTTCTGAAAAAGGGATCTCCTTGCTGCTCGCAATTGGATATTTTGAAAATACAGCCAGGCCGGTTGCTTCAAAATCATCGCCTATTATTCTTTTTACAAACACATTCCTTGTGCCCATAATTTTAAGAATACTGTCTTTTGTATTGAATTTCCCTTTTTTACGACTATAGAATTCCTGAACGCATAAAATATCAGGTTTTTCTCTTTTTATAAGCTCAAGGATCTTATGCTTGGTTGAATCATCGTTACTCCTTTTGTTGATAGGCCTGAAATAATGGACATTGTAACTCATTACCCGAATGCTACTATCAGGTTTCTTATCAATATTGTAAGGGAAATTTAATCCGAAGCTATTTTTATGGAAAGGCAGACCTGCTACAATTACAATGAACGATAGCCATGCCGGTCGACGCCAGATAATTAGCCAAAAGAAAAAGAATAGGATATTGATAAGTAGCACAAAGGGATATGCCAGTCCAAAAAAAGCAATGGGCCAGAAATATACCGGGTCAATAAGGGGTGCCGAATAACAGATTAGCAGGAAAGCAACGGCAACAAAATTAGCGGTAACAACAAACTTATGGGTTAAACTACGTTTTTGGCGATGATTCATTCTTTTTCCTGGCTGGCCCTGAACAAGATATCTTTTTCTTCTTTTGATAAACCTTCATAACCATATTTAGAGATCTTGTCGAGAATCCGGTCTATAATTTCCTGCTTATCCACTTGTTTCTTTACATTTTTACGATCGTTTGCCGGGTTTTTATAGGCTACTTTAAGTTTAGGTTTTCTTTTAAATAAATTAGCTATTTTCTTGGCCAGCGTACTAAACGGTGAACTTAAATCATGTCCTTTTCGCAATTGTTTAATATAGAAGAAACCAAATATAGCCCCTCCCAAATGAGCGATATGACCACCGGCGTTAGGACTGGAGATATTAATGAGGTCGAGCAGTACATAGAAAACCGCAATGTATTTTAGCTTAACCAATCCTAAAAACAGCAGCATCAATTGATAATCCGGCAAAAGGGTAGCAGCAGCTATGATAACAGCAATAACACCTGCTGAGGCTCCCAGCGCATAGCCATTGGCAATAGAAGGAGCGAACATTGGTACCAGATTAAATACTCCGATGTATAGAATGCCTCCGGTTATGCCTCCCAATAAATAGATAGTAGCAAATTTTTTCCCTCCTAAATACTCTTCTGTTATTTGCCCGAACCAATAAAGGCCCAGTATGTTAAAAAGTAGGTGAAGAAAACTTTCATGCAGGAACATGTAGGTAAAAATGCTCCATGGCCGGTACAGCAATGCATTAAGGGATGCCGGTAAGGTTAAGTTTTTAATTATTAATTCATAAACCGTTCTATCCCCATGAGGGAAATAAGGCTCAAAAGCATAGATCAACTTAACAACAAAAAAGACAAAAACATTAATCGCGATAAACTGATGTAGTTTTCGTCTCGGACGGAATAAAACCTGCTTTAACTCTTCAACTAAGCTCATAATTAATAGTAAGAACCGGGTTTACGAATTTTCCAAACTTTTAATAATATGAATCCAAATAGCATGCCACCCAAGTGCGCATAATGGGCAACATTGTCGTTTGGATTGTTTTGAACTGCCATGTAAAGTTCGATAGCTCCATAGATAAATACAAGATATTTTGCTTTAATGGGGAAAAAATAAACAAAAATCCATGATTCAGGGAACAACATACCAAAGGCCAATAATAAGCCAAAAACAGCACCTGAGGCTCCTACTGTTTGGGTGGAATAGATACTGCGAACTTTTTCAAGTGCATAACCATCCGTAAAAACAATGTTTTGCGAATAAGGAATAAAAGATCCACATAATTGATGTACCTGGTAAGCATTTATCACTTCTTGCAAAACCATTGCTCCAATTATGGTTATCATGTAATAACTAAAGAACTTTTTAGAGCCTAAAAAGTTTTCCAGTTGGCTGCCAAACATAAAAACAGCCAGCATATTAAATACAATATGAAATATGTCTCTTGTACTATGTAGAAATCCATAGGTAATAAACTGCCAGATCCCGAATCCCTTTGCATCAAAATAATGAGCGGCGCCAAAATTCAAAATAAAAACACCAATTGGAGTTATTGTTGCCAAATAGCAAAGCACATTAATAATTAAGATATTCTTAACTACGGGAGGTATCATTCCAAAAGAAGGCGGTCTGTATTCACTCATTTTCGGGCGTATGTTTCTTTTTAAGTCTGTTAATATACTTTATGGAATAGGGCTTAATCGCTTAATAATTTAATCAAAAAATATAAAACTTAGGATGCTCATCGTTTGATTTCAGCTATTAAACTGTAAATCTTTTCAATAATTCATCTAATCCTATGGTAATAAATGTTGGCTTTCCTGAGACTGCCACCTTAGGCATTTGGCAGGCAAAAAGTTCATCTATTAATAAACTCATTTCCTCTTTGTTTAATGCCGATCCTGCTTTTAAGGAGGCATTTCTTGCCAGTGAACGGGCGAGGTTGTCCCTTTTATCGAGTTTTAAAACCGTAGAATTTTGCTTAAAGCTTTCTAATAAATTTTCCAGCAGCTGCGCTTCATTTCCACCGGCAACATCTGAGGGTACTCCATCAACAACTACTGAGTTACGTCCAAATTCTCTGATGTCAAATCCTAAAGCCTTCACTTCATCCATCATTTCTTTTAGCAGCTCGAAATCAGCCGGAGATAGTTCAAGGTTTTGAGGAAACAAACTTTGCTGACTGCTGCCCTTGTGAGTTTCCAATGAGTTTAAATAACGCTCATAAAGGATTCTTTCGTGCGCCGCTTGTTGGTCGATCACAATAAAACCCGACTTTATAGGTGAAATAATGTATTTATTGTGAATTTGAAATGCATGGTTTTCAACAAGTTTAAACTTAGGCGTTTCTTCCGTTTCAACCGGTAAATTAAATAGAGGATGGGTATGAACTTCTTTTTTCTGTTCATCTTCCTGCACAATTTTATATAACTGCTCCCAATTACCCAGGTTTACATTAGCCTTTTGTGGGCCTTGTCGGTAAGTAGAAGAGCCTCCGGTACGTTCCGTATTTTGTTCAAAAGGATTGAAATCGGGATTAAAGCTGATTGTGGGCATTCTCACAGAAGCCGCTGAGGGAACAAAGTCTCTTAAAGCGGTAGAGGCGGGAGCTGCGTCAAAATCAATGGCCGGACTGATGTTGTATTGTCCCAGTGAGCGTTTTACAGCAGATCGGATAATGGCGTAAATCACTTTTTCATTATCAAATTTGATCTCGGTTTTAGTTGGATGCACATTGATATCGATATGAACCGGGTCAATATTTATGAACAACACATAAAACGGAAAAGAATCGGCAGGCAATAGTTCATCATATGCCGTGGTTACTGCATGGTTTAAATAGGCATCTTTAATAAAACGGTTGTTCACAAAGAAGAATTGATCGCCACGGGTTTTTTTCGAATACTCAGGTTTACCAATAAATCCTTTAATGCTTATAATATCTGTATGCTCCTCAATAGGCACCAATCGTTCATTATAGCTATTGCCAAAAATATGGATGATGCGTTGTTTGAGGGTTCCTTTGGGAAGATGAAAAACTTCCTGTCCGTCATGATGTAAACTGAAAAACAAGGAAGGATTAGCCAAAGCCACGCGCTGAAACTCGTCGATAATATGACGCATTTCCACCGGGTTACTTTTTAGAAAATTCCTTCGCGCTGGAATATTGAAAAAGAGATTTTTAGCCGAAAATGAAGTTCCCGCACTACTACTACAGGCTTCTTGTGATTTTATTTCAGATCCTTCAATGATTATTTGTGTGCCTACTTCATCTTCATGACGGCGGGTTTTAAGCTCTACCTGAGCAACTGCTGCAATGGATGCTAAAGCTTCCCCTCTGAATCCCATGGTTCTGATGGCAAATAAATCTTCGGCTTTGCGAATTTTGGAGGTAGCATGTCGCTCAAAAGACATGCGACTATCAGTAACGCTCATGCCACAGCCATCGTCAATTACCTGGATAAGCGCCTTGCCTGCATCTTTCACAATAAGTTTTATACTGCTGGCTCCTGCGTCTACCGCGTTTTCAATCAATTCTTTTACCGCCGACGCCGGTCGTTGCACCACTTCTCCTGCCGCAATCTGGTTGGCTACCGAATCTGGTAATAGTTTTATGATATCTGACATGTACTGAATTTAAATGTTAGTAGCCGGTTCTCTTAATTAAATAGATGGACTGGAACTTGCTTAATCGATTTTATATCTCCATTTATAGAGATATACTCTACAGCAAAATACTTAGTTTTGCTGCGCATATTGTTTAAATGGTGGTTAGCGGCAAATTACTTTGTTAACTCTCAAATGGTTATAATGTTTGCCGGAACCTTTTAGGTTTTCCGTAAAAGTATAAAATTCAGGTTTAACAATTAAATATTCCTCGAAATCGATGGTAGTGCGTTTTTGGCGTCTAATTCTTCTCTCTTTGGCAGTGCTGGCAGCTTCCTGCAGTAATGCTCAAACTCCTCTTAAAATTTCAGTAAACGGATTAAGCGCTCCTTCAAAATGGGTGGATTCTGTTTTTAAGACCTTGACGCCTGATCAGAAAATTGGTCAGCTGATGATGGTTACTGCTTATTCAAACGCTGATCGTACTGGGGTTAACCGTATAGCTGAATTAATCAGGTACTACCATATTGGTGGTTTAATGATGGCGCAAGGTGGTCCGCAGCGACAGGTCAACCAGGTAAATTTCTACCAGGCAATTTCACAGGTTCCGTTACTGGTTTCTATGGATGCTGAATGGGGACTTTCCATGCGATTAGACAGTTCAATCAGCTTTCCACGTCAAATCGCTTTGGGAGCAATCAAAGATGATAAACTGATCTATGAGTTCGGCCGTGAAATGGCAAGGCAGTTACGTCGTGTAGGAGCGCAAATTAGTTTTTCTCCGGTGCTGGATATCAATAGTAATCAATGGAACCCGGTGATCAGTACCCGTTCTTTTGGTAATGATAAAAACGAGGTGGCTAAGCGCTCCATCCAATACATGATGGGCTTGCAGGATGGTGGTGTTTTGGCTTGTGCCAAGCATTTTCCAGGACACGGCGACACTGATGATGATTCTCATACTGCTTTACCGTTGTTATTCAGAAGCAGGGCCACACTCGATTCGGTTGAACTTTTTCCATATAAACAATTAATACCTGCCGGTTTAACGGGCATAATGATAGGGCACATCGGCGTGCCGTCGGTTGATGCTTCCGGAACTCCCGCAAGCCAGTCGTATGCTCTGAGTACTTCCCTGCTTAAAAATCAGCTCGGGTTTAAAGGCCTGGTAATTACTGATGATTTAAGTATGAAAGGTGCTAATGGTAACTTCTCATCTACCGAATCGGCAATTAAATCATTAATAGCCGGTAATGATATATTATTAAACCCAGAAAGCGTTCCGGCTACGCTTGTTGGAATTAAAAGTGCCATTGCAAAAGGACGCTTGTCGTGGACGGAAATTGACGCGAAGGTAAAAAAGATATTAGCTGCCAAATACATTGTTGGGCTGGGTGTGAATAGATTTGTAGGAGCAAAAAACGTGGTGGCAGATCTCAAGTCGAATGAAGCGCGTTATCTTAATTTCGAATTAATTAAAAACTCGTTAACACTTGTTCGTAATCAAAAGAATTTATTGCCAATTGTTGATGTCGAAAAACAGAAAATTGCGGCAGTAAGTATTGGAGTAGAGCTGGATAATTCGTTTTTGAATACGCTAGGTCGTTATGCTCCACTGAGTAAGTTTAATATTTGGATGAATGATGATTCATCAGAATATGAAAAATTATACAAAGAGCTCGCTGGAATGCAAACGGTAATTATTGGATTGCATAGTATCGATACAAATGCTAAAGGCAATTTTGCCATTACCGAGAATGCCCGTAAGTTGATCGTTCGGTTAAGCCAAAACGCTAATGTAATTCTTACGGTTTTTGGAAGTCCTTATTGTATTACCAATTTTGATTACCTGCCGGCAATATTAATCGGTTATGACGATAACCCTACTAGCCGTAATCTGGCAGCTCAGGCCATATTTGGCGGAATTGGTATTAGCGGAAAAATGCCAGTTACCGTGGGCGCTACTTTTAAGAAAGGGGATGGAATTACTACTAATGCCACGCGCTTAGAGTACGCTATGCCGGAGGCAGCAGGCCTAAATTCTTCCAGTTTTTTAAAGATAGATTCTATTGCGTTAGATGGCATCCATAAAAAAGCTTATCCGGGTTGTGTGGTGCTGGTGGCTAAAGATGGGAAAGTGATTTATGAAAAGGCCTTTGGAACGCATACCTATGATACAGCGGTGCCAGATAAAATCACTGATGTTTTCGATTTGGCATCGATAACTAAAATTGCAGCTACCACCGTTTCAGTGATGCGTCTTTATGAGCAAGGGCGTGTTGATATGGACAGCACTTTGGGTGTTTATGTACCGCAAGTTAGGGGATACGACAAATCTCGCATCGCTTTAAAGAATTTAATGACCCATCAAGCGGGCTTAATTCCTATGGTTTCATTCAGCACCCATCTGAGTTCGGCCGATTATCAATACGATTCTTCAGCGAACTTTCCTGTTAGGGTTGCACAAAACTATTTTATCCGTAAAGGTTATTTTGATAGGGTAATGTTGCCGGCCATGTATGCTTCGAAATTGAAAACGCCAGGTAAGTATGAATACAGTGATATAAGCATGTATTTTATGCAGCAGGTGCTGCAACATGTGACAGGTGAGGCGGAGCAGGATTATGTGAAGCAAAATTTTTATAAGCCTTTGGGGCTAACTACCATGACTTACAACCCTAGGCTTTATTTGCCTTTGGAACGTTTGGTGCCTACTGAAAATGATAAATGGTTTCGTCATCAGCTTTTACTGGGCGATGTACATGATCCGGGAGCAGCATTAGCCGGTGGAGTAGCCGGGCATGCGGGAGTGTTTTCTTCAGCTAATGACCTTGCTATACTGATGCAGATGCTGGTAAATGGAGGTGAATATGGCGGCTTGCGTTATTTCAGGCCTGAAACCATTCAGAAATTTATCGCTTATCAGAATACTGCTATAAGCAGAAGAGGCTTAGGCTTTGATAAACCCGAGGTAAGCTTAAGGGAACGCTCATTCGGAGCAACGGCAGTTGAAGTTTCTGACGACACTTTTGGCCATACCGGCTTTACTGGCACCTGTGTTTGGGTGGATCCGAAATATAACCTGGTTTATGTTTTTCTATCTAACAGGGTTTGTCCGGATGCGGAAAACAGTAAATTGGGAGGTATGCGCATCAGGCCTAAAATTCATCAGGTAATTTATGATGCGATCTTAAAATCTGAAAAAAGTGCCAAACAATAAGGCACTTTTTTTCTTTATGATAAAGTATTGGGTTGAACAGCCTTTTATAAATGGCTCTGTAACCCATTTGTTAATGACTTATAAGTAAAATATCCTTAATTTCGAACAACCAATGAATACGTTGGTTGACCAGCTTAGAATAAAATATTTATGAAAATCGGTATAGTTTGTTACCCTACCTTTGGGGGAAGTGGGGTTGTAGCAACAGAACTAGGGAAAGCTTTGGCTGAAAAAGGGCACAAAGTTCATTTTATAACCTATAATCAGCCAGCGAGGCTCGATTTTTTTTCTGAAAACCTTTTTTATCATGAGGTTTCAGTTTCAAACTATCCATTGTTCGATTATCCGCCATATGAATTAGCACTGGCGAGTAAGTTGGTAGACGTAGTAAAATATGAACGTTTGGATATTCTGCATGTTCATTATGCAATTCCTCATGCTTCTGCGGCTTATATGGCAAAGCAAATTCTGGCATCAAACGGTATTTATATTCCGTTTATAACCACTTTGCACGGTACTGATATTACGCTTGTAGGAAGAGATATTACTTACAAGCCTGCAGTAACCTTTTCTATTAATCAATCAGATGGAGTTACCTCTGTTTCAGAACATTTAAAAGAAGATACCTACCTCCATTTTGATATTGAAAATGATATCAGGGTAATTCCCAATTTCATTGATTTCCGCAGGTTCAGTTTAAAACCACGTGACCATTTTAAGAAAGCGATTGCGCCTTCAGGGGAAAAGATCATTACACATACTTCAAATTTTCGTAAGGTTAAACGTGTAACGGATGTGGTAGAGGTGTTTGCAAAAGTCCTTAAGGAGGTTCCTTCAAAATTGTTGATGGTTGGTGATGGTCCTGAGCGGGTAAATGCCGAGCAGCTTTGCCGTCAGCTGGGAATTTGTGACGATGTGCGGTTTTTAGGCAAGCAAGAGGCGGTGGAAGAAATTCTTTCGATCTCAGACCTTTTTATTATGCCTTCGGAAAATGAAAGTTTTGGACTGGCGGCGCTTGAGGCAATGGCCTGCCAGGTTCCGGTAATTTGTTCAAATGCCGGAGGGATGCCTGAATTAAATGTTCACGGGGTTACAGGTTTTATGAGCAATGTGGGCGATGTTGACGATATGGCCAAAAATGCCATTTACATCTTAGAAGATGATGAACGTTTGGCTAAATTCAAGGAACAGGCTTTAGCAAGGGCAAAAGAATTCGACATAAATTATATTATGCCTTTATATGAGCAGTTTTATCTCGAAGTGATCGAGAAGAACAAACTAGCTGTAATTCAGTAAATAGCTAAGAATATAAAAATGGCGTCCTGTTTACCAGTGACGCCATTTTTTATGTCGAAATAAATTCAATTAATATTACTTAACCAAGCGCTTAATGAACAGCAACTCTTCTTTGGTTAAATGTCTCCAACGTCCACGAGGAAGATCTTTTTTAGTTAAATTGGCATAAACTACACGGTCAAGTTTCTCCACCTCATAACCCATTTGCTCAAAAATACGACGAACAATTCTATTCTTTCCGCTATGAATTTGAATACCTACTTCTTTTTTACTGGCTCCTTCAACAAAAGCTATGTCGTCCGGCTTAATAAATCCATCCTCTAATTCAATACCTGCTTCCAGTTGTTCAAAATCTTCTTTTCTGAAGCTTTTGTTTAAGGTAGCATGATAGATCTTAGGGATCTGGTTTTTAGGATGTGCCAGTTTCTCAGCTAAATCGCCATCATTGGTAAGCAGTAATAAGCCGGTAGTATTTCTGTCTAAACGACCCACTGGGTAAATACGTTCTCTCGAAGCTTTTTCAACCAAGTCCATTACAGTTTTACGTTCACGAGGATCGTCAGTGGTTGTTATATAGTCTTTAGGTTTATTTAACAGAACATACATCATCTTTTCGCGGCGCAGTAATTGTCCGTTGAAATGAACCGTATCACTTACATGTACTTTATAACCTAATTCAGTGACTACCTGTCCGTTTACCGAAATTTCACCTAATGAAATCAGTTCATCCGCTTTACGGCGAGAACATACACCTGCATTAGCGATGTAACGATTTAAGCGAACTTCGTCAGGGTTGGTATTGCTGTTGAGATCTTCATTCTTTTTGCCTGAAGGTTTTCTGTCTCTATAGCCTCTGTCTTTAAATGTTTTAGAAGGATGTTGTTTTTCGTTATAACCACGTTCACTAAAATCGCGTCCGCGGCCATCACTTTTTCTGCCTTCAAATTTTTTCGGGCCGAATGATTTTCTTTCTTCACCACCTCTTTCACGATCGCCACCGAATGATTTTCTCTCATCCGAACGACCTGCTCCATAAGGTTTACGCTCTCCTCTATCTGAACCGTAGGGTTTTCTTTCATCAGAGCGACCGGCTCCGTAAGGTTTACGTTCGCCACGGTCTGAACCGAATGATTTTCTATCGTCTGAACGGCCCTCTCCATAAGGTTTACGCTCGCCTCTGTCTGAACCGTAAGGTTTTCTGTCATCAGAGCGACCCGCTCCGTAAGGTTTACGTTCGCCTCTGTCTGAACCAAATGACTTTCTATCATCTGACCGTTCTCCATAAGGTTTACGTTCGCCACGGTCTGAACCGTATGGTTTTCTGTCATCAGAGCGACCGGCACCATAAGGTTTACGTTCGCCTCTGTCTGAACCGTAAGGTTTTCTGTCATCAGAACGACCGGCTCCGTAAGGTTTGCGCTCGCCGCGGTCTGAACCGAATGATCTTCTTTCATCCGAACCAAATGACTTACGCTCTCTGTCGCCGCTATATGGTTTACGTTCGGCTCTGTCTGAACCGAATGATTTTCTATCATCCGAACCAAAAGGTTTACGATCTCTGTCGCCGCCGTAAGGTTTACGCTCGCCTCTGTCTGAACCGAATGGCTTTCTATCGTCCGAGCGATTTGGGTTAAATGAACTGCGAGCATCCGAGCGACCGGCTCCATATGGTTTACGTTCGATTCTGTCCGAACTGTATGGTTTCTTTTCATCGCGGCTGGTGCCTGCTGGTCTAGCTGATCTTCTACCAGCACTATCACCCTGTCCACGTTTAGCGGAAATGTCTTCACGACTTGTCCTTGGTCTTTTCATGTCTAAATTTTATAAAATGAATATAAATTGAAAATCAATGACCTCATAATCAAAAGGTTGATTTTTCAAATGGCTGCAAAGTTACGCTTTTAATTATCAACACTTGTGAATAGTTTGTTTTAATTTTTTTGAGAAAAATTCTTCGGTTCAAAAACTGTCCATATAGTTTTTAAACATTGATTTTGGCTTTGTTTTTTGACAGATCACATTGGTTTGAAATGGGCTGTTTTTGGTAAAAGCTTGCTGGTCAACAAAATATACCGTACTTTTGCAGCTGATTTTGTGTTGGGGATAGTATCAACAGCTATCCCAAGTGTTAATCAACTGAAAGGTATTAAGGAAATAGGAATGAAGAAACACTTTAGTTTGTGCGCACTGTTGATTGCGTTTTCAGGGACATTATTTGCTGCCGGTGAGAAGCCTGGCAAGGTGGATGATCCAAACAGTCCGACACTCATGAGATCTTTGGAATATAAGAATTCACAAAGTTATCTGATAGAAGCATTAACCTTTTCGGGTGAGGCTGTACCATTTGACAACGATGAGGTTTATGAAAAGTTTCTCAGCAATTTGAATAAGCGTATATCGTCAAGTTTTATTGATCATATTGAAACCATATCATCAGCTTGGTTTCCAATTATTGAACCGATTTTAGAACAATACGGAATTCCGGAGGATTTTAAATTTATTCCTGCCATTGAGTCGGGATTTAAGAAAAATGCTCGGTCTATTGCAGGTGCTGTTGGTTACTGGCAGTTTATGCCGGCTACAGCCAGAGCTTATGGGTTAAGGGTGAATAAAAAAGTAGACGATCGTAAGAATCTTGAAAAGTCGACTATAGCAGCCTGTCGTTATTTAAACGACTTATATGAAGAATTAGGTTCATGGACATTGGTTGCAGCTGCTTACAATGTAGGACATGGGGCTTTGCAGTCGGCGATGAATCGTCAGAATGAAGAGGGTTATTTCGATTTAAAATTGAATAAAGAAACCAGTAACTATGTTTACAAGGTTTTAGTATTCAAGCATATTTTGGAAAATGCGGCAGACTTCGATCCTTATTTTAGTGCATCGTCAGTTCGATACGCTAATCTTCGAGGTATTAGTAGTATTGGGGTTCTTACCCTGGGTGCTCTTAGTGGTATGGGTGCTCAAAGCGGAAGTTCAACTTCTGGAACAAATGTTCCGGAACTTGCAGCCAACCCGATTACGCCTAAGTCGTTAAAGCCTAAAAAGAGTTTGATTGATACAGCCGGAAAATTATTTAACTGGCTATAGAAAATATTAACTGGTATGAATATTGAGCAGCTGCCAGTTAGAAAAGTATAAATTCAATATCGATTAATGGCAACATGGGTCGTATTAAATTTTAAAAACTATGATTAGAAAACACGTGATTACGTGTGCTTCTGGTGTAATAGTGTTTGCTCTTATTAATTTGTTGTTCTTTAATTCTAATTCGGGTTTTTCCATTAACAAGGAGCCCTTGAGCACAACACCAGCAAGTGCAAAGGCAACGGCAGCTAAATCAAAAATAGACTTTGCCGGTGAAGAAATTCCGCTTCACAATGCCTTGGTAAAAAAGCGGTTCGTCGCCACACTTCGGCAAACTAAACTGACGCTGCGTCAGGTTACAGATGCTAAAGCAAGGGCGAAACGATGGTTTAAAATCATTGAGCCAATTCTCGCTAAAAACGGGATTCCTCAGGATTTTAAATACATCCCGGTGATCGAGTCAGGCTATGAATTTGGTACTGACGTCTCTGTAAAAGGGGCAGCCGGATTTTGGCAGTTCATGCCGGCCACAGCAAGAAGCTATGGCTTGGCGGTAGGAAACGGCGTTGATGAACGTCACGATCCTATCAAATCAACAAACGCTGCATGTCGTTATTTAAAAGATCTTTACAGAGAGTTTGGATCTTGGACGATGGTAGCCGCGGCGTATAACATTGGATCAACAAAGCTCCAACGACATACGAAGCAACAAAACGAGGATGATTACTTTAAGTTAAAGCTAAATCGGGAAACCTCTGTTTATGTTTACAAATTAATCGCTGTGAAAACAGCCATAAACAGAACTCCAGTTAGTTTAACAGGTCAGGAAACTCCAAAAGTTGTAACAGCAGGTTATTCAATCAATTTAAGTAACCTTTACACTTACAAGCCTGAATTTGTTACTAACATTTTAAAACGATTTGGTTATTCATCCTTAAAAAGTGTGGAACGGAAAGCTGTAAAATAATTACAGCGTTGAAAATTATTAAGCCGACGGTTAAATCAACCGTCGGCTTTTTTGTGCTAGCGTATTGCGCCTAATTAGCTACTTTAGAACATACAAATGATCAGGAAACTCGGTTACTTTTGTGCTTTCTCTCTGCCACTATTATTGATTGCCGGCTATTATTTAGGCAATGAATGGCTTTTCATGCTGCCGGTATTCGTATTCTTTATTGTACCGTTAATTGATATCCTGCTAGGAACCGATACCTCCAATATTGCAGAGCCACTACTGCCTTCGGCAGCCACTGAATTCTATTATTTGTTTCTACTTTACTTTTGGACACTGATCCAATCAGTATTACTTATTTGGGCCTGCTATGAAGCAACTTTCGAAAACTGGAATTTGCTCCAATGGATCGGAATGATCTTAGGGATGGGAATTATAACCGGAGGTATAGGAATTACCGTAGCTCATGAACTCGGGCATAAAAAATCTAATGTTGAACGATTTTTGTCGAAAGTACTGCTTTCAGAAGTTTGTTATACACAGTTTTATATCGAGCATAACCGTGGACACCATGTGCATGTTGGTACACCATCTGATCCGGCTACCAGCCGTAAGAATGAAAGTTTTTATAGATTCTGGAAACGTTCGGTTTTCGAGGGTTTTTCGCATGCCTGGAAAATTGAAAATGAACGCTTAGCAAAAAAGGGACAGCCGATCTTCTGTTTTTCTAATGAAATGCTTGGTTTAACACTGGCGCCATTGGCTTTAGCGGCTGTATTTACACTTGTTTTTTGCCTGATAAGAGGTGACTTTGTTTGGGAGGTGCCGGTTTTCTTTTTTGCTCAAAGTATTTTTGCCTTCAGCTTACTGGAAGGAGTGAATTATATCGAGCATTACGGATTGATGCGCAAAGAACTTGCTCCTAACAAATATGAAAAGGTGAATACTTTGCATAGCTGGAATTCCAGCCAATTGTTGAGTAATTTCTTTTTATTTCAATTACAGCGCCATTCTGATCACCATATTTTTCCTGCTAGAAGATACCAGGTTTTAGACCATCATGATGAAAGTCCTCAGTTGCCTACCGGTTATCCGGGGATGTTACTGCTCGCTATGATACCGCCAATTTGGTTTAAAGTGATGAATAAAAAGCTGGAAGAATGGGAAGGAAGAAGTGCAAAGTAAGAAGTTAGAAGTACAAAGTATGAAATGGAAAAGACGAAGTGAGAAGTACGAAGTACAAAGTACAAAGGAGCCTCCGAATCTTAAATCTTCAATCCGAAATCCTACTTTGTACTTTTAAAATTTTACTTCCGACTTTGTACTTCTGACTTATCTTCTCATTGGTCCGCTGGCTAAATTAAATCCTCCGAAATTATAATTAATACCAAAACGGATTACCCGTGTAGTAGTTTGGTTTTTGCTCGTTTGAACAAAACTTGCCGAGGTGATACGTGCGGCATTGCGGGTATTAAACAAATCGTCGCCGCTGATAGTAAAGTTCAGCTTGCGTTTTAGGAAACTCTTTCTGATATCCATTCCGGCGGTAAAGTAGCCTTCGGTGTATCCTTGAATAAAAGCTTGAGGCCCAAAATAGCGGATATTTCCGCCCAAATTCCAGTTTTGAGGAAGGTTTAAGCGGGCATCCATATTGGAGTTAAAGGTCAAACGGTCGCGGTTAAACTGACTCTGCAATTTGTTTACGAAATTGTTTTTGTTAAAGCTGGCTCCTGCGTTCACATTCAGTTTTCCGGCAAACAACATAATACTGCCGTTCAATTCCAAACCATAAGCTCGGTTTTCGCTCAAATTGGCATAAGTGGTAAATGAGGTATCGCGTTCGCCAACAATGGTGTAGCTGGTGATCATATTGTCGGTTTGGCGATAATAAACCGAAGAGCTGATACTTCCCAAAGCGGTGAACCTATTATAACCAAGCTCAAAGGAGTTTCCACGAGATGGGTCCAGGTTTAAGTTACCGGTTTTAATATTCAACTGATCGGCAGTATTTATATACGGATTCAGTTGTTCCATGGAAGGACGGTTAACGCGGTTGCTGTAAGAAACACGCAAGCTTTGCACATCATCCATTTTAAACAACGTGCTGAAACTTGGATGCAGTGTTAAAAACGGTTTTGTAAACTCATGGTCACGCGAAATAAGGTCGGCATTCAGGTAATAATTCTCAAGGCGTAAACCTCCAACAAAAGTGAATTTTCCTATGGTATGGGTAAACTGTGTGTAAACCGAGTTGATCATATCGGTTTTATTGAAATCATTGGCTAATCTTATGTTTTCAACAAATCCATCTTCCGCTAAGGTATCAAGGTGATATCGATTTTGATCCAAACCAATGTCAGTGCTTAAACCGGCTTCAAAGCGGCTTTGGTTTTTATTGAACGGCCAGCTTAAATCGGCTTTAAAATTGATGGTTGAGCTATAGTTGTTAGTATAGGCTCGTTGAAGAGCGGTATCTATAAACGGAAATGAATTGAACTGATTATAGGCACTGTTATTGGCCATGTTGTTTCTCGAAAAATTCAGCTCCGTTTTAAATTCTTTCTGATTCTGAAAATCAAAGCCTCTCCTTCCGCCGCCGGGGCCACCAGATCCACCACCCATCATTGCAGGAAGATTGATGCCTGCTTTTTGAGCTGCAGCCATCATCGCGACAGGGTTTTGCATGGCGGTACGCATGGAATCGGCAAACTTTGGATCCTTTGCAGCTTTAAGCGCAATTGAATCACCCACTTTCATCATTCTGTCGAATCCTTGCTGTTGATTTTGTTGTAAAAAAACATGACGGTAGCCAACTCCTACCCGGTAGGTTAAGTTGTTGTTTGATGAATTGTTATCGCGGGTAAAGTTTTGGTAAGCTTCCTGATTGGCGTTCATCAGGCTACTGAACTGCGAATTGGTGTTGTTGTTACTGCTGCTGGTTAAGTTGAGGTTAAAGGTCATGCTGTTCGCACTGTTAAACCTCAGGGTATTATTTGAGAAAAAGTTATGATTCTGTGAATTGATGTTTCCGTTGCTGTTCTGATTTAAATAACTAACGTTGCCGTTTCTGTCATAATTCTCGCGATACAATTCACTGGCCGTACTGTTATTGTACGGACTGTAATTGTAATTGTTAAAGCTGGAAAATTTACGATTGAAGAAATTGTAGCCTAAACGCCCACTATAACGGTTACGGGTATTGGCGTTGGCGCCTACTGTAAAGCTGCTTCCTCGTAACCCTGAACGGTTTTTAGTTACGATGTTAATGATCCCTCCCGAGCCTTCAGCGCTGTATTTGGCCGATGGATTGGTGAGTACTTCTATTTTTTGAAGGGCACTCGCCGGGATCATGTCTAAAACCTTAGATAGCTCGGTAGGTTCACCATCGATCAACACCTTAATGTCGCTGCTTCCGCGAACAGTAATTTTTCCGTCGGCATCAACTTGTACAGATGGTATACGTTGCAGGGCTTCAACTGCTGTGGCGCCAGAATTTTGGAGGCTTTCTTCAACATTATAGGTTACGCCTTCGGTGCCTACCTGAAAAGGACTGCGTGGAGCAGTTACCGTTACTTCATTAAGCTTGTTCGATACCTGTTTCAACTTAAGATCTTCATAGTTAACTACAGGCTTCTCTGCCGAAAGAACAATATTGCTTAATGTAAGTGTTTCATAACCCACAAAACTGATCGTGATCTTATAGCTTCCGAAGGGAGTTTTCTGAAATAAAAACTCACCGTTTTCATTTGAATAAGTTCCTTTTGAGCCGGAAGTTTCGGTAGCTTTCAATAATGCAACGGTAACAAAATCTAATGGCTGTTGCGTTTTAGCATCAATCACTTTTCCGGTAATTTTTCCGGAAGTGGCCACTTTATTGCCGCTTTGTGCAAAGGAAAAGGTAGTTGTGCTTATAATAACTGCTAAAAGGACTCCCAGTGTCCTTTTCAAAAATGTCAGGTTAAAATTCACGTTATGTCGTCTAGATTAGTTTCAAAGATAGATGAAAATAAAACGCAGGGGTTTAACGTTGGTCTGCAACAATACGGTTACGGTCGACAAAAGAAGTACGAAGTACGATTTTAGAAGTACGAATTGAAAAAAACAAAGTACCAAGTGGAATTTTAGATTAGATTAATAGAAATACTAAGTACAAAGTTGGATTTCGGATTTTAAATTTAAAGATGACGGCACGTAAATCTAACTTCGTACTTTCTTTGTGGATTTTAGATTCTAGAAAGTACAAAATCCAAAGTACGATTTGGGATTTTAGATTTCGGAATACAGAACTGCCAATCTGAAATCCCACTTCTAAAATCGTAAATCTAAAATCGTACTTCTAACTTCTAACTTTGCTTATCTTTGCTGCCTTGATCTTGTACCTTGGTCTTTATGAGTGAGAAATTTACCGATTTGGGTGAGCAGTCTGAAGTTGAAGTGTTTGGCGCCCGTGTTCACAATCTTAAAAACATAGATGTTTCCTTTCCCCGCAACAAACTGGTAGTAATAACTGGTTTAAGTGGTAGCGGAAAATCGTCGTTGGCATTTGATACGATCTATGCTGAAGGACAGCGACGTTACATGGAAACATTCAGTGCCTACTCACGGCAGTTTATGGGAGGTATGGAACGGCCCGATGTGGATAAGGTTTCGGGTTTAAGTCCGGTGATCGCTATTGAACAAAAGACCACTTCAAAGAATCCCCGCTCAACCGTTGGTACCATAACCGAGATCTATGACTTTTTGCGATTGCTTTATGCACGTATAGCGGACGCTTACTCCTACAATACCGGTGAGCTGATGCAGAAAATGTCGGAAGAGCAGATAATCAACAGCATTATGGAGCAGTTTGATGGAAAGCCCATCAATATTTTGGCGCCTATTGTAAAAGGACGTAAAGGGCATTACCGCGAACTGTTTGAACAAATTCGTAAACAAGGTTATACCAAGGTGAGGGTTGATGGAGAGATACAAGATGTAGCTCCCAAAATGCAGCTCGACCGATACAAGATTCACGATATTGAGGTGGTTATCGACCGTGTGGAGGTTCGTGCTGATAACCGCAAACGCATAGTTGATTCGGTGGCATCTGCTATGAAACAAGCCAAAGGCATTATTAAAATTGCCGATAAGGAAGGGAATGTTTCGCACTTCTCTAAATTTTTGATGTGCCCAACAACAGGAATTTCCTATGACGAGCCTCAACCCAATACATTTTCATTCAACTCACCTTATGGCGCTTGTCCTAAGTGCAGCGGCTTGGGTTACATTTTAGAGATCGATGAACATTCGGTAATCCCTAATCCGAAGTTGAGTATTATGGAGGGTGGGTTGGCTCCTTTGGGCGAATACCGCGAAACATGGATGTTCCAGATTCTGAAAGCACTTTCGAAGAAATATGATTTCTCGCTGTCGGCACCTCTTGAAAAGCTTAAGCCTGAGATAAAAGAAATCATCTTAAACGGAGCCCCTGATATTATAACCGTTCCGGTAAAATATGGCAGCTACAATACGCAAAACTACCAGGTAACGTTCGACGGCTTGGTTAAAACATTGGAAGAGCAACAGGAGAATCGCAAGGAAGATGAAGACGGAGCCGACCTTGAAGGTTTCCGGACATTAAAGGTTTGTCCCGAATGCCATGGGGCCCGCTTGAAAAGAGAAGCATTGCATTTTAAAATTGCCGACAAGAATATTTTTGAGCTGAGCATCATGGACATTAACACGCTTAAAGCGTGGTTCGAGGATATTGAAAAGCAATTGAGCGAGCGTAAAAATGTAATTGCCAAAGAAATACTGAAGGAAATTCGGGCCCGTATCGGTTTTCTGCTTGATGTAGGTTTATCATACCTCACTTTAAATCGGACATCTCGTACCCTTTCAGGCGGTGAGGCACAACGTATCCGTTTAGCTACGCAAATCGGTTCACAACTGGTAAACGTGCTGTACATTTTAGATGAACCAAGTATTGGTTTGCACCAGCGCGACAATAACCGTTTGATAGAAGCCTTGAAGAGCTTGAGAGATGTGGGTAATACAGTTTTGGTGGTGGAGCATGATAAAGATATGATCTTGGAGTCGGATTATGTGATTGATATGGGGCCAGCAGCAGGTGTTCATGGAGGACAAGTGGTGGCACAAGGCGCCCCTGATCAGTTGCTGAGTTTCCATACCATTACCACCGATTATATCAATGGAATTAAAGGCATTGAAGTTCCCCAGAAAAGAAGGGAAGGAAACGGGCATGAACTAAAGCTGATGGGAGCCCATGGCAACAACCTGAAAAATGTTTCCGTGTCGTTTCCTTTGGGTAAGTTCATCTGCGTTACCGGTGTTTCGGGCAGTGGAAAATCCACCTTAATAACTGAGACTTTATACCCTATTCTTAATCAATACTTCTTCAACGCTAAGAAGAAACCTTTAGATTATAAAAAAATCGAGGGACTGGAGCATGTTGATAAAGTGATTGAGATCGATCAAACACCTATTGGCCGCACACCTCGTTCCAATCCATCAACCTATACCGGTGTATTTTCGGATATCCGTAATCTTTTTACACAGCTGCCGGAATCAAAGATACGGGGCTATAAACCCGGCCGTTTCTCGTTCAATGTAAAAGGTGGACGTTGTGAAACCTGCCAGGGTGCCGGAATGAAGGTGATTGAGATGAATTTTCTCCCTGATGTGATGGTGAACTGCGAGGAATGCAATGGTAGGCGTTATAACCGAGAAACACTGGAAGTGCGTTACAAAGGAAAATCGATCAGTGATGTGTTGGATATGAGTGTGGAAGATGCTGTGCCGTTCTTCGAAAATATTCCGGCTATCTACCGTAAAATAAAAACCCTGTTGGATGTAGGCTTGGGTTATATCACACTAGGGCAATCGTCGGTTACACTTTCGGGTGGAGAGGCACAACGTGTGAAACTAGCCACTGAACTTTCTAAAAAAGATACGGGTAAAACCTTTTACATTTTAGATGAACCTACTACCGGTTTGCATTTCGAAGACATCCGCATTTTATTAGGTGTTTTGAATCGACTGGTTGAAAAAGGCAATTCCGTATTAGTGATTGAGCATAATTTGGATGTGGTTAAAGTGGCAGATCACGTGATCGATCTTGGTCCTGAAGGAGGAAAAGGCGGTGGAACCATTGTGTTTGAAGGCACACCCGAGGGACTCACCAAATGCAAGAAAAGCTTTACCGGCGAGTTTTTGAAGAAAGAGATGAATGGGAAGGCATAGGTTTTTTGTTTCTTTTTGATTTCACAATTCGCATTTTCTCAACAAGCCAAAAAGTTACGATTAGAAGGAAGTCCATCGGATTATAGCAAGATTTAAGAGCCGAATTCCATCTGGCTTTTTAAAAATTAATTATATACAGTTGAAACCACTACTGCTTTTTTTACTCCTGACAGCAGGACTCCAAGTATTTGCGCAAAACCAGTCTGATACATTGTCGTTCAAAGATCGTTTACAACCAATTACTCAGGACAATATTTATAAAACCGATGGCTATTATAACTGGTGTCCCTCAATAATAAAAGGTAAGGATGGGAAATATCATTTGTTTTATTCGCGGTGGAAAAAAGAATTTAAGTTCTCGGGATGGCTAACACGGTCAGAAATTGCACATGCGATAGCTGATAATCCGGGAGGTCCTTACAAATTTGTTGGGACGGCTTTAACAGCAAGGGGAAAGGGACATTGGGATGCAATTAATATGCATAATCCTCGCATCCATTCCTTTAACGGAAAGTATTACATGTACTACATTTCCACCCATTTAGACAGCAATGATTATAATGAGGATACAATTGCGGCGACAAATGCAAAGCTGGCGTACAAAAGCCCTTACTGGATGCCTATTCGCAATAACCAGCGTGTAGGTGTAGCCGTAAGTAAATCATTAAATGGTCCCTGGAAACGTTTTAACAAACCTTTGCTCGAACCTTCGGGCCCCATCAATATACTTACGGTAAACCCAACGATTGCCAGAGGTGGTGATAGTAAATTTTATTTAATAGTAAAAGGAGACCGAAATCAGGCAGGCGGTCCCCGAAACCAGGCTTTAGCTATTGGCAATTCACCAACCGGGCCTTTTAAAATGCAGCCCAAGGCTGTAATCGATTATATGAACACTGAAGATATGGCCATGTGGTATGATGCAAAACGCAACTATTATTATTCAGTTTTTCACAATGATAATATTATTTATATGGTTAGCTCAGCTGATGGTATCAATTGGGACAAAGCAACAGAGTTTGAAATTTTACGCCCCGATCTACCGATGGCTGATGGCAGTCACTTTAAACCGCTCGAATTGCAACGGCCATTCATTTACGAAGAAAATGGAGAGCCACTGGTACTGGCTGTTGCAACAAGGGACGGCAACAACTCCTATTTATTCTTTATCCCCATCAAACAACATAAATAAAACCACGAATGCCTACACAAATAACCAAGGCAAGCTGTTTTTTACTCCTGTTCATATTAGCAGGCTCAATTAAAAACAGCTATGCACAAAAGCAACCTAACATTATTTTAGTGTTAACTGACGATATGGGGTACAGCGATCTTTCATGTTATGGAAATCCCTTAATAAAAACCCCTTTCCTCGATGCCATGGCCCGCAAAGGAGTGATGGCTACCAGTTTCATCACAACTTCGCCCACTTGCTCACCCTCAAGGGCCTCCTTGTTAACCGGCAGGTATTGCACCCGCAGCGGCGTTACGCATCCTCTAAGCCCGGGTGACAAAATAGCGTTGCCCGATGATGAAATTACCATAGCTGAAATGCTAAAAACCTCCGGCTATCGTACTGCATTAATCGGCAAGTGGCACTTGGGTGATTTTGGAAGTGCTTTGCCAAATAAACAAGGTTTCGATGAATTTTACGGAATGTTATACAGTCATGATTATCGCATGCCTTATGTAAAAACGGATACGGTGATCAAAATTTTCAGGAACACAACGCCTGAAATCCAGTCTCCGCATGATAGTGTTTTGATTAAAAATTATACAAGTGAATCCATTCGTTTTATCAAAAAAGCCAGCAAAGAACAAAAACCATTCTTTCTTTATCTGGCACATAATATGCCGCATTTGCCCATCGCCTTTGCTGCCCAAAAAAACACAGCTGCACATTCTGCAGGCGGTGAATTGGGTGATGTGATTGAAGAATTGGACCAAAGCCTTGCGGCTATCTGGAAATCGGTGGAAGCAGCCGGACAAGCCGGCAATACCATCTTTATCTTTACCAGCGACAACGGCCCTTGGATCAATGCTCCGCAACGAATGTACGATGATGGTGTTACCCGCCCTTATCATATTGGAACCGCAGGGATATTCAAAGGTTCAAAAGCAATTTCGTATGAAGGAGGGCACAGAGTTCCCTTTATTGTTTATTGGAAAGGGCATACCTTGCAAAATGAAATGATGACCCGTCCAATTGCCAATATTGACATCTTACCTACGCTGGCAACGTGGACAAAAACTAAATTACCTAACAGAATAATTGATGGAGAATCCCTTGCAGACTTATTAAACAATAAAAACTATAGCAAAAAGCATCAGCCCATTTACTATCATCAGTATGTGCTGGAAGGAGTAAGAGATGGCGATTGGAAACTTCGGGTAACTAAAAAAGATCAACAGGATCTTTATGAATTATTTAATCTCTCTTGGGATCCTTCTGAACGGGTTAATCTGTATAACGATGAAAAGTATGCTGTAACCCAAGCGCATTTGCTGAAACTATTTAAGAAGTATCCGGCGAATTGAAAACAAAACAAAAGGGAGCTCTAAAGCTCCCTTTGTTATGCTTACTAAAAACGGTTTTTGTATTAATTATTTACAGGATTTGCAGTCGTCTGGTTTTGCGTAACCAGACTTTTAACACTTGCATAATGTTGTTTCACATCCTGAAAAACAGCTAGCACCCGGTGCATTTTCTTCGGCATTATTTCGAATGGTACGATACAGGTTAGCACATTGCCATAATTATCGGCATCGAGCAGAACCTTAGTGTCAGCCAATTGGGCGGCAATTCCTTGCAAATGTTTTAAGCGAGTTTCAATTTGTGTGCGGGCAGGATAATCACGTTCAAACTCTTCACACTAGAGTTCGAAAACAATAGAAACCTATACCAAGATAATTAATAAGCACATTATATATATTAAAAGTTGTCATTCCTAAACTATTAATTATATTAGGCCCTGCCAATGGAATAACATGCACTCGGGTGCATGTAAAAACTAGTTAGCGGCAATTTCAATTATTCAATCTTTAATTACTTAAACCCTGTAAAAAATGGAAGACAAATTAAAACAACAGACGTCGTTAGGCGATGAAGCAGCAAGACAACTGGCCATTGCTACCCGTACCGTTCCACAAATGGGAACGATTTCACCCCGCTGGCTTACGAAATTTTTGAATTGGGTGCCTGTGGAATCAGGAGTGTATCGTCTTAACAAAGTCAAAGATGCTACAGGAATTGAAGTAGATTGCTCATCAAGAGATGAAAAAGTGCTTCCACAAACTTTTGTGGATTACATCGATAATCCTCGTGAGTACAACTTGGCAGCCGTTCAAACCATTGTTGGTGTTCACACACGTATCTCTGATTTGTATAGTAAGCCTTATAATCAGATAGCAGAACAAGTCAGATTGGCGGTAGAAACCATTAAGGAACGTCAAGAGAGTGAGTTAATCAATAATAAAGATTACGGCTTGCTGCACAGTGTTGCCCCATCACAAATTATCAAACCTCGATTAGGTCCGCCTACGCCTGATGATTTTGATGCTTTGATTGCCAAGGTTTGGAAAGAACCGGGTTTTTTCTTGCTTCACCCGGAGGCTATTGCTGCGTTTGGTCGTGAGTGTACTCGCAGAGGAGTGCCGCCTCCTACCGTTTCTCTGTTTGATTCACAATTTATTACTTGGAGAGGTATTCCGCTTATTCCTTCTGATAAATTACCTATTGAAAATGGGAAATCAAAAATCATTTTACTTCGTACAGGCGAAAGCCGTCAAGGGGTGGTGGGGCTTTTCCAGCCGAGCTTACAAGGCGAGTACTCACCTGGGCTATCAGTACGTTTTATGGGGATCAACGACCGTGCCATTGCTTCTTATTTGGTTTCACTCTATTGTTCATTGGCTGTATTGGTAGATGATGCCGTTGCAGTGCTTGAAGACGTTGATTTGACAAACTATTATGAATACAAATATTAATAATTTGCCCGAGTTCCTTGATGTAACTGATTTGCAAAACATTGCTAATCAGTTTTTCAAGGCTTTGCCCGAAAATTTCCCCAAAGAGTTTTCTCTTGATCCAACCAAGCACCCCAAAGCACAAGGTTTGGCAGAGCAAGTTTTAGAAAATATGGATACTTCGGTAATAACTATGCCGTTAGTAAATCCCTCTTTAGGCACGCATACACCACCTTCTTTGGGCGGATTGGGTGCTTCAAGTTCCGCAGTTTTACCAAATACAGGTTCGGGGACTGATGCAACAAGCCTCAACTTGCCACTTAGTACTAATCCGCTTTATACAAGTGGGGTACCTAATTCGTTGGCTGGAAGTGGGGCTTCGCCTTCTTATCTTTCACCAAGAAATAACTTTAATAGTGAAAAACCTGAAACAAGTTTTCAGGATGATAATGTTGGAGTTAGCAAGCAACAACTGCCTATTTCAGGTCATCAGCCTACGCACTTGCCTTATTTGGATTTTCAGTTGGATGAACTTGCAGACTTTTTGAACATAGACAATGTGCTTTCTCATATAAAAACGGTTGAAAACACACCTCAATTGCCTTCATTTCAAGAGTCTTCTAGTCCAAATGGGTTTTATTTTTTGGAAAATAGTGCTTATAATCAAAAGATAGAATACACTTCTTTTGGCAATTTGGGCGAGTTGGTCAGAAAGGACTTTCCTATCCTGAATGAGCAGGTAAACGGGAAACGTTTGGTTTGGTTTGACAATGCTGCTACTACGCAAAAACCACAGTTGGTCATAGACAGGCTTTCGTACTTTTATCAACACGAAAATTCTAACATTCACCGTGCTGCACACGAATTGGCAGGTCGTGCAACTGATGCTTATGAGTCTGCCCGTGAAAAGGTAAGGGCATTTTTGGGTGCAAAATCGGTGAACGAAATAATTTTTGTTCGCGGAGCAACCGAAGCCATCAACCTCGTAGCACAAAGTTGGGGCACTCAAAATCTGCAATCAGGAGATGAGATCATCGTGAGCCAACTTGAACACCACGCCAATATTGTTCCCTGGAAACGATTGGCAGACCAAAAAGGCTTGGTATTGAAGGTAATCCCTGTGAATAATGACGGTGAATTGCTTTTAGACGAGTATGCCAAACTACTTTCACCGAAAACCAAATTGGTTGCCGTAACGCAAGTTTCTAATGCTCTTGGTACGATTACACCCGTGCAACAAATTGTTGCAATGGCGCATGCTGCCGGTGCAAAAGCATTGGTTGATGGGGCACAGTCGGTTTCACACATGACCGTCAATGTTCAAGCCATAGGTGCAGACTTCTTTGTTTTTTCGGGTCATAAAGTATTCGGACCTACAGGTATTGGCGTGCTTTATGGCAAAGAAGAAATATTGAATGCAACCGAGCCTTGGCAAGGTGGCGGCAATATGATACAAGATGTTACTTTTGAACATATCAAATATCATAATGCACCCAATCGTTTTGAGGCTGGTACAGGTAATATTGCGGATGCCGTAGGTTTGGGGGCCGCTATTGATTATGTTACAAAGATAGGCATGGAAGTGATAGGGCAATACGAACATGGCTTGTTGGAGTATGCTACTAATCTTTTGCGGCCTATTGATGGCGTGAGGCTTATCGGAACAGCCAAACATAAGGCAAGTGTGCTTTCATTTACCCTAAAAGGTTATACTAATGATGAGGTAGGCAAGGCTCTGAATCAAGAAGGCATTGCCGTTCGTACAGGACACCATTGCGCCCAACCAATTTTGCGTAGGCTTGGTGTAGAAACAACCGTTCGTCCTTCTCTTGCATTTTATAACACTTGCGAAGATGTGGACAGGTTTATTGCCGTAATTCAACATTTGAGCAGACAAAAAAGATAAGAATTGTGATAGTTAGCGGATGTAACTTTACTGTAATTGTAGGGGAACTTCCGCTAACATTGCATTTGTGGCAATCTTTTGTGCTATTTATTGGCTTTTGAGCCTGAGTGACGTAAGTGCTTTCAAGCACTCGCTGCACAAATGCTTTTCCGTTAGCGGCCAATTTATATCCACTCTCTGCCGATAAAATCGGGAATAAAATTTTGACAAGACAACTTTGGAAAACCAGAAAAACATTTGGCTGCTGGCGCCGACTTTTGGAACTATACTTTTTGTTGTTCTGTACGTTGTTGCCACACTCTTTTATCCCGGCGGTTCACAGGTGGACAAAAGCTCAATTGGTTTTAGTTGGATAAATAATTATTGGTGCAACTTGTTGAACGAAAATGCAATTAACGGGCGACACAATCCAGCAAAGCCCATTGCGATGACAGGAATGTTTGTACTTTGTTTGACCCTTACAAACTTTTGGTTTCTATTTTCAAGACACATCAACATTGGGAAATCTATTAGACTTGTAATTCAAATTTCAGGGGCAATTGCAATGACAATTGCGTTCTTTTTGTTTACGAACATTAACCACGACATAGTAACTAACCTTGCATCAACCTTTGGATTTATTGCTACAGTCGGGACATTCATTGGACTTTATAAAACCAAGTGGTACGGACTTTTTGCATTTGGACTTTTAAACATCCTGCTTATTGGACTGAACAACTACCTTTATTACAACAACGGACTTATCATTTATTTACCCATAGTTCAGAAAATAAGTTTTGCGACTTTTTTGATTTGGGTTTGCAGCATTGACATAAATTTGTACCGCATGAAAACATTGACAGACACCACGCAAGTCAAAAAACGCAGCTAACAAAATGTATGATCAATGGCGGGGTTGAGTGAGTTTGTAGTTTGTTTTTTTAAAATTTGTTTGGTGTCGTTCGATAGTACGAGCTTCGAATTCTCACTTCAGGTGGACTTATCGCATTAATAACACATTGTGTCTACAATTACCTGAAATCAAAAAAAATCACTAATAAATAAAGAACCAAGGTGTTACGCTCTTAGTAAAATGGACCTGCTTTTAACACTTTCTTGTCCTCAGCACTGAGGACTTGCAACTTTGAAAATCGAACCAATTTAATATCTTGTATCACCGCTAACAATTAAGCGTGTTTTTCTTCGCATCTGTATCAAGCGAAAAACGTTTGTGTTAATTTATTAGGACAACTATATTTTTTAATAAATCAATTTTATGGATCTTATAACACCCAGCATTGGACTTGCTTTTTGGACTGTTTTAACTGTATTAACTCCATTAATTATTATTCCAATTATTGCTCTCTTTAACCTATTGAGAAAAACATTTAAAGACAGTACGACAAAGTTAATTTGGGTACTAGTAATTTTATTTGTCCCACTAATAGGATCAATCTTTTACTTTATTATTGGCAGAAAGCAAGCGTAAACCTTTACCCACTCATTCGAAATTGCAAAAAACAACGTACCCGCTGGCCGAAAAGCGCGGTGGACGTGCAGCTTTGAAAATCGAACCAATTTAATATCTTGTATCACAGCTAACAATTAGGCGTATTTTTCTTCGCATCTGAGTCAAGCGAAAAACGTTTGTGTCAATTTTACCGAACCAACTGCAAACTAATGAACTGACAAAATAGTTGAGTAAATAAATGAACTGCAAAAACTGTAACAACGAAGTAAATTTAAACTATTGTCCAAACTGTGGACAAGTGGTAAATCTAAAACGTATTAACGGACATTACCTGATTCACGAAATAGAACATGTATTGCATTTTGAGCGTGGGATTTTATATACCATTAAAGAACTGCTCACCAATCCAGGACAAAACGTAAGGAATTATCTGACCGAAAACAGGAGCAGACTTGTTAAACCAATAATTTTCATCATTGTTACTTCTCTTATTTATTCATTGAGCAGTAGTTTTTTTCACTTCGAAGATGGTTATGTAAGTTATTCAGAAAACAAAAAGTCTGCAACAAGTGCAATTTTTAAATGGGTTCAAGGGCACTATGGTTATGCAAACATAATTATGGGAGTTTTTATCGCATTATGGTCAAAGTTGTTTTTCAGAAAGTACGAATTCAACATCTTTGAAATCCTGATTCTTCTCTGCTTCGTAATGGGAATTGGAATGTTAATTTATTCCGTTTTCGGCATTGTTCAAGGTTTGACACACTTTAACATAATGCAATTTGCAGCAATCGTTGGCTTTGTTTACACCACTTGGGCAATTGGACAGTTTTATGAAAAGGGTAAAATTATCAATTATGTTAAAGCATTTTTTGCATACATTTTGGGAATGTTAACTTTTACATTGTCAGCAATTCTGTTGGGAATATTAATTGACTTAATAATAAAACATTAATTAGCCAAATCACCAAGCAGTAAAACACTAGCGTACCCTTATCTTAAATAATCTAAGAAAGTGCATATGATAAATATTCCACTAGTAATGAGCATAGCATCCGGCGCATCATTACTATTGGGTTTTCTGCTATTTAATTATCCTCAACATAATATTACTCCCAACAAATGGCTTGGATTTTTTATCCTTACCCTAGGATTAGCCATGATGGAAATATTTCTCGTGTCGCAAAATTTTCATCTATATCATCCAGCATATTTCGAAGTCATCGGTATCAGCCGGTTTTTAATAGCACCTACGTTATACCTGGCAATTCTTAATTTCACTTCGCTTAACAAATCTTTTAAATTCGTATTACTTTGGCACTTTGTTCCATTTATATTGGTTTTGTTATTCCGAGTTCCATTCTTTGTTTCCGGTCAGAATATTGATTTTCAATCACCAATACGTGAAATAGTGTTTTTTGTTCTTCAGCTTGCCTTGCCTTCTCAAGCTATACTATATTGGGTCCTTTCGTTTAGGCGTTTAAGACAGCATCAAAAAAACATTAATCTATTTTCTTCGGCAAATGAGAAAATCGACTTGCTTTGGCTACAATCATTTTTAATCATTCTGCTCATCGTTCTGATTGTATGGCTAAATCTCGTTTTTTTAAATATTCAGCCATTAAAGGAATTCACGCCACTAATTTATCTTATCTGTATTTTTTTTCTGGCTCATTTTTCATTAAAGCAAGGGGAAGTATTTGATTTTTCACCTGCAGACATCCGTAATCTATCGGAAATCATTGAAGTTAAAAACCCGATAGTAAAGCAAAGATTAACTACTGATCAAATCACAACTCTAAATGATAAATTAAACTATCTGATGACTGTAGATAGATTGTACCTGGAAAATGAACTAAGCTTGCCAGTCCTGTCTAAAAAGCTGGGCGCCTCCCCCAATGATACTTCGTATCTGATAAATGAAATTCATAAAGAAAACTTCTATAACTTCATTAACCGTTACCGTATTGAAGAAGCTAAGAATTTGTTATTGGACAGTCAATATCAAAAACTGAGTATTATTGGGATTGCCTACGAATGCGGTTTTAATTCCAAGGCAGCTTTTAATGCGGCATTTAAAAAGTATACAGGACAATCTCCTACAGAATATATCAAGTTAAGTCAGAATCGGGGAAGCTAGTCAGAAACTTGTTCGTCTGTATACAAATGACCTCTTGAAATCCGAATTTCAGTCAGCTTTGTCATCATTCACGTAAATAAAATTAAAATGATGACACTCCCCATTGCAAACAAAAACTCTGTATTTAAAAAATTAGCAAGTTGCCTGATCTGTGGCTTAACCCTTTCGGCTCTTATTTTACTTATTGGAAATGGTGGAAATATTCCCTGGTTTCCTGCTTCGGTCGTCTTTCCTTTGGTCGGAATAGTTTTGGTCGCTTCACTCTTTTTTCCGTTCATCTGGCAGTACTTAGAAAAACAGCAGAAAATAACCAGTGATGTAGTGTACGGAGTAATTTATTCAATTATTCGCTTCGCAATAGCAATAAATATTGCGGCTTTCGGCTGGAAAAAAGTATTCGGGCTTCAGTTTCTAGTTCCTGAAGAGCCAACCAACCAATGAGTCATCAATCAGGTGAATGGCTTACCTGGTTTTATTTCGGTTATTCGGAAGCGTTCGGGATGACGATCGCCATTGTGCAAATCCTCGGAGCATATTTACTCCTTTTCAGAAAATCCTTGTTATTTGGTTTATTGATCTTATTTGCATTGATGTTGAATATTACGTTGATTAATATTTTTTATCACATGAATGCTGGAGCTTTAATACAATCATTGATAACGACCATTGGTATTGCTTTTCTTCTAATTTTGGACTATGAACGAATTAAAAAACTTTTATTTAATTCTGTTCCTTCATGGTTGACATATACCACTTCAAGTAACAGAACAAAAAATGCTCTCCGTTTATTTGCCATTATTAGTTCAATCCTGTTCACTATTTATTTGAAATTTTTAATGGGTTGATATCCTGAATATTTTATACGTTTTTTTAAGCAGACCACTAACCCTCGATTATTGAAATCGAGGGTTTTCTGTGCCTTGGAATCGTCGTTTCATGAGCATTATTTATTTTCGGTAGAGTGAATTCTGTTCGCATTGACTGCGACTTCATTTATCGAACTAATGTTTGTGGATATTGTACAGATAGCAAGATTAACAAAATAACTCAGGCTCCTATGTAAAGCGGGCCAATCAATTGTATTTCCTTCCCGATCGAAATAAAGAATCCTGTTCATAGTTTTAAAAATCGCTATTGAAAAAATGGTAAATAATTGGTTTTATGTTAGTTATGTATAGCGTGGTTTCTGCTTTTAGAAAATATCAAAAATCTAACTCGTTGAAAAACAATTGTTTATAAATTGAGTCAAAGCATCCTATTTATTTTGTAAACTCATAGTTTTTTAAAACTTTTCATTTTTATTGAGATGTTAATGTTTTATTGCTATTTTGATAATAATTATTAAAAATGATTAATAAAGTTGCATGTAAATAAGAAATGTTCCTATATTTGTGTCAACAAAACAAAATAATGTAGGGTGGTGAAACTGGCAGACACACCTCCTTGTCTCGGTGGTAGAGAATAATGGGAAAGCCCAAGTAATTGGGAAATAACTACTCTTTGAAGGTTCGACTCCTTCCCCTACAGCACAGCAAGAATAGAAGCCCCTGACATGGGGCTTTTCTATTTAGTATTCTTCTCCTTTTACCTGCAATCCACAGAATTTCCCAAGGTTAATGTTTTGCCTAAATTTATAGCTTATGGATAAAGGCATTTATCTTCTCCTCACTCAGGTTACTGTGATCATTCACTTTGCATTTATTTTATTTGTTGTTGCAGGTGGCTTTTTTGCACATAAGAATCGTTGGATAAAAGTGATTCATATGGTTTCGGTTGCCTGGGCTATTTTCGCTGAGCTTTCTTATGGGGTAGTATGCCCACTTACCGCTATTGAAAACTACTTTGGCTATCATGCCGGTCTTTCCACCTATCAGGAAGATTTCATTACCCGACACCTGATCCCAATCATATACCAGGAAAATCTCAGCCCCTTTATTCAATATATTTTGGTAGGAATTGTTATTGGTATCAATCTAATTGCTTATAAAATCCGGTGGAAACAAAGTAAATTCAATAGTTAAAATTAACTGCCGAACTGGGGATGGATATTGAAATTTCTGTTTACACTCCGTCGGATTAATGTTTAACAAAACCAATATCATGAGTAAACAAACTTTTTTTTTTTAACTTAACCCACCACGGCCCACTTTCATGACTGACATGTCGGATGATGAACGGAAAATTATGCAATCGCACGTTGCTTATTGGTCTGACTTACTTAAACGTGCAACAGCAATTGTTTATGGGCCGGTGTTTGACCCGGAAGGTGGTTATGGTGTTGGAGTGGTATCTGTGGATAGTGAAGAACAATTAAAACAAATTATTGCTGCTGATCCAGCGAATGGATTAAATGAATATGAGTTCTATCCTATGAAAGCAGTGTTTAAAAAAGACGATACTCAATAAAATTGCTAACTTGTTGCAAGTAACAGCATAAAAATGGAACATAAAGCAATATCCATCCGGCCATTTATTGGCTCTAAAGATTTCGAACTTTCACGTAGTTTCTACCGCGATCTGGGTTTTGAAGAAGTGGTGTTAATGCCTAATATGTCATTGTTTAAAACTGATGGCATTGGGTTTTATCTTCAAAGTTACTACGTAAAAGATTGGGTTGATAATACAATGGTGTTTGTAGAGGTTGATGATGTAAATCGGCATTGGACGGAATCGCAGGCTTTAAATTTACCCTCAAAATATGAAAATGTGAGGCTGTCTGCAGTTCGCCATAATGATTGGGGAAGTGAATATTTTTTACATGATCCTTCGGGGATTCTTTGGCACTTTGGAGAGTTCAAAAAATAGGATTGGAATCTATACCTATCTAAATGCACGCAAATGATGTTCTTTCATGAACAATAGTTATCCGCTGAAAATACAATCAATTGCTCACTTGTTTGATGTTTTGCCTGAAAATGAACGACTAATTGTTGATATACTTAGGCAAATTATACACGAAACATTACCCAATAATTGTAAGGAGAAGATAGCATTCAATGTGCCTTATTATTATGGGAAAAAGGGGATTTGCATTGTTTGGCCTGCTCGTATACCTCGTGGAGGAATTAAAGAAGGAGTATTATTGGGTTTTTGGTACGGAAACAAATTAGCGGATACCGACAATTACCTAACCCATGGAACCAATAAGCAGATATTTTACAAGATTTATAAATCTCCCGAAGAAATCGATCAGGAAGCCATTGTAAAATTATTAAATGAGGCTATTCAACTCGATAACAGGTGGGGAATACGAAAATCTGGATCCAAATAGATCAGTACTGTCTTTCCGATGTTTATTCCCTGGTCCTGATGCCTTCCTTTAGTTTCAGTTCATCTTTAATTAAAATGTTTTTACCATCAAGCAGTAGCACCTCTTCTTTTACTAGTTCATTAAGCGTTTTAAATAAAGTTTCATAAGTGGTGCCGGCGTAGGAGGCTATATCCTGCCTTGATAATGCACCGTTAATAAACCCTTCATTATTAACACCAAACAAGCTTTTAATTTTCAGCAGCGCTTCTGCGATCCGGCTCTTTACATCCATGTGCACCATATTTCGCATGCTCAATTCAGCTTCCTGAAGTTCATGGGCATAGAACAGCATCATTTGATAAGTAAGTTCGTTGTTTACTTTTAAAGAGGTTTGAAAGAATATGGTATTAATGAAGCATACATTTACCGGTTCAATAGCAGTAGCCGAAACCGGGTATTGCTCATTACTTCCAATTGCCCGATGGCCCAAAACATCACCCTCAGAAGCAAATTTTATAATAAGCTCCTTATCACTTCCCCATTGTTTATGCACTTTAACTTTTCCGGAGTGTATAAAATAGAAGCCTGTTACCGCATCACCTTCTTTAAATATCGATTCCCCTTTCTTAAAATTTAAGAGTTGTGAGTTTGTCTCAATGGCGGTTTTCCATTCTGGTAAACTATGCTTGCAAAGAAAACAATTAACGTGTTGATTCATTAATTTCTAAGTGTTGTATATCTATTTTATTGCAATGGCAATGTTTAAATAGAATGGTGTTGTAAATAATTTATAAATAATATTGCCAAAACAATACTTTTGTAAAGTAGTAAATCCTTTTAATTTTCATGGAAAGAATTATTCCCATCGCCCCCTCGCTTAGTTTAGATGACAATATCGCGGTTTCAACAACTAATCCAATTGTAAACAAACGGCTTTTTTACTTAAGCATGCAGGTTATTGCCAATGCAATTATTATTGGCGTTGTGGCAAAAATATTAGTTGCGCTTATTAATCTCTTTACTAATCTATCTTTTTATGGAACATTTTCTTTTCATGAAAGCAGTCCGGCTGCAAATAGTTTGGGTTTGTTTGTCATTATTATTCCCTGTATTGGAGGCTTGGTGGTAGGATTAATGGCTCGTTGGGGCTCTCCGGCGATCCGTGGTCATGGAATTCCTGAGGCTATGGAACAGGTGCTTACCAATGAAAGTAAGATCAAACCGATCATCACCTTGCTAAAGCCCTTATCCGCTGCAATTTCAATTGGAACAGGAGGTCCCTTTGGTGCCGAAGGGCCGATCATCTCAACAGGTGGTGCTTTTGGTTCCTTCGTTGGACAAATTATGCACATTACGCCTAACGAACGAAAGATCGTATTAACAGCCGGGGCCACTGCCGGTATGGCCGCTATTTTCGGAACACCAATAGCTGCGGTATTACTCGCTATAGAATTGCTGCTTTTTGAGTTTTCTCCCCGTTCAATCATTCCGGTGGCTTTGGCCTGCGCAACAGGGGCTGCCATGCATCTATTGCTGTTTGGTAAGGAGGCTGTATTTGCTATGCCCAATATTCCAGAACCCGGATCAATGGCTTTGGTTTGGTATGTATTATTAGGAGCGATAATTGGTGTTGTGTCAGCTGGGATTTCTAAAAGCATTTACTTAATTGAAGACCTGTTTGAAAAACTGCCTATTCACTGGTTGTGGTGGCCGGCAATAGGGGCAATTGCGGTTGGTGTTACAGGGTATTTTGCACCATACACTTTAGGGGTGGGTTATAGCAATATATCGCACTTGCTGAGTGGCAATCTTCCTCTGAAATTGGTGCTGGGATTATGCTTTTTGAAATTTATTTCCTGGTCCATATCATTGGGGAGCGGAACCTCTGGTGGAACATTGGCGCCTCTGTTAACCATTGGCGGAGCAACCGGTATTTTATTGGGCCTAATTGTTCAAAAGCTATTTCCGCAAAGCGAGATCAACCTGCCAACCTGTGCTTTAATTGGCATGGCGTCTATGTTTGCAGGAGCGGCGAGAGCTTTGCTAACCTCCATCGTATTTGCTTTTGAAACCACCATGCAGCCTCATGGCTTGCTTCCTTTGCTGGGTGCCTGTACAGCCGCTTATTTTGTTTCGTTTTTTATGATGAAGACCAGTATCATGACCGAGAAAATACAGCGAAGAGGTGTGCATACGCCTAATGCTTATGAGCCTGATATTTTACAAGGGTTGCTGGTTAAAAATGTGATGGCGGCAAAGGTGAATACAATTAAGCTGAGTGCAACAATAGCCGAATTAAATGCCTGGGTTCTAGGAGTAAATTATAAGTATTCTGAAATAATTGTAGTTGATCAGGATGATAGGTTTGCCGGAATTTTAACATTGCCAACAATTCATAAACATTCTTTAAAAGACAATGATCAGATCCATGAATTGGTACGAAATCATTCTCATTTTGTACTTGAGGCATCTAGTCTTTCAAAGGCGATTGCATGTCTGGACAAGCAAGGTTCACAAATTCTTCCTGTGCTAAATCACCAACGTGAGGTGGTAAGTTTCATAACCTCCACTTCTATATTATCCTACTATAATAATCATCGCTCTAAAAACGAGCAATATCAACGAACTATTTCCTTAAAAAGGAAAAGCTTTAATATGTATTTGAAGGGGAAAAAGATGTTTAACTGATTGGTTTTAGTTTGATGAATAAGGTTTCAAGGATACATTCTGTGCTGTTTCCTTGTTAGATGATTGCTGATAATAATAAGCTGAAATACTGGCGTAATTGTATTTCTTTCCAAAACCGGTAATGGAGGTTGAAAAGTAAGATTGCTGCTGTTTTTGCCTGATGTACTTTTCGGTTTGACGGTATCCGCAATTATAGGCGGTGGCATAAAATCGCAGCTTTTCATCCTCCGAAGCCCATTTTGTCGATTTAAATTTTTGTTCGCAAACCTGGTAAAATGCCGCCAAATACAAAACTTGTTTTTGGAGTGATTCAAGGCTTTTTATAACAGTTCTTCGTTGAGTCTCTTCGTCCAATGTTTTATTTATCAATAATGATCGAAAAGTTTTACTCAGTTTATGCGTTTCAATATCGGTTAAAAGTTGTTCTGCAAATGATGGCTTCATCTGAAAACGACCTATCGAAAAGTCGGCGTAATCTTTACCAAAGGAAACGTAGAGGATTTTTAATCCTCCAGTCTCCATTTGATCCCTTAAAACAGAGAAACGAACCAACTCAGGGAAAATAATAGCTTGGGCAAAAGTTGCTGGTACATGATAATTGCGTAGTGAATCTGCGATCCACGCATTCTTATTCAAAAAATCTTTAGCCTGCTCGTAATCCGCCCCGAATTCGTCGCTGTAATTACTGATTTGCTGGGCCCTGCCATTCAGAGCAAGGCCGACGCAAATCACCATCATTATGAAAATTTTAAAGTGTTTTTGCATAACGGGTAATCGATAAGCTGCCTTTTGAAACCGCGATCCATCTTAAAACTGTTTTTCCGTTTTGAGTGCTGGAGCTTATGCTAAAGCCGTCGGTTACCTTGTTTCCGTCGCTAAAAACAAGCTTGTTGTCTAAAAGTGCTGCCCAGGCCGTGCCATCTTTATTTAGCCATATGTCTCTCCAGTCAGTGCCAACAGACAGATCATTTTCTACTTTCAACACTTTGCCGTTTAAATAAATAGCCTTCCCATTTGATGCCAGCAGATGACCATTATCGGCAAACCAAACACTGGTCAACGGTGGTTCGGTCACCTGTTTAATTCCGCTAAGTGTAGCCAGCACGGTTTTCATTCCGCTGCCATTGGAGTAATCTATAGCAGAAAGGTCCTGGCCCCAAAAGGCAGCATCGGTGAAAGTTGCATTTACGATCATTTGTCCAATTACCTGGCCTTTAGCGGCCACTTCCACTTTTTTGCCGTCCTGGTTGATCAAAAACTTTTGTTTATTGTTATCATCAATTTCAATGGCAACAAGGGCAATGTATTTTGTTTTCTCCGGATTTACTTTCATGGCTTCAAGGGTAGAAAATGAAATCGATTTTTTACCATTAAACAGAATGTAATCCTTGTCCGCATCTGATTTTATGTAGTTCTTATAAACGTTTAGCATCTCATTAGGGTCAGTTGAATAGGCTTCCTTGGTGTTTCGTTCAGCTTCCTTCCAAAAGCCCAGGGGTACGTCTTTAGAAGAATAAGGGCCCGTTTTTATACCATTTTGAACCACAAAGCGTTTGCCGTTCCGGTTAACAATTACAAGGCCTGAGAGCTTATTGGCTGAGTTTATCATCATGAAGGACTCGCGGTAGTCGATGTGTTCGTCTTCTTCCAGTTTATAGATCTCTTCTTTTTCTACATCACTTAAGCGGTCGCTGCTTGATTCATTTCCAGAAGATCCCGTTGGACCCGAACCCGAGCCTGCGTTGCCGGTAACCGTAGTGTTATCTCCCAAAACGGCTTTATTAATTTGCTGGTTAGCTTTGTTCTTTAGCTTGCTAAGCAATTGAGCCTCCGAAGGTACTGCCCAATGTAATAACAGTGTGCAGAGCGTAATTTGATAGATCGTTTTCATAATTGCTGTTTGTTTTGTTCGTTCGTTTTTGCTTTAAGGAAAATTATAAAGCGTTGATCCAAAGGTACTGGGAGCTATGGGGCTATTTTTCTGCATAACTACTGATTTGTGTTTCTTAGTAGAAGTACGTAATTGCGGCAGGGATACTAAAAATGGAGGGGGAATGCTGAAATTCTTTTGATTGGGTAAAAGCGAAGTTTTAGGGCAGGAAGCTTGATTAGACGAAAATATCAGGGTTGCCTGATTGATTTGCTTTGGCTCTTAAAGTAATAGGTCGAAATGTCGGCATATTTGTATTTCTTCCCTAAGCCCGAAATGGAAATGTCGTAATATGATTGATTTTGCATTTGTTGAATATATGCCAACGGTTTTTTGTATCCGCAGTTATAAGCGGTGGCATAAAACCTAAGTTTCTCTTCTTCTGATTTCCAACTCACAGATTTAAAGCGTTGTTCGCAGAGCTGATAAAACGCAGTGAGGTAAAGCACTTGTTTTTGAATCGATTCGAGATTGGCAACAATTGCTTTCCGTTGATTCTCTTCACTGATTGAATGGTTCCTGATCAATATTGAAAACTTATATGGTAATTGAAGCGAACGCAGATCATTGCTGATCTGTTCAGCAAATGAAGGTTTCATTTGAAAACGGCCTATGGAAAAGTCGGCATAATCATTTCCAAAACTGACATACAAGATCTTTAATCCGCCAATTTCCATCTGATCCCTGATCGCCGAATAGCGAACTAATTCAGGGAAAACAATGGATAGGGCAAAATTTACCGGTACGTGGTATTTCGCTAAGGAGTCAGCAATCCACTTATTTTCGGTTAAATAAGTGAAGGCCTTTTGATAGTCGGCTTTAAATTCCTGTTCGTAATTTATTGTTTGGGCGTTACTTTCAATAACCCCTAAGCACAGCAAAACAACGGTTATAAACTTAAAGCGCTTTAGAATATTTAGTAACTGCACGTGTTTCTTTTGATACTGCTACCCAGTTTACAATTGTTTTTCCATTGGCTGAAGCCTTGCTAATGCTGAACCCGTCGTTTACTACTGTTCCATCGCTAAAGAATATTTTATTGTCAAGCAAGGCTGCCCAGGCTGTGCCATTGTTATTTACCCATAGGTTTTGCCAGTTAGAATTAATACTGTAATTGGTTTCTTTTAAAACTTTTCCATTGTAGTAAAACTCTCTATTACCAACTGAAAGTAAATGGCTGTTGTCGTCGAACCATGCATTTTGCAAAGCTGGATTAAAAGTTTGGTTAATCCCGCTTAAGCTCACCAAGAGAGACCCTGGATTTCCAGGCTGGCCCGAAAACGATTGGCCCAAAAATGCTGCATCGGCAAATGCCGGATCGAAAATGAGTTTGCCATACATGTTTGGATCTTTTGATACCAATACTTTCTTTCCATCCTGATTAGCAATGTATCGTTCTTTCTCTGTTTCACTAATTTCATTTACAAATTGAGCGGCAAACTTTGTTTTCTTATCGTTAAGCCTAAATGCTTCTAATTGGGTAAAAGGGCCGGTTTTTTTTCCGTTGAAAACTATAAAACTTTTTCCCCCTTCTTCCTTAACGTATTTCTGATAAATGCTCACCATATCAGCCGCGTCAAATTGAGCGTCGGAAGAAACCTCATCTTCAGTACCATTGTTTTCTTTCTTTAAAAAGTCCAGCGGAATATTCTTTACCGTATAGGGCCCTTTTTTGATGTTGTTTTCAATGATGTATCTGGCTCCTGATTTATCTACGATCACCATGCCCGAAACTTTATAGTCGCTACTTACCATAATCCTCGATTCCCGGTAATCAATTCGTTCTCCTTCTTCTAATGTATAAAGTACATGACTTTCTGCATCTTTTAGTTGATCGCTGGTAAGGCCGTCGGCAGCTGATTCGGATCCTGAACCGGAACTTTTTGAGCCTGAATTACTGCTATTTTGATTCGTTTGCTCCGTTGTACCGGAAGCTTTTTTAACTTCTTTGTTAACCTTATCAGATAGTTTTTTCATTATCTGGGCTTTTGCCGGAAAATAAACCGAAGCCAATAAAGCGATTAGAAGCAGAAGAGCGCGTGAAATTTTCATGGCATTTTGAATTTAAGGAGAAATATGGCCTAATATACTGAAAATCAGCAATTAAAATAGGTTGTATGCCAGGTTGAAATACGAAGGATTTAAGCCTTTTTGTGCCGGTAAACTGCTAAATTCAGTCATGCAAAAAATCATAACAGCTACTCAAACTCGTCAGGCCGATCAGTTTACCATTGCCAATGAACCCATTTCATCGGTAGGTCTGATGGAACGTGCAACCAAGTCTTTTGTGGTAAAGTTTATGGAGGAGGTTCCTGCTAAAAACATCATGATCGCAGTGTATTGCGGAACAGGAAATAACGGTGGCGACGGACTGGCCATTGCACGTTTACTTAGCGCAAGGAACTATACAAATGTTAAGGTCGTTATCCTTCAGCATTCATTTAAAACCAGTCCTGAATTTGATGAGAATTTCAGAAGTGTTCAGAAGCTAAACTTACCTGTTCATATTATACAATCCGATGATGAGCTGCCTGCGGAAACCTCAGAAATAATTATTGATGCAGTTTTAGGATCAGGTTTGAATAAACCCTTAGAAGGCATTCTTAAACAATGGATAGATCAATTAAATGCCCTGCATAAAAAAGTAATTGCGGTTGATATACCAACCGGCATGTTTGCTGACGAGCCTAATCAAGCGGATTCGACAAAATTCAAAGCCGATCTGGTAATTACATTTCAACGGCCAAAACTCAATTTTTTACTGCCCGAATCGGCTTTAGTAATGAAAAGTTGGGAGGCCGTTGATATTGGTTTGGATGAACACTTTATACAATCATGTGAAAGTGAGCTGGCTTTAATAGAAGAAAAAGATATCCGTTTAATCTTCAAAAAACGTGAAAATTTTAGCCATAAAGGAACTTTTGGTCACTCGCTGATCATTGCTGGAAAAGATGAAACGATGGGCGCCGCCTTGCTTACAGCTGAGGCTTGTTTAAATACAGGCAGCGGATTAACCACTGCATTTATTCCACCGTCGGGTTTAATAGCTTTGAATACTCGTTTACCCGAAGTAATGGCCGGGTTTGGAGAACCTGGCTGGCAAAAGTATTCTGCCTTGGCAATTGGTCCGGGTTTGGGAACCGATGACCCTGCAGTTGCTGTTCTTAAAAATGCTTTAAAGAATTTCCGTGGGCCCTGCGTCTTTGATGCCGATGCCTTGAATATGCTTGCCTCTGATAAATCATTGTTCGACCTGGTTCCCGAGCAATCGATCCTAACGCCTCATGTTAAAGAATTTGATCGCTTGTTTGGTTCGCACAAAAATTGGAATCATCGTATAAAAACCATGCAGCAGGAGGCGAGGGAGCGGGAATTAATCATCGTACTTAAAAACAGGTATACGATAATTGCCTTACCAACGGGAATGGTCTATTTTAATTTAACCGGAACGCCGGCAATGGCTTCAGGTGGAATGGGTGACGTATTGACCGGAATTATTGTGGCATTATTAGCTCAGGGCTATTCGGCAATTCAGGCAGCAATGGCAGGTGTTTATTTACATGGCAAGGCAGGGAATGAATTGGAAGAATTGGGTTATTCAGTTATAAGAGCAAGCGAACTGGCAAAGCAGGTTAGTAAAACCATTTTCAATTTTAAATAGTTAATGGATTCTTAATCAATAAATAGCAATCATTTTATTTTTTTCAATGGAACCTATTTTCTTAACTATTATTTTTGAGAAAAAAATAAATGCTATATGAAAAGAATTTTTACTTTGATAATGTTACTATTAGTTGTGTTTGGTTTTAATGCTCGGGCACAAAAGTTTGACTTTATTTCAAAGATCAATATTGGAATTGGAGCAAATTACAATTCAATAGATTATGATGGCGGAGATGTTTTCTACAGTCCGGGTGGCGGTATGGGCATCGAGCTAGGTTTGGGTTACCATGCTACCGAGAACCTGGTGCCTTATTTAACGTTAGGATATCAGCAAAATATTGCCATTCAATACATAAGTTCTAATGGAGAATCGCTTGAGTCATCGGTGTTTTTTAATCGTACCTCATTTTTCGCAGGAGCAAATTATGATTACATGCCATGGAAAAGTGCATTAAAAGGTATTCGTTTTGGGGGAGGTATTAACTATAATTTTCCGGGTAAAATGAAAATTACCGAAAACAATTCAACGTATTCAGATTTATCGTATGACTCTTCTCTTGGCTACAATGCTGATGTTGCATTTATTGTGGCAATAAAAAGCATAAAACTATTGCCGGGAATACGCTATAGAAATATGTCTTTTTCGGCTAGTAACAGTGCTGATCGCTACTTGTTACCATCACATTTGAAAACATTAAATGGTTCGGGTGTTGATTTGACAATATCATTTGTGAAGAGCTTCTAAGACCTGGTAAATAAAATTTTTGATAACAAAAAAAAGCGCTAATGATTTAGCGCTTTTTCTTTATAAGGAGTCTTCAAATTCTTATATTTTTCCCATTACATACATTTTATCCATGCTTGGATTTGCACTTCCACCTTTAGGTTCCAATGTAACTGCAAAAGCCTGTGCTCCCTGTATGTTTTTCATCTGGAACATGGTTTTCTGCCCTTTTTTCACATCAAAAACCCCTGCGTCTACCGGTTTGCCATTAACAATGGCCCAAAGCTGATATTGATGTTCTGCATCATTTTCTGGCAGGTTAAGCATATCCACCATCACATGGGTGTTTTTGGCGTTCCAGTAAACCATTATTTCGTTGCCCGGAAAAGCAGGAGTAGAGGCTAAATGCACTTTTTTAAAATCGGGATCATGTAAAATACCTTTGTAGGCATCCATATCATCTCTCATCGATGTCAGGTTGCTTACAAATTGTTGATTCGATTCGCGCATGGCAATCAGTTCATTTTCTGCGCTTTTCCATCGGTCCCAATACATAAAGGCAGCCACGCTGCTTATCAGTAATAAGGTTAAACAAGCAGCCATTCCATAAGCAAATAAACGGGTAGGATATAAAGGAATTGCCGGTTTGTATGTTTTAGGGTGAGTGATCTGTTCGAGTATATGATGTTTTGTGGCCGGATTGGGTTCAATTCCTAAAATTACCGAAGTGTTTTCGTGGTTTTCTTCAATTTTAGCCAACTCATCAGCAATTTCGGGATAGCTGTTTGCCATACGCACCACCTCTTTTGCCTCTGCATCCGAAAGGTTTCCGTATACATACATTTCAAGTACGCCCGTTTCTATATATTCTTTTACGTCCACAGCAAATATCAATTAAAAAATCTCCGTAATTCCATAATGGCCATTCGTAATCGTGTTTTTACTGTACCCAGGGGAATGTTCAATTTTTCGGCCGCTTCGCTTTGTTTTAATCCCTGAAAATAGATCAGGTCCACTACGATTTTTTGTTCTGGTTTTAGGTTGATCAACAAATCTTTTATACCTATATGCTCAGGTGAAAGTGATATGCTCCGGAGTTCATCAATGGTATTTACGCTGTCATTCAGTTCCTGGTTTTTGATTTCATTACGATACGATTTAGAACGGAGTCTGTCAATTGCCATATTACGGGCAATATTGGCCATCCAGGTAAATAATCGTCCTTTCTTGGGGTCGTAATTCGAAGCGTTGTTCCATATTTTTAGAAAAACTTCCTGTAAAACATCGCTGGCTTCTTCTTCCGAATGAATAATACGCAAGATAATGCCGTTTAGCGCCGCCGAATACATATTATACAATGCCTCAATAGCGAGCTTTTGCCGTTGTTTTAGTCCAGTTACAAGTTCTTCTTCTGATAATGTTAAACGTTTCTTCAAAATGAACCAGGATTAAGATTCGAATGGAAACAGATGTTTTTCTGCGTGGTAAGAAGAACGAACCAGTGGCCCACTTTCAACAACTTTAAATCCTTTTGCTAATCCTACTTCTTTATAACGCGCAAACTGATCAGGGTGAATAAATTCGATAATGGCATGGTGATTTTTTGTTGGCTGTAAATATTGACCAACGGTTAAAATATGAACACCTGCTTCCAACAGATCATCCATTGCCTCGAAAACTTCGTCTTCGGTTTCACCAAAACCCAGCATAATGCCCGATTTAGTACGCAAGCCGGCCTGACTAATGTGTTTTAAACATTCAAGGCTTCTGTCGTATTTAGCCTGAATACGGATCTCGCGAGTAAGACGGCGAACGGTTTCTATGTTATGAGAAACAACCTCCGGTCTTTCTGCTAATACTCTTTCCAGGTTTTCCCACTGACCTTTAAAGTCTGGTAATAGGGTTTCCATCGTAGTTTCCGGACTTTTTGCACGAATAGCACGAATAGTTTCAGCCCATATCGTTGAACCGCCATCTTTTAAATCATCGCGGTCAACAGAGGTGATCACACAATGTTTTACCTGCATCAGTGCAACTGATGTGGCAACGCGTTCAGGCTCATTCAGTTCAACTGCTAATGGACGACCGGTGGCAACAGCGCAAAATGAACATGAGCGGGTACAAATATTACCCAAAATCATGAACGTAGCAGTTCCTTCTCCCCAACATTCTCCCATGTTAGGGCAATTGCCACTTTCGCAAATAGTGTGAAGTTTATGATTGTCAACCAGTGAACGAACATGAGCATATTCTTTTCCGGTTGGCAGTTTAACGCGCAACCAATCTGGTTTCTTTATACGGGGTTCGGCTTTAACTACCGGAAGTTCTATCATATAAACGCTAATATCTTAATACTTAACCCAAAACCATATGAATTGTTCCGGATTATTTTAACCGTGCAAATGTACGAAGTAAGAAGGTTAAAGTACAAAGTTAGAAGTATGATTGCGGATTTTAGATTTTAGAAAGGAAAGAAGTAAAAAAGTACGAAGTAAGAAATACAAAGTACAAAGAAAGAATTTCGGATAGACTGATTATGGATTTCGAGTTATGGGTTTCGAATTGTGAGTTTCCGATTTTAGATTAGGGATTGATGAATGATTCGTTTGTATTTCACCTTAATTTTTTCATCAACTCAATAGTTCCAATCTTAATTCCATTAAAGATATTTCCTTTTTTAAAGTCTGGAATGAAATAGTCGGAAATGATTTTTTTAGTTTCCAAGTCGGTTAGGATTTTTTCGATTCCATAGCCGTTTTGGATTCTAATTATTCTTAATGAAGATGAAATCCCAATCAAAATCCCGTTGTTTAAGTCCTTTTTCCCTATGCCCCAATAATTAGCCATTCCTAAAGTGTAATTAAAAAAATTTTCCTTCGAAGTCATTGAACTATCGAGAGTAACAATCGCAATTTCAATTTTAGTCTGCCTTTCAAAACTAGAGACCAAACTGTCAAGAGTCGATTCTTCTTTCTCTGTTAGAATATTCTCGAAATCGCTAATCCAACCCTTTGGTAAAGGGTACGATTGATAGTTTTGTGTGTTTTTTTGTCCGTATGCCGAAATTGCAAAACAGCTGAAAAATGTTAATATGTAGATGTATTTCATTCTTTTGATTTCTTTAAACTGTACAATCGTATGTCTTTAATTGCTGCTAAATGCTCTTCCTCGAAGATTCATACTTTTGGTTAAAAAAGCAATATCAGAATAGAGAAACACATATAGTGCTTACTCATCATTTCCTTTTTGAAGAAAACTGACAACACTATTCATCTCTGCCTTTATACTTCATACTTCTAAAATCGTCCTTTTTACTACGTACTTCTACAATCTAAAATCTAAAATTGTACTTTGTACTTCTAACTTTGTATTTCTAAAATCCTATTTATGGCAACTGTTAAAACTATTTATAAAGGCGAATTACGTACCGAGGCGACCCACCTACAATCTGGTACTAAAATTATTACCGATGCTCCAACCGATAATAATGGTAAAGGCGAAGCTTTTTCACCAACTGATTTGGTGGCGGCGGCATTAGGCAGTTGCGCTATGACTATTATGGGAATTGTAGCCAGAAGAGAAAATATCGATTTAAAGGATACTGATTTTTCTATAACAAAGATTATGGCGGCTGAACCACGAAGGATCTCCGAGATTCAGGTGGAGTTTAATTTTCCGAAATTAGATATCGACGATCGTCAGCGTCAGCTTTTAGAAAATGCTGCTTTAACCTGTCCGGTGGCCCAAAGTCTCAAAACCGAGCTGGTGCAAAATATTAAGTTTAACTGGCAATAGTTTTTGCTGATTAGAAATAGCATAAGGCTGTTCCGTTAAAAGGGGCAGCCTTTTTTGTTCAATAGCCTATGTAAATTACCGGGAGGGGAAGTTCTATTGTTTCCTCGTATTTAAAGACCTGCTTTCTACTTTAATTAAAGTGTGTATTTTTGCACTCCGTTTATAACTAGTATTCAATTAGGAGATTAAGCAATGAGAGATGATCAGGTATTAATGAAGGAAAGTTGCTTTATACCTTTTAACAAAGAAATTGAAGCTATTTCATTACCTCAAAAATTCACATTTCCGTTTTATTACGAACCTCATCCCTTAAGCCTTTTGGCAGCCCAAGAGCTGCAGCAGTATTTGGCTACACAAAGTGAATGGGAACATAACTTCGGTATTGAAGAAGGGCAGGAAGGACTGATCATCGGTAAGATGTTCGGAGTGCTGGTAGTGCAAAATAGCGAAGGTCAGCTGGGGTATTTATCAGCATTTTCAGGTAAGCTGGCCGGACAAAATCATCATTCCCGATTTGTTCCTCCGGTTTTTGATATGTTAACCGAAAATGGTTTTTTCCGTAAAGAAGAACAAGTGCTGACCAGTATGCACGGCCAGATTGAAGCGCTTGAAAATCATGGTGAATTAGCGAAACTAAAGAAGCAACTAGCCGATCAAACTACCCAGTATGCCGGTGAGTTGGAAGCATACAAACAACAAATAAAACTGGCCAAACAGGAGCGTGATCTTCTCCGGAATGCCCCAAAGGACTCTCTGGATGAAGAACATATTAACGCCCTGCACGAAGAGTTGCGGAAGCAAAGTTTAAATGAGAGTCTTCGACTTAAGCATTTGAATAAATACTGGAAATACCAAATTGCTGAAACGCAAAATCTACTTGATGAAAAGTTAAATGAAATAGCTGAAGTAAAAGAAGAACGAAAAAGCAAATCAGCGGCTTTGCAGCAAAAGCTGTTCGATTCGTATTATTTCCTTAATCAACTGGGGCACAAGAAAAGTTTGCATCAGATTTTCAAGCATACAACCGATGTTAATCCTCCTGCGGGAGCCGGTGAATGTGCCGCGCCTAAGTTGTTGCAATATGCTTTTATGCATCAGCTGAAACCAATTGCCATGGCGGAATTTTGGTGGGGGCAATCACCTAAATCGGAAGTTAGGGTGCATGGTCATTTTTATCCTGCCTGTAAGGGTAAATGTGAACCCATTTTAGCTCACATGCTCGAAGGCATTGAATTAGATGAGAACCCAATGCTCATTAACCCTGCTGAAGGCAAGGATATCGATATTGTTTTCGAAGATGAAGAGTTGGTGGTGATTAATAAGCCTGCTGAGTTTTTATCGGTGCCAGGCAAAAATGTACAAGATTCGGTTTATGAGCGTGTTCGGATTAAATACCCCGAAGCTACCGGCCCATTGGTGGTTCATCGTTTAGATATGTCGACTTCAGGTTTAATGCTGATCGCTAAAACCAAAGAATCACACAAAATACTGCAAGATCAATTCATCAACCGGACCGTGAAGAAACGTTATGTTGCTCTCTTGAATGGAATTATTCCGGAGGATGAAGGGGTAATTGAACTCCCATTAAGAGTTGATCTGGAAGATCGCCCGCGTCAGTTGGTATGTTATGAATATGGCAAACACGCCAAAACAATATGGAAAGTAATTTCCAGAACCAAGCAACACACCAAGGTTCATTTTTATCCTATAACAGGCCGTACGCATCAGTTACGGGTGCATGCCGCTCATTCGTTGGGATTGAAATCGCCTATTGTTGGGGATGATTTGTACGGACAAAAAGCCGCACGTTTACATCTGCATGCCGAATTCATTGAATTTAAACATCCGGTAAGTAAGGAGGTGATGAAGATTCGTGTGGATGCGGATTTTTAGTGTATCCTTCTAATTGTTTTTCTAAATTGGGTTAAAAAATAACGCTATGGTTATTCGCGAAGCTCAAAAAGAAGACATTCCGCAAATTCAGGTGGTGCGTAATTCGGTAAAGGAAAACACGCTTTCAAACCCTGATCTGGTTACAGATAGGGATTGTGAGGAGTTTTTGTTTGAGCGGGGAAAAGGCTGGGTCGCGGAGGTTAACCATGTAATTGTTGGTTTTGCCATTGCCGATTTAAAGGAGCATAATATTTGGGCTTTATTCTTACATCCCGATTTTGAAAAGCAAGGAATTGGTAAAAAACTACACTCTGTAATGCTCGATTGGTACTTTTCGCAAACTCGTGAAAACGTTTGGCTAGGCACAGCTCCAAACACCAGAGCTGAAATGTTTTATCGTAAATCTGGTTGGACGGAGACAGGAACACACTGTAAAGGCGAGATCAAATTTGAAATGACATTTGATAACTGGAATTCGTTAAAAGGCGTTTAAGATAAATTGTCAAATGAATTATTTGGGTTGATTGTTTGAATAACTAAGTTTAGTCAGCCTGAGCGTAGTCGAAGACCAAACCACATTAGCCATTAAATTACCCTGCGAAAAAATTAAAATGATATTAGAAGCAGCACTACTCTATGTAAAGCCGGGGCTCAAACAACAGTTTGAGAGCGATTTTCGAATTGCAGGAAAATACATTGGCGCTATAAAAGGTTACAAAGGCCATAGTTTGCATCGATGTTTAGAACAGGAGAATAAATACCTGTTGCAGGTCAACTGGGAAACGCTTGAAGACCACACGATTGGTTTCAGGCAATCAGCTGAATATTTGGAATGGAAAAAACTGCTTCATCATTATTACGATCCTTTTCCGGTTGTTGAACATTTTGAAAAGGTGTTGTAATATTAAAGAGCCATCATTTCTAATTTTGATGGCTCTTTTGTTCTTGTATCAGCTCATTATTGATTAACTATTTTCATGCCTGCATCGTTATAACGACCTCCAACGGCAATTCCTTTAGGTGCAATTTCATCCAAAGTGTCCAGGTCAGCTTTTGATAAATGAACATCCAGTGCTGCTACATTTTCTTCCAGATACTTTATTTGTTTGGTTCCGGGTATAGGGAAAATATGATCGCCTTGCGCCATAACCCATGCCAGCGCAAGCTGCGAAGGCTTGCAGCCTTTTTCCTTTGCCAGTTCTTCTATTTTGAAGACGAGTTGCAGATTCTTGTCAAAATTTTCTCCCTGGAAACGTGGAGAAACTCTTCGGTAATCATCTTCGGCAAGGTCCTCGAATTTCTTTATTTGTCCGGTTAAAAAACCTCTTCCCAGCGGACTGTAAGCCACAAAGGCAACACCCAACTCTTTACAAGTTTCCAATAATCCATCTTCTGGGTCACGGCTCCATAGCGAGTACTCACTCTGTACCGCTGTAATAGGATGAACCGCATGCGCTTTGCGTAAGGTATCTGCCGAAACTTCGGATAGCCCTATTCCTCTGACTTTGCCTTGTTTTACAAGTTGTCCCATTGCTTCAGCAGTCACTTCTATCGGAGTGGCCGGATCTTGTCGGTGTAAATAATATAGGTCGATCACATCCACTTGCAGACGCTTCAAGCTTGCCTCACATGCTGAAAAAACATAATCTGGCTTTCCGCTTATTCCTCGTTTGGTCGGATCATTAGGGTCGCGTTGTATGCCAAATTTGGTGGCCAGTGTAATATTGTTCCTTATTCCTTTTAGCACTTTAGAAAGTAATTCCTCGTTATGAAATGGCCCGTACATGTCGGCAGTATCCCAAAAGGTAACGCCCAGTTCATACGCATGCCTAAGTGTTTTTAATGAGTTTTCGTCGTCTCGGGCTCCATAAAATTCACTCATTCCCATGCATCCTAATCCCAATTCAGAAGCCGTTAAACCCTGATTGCCTAATGCTTTTGTTTTCATGTTATAGTATTTTGATTGTTTATTTACAGAGGTGAAAAATCTTTAACAAGGCTTATTCATTTATGTTTTAGGAAATTGGCAGATGCATAAAATAAAAAAAGTGCATGTTGTTCCCTGTATTTTTCAATACATGGCATGCACTCCCCTCTTCAAATAAATATTATTATCCACTAACGTTCTTTCGAACTAGTATAAGATGAGGCTTATTATTTTGTAATTATATTGTCATAGAAAATAATCGTGTCTCAGGTTGTTTTCTTACTAATCGTAGGTCAAAGGCCATACAAATATTACGTACAAATGGAATTCCTTCCTCAGTCACTTTTAGTCCCTTTTCCGTAAAGTAAATTAGCTCATCGGTTTCCATTTCTTTTAACGAAGCAATTACCTCCGGCAGCTCTGTAAATTGCATTTCCTTGTTTTCCCATGAGGTTTCAAGGTTGCACATCAGGTTTAAAATATGTTTGCGAATTACCAGGTCTTCATCATTTAACAAATGCCCCCTTAGCACAGGCAATTTGTCTAAGGCCAATAATTCATAATAACCTTCAAGTGTTTTAACGTTTTGTGAAAAGGCATACCACGAATCGCCAATAGATGAAACACCAAGGCCGATCATCAGTTGGGTTTTTGATGAAGTATAGCCCATAAAATTGCGGTGCAGGTTCTTACTTTGTAGCGAATTGTAAAGGCTATCTGTTGGCATAGCGAAATGGTCCATGCCTATTTCCGTATAGCCGTTTTCTTCAAAAAGTAATTTTCCGAGGTTATACAACGAACGCTTTTCATCGTCTTTTGGTAAGTCACTATCATCGAAACCACGCTGGCCGTTACCTTTTATCCAAGGCACATGCGCATAACTGTAAAAAGCAATTCTATCGGGTTTAAGACGGTTGGTCTTTTCAATGGTTTCGGCAATACTCAAACGCGATTGTTTGGGCAGGCCAAAGATCAGGTCGTGACCAATAGAAGTGTAGCCGATTTCGCGGGCCCAATTATGCACACGCTTAACATTTTCATAAGGCTGAATGCGATGTATAGCTTTTTGCACCTCGGGAGTATAATCCTGTACGCCAAAGCTTACCCGCCTGAAACCCAGGTCGAATAAGGTTTGCAAATGCTCATAAGAGGTATTATTCGGATGCCCTTCAAAGCTGAAATCCCATGTTTCACTCCGATCTGCCAGCTCAAAAATGCCATCAATGAGTCTGCTGAGTTGTTCAGGTCTGAAAAACGTAGGAGTGCCACCTCCCAAATGGATCTCCTTGATGATAGGCCGTGCATTAAACAGATCTACATAAAGTTTCCATTCTTTCAACAGCGCTTCAATGTAGGGCGACTCAACCGCATGATTGGTGGTAATTCGCTTATTGCAGCCGCAAAACGTGCATAAGCTTTCGCAAAATGGCAAGTGAATATAAAGGCTTATACCCTCGGTTGCATTGCTTTTCCTAAAGGTTTGCACGAGCGATTCTTTCCAGTTAAGAATGCTGAAATTTTGTTCATCCCAATACGGTACAGTCGGATAACTGGTGTATCGCGGACCGGGAACATTATATTTATGTAGAAGTTTAGGATTCATGAGACTAATTATATAATTAACCAAAAATCAGGCATCTGCGAAAAAGAAAAACTGATTTTTATCAGTTTTTCCAGTTTTCCATACAAATGATTTTCTGTTGACATAAATAGTAAAATGCTATCAAAACATATTTTCCTTAAATTCGGCTGCTAGCAAAAACGAATGTTCCCTTATATACTTAACAAATCATTTTATGGCTTATTAGTGATGCTGGGCATTGTGGTGGTTGTTTTCTTTTTGTTTAACATTCTGCCTGCCGATCCGGCCCGTATGACCATGGGACAGCGATCCGATGTGCAATCATTGGAGGCGGTGCGTAAAGAGCTCGGCCTTGATAAGCCGATGCCAGTGCAATTTGCCCTTTTTCTTAATGATGTTTCTCCTATAGGTTTGCACGGAACCGACTCCGTGAGCAGGGCCAAATATCATTATCAGCAATTGTTTAAGGTAGGGAAAGATGAGGCTATTGTTTTGAAATGGCCCTACCTGCGCCGCTCTTATCAAACTAAAAAGGAAGTATCAGAAATATTAAGGGAAACTATTCCAAATACACTTATTCTGGCGGTTACCGCTATGGTGTTCGCTTCGGTTATAGGTATTGCTTTAGGAGTGGTTTCGGCAATTAAAAAAGACAGCTGGATCGATAAAGCTTCCATCGGATTTTCGATTATCGGTATTTCGGCGCCTTCCTTTTTTGCAGGGATCATCATTGCCTGGCTGTTTGGTTTTGTGTTAAGTGATTACACGGGCTTAAACATGTCGGGAAGTTTACACAACTATGATCCTTTTAAAGGGGAAGTGCTAACGTTGAAGAATCTCTGGCTGCCAATGATCACCTTGGGTTTGCGTCCTTTAGCTATTATCGTGCAGTTAACTCGAAGCTCCATGCTGGATGTGTTAGCCATGGATTATATTCGCACCGCAAGGGCAAAAGGACTGAGCAATTATTCGGTGGTGCTAAAGCATGCGCTACGAAATGCCTTAAATCCTGTTGTTACCGCAATTTCGGGCTGGTTTGCCTCCTTAATTGCCGGTTCCTTTTTTATCGAATATATTTTTGGATACAATGGTTTAGGGAAAGCTACTGTTGATGCTCTTGGCTTGGCCGATTTTCCGGTAGTTATGGGCTCTATCCTTTTCTGCGGATTTATTTTCGTCGTCCTTAATATTTTGGTGGATGTGCTTTATGGAGTATTGGATCCCAGGGTAAGGGTGAGGTAGGGTCTATCGTTAGCGGTGATTTTAGATTCTTAATTTTGTTATGAAGAATATAAACATTTATTACTTGTTTGTTTTAGAGACAATAATTTACTGGTTGTTTCTGTTAGATCCCTTTAAAAATGAGCCAATAAAACGGAATTATAAAAAACTCATAAGTAATCCTACGTTTTTCTGGGTAAATTTTACAATAGCAGCGCTGTTTTTCATATATGGATTAGCTTATTGTTCCAAGCAGAATGCTTTTTTCTTTACTTTTATGCCTCTTTACTTTATTCTATTAGTTAAGTTTATTAATTCAATTTTCATTAATTCTTACAATAGAGACTTTATCTTTCTTATGAAACATGATCGGTATAAAACGCAGTTTGTGGATAAAATATGCAGTATTTTACTTCATATACTTCCATTTGTTTTAGCGCTTATTACATTTTTCTATTTAATTGATCTTAAAAAGTAAAGTTATAGATAATTGATATTTGCTAATTTGGAAATGTTGAATTAAGAAGGTGCAATTTCCTCTTTTCACTGATTTATTGTTAACCTGAAATCTAAAATCTAAAATTGAAAGTATTCTTAATTGGCTTCATGGGAGCCGGAAAAACAACTTTTGGAAAACGGCTGGCAAAAAGAATAGATGTGCCTTTTTTCGACCTAGATCATTTAATTGAAGCGTTTACGGGAGGTTCTGTAGCTGATTATTTTGCCAAATATGGTGAAGAAAAATTCCGTGAACTGGAAAAACAGGTATTGCAAACTCAGGAACTTCCCGACAACTTTGTTCTCTCAACGGGTGGCGGGGCTCCTTGTTTTCACGATAATATGCAATGGATGAATGCCAATGGTAAAACGATTTACCTGCAGCTTGCTCCAAAAGCAATTGCCGGACGTTTAGAAAACGCTAAAGAAGAGCGGCCTTTAATTAAAGGGTTGAAAGGAGAAGAATTAGTGAGTTTTATTGAAGAACGACTAGCTGCAAGAGAAAGTTTTTATAAGCAGGCGCAGTTTATTGTTGATGGCTTGAGCGTTAACCCCGATGCGGTTGTTGAATTGTTAACGCGGCAGTGGTAATATGAGTTCTGTTCAGGAGCAAATAGTTTGCCCCCAAACAGAAAACATACCTTGCTTGGTTTAATTTTTGGGTTTGAATTTCTCAACCGCATTGCTAACCGGTTTTACCGTCCGCAAATACGCATAAATCGCTTTAAGGTCTTCGTCTTTCATTTGCGCGTACATCGACCATGGCATAAGTGAATTAAAATCTGCTGGAGCAACAGTTTTAGTATAAATACTGCTATCGCGATACGTTTTAAACTTATTTAAAAATTGCTCCTGGCTCCAGCTGCCAATACCCGTTTTAACATCGGGACTAATGTTTGCCGACGATAAAACGCCGCCTGGCATTTCAAATGAACGTCCTCCGCCAAAATCCATCCCTTTAAGGAATTCGCCTTTGTCAACCTGCGTATGACAGTCGAAACAAGCAGCAGCGGTTACCATGTATTTTCCATAGTTAACAGTGTCAGTTGGTACAGGCATTTTTTGCAGGTTCGCTTTTGCAGGTATTGTATTGATGATAAAGTTCATCGGGAAATCCGATTGTGATTCAGTAACTGCATTTTCGATAGACGGTAATGTTCTAATGTAAGCGATCACTGATTTTATATCCTCTTCATCTAATTTACCGTAGCTGGCATGTGGCATCACAGGGAAAATAGGTTTTCCGTTTTTTCGAACACCTTCGGTAATTGCTCTAAAGATCTCCCCATCGGTCCAGTCGCCAATGCCGGCAGGGGTAATATTGGCTGCAAAATAAACTCCCGGGAATCCCATTTTCTGGTTAAACTCATCACCACCCTGACCCAGCGTGCCCGGAGTAATAGGGCCTGAAAACTTGGTCCAATCACGCTTGCTGTGACAATCCATACAAACCGTTACCGAATTCGCCAAATACTCGCCACGTTTAATGCGCTCAGGCGTAAGCTCCACTTTCATTTCACGAGCCGGGCCCACATTTGGAAATGCCGTCTTAACATATACTCCTAACCCTACTACCACAATTACAATAAACAGGAGTATATACCCCAGGACCTTAAAAACTTTTTTCATCTAGATTGATTTTTATAATTATAAATAATGAAAATACTATTTAAAGAATGCTTTGCAAACTTTTTTCGATTTAAATAGCTAAAATTCTGTTTGTTATAGGTGTTGATTTGAAGCGGTGGATTTCGTTCCTTTTTGCTATATTAATTGGGAGTTCTACCCCGATTTGTTCTACCTAAATTCTCATTTTTGTACCATGATTGATGCTGCGCGTATTGTGCTTAAAAAACACTTTGGTTATGATGAGTTCCGACCCCTTCAAAGTGAAATTATTTCATCCATTCTTTCTAAAAATGACACCTTAGTTTTGATGCCCACAGGTGGAGGTAAATCCATTTGCTTTCAGGTGCCGGCTTTGGTATTGGGTGGTTTATGCGTGGTAGTCTCTCCTTTAATTTCGTTGATGAAAGACCAGGTGGATGCACTCAGGATGAATGGAATTGAAGCTGCTTTTTTAAATAGTAGCCTTACGTTTGAAGAAGAGGAAGTCATCGTTGAAAAGTGCATTTCCAATACGATCAGCTTGTTGTACCTGTCTCCCGAAAAGCTTAAAGGCAGTTTAGCCATGCTCGGAAGGTTTAATGTAAAGTTGTTCGCAATTGATGAGGCACATTGCATTTCTTCATGGGGTCATGATTTTAGGCCCGAATACACACAGCTAAGCGGCATTAAGAATCGTTTCCCAGAGGTGCCGGTTATAGCCCTTACCGCTACCGCCGACAATGTTACCCGGCGGGATATAATCAGGCAACTGAGTTTAAAAGAACCTAAAACTTTTGTGGCTTCTTTCGATCGCCCCAATCTAAGTTTGGATGTGAAAAGTGGGTTAAAAAGCCGTGAAAAGGATAGCGAGATCATCACGTTTATTAAAAATCGCAAACAGCAATCGGGCATTATTTATTGCCTGAGCAGAAAAATCACGGAAGAGCTTGCCGAGAAGCTGTTGAATCACGGTATAAATTCGGCAGCTTATCACGCCGGTTTAAGTGCCGAGGAACGTAACAGTGTACAGGATGATTTTATAAATGATCGTGTTGGTGTGGTATGTGCAACGGTTGCTTTCGGCATGGGTATCGACAAATCTAACGTCCGCTGGGTGATCCATTACAATCTGCCAAAAAATATCGAAAGTTATTACCAGGAGATCGGTCGCGCGGGAAGGGATGGATTAAAGAGTGAAACCATCTTGTATTATAGCTTGGGTGATCTGGTTTTACTGACCCAGTTTGCTGAGCAAGGCCAGCAGCGTGAGATCAATCTGGAAAAGTTAAAGCGCATGCAGCAATTTGCCGAAGCAGATATATGCCGGAGGAAAATTCTGATCAATTATTTTGGTGAAAGTCTGGAGCAAAACTGTGGTAATTGTGATGTATGCCACAATCCGCGAAAACATTTTAATGGCACTTTATTGGTTCAAAAAGCGCTTTCTGCATTGGCGCGGATCAATGAGCCTGTAGCAACCAATATGCTGATCGATGTGCTGCGTGGTTCGCACAAAGCGGAATTGATCGCTAAAGGGTTTGACAAGATAAAAACTTATGGAGCCGGCAGTGACCTGAGCGTTAACCACTGGCAACAGTTTATCATGCAAATGCTTAATCAGGGCATTCTGGAGATGGCTTATGACGAAGGCTTTAGCCTGAAAATTACCGGTTTGGGTAAAGAGATCTTATTCGGAAAGAAAACAGCCGATCTGGTATATCCGGTGGTTAGAGAGCCTAAGAAAACCAAAGTGGTTTCCATGGAAGAGCAGGAACGGATGCCAGTACAAACTTCGGATGAGAAACTGTTTGACGATCTGCGCCGTTTACGACGCGAATTTGCTGAGAGGGAGGATGTGCCTGCTTATGCCATTTTCAACGACGCAACGTTAGAACGAATGGTGGCCGAAAAGCCTCAATCCGAAGCAGCGTTTTTAACGATACAAGGAGTAGGACAGCGAAAACTGGAGAAATATGGCCAGCGGTTCATGGAGTTAATTACCTTGCATATTAACCGTGGATCTAAGTCGGGCTCTTCAAAAGGAAACACCTTTAAAGAAACCTTGTATTTATTACAGCAGAATCTTTCACCGGAAAGAATAGCGTTTATCCGAAAAATGAATGTTCAAACGGTTTTTTCACATATTGCCCAGCTGTACCTGATCGGTGAAAAGATCGACCTGATGAAATTCGTTTCATCCGAAGAAATAGAAAAAATACAAATGGCACAAAAGGCTATTGGCAAGAGTGAGGCTTTAAAAGATTACTTTGAATTTCTGCAAGGTGCATTGCCGCATTATAAGATCAGGTTGGCATTGGCATGGATCGAAAAGAATAACTAACGCTACTTAGTTGTAATAGCTTCATATTCATCGTTTTTGCTTAAATTTAAGCTACACCAATCTATCGCTCTCTATGAAATCGCTCCGTTGGATATTAGTTGTTGCGATCGTTAGCTGCAGCCACTTATTATTTGCTCAACAAAAAACAGTTGACAGCGCCCAAACATCAGCCATCAAAAATCTCGAAAGAAGAATTGAAGAACAGGAGGAATTCAAGAAAAGAGTAAGTGAAGAAGTCAGTGACCAGTTTAAAGGGGAGCTTTCTAAATGGCTGCTCATTATTGGCGGTGTGGTTACGGTTTTGGGTTATTTCGGTATTAAAGAATTTGATAAATACCTTACACGTGGCATTGAAAAGAAGATAGATATGCTCACCTCTGAGAGGTTTAAAGAACAGTTTGAAACACTTTCAGCACGGTTAGACCGCCTTTATCAGCTGTTCACTTTAAGGCTTAATTTGGATGAAGTAAGAAGAAACGCCGAGGACAATGAAAAACCCAAATATCCTAAAATTGAAGAAACCATGGCCCTTGTTGATGAAGCGATGCACCTGGGTGATGATATACTTGCCGCCTATATAATTGACCGATTGGTGCCTTTTCATTTCAGCCAAAGCCAGTACGAAAGCCTCGACAAAATTTGGATGAAATATAACGAAAGGATAAAGTTTAGTGATTCGACCTGTGCAAACATTGCTATTGCCTACATGGGTTTATATATCGAAAACACAGTGCCAAGAAATAAAGAGTTATGCCTGCTTGCCTGTGATAGAGCCAACGAAATAGTTTTTGACTATGGTATTCCTATGGCCGTAAGACTTATCATTTATATGATCGATTACGAGAGAAGTTATGTTGAATCAGAAAAGGAAATGGAAAAAACGAATGCGATAAAACTGCTCCGTCGCATATCAAGCGGTACCTTAAATGTAATGGCTTATGAAACGTACAATTATATCGACATAAGTAAAGATAAGCGCTATTCTAAAAAGTATGTTGAATTGCTGTATCAACTGGCACCGGATGAAATGAAGGCGCTGAAAGCTAAATTTGATGCCCATATCAAAGCTACCGGTATCACACCAACGGCCCCTGATGGCACCGCTAATGCTGTAAATGTAGAAGAGGTTGTTTCGGCAATTACCAAAGGACAGAAACCAACGCTCGCTCAGCTGGATGTTTTATTGGATTCGTTATTGAATTTACCTGATAAAACCCAAATGCAGGCGGCTATTCGGAATATGGCCCAGTTACTCTATGTTAACTGGCACTACGATGAACTCTATCATCTTTGGAAGAAAAACCGCCCTGAGCTCAACAACGATTTTCAAATTTCAAATTACTTTTCTGCTGCCTTTATTGGCAAGTACCTTAAAACAAAAGACAAGATCTTTAAACAAGAAACCCTTGATGCAACAGCACGCAGTTTAGCCGTTTTGCCTGATGCCGGTGTGCCTATGGCCATTAGGATTGCCCTGGAAGCTATTGATTTTAAGAGAATATCAGGTAAGAAAATTAAGGAAGATGCTATCGCAAAGGCAAAATTGATAGCGGCTGAAATAAATAAATCGGCCGCAAAGGAAACTTCGCAGGAAGCCTTTGGATATATCGAAGATCTGGCCATTACGTATCCGGATGAAAAATTGGTAGAAGTTATCTGGAAAATGATCCCGGATGAAATGGAAGAAATGAAAAAACTGGCAGCAGTTTGATAGGTTGAAAAAGGAAAAGTTTGAGAATTTGAAAATAAGAGCGGGCTCAAATCTTCAAATTCTCAAACTTCAAATTGATTTAAGCTCGTTCTTCCCAAACCTGGGCAATATTTACAATCGTTTCAACAGCTTTTTGCATATCCTGAACCGAGGCCCATTCATGCTTAGAGTGAAAAGCATGTTCTCCGGCAAAAACATTCGGGCAAGGTAATCCCATGAACGAAAGGCGTGAACCATCAGTTCCTCCACGGATGCTTTGTAATTTAGGCTCTAAACCGCTTCTGCGGATGCCTTCCAATGCATTTTCAATTACTTGCGGATGCAGGTCAAGCACTTCTTTAAAGTTTCGGTATTGCTCGCTCACTTTAATTTCATATCTCGAAAAAGGATAATTAGCAATTACCCGATCAGCAATTTGCTTGATCACCTCTTCATGTTTAGCCAGATTAGCCGTAATATGGTCGCGAATGATAAAGCTGACACTAGCTAGTTCAACGTTTCCTCCAATTTCTACCGGGTGAACAAATCCTTCTTTTGCTTCAGTGGTTTCGGGAGAAAGATGATCTTTTGGAAGCGCTGACACAATTTCGCTGGCGATTTTAATGGCGCTTTCCATTTTGCCTTTCGCAAAACCCGGATGTGAACTTACTCCATAAACGGTGATCTTTAATCCATCGGCAGAGAAGGTTTCATTTTCCAATGACCCCAACGTTTCTCCGTCCATGGTATAGCCAAAATCGGCGCCCAGCTTAGTCATATCCACATTATTTACCCCTCGACCTACTTCTTCATCAGGTGTGAACAGAATGCGGATTTTGCCATGCTTCACCTCGGGATGGTTGATGAAATAATTCGCCGCATCCATAATTTCCGCTACGCCGGCTTTATTATCGGCGCCCAATAGGGTAGTGCCGCTGGCAGTAATTATATCGTTTCCAATTTGGTCGGCAAGGTCAGGATGATCGGCTTTTTTTATGATTTGGCTGTTGTCATCCGGTAAGATCAAATCCTGCCCCTGGTAATTTTTATGAATAATTGGTTTTACACCCGCTCCACTGCAATCTGGCGACGTATCCACGTGTGAGCAAAAACATAAAACCGGAACATCTTTATCAGTGGTAGCCGGAATGGTGGCATACACATATCCGAAATCATCCAGATGGGCGTCATCAATGCCAATGGCTTTCAGTTCATCCACCAAAATTCGGCTTAAGTTTTTCTGCTTTTCGGTAGTAGGAGAGGCCGTTGAATGCGGATCAGATTGGGTATCAACCTGCACATAACGCATAAAACGTTCGGTAACGGTGAAATTATAATTGTTCATAAGGGTATAAATTGATATAAGAAAAAAGAGTCAAGAAGCAAGATCCTGGTATAATGACTTGTTCTTCACTCTTTATTCTTTAATTATTTTGAATTTTATTGATTTTTGACTCTTATGTCTTAGCTTATACCAAATACACGGCATCCTCTTGTCCCGTCTCCCCTAAAACCACATCCACATGCTCTTGAGCAACAGTAGAAAGTTCAATTCCTACGAAATCATTATGAATAGGGAACAACTTATGGCTACGGTCAACCAGTACTACCGTGCGAACCTTTTTGGTAGGAATATTTAAGAAGAGACCTAGTCCGTAAACCAGGGTTCGGCCGGTATTCAAAACATCATCCACCACAATAATTACCTTGTTCTCGCACTGTTCAATAGGCACATCAGTGCTAGCATTGAGCGCACTACTGGTTTTTTCGAGATCGACATTAACCAGCTTAACCTTTATACTGCTAATTGCTTCAATCACCTTTTTTAAACGTGCAGCCAGTGTGTTTCCGCGCGGAACAATACCTGCCAGCACAATCTCAGCTTCTTCAAAATTGTCTTCCAAAATCTGATAGGCGATGCGGTCAATCTTTTGTTGGATCTGTTTCTTGTCGAGAATCTTTATTCTTGCACTCATGTGTTCGATTTAAGAAATAAAAATAAAGGTTAATAGCACAATTGGCAACTTATCTATTTATAAGGATAAAAAACAAAGTTTGCACCTTCGGGAACCACTACAAACAAACACATAAATGTTTTAGGGTCTTTAAAGTTATTTACAAAGTATTCCTGACGTTCTTTAGCAATGATATTCTTTTCGGTAAATTCCTCAAGCGTTGAAGCGTTAATGTTCCAGGAAGTTTTTAGCTCATTTCGGTTCAATATGGTTTGTCCCAAACTAACCTCATGCTGATGGGCAACAAAAATCGGAAAGTCCGAAAGTTTTGCTTCCATAATATCTATAGCCACCTCATGGATAGCTTCATTATATATACTCAGGTCCTTTTCAAGTGTAACTAATGGGCTTGGACCCTTCGGTTTTTGTTCGTTTTCGAATTCCATCGTAATAATTTTGAATGAAAGAATGGATGAATGCTGGAAAATAGAATGATCTAATTCAGCTTTAATTCAATCATTTTCTTTTTAGCAGTACCACATTTTCAACATGCACGGTTTGCGGAAACATATCCACCGGCTGAATTTTTACCACCTCATATTTTTCTTTTAACAAAGCCAGGTCTCTTGCCTGTGTAGCTGGATTGCAGCTCACATAAACAATTTTCTCAGGTTCCATTTCATTGATGCGTTCCACCACATCAGCATGCATACCTGCCCTTGGCGGATCGGTGATCACCACATCAGGTTTGCCGTGTTGCGCAATAAATTCAGCGTTTAAAACATCTTTCATATCGCCGGCATAAAACAGGGTGTTTTCAATACCGTTGATAGCTGAATTTATTTTAGCGTCCTCAATCGCATCAGGCACGTATTCAACACCAACAACCTGCTTTACATTACGGGCCACAAAATTGGCAATGGTTCCGGCTCCTGTGTACAGGTCATAAACAAGTTCATGTCCTTTCAGATCAGCAAATTCTCTGGTGATCTTATATAGATGATATGCCTGTTCTGAGTTAGTTTGATAGAACGATTTAGGAGAGATCTTAAACTTGATCCCTTCCATTTCTTCAAAAATATGATCGCGCCCGTTAAAGGTGATCACTTCCTGGTCGAAAATAGTATCGTTACGTTTTTGGTTAACAATGTATAACAGTGAAGTAATTTGAGGAAACAGCTCGTTTAGGTGTTTCATCAAACCGTTTATTTTCTTCTCCTGATGCTCGGCAAAAACAACAATAACCATCAGCTCGCCCGTGCTGGCCGTGCGTATGATCAGGTTTCTCAGAAAGCCCTGATGCTCTTTTAAATCATAAAAGCTTAATTTATGTTCAAGGGCATAGGTTCTTACAGCATTTCTGATCTCGTTTGAAGGTTCCTGCTGTAAATAGCAATGCTGTATATCAATGATCTTATCGAAGCGTAAGGGAACGTGAAATCCTAAAGCATCTGATTGTTCAAGATCATCCCTGTTGATCATATCTTCTTCAGTAAGCCAGCGCTTATTAGAAAATGTGAACTCCATTTTATTTCGGTAATAGGTGGTTTTTTCAGACCCGAAAATAGGAGTAAGGTGCTTTGTGCTAATGCCGCCAATGCGTTCAAGAGCATCAACAACTTGTTTTTGCTTAAACTTAAGTTGTGCTTCGTAACTTAAATGCTGCCATTTACAGCCACCGCAAACGCCAAAGTGAGAACAGAAAGGTTCCGATCTGTATTCAGAAGCTTTATGAAGCACATTGATTTTACCTTCAAAAAGCTGTTTTTTTCTATATAGTACATTAATATCCACTACATCTCCCGGAACCGCCTTGTCAACGAAGATAACCCGGTCTTCATGTTTTCCTATTGCACGCCCATCATGAGCAATGTCTACAATCTCTACTCCCTCAGCAATGTAGGGTTCAAACTTCTTTTTTGCCATCAGGCTGCAAAAGTACAATTTTTAAGGTTGAGGTTAAATATTAAAGCAAACCCGCAGTTTGTTTGCAGGTATTTCAATAACTTCATAATAGCTATTTAAACACCGGTAATGAAAAAGTACTTAATTGCTTTGCTGCTATTGATATCTTCGGGCATAGGATCCAAAGCCTGTTCAATCTTATATTTTATTGATAAAAGTACCGGAAAGATATATGCCGTAAACAACGAGGATTATTGGTATGATGTAAAGCCATATATTAAAATAATGCCGGCAAAGAAAGATGAGTTGGCCCGCTTATGGTACGGATGGGATGATTTTGCCCAAGGTGGAATAAATCAGGAAGGCTTGTTTTTTGACGGTGCAGTAACTCCTGATCAAAAGAATACTAAAGGCTGCAAAAGTCCAAAGGGAAATACCGGCAATAAAATTCTTGCCACCTGTAAAACAGTGGAGGATGCCTTGAAGTTTATCGAAGCAAAAAATATATGCTTAACCAACGGACATTTATTGTTTGGTGATAAGACCGGTAATGCTGCTGTTGTTGAATGGGTAAATGGTGAACGGAAAATAATCAGAATTTCAGGAGATCATTTGATGGTAACCAATTTCCTTTTATCGGATCCAACTCAGGGGAATTATCCTTGTCGCCGATACGAGGCGATGGATCAGGAAATCAAAAGGCTGGAAAGTCTTGCTCAGCCCATAAGTTTTAAAGATGTTGGAAATATTGGAGCCAAGGCGGTTCAGCCTAAGATGGTTGCGAGTGATGGTAAGGAAGGTGGAACGTTATATTCGACTTTTATTTATATAAGCGATATGGAGTTTGTCTTGATCTATAAGCTTGACAATAAAAAAATGACTAAACTGAACCTTAATGATGTTTTTAAGCAGACGAATGAGCAAATTATTTATCTCAATTGACCTTATGATATATAAAAGAAAACCCCATCAATATTTCTACTGAATGGGGCTCAACCTAAACCAATTTATCTATGAAACTTTAAATTTTGAACAGCTTTAATAATGAAACGCCAAAAACCACTTTTTGGTTTGCTGTAGAACTCAAATTTTTTTTCGAGTTCTAGCGAGAAGTCTTTAAGCTCGCGTCTCATACCTTGAATGTTTAATTCATGCAACAAAAATAGGGTAATTATACCAAAAACCAAAACGGTATAAAGGTAAAATTTGTGTAGGAGTTACACTAAGTAGTGTAATAAAGGTTATACAAAGGCTCCCCTGATCAAGTAAGGGAGGATTTCATTGCGGAAGATGATGAAGTTTTTTTTCACATCGGCCTCGGTAACTGAAGTGAAAGCGAAAGAAAAGACAATGTTTTTACTGGCCGAGACCAAAAAATAAATGCTTTTTGCATGATCACTGCCTGGTTGAATGTTTCTTACTTTCAATACCATGTCCATGATCAAGCTTTCAATTTCGTTGGAAAGGTTTTTAAGAAAGGCCTGGGCGTTAGCCGATTCGCGGATAAAGCCCCAGCCGATAAACTCATTACAAGCTGTATAAGTTAATCGGCTGGCCTTTAATATAAGGTCTGAAATTTCTTCGGTGCTTAATTTTGGCTGATTCACATCAACCGATGCGGCAAGTTCCTGAATATGCTTCTCTAAATAGTCCATAATAATGACATTGAGAATCAGTTCCTTGCTTTCGAAATATTTATAGATGGTGGCTTTTGCCAAATTAGCTTTAGCGGCAATCTCATTTACGCTCGTTTTATGGTAGCCATAACGGCGAAAGAGATGTTGAGCAGCGTTTTTTATACTAATTGATATTTTATCTACATCCATCTATATAGGTTCCTTAAATAATTTCTGACTGGAATTGTTTAAGGAAACGAACGTCGTTTTCAAAAAACAGTCGTAAATCTTTTATTTGGTACTTAAGCATGGTAATGCGTTCAATACCCATTCCAAAGGCAAAGCCGGTATATTTCTTAGAGTCGATACCGCAGTTTTCCAAAACGTTTGGATCAACCATGCCACAACCTAAAATTTCAACCCAGCCACTGTATTTACAAACGTTACAGCCTTCACCTCCACAAATCATACAGGTTACATCCATTTCGGCTGAAGGCTCAGTGAAAGGGAAGAAAGAAGGACGGAAACGAACTTCAGTTCCTTTGCCGTACAGCTCTTGTACAAAATAATAAAGAGTTTGTTTAAGGTCGGCAAAAGATACATTTTCATCAATGTATAAACCTTCAACCTGGTGGAATATACAGTGCGCACGAGCCGAAATGGCTTCGTTGCGGAATACACGGCCAGGCATAATAGCACGGAACGGTGGTTTACCGTTTTCCATCATACGAACCTGAACCGATGAAGTATGTGTACGCAAGGCAATATCGCCTTTATCTGAACCGGTATCTTTTTTAATGAAGAAGGTATCCTGCATATCGCGGGCAGGGTGCTCTTCGGGGAAGTTCAGTGCGGTAAAGTTATGCCAGTCATCTTCAATTTCCGGACCTTCAGCCACATTAAAACCAATACGCGAGAAGATCTCTACAATTTCTTTTCGAACAAGGGAGATCGGGTGGCGCGAACCGATATTTACCGGGTTACCTGGTAAGGTTAAATCAATGCCACTTTGCTGTTGCTGGTGATTTTCGAATTGCTCTTTAAAATCATTGATCTTTGCCTCAGCAGCCTGCTTGCATTCATTTAATACTTTACCTAAAGCGCGTTTCTCTTCAGGGGTAGTTTGTTTAAATTCTTCAAACAAATCGCCGATAATTCCTTTTCTACCCAAAAACTTAATACGGAACTGTTCCAGTTCGTCGGCCGTTGTCGGAGTAAACGCATTGATCTCCGCTATGTAACCCTCAATTTTCGATTGCATGGTGGCAAAGATAAAATTTTTAAACATCCCTGTATCAATCAATAAGTCATAAAATAAACCAAAAACTAAAAGAGTATTAATAATCGTAGCAGCAAAAGCCTTGGTGTTCAGAGAAATGGTATAAGTAGACAGGCTGATACCATAAAATAGGCTCAGCTATATGGCGATATGGAAGTTTTTTTATAAAATACTTTTCCACAAAATAGCTTTCAGCATTCTGTTTTTCAGTAAAATAACTCATATTGAAGCTTTATTCATTTTTAAAAGTACCCCGAAACAGAAAAACGGATTGGGTAAAAACTCTTATTTTTACCGATTGATTACAGCTATGGACAAAAGGTGGATTACACATTCGGAATATAATAATGAAGTTGTTGACTTGCTGGAACAGGAACTGAATGTTTCACCGGTTATTGCCAAATTACTTCAAAAGCGCGATATCAATACTTTTGAAGACGCAAAAAGCTTCTTTAGGCCGGATATAAATCACCTGCACGACCCTTTTTTGATGATGGACATGGAAAAGGCCATCATCAGAATTGAACAAGCCATTAAAAATCAGGAGAAAATTTTGGTTTATGGCGATTATGATGTTGATGGAACTACTTCTGTTTCGTTGGTCTATAGTTTCTTCAAAAAATTCTACAACCATCTCAATTATTACATCCCTGATCGTTACAAAGAGGGCTATGGTGTTTCCTTTCAAGGCATTGATCACGCACAAGAAAATGGCTTTAGTTTGATCATTGCGCTTGACTGCGGGATTAAATCGATCGACAAGGTTGAATATGCCACTGAACGCGGGATCGATTTTATTATTTGTGATCACCACTTGCCGGGAGATGAAATTCCTGCAGCGGTGGCTGTACTCGACCCCAAAAGGAAGGATTGCGAATATCCATATAAGGAACTTTCGGGTTGTGGTATTGGTTTTAAATTGATTCAGGCATTTGCCGAAAAAAATAACCTTCCCTTCAGCTACCTGGAGGATTATCTTGACCTGGTGGCGGTAAGTATCGCTTCTGACATTGTTCCGATCACCGGCGAAAATCGCACACTGGCTTTCTTTGGCTTGAAACGCCTGAACGAAAATCCATGTGAAGGTTTAAAGGCGTTGATCGATCTTTCGGCCCAAAAGGAAGAACTGACTATTACCGATATCGTTTTTCAAATTGGTCCGAGGATAAATGCCGCGGGGCGAATTGATGATGCCAAGCATGCTGTGCATTTGCTGATCTCGGGCAACTCAGAACTGGCTACCGAAAAAGGACAAATTGTAAATCTTAAAAATGCCGAACGTAAGGAATTCGACAACAGTATAACCGGTGAAGCATTAGCAATGATAGACAATAATCCATCACTGCAAAATCGCAGATCTACAGTGCTGTTTTCGCCAAACTGGCATAAGGGAGTGATCGGGATTGTTGCTTCACGCTTAATAGAAAAGTATTACCGGCCTACTATTATCCTAACCGAGTCGAACGGTAAAGCCACAGGTTCAGCACGCTCAGTTAATGGTTTTGATATTCACGAGGCAATTGGCGCTTGTAGCGATTTGCTGGAACAATACGGAGGACATAAATACGCTGCCGGATTAACGATCAGCCTCGATAAGGTGCAGGCATTTATTGATAAGTTCGAAAACATAGTTGCTTCTACTATTGAAGAGCGTTCTCTTTCTCAGGAAATTGAGATCGATGAATACATCAAACTTTCGGAAATATCACCAAAATTGTTGCGGATAATTAAACAATTTGCTCCTTTTGGTCCCGGAAACATGAAACCTGTTTTTGCTGTACGCAATGTTTATAGCACCGATGTTCAGATCGTAGGAAATAACCATCTTAAATTTAACGTTTATCAGTCGGAGGGATATAAGTTTGATTGTATCGGCTTTAATTTAGGCGTGCATTATCAGCGTATAAGAAAAGGAATTCCGTTTGATGTTTGCTTTACCATTGAAGAAAATACCTGGAATGGGAAAACCACCATTCAGTTGAATGTAAAGGATATTAAATAACAAACTGCAGCAATATCAATCTGCTGCACAACTAATAAATTGCCTCATAAGGGGTTAAGCAAAGCTATTTATGCTTGAGTTAAGAGCCGAAAACCTGGTAAAAACCTATAAAAAACGAACGGTGGTAAACCACGTATCGTTTAATGTTAAACAAGGCGAAATTGTTGGATTGCTTGGTCCTAACGGAGCCGGTAAAACCACCTCTTTTTACATGATTACCGGCTTAATAAAGCCTAATGACGGTCATGTTTTTTTAGATAATCAAGAGATCACTTACGATGCCATGTACAAACGTGCACAAAAAGGTATCGGTTACCTGGCTCAGGAAGCTTCGGTATTTCGTAAGCTAAGTGTGGAAGATAATGTAATGGCCATTTTGGAAATGACCGGCTTGGGTAAGGAGGAGCGCCATGAAAAACTGGAAAGCTTGCTTACGGAATTTAGTTTGCAGAAAGTTAGAAAAAACAGGGGAGATCTGCTTTCGGGCGGTGAGCGTCGCCGTACTGAAATTGCCCGTTGCCTTGCCGTTGACCCTAAGTTCATTTTATTAGATGAGCCTTTTGCTGGTGTTGACCCGATTGCTGTGGAGGAAATTCAAACCATTGTTGCCAAATTAAAGACCAAGAATATTGGTATTTTAATAACGGATCACAACGTTCAGGAAACCCTGTCGATTACCGATAGGGCTTATTTGCTTTTTGAGGGCTCGATACTAAAATCGGGAACCGCCGAAGAGCTTGCTGCCGATGAACAAGTGAGAAGGGTTTATCTTGGCAGGAATTTCGTATTACGTAATAAAGTTTTGTAATTTAAGACGCTTTAACCCTCATAACTTTATGTCGATCATCAATAATATTGTTTCATGGATAATGAAAAAGCGCATTCATCAGATTGAGCTTTTTATGAAGTATCCGCATGAAGTGCAGGAAGAATGGTTATCAAACCTGGTAAACACTGCCAAAAGCACTGAATGGGGGAAACAATATGACTTTAAATCGATAAACAGCTCAAAGGACTTTAAACAACGCTTCCCAATTCAAAATTATGACACGCTGAAGCCTTTCATTGAACGGATGATGCGTGGTGAAAAGAATATCCTTTGGTCGAGCAATATTACCTGGTTTGCTAAATCATCAGGTACTACCAGCGATAAAAGTAAATTCATTCCCGTAAGTGAAGAGTCGCTGGAAGAATGTCATTTTAAAGGTGGCAAGGACATGCTGGCCATCTATTGCAATAACCGACCAGAAACTAAAATGTTTACGGGTAAAAGCCTGGTAATGGGCGGCAGCCATCAGATCAATCAGTTAAATGATGAATCGAGCTATGGTGACCTTTCAGCAGTATTAATACAAAACCTTCCGATCTGGGCTGAATTTCTTCGGGTTCCGGATTTATCAATTGCATTAATGGATGAATGGGAGGCTAAAATTGAAAAAATGGCCCATGCTACTATGCATGAGGATGTAACAAGCATCAGTGGCGTTCCAACCTGGACGATAATTTTAGCCAAACGGATTTTAGAGCTGACCGGTAAAAATAACTTGCTGGAAGTATGGCCTAACCTCGAATTATATGTGCACGGCGCGGTGAATTTCACACCTTACCGAGAGCAATTCAAAAAACTGATCCCATCTTCGGATATGTATTACCTCGAAACGTATAACGCTTCAGAGGGTTTCTTTGGAATACAGGATCAAAGCGATAGCTCTGAAATGTTGTTGATGCTCGATTATGGCATTTATTATGAATTTTTGCCAATGGAAGATTATGGGAATCCATGGGCGAAAACGCTTGATTTAAGTGAAGTAGAGCTTAATAAAAATTACGCTATCATCATTTCTACAAATGGTGGTTTATGGCGCTACTTAATTGGCGACACCATTAAGTTTACCAGCTTAAATCCGTTCCGCATTCAGATTACAGGCCGTACCCGTCATTTCATTAATGCATTTGGCGAAGAATTGATCATTGATAATGCCGAACAGGCCTTAACTATTGCCACTAAATCAACTAATTCAATTATTAAGGATTATACAGCCGGACCGGTTTACTTTTCGGATGGTGAGTCAGGAGGGCATGAGTGGATCATCGAATTTGATAAACGCCCTGATGATATTGAGAAATTCATAGCATTGCTTGATGAAAATCTGAAGAAACAAAATTCAGACTACGAAGCTAAGCGTCATAAAGATATAGCACTGCGCAAACCGGTTGTTCACGTTGCTCCTCAGGGAACATTCTATAATTGGATGAAAAGCAGGGGTAAATTAGGCGGTCAACATAAAGTGCCTCGCTTGGCTAACGATCGTAAATACCTTGATGAGTTACTGGAAATATTGGTAGAGCAGGCGGTATAAATAGACGCTGCTTCTGCAGACAATTTCCAATAGCCACTTTCCCGTTTTTGTCTTATAAGTTATGAAAGTATAAATTCAACTGCTGCTGCAGAATGAATTAGCGTGGTATCAAAGATCGGTTTATTTACATCTTCCTGCTTAATGATCAACGGTATTTCAGTACAGCCTAAAATTATACCCTCCGCACCTTGCTTTATTAAGTGGTTTATGATCGAAATGTAACGCTGTTTCGTTTCCGGTTTTACAATGCCTTTTCCCAGCTCATAATAAATAGTATCCTGAATAAACTGGCGGTCATCGGCTTCAGGTATTAGCGCATCAATTGACTGCGCACAAAGTTTGCTTTTAAAAAAGTCGAGTTCCATGGTAAACCTGGTGCCAAGTAAACCGACTTTGGTAATGCTTTGTTGTTGTATTGCTTTAGCCGTTTCAGTAGCTATATGGATAACCGGTAGCCCAATTATTTGCTGCAGATCATCAGCGCTCTTATGCATGGTGTTAGCGCATAAAATGATTGCCTCCGCGCCGTTAAGTTTTAGTCCCAAGGAAGCTTGCACAATCATTTTTAATGTACTATCCCAATCGTTGTTATCATTATTCCTTTTGATATCAGCATAATTAAACGAATGGATCATACACTCGGCAAAGTTCAGTCCACCTAATTGCTGGTTTACTCCTTCATTGATCAAACGGTAATAATCAGCAGTTGAAACCCAGCTGATACCTCCTATTAATCCTAGTTTTTTCATTGGTGTATTTGGAGATGTATTGACTGTTTACAGAACCGGCAATTCAGTAATGAATTGCCGGCCAAATTTTTATATGAAATTAACGCTTATTTCTGAAACGCTAACACCGTTTTACGAATGATATCAACGCATTCCATTAGTTGAGCTTCATTCATTACCAATGGCGGTGCGAAACGGATGATATTGCCGTGAGTAGGTTTAGCCAATAAGCCATTTTCTTTCAGCTGAACACAAAGATCCCATGCTGTTGAGCTGTCTTCGGTGTCATTTACTACCACCGCATTCAATAAGCCTTTTCCTCTTACTAATACTAAAAGATCGGTTTCGTCAATCAGTTTTTGCATTTCGGCGCGGAACACTTTACCAAGCTTTTCAGCATTTTCAGCTAATTTTTCATCGGCAACTACTTCAAGAGCTGCCATCGCTACTTTGTTGGCTAATGGATTGCCGCCAAACGTAGAACCGTGTGTTCCCGGAGTAATTACATTCATAATGTCATCATTGCAAAATACTGCTGAAACTGGCAACACTCCACCGGAGATAGCCTTTCCAAGAATTAAAATGTCAGCATGAACATTCTCATGGTCGCAGGCAAGCAATTTACCGGTACGTGCAATTCCGGTTTGAACTTCATCAGCAATAAAAAGCACATTTTTCTCTTTACATAAAGCGGCTGCTTTTGAAAGATATCCTTCATCCGGAACAAAAACACCTGCTTCACCCTGAATAGGTTCAACTAAAAAACCGGCAATGTTAGGGTTTTCCAAAGCCTTGGCTAATGCATTCAGGTCGTTATATGGAATACTTATGAAACCTGACGGATAAGGCCCAAAGTTTTTGTTTGAGCCTGGGTCGCTTGAAAATGAAACAATGGTAGTAGTACGTCCATGGAAATTTTGTTCACAGACAATGATCTGAGCACCGTTTTCAGCAACACCTTTTTTCTCATAGGCCCATTTACGACAAATTTTTATAGCGGTTTCAACAGCTTCTGCTCCTGTATTCATGGGCAATACTTTATCGTAACCAAAATAGCTGGTTACAAACTTTTCGTATTCGCCTAAAGTGCTGTTATAAAATGCGCGGGAGGTTAGGGTGAGCTTTTGAGCTTGTTCAATTAAGACATTGATAATTTTAGGATGGCAGTGCCCCTGGTTTACCGCAGAGTATGCCGAAAGGAAATCAAAATAACGCTTACCGTCAACATCCCAAACATATACTCCTTCACCCTTGTCAAGTACAACAGGTAATGGATGATAGTTATGAGCCCCATATTTGTTTTCCAATTCTATCATTTCGGCTGATAGTGATCCTAAAATTGTTTCTGACATAATTGTATGAGTTGATGAGAGCTCAAATATAGCCTTATTTATATTGAACTAGTATACAATAAAACCGCGTTTCCAACTCACAAAGGCCATAAAATTGAAAAAGCCCGACAAAATCGGGCTTTAAATAATTTAAACTCATTTTTTGTTAAAACTTAATGAGCTGAATTTTTATCTTTTTTTGGAAAAATTAGCGAAGCGATAACACTTATGCTTAAAATCAATAGGATAATGATCAGGGAATGAGAGGTTTCAAATCCAATTTTATCCATAAAGTCATGGGCCAGCATCTTCACCCCAATAAATATTAATAATACCGATAAGCCGATTTTGAGGTAATGGAATTTGTGAATAATGTTAACCAACAGGAAGAACATAGACCGTAATCCTAGAATGGCAAAAATGTTAGAGAAGAATACAATGTAGGCATCCTTAGTAACTGCGAATATGGCCGGAATTGAATCAACCGCGAAAATAAGATCGGTGAACTCAATAACCAGTAATACTATAAATAGCGGGGTGACCAGGTTTTTGCCTTGTTTCTTTACGATGAAATGATTGCCTTCGTAGTGAGGCCAAACCGCAAAAACATGCTGGGCCCAACGTACCACTTTATGATTTTGCGTGTCAATTTTATCATCCTGTTTACGGTTCAAAAACATCATGACACCGGTATACACCAAAAAGGCTCCGAAAATGTATAAGATCCAACCAAACTTGGTTATTAAGGCCGCGCCAAGAAAAATGAAGATGAAGCGCATAATAACAGCGCCTAAAATCCCCCAGAATAAAACCCTGTGATATAACCTCTTTTCAACGCCAAAGGCGGTAAAAATGAGCACAATAACAAAGATGTTGTCTACTGAAAGTGCATATTCAACCACATAACCTGTAATAAATTCGAGGGAGAGGTTATGGCGATAGATATCAAGGCTTGCTGCAAAATCATTCGGAATAAGTTCGATCTGATGTTTGTTTAATCGAACTATTTCTTCCAAGCGGGCCATGTCTGTAATTCCATGAAGCAGTTCGCCTTTAAAATAAATAAGGGCATAAAAGCCAAGAGCTAAGGATATCCAGATAATGCTCATAATGAGCGCCTCTTTCATTTTTACCTCATGATCTTTTTTGTTGAACACTCCAAGGTCAAGGCTCAGCATGACAACAATAAACAGCAGGAAACTTCCGAAATAAATAAGTTCGTTCGACATGATCGTTAAAGGAAAGCGGGTTCGAAAAAGAAATCCCGAGTGAATACCAAAAAAATGTCCGGTAATATTAAAATGTCCGGCGCATATGGATTGTTAGCTTATTTTTTGCGTTCAGTTGTATAACGCACTAATTGTTCCAATGATTTCCGTTGTTCCGTTTCCGGGAACGAATTTAAGATCTCAAATGCTTCATCCTGGAACCTTAACATGGTTTGTTCAGCCATTTCAAGTCCGCCTGTTTTCTTTACAAAGCTGATGATCTCCTGCACTTTTTCGGCTTCCTCATTATGGTTTTTAACCAAATTGATAATGCGGCGTTTTTCCGTCTTGTCGCAACTCTTCAAGGCATAAATCAGCGGCAAGGTTACTTTTTTCTCTTTAATATCAATGCCCCTTGGTTTGCCTACGTCATCATAGCCAAAGTCAAAAAGGTCATCTTTTATCTGAAAAGCTATTCCGATCTTTTCACCAAACAGGCGCATACGCTCAATATCTTCGGTATTGGCTCCTGAAGAGGCGGCTCCGCATGAACAACAAGAGGCAATTAAAGAAGCCGTTTTTTGACGGATCACTTCAAAATAAATATCCTCTTCTATATCCATTCTACGAACCTTTTCTACCTGCAGCAATTCGCCTTCGCTCATTTCGCGAACAGCATTTGAAACTATTTCCAGCAGGTTAAAATCTTTATGCTCCACTGACAGGAGCAGGCCTTTTGAAAGAAGAAAATCACCTACAAGTACAGCGATCTTGTTTTTCCACAGCGCATTAATTGAAAAGAAGCCGCGACGTTCATGTGCATCATCAACCACATCATCATGAACAAGCGAGGCGGTATGCAGCAGTTCTACCAGTGCCGCTCCACGGTAAGTTGCTTCTGTTATTCCTCCGCATACTTTTGCCGAGAAAAACACAAACATGGGGCGCATTTGCTTGCCTTTGCGTTTGTAAATATAATGAGTGATGCGATCGAGCAAAGGAACTGAACTATGCATTGATTTTTTGAATTTCTCTTCAAAAAGATCAATTTCGACAGCTATGGGTTTTTTAATTTCGTCTAATGTAGGCATTCACGTTAATTGCTTTTGATGAGCAGCAATAACTCATTTAACGTTATAAAATGATGGCTATTGAGATCGCCGCCATCTGCTATTAACTTATTGAACTAAAGCTTTCGATCAGAAAAATGATATTTCTAAACTTCAAAATATCGGTCAGTTAAAATAAAAATCGAATGCGCTTTTATTTTGTTACCGCCAAATATACTTGATTAGCCCCTCATTCTTATAATTAAAAGTTACAAATTTCAATCAAAAAAATGTAAATAATTGAATTGCGAAAGTTGGTATTAAAGATTTAGGTGGATATATATAGATGGCTGAAAATCAGATAAGAATCTGATTCTTTATAAGTTATTAAGAAGATGTGTAGATAATTTAGTTGAATGCTGCCTGCGTTTCTAGGAGTCGGTGTAAACCGGAGTGGTTTTCCGGTAAATAAACAAAATAGCCCCGGGAAATTCCCCGAGGCTATTTTTGTTTTATGCCTGACCGTTTAACTTGGTCAATTCTCCTCTTAATGAGATGGAAAGCATTTTCTTCAGCTCATCAATTGGTTTATTTTGTGCCAGCACAAACATTAGTTTAGTGATGGCCGCCTCAAATGTCATGTCGTAACCATTTAATACGCCCATTGACGAAAGTTCGTCACTGGTTTCGTAATGACCCAGTTCAACAGTTCCTCCTAAACACTGCGAAATATCGAGGATGATAATTCCTTTGTTGATCGCCTCCCTTAAAACATTCAGAAATTCGGGGTTGGTGCTGGCATTTCCCGACCCAAAAGCTTCCATTACTACTGCTCTTAATCCCGGTGTATTTAACATTCCGCTTACAAATCGCGGATCCATTCCCGGAAACAGTTTAATGGAACCCACTGCAGTGTCGAAATACTTGTACACTTTTAAAGGCTTCTCAGGGTAGGGTAAAATGTATTTTTCGTTGTACTTCAGTCGGATACCGGCTTCAGCCAGTGAATGGTAGTTGGTGGAGGTAAAAGCCTGAAATTTTTCCGAATCAAATTTGGTGGAACGATTGCCACGATACAGCATGTAGTCAAAATAAATACACACTTCGGGCACCATTGGCAGTCCGTTTTCATTCTTTGCCGCAGCAATTTCGAGAGCAGTTAGCAAGTTCTCTTTAGCATCGGTCCTTAATTCACCAATTGGCAACTGCGCACCGGTGAAAACCACAGGTTTTGAGAGGTTTTCAAGTGCAAAACTTAATGCCGAAGCGGAGTAAGCCATTGTATCAGAACCGTGTAGGATCACAAATCCATCATACTTTTGATAATTATCTTCGATGATAACGGCTAACTCTATCCAAATTTCTGGTGTAACATTCGACGAATCGATAGTTGGGTTGAAAGAATGGACGGAAAAGTTGTAATTGAGTCTTTTAAGTTCTGGTACATTACTGGTGATATGGGAAAAATTGAATGGCTTAAGCGCACCCGTTTTAGGGTCGTTAATCATACCAATGGTTCCACCAGTATAAATAATCAGAATGTTGGTCATTATAGGTTAGGTCAAGTTTATTGATGAATTGGCAAATAAAGCTATTCCAGATTAAATTCCAAATATAGATTTAGAATTTTCAGTCGTTATTTTTGCCAATTTTACAATATCCATTTGATGAAGGTCGGCCACCTTGGTTGCAATATGCAACAGATAGCTGCTTTCATTTGGTTTGCCCCGGTACGGAACAGGAGGCAGATATGGCGCATCAGTTTCCAAAACCAAATATTTCGGATCAACTTGTGCCACGGTCTTATCTAATCCCGAGTTTTTGTAGGTGACCACCCCACCGATGCCCAAGTAAAAATTTAGATCGATTACGCGTTGCGCCTGTTCAATAGTTCCGGTAAAACAATGAAAAATGCCCCGAAGCTGTTCATCTTTTTCAGCCTCAAGAATTTCCAGTATTTCGTCAAATGCCTCACGGCAATGAATAACAATGGGCAAGCTCAGTTCTTTAGCCCAGTTGATCTGTGTTCTGAACGCTGATTTTTGCTGTTCAATATGCGTTTTGTCCCAATAAAGGTCAATTCCAATCTCACCGATCGCATATATTTTGTTTGAATCAATGGCTTGCTTGATAATGGTCAACTCTTCCTCGTAATTGTCTTTTACTGAACAGGGATGAAGGCCCATCATTGGAAAGCATTGTTCGGGATATTGCCTTGCCAGATCAAAAACCTGGGGAATGGTACCTGAATCAACATTAGGTAAAAATAATCGGGTAATGCCATTGTCAAATGCACGTTGTATGGCTTGTGCTCGTTCAGCGGCATCTTCAGGGGCGTAATATTGATGAGTGTGCGTATCAGTTAAAATCATTGTAATAAATAAACAGAACCTTTAAAACCGGGTCAATGTTCAATTAAACAAAAACTGCGAATGATTGTTCATTCGCAGTTTTTGTTAAGTTATTTTATATAAGTACTTATTTTGAAGCAGGAGCAGTTGCCGGTGCTTGTGCAGCAGCTGGAGCAGAAGCTGTCGCTTTAGCTGGTTTTACATCCAATACTTGTAAATCGAATACCAACGGGCTGTTTGGAGGAATAGGACCATTGCCCATTTCACCGTAAGCTAATTTAGCAGGGATGATGAAAGTAGCTGATTCACCTTTTTTCAATAATTGTAAGGCTTCAACCCAACCGTCAATTACCATTCCTTTTTGTACAGGTAATTCAAATGGTTGTTTGCGATCAACAGATGAATCAAATTTGGTTCCGTCTAATAATTTACCGGTATAATGTACTTTAACAGTATCACCAAGTTTAACAGGGGTGCCGGCAGGAGCAGGAACAGTTACTAAATAACGCAAACCAGAGTTAGTTTTGTTAAAGGCTAATTTGCTGTCAGCAACAAATTTGTCAACCGCTTTGGTAGCTTCAGCTTCCATCGCAACTTTTGTTTTAACATCAACAACTTTAACCACAAAAACTAAATAACTGCCCGATTTAATGAAAGGAGGCATTTTTTGCATCCCAAATTTAGGAGAGAAGATAGAGTCGGCTAAAATTTTAAATGAAGCACTGTCACCTTTGGTCAACATTTTAAAGGCATCCATCATATCGCCTTTGAACATTGATTTTTGAACGATAAACTCGTATGGACGACCCATTTTATAGGTGTTTAGCAATACTGAATCGCTATCGGTTTTATAGATCAGGTTTACTTTTACAAAGTCACCTTCTTTAATTTTCTCACCACTGTTTTCGTTATATATTTTATACAACAATCCTGAGTCACTTTTCTTGTAACCATCTTTGTTACAAGCGAACAATATAGCCGAAAGGGCTAATGCTACTACTGCAAATTTTACTTTCATTTGTATGTTTGTCTTTTACTTTTATACTTTGTGATTAAACGTTTAATAGTTCTTTATATTCCGGAAGTGCCGAAATAAATTTCTGCACGGTTTCTTCCAGTGATAAAGATGATTGTCCGCCTGCCGCATTGTGATGTCCACCACCTTCGAAGTATTTTTTAGCCACTTCATTTGCAGGGAATTCACCTTTTGAACGGAGTGAAAGCTTAACGATTTCGTTACGGTCAATAATTATGGCCGCGAATTTAATGTTATTGATCGAAAGCGCGTAATTTACAATTCCTTCCGTATCGCCCGAACTTACCTCATAATCCTGTAAATCCTGTTTGGTTAAGGCAATAAGCGCGGTTCTGTACTCCGGAAAAATCTGTAATTTATCTTTAAGACAATAGCCTAAGAAACGTGTTCTTTTTTCTGAATAGGTATCATAAACCAATTCATGAATACGCGCATTGTCGGCACCAACTTCAATTAAATCAGCAACTACACGATGCAGATGTGCTGTTACTGAACTAAATCTGAATGAACCCGAATCGGTCATGATTCCACAATACAGGCAGGAAGCAATTTGCTTGTTTAATAGCTCTTTGTCGCCCATTTGTACCATGAAGTCGTACACCAGCTCAGCAGTAGCACAGGCCCCTGCATTCCACAGTCGGTAATCATCAAAATTTTCCGGCTCCAGGTGATGATCGATCATCACTTTTTTGGCTTTGGAAGCACCTACAACCTCGCCCATGCCATTAATACGGCGCAAGCCGTTAAAATCTAAACAGAAAATAAAGTCGGCAGCAGCTATCAAGTGGTCCGATTCATCTTTCCGTTCGGTGTATACCAGCACCTCGCCATTACCTGGTAACCAGTGTAAAAAGAAAGGGTAGTCGGTAGGGGTGATTACATGTACATTATGTCCTTTAAGCAACAAGTAGTGATACAAACCTAATGATGAACCCATTGCATCGCCATCCGGCTTTGGATGTGTGGTAATAACAATATTTTTAGGGGTTTGTAAATGTGGCTTTATGGCCGTAATCGCTTGCATGTAATCAATTTAAAGAGGGCGAAGATAGGGATTTTATATAAATTTTCGAGTTGCGGATGACGGATTGGAAGGTATTCAATTGGACATCTGCAACTCGAAATTTAAGCATTATTTATTTTTTGGCTTGATACCAACCATTTCAACTTCAAACAATAAAATACTGTTTGCCGGAATGGAAGGGCCCATAGAGCGCTCACCATAGGCTAAGCCCGATGGAATTACCAATACACCTTTAGCACCTTTATTTAAAAATTGCAGACCTTCGTCCCAGCCGCTGATCACCATTTTTTTCCCAACAATAAATTCAAAAGGTTGATTTCTGTCGTAAGATGCATCGAATTTATTTCCGTTCAATAGTTTTCCGGTGTAATGAACGCTAATGGTATCACCTGCAACGGCATTCGGTCCTTCTCCATTTTGGGTAATTTGATAGCGCAAGCCACTAGGAGTTGTTTGAAGTGTTAATTTATTTGCTAGCGCATAGTCAGCAATGCTTTTCTCTTCAGTCGCTTTAAATTTAGCGGCCTTGGCTTTAGTTTCTGCTGCCATTTGCTGTGGAGTTTTTACATCTAAAACTTTAATGGTATAACACAATGACCGTTTTGAAGCCAAAAACGACGGACGCTGAGCAGTGGCCGGAGCGTTTTTAAATAGCAGATCGCTGCTAATTTTAAAAGTTGCACTGTCTCCTTTTGATAAGAGTGTAAGTGCATCCATCAGCTGCGCCTTATCAATAATAGTGTCCATTTTAACAAGTACTTCAAGCGGAGCCTTTTTGTAGGTGCTCTGCAGCAATGAATCCTTATCGGTTTTATAAATTAAATGAAACTTAACATAGTCACCGGCTTTGATCTTAACCTTATTGGGTGCTTTTGAAGTTTTAAGTATTTTATATTGAAGTCCGCGTTTGGTTTTTAAAAAATCGTTGGTGAACGCAAAAAGAGCAACGGTGCTTATCAGCAGGAAACTTAAAAGTTGTTTGGTTTTAATGGTCATAAAAAATACGTGAATGTATTACTATTTGTCTTTTGATTTAGAGGGGCTAAAATAAAAGATAAATTCTATCTTTGCGGCGAATTTTAAAAAAGGGTTGTGCTTTTTTATTTACCTGAAAAGCAGTACCTAAAACATTGCCCCAAAGGCAAGCCAATCAGTTTCATACATAATAAAATAATAAATAAAAGATGGCTACTAACAGAACCTTCACAATGATTAAGCCTGATGCGGTGGCAAATGGCCACGCAGGCGCAATTTTAGATCGTATTATTAAAGCTGGCTACAAAGTAGTGGCATTAAAATATACCAAGCTTTCGGCTGAAACTGCAGGTCAGTTTTATGCAGTACACAGCGAGCGTCCTTTTTACAATGATTTAGTAAGCTTTATGTCACAAGGTCCTATTTATGCGGCTATCTTAGAAAAAGATAACGCAATTGAAGACTTCCGTAAATTTATTGGTGCTACTGACCCGGCTAAAGCTGATGCAGGTACTATCCGCGCTGATTTCGCTAAATCTATTGACGCTAACGCCATTCACGGTTCTGATTCAGATGAGAATGCTGCTATTGAAGGTAATTTCTTCTTCTCTAACTTCGAGCGTTTCTAGTTAGCAATTGCTTATAAAATAAAGAGAGCATGACGGAAGTTATGCTCTCTTTATTTTTATAAGCTGTTATGAATGAGTTCGATTTATATTCTACTTAATAAACTCAATAACCTTTTCAATAGGTCGCCCAATAATGGCTTTATGGCCATCAATAATGATCGGGCGCTCCATCAGTTGAGGAATATCGATCATTGCCTGAATAACATCATCGTCATTTAAATCTTTGCCGGCGAATTGCTCTTTCCAAACCGTTTCTTTTGTGCGAACCAGTTCAATAGGTTTTATGCCTATTAGATCAACAATGTCTTTTAACTCATTGAAACTAAGTTTGTCATCGGCATATTTTAAAATTTCGGGGTTAATTCCGTTGTCTTCTAAGGTTTTCAGAACGTTTCGGCTGGTGCTGCAGCGTTGGTTATGTAGTATTTGCATAAATGATTGAATTGTTAAGCGGTTATAATGAACCAAGGGGGTGCACAGTGTTATATAGAGTTTAAATTGTTAGATTGTTAGATTGATAAATTGTTAAAGGGTTAAATTGATAAGATATCGCATCATCTACTCAGCGGAACTCTGTGGTTAAAATCTTATAAAAACACAACATCGTCAATCAGTCGGGTGCCTGATTTGTCATTCACTACTTCAACAATTTTGTCTTTGGCTCGGGTTAATTCATGCCGTAAAGCGGCAGAGTCTAAACGCACAAATAGTTTGCGGTTACGGATAAACAATTCGGAAGTGCGATTGGCAACCATTGGCCCCATGATGTCGGCCCATGACTGAACGATGTTTACTTCGTTGTATTTATCCTTTAATTTATAGGTTTCAAGCAATAAGTTTATCGCTTCCTTTAATGATTGCTCGTTGGTTTTCTTGAACATACTCCTTTGCTTGCTTCGGTTTAAATGTAAGGTAATTCTACTGAAGTTATTCACCTTTTGTCTGAAGATATTCTTCCATGTCTTTAATATGTCCGCCTTCAACAGCGCCTTTATCCACCTCAAAAATTTTAATGTCCATACCTATCTCACTGAACACTTTTTCAATACGTTCACGATTGGTGTCGGTAATAAATAACTGTCCAAAGTTATCCTGCACCACCATTTCCATTAATTTCTTAATCCGGAGATCGTCCAGCTTGTCGAAAATATCATCGAGCAAAAGCAAAGGCTTAAATCCTTTCATTTTGGTCAGATAGCTATACTGAGCCAGTTTTAAAGCGATCAGAAACGACTTTTGCTGTCCTTGCGAACCGAATTTTTTTAATGAATAACCGTGGATAGTAAACTCCAGTTCGTCTTTATGAATTCCAAAGCCGGTACGTTGCAATACCTTGTCTTTTTGGAAAGACCTGCTTAATCCTTCTTCAAATTCGCTTTCGTTCAATTGCGAAACATACTGGAGAGTAACCGTTTCAGCCTCATTGCTTAAATAGCGGTACTGCTCATTGAACGTAGGTGTGAACGATTCCAAAAAGGCTTTGCGCTTTTGGTAAATCTCTGAACCGGTAATTTTTAGCTGTTCGTCATAAATGGAAAGTAGATCCATGTCGAAATGGCCGCGTTCGGCAAACTGGCGGAGCAGGCTGTTTCTGTTCGTTAGGTTTTTATTGTAGAGAATAAGCGTGTCGAGGTATCGGTTATCGGTTTGCGAAATCACATTATCAATAAATTTGCGACGTTCTTCGCTGCCCTCTATCACCAAACTAATATCATAAGGCGATATCATTACCAATGGAAACTGGCCAATATGATCAGCCAAACGTGGATAATCCTTTTTATTTCGCTTAAACTGCTTTTTCTGATTTTTCTTAAGCCCGCAAAAGATCACTTCCTCCAGATCATTCTTCTCAAAACTTCCCTGCAGCATAAAGTAATCCTGTTCATACCGTATTTGCTGGCTGTCAACTGGGTTAAAATAGCTTTTACAAAGGGATAAGTAGTGAATGGCGTCGAGCAAGTTGGTTTTGCCGGCACCATTGTTACCCACAAAGCAATTCACTGCCGGATGAAAATCCAGTTCAGCTTCGGTATAATTTTTAAAATTGAGCAGCGTGAGCTTTTGCAGGTACATGCGCCAAAGTTAAACATCTGAAAGGTAATAAGAAGTTAACGGTAAAAAACAGCAGGGTCGACCAGAAATCAAGTCTATTAAATGATTTATAAACTACGCTGGGAAATGCTTTTAAAACAGTAAGACAATTGCCATGTAATAGCACTTTAGTAGCAAAGTCTAAAGAGGCTCCTTTTAGTTTTGAACTTAATGAATGGGGGGAAGTAGCTTCTGTAATTTTGAAAATGGGTTTTGATCTGAAAAAGAGCAATTTGCAATCGGAGTGTAAGCAAATAAAAATCGGACTTGCGTAAAAAGATTAAAATAGTATTTTTGCGCACTCAATATAATACAAATGGCAAAAAATCAAGAGAATAATCAACCAGAATTGGGTGGTTTAGACTTACAAGGGCAGTTCGGAAAGACAGAACAATTTGTTACGGAGAATAAAAAAAGCCTTTTGATTATTCTGGGCGCGGTGGTAGTAATGGGCGGTTTGTTCATTGGTTGGAACCTTTATCATAAGAGTCAGGATAAAGAGGCACAAGACCAAATGTTTAGAGCCGAGCAATATTTTGAAACTGATTCTTTGAACAAAGCCTTAAATGGCGATGGAAACTATCCTGGTTTCTTAAAGATCATTGATGAGTACAGTGGTACAAAATCAGCAAATCTTGCTTATTACTATGCAGGTATCTGCTACCTTAAAAAAGGCGAGTTTGAAAAAGCAATTGAAAGCTTAGAAAGCTATACTTCAAAAGATGAGATCACTTCAGCTACTGCATTAGGAGCAATTGGTGATGCATACAGCGAATTAAAGAAATTTGATAAAGCTGCTGATTACTACAAAAAAGCGGCTGATAAAAAGCTTCAGAACTTTTCACCAATGTACCTGATGAAATTAGGTATGATCTACGAAGAGTTAAAACAGGGTGATAAAGCTGTTGAGGCTTATAAAACAATTAAAACCGAATACAGTGATTCACAGCAAGCACGTACCATTGATGAGTACATTGCTCGTGCTGAAGCTAAACTGTAATAGTTTTGTTTTAATAATGATATTTAAAACGGTGAACGGTATTTAAGCTGCTCACCGTTTTTAGTTATATGCTTTTCTTTAAGCCTGATTTTTAAATCAATTAATTATCAACTGAAAATGGCAACCGCATTTAAAAATTTATCTGATTTTTCATCAACAGAAATACCTTCGGCATCGGGTCTTAAATTTGGGATCGTGGTTTCGGAGTGGAACTCAAAAGTAACAGGTGCTCTTTTAGAAGGGGCAATAAGCATTTTAAAAAAATACGGCGCGGCTGAAACAGATATTGCTGTGCATTCAGTTCCCGGTACGTTTGAATTGAGTACCGCCGCTCAATTATTATTGGAGTCGGCTGATTTTGATGCAATCATTTGTTTGGGTTGCGTGGTTCAGGGTGAAACAAGGCATTTCGATTTTATCTGTGATGCCGTATCACACGGAATTACCAATGTGGCCTTGAAGTACAACAAGCCGGTTATTTTTGGAGTTTTAACCACTGATAATATGCAGCAAGCCATTGAACGCTCGGGTGGTAAGCATGGTAACAAAGGCGATGAAGCTGCCGTTACCGCTATCAAAATGGCCGATTTAGCTAAAAAATTGAAAAAATAATAACCTGAAAGCAAGTTTTCCGTATAAATGGTTATTAAATCTCTATATTAATTGAACAACATTTGTTCAATTTAATAAAGCAGCTTTTTACCATTTAATCAAACTTGCATTCAAAAAATGAAGAAATCAGCCATTTTAGTAGTTCTTACTTGTTTCTTGTCAGGTATTGTACTCGACTCGTGCTCGTCGCACCAATGCCCGGCTTACAGTTCAGTATATAAAGCTAAAGCTGTAAAATCAAAAGGTAAAAAGAAAGACAGATTTAAGGACTAATTATTGCTTTTATCTTTTTATTAAAGGAATTTTACTTTCTTAGACTTTCTATTTAACTTAAAAAATTAAACCCAAACATAATGAAACGTATTGCCGTTATCTTAATCTGCACGTTTTTAGCAGGAGCAGTTTTAGAATCATGCCGCAGTGGCGAAAAATGCCCGGCTTATTCCACAGTTAAAAAAGGGAAAAAATCTAGATATTATTAATGGATTGGATAGAGCTTACCTCAGCAGAGCAGTTAAAACAAATTAAGGAAAAGCATGGCTATAGCATTATTTTTAAGCATAGCACGCGCTGCTCTATTAGTTTATTTGCAAAAAGAAGATTTGAAAATGGTTGGGCAGACTTGCCGGCCAATACTGAGGTCTATCATCTCGATTTGTTAAGCTATCGACCTATATCAGCCGAAATTGCAGAGATCTTTCAGGTGCATCATCAATCGCCTCAACTATTACTGATTAAAGACGGTGAATGTATCTATGAAACCTCGCACGGAGAAATTAGTGTAACGGAAACAGTAGAACAAATGACATTATAAATAAAAAGACCCTTGAAAATTAATTCAAGGGTCTTTCTTTTATAGCTGTTTCTATTATTTCTTAAAATACAGGGCTTCCAATTCTTCAACACTTGGCATATTGCTGAAACTCCATTTATTAATCACCGTTCCTTTTTTCATCAAAACAATTCCAGGGTTGGCTCGAACCATTGATTTCAACGGCACTGCATCACCAAAAAAGAATTCATAATAGATATTATGTTCATGGCGGAAAGTATCCGCTGCAAGTGGTGTTGCCGAAGTAAGTCCAACGGTACGCGAATGATATTTCTCGGTCATAAGCGTTAATTTATTTAATTCGAGCTGGATGCTCTTGTTTGCTTTCTCAAGATCATACTCCACCACCCAAAATGAATATTCAGGATCTTCCAAAACCACCATTGTAACATCATTGCCGTCTTCATCACTTAATTTAAAATCGCTGATTGGCACTTTATACCCTTCCTTCACTAAAACAGGTTCCGATGCTTTTACATACTCCCAATCCGGATTGTTATAAACTTTCGTAGAAATGTATTCCTTGTCGGTCCATTCTTTAACCACGCCTGTTTTTTTGTTTTTAAGGGTATAAATTATTTTATACTCATCAGCAGGAGCGCCTTCAGGAGCTTTCATTAACGAAGGCAAATTGTTGCCAATTTTGTAGGGTAGAAAATCGATTACCGGTAAATACTTGTATGTGTAAAAACCAAACCCAAAGCTAAACAGGATGGCAATTGCCAGCGTAATCCATGAGCCTTTGTTACTGAAAATGGGTTTTATTTTATCGGTATTGAAGAAGATCAGTAAGATCATCAGCATCAGCACCATGTCTTTGCCGAACGACTGCCAAGGAGTTAGTGGTATAGCATCGCCAAAACAGCCGCAGGTTTTTACTACATTAAAATAAGCTGAGTAAAAGGTCAGGAATCCAAAGAAAATAGTTAATAATAATAATCCCCAGGTGGTTTGTTTGATCTTTATGCCAAATAATAAGGCTACTCCAAGAATGATCTCAAAGGCACACAGCAACATAGCCAGTGTAACGACAAATGAGTTGAAGGCTGTTAAATGGAAAACCTCGAAATACTCTTCGAGCTTATACGAAAAGCCTAAAGGATCATTTTGTTTGATCAGCCCCGAAAAGATAAATAGTAATCCGACAAAAATCCGGAAAATGTTGGTTAGGTATTTCATTGTTTTTTAGTCGTAGTCTATGGTCGATAAACCACAGACATTGTTTTTGGTTAAATTATGAGCCATAGACTATTGTCCATGGACTTGATGGTCTTTTAATTATAAGCTTCTAATTTGATGAGCGCAAAAACGGAATAATTTATCATGTCCTGGTAATTGGCTTCTACACCTTCAGATACCAATGTGAGACCTTTATTGTCTTCTATTTGTTTAACGCGCAGTAATTTCATCAAAATTAAATCAGTTAATGAACTTACACGCATATCGCGCCAAGCCTCGCCGTAATCATGGTTTTTGTCTTCCATTAAGGCTTTGGTTTCGGCAATTTTAAGGTTGTACAAGCGCTCCACTTCTTCGAAAGGTAATTCTACCGGGTCGTTTTCTGTTAACTCAAGTTGAATTAAGGCGATCACGCAATAATTAATAATGCCGATGTATTCAGGAATAATTCCTTCGTTAACCTTGCTCACTTTCTTTTCTTCAAGCGTGCGAATGCGCTGAGCTTTAATAAATATCTGGTCGGTGATTGATTCGGGGCGGAGAATGCGCCACGCGGTGCCATAATCTTTGGCTTTTTTTAAAAATAGCTGTTTGCAATTATTTATAACCGAATCGTACTGAGTACCTGTAGTAGTTTGCAAAATGATGATGGTTTTAGTAAAAGCCTAATAGATTTCGAGCAAAAATACACTATCGGCTCAAAACTAAAAATTGATGTTGATGCATCAATTTAAAACAGGTAACAAATACGTTGTATGCGGAGAGGTAGGTATAGAGCGAAGATGTTAGAAACGATATTTAAAATTAAAAGGGTGAAACAGTTTATTGAAGAAATACCAACGTTAGCTTTCAATAAAATAGTTGCACCCTTTGCTGATTATTACTTAGTGACAAGTTGTACTTCAATTGCACTTAGTCCTTTAGGTCCCTTTTCGGTTTTAAAAGTAACCCGGTCATTCTCTTTAATAGGATTGATTAAGCTGTTGATGTGTACAAAAATACTCTCCTGGCTGTCATGGTCTTTAATAAACCCGAAACCTTTAGAGGTATTAAAAAATGTTACTGTGCCTTTTCGAGTCTCCTGACCGTCTTCAACGTTTTCGGTTCTGGCAACAGCAATTTGAATGTCTTCTGAATTGATTTTAACTTTTTTGGAGGGATCTGGAGGGGTGGAAGTAATATTTCCATTCTCATCAACATAGGCCATCATGTCTTCAAGACTTTTGCCTTTGCTAGAATTGGCTTTACGCTCTTCTTTCTTTAGTTCTTTATCCTTTTGTTTTTTTAATCTTTTCTTTTGATTTTCTTTTTTGCTAAAGGTTTCTGAGGATTTACCCATGTAATTGATTTTGATTTATATGCTGCAGTTTCTCTGCTCCGCAAAGATAGTTATTATGGTTGGAAGATTTTGATTTTTAATTAGTTAAATAAAAGTTTGTGGCTGGCGATGTAAAATATTTTGTTTCCGGTTATAATAAGATACTAGTCAGTCGATTAAGTTTAGAATTTAGCTGGGTTGAAAAGTATATTAACAGCATAGCGTTAACCTATATCAATTCAAATAGCTAATTTAGGCCGTGAACAATCTTTCAATGCACAAACATACCTTTTTCAATAATCGGACTACCCTTAATTGCAACGGTCGCTTGCTCAACCTGTCAACTCCTAAAGTGATGGGGATCCTGAATATTACTCCTGATTCTTTTTTTGATGGTGGAAAGTATACTTCAGTAAACGATTCTCTTCATCGTTGTGAGCAACTGTTAACAGATGGGGCGGATATTATTGATCTAGGCGCCTATTCTTCTCGTCCCGGTGCTGCGGACGTTGCAGAAGTGGAAGAGATCGGCAGAATTGTGCCTGTGCTTCAAGCTATTCTTAAACAATTTCCGCAAGCAATACTTTCAATAGATACGTTCCGGTCTGAAGTGGCAAAGGTGGCTGTCAATGAAGGAGCCTCGATAATTAATGATATTTCAGGAGGGGAGCTCGACAGTAAAATGTTTGAAACCGCTGCCCAGCTTCAGGTTCCTTACATTTTAATGCATATGCGCGGAACTCCCGACACCATGCAAAAACTTACCGATTATGATGATCTGCTTAGTGAAATGGTGCGGTATTTTGTTGAAAAAGTACATAGGTTACGGTCATTGGGGCTTAACGATATTGTGCTCGATCCTGGTTTTGGTTTTGCGAAAACCATCGAACAGAATTACAAATTATTGGGGCATTTAAGTGAGTTTAAGATATTTGATCTCCCTTTACTTTCCGGCATATCGCGTAAATCGATGATCTATAAACTCTTAGAAACAGACGCATCACAAGCACTAAACGGTACTTCGGTTTTAAACATGGTTTCGTTACAGAATGGGGCCAACATTTTGCGGGTTCACGACGTAAAAGAAGCGGTGGAGGTTCGCAAGATATTTTCGATGCTTAATAATAGTTATTGATAAATTGTGAACTGTAGCAATACGATAATTCCATACTTTCACGTTGGGAGCCTTGAAATATAAATTTAAACTATGGATTCATTTGATTTGGTGTTCTCTAATTTCGGCATATTTGATCTGATTGATATTATACTGGTTGCTATTTTAATTTACCTGTTCTACAGTTTATTAAGAGGTACCATCGCCATCAACATACTCATCGGTTACCTGCTCATTTATCTGTTCTACTGGTTAGTTAAATCGTTGAACATGCGTTTGCTTACGCTGCTGTTCAATGGGTTTTTTCAGGTGGGAGTAATTGCACTTATTATTGTCTTTCAGCCTGAAATAAGAAAGTTCTTATTGATGATTGGCAAAAATTTCAAACTTTATCGAAATGAGTACTGGTACCGCTTTTTTGTTCGGAATAAAACCATACAAAAGGAAGTTGGATCTGCTCAGATAAAACCGATTTTGGATGCCTGTAAATCAATGCAGGAAAATAAAGTGGGAGCCTTGATCATCTTTGCAAAAAATTCAGAGGAAGAACATTTTTATAAAAACGGGGAAGAAATTGAAGGCACAGTTTCCAAGCGTCTTCTCGAATCAATATTTAGTAAAACCAGTCCCTTACACGATGGAGCCGTTATTATATGTGAGGGAAGATTGATGGCGGCGGCTTGTATTTTGCCATTGACCGATAATCATGATTTACCCGCTTATATGGGTTTGAGACACCGTGCGGCTTTGGGTATTTCTGAAGTGGCTGATGTGGCGGCGCTGGTAGTTTCTGAAGAAACCGGAAACCTTGCCTATGCGCGTCAGGGTAAAATTAAATCCAATATTTCATTGCAGGAGCTGGAGAAAAACCTGCGAAAAGATTTGATATAAATTAACCAGAAAGGTGAACCGTATCGAAGAAAAAAGTCCATGAACCCTCGTCCATGGACTTTTTTCTTTTAAGCCTTTGCTTTTTTTAAGTTAGGCAGAAATGCAGTCAATAAACCAATAAGTGGTAAGAACGCACAAACATGATAAACATGTTGAATGCTGGTATTATCGGCAAGGCGACCTAAAAGCGCTGAGCCAATTCCTCCCATTCCAAAAGCAAAGCCAAAAAACAAACCTGCAATCATACCAACTTTACCCGGTATTAGTTCCTGTGCATACACCAATATGGCTGAAAAAGCGGATGAAAGTATAATACCAATGAATACGCTCAATACCCCCGTCCAGAATAGGTTTGCATAAGGCAACATCAATGAGAATGGTGCAACACCTAAAATAGAGATCCAGATCACGTATTTACGTCCAATCCGGTCACCTACCGGTCCGCCAATAAAAGTTCCTAAAGCAACTGAAAACAGGAAGATGAACAGGTATACCTGTGAGCTTTGTACCGAAAGATGAAATTTATCCATCAGGTAAAAGGTATAATAACTGGTCATGCTGGCCATGTAAAAGTATTTCGAAAAGATAAGCACCATAAGAATAGCAATTGAAAAAGCTATTTTCGTTTTTGATAAATGCTGGGCTGAATTCAGACTGACCTTCTTTTTCGCTTTAATTCGATGCGTATTTTGCTGGTACCATTTGCTGATATTAAGCATAACAATAATAGCCAACAGCGCTGCTAATGAAAACCAGATCACGTTAAACTGCCCAAAGGGAACTATAATGGCTGCCGCCAGCAGTGGACCTATTGAGCTGCCGGCGTTTCCTCCAACTTGAAATAGAGACTGAGCCATTCCATGTTTACCACCTGCAGCCATATGGGCTAAGCGGGAAGCCTCCGGATGGAAGATGGCCGAGCCAACACCCACCATCGCTACCGAAACCAGTACCATTGGAAAACTATGTGCAAAGGCAAGGTTTACCAAGCCTAACAGTGTGCAGCTCATGCCTATTGCAAGTGAATAGGGCTGCGGACGTTTATCGGTATAAATACCTACCAGCGGTTGCAAAATAGATGCTGAAAGCTGAAAGCATAAGGTTATTAAGCCAATTTGACTGAAACTTAATTTAAGCGAGGTTTTTACAAGCGGATAGATTGAAGGGATCAGCGATTGCATGGTGTCGTTCAGCAAATGCGAAAAACTTAAAGCCAGCAATATAGAGTAAACGGTGTTTTGGGCGGTTGAATTCACAACCTCGATCGGGGATTTTTCGATGGTCTCTGTTTGAGCGTCAGTTGTCGTCATATCTTCTGATATTTTAATGGAATATTATAGACGGTTAATGGGTTTATTTATAATTAACTTCTATTACTTATTGTTTACTTCAAAGTGAATATTCACTGCCAGCGTTACAGCACTTTTTACCTTTTGATCGATAATAACTTGCAGCAGGGATGCATGAATATCCTGGGATGCAACAAAAGCTGCAGTGTTTTATGCAATTGCAGTTTTATTCCCCTTCCGCAATAGCGATACTAAATTCAATATAGGACTGTTTACAGTCTCCCACATTGGCGCTTTCTTCGTATCATTTGGAGGATATAAAGGTCAAACAAATTGAAGAAGAGATGCAAGTAAAAAACCAGTTACGATTACGACGGTCAAAGAATGATGGAAAAGGAAGATTTTGTAGAGCTGTGGGTAGTCGACGATTTTGAAATTCCTTCTTATCAGGCTATAACTAACTTGTGAAGAAGGAAAGTCTTGAGGCACACTTACTATTGTTGGTGTGCCTCGAGATTTAATTAATCATTATTGATCTTAACGTTGTATTTCCCTTTTTTTAATATTTCTATAATAAATCGACATTGTTTTCTGGCATCTCCAAGTTGAATTGTATAGCTTATTTCACAGTGCAATGGATAAAAATGATTACGTACTCCAAATTTCTTCCCATTCTGAAAAACCTGTCCCGATGTGTTTTCAATCTTTAAATCAGAAGGAAGGTAATCTGTAAAGGCACTTTTAATTGAAAATAGGATGTCGCATTCATTATCTTCTGCTTTTAAATTTTCGTCAATTGAATAATTAAAGATCCCTGTTGAAGAACTAACTCTGTAGCTATCGCCTGAAGTTTCTGGTTTAACAGGCCCAACATATTCATCATTTTTCCAGTATCCTGTCATAACTTGCTTCTTGCCATTTATTTTATACGAAAACTTCCCTTTGCCTTCCTTTTTTCCTCTCTTCCAAAACCCTTCATAAACATTCCCATTCTTAAACGTATAGGTACCAACTCCATCTGGCCAGCCGTCCTTAAACTCTCCAACATAAACATCCTCCGTACCAATGGCTTTGCCGCTTCCATCGGCTAATCCATTTAGGCAACTTCCTTTATACTCATTTGAGATCTTATCAAGAAGAACGCGGCATGTTTCGGTTTGAGCTTTTGATCCTTTAGTAATAAACAGGATAATAATCATTAGGAGGAATCCTAAATGAGCTTTTTTTATTTTCATGGTTTTAAAATTTTCATCTGTAGCATAAAGCCCTGTAACGGTTCTTTTTCCTTCCAAATTTGAGCGCTTTTAGAAGTAGATACCAAAGCCAAAATTAATTAAAAAAATAAGCTTACAACATTTCAATCAGCCCTCATTGCTCACAAATGGCATTAGTTAAAGAGTTAGTCTTATTATTCCGCGTGTAAAACGTTTATATTCAGTTTAAAACCTCTTATAACAAAAAAGCCGAAGATGGTTCTTCGGCTCCAGTATTTTATTCAAATGTTTTTCTTAGCAATATTGCTCAAAAGCACCTACTAAATTTTCGGCGATCATTTGAGCCGGACGGCCTTCGATATGATGACGTTCAACCATATGAACTAATTTGCCATCTTTAAATAAAGCCATTGAAGGTGATGATGGTGGATAAGGCAACATAAACGCACGTGCTTTGTCAACTGCTTCTTTTTCCATGCCGGCAAAAACGGTAACAATTTTACCTGGTTTTTTTTCGTTTTTAACGGCTAAACGAGCAGCAGGACGAGCATTGGCAGCCGCACAACCGCAAACAGAGTTCACTACTACAAACACAGTTCCTTCCGAAGCGATTGCTTTTTCAACATCATCGGCGGTCATTAATTGTTCAAAACCATCATTGGTTAATTCCTCGCGCATCGGCGCAACCATGTATTCTGGGTACATAATATTATAAGTCTGATAATTGAATGCAAAATTAATAGGAATAACTTAAAGTTGACGTAATTGTTTTGTCAAAAACCGAAACATGTGGTTTTGTTTAATCTTGCTATTTTAGCTAAACCGTTTCTTCTTTATCAAATGCACTTAAGCAATCTTTTTACTGAAACTTGGCACCAGATTCCGTTTACCACTTTGCTGCTGGCACTCGGTTACATTATTGCTTTTTTCTTTTCCGTGATCATTATTTCCGAAAACCGAAGCCCTTCAAAAACAATTGCCTATTTGCTGATCTTTTTCCTGTTACCGGGCATCGGAATTCTTATTTACTATGCGTTTGGTGAAAATTATCGGAAGAAAAAGCTCTACCGCCTAAAAGCTCATGAGGATGAAAAGCTGCAACGGAGGATAAATAATTACGTTTATAAGCTGTCAGAGGATAATTTGCTCGAGTATTCGGAGAAGTTGAAAGATTATGAACGGCTCATCCGTTTGCTTACTTATGAAGGTCGTTTACCATTAACGGACAATAATAAGATCACGCTGCTTATTAATGGGGAAGAGAAATTTCCTTCCCTATTTGATGCCCTGGAAAATGCACGGCACCATATTCACCTTGAGTATTATATTATTGAAGAAGGCCTGGTGGTGGATCAGCTTTTTGAGATATTGATCCGAAAGGTGCAGGAGGGTGTTTTGGTAAGGTTGATCTATGATGACTTTGGATGCTCTTTAAGCAAGAAGTTTTTGAGAAGGGTTAAGGAAGCGGGCATTCAGGCTGTGCCTTTTTACAAGATCAATATTCCTCTTTTTTCAAACCGGCAGAATTATCGTGATCATCGGAAGATCGTAGTTGTTGATGGTTTAGTGGGTTTTGTAGGAGGGATAAATCTTTCTGATAAATACGTAAATGTGGGTATTGAAAATGAGCTCTTTTGGCGCGATACGCATCTGAAAATTGAAGGTGAGGCAGTACGCTCGCTGCAATTGTTCTTTGCTTTGAACTGGAGCTTTTGCTGCGAAGAAGAGTTGTTCTTTCAGCATGAATACTTTCCGGATGTTAAGGCCGTAGGTGATCAAATGGCTCAAATTGCGGTTAGTGGTCCTGATTCCGATCAGGCCAATATTATGCTTAGTTATCTTTCAGCAATTAACAACGCTAAAAAATCTATTTATATCACCTCACCCTATTTTATTCCTAACGAAAGCATTGTTAATGCGTTGAAAAATGCTGCTTTAAGTAAGCTAGATGTAAGATTACTTGTTCCTGGTCGTTCTGATTCAAAGTTTGTAGGAGCGGCCTCCCAATCATATTATGAAGAGTTGCTCGAATGTGGGGTACGTATTTTTAGGTACCGAAAAGGTTTCGTGCATGCCAAAACCATGGTTGTTGATGATTTAATTTCGATGGTTGGAACGGCCAATATGGATATCCGTAGTTTCGAACTTAATTTTGAAGTAAATGCTATTGTTTTTGATGAAGCCATTAACCAGCAGTTAAAACAAGCTTTTTTAAATGACCTTGCCGAAAGTCGCGAAATTTCACCCGCTTATTGGCTTAAACGCCGTTGGTTTAAGCATTTCTTCGAATCATTATGTCGTTTGCTTTCACCGATCCTGTAGGCTTTGTTTTTATTCCCCTCTTTTTTTAAAAAAAATAATCTGCAGATAATCAATTAGTTGAATGTAAAGTGGCCAATTCAATAGTTTAAACATTAGTTATCATTTTTAAATTTCAGATTAAATTCTAAATTAGGACTTTATACGCGGGAGCTTTGGGATACTGTAAACGCGGCATTTAAAAACCTAAGTTAAAGGGGCAATTTCTAAAGGCTCGTTTAAATGTTATTTAAAATGAATTCGGTTAAAGATTAAAACCTTCTGATGTTTGGCAAAACGCTTTCTTGAAATTTGTAGAACAAAACGCTCCTCTTTTCGAAGAATGACCAATGATTTTTATTGGTTATGGCATCAATGATATAGAAGCATATTGACCCTTTCATATATTAAATTTTAGGTTTTTTGTCGTTCGGCTGTCTGGAGGAGACAGCCGGACAGACAATTTAACCACCCTGAATTACCCAAAAAACATCATTCCGTTATTTTTCCTTGTAAAAAACTGATCGCTTTTTCAGTAATTTCTGAAAGGTTATCCTTAAAATAAGCCAGCAAAACTTCTGAAAATTGATTTGCCGCAGTAATTTCAATATGTCCAACATCCGGCAATTGATTGTTCTTAACAAAACTTGTAGGCAGGATGGAGCTTCCCAAGCCATCACTGATCAACTGAAGAATAGAGTTAACATTGTTTGATTCATGTGTTACCCGGGGCTCAAAACCATAAGCTGCACATAATTGCAATAAAGTTTCATAGTAGTAGGGTGAGTGATCTTTATTAAAAAAGATAAAGGTTTCATTGCTCAAGCTTCTCATTTCTTCTTCTGTAGTAATCTTAATTCGATGCATGTTGAATACTAAGGAAAAGCTATCCTGAAACCACTGTTCAATTCTTAAATGCGGAGATTTAAGTGGTCCACGGATGATTCCCAAATCGAGTTTTCCTTGTTCCAGGGCTGCTATTTGTCGCGATGTTGAAACTTCGTATAGCCTGAAATTAACGTAAGGATATTGTGCCGACAGGTATTTGATCAATTCCGTAATATGGCCTGAAAATGTGGAGCTTATGTAAGCAATTCTAAATTCACCGCTAATGTTGTTCCCTATTTTTTGCGTTTTCAACGCTATCCGCTCCAGCGATTGCAATAATTGCCTTGCTTCTTTTTCAAAGTATTTTCCAGCTTCGGTGAGTTCAACCCGTTTATTGTTTCGGTGAAACAAACGTGTGCCAAGTTCATCTTCTAATTCTTTGATCTGCCGGCTAAGTGGTGGTTGTGAGATAAACAGTTTGTCTGCAGCCTTTATAAAGCTTAATTCTTCGGCCAATGCCAGGAAATACTTTATATGCCTTAATTCCATAAATACTTAATAGGTATTGTTAATTGGCAAATTAAGTATTTTTAAGTCATGAATGATATTGTTAATCTTGCTTAAACAAAAAAGCATATGAATAAATCAACAGTAGCTGAGATCAGGGAGCGTTTTGATAATGACGTCGAGCGTTTCTCAAATTTAGATACGGGTCAGTTATCAACCATCGATGCCAAAATTTCGTTAGAGCTAATTACCGAATCTGCAAAACGCATTGTGCCTAATGCCACAACTATATTGGATATAGGATGCGGCGCAGGCAATTACTCCTTGATGATGCTTTCTAAATTGCCTAACCTGAACTGTACCTTGGTTGATTTGAGCAAACCTATGTTAGAAAAGGCTTATGAACGGGTTTCGGCACAAACAACCGGCAAGGTGGATGTTATTCAATGTGATATTCGCGAGGCTGATTTAAGCGACAACCAGTTCGATATTATTTTGGCCGGTGCTGTTTTACATCATTTACGCGATGATGCCGATTGGGAGACGACTTTTATCAAATTGTATAAATTGTTAAAGCCCGGAGGTTGTTTAATGATATCGGACTTAATTACACAGGATACCGAATTGTTAAACGAATATACCTGGGAGCGCTATGGCGACTATTTGGAAAACATCGGAGGAGAGGAATATCGGCTGAAAGTGCTGGATTATGTAGCCAAAGAAGACTCGCCACGATCTATGAATTATCAACTTAATTTAATGACAAAAGTAGGCTTTAGCAGTGTGGAGATTTTGCATAAGAATATGTGCTTTGGTGCTTTTGGAGGGATTAAATAAAAGAAACTATTTTTCTGCCTATGGATTAACATTTTCGAGCTTGCAAGAAAAGGGCCTTGAATGATCAGTTCAGAGCCCTTTTGCGTCGTATTAAATTGATATAGAATGATATTCGAAAAATATTTATTGAAAAACGAATTTAATTTATTGTTTTTCAATAAATAATTATTGATATTTGAAATACAAACTTTATTATCAATGTTATGAAACTAACTGCTAAACCTAAAACGAGAACAGAACAAATTCTCTCGGTAATGCATATCCTCGCTTGGGTTGCATTTGTGGCATTTATGATTGAAGCAGGAGCCATGCTTTTTTCCTTTATTGTGAGTTGTTCAAATCCCGAAGGGGCAAAGAACCTTTACAAAGGATTAAATTATTACGATCTGCGCCAAATGAACTTTTGGTATTATACGGGCGTTGTTTCGTTCAAGGTTTCCATTGTGTTAATGAAAGCATTCGTTTGGATTCTTGTTATTAAACTCTTTTCAAAATTCAATCTCGAAAATCCCTTTAATATGGAAATCGTAAAGATTTTGGAGAAGATCAGTTACATGTTGTTTTCAATATGGTTGGTGGGCATGACCAGCAGTGGCTATACTGCATGGCTAATGAAACTTACCGGAAAAATGTACGGCGACTGGGTGGCAGGAGAGTATATTTTCATGGCGGGACTCATCTTTATCATTTCGCAGATATTTAAACGGGGTGTAGAACTCCAATCAGAAAGTGATTTAACAATTTAAGTTATGGCTATTATCGTAAACCTTGATGTGATGATGGCCAAGCGCAAAATGTCACTTAACGAACTTTCGGAGAAAGTAGATTTAACATTGGCCAATCTTTCCATATTAAAAACAGGAAAGGCTAAGGCTATTCGCTTTAGCACGCTCGAGGCAATTTGCAAAGCCTTGAATTGCCAGCCCGGAGACATACTTGAATACACAGATGAATAAGAGTCTGGTACTCTGCTAAAAAAGTTTACCTATCTTGCTGATAGGTAAACTTTTTAATTTAACTATGAAAACCATAATTACGCTGGCATTTACCTCCATTCTACTAGCTTGCTTTAATCAGCAAAAACCGGCCGAAGGTTTAAAGATTACTCACCTTACCGGTGATTTTTATGTGTATACCACTTACAAAAACTTTGGTGGTACTATTATCCCATCAAACAGTATGTACTTGCTGACCAAAGCCGGCGTGGTAATGTTTGATACACCCTGGGATACTACCCAATTTCAACCTTTACTCGATAGCATTGAAAAACGACATCATCAGAAAGTGGTGTTGGCCATTTCTACCCATTATCACGCTGATCGTACTGCAGGACTGGAGTTTTTAAAATACCGAGGAGTTAAAACCTATACCTCAAAACAAACCTACGACTTGTGCAAAACGCATAACGAAAAGCAGCCTCAGTATTACTTTATCAACGATACTACCTTTACAGTTGGTGAGCATAGGTTTACTACTTTTTATCCCGGAGCAGGGCATACCAAAGACAATATTGTGATCTGGTATCCAAAGGAGAAGATACTTTATGGAGGCTGTTTTGTAAAAAGTACTGAAAGTCCTGACTTGGGAAATGTGGCTGATGCAGATGTTAAAGCCTGGCCCACTAGTGTAAAAAATGTGATGAAAAAATGCCCAGCCCCACGGTTCATTATTCCCGGGCATTTTAGCTGGGAAAACCCTAAAAGCTTGGATTATACACTTCAGCTTTTAAAAGATTATAAGCCCGGAGATAAATAAAAAGTAAGAGGCACAAACATCGAAAATTGATTGTTTGTGCCTCTATATCTTAACAAGCACACTGAATTTTTTGCCCGTTTTCTGCGGTTACTTGGGTTCCTTCTGTGGCATAGCCATCAAACTTCCACCACTCAATTCCTCCAATCAGTTCTTTTACTTTAAAGCCTAACCGAGCCATATTTAAAGCACCTTTTGTTGAAGCGTTACAACCTATTCCATCGCAATAGGTAACGTATAAAATATCCTTGTCTAAATGCTGGGTAGTTTCCAAATTCATTTCGCGATGAGGAATGTTAATAGCCAATGGAATATGCTCTGCTTCAAATCCAAAAGCTTTTCTGGCGTCAAGGGGAACGATTTTTTCTCCACTGTTCATTGCTTCGAACAAATCAGATGGATCCATCTCAAAAGCTAGTTTATTCTCATAATGTTTAATTTGTAAATCCATAGTGTAAAAGTTGTTGATTAAATAATAAGACAAAACTATAAAGCAGCTTCTTTCAATAAAAACGAAAAGAATTCATGCATTTCATCAATAATTTTCATGCAATTTTTTGGCTTATTATCGACAGTTTTGTGTAATCCTATTAATTTTAATAAATGGAGATAAGACATTTACGTTTAATAAAGTCGATTGTTGAAGAGGGCAGTATCACAAAGGCAATTGACAAGTTACATCTTACTCAATCGGCATTAAGCCATCAGCTAAAGGAAGCCGAATACCAACTCGGCATTAAGATCTTTAATAGGGCCAATAAAAAGCTCACCCTGACAAAGGCAGGAGAAAAGATCTATGTAACGGCAAATGAAATATTAAATAAACTTGCCGAAACGCAAAAAGAAATAAAGGCAATGGTTTACGGTGAAGTTGGAGAAATTCGGATCAGTACCGAATGCTACTCAAGTTATCATTGGCTGCCATCGGTGTTAAAGCAATTTCATTTACTGTACCCCAATGTAGAATTGAAAATTGTGATGGAAGCCACACATTATCCTTTGCAAAAACTGTTGGATGATGTGCTGGATGTAGCCATTGTTAGTGATCCAATGAAAAACGAAAACATAAAATACATCGAACTTTTTCAGGATGAGATGATGATGGTGGTTTCCGAAAATCATCACTGGGCTGCCAAAAAATATGTTATAGCCGAAGATTTTGCTTCAGAGCATTTGATCATTCATTCGCTGCCGCTTGAAACAGTTACCGTTCATCAGTTTGTTTTAGCCCCCGCCAATGTTAAACCCAAAAAGATCACCCCACTTCCATTAACCGAAGCTTCTATTGAAATGGTAAAAGCGGATATGGGAATAATGTCGATGGCAAAATGGTCGCTGCAGCCTTATTTAAAAAATAATCCTAACCTTAAAGCTGTTAAAATTGGTAAAAATGGGTTGAAACGTAAGCATTATATAGCTGTTTCAACTAATAAAACCTACCCCGAATATTTCAATCATTTCATTGAGTTTTTACAAACTGAGATCAATTTACAATGGAATACCTGATACGACCGGTAGAAGAAAAAGATCTGGATCAATTGGTTTTGCTTTGTGAACGCCATGCTGCATATGAGCAAGCAGTCTATTCTTCTGTCGGAAAATCTGAAAAGCTTCAAAAGGCACTCTTTTCTGAAAATCCTAAACTCTTTTGCCTGGTGGTAGAGAGCAGTGAAGAATTAGTTGGATACTCAACCTATACCTTTGATTTCTCTACCTGGGATGCTGCGTTGTTCTTACATATGGATTGCCTTTATCTGGATCCTGTCTTTAGAGGTGCCGGAATAGGAGTGGTTATTCTTGAAATATTAAAAAAGATCGCCATAGAAAAAGAATGCATAAATATCCAATGGCAAACGCCCCTCTTCAATGATAGAGCCATCAAATTCTATAAACGATTAGGAGCTATTGAAAAAGAGAAAATGAGGTTTTCGTTAGAAGTTTAGATCATGATACTTCATAACGAATATTTGATCTCAAAAACAGAAAGAAGATTAGCAAAAGCCATAACATTGGCCGGGAAATTGCATGTTGCTGACCTGATTTTTCAAAATCTATTTCGTATTCAGGACTAAAAACTTCCGATTTTTTGAATTTTATTCAGTGAAAATCATGTTTTCATCTTGTTACGCTGTTATGTAACTTTGCACAAAATTTATAATAGTATGTCAACTATCAGTAAATCAAAAATTGATTTGAGTTTGCCTTATAAGGTAAAAGATATGTCGCTGGCTGAATGGGGCCGCAAGGAAATTGAATTGGCCGAAGCCGAAATGCCTGGTTTAATGGCTATTCGTGCCGAATATGGTGATTCAAAACCATTGAAAGGTGCACGCATTGCAGGTTGTTTGCACATGACCATTCAAACAGCCGTTCTTATTGAAACATTAGCGCATTTAGGTGCTGAGGTTCGTTGGAGTTCATGTAATATTTTCTCAACCCAGGATCATGCTGCCGCTGCTATTGCTGCCGCAGGTATCCCGGTTTTCGCCTGGAAAGGTATGAATGCACAAGAGTTCGACTGGTGTATTGAGCAAACCTTATTCTTCGGTTCAGAAGATAAGCCGTTGAACATGATCTTAGATGACGGTGGCGACTTAACTAATATGGTTTTTGATGTTTACACTGAACTGATCGACGGTATTAAAGGTCTTTCTGAAGAAACTACTACCGGTGTTCACCGTTTACACGAGCGTATGAAAAACGGTACTTTATACATGCCGGCTATCAACGTAAACGATTCGGTAACTAAATCGAAATTTGATAACAAATACGGTTGCCGCGAGTCGTTGGTAGATGCTATTCGTCGTGCTACCGATGTAATGTTGGCTGGTAAAGTTGCTGTAGTTGCCGGTTATGGCGATGTGGGTAAAGGTTCTGCTGAATCATTAAGCTCTGCAGGCGTTCGCGTAATTGTTACCGAGATCGATCCAATTTGTGCTTTACAGGCAGCAATGGAAGGTTACGAAGTGAAGAAAATGAAAGATGCCGTTAAAGAGGCGGATATCGTAGTAACTGCTACTGGTAACTATAACATCGTAACTGGCGAGCATTTCAAATCTTTAAAAGATAAAGCCATCGTTTGTAACATCGGTCACTTCGATAACGAAATTGATATGGCCTGGTTAAACTCGAACTACGGTAATACTAAAATCGAAATTAAACCTCAGGTAGATAAATACACTATTGATGGTAATGATGTGATTGTATTGGCTGAAGGTCGTTTGGTTAACTTAGGATGTGCAACCGGTCACCCTTCATTTGTAATGTCTAACTCATTTACCAACCAAACATTGGCGCAGTTAGAGTTATGGTTACACACTGATCAATACGAAAACAAAGTGTACACTTTGCCGAAGCATTTAGATGAGAAAGTAGCTCGTTTACACTTAGCTAAAATTGGCGTTGTGTTAGATGAACTGACTGCTGAACAAGCAGCTTACATTGGCGTTTCCGTTGATGGTCCGTTTAAACCGGAAGCATACAGATATTAATAATTAGCTATTGGCAATAGCCATTAGCTTTTAGCATAACTTTAGCGCCTCTGCGCCTTTGCGATTATATTTTAACGCAGAGACACAGAGGCGCTGATGTTTTATAAATGATAAAAATTGATCGTATGAGTAATAACGATGTTATTAAAAAACTTCGCGTGGCGCTAAAACTGAAAGATTCGGATATAGTTGCAATTTTGGCTTTGGTTGATTTTCGAATCACAGCTACAGAACTTTCCGCTTTTTTCAGAGCTGAAGATCATCCAAACTTTAAACCAATGGGCGATCAGATTCTACGTAATTTCCTCAATGGGTTAATAATTTATAAAAGAGGTGTTAGAGAAGAAAGACCTAAAACAGAAGCCTCAAAATAAAAAAGTATTTTTCTTGCCACACTGTTTGCATCAACAAGATGTAGAATAATGAATTCATCATTCAATTGTTTAATGTTTCCTTGAAGCAATTTGTGAGAACGTGTTGTTAGGCACTGCCATTAGTGTTTTTTATTTCCACACTAATTATATGTATGTCCTTGTCGCCAATGTTTTTCAACGAATGCGGAGCTAAGGCTTCAGACCATAACGAGCTTGCCGGAACGGGGGTAGAAGCCAGGTTTCTAGAATCCAAAACAATATTATTGTCTTCGTCATACCGGATAAAATCTGACCAACTTATTACGTAAAGTGATGCTGGCCATTTATGTGTATGCAGTTTAGTGATTTCGCCAGGCGGAATTAAAGTATCAATAACCCTAACGTAACCATTTTCGCTTAATAATCGATGGTGTTCTGGAGCAGCAACTAAAGCATCAAGTTCTTCAGGCCATTCCCATTTATCTCCTCTGTTTTCCATAAGAAAATTATTTAGTATCGTGAGCTGCTGGCGAATATAACCCCATTTGCCACAATGAAAACTTGGGCCTATGTGCTTTTAATTTTCAGCCCTATTTGAGTTTTAGAATACCTGTTCCGTATAAGTTTAACGATTGTTGCTAAGGTTTTGAAGCCAATAATTGGCGTTTGGAACACTCAATTGCCTATTCCCTTAAATGCTTTTTAAGATACAAAACTTTCTATTACCTCTCCCGCGTCAACTACTGGTCGATGCAGTTTGTGGTTCGTCGTTTTTCTATTATTATGTGGTCCATTGTTACCAAGCCGTTAGGCCTTCTTCGCTGAAAAAGCATCCTGTCCTACCCTCAGCGTCAAGCGTTGCATATTTTACAATTACGCTTGCGCCCTGCTCAACTGTTTTGGTTCCTTGGTGATTATTAAAGTCTGTAGCAGTAAACCCGGGGCATACACAATTCACTTTGAAGTTGGTGTCTTTGAGTTCAACCGCTAACATTACAGTGTATGCATTCAAAGCGGTCTTTGATGGACCATAAGCTGCAGGTTTGAATTGTGCAAATTCCCAGTTTGGGTCGCTGTGATTTGTTAATGAAGATAATTCGGTGGTTACATTTACAATTCTGGGTTGGTCTGATTTTTTCAGCAACTCAATAAACTCCTGCGTTACTTGAACTGCTCCGAAAAAATTAGTTTCAAATACAACTCGCAAGGTATCAACAGAAACATTTGTTGCTGGTTGCGGAAAGCCCCCACTAATGCCTGCGTTATTAATTAGTACATCTAACTTTTGAGTTTTTGCTTCAAGTTCTTGTCTTGCGGCTTTTATTGAATTGATGTCTGTTACATCTAATTGAATGCAGTCCACATTTGTTAAGCCTATTGCTTTTAAATTTTCAATTGCTTTAAAACCTTTCGTTTTGTCTCGGCTACCGAGGTAAACGAAATACCCAAGCTGTGCTAATTGCTTAGCCGTTTCAAAACCGATGCTTTTGTTTGCTCCTGTTACTAATGCTGATTTCATTTTTGTATTTTTTGATGAACAGTAAAAGTCGCGGAAGCTAAATCAAGAGAGATGGACTATTCACTTTAATTGCTTAACAAATCTTGAATGCTTCCAACAAACTGTGTAACACTTTTTCCAGTGGTTTTTTTGAAAAGCTTAGAAAAATAATCCGGGTCGCTAAAACCTAATTCATAAGCCAATTCCTTTACCGATGTATCGGAATAAAAAAGCTTTCTTTGTGCCTCTAACATCAAACGATTGGTGATAAACTCTTTTGGCGATACACCTGAAAACTCTTTTACAATGTTGTAAAGATTATTTGTAGTGATAGAAAGATGGTCAGCAATGGTTTGTACAGAATGTTGCTCCGTGAAATGAGTTTCTACTGCAATTTGAAACTCGATGTATTTGGAAAGTTTGTTTGTTTCCGATTTTTCTTTTACAACATTTTTAAAATATGCATTGTTAAATTCAGTCATAAGTGCATTAAGATGAGCCAAAATAATTTCAGAATCTTTTTGGTCATTGTCTGCATGCAAAATTTTGTTGAGTATTTCAAAAAGTAGTTGCACTCGTTGTCTTGAATCGCTATTAAACGAAATGATTTGCGAGTTTAAAGGATTGAGTAAAAACAAAAAGTGTTTAGGAAGTAAAGACAAACAGTTTTGGTCAAAACTCATTTTGAAACATTCGATATCATCTTTCTTCTGTTCAGGTACAGAGTGAATTTGATTAGGTAAAACGAAAAACAACTGTCCGCTTGTAATGGTCAAATCTTTTAAATCAACTTTATGGGTAACTGAACCACTTTCAACAAACACAAAAAAATAATTGGCTTTTCTATGCGGTTGGGTAAGCATTTTCATTACATCGGCAGGCAGATAATTATTTGAGTTAGAGCTTACTCTAATTGCAAGTTTATCGTGTTGCTTTATTTGTTCAAGTAATCCTTTTATTTCTTGCATTAGTGTCTGTTTGAGGTTTGCCGTATAGTCCCACAATGACCGCTTACATGTTGCTTTTTGCAGTTTTTCTTACTTTCTGTAAAATGTCAATTTCTCTAGTGATTTTTTAATTTGCAGCTTGTGCATGAGCAGTTGCGGGTGTAAGCTGTGCGTCACTGCCTCTTGCAAAAACATATTATGAAAGATGATACTTTTACCTTAAACCAATACCCTCCATTGTTTATGCATTGTGTTAAGGGCTGTTATTCTTTTAGTCATTCTGCTTCAAATATTTTGTCGGCACATAGTCGGTCAACCAAACACCATTGTCAGAAATGAAGAATTCAAAGTTGTCTGTATGCATTTGTTCAGAAAGCACCCTAAACACAAAAGGCTTTCCGTGTCGTTGTCCAACTTTTATCGCAGTTTCAATATCGCTACTCAAGTGAACATGTTGTCGGTTCCGTTTTTCAATTCCTGTGTTCAAAATTGATTGAACTGACTTTTCTCCTGTTCCATGAAAAAGTATTTCTGGTGGCTTTTGATTAGTATAACCTAATTCTATTTCTATTGAATGCCCTTGACTTGCCCTTATCTTATCAAGCGTGTCATTAAAAGCAAATCGTTTTTTTGAGTTTGTCGCAACAATGTGGTCTAGTATTTCTCTGTCAAACGAAATTCCGTAGTTATTTGCTTTGTCAAGCAAGTCGTCAACGTCTGTCCAGCCATTTTGGTCAAGGTGAATAGCAATTGTTTCAGGTTGGTGTCGCAATACCAAACTTAAAAACTTGCTAATATGAGTTATCTGTTTATCGCTAATCATTTTTTATTTAGTCGCTGTGGTCCCAATTCGCAAAAATCAAGTTAAAAGCTGTATTTATTTCTGAAAATTCATTTGTAGTCTTTTCGTTCTATTGAGCAATACAGAGTTCAATTCAGTATCGTTATTAAGAGTTCCAAAGTAAGTTGTGTTTTCTGTGTGTTACCAGCTATTTGAATTTTGCCTATTTGCTGTAATAACAATCAGCCTTGTAGCAAAAAGTTTTTTTGTCATTGAATAAAGGAAAATAGGCTGCTTTTTGAGGGGCGTTCACCGACTCACTTGGCTCAAAATAAACACCTTTTTTGCCATTACGTTCCCAGTTACGAATAAAACCCCGTTTAAAACTTTTTATTTTTTCCTTTCCATTAGTTTCGATGAGCACGATTTCGATGTCAGCGTATTTTTTTGATTCCTCAAAGTTTTTTTCAATGTCCTTATAGTCAATTGGAATTATGAGCCTGCAATCAGAATATTTCTGTTCATCTAAAGTCGTGCTTTGTCCGAATGATAAAGCACACGATGTTAAAACTAATAAGGTCGTAATTAAGAGTTTATTCATTTTAATTGATTTTCTGTGGATTTCTCAAATTGCAGCCAGGGTTCGCATATAATTAATAATTAATCATTAACCTCTGCCGGCATAGTTTGTATGCATTGTTACTGTTAGTACTCAGGCACGGCAATTTTTAACCAGTCGTGTTACGAATTAATTTTAGTACTCTGTAAAATCTTTCGCCATAGTCAAGTTGAATCTCACCATCATACTGATTTTTTAGTTTTTTTTCTGTCCATCTAAAGTACCTTGCTCGTTCTTTCTCATGGTCTAGAAGTTTAATTCCTTTTGAATCCCTCGATTTAGAGAATTTATAGTAAACGGAAATATGTCCTCCTTTAGATTTATTCCCCCCTTTAAGATAGATGTTGTGTTTTTTGTTTAGACTCAAAATAACATTTTGGCTTTCAGCATATCCATTAGGAACGAATATTGAGTTTTGCTTGATTGTGGACCCACCTGGAAATGCATAAAGACCGGACACAGCACAGTCTGCATAAGCTGTAAATGAACAAAATAATCCAATTATAAATGTCAGTAGCTGTCTCATAAAGTTACACATAACGATTTGGGCTTGCCGTTCGGTGCGAAGAAAACTGCGCTTAATGGTCAGCCCTGATGCAAGATATTAATTTGGTTTTGATTTCAAACTTGCACGTCGTCCGCGATTTTGGCAAGTGTGTTTTGTGTAGGGGTGGCTGCGGAGATTAAATGCAATGCCATTCATGGTTGCAGTAACCTTTGCATTCGAAAGTTCTACGCCTGTGGTCGGCGATTTTAAAAATTGAGATTAAAAACTCAAAGCTTTTTTGGTTTTCACTTGCTGGCAAATCTAATATTTTTCGAAAAGCAATGTTGAAAGTATTGTTCGCCAGAAGAATTGCTGCAGTGTATGTGTTTTTTAGACCAGAACTGTTTATTCCCAAATGAATTTCGTCATTTGTCGGATGCACATTTTCTATAAACCAACTTAAGCTAGTCAATACATCCTTTTTTTCAATTTCTGGTAATGCTGTAAACCAGGTCAACAATTCAGTTTTTGAGATTTTGTCTTGGGAATAACTGTTTAATAAAATTTCACTGTGGTTCATGAGAAATGAAGATTTAAAAATGTTGATCACTTTTCGATGCCGAAAAAATGCACCGCCTGAAGCCTCATTCCATCTTAAAAATATAGGCTAAAAATGTTATTTCTCACTCTCTTTACCTTTAAATTCTGTAAAAGTCTTCCCAGCATAACTTTACTCAGCAGCCGTCTTTGCGAGGGACGCGTATATAAATTATTTTACTATCTCGCTCCACATAGTCGCCCGATATTATTGGATATGAATACTTGGGCGCGTGCGATACACTACGGCTTCTTATAATTATTTTGTCATTAACTTTCAGGCTATGCAATTGGTGAAATTCATAGTTAAAGTTCAAAAAATTCTTGTCAAATGTTTCAGGCCCAAAACTAAGAATATAATCCTCACCATTGATCCTGGCCATCACTCCGAAACCTAATCGTGAGCCTGGCGGAAGAAAAAGAGAGGTTACAACAGCCTCCATATTGGTAAAAGCACTTATATCCTTCCTTATTTTAGCAGCAGCGGTAAGCACTTTTTTACCTTCCGGAGACGCTTCCCATTCTTTGTATTTTATACCATCAGGGCTAGCCTCCCATTTTTTTAATTCGGCGTTCATTTCAGCAGCAGAGAGGGGCTTTGGAACTGATTTTTTAGAAGTTTCATTTTTGATTTCGCGATTGGCAAATACTAATCCGCTTACCACAACCAGCGGTAAGATCAGCGCATAAATAACTTTTTTCATATTTTGTGTAGGTTTACTTAACATAGATTTAGCTCCTGGTAAATTAGATTAAGCATGCTTTTGTTTTTCGTATCCTTTTAAGGTTGTTGCAACAAAAATACGTTGATAGTGTTCAAATGGAGGAGCCTGGATTGTAAATAATAGTGTAAACTTGGTAAATAATATCTTGACATTATGCTTTTTAGAAGAAATCTCTTGCCAGTCAAACGAAAGCACCTGGGTGTATTATTACTACTCACGTTTATCTCTTTAATCGGGGTGGCTTTCAACATCACCGGCAATGATGACTTTGACTTTGCCAGAAGGGAAATTTTGCTTCGCCGAATCGGACACGAAATACTCCTTCAATCGGGCGACAGTGTATCACGGGTGCTACCGGTAAAAAAGATCGCCAAAAATGAATACCAGATCAGTTTTGCAAATGCGCTCACTTTTCAACCCGAATCCCTGGTAAAGATCACTCAGCGTTTGTTAGCCAAAGATCCGCTCGCAGGTGATTACGTTGTTAATGTACTGAACTGTGCCAATGCCAGTGTAGCCTATGGATATGCTATATCAAAAAATAAGAAAGATGATATTGTAGCCTGTATAGGAAGAGGCCAACCCATAGCGTGTTACATGATTAATATTAAATTCAAACCGACAGGATTAATTACAGCAAAGAATGGATATCTTATGGGCAGCCTGTCAGTTTTAGCATTTGTTGGATTTATTTTTTTAAGATCTGTTAAGCCGAGGAAGACCTCACCTGACGCTCAGCATACTGGTAAATTCATTTTAGGGTCAATGTCGTTCGACGCGGAGAGTCGTAAACTTATGATAAATGGAAGGACCATAGACTTGACCAGAACGGAAACCCGTGTACTACGCATTTTTGCCTTGTCTCCTAACGAGGCTATAGCCCGAAGGCGGCTACAACAAGAGATCTGGGAAGATGAAGGTGTTATAGTAGGCCGTAGTCTGGATATGTTCATTTCAAAACTTAGAAAAAAACTGGAATTTGATCCTAATATCAAGATTGTTGTCATACGCGGCAAAGGATATAAACTTGAAATTAGCACTTAAGTTCGTTGTTTTTACTGGCTTTTAAAGCCAACTATTTTAGGTTCACTTCTTCCAAGTTTAAAAATTCCTTTATTGAGGTCCATTTTATTTTTGAATATCTATCGTTGTCATATTTTTGGAATACTACTCTACCTTCCATCATATCTCTCATATATTGCATTCCTTGCCAAGCAGGATAAAGGTCTTTTTTTGAAGGCGAAAAGAATCTGGTTATTTTAATGAGAATATTTAAAAGTTTAATTCCTCCCGGCCTGAATATTTTATACTTTTTACCTGTAAGCTCTGTTAGTAATTTTGCAAACTGATTACAAGATAATCTGTCTCCTGCTATTCTTAAATATCTTGGCGAGTCCTCATCCAATGCTACTTCCGCAGTATATTCGGCAACATTATAGGTGGTAGTAAATTCCATAATTTGATTAGGATTACCCCAGCAAAGGATACGTTTTAGTTTAAACATAATCAAAGGCATATCCGTAGTTAGTAAATCCATAAAAGCTCCGTTAAATATAGAGGTAGCTTTAATGGGTGCTTTGTCAAGATAGTGATGAAACTCTTTTCTTAAATCTAAGTTCCTATTTTGGCCTTCTATTAAATTGGTAAAATCAATCGAGTAATCACTTGGTATAAACCTTCGCACATTCGCTTCAATTGCAGCATTCAGGACAATTTTTTGAGTATCCACAACCGTTTTTCTTAAACCAGCCAAAGCAGAGACAACACAATGTGCACCTATACAATGCTTTGAAATTTCAGATTTATTATTAAAATCCACCTGGTACACTGTGACACCTTTTTTTTCTAACTCATTTATCTTTTTTATATCGGTTTCTAAACGTACAATAGCCTTTACATCCGCTTCCTTTGCTAATAATGCATTTATAATTTTTACTCCCAAATTTCCTGTGGCACCAACTACTACTATAGTTTTCTTCATTTATAAATCGTTTGTTTTTTGATTAAGTTTTCAGCCTCTATTACAATGACCGCTAACATTTGTGTATGTTGTGGGCAGTATTATTTTACACCGATCTTTCTACAGTCCTTTAACAATTTATACTCAATCGAGTCAAATTGTTTGTCGTACTGAAATCCGAATGAGTCACTCAGTTGTCTATACGTCGCCACGTAAAATTCTTGATAGTAATATTTCCCTTCGTCCAAGTGTTCACCATTTCCCGTTGTCCCCCAGTGAAATACGCCCAAACTATCACGAGAAGGTTCCTTAGGGTTCTTTTCAATCGTCCATTCTTCATTAAAGTCTCGAACGTCCATTTTAGGAATCATTGTCCGATTACCTAAACTGTCAACGAAGAAGTATTGGTGGTCAATAAACCCGTATTCGTCTTTGAACTTTGTCAGTAGTATTCCATTGTCCGGAATGTCGTAAACTCGTCTGTCATTTTCGTATTTTTCCTCTTGTCCACATGACTCATTGAATAGCACGTGAACTTTACCTCTGAACGAGGAAGGAATTAAGAATGTCTCTGGGTCAGCCGTGTTAGACAGCCGCCAAAAGTATTGGTAAGCAAAAAATACCACAATGGGTGTCACTGTCAAAAACGCCTTTGTCTTAATTGTCCGGCCACTTAGCCAAACTAAAATAAGTCCAACAACAAAAGCGATTACTGGAATTCCGTAGAAGAAAACAAAAAATGTCGCAAAGGTCGTAACGGCTGCACCAATAGTCAGTAATACTGTCCCAACGATAAAAAGTCCGTTTCTTTTAGTTATCACGTCACTCATTTAAATAATATTACCATCAACGATTGGCTATAACCAGTGGCGGCTTTTGAAACCGTCATTATCCACCGTGACAAAAGGTAAGAAGGAAGATAAAAATTTAAACATACTCTTCGCCCGCCATTGGTTATAGCTTTTGTTGGCGGTATTTGCCTCATTTCAATTCTGCCTTTTGTAGTTTAAACTCCTTCACAACATTGTCTCTATTTATTTTTATGATCAAACTCTCCATTTGATGAAGCGTTTCACGAAGCTTAAAATAGCTGTCGCAAATATTTAAGCTGTCAACCGTTACCGCATTGACACTAATTATTTTGTCTTTAAGTTGTAATCCTTTTATTTCTCCGTCAAGTCCTTTGTAAATTCTACTTATGTAAATACCTTTTTCATCCATGTTCATATCTACTCCGAATGATTTAAATGGGTCAACTGAAGCTTTTGCAATTGGTGTAAGTATCAATTCCTTTTCTATGAAATTGAGTGTGACAATGAAATATTTTGCAATTTCTGAACCAATCAAATTGTAATTGTTTGATTTAGAATAGAGCGCTACCTGATTATCTAAATTTTGTCCTGCAATTCTAACAGTTGTCAGCTTTGAAATAAACATTGATTCTTGGTTTACACCATTTGCTCCAATGGCTCCTTCACCGTCTGTTTCAATTGTAGTAGCAAATTTGTATTGGTTAGCTGTCTTTTCTGTTAACGAAATGAAACCACCAAAGCCAAAGTCTAACATGAATTTTTGATTTCTTCCGTCAATTTCTACTTGTATAAAAGGGTTGAACACTTTGTCAAGCTCCACTTTCAATTTTACTGAATTCTCAAGGTTTGGCATTTTGCTCACGTTGTCAGCCAGTCGTATAATCTTATTCGGATAGTCAATCTGCCAAACCGATTGTCTTATAACTCCCTTTCCAAGAAGTCCACCGTTAGTATAGCACTTGATTATCGGAGACTCGTTAAAGTCAAAACCGAAGACACCAACATCGGTAAATGGAATGTCGCCCACACTAAGGCGAGGTATTTTACTGAGACTTATTTTTGATTTAATTTGATTCGAACTTCCAACAGTCACCTTCATTAATTCAGGTAGCTCATTTCTGGTCATGATGTCGGTTGTTACGGTATTGTAACCTCCCGTGTCAAAGATGTAATCGTAAGTCCGTGAACCTATCGTAACAGGAATAATGAAGTAGCCACCTCTGTCAATAAAGCGCACCTCCTCGTAAAAATCTGTCAAGGCTACATTTGCTGCGTTAGCAATTTTGAGTTGCTCTTTCGCACTTTGTCCGAAGCTATAAATTGTCAGCGAAACAAAAAGTAAGCTAAGTAGTCTTTTAGTCATTAGATTCAAGTACTCAAAATTTATCTACTTGGCCGTCACGAGGCATTACCGCCAACGATTAGGTATTGTAGCCGTTGCCGCATTAGGAACACAGCAGCTACATTTACTTACTAGAGTACTACAAAGAACTGAACACGCCCATATCACAGAACCGGCATTGGTTACCATACTTTGTTAGCAGCTGAAGCTTTTCTTTTTTCGTCTATACTCCGAATAGAGTCCATCTTTCGATAAAAAGTCTGTTGCCAATCTTTTCCATTTTTTGATACTAAAAAGTCCTCCATAGTCTCGTTGTATCGTTCAATTCCTTCAGTCCTGATACATCCTACTGGAATCGTTTTGAAACCAAATGCTTGGCAAAGCGAATCTCTAGCTTTTTGAACTTCTATAGACTCATCGACAAGTAGTCCGACAGCAAGCAATTGGATTTTTCCATAACTAATATCCCTGCGAGCTCGAAAGTAATTGTAATCCTCTGAAAGTCCATAGTAGTAATCCACCAACCCTGCTAGATGATATGACGTAAAAATAATAAAAACAATAGGCATAATGTATGTCAGTTTTGTTCTGTACGCCCATTTTTTATATTTAATTAGCGCAAGAAAACTGCTTGCACATATTAGGACGCAAATGACTACCAAGGTGTATTTAAAGTCAAACCGTCTAAGATTCATTAAAAAAAGATTCCAATCTTGTCCAACATTGGAAAACTCTAGGACTAACTCTAGGAAGAAGAGCAAAGCTGCTGCTACAATCAAGATTAGTTTTAGAGGCTTTTTCATATTGCTTTTGCGTATAACGTTCCAGCCTTCCGAAGGCGCGGTGAAAATATCTGCGTCATTCTCCGCCGTGGTGTAAAATTATTAATTAAGTTTTCAGTTCAAAATTGCACGTCCACCGCGCTTGCGGCAAGCGTGGGTTATGTGAAGTGCTAATTTTGTCCCAACTTTTGATTTCTTTTAAATTCTTCCTTCCATTTCTCATCTGGGTAAAAACTTATTGGAATTTTATAATGAACTCGCACTTTTTTGCCATTGTCTTCTCCAGGTGTCCAGCCTTTAAGCAATGATATTAGTCGAATAGCTTCATTGTTTATGTCTTCTCGCACGCCCTTGATAACTTCAATATCAGTTACATTTCCTATAGTGTCAACTATAAATTTTATTTCAACTATACCACCAACCCTGGCCTCTTTTGCCAGTCTGGGGTATTTAAAGTTTTTACTTATGAATTTAACAATCTCATTCTGTCCCCCTGGAAACTGAGGCGCTTTTAGTTCAGGATGGCTTGAAAGGTCAAAAATTGTATCAGTTTTTGACGTAGTCTGTCCATAAAGAGAAGAAGAAGTCAAAAATAAAAGCATTAAGAATAGTAAATGTCTCATAGCATTGCACATAACGTTTTGGCGCTTGCCGAAGGCGCGGTGAAAATATCTGCGTCATTCTCCGCCGTTGCGTAATTTATTAATTAAGTTTTCAGTTCAAAATTGCAGGTTCACCACGTTTGCGGAAAGCACATGTTACCTGCAGGCATTCTTTTTTATTTAATCCTTACTGTCCGAAAAGTTTTGACAAGAGTCCTATCTTTAATGGTTTTTCAATTCCCCATAGCAATTCTACTTCGTGCCTTTTTACATTTTCTATATTAGGGCCAAACCTACCCCAAGCAAAACCATTTTTAAACGGTTTATTTCGCAAGTCTGCAATAACAAAATTGTTTGGGAGTGATAATGCAAAGTTTTTTAATATCGAGTCGTTCGATTGTCTTGCATTTTCAAGTTCAATAAATCCGTTGTTGTTATTACAAATATCCAGAACTACCTTTTCGTGAATTATGTCAATGTTAGAGTTGTCTCCATTTTTTCCAAACTCATTTACATGTTCTATGAATTGAGTTAGATTGTCTGAATGCTTTACAATTACGGCAGGATCGTGACAAACATAAAACACATTTCCCCAATTTCCATTTTTGTCAACATCTACTATCCAAAAATTTCCAAATCCGTCTCCTGCAAGTTGAACTGAATAGGGGAAGAACTCTTCAAATCCAAATTGTCCAAAACCATCAAAAGTCACTTCCCCAAGTCCGAAAAACTCAAATCCACTTGCAAAATTTAGTAACTCTCTAATTTCAGTTGGTATTTGCCCATTGGGTGACATTTTAGTCAATTCGTCTATTTGTTGGTCGGTCAAACCTTCTTTAAGCTCAACTTTGTATTCGTCTCCGTCTTCCGAAATGTATTGCTCTGTCAAAATAGATTTTAGTTTCTCTATTGGTTTCATGCATCTTGATTTTCTGGTATCTTGTTGGGTGTCGCTTTATGCTTGCGGGTAACGTTTTGGCAAGCGTGGGTTAGGCGCAGCACTTTACTTCACACGTACCCATTTTACTCTAGCTGCTGGATATTTATTATAAAATGAGAATGGTTTTTCACTTCTCCATTTTTTAATAATGGTGTCTTTTTTTGTATACCAGACATACACTCTTTGGGTGTAACCGTTTTCTTCAGAAAAGTTTTCAGGTCCTTCGGAATAGGAATCAGGTTGGGGTAAAAAATTAAGTTTGATAGCAATTAAGAATGTAGGAATTATGGTCGCAACTATTGAATATTTAAGTCTTTTGGATACCGAATATTTATAAATAAATGGAAATGCAATACCACAAAACGACCCTACCATAAATAAGACACCTGTTATAAAATTTAACACTAACAATGTATTGTCGCTAAGGTGGGACAATTCAGGTGAATCTGTTATAATAAAATAAAATATACCTTGAAGTTGACCGTATCCCGCACCCATGTAAAATAACATAGAATTATAGGTGACTAAGAGTCCAAGAATGCAATAAGCGATATATTTCCCGATGTTGTTCATAGTGTTGCGACTAACGTTTTGGGCTTGCCGAAGGCGCGGTGAAAATACCTGCTTCTAAGTCCGCCGAGGCGTAAATTTATTAATTAAGTTTTCAGTTCAAAATTGCACGTCCACCGCGTTTGCGGTAAGCGGCTGTTAGCACCAGTTTTTATTCCCACCATTTCTTTATTTTAGTTTTGCTGTCACCCACTGGTTTTACAATAGCTCCATTGGGCATCATATTTTCTAACATATAGCTAGTCCATCCATTTTTGACATACTTCTCTTTTACACTAAATTCTCCCGCACCAATATCAAGGTCACCACAGT
>NZ_PQVF01000010.1 GCF_002920915.1 Solitalea longa
GTGGACGCTACGGGAGCGATCAGTGGTATGGCGCTCGGCACCAGCTATACGGTAACAGCGGATAATGGCAGCTGCAGTTCGGTGGCTTCGGCTTCGTTCAGCAATGCAGCGATGCTGACGGTACCAACGGTATCGTTCACCCATACAAAAGACGCTACCTGTTCGTCGGGTAATGACGGTAAGGCTACTTTAACAATAACAGGAGGTTCTTCTCTAACTGTATCATGGACAAAAGATGGAGGGCCAATTGTTGCGCCTAACTTGAATGCTTTAAGTGCTGGTGTTTATCAGGTAACTGTATCAAGTGCTTGTGGTTCAATAACTCGAAGTATTACTATTAATACAATAAATCGTACACCATTAGCTTCTAATGATAGCTTCACAGGTACGTCGGGTGTGGTAGTAAATGGTTCGGTTATTAGCAATGATTCTGATCCAGATGGGGACGCATTGACTTATACAGTTCAGGCAAATTCGAATTCTGGAACATTAGTAATGCAGACGAATGGAACCTTTGCTTATACTCCTGTTGCAGGATTTAGTGGAACAGTTATTTATAACTATACAGCATCTGATCCATGCGGGGCAAGTGCTACTGCAAGTCTTACTATTGTTATCAATCCACCAGCGGTTAATCGTGCTCCAGTTGCAGTAAATGATAATTACACCACAAATGAAGGAGTGGCTTTAATAGTTCAAGCTCCAGGAATTATGGTTAACGATACCGATTTGGATGGAAATGCCTTAACCGCTCAACTGGTTTCTACTACAACAAATGGCACGTTGGTCTTAAATGCAAATGGTTCATTTACTTACACTCCAAATGCTGGTTTCTATGGTAATGATAGCTTTACCTATAAAGTTTATGATGGTAGTTTAAGTAGCAATGTAGCAACAGTTGCAATTACAGTAAATCGTATAATTACGGATCTGGCTGTTACCAAAGTTTCGCAGGGCGTTAATGTAAAACGAAATGAAGTGTTTGAGTATCAAATTGTAGCCGAAAATAAAGGTACACATGATGCTACGGGTGTGAAAGTTGTTGATGTGTTTCCTTCTCAACTCGAATTAGTTGAGGTGGTAACAAACATAGAATCGGTTTCATTTAATCAATCGAATAAAACCCTTACCTGGAATGTAGGTAATTTGAGTGTAGGAAGTAGTCAAACCTTAATATTTAGGGCTAGATCAACTAAAGGAGGAACGGTTCAAAATTCAGCATTAATTGTAGGTAATCAGTATGATCCTATACAAGTGAATAATTTCGCAATCGACAAGCGTTTAATATTCGGCTTTATGATTCCGAATGTATTTACTCCTAATGGTGATGGTGTTAATGATTTCTTTGTGATTGATGGAATCACTGATTCTGAAAATTCACTATTCATTTACAATCGTTGGGGTAACGAGGTATATCATTCCTTAAACTATAAAAATGATTGGAATGGCTCTGAATTGCCTTCAGGAACATATTATTATGTATTAAAAGTTAAAGACAAAGTCGGTAGCAAGGAAAGCCTTGCAGGCTATGTTGAGATACTCAGGTAATAATTTGTATTAACAATTAAACCAAGAAAGGCTCCAATTAGGAGCCTTTCTTAGTTTATATACTGAACAATTGTTCATCCGTTTTATTCAACCAAATACATTTACTAATTTTGCCCCCCTTATGTTGATCCAAGTATTAAAGTCTAAGATACACCGGGTTAAAGTAACCCAGGCCGAATTGCATTATGTAGGTAGCATTACGATTGATGAAGATTTACTCGATGCTGCTAACATGATTGAAAATGAAAAGGTTCAGATTGTAAACATCAATAACGGTGAACGATTTGAAACCTATATTATTAAGGGAGAACGTGGAACCGGAACGGTTTGTTTAAATGGGCCTGCAGCCCGAAAAGTACAGGTGGGTGATATTGTGATTGTGATTTCATACGCAACCATGGATTTCGAAGAAGCCAAGAAGTATAAGCCAAACGTTATTTTCCCCGATCAGCAGAATCGATTAATCAAATAATCAATTGAATCAACGTATCAAATCTGTTTTGCAATACTCGCTGTTTATAGGCTTGGGTGTTGTAATGCTCTATCTGGCGTTCAGAGGCCAGAAGATCACTGAAATATTTTTAAAGCTCGAATCCGCTAATTTTTATTGGGTGGCCGTAGCCGCAGTTATTACCATGGCCTCCCATTTTGTTCGGGCCGTTCGATGGAATATGCTCATTGAGCCATTAGGACATCGGCCAAAGAACCTCAATACTTTCGCCGCGGTTTTAATTGGCTATGCAGCCAACTTTGCTTTTCCGCGCTTAGGGGAGGTGGCTCGTTGTGGCACCTTAACAAAAACGGATAATGTGCCAATGGATAAACTGATTGGAACTGTGATCGTGGAAAGGGTGGTTGATTTAATTTCTCTGGTAATTATACTGATTTTAACCGTTTTTCTTCAATTCAATAGAATCAGCAGTTTTGTTTATGATAATTTACTGAAAGGCATCATTACAAAACTCCTTGCTAACACCACAACGTTAATTGTGATCATTGTATTGATCATAGGTTTAACCTTTGCTGCATTTAAACTTTTTAGCAGATTCAAACAGGATATTTATCAATCCGCTATCGGTCAAAAAGTAATGGGATTGCTTGAAGGTATCGCCCATGGCTTAGCAAGTATTTCGAAGCTGCGCAATGTTTTTGGCTTCATATTTTATTCTGTTTTGCTTTGGACATTGTACCTGTTATCAACCTACACCATGTTTTTTGCCTTGGCTTCTACTGCAAACCTTACCTTGTTAACCGCCTTGTTCGTGTTAACGGTAGGAAGCTTAGGAATGGCAGCACCTGTTCAAGGTGGTTTGGGTGCATTTCATTGGATTGTATCTAAAGGATTGATTCTTTATGGCATTGCTGAATTGGATGGCTTAGCATATGCTACCATTTCTCACGGAACGCAAACCTTAATGGTAATAAGTTTTGGTGGACTTAGCTTTTTGTGGCTGATGCTCAAGCGTGATAACAAAGCTAAATTAAGTTCCATATTATAGTTCCATTGGTAATATGCGCTAAAACGCTAAGTATAGCCATCAATTATTGCCTTTAATATAATTTCGAAAGAAGAACTCAACCGTAAGATTGCTTTCTTCCAGTTTTTAGATGATAGGATAGCGTTTAATATTATACAACAACTTTAACTGGTTTAATCGACTAAATTAACCAGCGCCCGATAGTTATGCTATCGGGCATTTTTTTGGTTGAAAATGATTTTTTTAAAAGTTCAAACTAATGACTTTCTAAGCTTGCCTATTATTTATTTTGAAGTTTTCAAAGAAAATAGACTGTTTTTTGAAATAGTATATTTTTTTTGAATTTATTTTATAAGCGTGGCTTTTGTAATAGATTTGACCATCAATAACCTTATTTTAAAACCTTTAACCATACTGGTATTATGAATTTTCAACTTACTGAAGAACACTTGATGATACAAAAGGCTGCACGAGATTTTGCCCAAAATGAATTAAAGCCTGGAGTAATTGAACGTGATGAGCATCAAAAATTTCCTGCCGAACAAATTAAAAAACTGGGTGAACTTGGCTTTTTAGGTATGATGGTAGATCCTAAATACGGAGGCAGCGGCTTAGATGCGATTTCTTATGTGTTGGTAATGGAAGAACTTTCTAAAATTGATGCTTCGGCATCGGTGGTGGTTTCTGTTAATAATTCACTGGTATGCTACGGCCTGGAGAAGTACGGTAACGAAGAGCAAAAGCAAAAATATTTGGTTCCTCTTGCTACGGGGGAAGTTATCGGAGCTTTTTGCCTTTCAGAACCTGAAGCTGGTTCTGATGCAACTTCACAGCATACTACTGCAATTGACATGGGTGACCATTATTTATTGAACGGTACCAAAAACTGGATCACCAATGGTAATAATGCATCTATCTATCTGGTAATTGCTCAAACCGATGTTTCAAAAGGTCATAAAGGTATAAACGCGTTTATTGTTGAAAAAGGTATGCCGAGCTTTACGGTAGGTCCTAAAGAAAATAAATTAGGAATTCGTGGTTCCGATACTCATTCATTAATGTTTACTGATGTAAAGGTTCCTAAAGAAAACCGTATTGGTGAAGATGGTTTTGGGTTTAAGTTTGCCATGCAAACGTTAGAAGGCGGAAGAATTGGGATTGCCTCGCAGGCCTTAGGTATCGCTGCAGGGGCTTTTGAACTGGCCGTTCAATACGCCAAAGAGCGCAAGGCTTTTGGTAAGCCTATTGCTGATCACCAGGCTATACAGTTTAAGTTAGCTGATATGGCCACTGAGATTGAAGCTGCACGCATGTTATGTTTGAGAGCGGCGTGGTTGAAGGACCAAGGCCAACCATATGCTCAGGCAAGCGCTATGGCCAAATTATTTGCATCAGAAGTAGCTATGAAAACTACGGTTGAAGCCGTTCAGGTACACGGTGGCTACGGATTTGTAAAAGAGTACCATGTTGAGCGTTTGATGCGTGATGCGAAGATCACCCAAATTTATGAGGGAACTTCTGAAATTCAGCGCATTGTAATTGGTAGAGAAGTATTGAAATAGGTAAGACTGATTAAAACAGATTACATTCAATAAATTGGAGAAGCGGCTTTTTATGCCGCTTTTTTTATGATGTTTTTTAAACTTTTAAATTTTACAAATGTTTTATAGTAAATTGATAGATTGAGTAGGGATCTGTGATTATTTTTGCGAATAATTTAAAACTTCATTTAAAAACTTTTTGTATTAGTAGGTTTTATAGCTTTGGCCGCAATATTTATGATGGCTTCATCAAATTATAACATGAAATTTATAGGTTACTTATTTGTTTTAGGGACATTACTTTCTTCCTGCGTTAATAAGAACGTTACAATTATGCAGGAGGGTGTTTGGAGAACCACTCTTAGAACTGAATCGGGTCGCGAAATTCCGTTTAACTTCAACTTTAGCCACGGCAAAGATGATATGCCTTTTGTAGAAATTATGAATGGCGAGGAAAGACTGCGTGTTGATGATATTCGAATAACCAATGATTCTGTATTTATAAAAATGCCTTTTTTTGACTCGGAATTTAAAGGCCGTTTTGAAGGGGATTTAATTAAGGGGGAGTGGGTAAAGCATTTGGCTGATAAAGACGTGGCCATGAAATTTGTTGCTGAACCTGATACCTATTGGCGTTTTATCGAATCTAAGATCACTGCAAAAGAGAATGTTACCGGGCGTTGGTCAACTACATTTGTTGCCGATAAAGATACAACTGCAGCTATAGGTGAATTCGTTCAGCATGATAACAAATTAACGGGAACTTTTTTAACCACAACCGGTGATTACCGATATCTTGAAGGTACAGTTGCTGGCGATGAGTTTTATTTATCGTGCTTTGATGGAGGTCATGCTTACTTATTTACGGGAAGAATCGAAAATCAAAAGATCATAGAAGGCAAATTTTATTCGGGATTAAGTCATATTGAAAACTGGACGGCCATAAAAGATGAGAAAGCGACGCTTCCAGACGCCTATTCTTTGGCAAAGCTGAAGGAGGGTCAGAAAAGGCTCGATTTTGCTTACCCTGATTTGAATCGTCAAATAGTTTCATTGAAAGATCCTAAGTTTAAAGATAAGGTGATAGTGGTGCAATTGTTAGGCTCATGGTGCCCTAATTGTATGGATGAAACTAAGTTTCTTGCCGACTTTTATAAGCAGAACAAGAGCAAAGGGCTTGAAATAGTAGGATTGGCTTTTGAACGGACTTCAAATTTTGAACGTTCAAAAAATTCGGTAATGAAATTTAAAAATCGTTTTGATGTGCAATATGATCTGCTGATCACTAATAAAACCAGTGATTCGAAACAGCGAAATGAGGCACTTCCAATGCTTGATCATATAGTAGGTTTTCCAACTACTATAATTATTGGAAAAGATGGCGAGGTGAGAAAAATTCATACGGGCTTTAACGGGCCGGGTACAGGCAAACATTATGATGATTTCGTTAAAGAGTTTTCAACCTATATTAATGAATTGCTTGCCGAACAGGCTAAGCCCAATGCTTAAAAAATAACTATTTTATCAGCTCCCATCATTTTTCAATTAAACAACTTATACTTGTTCTTTTGGAGAATGATGGGAGCTTCATTTTACTGAAATCTAATTGAGCAAAAAACAAAACGTATGATCGGTAAGAAAATTACAATTTTAACAGTTACAGCTTTTATTTCATTAGCGGCGTGTTCGAGTACCAAGCCCATACAATTACCCGAATTGGTTATTAGTGCCAACTCCAATAAAACAATTGAAACTGCTGATTCATTACATCGTAATCGCCATTACTACGCAACTTACACCACAATAAATGATTTGCTTAACACCAAACTCGATTTAAAATTTGATTGGGACAGTGCTTTTGTAATGGGTAAAGCAGTGTTAAAATTCAAGCCTTATTTCTATGCCACCGATTCGTTAACCTTAAGTGCAAAAGGTTTTAGATTGAACGAAGTAGCTTTGGTCAAAGGGACCACTAAGCTGCCTTTAAAGTACACCTATGATGGCAAGCATATTTTTATTCAGTTGGATAAAACCTATAAACGGGATGAAGAATACAGTATTGCCGTTGATTATGTGGCTATGCCTAATAAACTGGTTGTAAAAGGGAGCGACGCTATAACTCAAGACAAGGGTTTGTATTTTATTAATAATGATGGAAAAGAGCCAAACAAGCCTAAACAGATCTGGAGTCAGGGCGAAACAGAGGCCAATTCATGTTGGTTTCCTACTATTGATGGGCCTCAGGAAAAGCATACCCAGGAAATTACCTTAACTGTGGATAAAGAATACCTGACCTTATCAAATGGTTTGATGATTAGCTCCACAGCTAATGCCGACGGAACCCGAACCGATGTTTGGAAACAGGATAAGCTGCATAGCACTTATCTTACCATGATTGCCATTGGTGATTTTGCGGTTACAAAAGATAAATGGCGCAATATTGAGGTTAACTATTATGTTGAGCCTGAATATGCAAAATATGCTAAACTGATATTTGGCAACACGCCTGAAATGATCGAGTTCTATTCAAAAAAATTAGGAGTTGATTATGCATGGGATAAATACTCGCAAATTGTAGTAAGGGATTTCGTTTCAGGTGCCATGGAAAATACAACAGCAACAGTGCATTACGACAAATTGCAGATGACCGATCGTGAGTATTTGGACGAAACACATGAGGATATTATATGCCATGAATTGTTGCACCATTGGTTTGGCGATTTGGTAACTGCCGAGTCTTGGCCAAATCTTCCGTTGAATGAATCATTTGCTACCTATGGTGAATATTTATGGTACGAGTATAAATATGGCAGAGCTGAAGCTGATATTAAAAGCCAGATGGATATGATGGCTTATTTAAGCTCTAAGGAAGATGCTTCAAAAAACCTTATCCGGTTTGATGTAGATGACCGCGAAAAAATGTTCGATTTGGTTTCTTACCAAAAGGGAGGACGTGTTTTACATATGCTGCGTAAATACGTAGGTGATGATGCCTTTTATGCTGCACTTAAATTGTATTTAACAGAGCATCGTTTTTCAACAGCTGAAATTCATGACCTGCGTATGGCTTTTGAAAAGGTAACCGGCGAGGATCTGAATTGGTTCTTTAATCAATGGTTCATGGCTGCCGGACATCCGGAGGTCAGTATTGCTACTACTTACAATGAAGCCAACAAACAAGTTGAGATCAATGTAGCGCAGCTTCAAAACCTTAGCAATGCTCCAATTTATAAACTTCCGATTGATGTTGATTTCTATAGCAACGGTAAAGTAGAACGTAAACGCATTATTATAAATCAAGCCTCGCAAAAGTTTATTTTCAGTTTTGATAAAAAGCCTGAGCTGGTAAATTTTGATGCCGAGAAAATGTTGCTGGGTTTAAAAAGAGAGACAAAAACACGTGAAGACTGGGTAAACCAGTTTAATATGGCTCCATTGTTTATGGATAAAGTAGAGGCTTTGTCATATTTAGAGTATTACAGTTCTTTTGAGGATGTTCAGGCGGTTATCAAAAAAGCGTTAACTGATAAAATTTGGGGTATCCGGATTTTCGCTTTGCAAAACCTTGCATCTGTTCCTCAAAGTGCACGCGAGCAATTTTACCCGATGGTGGTAAATGCTGCTAAAACGGACGAAAAATCTTATGTACGTGCTTCAGCTTTGGCCACCTTATCCGAAGTATATAAATCAAAAGACAACAAATCGGTTTATACAGAAATGTTAAAAGATAAATCTCCAATGGTAGAAGAATCAGCTAAGCTATTACTGCAGAAATAGTAAGATTTATGGTAAATCATTGAAATTAACACGGTTTGCAAGCGGAATAAATTTTATTATCTTTGCGGGGCAAAAGAGAAAAGAGGGGACAGAGTCCCCTCTTTTGTTTATTATTAAGTTAGATGAGTGCAGTAATTGACAGAGTAACCGCCTTAGTTGAAGAAAAAATTGCAGATACTGATTTGTTTATAGTTGACATTAAAATGTTGCCAAACAACAAGTTAATGATACTTATAGATGGAGATTCGGGTGTAGGCATCGACAAATGTGTGGGTATTAGCAGGCACGTTGGGTTTCATTTGGAAGAAGAGAATGTGATCGATCATGCTTATACCCTTGAAGTTTCTTCACCAGGTTTGGATTATCCATTAAAACTTCAGCGTCAGTTTGCCAAAAATATTGGGCGAACAGTAATGGTGAAAATGAACGACGGTGCAAAAAGAGAAGGAAAGCTGCTTGCATCATCAGAAAAGGCTGTCGTCATTGAAGAAACTGTTAAAGAAAAAGGCAAAAAGGCTGCTTTGGTTGAAAACGAAATTGGCTTTGACCAAATAACCGAAATTAAGGTAACAGTTAGTTTTAAGTAAAGAATAAGGAGCGATTTAATCATCATCCTAAAAAATAATAAGGTTTAAAAATGAGCAATATCAATTTGATTGACTCCTTTTCGGAGTTTAAGCAATTCAAGAACATTGACAGACCAACCATGATGAGTGTGCTGGAAGACGTTTTCCGCAGCATGTTGCGTCGTAAATACGGTACAGATGAAAACTGTGACGTGATTTTGAACACCGAAAACGGTGACCTTGAAATTTGGCGTACCCGTAAAGTTATGGAAGATGGGTTTTCTGAAGATGATGCTTTAGAAGTTGAACTTGCGGAAGCTAAATTAATTGACCCTGAACTTGAAGTAGGAGATGATGCCATTGAGCAAATCACTCTTGAAAGCTTTGGTCGACGCGCTATTTTGGCGGCTCGCCAAACCTTGGTTTCTCGTATCATGGAGCTCGAAAAAGACGATATCTACAAGAAATATAAAGATCGGGTAGGTGAAATTGTGGTAGGTGAGGTTTATCAGGTATGGAAAAAGGAAATTCTGGTACTTGATGAGGAAGGAAATGAATTACTGCTCCCTAAAACTGAGCAGATCCCTGCTGATTTCTACAAAAAAGGCGATAGCATCCGTGCAGTTGTTCTTAAAGTGGAAATGATCAACAATAATCCGAAAATTATCATTTCTCGTATTGCTCCGGCATTTTTACAACGTTTATTCGAACTCGAAGTTCCTGAGATCTTCGATGGCTTGATCAGCATTAAGAAAATTGTTCGTGAGCCTGGAGAGCGTGCAAAAGTGGCTGTTGAATCATTTGACGACCGTATTGACCCTGTAGGTGCCTGTGTGGGTATGAAAGGTTCTCGTATTCATGGTATTGTTCGCGAATTGCGCAACGAAAACATTGATGTGATTAACTATACCAACAATGCGTCACTTTATATAACCCGTGCTTTAAGTCCGGCTAAGATCACTTCGATTAAAATCAACGAGGATAAAAAACACGCCTCAGTTTTCTTAAAACCTGACCAGGTTTCTTTGGCAATTGGTAAAGGAGGACATAATATAAAATTGGCCGGAAAATTGACTGGTTATGATATTGATGTGTTCCGCGATGTTGAAGAGTTGGATGAGGAAGACGTTGATTTGGAAGAATTCTCAGATGAGATTGACGGATGGGTAATTGACGAATTGAAAGCCATTGGATGCGATAGCGCGAAGAGCGTATTAGCACTTTCGGTTGATGAATTAGTGAAACGTACAGATTTGGAAGAAGAAACAATAAAAGATGTTTTATCGATTCTTCGTTCGGAATTTGAATAATATATAAAAGCTTACAGCCTTTTACCAGGAAATAAAAGGCTGTAAGTATTAAATGCTCATTTGAGCTTGGTTGTTGTGATGATAACCTTTTGAAATTGCCTCTGTAAGTACAACATGCAATGATTTTTAATAAGTAAAACAGTTTTAAATTAAGCCGGATAGCGGTTAACTGATAACTTATAACTATTTTTACAGTCGAATTCTAAATATTAAGAATGTCAGAAGACAAACAATATCAATTATTTAAAGTTGCCAAGGAACTTAATATCGGTTTAAATACAGCCGTTGAACACCTTAACAAAAAAGGATATAAGGTGGATGGTAAACCTACCACAAAGATCAACGATGAGATGTATGATATTCTGCAGAAAGAGTTTCATATTGGTAAAGTTATTAAAGAAGAAGCTAAGCATATTCACGTAGGAAAAGTGCGCCGTGATGAAGTGTCGATCGATGAATCACTGCTTGAGAAACCTAAGATGAAGGATGAAGAGCCGGAAGAAATTTTAATTAAAAATGTTTCAATTTCACACCCGGTTTCAGATAAACCTAAATTAGAAGAACCAAAATCAATTACCGAAACTGAATCCCCAAGTTCTTTACCCGAAATTACTCCAATTAGTGCAGGCGAAGAAATTCCTGGTGTAAAAGTTATTGGTAAAATTGATTTGGATGCTTTAAATCCGAAGAAAAAAGCTCAGAAAGAAGAGCCTGTAGCTGAAAAAACTGTTGAACCAGCTCCTATTGTGGAAGAGAAAAAGGTAGAGAAGATTGAAAAGGTAGAAAAAGTTGAAATCGAGCCGGTTCAGACGCAAAAAACAGTTGAAGAAAAACCTGTTGAACAACTTAAACCGGAACAACCAGAAGTTCCTCAATCACCTGTGAAGGAAGAAAAGAAACCCATAGAAGCCTCAAAAGAATCAAAAGAGGAAGTAACACCTAAGGTTGTTGCGGAATCTCCTAGCGAGGGTGCTGATAAAGACAATGAAGTTATTCGTGCCCGCGCACAACGTTTGAGCGGACCTAACATCGTTGGTAAAATTCAATTACCGGTAGAGCGTAAAAGTCAGCCGGTTGCTTCGTCATCTGATAATGATCGCCATAAACGTAAGCGCAAACGTAAAGAATCGGGACCAAATCCTGTTCAGGGTGCGCAAGGCGGTGGTCAGGGACAAGGCCAAGGTCAAGGACAAGGTCAGGGTGGACAACGTCACCATGGTCCGGGCCAAGGACAAGGTCAGGGTGGACAACGCCACGGACAGGGTCAAGGTCAGGGACAAGGTGGACAGCGTCACGGACAAGGTCCAGGTCAAGGACAAGGCGGACAACGTCATGGGCAAGGTCAGGGTCATGGACAACCAGGCCAAGGTGGCGACAGACGCTTTGATAACAGAGGCCCTCGTCATGATAACCGAGGTGCTGGCCATCAACGTCCAGAAAAAGAAGAGGTTGACGAGAAAAAAGTTCAGGAACAAATTAAGCAGACACTTGCAAAATTAACCGGTGCTGGTAAGCAGAATAAATTTGCTGCCGGACGTAAACACCGCCGTCAGAAACGCGACGATTACGCGCAATCGATGGAAGAGAAAATGATGCAAGACGAACTGGAATCGAAAGTATTAAAGGTTACCGAGTTCGTAACGGCTAATGAATTGGCAAACATGATGGATGTGCCGGTTACCAAAGTAATTGGAACCTGTATGTCACTCGGTATGTTCGTTTCAATTAACCAGCGCTTGGATGCTGAAGCCCTTACGATCGTAGCTGACGAGTTCGGATATACGGTAGAGTTTGTATCTGTGGATGTTCAGGAAGAGATCGAGGAGGATGTTGACGATCCGGCAGATATGGTTGATCGTTCAGCAATCGTTACCGTAATGGGTCACGTTGACCATGGTAAAACCTCATTGCTTGACTTTATCCGTAAAGCTAACGTAATTGCCGGTGAGGCAGGAGGTATTACCCAGCACATTGGTGCTTACGAGGTTAAACTCGATAGCGGCAAAAAGATTACTTTCTTAGATACTCCTGGTCACGAAGCGTTTACCGCAATGCGTGCCCGTGGTGCTAAGATCACTGATATTGCAATTATTGTAATTGCGGCTGATGATGCGGTGATGCCTCAAACTGTTGAGGCCATTAACCATGCTCAGGCAGCAGGCGTTCCAATTGTATTTGCATTTAATAAAATAGATAGAGAAGGCGCTAATGCTGATCGTATACGTGAGCAATTGGCGGCTATGAATATTTTAGTTGAAGAATGGGGTGGTAAATATCAAACCCAGGAAATCTCAGCTAAAAAAGGCTTAAACATCGATCTATTACTTGAAAAAGTATTATTAGAAGCCGAAATCCTAGAATTGAAAGCTAATCCTAACCGCAGAGCAGTAGGTACTGTAATTGAGGCAGCGTTAGACAAAGGAAGAGGTATTGTAACAACTGTTCTTATCCAAACCGGAACGCTGAACGTTGGAGACCCAATTCTTGCGGGTTCACATTCAGGTAGGGTAAAAGCAATGTTCAATGAGCGTGGAGCGAAAGTTGATAAGGCTGGACCTTCATCGCCAGTGTTAGTGTTAGGTATGCAAGGAGCTCCTCAGGCCGGAGATAGGTTTATTGAGGCGAAGAGCGAGCAGGAGGCTAAAGAAATTGCCAACAAACGTACCCAGTTGCTTCGTGAGCAAGGTTTACGTACGCAGAAACACATCACATTGGATGAAATTGGACGTCGTTTGGCAATCGGTAACTTTAAAGAGCTTAACATTATCGTTAAAGGTGATGTGGATGGTTCGGTTGAAGCCTTGTCAGATTCATTATTGAAACTTTCAACTGAAGAAATTCAGGTTAATATTATCCATAAATCAGTGGGTCAGATCTCTGATTCCGATGTATTGCTGGCATCAGCCTCTGATGCAATCATCATCGGCTTCCAGGTTCGTCCTTCAGCAAGTGCCCGTAAATTGGCTGAGCAAGAGCAAATCGATATCCGCCCTTACTCAATTATTTACAAGGCTATTGAGGAAATCAAGCTTGCTATGGAAGGTATGCTTTCACCTGAAATTGAAGAGAAAATTGTGGCGAATGTTGAGATCCGCGAAACCTTTAAAATCACTAAAGTTGGAACCATTGCCGGATGTATGGTATTGGATGGAAAAATCCACCGTAATAACAAAATCCGCATAGTACGTGATGGTGTGGTAGTTCATAATGGTGAATTAGACTCTCTGAAACGCTTTAAAGATGACGTGAAAGAAGTTGCTACCGGTTATGAATGTGGTTTGAACATTAAAAACTATAATGATATCAAAGTAGGTGATATTGTTGAAGCTTACGAAGAAGTAGAAGTGAAACGTAAACTTTAATAGTTTAAGTCAGTTATAAAATTTGAAACGCCCGGTAATCAATTTACCGGGCGTTTCTGTTTTATAAAATGAAGTTTTTACCCTGGTTTTATTTTTTCTGAAACCAAAAGCACCCGCATCCGTAATTCTGTTTGGCAATTAATTCAGCATTCGGGAATTGCACTAATCCACCATCTTCTTCGTTTTCAGGAATTAAACTAAAGTCTTTTAACTCGAAATTTGAAAACGCCGCTATGATTTGATCCGGAGTATAGATTCTGTGGGCATTAAAACATATTTTGGCTTCGGCACCTGTAGGAACAACAATTAGCAGATTGCCACCTGGTTTTACAACTCTTGCGAGTTCTTTAAAAGCTTTTAAGTCTCCATCATAATCCAAAGGGTCTCCGTATCTGCCCAGGCCCACATGTTCAACTGTATGCATACATGACAAAGACTCTATAGAGTTAGATTCAAAATGAAGATTCGTTAAATCTGCTGATTTACATACTAACGAATCCAGCTCAAGAACTGCTGGTCTGTAATCATAAAATTCAACTGGCGTAAATGCCGATAACATACTGCAAAAATGCAATGTGGAAGAAATATCAACATGCACTTTGGGGTCAATTTTCTTTATAATTCGAACTGCCCAGGCCGGATGATAGATGTAATGCCGATCAAAATTGGTTTGACCGGTGTTGTCATACAAGCATGGTTGCAAATTCTCATTTGATAAATCAAACCTTATGGTTTTTGATTTGGCTAAACTTTGAAATTGTTTATAACTCTTATTAAATAAGGAATATTTTTTAGAAGGAAATAGCTTTTTGAGAGATATAGGCATATGTAATTGGGTTTATATTTTGATCCAGGAATCTAATATCAAGCCATGATACGTGTATTCCGGATTATTAGTCCATTTTTTAGGTGATATGATAATTTTGTTCGGATTTTGATTTAACCATGCTGCCCACCAGCTAAAACTACTGTTAGCGATTATATTATGTTTACAACGACTCATCAATTGCATGTCGACATAACTTTGTGCATTGGTATTGTTGTTTATAAACTTAAAGCCGTCTTCCTTTAAGGTTTCTTTGCACCATTCAATATCATTAGAAAAAACGAAGAAAACAGGATTTTCAATGGTTGTTTTTATAATTGATATTGCTGTTTGGTAGTATTCTAAAGTTGTAATATTTCCTAATAATGGATGGTTCACATAATCCCCCCTTCTAATGTGAATACTAACACTATTACATGATTCAATTTCTTGTAAAATGGCCTTATTCTCATCATCAAGTGGTTTGGTGAAGGTGAAGTCAGAAACAAGTGAATCTTTAATAGTTTCAAAGTATTTTTCACATTGCCAATAACCCCAAAAGTATCGAACACTTTTGTCGCCCTCTGAATAAATTTGCGGATCAAAGTTGAACTCTGTCTTCTCGTGATAATAAGCTTTTTTTAAACCTGAAATCCGTCTTAGTTTTCTATAGTACCAGTTATTATTTGAACCGTGTTTATCTAGTAATTTTGATTCGAAGTTACTTGCTTTTTTAAGTTGAATATAAAATACTTTATCCAACTCAAATCCATAATGAAGATCGTATGAATGGAAATCAGAAAGGTCGGCTTTAACATTGCTGTAGCATTCGCTAAGAGATTTATAAAAGGCATATTGAAACATCTGATTGCCCAGGCCCCCTAGAAATTTCACAATTTTAAGATTGCGGTGAAATAATAACATTTATGCTTGAAATGTATTTTTAATACTTTTTTTAATTAATCTGCGCAGTTGCTTTAAAGAGCAATGTTTAAACTCAAATAGTTCGGAGTATATAAATGAGGATAAAATATTCTTTTGTTTACTTTTCATCAGTACTTTAAACCAGTAATCTAATACCATTTTGTTAAAATGAACGGTATTATAGAGCCCTGCTTTGCTGTTTAATTGATGTGCTTTTACCAGAAAAGTGTGATAATCATTTAAGGAATATTCTGAAAAACTATTGGATGATAGTGCTGTATGTATATCATCATTGATTTGAGTACTGTCGAAATTCAATTTTTCTCTTCTATGCTTCAAAATAATTTTAACAAACACTTTTAATCGTTCAGATTTTGAATCTGAGCCAATTGAAATATTGTTGTTATGAATTCTATAAGAGATGAGGAACTTGTCCAAATTAGTTAAAGTGTGTTTTTCGCTAATCCGAGCCCAAAGATCATAATCTTCAGCTAATTCAAAAGAAGATGAAAAACGAAACTCTTTAGCAATGACTGTTCTGATCATCATTGTTGAGTTTACAAAGGTATTCTGGAAGAACAGCTTACTTTTTATCTCTGTGGCGTTGGTACATGTAAGAATTTTTCCTGTAGCCTGGCCGTTTTCATCAATAATAATTGCATGTCCTCCGCAACCTGCAAAGGCCTTATTATTGTCGAGAAAGTCACATTGAATGCTAATTCGATTTAAATCACAAACATCATCACTATCCAAAAAAGCAAGGTATTCTCCGAAGGCTTCACTTATCCCTTTGTTTCGTGTGTACGTAAGGCCTTTATTTAAGCCATTACTCAATAAACGTATTCTAATATCCTGAAAAGAATTGATAATTTCCAAACTGTTGTCAGTAGAACCATCATCAATAATTAAAAGCTCAAAGTTTGAAAAGGTTTGGTCAAGTATGCTTTTTATTGCTTGCCCCACATATGCAGCGCTGTTATAAACCGGAACTAAAATGGTAACTTTGGGCCTCTCTATCATTACGTTTTGTTATTCAAAGGCAAAATTATAAATATATACGCAGACTTCGCACAATGAACATCAATATGGAACCTTTAGTATCGGTCATTATTCCTTCATACAACTACGGTAATTTAATTTCAGAAACCATAAAAAATGTTTTAGCTCAATCTTACACAAATATTGAAATAATTGTTATTGATGATGGCTCATTGGATAATACTGCTAGTGTGGTGAGTGAGCTGATTGAATCTGATAACCGAATTAACTATTTCTATCAGGAAAATAAAGGCTTAAGTGCAGCTCGTAACCTGGGCATAAAATGCGCAAAAGGTGATTTTTGTTTGTTTTTAGATGCAGATGATCTCATATCTCCAGATAAAATAAAATTACATGTAGAACATTTTGATCAACAACCACACATAGATATTTCTTATAGCAGATTTTGGTATTTTAAAAATAATATAGAGGAGCGGTTTTCAACACTAAATCTCGAAACCTCGGAGTGGATGAAAGTACTTGATGGGGATTACAAAAATGTGTTCCCTGCTTTTCTGACTTCAAACAATATGGTTGTTCATTCAGCAGTTGTAAGAAAGAGCTTAATTGATAAAACAGGCTTCTTTAATACTGATATGAAATCTCTGGAGGATTGGGATTATTGGTTACGGTGTTTGTATAATGGGGCTTACATTAGTTTTCTGAATAACGAACAGGCTTATGTTTTAACCCGAGTTCATTCTATTAGTATGAGTACGAATAGAAGCAAAATGCACTACTATGAATATCTTTTACGATCTAATATTGAGGATAAAGTTTATTTAGAGTATTTAAATGAGAAATTTTATCCGAAGTATATGGAGGTAACGAAACCATTAGTGAAAAAAATCTATAAATATAGAATTCTCAGAAATGGCTTCTTTAACATAAATGATTTAAAGATTATTGCAAATAGAATAGGTGTTCCTAAATTAATACAAGTATACTTTAGCGCGTTTAATGAATGGATAAAACACCCTAAAGCCCTAATGACTAGAAGTTAAGGACTAAAAACAGGTTAATATCGACAAGGGTTATTAATTGCTTACCTTCAATTTGCTTATCGCTTTTTAAAGAATCAAATAATCCATCCATTTTAACGATTCCTTAACACTTTTAGGCGATTTATCTGCAATAGCCTCTTCAGCATTATTACGTAACTGATACCATAGATTGCTATCGCTATAAAGTCGAAGTGTTTGGGTAGCAAACTCTTCGGCGGTATGCGCCAAAAGAATTTCCTTATTATTGGTGAGATGCATTCCTTCTGCTCCAATTTCGGTTGTTACAATGGGTAGGGCGTATTCAAGACTTTGTCCTATTTTTCCCTTCATTCCAGCGCCATATCTCAATGGTGCAACAAATACTCTCGACTGGTTAAAGTAAGGAGTTACATCGGGAACATAACCTGTTACAATAACCCGTTCGTTGGCAAGAGAAAGTAATTCTTCAGGTGGATGGCTCCCTACTACATATAATTTTATATCTGCAGTTTGTTGCCATATTTTGGGCATAATTTCATGACAAAGCCATTTTACCGCATCTACATTCGGACGGTGTTTAAAACCTCCGATAAAAAGCAAATGCTGGCGGTCATCGAATCCCATTTCTAAAGATGAAGCATGCGTTGCATGAATATTAGGAACAACCTGTAGTGTAGAGATCCCTTTCTCCTGCAGAATAGTTTTTTCTTGTTCCGTAACGGTAACTGTAACATCAGCAATCTCAGCAAGTCGCAGTTCCATTTTTTTATAGCGCCTGGCTTTTCTTGCCGTTTTTCTATTTCCGCCAAGCAGTTCATTCTCTCTTTCAAAGCGGAGGTAATGAAGGTCTACGGTATCGTAAATCCATTTAATGCGAGGAAACTGCTCTTTAATAAAAATATATTTTCGGTTTATTTCAGGTCGGCAGGCCCAAACAAGGTTTACATACGGTAATATTGCTTTTAAGGATGTATGCAATTCCTTATGGCCAATGTGCTCGTATAAAACTTCAATAGATAAATCGTGTAGATGAGAATAATAAGGTTCTGTCTTATGACCTTTAGTTGGATAATAAATTATGTGATATCCTTTATCAAGAAATATTTTCAAAAGGTGAAATATCCGGTTTGCTCCCGACTCTTTATCAAATGCTGGAAGCGCGTTATCCATTACCAACAAAACAGGTTTTTTAATATACTTCCGTGCCGAATCATCTAATTGTTTTTGTTTTTGATGATTCTCTTCTAATTCGAGTTTCCATTTTTCCAGGAACTTAAAACGATTAACTGCCTGGTACGACTTGACATTGTTGGCCTTTATTTGTTTTCCAGAACTTACTCCCTCAAAGTGAATTAATTCTGACTGAGGTTGATAGATAACCTTTTTTCCAAGTTTATATTGAACAGAAAAACATAGATCGGTATCCTCATAGTAAGCAGGAGTGTAGCGATCGTCAAATCCTCCTAATTTTTCATAATCAGTGTTTCGAACAAGCAAGCTACAGCCTGAGCAATAATCAGTTTGACGCTGATAATTGTATTTTGGCGTATCCGGGTGATTATAGCGCCCATAATTAGAACCTGAAGCATCGGCAAATATCAACCCTCCGGCTTCCTGTAACAAACCATATGGATACAACAACTTAGAACCCACAATACCAATAGTTTCATCGGTTTCAATGGTTTTAACCAGGGATTCAAGCCAATTTGACAAAGTAATAGTATCATTGTTCAGGAAACATAAATAAGTTCCTTTTGCTGTAAGTGCAGCTTTCCTGCAAGATCTTAGAAAGCCCAGATTCTCTTCGTTACGAATATAATTTATCCCCTCGATGGCAGAGATGGTTTCTTGCGTCAGATCTGTTGAACAGTCGTCTATGACAATAAGCTCAATAGGGAATTTTTTTGAAAAATTCTCCTGAATGGAGATAAGGCAGTTAAGTGTAAATTTTAGCTGGTTATATACCGGTATAATGATACTTACCTTAGGTTTTTCTTCGGATACAAATCTTAAGGCAAAATGAGTATTGTTTATATTATTGAAGTTCTCTTTCTTATAAAAAGAACGTGTTCCTAGCAAGGTCAGCAACAACTCTTTAATACGAGCTTTTGTTGGGTTTGCCGGATTTTGATCCTTTTGCAGTGGGAAAAAAGATTGATTCAGACAGCTTTTATAAGGTTGGATCGTTTCTTTACGTAATAATAAAAGAGATATAAGTTCAATCAGAACTCGTGGAATCAGGTACTGCCAAAAACGAAAATGTAAAATATACCATTCACTTTTGCCATTTTCACGTTTCCTGAAATAAGTGGTACAAAGAGAAAGAGAAATTCGTTTGTTAAAATTGTCTAACAAAGGTTTCTTCATAAGTTATTAATATGGTTTGGTTTAAAATCCACTTGTGCCAAGGAGATTTAACAATTATTTGGTTAAAAAAGCTTAGTTCTTTGACAAGTATTTTTTTAAAGCCAAACAGAATATCGACAAAATGAAATACCGCGAAACTTTAGAGTTGTTCCTTCTTTCGGGGAAAAGCTCAGAGAAATTATCATTCAAAAACATGAATAGCTTCCAATGTATCCCCACTTTTTCTGTTTCGATAAATAATTCATTAAAAAGAGTAGTTATAAAACACTGCTTTTCTTTTTGAAGAAATTTATACTCCTGAAAAATTGTAAGCTGCGTTTTAATCAGTTCAAATTTTCGGTTTCTCCTCGAAAAATTCACCTGATTAATTTGTCTTTTTTCCCGTTGAATTAAAGACTCTGAATGAATACGGTAATAAGTTAAGGTCTCGTTTAAATAAAAATACTTATTATCATGTGCAGCAATAAATCCAAACCACCAATCGTAATAACCATCTTCAGGTAATGGAAACGCTTTTGAAAGAAGTTCCTTTCTGAATAAGCAAGTATGACCGGTAAGAGGATTGGCTAAAAGAAATGATTTGTAATTTAAGTTTTCAGGCAGTGTTTTTCTTCGTAACGTTTTGCCTAAACGATTGCCTCTTTCATCAATAAGCTCTGAGTTTGATCCAATTAATAAGTTATCGTTGATATTATTTAATAGTGTTTCAATTTTGTTTTCTTTCCAGATGTCGTCTTGGTCGCTTATGGCAATAAATTCACCGGAACAAAAACTAATTGCTTTCTCAAAATTTTTATTAAATCCCAGTTGCTCCTCATTTTTAATTAATCGGATTTGATTGTATTTATCTGCAAATCCGGTTAAAATATTCCAGGTATTATCTTTTGAGCAATCATCACAAATTACAACTTCAATATGATCATAGGTTTGATTTAAGATGCTGTTTAGCTGCTCTCCTATATATTTAGAACCATTGTACGTACACAATGCAATTGAAACTAGCGGTTTATTGTTCATTGTTATAGGTTATGCTTCCGTATTAAAAGATTGCATGTTGATCAGTTTATGGTATAAACCTTCTTTAGCAAGAAGTTCACTGTGTGAGCCTTGTTCAATTACCTGGCCTCGGTCCAAAACAATGATCTTGTCGGCATTTTGAATGGTACTTAGCCTGTGAGCAATTACCAGCGAAGTACGATTTTGCATCAACCTATTCAATGCATCCTGAACAAGTTTTTCAGATTCGGTATCCAGTGCCGAAGTTGCCTCATCAAGAAGCATAATAGGAGGATTGCTTAAAACTGCCCTGGCAATACATAAGCGCTGTCGCTGTCCACCGGAAAGCTTTGAGCCGCGGTCACCAATATTGGTTTGGTAACCATTTTCAGTTTCCATAATAAAATTATGGGCATTGGCAATTTTGGCCGCTTCCATTACTTCTTCCAAGGTGGTGTTTGGCTTACCAAAGGCTATGTTATTAAATATGCTATCGTTGAAAAGAACAGATTCTTGTGGAACCAATCCAATTTGGCTGCGTATAGAATCTAACTTCAAATCACGTATATCTGCACCATCGAAAATAATGTTTCCTTCTTTAACATCATAGAAACGCGGCAGAAGATCACAAATTGTAGTTTTTCCACTTCCGGATGGACCAACCAATGCCACCGTTTCACCTTTGTTTATATCAAAAGAAACCTTATTTAACACTGTTCTTTCAGCATAAGCAAAGTCAACATTCTTAATTTCAATTTTATTAGTAAAAATACCTGCCGAAACAGCTGTTGGCTTGTCAACAATCTGAGGCTTGGTATCTATTAGCTCCAACACTCGCTCACCGGCAGCTAAGCCCTGATTTATATAAGTAAACGCTTCGGAAATAGATTTAGCCGGGCGGGTAACTTGAGAGAAAGTGGCAATGTATCCGATAAATTGAGCAGCAGTTAAACCCGATTGCCCATTAGTGATCATGTAACCACCATAAAGTAATATGCCCGCAACAGTAACAATGCCTAAAAACTCCGAAATAGGTGAAGCCAATTGCTGGCGACGAATCATCGAATAGTTTACTTTTGAATAGTAATCGTTTTCTGCTTTGAATTTGTTTTTGATGTAAGGGATAGCATTGAATGCATTGATGATTTTTATGCCCGAAAGCGCTTCATCTAAAAAGCTGATCATATTCGAATAGCTCGATTGCAAGTTCAGCGCTTGTTTTTTAAGGCGTTTTACTAAAGCTGATATAATTAATCCCGAAACAGGAACTACCAAAATGGAGAACAAGGTAAGTTTTACCGATATGGTAAACATGAAAATAAAGAAGGCGATCAACTGCAATGGATCCCTGAAAATAACTTGCAGGGTACTTGTTACAGTGAATTGTACAACCTGGACATCTGAAGATACCTTTGAAATGATGTCTCCTTTACGCTCGTTGTTAAAATAACCCACGTTCATATTCATAACGTTGTTAAATACAGAAACACGTAAGTTCTGCATGGTATGAACACGAAGATCCTCCATGAACCGTTGCGAAAGGTATTTGAACAGGTTGCTTAAAAAAGCTGAGCAAACAATAATTAAGCTGACAAATTTCAGTGAACCATAAATACCATAAACGGCTTTTGAATGGTAGAAATAATAATAAAATAGGTCCTTAAAATAGGTAAACGACATGTGAAATTCAGGTTTGGCTGCAACCTGATGAATAGTATCTTCTGAAAACAACGCCTGTAGAAGAGGGATTAATAAGGCAAAGTTTAGGGTGCCAAAAACTACAGCTAATAAAGTAGTGAAGATATAGGGTATGGCAAATTGACCAATAGGTTTTGCAAAAGAAAGCAAACGTAAGTAAGTTTTCATTCTTGTCGAATTAGTTTTGTTTGTTGGCCAGTTTAAATGCCGGTTTGTAGTAAAAAAAGTATTGTATACATTGTACAGATGACGAATCGATCATTCTTCATCTATATTCTTTCTTCTTTCGTTGTAAGTGATAATTACTGCAGTTAATTTTGGCAGCATCTAAATCATAAAAGAATAAGGCTGCAAAGTTAGAAATTTAATGCAATCTGAGGGCGTTAATCAAACAAGATGAAGAACCTGATTATTATTTCTTACTTTGATTTATAATGCAGAGAATGGGACAAACAGACCTTTTGGAAAAAATGCGTGAGGGTGACTTTAGGTCACTGTCAAGAGTAATAAGTCTGGTAGAAAATGATACAAAGGATGCAGAGCAGTTATTGCTCCATCTTGATCTATCTCGAAAAGTACCTGTTATTGGAATAACAGGGCCTCCTGGGGCCGGGAAAAGTACTTTAGTAAACGGTCTTATAAGAGAAATAACTGAAAAGGGTAAAAGTGTAGGAGTGGTTGCAATTGATCCAACTTCCCCCTTTAATTATGGCTCATTACTGGGTGATCGTATTCGTATGGTAGAGCACTTCAACAATCAAAAAGTTTTTATTCGTTCTTTAGCTACAAGAGGATCATTGGGCGGCCTTTCGGCGAAAACTATCGAGATTGTGGATATTATGAAGGCCGCAGCGTTTGATTACATTATTGTTGAAACAGTAGGGGTTGGACAGTCGGAAGTTGAGATCGTAGGATTGGCTGATACCACACTTGTTGTTTTAGTACCTGAAGCAGGTGATGAAATTCAAACCATTAAATCGGGCTTAATGGAAATAGCTGATATTTTTGTGGTAAATAAAGCCGATCATATTGGAGCAGATGAATTTGTAGCTAATATTAAAAAACTACTTCATCAACGCCCCCCCGCGAGCTGGAATGTGCCGGTTTTAAAAACGGTAGCGGATAAGAAAGATGGGGTTGGGGAATTGTTTGCACGCATTGAGCAACATTATCCGATTTCTGACAACACTAAGAAGCCCTTTTTAATGGCCGAAAAAGCATTTAGACTTATTCAACACTACAAAATGAAGCATATCAATAAACAGACTTTACTTCAGGAAATTATACTCAAAATCAGGAATAATGATTTTAATCTTTACAGGTTCGTAAAGCAACAAACGACTTTGCTCTAAGTCGTTCGTTGTTCATATATTATTCAACTATTCATTAATTCTTCTATTTCTTCTATCTCAATCGGAATATTCTTCATTAAATCGATGTTCCCATCTTTAGTTATAAAAATGTCGTTTTCCAATCGGATACCTAGCTTTTCATCCGGGATATAAATTCCTGGTTCACAAGTTAAAATATTCCCAGCCTGAAAAGGAGTAAAGCGATTGCTAATATCATGAACATCAAGCCCAAGGTGATGTGACGTGCCATGCATGAAATATTTTTTGTAAGCTGGATTTTTACGATCCTGTTTCGCTACATCGTGTTTATCTAACAAACCAATGCTAATCAATTCACTGGTCATTATTTTTCCAACCTCCTCGTGATATTCATTCCATATTGTTCCGGCTGTAAGCATATTGCGGGCTCCTTTCAATACGTTCAATACTGCGGTATAAATAGCTTTTTGTCTGATTGAGAATCGCCCAATTACTGGAATGGAACGAGTAAGGTCGGCATTGTAATTTGCATAACAAGCTCCAAAGTCCATCAATATAATTTCCCCATCAGTACATACTTTATTGTTTTCATTATAGTGGAGACAACACGCGCTTTCACCCGAGGCTATTATTGGATTATATCCATGTCCCGTGGCCCTGTTTCTTATAAATTCATGAATTATTTCAGCTTCAATTTCATATTCAGTAACACCTGGTTTAGTGAAACTTAGTACTCTTTTAAAAGCCTTTTCGGTAATATCACAAGCTGTCTGGGTAAGTTGAACCTCAATATCCGATTTCACCATCCGCAATTGACACATAATTGGGGCGCTTCGGAGGTAGTTAAAATGAGGGCAGCGGTTTTTTAGTTCTTCGGCAAAACGAAGATCTCTGTAAGGAACCGTATGTACGTACCGATCATTTTCATTTGTGTTCAAATAAATATTTTCGGCGTGATAAACAATTGAAGGAAATAGTGTTTCAAAATCCTCAATCCAAAATATGGAACCAATTCCCGATGTCTCAGCGGCTTCTGCCTTTGTGTATTTATGCCCTTCCCAAATAGCTATATGTTCATTGGTTTTTCTTAAGAAAAGTACTTCCCTATAAATAGGATTAGGACAATCTGGAAAAATCAGCAGAATAGTTTGTTCCTGATCAATTCCACTTAAATAAAATAGATCAGCATTTTGTTTAAACGGAAAAGTTTGATCGCCACTTTGAGGAAACTCGTCATTAGAATTAAACAAAGCCAATGATTTTGGTTTTAAACTAGCCTTAAATCTTTTTCGATTTTCTTCAAATAGGCTGCTGTTTATTTTTGTATATTTCATAATGTTTACGGTAATATCTGTGAAGTATAACTAAGAGTTAAAACTGGAATGATTTTTGGCTAAATTATGTAATTAAGGAAAAAATTCTATATTTGCATAGCATTTACGCTTAATTCATTATTAAGAACAATATATCTAACTAATATTTGATCGACTATGAACAAATCTACTTTTAAGAAGATAGCAGCTATGACGCTGGTTGCAGCATTTAGCGGTCTATCGGCGTTTGCCCAAGATGGTGGCGCGAAAGTGTTTGGCGGGACCAAACAGTTCAGAACTTGGCAAATCGGAGTAAACGGCGGTGTAGCAGCACCTGTAGTTTTCTTAGGAGGCCATAATGACTACAACGAATGGGACGCTAACTTTGGTTACGGCCTGTACATTCAAAAACAATTAACCCACGCCTTTGGTTTAAAATTAGACTATCAGGGTGGTAAAGTTGCTGGTACCTATAACGGTTCTACCAATGGTCAAGCTTTTCCTGGCTTCAGCTCGTTTTCAACCACCATTAACTATGCTATTTCATTGCAAGGTCAGGTAGACCTGACTAGCTTGTTATGGAAACGTGACAGCAAAGTGGCATTGTATCTACAAACAGGTTACGGTTTAACCGGTTACAAACCTGATTCAGAAACCCGCACTGAGCAATTTATTCCGGTTGGAGCAGGTTTGAAATTCAAACTATCTGAAGGTATTGGCTTAGACTTAGGTTACACCATGAACTTCTTGGATGCTGACAATTTGGACAGAACTTGGTTTGGTCCAAGCAATGACAAGTGGTCATACGGTTATGCTGGTTTAAACTTTGCCCTAGGAGCTAAAGAAAAGAAAAACCTGGACTGGGTAAATCCATATGCTTTGATGTATGATGAGTTGAAAGACGATCAATTACGCAAAGAAGTGGAAGCGTTAAAATCACGTGTAGCGGCTAACGAAGGTGAAGTATCGAACATTAAGAAAGATTCTGACGGCGATGGCGTATCAGATGTATTTGATAAAGAGCCTAACACTCCAGCTGGTAACGTAGTAGACGGAGCCGGTCGTACGATCGTGTTCCCAACTCCTGCACCAGTAGCAGCGGCAGTTGAGCAAAGCAACACCATTCAGTTCGACTTCAACTCCGACAAATTACGTCCAGAGTCATCAGGTGCAATTGAAAGCATGGCTAACGAGTTAAAAGCATCAGGAGGTAAAATGTTGTTAGAAGGTCACGCTTCAGAAGAAGGTACCGAAGCTTACAACATGGACTTGTCAAAACGTCGTGCTGCTTCAGTGAAAAAAGCGTTAGTGAAAGCTGGCGTAAAATCAGGTAACATCACTACTAAAGGTTACGGCGAAACTCGTCCGGTAGCATCTAACGATACTGAAGAAGGTCGTCAGAAAAACCGTCGCGTTGAATTCAAAGTACAATAGTCGTAAGAGACATAAACGTATAAAAAGGGAGTCCCGTAGATAAACGGGACTCCCTTTTTTATATTTTTGTATTCTTATGTTGTACTTCTTTCGAAAAAAAGATCCAAACCGTCCAACTAACTTTAATATAAAAGTTATGCATTGGATAAACCGAATAGCTATTATCGTGTTTTTAGCAGGAGTTATTTATAAACTTATTGAGGCAATAATGAGATAACAATCTCCTGCATCAAAAGTCTAAATCAATTAATAGTTTATGGCTGTTTATGTCTTTATTAAATAAACCTATATAATTAAATGAAATCTATAGTAAAAACTGAAAATGCTCCGGCTCCAATTGGACCGTATAATCAGGCAGTGTGGGCAGGAAATATCCTTTTTGTTTCAGGTCAAATTGCCATTAATCCGGAGTCGAATCAAATCATAATGGATAATATTTCTTCGGAGACCCATCAGGTAATGAAAAATCTTGAAGCTATTTTAACAGAAGCTGGTCTGACATTTGAAAACGTGGTTAAAACAGGGATATTTCTAAAGAACATGTCGGATTTTGCTATTGTCAATGAGGTTTATGGAAGTTACTTTACGGGAAATTATCCTGCTCGTGAGACTGTTGAGGTTGCATGCCTTCCTAAAAATGTAAATGTAGAAATATCAGTTGTAGCTGTTAAATTTTAAAACGATTGGAGCAAAATCAATCAATAAAGTACTTTCTTGCTGGAACTGCATCACCGGTTATTTGGGGTTTCTTTGCTATAGCATTAAGAAACCTTAAACATTTTCCGGCTATACAGATTTTAGATTACAGGGTATTTACCTCTTTGTTGATCCTTTTTGTCTTTATCCTTTTATTTAGGAAACAAAAAATCAGATCTGACCTGGATCATTATAGAATCAAGGTTGCGGATAAAAGGCGATTTTGGTCACTTTTATTGATCTCCAGCATATTGTTAACGGGCAACTGGCTTTCGTTTATTTACGTTATAAATAATGTAAGTGTACAATCGGGGGCGTTTGCTTATATGGTTTGCCCATTATTAACAGCTATTGGAGGATTTGTGATTCTCGGTGAAGATTTAACAAAAATAAAGTGGATTGCAATTAGCATAAGCATTATTAGTGCCGCCATCTTAGGTTCGGGCCATCTAAGCGATGTACTCTGGTCGTTCTTTATTGCCGCGCTTTTTGCAGGTTATTTAATCATCCAGCGTAGCATTCAAGGATTTGACAAGTTAAATTTACTGGCTATTCAATTAATTATTGCCTGTTTATTTATTGTTCCGCTAGAGATAATTAACCCACATTCAGTGCCCAACAGCTTGAGTTTTTGGGTTAATATTGTAATTGTGGCAGTGCTTTTTACAATCATTCCTTTGTACCTCAGTTTGTATTCAATGATTAGGATCCCGGCCTCTACAGCGGGTATCCTAATTTATATTAATCCAATTATTGCATTTGCTGTAGCGTTTTTTTATTTCCATGAGGGTTTTACTCCACAGAAACTATTATCTTACAGTTTACTTACAGTGGCAGTTATGCTTTTCAATTGGGATTATATCAAAAAGCTTATTCCTCAAACAGCTTTGAAAAGTAAAATCAGTTAAGCGTATTTTAAGTGGAAAGAAAAAGCTTTTTTGATACACCGATAGAATTCTTGAAAGGAGTTGGTCCTTCAAAAGCGGATGTGCTTAAAAAGGAGTTGAAAATTTTTACTTATGGCGACTTAATCCAGCATTACCCTTTCAGATATATTGACAGGACCCGTTTTTATCGTATTAATGAAATTTCACCTGATTTACAATATATTCAATTAAGAGGGCAAATTGTTGAAAAACAAATTTTAGGTGATGTAAGAAAGAAGCGTTTAGTAGCTACATTAAAAGATGATAGGGGTGGCCATCTAGAACTTATTTGGTTTCAAGGAATAAAGTTTGTTGAAAAGAATATTCATATAGGTAAGGAATACATAGTTTTTGGCAAGCCTAATTTTTTTAATCTAAAACCCAGCTTACCTCATCCTGAGTTGGAACTGGTTGCAGAAGCAAAAAAAGAGTTTCAAACAGCCTTGCAGCCGGTGTATTCATCTACTGAAAAGCTAAAATTATTCTTTTTAGATAGCAAGGGTTTAATGAGACTTGTCTATACTGTTTTGCAGCAAGTCGCCCAGTATATTGAAGAGACTTTACCACCCGATATTGTAAATCAGTATAAGCTGTTATCAAAAAAAGAAGCTATAATTCAGATTCACTTTCCCACCGATCCGAAGCTATTGCAACGCGCCCAGGTTCGCTTAAAATTTGAAGAATTATTTTTCGTACAGCTTCGCCTTCTTTTTAATAAACAGGTTAAGAAAAGATTGCACAATGGCAATATGTTCTCAACGGTGGGCGATCTTTTTAATTCGTTTTATAAAAATCACCTCCCATTTGAGTTAACAAATGCTCAAAAAAGAGTTGTCAAAGAAATAAGGCAAGACACTTATTCAGGCCTGCAAATGAACAGACTGCTACAAGGAGATGTTGGAAGTGGAAAAACGGTGGTAGCATTGTTGATTATGTTGCTTGCCGCAGATAATGGATTTCAGTCGTGTATGATGGCTCCTACTGAAATTTTAGCAATACAGCACTATAACTCCCTTTGTTCGCTGCTAAAGCCCATGGGTATTGATGTAGGACTTTTAACTGGATCAACACGCAAAAAGCAAAGAGAGCATTTGCACGAAGCTTTAATGAGTGGCGAACTAAAACTGTTAGTTGGTACGCATGCCTTAATTGAGGATAAGGTTCAATTTCAGAACTTGGGGATGGTAATAATTGATGAGCAGCACCGTTTTGGTGTGGAGCAGAGAGCCAAATTATGGAAGAAAAATACAAAACCTCCTCATATACTGGTAATGACCGCCACTCCGATACCTCGAACCCTGGCGATGACACTCTATGGAGATTTGGATGTTTCTATAATTGATGAGCTTCCGGCTGGAAGAAAACCAATCTCTACGCTTCATAAATTTGAAAATCACCGCTTGCGATTATTTGGCTTTTTAAAAGAGGAAATTGCCAAAGGAAGGCAGGTTTACATAGTTTATCCTTTGATTGAGGAATCGGAAAAGATGGACTATCTGGACCTGATGAATGGATATGAACATATTGCCAAAACTTTTCCGGTACCAGAATACCGAGTAAGCATAGTGCATGGGAAAATGAAGGCCCAGGAAAAGGACATGGAAATGGAGCGGTTTAAAAGAGGTGAAACACATATAATGGTTGCCACTACCGTTATTGAAGTAGGTGTGAATGTTCCTAATGCAACGGTAATGGTAATTGAAAATGCCGAGCGATTTGGTCTTTCTCAACTGCACCAGTTACGGGGTAGGGTTGGTCGGGGGGCTGAACAGTCATATTGTATTTTAATGACCAGCCATAAACTATCTTCCGAAGCAAAAATTCGGCTTGATACGATGGTGCGAACAAATAACGGTTTTGAGATTTCGGAAGTGGATCTTAAGTTACGCGGACCAGGGGATATTGAGGGAACTCAACAAAGTGGGGTGTTGGATTTAAAGCTGGCAGACTTATCAAAAGATCAACAGCTATTAATTGAAGCAAGAAAAGTTGTTGAGCAAATTTTAGAAAATGACCCTTCTTTAATTCAAGAAAAAAACTTAAACTTACGCTTATATTTTAGAAATAAAGGAGTTAATGAAATTACCTGGGAAAAGATTTCGTAACTATTTATATATTTATCGCCTAATCAAACCAATTTTTTATGAAGAAGTTTTTACTTATTTTATCATTATTAGCAGTTTTTAAATCTGGGTTTTCACAGCAATCTTCGACCGTAATTCAACAATCAGAGCGTTGGTTTAAAGGACAAAATGCGTCATATGTGAAAAAACTTACTCCTACAAATTGCGAGAAGATGGACATTATCTGGGATAAAGCGGAACAAATTTATACAGAAGGAAAAGAATATATTCGTGTACCAGTAGATGCGATCTATAAAGCAACTGGTAAGCCTAGTAAAGAGGTTCCTCCAGCACCTCAAAGTAATTTATACCTGGTAAAATCCGAGGTTGACAGTACATTTGAGTGTCTATTTGTAAAAGTCCAGTCAAATCCTGTCAAGCATCAAAATATGATTACAGTTTTAGACGGTGTAAAAGGTGAGTTTTTGGTTAAACCTTTCGATGATATATTACCTTTACCAAAGGTTAACTGGTATTTTGAACAACCAAGAGAATAGATCTTTTAAAATATACTGAAACTTTAAGTGCCCGGAAGCTAAAAACTTTCCGGGTATTTTTATTTTAGTCAATTAATAATCTTGTTGCATATAATTCTTATCTGAAATATAAAAACCTAATGAAGAAAAGTTGTTTATTAGTTGCAATTGCTTGCTTTGCTATAAGTGCTAAAGCCTCCCATATTGATTCTGCAACTGTTAGCCGTATTTATGATGAAATACTTGAAAAAGGGAGGGTTTATGAAAATCTCCATTACTTATGTAAGAATATAGGCCCAAGATTAAGTGGTTCTACTAACGCCCAAAAAGCGGTTGATTGGACGAAATCGTTAATGGAATCGTATGCTTTCGACAAAGTTTATCTTCAGGAAGTGATGGTTCCTCATTGGGAACGGGGAGCAAAAGAGAAAGCATACTTCAAACTAAACAACAAAAAACAACTTGTTGCGGTTGCTGCATTAGGTGGGTCAGTTGGAGCGGAAATGGGAATTGAAGCTGAGGTAGTTGAGGTGTATAATTTTAATCAACTTAAAGAATTGGGTGAAGAAAAGCTAAGAGGGAAAATTGTGTTTTTTAATAGACCAATGAACCCGAAAGCCATAAGAACATTTAATGCTTACGGGGAGGCAGTAAATCAGCGGGTTCAAGGGGCAACGGAGGCTGCCAAATACGGGGCTATAGGAGTTGTAGTGAGGTCAATGACTACAAGGATAGATGAGTTTCCTCATACCGGTTCATTGCGGTATGATCAAAGTATAACACAGATTCCTGCAGTGGCAATTGCTACTAAGGATGCAAACTTGTTAAGTTCAGCGATTAAGGCCCAGCCCACAACTCGGTTTTATATGAAGCTGAATTGTAAAACATTACCAGATGTTGTTTCTTATAATGTTATTGGAGAGATAAAGGGTTCTGAGCGTCCTGAGCAAATTATTACTGTAGGAGGACATCTGGATTCTTGGGATTTAGCAGAAGGAGCGCATGATGATGGAGCAGGTACCATGCAGTCGGTTGAGGTTTTAAGGACACTGAAATCATTAGGAATTAAGCCAAAGCATACCATCAGGGTGGTTTTATTTATGAATGAAGAAAACGGATTAAGGGGAGGTTTGAAGTATGCTGAAAATGCTAAACTAACCGGCGAACAACATTTGGCTGCTATTGAGTCAGATTCCGGAGGCTTAACACCAAGGGGTTTTTCTATGGATGCTTCTGCAGCTATTGTTGAAAAGGTTTTATTATGGAAGCCGGTCTTTGATGGATTTGAATTGAATGAAATTGGCGGAGGGGGAGGATCAGGTGCTGACATCGGTCCTTTAAAACCATTAGGAACTGCATTATTCGGTTTTCGGCCTGATTCACAGCGTTATTTTGATTTTCATCATGCGGCTAATGATGTTTTTGAAAATGTGAACGAACGCGAGTTGAAACTTGGGGCAGCCGCAATGACATTATTAGTTTATTTGATTGACCAAAATGGACTAAATTAGAATATTTATAGATTGAAAGGATTGAATGTTTTAGATTTGCACTACTCTTCAATCCTTTCAGTTTTAATTTATTTGTCTTGTCTTCAGAAACCTTACCTCCTCAATTAAAGCCGGATGCATTTGCATCATTACGATTCCCTGAGTTTAGATTTTATTTAGGCATGCGTTTTTTCTTAACGTTTGCTCTTCAAATGAAAGCAGTAATTGTTGGCTGGTTTATTTATAGTATAACAAAAGATACATTGTCACTCGGCATGATTGGATTGGCGGAGGCTATTCCAGCTCTTTCAGTTGCTTTGTTTGGAGGGTATGTGGCCGATAGATCCGACAAACGGAAGCTTTTACTATTTGTATTATTTACTGTATTAATGGCAGCAACGGTATTATTGTTGGTTACGCTGCCTTCAATGCATAAATCGATTGATGCTCATATATTGATCGTTGTAATTTATTCGCTGGTATTTATAGATGGATTGGCAAGAGGTTTTTTTGCGCCCGCAGCGTTTTCGTTAATGGCTTCATTGGTCCCTAAAGAACTCTATCCAAATTCATCCTCATGGAACAGTTCGAGCTGGCAATTGGCTGCAGTAGCAGGACCGGCCGCTGGAGGATTAATTTATGGCTTTTACGGCATCACTGTTACCATGTCTATTGTTCTATTGCTAATCATTCTTTCCAGCATATGCATTTTGATGTTAAGTAGTAAACCTGTTGCTCAACTTGAAAAAAAAGAATCAATTCGGAGCAGCCTTATGGAAGGGATCAGATTTGTGTTTGGAACAAAAATGATGTTGGGGGCAATGGCCTTAGATATGTTCTCTGTATTTTTTGGTGGTGCGGTAGCCTTATTGCCAGTTTTTGCAAATGATATTTTAAAGATTGGCGCAGAAGGACTTGGTATTCTTAGAGCCGCTCCCTCAGCAGGAGCGGTAATTACCATGCTGATCATGACCCGTTATACGCCGGCGGTACGTCCTTGGCGAAACCTGATAATTGCTGTGCTAGGCTTTGGACTGTCCACGATCTTATTCGGGCTTTCAAAGAATTTTTATTTATCAATATTCTTTCTCTTTTTAATAGGAGCCTTTGATAGTATAAGTGTTATTATCCGATCAACAATTTTTCAATTACTTACGCCTGATCACATGAGAGGAAGGGTGTCGGCTGTGAATACAATGTTTATTGGGTCCTCCAATGAAATTGGCGCATTTGAATCAGGGGTTACCGCTAAATTAATGGGGTCTACTCCAATTGCAGTTGTTTTCGGTGGCACAATGACCATGTTAATTGTGGCGGGCACTTATTTGAAAACCCGAAAACTCTGGCCTTTAAAATTGTCGGGGCGAGATTTTATATAAAATCCGATTCTATCTTTAGGTTGATTTCTTCTTCTTTTTAGTAGCGGTAGTTTTCTTTTTAAAGGAATTAGGAGGCAGGTATTTTCCATTAGTTGGAAAATCAGTAAAGGCCTCTTTAAACATTGCATCAATCACCCGCTGAGAATCGCGGGTAAAGAATCGATCATAGCCTACGGCCACCCAAACCGGTTTATTTGTTTTTGGGTTGATTAACGCTAAAATAAGCACACCTTCCGGGCGATCATCATCAAGCCATTCGGTGCTTGAATTTTCAATAATTCCCTTTGGTAAATGAAATTGCGGACCATACCGAGCCAGGTTTGATTGTGTTTGAACTCCTCCAAGAAAGGTGAAAATCAATTGGCCTTTAAGTGCGTCAAAAGTTAAATGATGTTGGTAAAAATTGGTTTCAAATACTGCCTGTATATTGCTGTTGGCACTCTCGCGATTTATGGTATCTCGATTTACCAGTACTTTTCCGGGTCTAAACCGATAAGTTTTTATCGAAGAAAAATCGAATAAAGAATCGCGGAATATTTTTACTGTTTGTGCATTGGTGTTAGTAACGAGGAGGAGAAAAAGGAATAGGAAGAATGCTTTTCCTTTTACTAGAAGAGATACCATCATAGAGCAAGATTTAGAACCTATTTAAGTTATTCAAAAAATAAGTTCTTTCAAACAGTTTTAATTTTTCTAATAAAACTTATTTATACTATGCAATTAAGGCTTATACTTAAAAGGATGTTTTTGAATAGGTAATCCGGTTATTAGCGCTTTTCGCTTGAAATAGTATTCACAGGTAGATGTTATTCAAGTTGTTGTACTTTTAGAAAGAATAAATTTAAAGCTTCCCAATTGTTTTAGATAACCAAAAACGTTTTTATAAGTAGATGTTCAACAGTTCAAATTTAATGGGATAAGAGGACTCAGAAAATACTCCTATGGGAGTATTTTAGAAGTTATAACAAGCGACTTTTTTTCAATGCTTCGATCTTATTCTGAACTTCAAGTTTCGAATAGATATTACGCATATGCTTTTTGATTGTTAAATTACTTAGGTGTAGTTTATCAGCAATTTCTTTGTATGACAAGCCTGTTGCGGTAAACTCAAGAATCTCCCGCTCTCTTTGCGTTAGTAATTGCTCTGCAGTATCCGTTTCAATTGGTCGGTGAAATGATCCGATAACTTTTCGGGCTATATATGGACTCATCGGTGCACCTCCTTTTATTAAGTCGTTCAGGGCATTCAATATATCATCAATTCCACTATCCTTCAAGATGTATCCATCAGCTCCATTTTTAAGGGCTGAGAATATGCTGTCGTCATCGTCATGGATGCTGCATACCAAAAAACGGATATCAGGATATTTTTTCTTCAGTTCAGAAATTAACTGAATTCCGGTAATACCAGGCAAAGAAATATCGACAATTAGGATATCGGGGAGGTTGTCTTTAATATTAACAAGTGCATCTTCGCCTGATCGGTAAGTACATTGCCAATTAAATGACCCGGTTTGTTCTATTACCTGGCGCATTACATCTGCATAAGTTTTATTATCCTCAACAATTGAAATTTTCATACTCACTAAACTTAAAAAGGTATCTCAATTAATACAGTTGTTCCATTTTGATTTTTAAACTTGATTTTTCCACCAAGAGTGATAATGCGTTGCTGCATATTATGCAGACCATTTCCATCTTTTGATTCAGTATTGTTAAAACCAATGCCATTGTCCTGAATGCTAATTAGCAACATATTGCCAATTATATTTATAGTTAGCCGTACGTCTGGCGATTCAGAATGTTTTAAAACATTGTGCAGGGCCTCTTTTATGGTTAAATAAATATGTCTTCTTTTTTCGCCGTTTAAGATTACCTGGGGCACTCTTTCCGGTAGTATCGATTTAAAAGTAATAGGGCTGTTAGCAAACAGTTCCTCGGCTCTTCTGTGAATATAGCCCAGCAGATTTTCCAAAGAATCATTTTCACTACTTAAACTCCAGATCACCTCCCGCATTTTTTGTGATAATTGGCTAACATTGCTATGAATATTTTGAAGATCGGTAGCAACCACTTCTTCTTTTTCATGTTTGCGTTTTGCCATTTCGGCCATGATTCTAATGCCCGATAAACTAGCCCCTAGCTCATCATGAATATCAGCGCTAATCCGCTGTCGTTCCTGCTGAATGGCCAATTCTTTTTCGAAAAATAATTTTTGTTGTTTTAGTCTATTTAGGAAATATCTTCTTACTAAAAAGAGAATTATTAAGAGGGTCGATCCAATTTCAAGAATTAAATAGGGTGTTTTAAGCCACCATGGCTTTTCTATTAAAAATGAATACCGATTAACCGCACTTTCAAGATTCTCGGCCGTATTTACCGCCTTTGATTCCATTACATATTCCCCAGGCTTTAATGAAATAAAGCTGATGGGCTGATCGATACTGGAGGTATATTGCCAACTGCTGTCGTTAGCACCAATTAATCGATAACCTATATGGATTGATTGGGAATTACTATAAGCGGATGTTTGATAATAAAAGCGAATATTCGACTGAGTATAATGAAAATACAGCGAGTCAGTAGTTACTGTGTCTGATCCATTAACAATAGCATATTCCATTTTTATATTCGGATGACTTTTTCTTTGCTTGCTTTTGGGCAGTTCAAATATCCCCTCTGTTGTCGTCATCCAAATATTCCCTTTAACCTCATCAATATCCAATACATTGCCCGGACTAATATCTGGTAAAGAATAAGAGGCAACTATGCTTTCTTTTTCAGGATCGAAAACCTGGATACCATTAGAGCTGAGAAGACATATTTTATCATTTACTTGTTTTAAGTGAAGAATTGGTCCAGAGAAGATAAGGTTATTGTTTTTTATTGGGCGAATACCAGCGTTATTGTAAATAAGAAGTCCTTGTGCGAATGTTCCAATAAATATCTTGTCGGGATAAGACAAAAATGTATTAGAATTAATCTGCGTATTCTTAAAGGTTAATTTTTTTAGCTGATTGTTGTCGTATTCAAAAACACCGTCTTTAAAAGAACATAGTATTTTATGATTAAAGGAAGCATAGCTTACTGCCTTGCAGCGTTTAAATATCAATGAGTAAAACCCATCTGAGAACTCAATGGGTTTAATATTCGGTAGCTTTTTTTGTAAAATAGAACACTGATATTTATCCTGTCGATGAAGGATATCGGGAGTGGATACATTTAAAGATGTTGCCGTGGCTAGTAAAACAAAATCTTTACTAATAGCAAGGTCTTTGATCACGCCTAAAGCCGATAGCTGAGTTACTTTACAGTTATTTAAGTTGAACAAGAAAAGACCAATAGAACTGCACACAAATACAGAAGAATTATCATACTGAAAAATATTTTCAACCGCACCCACTCCGCTGGCAAGAGGCACTTTTGTGGTAATATGTTTAGTTAAATCCTTTACAAAGAAATCTCCGCGATGCGTTCCTATAAGTGTTTTGTTCGAAACGTTAAAAATGGTTCTTACAAAATCTCCTTTTTCCAGTGCTATTTTAGGGTCAATTTTTTTGAATTCATTAGCGTACTTAACTAAAAGACCTTCCTTTAAGCTACTAAACCATTGATTACCCTCATGGTCTGTAACCAGGTCTGTTAGGTTATAACCATCTATTTTAAGCTCCCTATTAAGCGTTCGACTTGACTTTTTAGAATTAAGCCACTGCTCGCCATTTCTGAAGCTTATGGTATTAATGAAATCATTTGCTTTTGTGGTGTCGATAAGCCTTAGCTTATTTCCTAAAAGCTTATATCGTAAGCAAATGGCTTTTGGGTTGATAAAAGCAAAAATAGTGTCGTTTGAGCTATCAGGATTAAATGTTACCAGATCAAATTTATCCCTGTTGAAGTTAAAGCAATAATTCAGTCGAGTAAGTTTATTGCCACCTTCATACAGATAGCAATACTGCCCTCCTGCAATTAGGATTTTATTGCCGACTTTGGTTATTGATCCAAACTTATTTGGACAAAGGAGGTATTTGGCTTTTTTCTTCTTAATGTCATAGGCAAAAAGACCTCTGTTTGATGTGGCAAGCAACAGGTCTTTCCAGATGATCATTCGGGGAAATGAAGTTTCTTTAGTATAATCAAATTGCCAAAGCAGGTTCATTTTCCCCTTTTCTATATAGAATATCTGCCCATTGAAATTGTGACACCAAATTCTTCCTTCACTGTCTTCAGTGAGATCGCTGACTGCTAATGCTGTTTGCTGATTATTGGAGTAATGCGTAAATGATTTTCCGTTAAAAGAACTTAATCCATAGTCATGTCCGATCCATAACAAACCTTGCTTGTCAACAAGTAAGTCATAAACTTCATTGGTGGGCAATCCTTTAATTTTACGCAATTCAATTGCCTGTGCATTCGAAGCAAAGGCAATACAACCCAGTAAAAGAGTAAGAATGAAAAATAAAGCCTTTCGACAATTAAAATTGGTCATTTAATAGCAACTAGGGGAGCGCAAATGGATAGATGTGCAATTAACTACATTTTATTTAAAGAATGAATTGAAATTAGATAGAGATGGAAATTTTAGCTTAAATGTAAAATATAAAAGCCCATGCAAATTTAGGCTGCATGGGCTTTTATATTTAATATCAATGGTTAATCTAGCACTTCTTCCCGTTCTCCTATTTGCTGTCTCCACATGGCGTAATAAAGACCTTTTTGCTCTAGTAATTCATGGTGTTGCCCCGCCTCTATGATCTTTCCTTTCTCTAAGACAAAGATTCTATCGGCATGCATAATGGTGCTTAAGCGGTGGGCAATAAGTATGGTAATATGTTCAGCCCTGTTAGATACTTCGCGAATTGTTTTGCCTATTTCTTCCTCGGTTAATGAATCCAGAGAAGAAGTGGCCTCGTCGAATACCAATAGATCAGGCCGACGTAATAGCGCCCTGGCTATTGATAAGCGTTGCTTTTCGCCTCCTGAAACTTTTACACCCCCTTCTCCAATTAAGGTGTCTAAACCCTTGTCGGCACGGGCAAGCAGCGTATGACAGGCTGCTTTCTGTAAAACGTCCATACATTCTTCGTCCGTGGCATGTGGGCGAACGAATTTCAGGTTCTCACGAATTGTTCCGGCGAAAAGTTGTGTTTCTTGAGTTACAAACCCAATCCGTTCACGTAACTCGTCTAAATCAATCTTGCTGCTATCTGTGTTATTGTATAAAATCCTTCCTTCCAGCGGTTGATATAAACCTACAAGCAGTTTTACCAGGGTTGATTTTCCGGCGCCCGATGGTCCTACAAAAGCAATGGTGTCGCCTTGCTCAACATCAAATGATATATCAGATATGGCGTTTCTGTTTGCGGATTGATGCTTGAAGGTTACTTCATTAAAATCAAGTTTTTGGATCTTTGCAAGATGAACAGGATGAGAAGGCTTTACATCTTTTTTGGTATTCAGAATTTCTTCAAAATTACCTAATGAAACTTCTGCTTCACGATAAATATTAATGATATTTCCTAGTTCTTGTAATGGTCCAAAAATGAAAAACGAATAGAACATTAAAGAGAAAAACTGCCCAATAGTAATTTGCTCTCTGAAGATTAAGTACATCATAAGAAAAATAATAGATGTACGGAGTAAATTTACTGTTGTACCTTGTATAAAGCTTAAGCTTCTTATGTATTTAACTTTTTTAAGTTCGAGGCCTAAAATTTTAACGGTTGTTCCGTTTAAGCGTTCAATTTCCTGATTGGCCAACCCAAGTGATTTAATCAATTCAATGTTCCTCAGCGATTCTGTCGTTGATCCCGCCAATGCTGTTGTTTCAGAAACAATTGTTTTTTGCATTTTTTTGATGCGTTTACTCAGCACTGAGCTCAAAAAACCCAGGATAGGTATAACCAATATGAACATTGGTGCAATAATCCAATGAACTTTAATGGCATAAACGGTTACGAAGATGATCCCGATGATTGAGGTAAACAGCACATTTATAAAGGTGGTTATCAGCTTTTCTACATCAGTTCGTACTTTTTGTAATTTTCCTAAAGTTTCACCACTACGCTGATCTTCAAATACCTGGTAAGGAAGCTCCAAAGAATGGGCTAATCCGTCACTATACATTTTTGCGCCCATTTTTTGGATGATCACATTAGCAAAATAGTCTTGAAAGTTTTTAGCCACCCGCGATACAAAGGCAACTCCTACTATTGCCAATAAGAAGAAGCCAACACTATTCAAAAATTGAGAGGTATTCCATTCTTTAAAATGAGGAACTGATTCATCAAGAAGCCTACCAAAAAAGTAGGGATCGAGCATTGAAAAGCCCTGGTTAATAGCAGCCAGCAATAAAGCCAGCAATAAAAGGCTTTTATAATTTTTAAGATAAGAGAAAAGTATCTTCATGCAAATGGTTGATTATTCAAAACAAAACTTACAGCATAAAATATTATTTAGGCCAAAAATGTTTTGCTTTTTTTAATTTGGAGATACAAAGGTAGAAAATTACGTGAAGTGACTGCCGTAAATATACTCAAATGGCAACCTTAGAGTTGTTGTTTTCTGAACTCATCGGGACTAACTCCGGTGTATTTTTTAAAGAAACGGCTAAAATAGGCATTGTCTTCAAAGTTCAAGTCCCAGGCAATTTCGCTGATGGTTTGGCCTGAGTTAACCAGCATTCGTTTGGCTTCTAACAGAATCCGATCCCGAATAATTTCTCCAGCTGATTTGCCTGTTGCGTTGGTTACTACGGAATTTAAATGATTAGGAGTGAGGAAAAGCAGTTCCGCATATTCTTTAGGCAATTTCTTCGATTTAAAGTGTACCTCGATCAATTTCTCAAAGTTTCGGAGTAATGTATAATTGTACTTGGTGGCCTCGGTTTGTTTTTCAGGTTGGCATGCTCTTGCCAACACCACTAACAGTTGTAATAACAAGGCCCGTAAGTAATCATTTTTAAAATCACCATCACTTTCGTGCTCTTGCTTTATATGTGCAAAAAGCGATAGAAGCGTTGGTTTAATTTCTTCCTTCGCCATAATTGTTGCCCGTTGGGTCATGGAGTTGAAGAAAGGAAAATCGTTTAAAAAATAGGGGTTATAACAAACGGCAGTGAAAAAGCTTTCATCAAAATTGATAAGGAAACCCTCAATGTCATGACTAAAACTCCAGGAATGAATTTGTCCTGGCGAAAGAAAAAACAATTGCCCTGCTTGCGCATCATAGGTTTTAAAATCTACCGTGTATTTACCAGTACCCGATGAAATATACATTAACTGGTAAAAGCTATGCCGATGAGGCATTACCAAAGCTTTATGGTGCTGAAGAAAAGTGCTCAGGCTGCATGCCATAAAATCTTTAGTACAGTTCTCTATTCCAAAGAAATTACAAATGCTGTAGGTGGGAATTCTTGTCGACACAGATCAAATTATTTAAACACGAATTAGGGCGAATGTACACTAATTACACTAATTGGGTTTAGTGTATTTTGTTCAATTCGAGAAATTAGTGTTCCTAATGAGGAAGTTTATCTCTAAGCAATCCATACACCCATGTTCCGGCAATTGCGCTCAATAAAGTAACAGTTATTACAAAAAAGCCACTGCCTATTTGAGCAAACAAAGGTCCCGGACAAGCGCCGGTTAAAGCCCAACCTAACCCAAATAGTAATCCACCAATAATTTGTCCTTTATTAAAGGTTTTTGGATGAAAGATCACTTTTTCGCCACTAATGGTTCTTATGTTAAAACGTTTAATTAACCATACGGAAATAACACCTACTATAACCGCTGACCCAATTACACCATACATATGAAATGATTGTAAACGGAACATTTCCTGAATACGAAACCATGAAACAATTTCGGCCTTAATGAACACGATTCCGAATAATACCCCGATTACCAGGTACTTAAGATTAGCGCTGAAGCCTTCAAATGTAGCTTGTTCGTTTGCCGCTTCGCATTCAACCGGATGTTCAATTGTAAATTCTTCTTGCTCTGAAATATTACTTATCATGTTAAAACAAATTGAAGATTTGCGGTAAAATCAACCAGGTCATTATAAAACCACCAAGCATAAATGCAATTGTAGCTACTAATGAAGGCCATTGAAGATTTGACAAGCCCATAATGGAATGGCCTGAAGTACATCCGCCGGCATATCGGGTTCCGAATCCAACTAAAAAACCTCCAAGTACAAAAAAGAAAAGACCTTTTAAGCTAAACAGGTTTTCGAAACTGAAAATATCAATTGGTAAAAGATGACTGAAATCTTTTACTCCGAGTTGCTGTAAATCAGCAACCGTTTGCGGATTTAGTTGAACAGGATTTGGGTTAGCCAAAAGAATACTGGCGATGAATCCGCCTATAGCAATGCCTGCAACAAAGAATAAGTTCCACACTTCCTTTTTCCAGTTATAGGTAAAAAAAGGAATTTTTGAAGGAAAACAGGCGGCACAGATGTGTCTTAATGAAGAACTTATGCCGAATGATTTGTTGCCAACCAACAGCAAAGCAGGAACAGTTAATCCAATTAATGGTCCGGCCAAATACCATGGCCAAGGCTGCTTGATGAAGTTTAAAACGGAGTCCATTAAAAATTAGTTTATTTCTTGCTAAAACTACAAAAAACAAAGTTTTGAAGTGTATGAAATGGAGCAGGATGGGCTAAATACTAATTTTACGAATTGATCGAATTGCACAAACATTCATGGAAAACGATCAATTCGTAAAAATTGGTGATTATCTATTTCTGAAGCTTGCTTTGGCAAACAAAATCAGTTTTTGGAATTTCAGTTTTTGCAAGAGCAGCAAAACCACCTGCCACTTCAGTAAAGTTGTTAAATCCACGTGCTTTTAAGATCGAAGCCGTGATCATTGAACGATAACCACCAGCACAGTGAATATAATAATGCGTTTTATGATTCAATGTAGGCATCCATTCATTAATTAAATCAAGTGGTTTATTATAAGCCTCTTCAACGTGCTCGGCGCGGTATTCACTTTCTTTACGCACATCAAAAACAACCGTTTCATCCTTTTTAAAACGATGAGTGAATTCTTCCGCAGAAATGCTATCAATGGTTTCTATGTCTTTACCTGCGTTTTTCCAAGCCTCAAAGCCACCAGCCAGATGACCCATAGTACTATCATACCCCACACGAGCCAAACGTGTTACCGCTTCCTCTTCCCGTCCAATATCAGTGATTAATAAAATTGGGTGTTTAAGGTCGGTTATTAGCGCACCAACCCATGCCGCAAATTGACCATCTAAGCCTATATTTATAGAGTTTGGAATAAAACCCTGTGCAAATTCAACAGGTTTACGTGTGTCCAAAATAAGGGCATCTTCGCCTTCTGCCGCGGCCTCAAACTCTTCGGGAGAAAATGCTTTGGCTCCCTGGCTTAAAACTTCATCAATGCTTTCATAACCTTTTTTATTTAAAAGGGCATTTTTAGGAAAATATTGAGGAGGAGGAGCAATGCCATCCAAAACTTCTTTAATGAACTGCTCTTTGCTAATGGTTCTTAAAGCATAGTTCACTTCCTTTTGATGGCCAAGAGTGTCCCAGGTTTCTTTACTCATGTTTTTGCCGCATGCCGAACCGGCACCATGCGCTGGGTAGATGATCAGGTCATCAGGCAAAGACATTACTTTATTTCTCAACGAATCATAAAGTAATCCTGCTAAATCTTCGCTAGTTAAGTCAGATTTCACTGCCAAGTCAGGACGGCCAACATCACCTATAAATAAGGTGTCACCGCTGAACAAGCAATGGTATTTTCCTGTTTCATCGATAAGTAAAAAGCAACTTGATTCTAAAGTATGGCCAGGAGTGTGTAATACTCGAATGGTTACATCTCCAATTTTGAACTCTTCGCCGTCTTTTGCGATGTGTGATTCAAAACCAGTTTCAGCAGTTGGTCCATACACAATGGTAGCTCCGGTTTTTTTTGCCAGATCAACGTGACCCGATACAAAGTCGGCATGGAAATGCGTTTCAAAAACGTATTTGATCGTTGCCCCTTCTTTTTCAGCCTTTGCAATATATGGTGCAACTTCTCTTAAAGGATCAATAATGGCTGCTTCGCCATTTGATTGTATATAATAAGCGCCCTGCGCTAAACATCCGGTATATATTTGTTCTACTTTCATGGTACCCCCTATCCCCCTAAAGGGAAAAATTTTTAATTGTTGTTGTTTTAATTGTTATAGCATTGTCCTAAAAGTCCCCTGAAGGGGATTTAGGGGTTAAGTTTATAAAAAGCTCTGAACCTGCACGAGGCTTTACGGAGTTATAACATTCAGTTGTGTTGTTTAGTTCGAAAAATGGGTGGAACAAGATTTTATACTCTTCTTTTGTTCCGCCAAATGGTGGTCCTGGCTGGTCGAAATTGCGGTTAAACAGCACTCCAACTAACTTTCCTCCGGGGGTCAAAAGATGTTGTGTCTTTTCAGCGTATTTTGCCCGTAATGAAGGATTTAAGGCGCAGAAAAAGGTTTGTTCAAGTATAATGTCATATTTCCCCGATAGCTCAAAGAAATCGCCAGTAATAATATTTAAGCCATTGTCTAGCCAGTGCGTAAGCTTACTTTTTAACTGATCAGTTAAGGTTGTTGAAATATCAATTAAGGTTACGTTTGAAAAACCTTGTTCAAGTAAATATTCAGCTTCGTAGGCGTTGCCACATCCTGGTATTAATATCGAAATTGACTTATTAGTTAACTGGTCGATATACGCCTTTAATGGAGGCGAAACTGTTCCTAAATCCCAACCAGTTTGATCTGTTTGATATCGATTATCCCAGTATCCGGCATTTAACGTTAAATCGGCAATTGAATGATCTTCTTTCATGACTAAACATGTGATTTAAGAATGTTTTCAAGCTGGCCTGCAGGTACAACTCCGGACTGCCGCCATATAATTTCGCCATTTTTAAACAAAATTAATGTAGGTACACCCAAAACATTGAACGCTGAAGCGGCAGAGGGATTCTTGTCGACATCAACTTTGATAATCGTTACCGACTCACCGATTTTTCCTTTTACCTCTTCTAATATTGGCGACATCATTTTACAAGGACCACACCAGGTTGCAAAAAAGTCGACCAACACTGGAGCGTCTGATTTAATTATTTCTGAGAACGTAGCCATAATTTTAGATTGAAATTGATTAGTTAATGCTGTACCTGGTTTAATCGCAGGTTTTTTTGATTTTTTTGGTCGCCTTTATTGTGTAAGGCGGCCATGGTTAGCCAGAAAATTAAATTAGCAAGACCCACCAGCAACAGTTTTTTCTTTGATCTCATCGTAAAAACAACTCTTTAATAATTATGAATGACCCCATGATCAATACAAACCAACCAAAGGCGGGTTTTAGCTTTTCATTGCTCACTTTTTTTGATAATGCACTGCCAATTAAGATACCTACTGCGGCAATTCCGAAGAATTTGAGCATAAAACCCCAATCTGAAGCCTGAATGCCTACGTGATTACTCAAAAAGCCAACAAAAGAATTGATAACAATAATTACCAACGATGTTCCAATGGCTTTTTTAATCGGCAAATTTGCCATGAGCACCAGTGCAGGAATGATCAAAAAGCCACCTCCGGCTCCAACTAATCCTGTCAATTCTCCTACAAACAATCCTTGGGCAATTAACAATGAACTTTCTGGGGAAACTGGTTTTTGTTCATCGCTGTATTTAGGTTTTTTGATCATTGAGAATGCCGCGAATAGCATGACAACTGCAAAAATGAGCAGCAAAAACAAGGATTTGCTCACCGTAATGTTTCCCATGATAAAAACCGTATCGGGGATCAGTTTTACCAGGAAACTGCGGGTAACAAATACTGAGATAACGGAAGGTATACCAAACAACATAACACTTCGCCAATCAACATTTCCTTGTTTAAGGTGACTGATGGAACCCACAGCACTTGTTAAACCCACAATAAAAAGTGAATAAGCGGTTGATTGAACGGTATCAATATTAAATAAGTACACAAGTATAGGAACCGTTAAAATGGAGCCTCCTCCGCCAATTAAGCCAAGGGTTAAGCCCATTATTATAGCACCTACGTATCCGATTATCTCCATTCTGTATTTATTGATTTAGGAGATGCAAATTTGTGGAATATTCGGGAGGGATAGCTTGACTATAAAAGTTGTTTTGTTGCACTTTTTACTGATGGGCTTTAATCTCGACAGGCTAAGTAGGGTTTAAGCCAAACAAAAAAGGATTCTCATTGAGAATCCTTTTTCAGCAGTTAAGTGCCTTATTTTGTTTGTTTTAATTAAACTGTTAGAATGTCTTTTTCCTTTACTTCTACAATTTTATCAATTTTAACAATATAAATGTCGGTTAATTTCTGAACCTCAGCTTCTCCACCTTTAATTTCATCTTCAGAAACGCCTTCTTTCGATAGCTTTTTGATTTTTTCGTTGGCATCTTTACGGATGTTACGAACCGTTACTTTTCCTTGTTCAGCTTCAGCTTTAACTTTTTTAACCAGGTCTTTACGGCGTTCTTCAGTTAATGGTGGTACATTAATACGAACTACTATACCGTCATTCTGAGGATTAAAACCCAAGTTTGCCTCCATGATCGCTTTCTCAATAGGAGAGATCATGGTTTTTTCCCATGGTTGAATAACAATGGTACGTGCATCAGGGGTATTAATATTTGCAACCTGGCTAATAGGAACAGGGCTTCCGTAGTAGTCAACGTGTACGCCATCAACCATTGAAGGCATCGCCTTACCGGCACGAATTTTTAATAACTCACTATCGGTATGCTCCACAGTTTTTTCCATGTGCTGTTTTGCATCATCCAATTGTTTTTTTATTAAGTCGTTCATATATTTTTAAGATATGTGATTTGTTATTTTAGATATGAGATTAAGATAGGAGAATTGAGATCTCGGTTTTAGTTCTAATTCTAAATCTTTTCAATCTAAATCTAAAAATTCATTAAGTAATTTCTAAATATGAGTTGTAAAGAAAAGACGAGTATTAGTCTCATCTCTCAAATCTAACTTCTCACGCCTATTATCCTTCTACAAGGGTGCCAATATGTTCGCCTAAGGCTATTTTCATAAAATTGCCAGGCTTGTTCATATCAAACACAATAATTGGCAATTTATTTTCCTGGCATAAGGTAAACGCAGTCATGTCCATAACATTCAGGTTTTTTTCATACACTTCACTGAATGTGATCTTCTCATAACGAACGGCATTAGGATCTTTTTCCGGATCGGCAGTATAAATACCATCAACACGAGTACCCTTTAACACCACGTCGGCTTCAATTTCAATGGCACGTAATGAAGCAGCTGTATCAGTAGTAAAGTAAGGGTTACCGGTTCCTGCACCAAAAATTACTACACGGCCTTTTTCTAAGTGACGAACTGCTCTGCGGCGGATAAATGGCTCACAAATTTGTTCCATTTTAATTGCCGAAAGTAAACGGGTTTTCATGCCATTTTTTTCCAAAGCATCTTGCAGCGCCATACTGTTAATTACAGTGGCTAACATGCCCATATAATCAGCTTGTACACGGTCCATGCCGCCTTTTTCAGCGTCCAGTCCACGGTGAATATTACCGCCGCCAATAACTATGGCCACTTCTACGCCCTTTTCGGCTACCTCTTTAATATCTTTTGCATATTGATTTACACGCTCAGGGTCGATACCGAAAGGCTTATTACCCATTAGAGACTCCCCGCTAAGTTTAAGTAGAATTCTTTTATAGTTCATTGGATGAGATAAAAACTGCGCAAAAATAGAAAAATTGTTTTAATGATGGGGGCAATAGCTAACATACGAAGGAAAATTTATAATAAAAGATTCAAAGGATACATGCAAAATAGTTGTCACCTATTTTGAGTCATTGTACAATAAGTTATACATTTATCTATTCTGGTCAATAATTAGAAAGATATGGGAATAACAACCTATTCAAATTTTCTGCAAAAACTGAAGTTGTTCCTGGATAAGGTATTAACAAACCATACTCCATTATTTGTAACCAGAGCTAACGGTGAAGAAGTGGTAGTGTTGTCAAAATTTGATTTCGACAGTATGCAGGAAACTTTTCATCTGTTAAAAAGCCCTAAAAATGCCTTAAGATTATTAAGGTCATTGAGGAGTACGAGAAAGGAATGGGCCAACAGCATGATTTGATAGAAGAATGAAGATTGTCTTTCTCAGTCACGGTTGGGAAGATTATTTGTACTGGCAAACTAGCGATAAAGCAATACTCAAAAAAGTCAATCCGCTTATAAAGGAAATTGAGCAAACTCCCTACGAAGGTGGCGGGAAGCCCGAACCATTGAAACATAGTTTAACCGGATGGTGGTCGAGGAGAATAACGCTTGAGCATCATTTGGTTTATAGAGTTAATGCTGATTCAATAATTGTCCTACAATGCAGGTGTCATTATTGATTTATCCACTTGATCCCTAAACAAATAAGCGGCTGCCTCTTTATCAGAAACAGCCGCTTTATATGTAGCTAAATTTAATTAACCAATAACAATGCGTTTGAACGCAGTTACAGTTAAGCCTTTTTTAACACCGTCTAACATTTGAGCGATGGTTTTAGAACTGTCTTTAACGAATTCTTGGTTCAATAAAGTAGATTCTTTGTAGAATTTGTTCAATTTACCTTGAGCAATTTTCTCAACCATTTCTTCAGGTTTACCTTCAGCACGGATTTGATCTTTAGCGATCTCTAATTCACGCTCGATAGTAGAAGCATCAACACCGTCTTTATCAACAGCGATTGGGCTCATAGCTGCAATTTGCATTGCAACGTCTTTACCAGCTTCAGTAATGTCAGCACCTGCAGCGCCAGCAAATACTACCAATACACCCATTTTACCGTTTGAGTGAATGTATGAAGTAACCGCTTCACCAGATACATTTTCGTAGCTAGCGATAACGATTTTCTCACCAATTTTACCGGTTAATTCAGTAATGGTTTCAGCAACAGTACGGCCATCAGCCAATTTAATTTGCTCTAATTCTTCGGTAGAAGCAGGATTGTTAGCAACTGCGGCAGCAATGATTGCATCGCCTAAGTTACGGAAGTCTTCTACTTTAGAAACCGGCTCAGTTTCGCAAGCTAAAGCAACTAATTTACCGTTAGAACCATCAGCAGATAGGTTAACTAAAACGATACCTTCAGCAGTAGCATTACCTGAACGGGCTGCAGAAACTTTTTGGCCTTTTTTACGTAACAAGTCGATGGCAGCTTCAAAATCACCGTTAGCTTCAGTTAAAGCTTTTTTGCAATCCATCATACCTGCGCCTGTTTGTAAACGTAATTTGTTTACGTCAGCAGCGCTAATTTGTACAGTTGACATATTTTTTTAATTTGAAAATTTTAAAATGAGAGAATTTGAAAATGAATCAAACTCGTTTTAACTAAATAATTACGGGTTACGAATTACGGATTACCAGGTTCAACCTGTAACTCGTAATCCGTAACCCGATAATTCAAAGAATATTATTCTGCAGATTCAGCAGCCTCTTCGCTCTTCTCAGCTTTTTTAGCTTTAGGAGCAGCGCCTTCAGCTTTTTCAGCTTTAGCAGCAGCGATTGCATCTTTATCTGATTCTTCTTCTTTTTCGCGTTTACGCTCTTCTAAACCTTCTTCAATTGCTTTGCAGATAACGCCAGTGATCAATGAAATTGATTTAGTAGCATCGTCATTCGCAGGAATTGGGAAGTCGATATTAGTAGGGTCAGAGTTAGTATCAACCATCGCGAAAGTAGGGATGTTCAATTTCAACGCTTCAGAAACAGCGATGTGCTCTTTTTTAACGTCGATTAAGAACAAAGCAGCAGGAAGACGGTTTAGGTCAGCAATACCGCCTAAAACTCTTTCTAACTTAACGCGATCGCGGCTGATCATTAACTTCTCTTTCTTCGACAAGTTGTCGTAAGTACCGTCTTTAGTCAATTTATCGATGTTAGTCATCTTTTTGATCGACTTACGAACAGTAGTGAAGTTAGTTAACATACCACCTAACCAACGCTCGGTTACGAAAGGCATGTTTACGCTCTGTGCTTGTGCAGCTACAATATCTTTTGCTTGTTTTTTAGTAGCTACGAATAATACTTTACGACCTGACTTAACAATTTGTTTAATTGCTGAAGCAGCTTCTTCAACTTTAACTAAAGTCTTGTTCAAATCGATGATGTGGATACCGTTTTTCTCCATGAAAATGTAAGGAGCCATTTTCGGATTCCACTTGCGGGTAAGGTGACCAAAGTGTACACCTGCGTCCAACAATTCGTTATATGAAGTTCTTGCCATGTTAGTGTTCCTCCGAAAATATTAACGTTTACTAAACTGGAATCTACGACGAGCTTTTCTGCGTCCTGGTTTCTTACGCTCAACCATACGTGAGTCACGGGTCATTAACCCTTTAGCACGTAATGCTGGTTTAACTTCAGGATCAAGCTCAACTAACGCTTTTGCAATGGCTAAACGAGTTGCTTCTGCTTGGCCAGTAATACCACCACCTTTAACGTTTACAAGGATATCGAATTTGCCAGCCTGATTTGAAGTTAAAATAGCCTGGTTAACGATGTATTGTAAAGGCAAAGTAGGGAAGTATACTTTGTAATCTTTGTCATTTACGGTAATGTTACCACTACCTTCTTTTAAGTAGATACGCGCAATTGCGGTCTTTCTTCTACCTGAGGTGTTTGTAGTTGCCATTCTCCTGGAAATTATTTAATGGTTTTTGGATTTTGAGCCGCATGCGGATGCTCGTTGCCGGCATATACATACAGGTTCTTAATTAACGCGTTTCCTAATTTGTTTTTAGGAAGCATACCACGTACTGCCTTTTCGATAACTGCAGTCGGGTGTTTAGCCATCAAATCTCTTGGAGAAATAAAGCGTTGACCACCTGGATAACCAGTGTAACGTACGTACTGTTTTTCAGTAAATTTGTTACCGGTCAATTTAACTTTGTCTGCATTGATAACAATTACGTTATCTCCACAGTCTACGTGCGGGGTGAAATCAGGCTTGTTTTTACCACGGATGATCATTGCGATCTTCGTTGACAAGCGCCCCAGGATCTCTGCGTTGGCGTCAATTACGACCCACTCCTTTTTAACAGTTTTACTGTTGGCAGAGACAGTTTTGTAACTTAACGTATTCACTTGTGAATAATTAATTGATTAATAATGATTTAATACTCTTTTCCCAAAATTTGGGACTGCAAAGATAGAGCAAATTTTATAACCATCAAATCTTTAGCTAATTATTTTATTTTCATTCGCTTTTGATGATTAAGATTGAGTAAATTTAAGAGCAAGCCACCCGAACTCATGAAATAAATTTACGCCAGCCACTCATCATTCATTTGCTTCTGCACCTTATTATTTCATGCGTTTAACTATCAACTTATAAAAATGTGATGCATGAAACGTCGTGATTTTATTATTCGCACAGGCATTACAGCCGCAGGGTTAATAATGGCTCCTAACCATGGTTTTCAGATTATAAGTAAAAAGAAGCCACGTGTTGTGATTTTAGGTGCCGGGTTAGCCGGCCTCACTGCTGCGCATGAACTACAAAAGGCTGGAGTGGATTATATAATTCTAGAAGCCAATGAGCGGTTTGGCGGCAGGATTTTCACAAAGTCTATCAATGGCGCACCAATTGACCTTGGTGGCGAGTGGATAGGTTTCTCTCATTTTGCATTGCGTAATTTATGCGATGAACTTAATCTAAAACTTACTAAGCATCATTTTAATACGCATTTAGCCATAAATGACAAATACTTTGCCCCTGGAAGTTGGAGATTGACGGAGGTTGAGAAACAACAAAATAATTTATTTTCAGGCTCCGGTCCTGTTTCGGTATTTAGCAGGCCAAATAATGAAATGGATTTTAAGATTGATGGTGGATCTTCTAAATTAATTCAACGTTTATCAAACCTCGGGTCAGCTTCTTCAAAAATAAAGTTGAATTCAAGAGTTGTCTCAGTTAGTAAGAATGAAGAAAACTATACAATTGCATGTAGTAATGGAAAGGTTTACCGGTCCACGGCGGTTATTTGCACTTTACCTGCCCCAGTCATCTCTAGCATAAAGTGGCGGCCGCAATTACCATCAGAGTTTATAGAAAGTTTACCAATATCAATTTATCAAACCACACTTAAAATTCCGGTTGCTTTTAATAAGGCCTATTGGAGAGATGATAATATGGAGCTCTTAACCGATAAGCTTTGTACGTATGCTTACCATACTTCTCAACAAAGGAGGGCAAATGTATTAACCTTCGCTGTTTCAGGGCAAAACGCAAAGGACATGCTTCGAATGGATCCATCGGCACGTATAAATCAAATAGTATCTACTTTAAAACCTGTTATCGGTAAAAACGTATTGAGTTCCATTAAGAGTGTTGACTATTATAAAGGGTTGGATGTATCAAGGATGTTTACATATGCGGTTTTGGATACCGATAATACTATAGAATGTCAATCGTTTGGACATTTATATTTCTGCGGAGATTATTTTACAAGCAGCAGAGGTTTTATGGAAGCTTCGGTACAAAGTGCAAAACAAACTATGGCTAAACTATTGAGCTAATGTTCGCTGAATGCCTTAACATTAAGTAACAAAAATGCCGTTTTGTAAATAGGCTGAGGGATAAAATGCTATCTTTGGCCGTTTCAAAACTTAACGTAAACCATGCTTGTTTCTAAATTAGCAGAGAACCTTATTGGTTCTGAAATATTAAAAATCGCAGCGCAGGTAAATGCAATGAAAGCAGCGGGCGCACAGGTAAGTAACCTTACTGTAGGCGATTTTGATCCTTCAATTTTTCCAATTCCTGAGTCTCTTCAGGAAGAGATTGCAAAAGCTTATATCGCTAAACACACTAACTACCCACCGGCAGATGGTGTTTTGTCGTTGCGTCAATCGGTTTCAGCATTTTTAAAAGAGCATTTGGGCTTAGAATACTCTGCAGAAAAAGAAATAATGATTGCTGGTGGTTCACGTCCGTTGATTTATTCAACCTACCTGGCTATTGTTGATCCAGGAGATAAAGTGATTTTCCCTATTCCATCATGGAACAACAATCATTATGCTTATTTAACACAAGCAAATGCAGTGATGTTAGATACCAAGCCTGAGCATAATTATATGCCTTCAGCAGCTGATATTGCTCCACATGTAAAAGGTGCGGTTTTATTAGCATTGTGTTCCCCATTAAATCCAACAGGTACCATGTTCTCTAAAAAGGATCTGGAAGAAATCTGTGATTTGGTAATTGCTGAGAATAAGTCGCGTAAAGAAGGTGAAAAGCCTTTATTCATTATGTTCGACCAAATGTATTGGATGTTAACCTTTGGCGAACATAAACACTACGATCCGGTTTCATTGCGTCCGGAACTAAAAGATTATGTTATCTATATTGATGGTAGTTCAAAAGCATTTGCAGCTACCGGTGTGCGTGTAGGATGGGGATTTGGACCGGAATCCGTGATCTCTAAAATGAAACCAATTGTTGGGCATATGGGAGCATGGGCCCCTAAAGCTGAGCAAGTTGCTACAGGTGTTTTCTTACAACAAAAAGAAAATGTAGAAAGCTATATGGCCAATTTCAAAGAGAAGGTTCAAAAGAGTTTGGCCGCTTTGCACAATGGATTTCAACAGTTAAAAGCTGAGGGCTTTGATGTTGATTCGATTGAACCAATGGGAGCTATTTATTTGACAGTTAAAGCAAACATGAAAGGCAAAACCACTCCAGAAGGCAAGGTTCTAAATACTGCATCTGAAGTAAACTTTTACCTTATCAAGGAAGCTGGAATGGCATTCGTTCCCTTCTCAGCCTTTGGTACTTCTGAAGATGATTTTTGGTTCCGTGCTTCAATTGGTGCAGCCTCATTAGCTGATATTGAAGCGGGCATCCCTCGTTTGAAATCCGCATTACAAAAACTGAAATAAAAATTGTCAGTTGATAATAAATTAAGGCGAAAGGAAGCTGTTCCTTTCGCCTTCTTTTTTAGTTTAAATCGAAATGTTTTTCAATTTTAATTCTCTGTATTTCAGTTGTTTGTCTGTATTATTAATTAAATGCGCGCATAATTTTTTAATAATAAGGAAAATATTTTCTAACATTACAGTTCCAAGTTTATAAACTGATATTGGAAACATAATGTATGAAGAGAGGACGTCCGGTTTACCCAAACCGGGCGTTTTTTTATGAGGCAGTTGAAATGTATTTGACCAGGCTCCGCTTTGCTATAGGTAGCAACGTTTCTTCAATTGGGAAAGTAAGCTCTGTTTCAATCGCATATACTGCTGGAATTGGTAAAGCTGTTCTATTTCTTATCAAATCAATTTTAATATTCTCGAGCGTATTGTAAAAGGTATTGGCATACGACATGACGTAGCTGGTATTAATTCCTCTCAACCGTTCAGTGGGGTTTTCAATTAATGTAATTCGATATTCATACACTTTGATGTCGTTGTAATTGCCATCACAAATGAACATATAACCGATATCGGTATTGATAGGTAACAAGCCTACAGGCTCTATGATTAATTGATCTTCAACAAACTCATAAATTTCCCTGCCTTCTATTAAGGTGTTGTCCATTTTTTCAATGGAAAAGGAGATAATGGATTCGATTTCCCGCATCAACTCATCATCGGTTATTAGCTTTTCATAGGTTAACTTTAAGTCGTCGGGACTAAAGTTAGCCAGTCGCTCCGGAAATGAATGTTTTATGAAATCCTTGTTTTCTTTAAAGTTTACCAGTTTTGTGTAATGATAAATAAGATCAGAGAAAGGAGGATAGAGTTTATTCTTTCTGAAATGTTGATTGATCTCCTGCAGATAGGATAATAAGGTGTATTTCTTTAGTTCAAAATCAATTCGACCTTCGGTAAACCAGTTTTCGCTTAGCGTTTTCATATGCTAAAGAATTGTTCTGCAACCCAACTTAACAAAGTTATTCTAACGGAGTATCAGGAAGATTTGCCCAATTGTTAATAACCCTGAAAACTATGTTTATTTTTGAGCCCAAAATCAGCCCGATTACTATATAAAATTTACTAAAAATTAAGGAGTCTTTCAATGGTATCTAAAGGAAAGCTGTTTCTCATTCCCTGTTCACTAGGTGATAATGTGATTGATCGTTCAATTGTTCCGGCCTTAAAACATACGATTTTACAGTTGGATGAGTTTATCGTTGAGAATGAGAAATCGGCGCGTAAGTTTTTGAAAGAAGTGGGAATTACTAAGCCTCAAAGTGAGTTAATCTTCCATGATTATGGAAAGCATGCTCGGGAAGGTGATCAAAACCGGTTTTTAAAGAGCCTTGAGCAAGGGAAGGACATTGGTTTGCTTTCAGAAGCAGGTTGCCCGGCCATTGCCGATCCGGGAAGTGATATTGTTGCATTGGCACATCAAAAAGGGATTAAAGTGGTTCCGTTTGTTGGTCCAAGTTCATTGCTGCTGGCACTTATGGGATCTGGATTTAACGGACAAGGATTTGCATTTCATGGGTATTTGCCCATTGATAAAGCTGAGCGCTCACGAAAGTTAAAGGATATTGAGAGCGTTTCGCAACGATTAAAACAAACACAATTGTTTATTGAAACGCCGTTTAGAAATAATCAGTTGTTAGATGACTTACTTAAAAGTTGCCAACCTGCAACAGAACTGTGTATTGCCTGTGATTTAACCTTGGATTCCGAATTTCTGAAAACAAAAACCATGGCTCAATGGAAAACTGAAAAACCGGATTTACATAAACGACCGGCGGTTTTTGTGTTGTATAAAAGGTAATTTAGAAAGTTTTAAGTGCAGCAATGATCAACTACAATTCTTCTTTAGAAATTCCTGCTTGTTTAAGGATAGAATAAAATGTTCCTTTGGGTAGGTCCCGATTGTGCATCGGTACAATAACTCTTCGTTTTTAATCAGGGTGGAAGAATAACCTTTTGTCCGTTCGAGAGTAAATCCCCTCCTCAAAAGTATTTTTATAATTTCCTTTGAGGTTAGGGAGGGGGTGTTGCTCATGCAGAAATTGTTAAGGAATATTCTAGTGTGTTTTCTTCCGTTGGGATAGTTTCTCCACTTTCTTTTAGAGCTTCAATATATAGCTCAATTGCTTCCTTTACATTTTCAATTGCCTCATCAATCGTTTCTCCATAAGAAATACAACCTGGCAAGGTAGGGGCAGTTACCGTATAACCTCCTTCTTGCTCCTTGTTTAATAATATTCTATAGGTCAGGCTTTTCATCTTAATTCACTTTGTATAAAAGTAATAAACCCAATCGAAATTAAATGATTGGGTTTATTGTTTTAACAAAGTTGCTCGTTATTCTTGCTGGTCATCTGATTCTACAACATAATCCATGTTGTACAATAAACCATCATATGGATATCTACTCAAATGAATCGCTTTGGCCTTTTCGTAGATCTCTTTCCGGAGGTTGTCAATATTCACCTTGTTTTGTGCCGAGATAAATATGGCCGGAGAATTATGTTTGGCCATCCAGGTACTTTTAAATTCATCAAGAGATAAGGTTGTATCACCTTCGCCTTTATACGCGTCAATTTTATTGAACACCGTGATCATTTCTTTATCACGAGCACCTAGTTCTTTAAGGGTCTCATTCACCGTGTTGATATGATCTTCAAAATTAGGATGTGAAATATCAGCTACGTGAATTAAAATATCCGCTTCGCGAACCTCTGCCAATGTCGATTTAAAACATTCGATCAAATGGTGAGGGAGTTTGCGGATAAATCCAACGGTATCTGAAAGTAAAAAAGGAAGATTCTGGATCACCATTTTACGAACAGTGGTATCAAGCGTAGCGAATAGTTTATTCTCGGCAAATACCTCCGACTTGGTCAACAAGTTCAAAATAGTTGATTTTCCTACGTTGGTGTAACCAACTAGCGCCACTCTTACCAATTCACCACGGTTTTTGCGCTGTGTAGCGTTTTGCTTATCAATTTTCTCCAGTTTCTCTTTTAGTAAAGCGATCTTGTCGAGAATGATACGACGGTCGGTTTCAATTTGTGATTCACCAGGTCCACGCATACCAATACCCCCGCGCTGACGCTCAAGGTGAGTCCACATGCGGGTAAGTCGAGGTAAAAGATATTGATATTGGGCTAGTTCTACTTGTGTTTTTGCCTGGGCAGTTTGCGCTCTGCTGGCAAAAATGTCGAGGATCATATTACTTCGGTCGAGGATCTTCACTTCTTTAAATTCTCTACCTAAGTTACGTAGTTGTGAAGGGGAAAGTTCATCATCAAAAATGACCATATCCGCTTCTTCAGCTTGCACGTATTCTATAATTTCCTGCAATTTACCCGTTCCTACAAAAGTTTTTGAGTCGGGGCGTTGCAGTTTTTGCATGAACATCTTAATGGTTTGGGCTCCTGCTGTTTCAGCTAAAAAGGCCAACTCATCGAGATACTCTCTTTCCTGTTCTTCGGTTTCATCAGGAGTGATGACACCTACTAAAACGGCTCTTTCCTGTTTTTTTGCTGTACTATAAGTTCCCATTCAATAATTTCAAGGGCGCAAATTTACGGAAAAAATATTTGGTCCATGGCTGATAGTCGATAGTCCATAGTTCTTTGTAAATGGTTTACTATTCTCTATGGACTATTGACTTAAGACAGGCTTTTAACTGATTCTATAAAACCTTTACATGTTTCTGCTGGGTTTACAGTTTTCATAAAGGTTTCTCCGATGAGGAATCCCCGATATCCAACATTTTTTAGATCGATAATGGTTTGCGGATTTGATAAAGCACTTTCCGATACTTTAACAAACTCATCTGGGATTAAGTCTGCTAAATCAAAGGATGTTTGAATATCGACATTAAAAGTAGCCAGGTTCCGGTTGTTAACTCCAATGGCATCGATATAAGGACTGATACTGCATAAGAGTTCTTGCTTGTCGTGAACCTCTAGCAAAACGCTCATTCCTAAACTTTGTGCAAAGGCACCTAATGATTTTAACTCTTCAGGAGAAAGGCAAGCAGATATCAACAAAATAACATCGGCTCCAATTGATTTAGCTTCCAATATTTGGTATTCGTCAATAATAAAGTCCTTGCGAAGAATGGGAACTTCATTTACCCTGCGAGCCTTAATTAGATTCTCGTTTGAGCCGTTAAAAAAATCGACATCAGTTAATATAGAAAGTACCGATGCTCCTGCATCAACATATCCTTTTGTAGTTTCAGCAACGTCGGCATCGGCATTTAAGATGCCTTTTGAAGGCGATTTTCTCTTAAATTCAGCGATCAGGCCAATTTTTTCGGTATTGGTTAATGCTTCTTTGAATGAATAACATTCTCGGTCAAAAAACTCGCTTTTCTCTAATAGTTCAATCGGAGTTTTGGCTTTGTTTTCAAGTATTTCCTCCCTTTTACGGGCAACAATTTTATCTAAAATGGTCATTTTTCAATTCTCAAATTAATTCTTAATCCAGTTTTCCAGCATGGTTCTGCCGTGTTCCGTTAATACTGATTCAGGGTGAAACTGAACTCCACGAACATCAAAGTCTCGGTGACGCATAGCCATAATGGTTCCATCTTCAGAAACTGCAGTTACTTCCAATTCAGCTGGTAAGCCCTCAGTGGCTACAGCCCATGAATGATAATGTCCGATATTTACTCCCTGTGGAACGTTTTTAAAGATCAACTCATTGCTGTCGGTTATTTTTACTGGCGAAGCAATTCCATGAAGGACTCTTGAAAGATTGAAAAGCTTGGCCCCAAAAGCCTCGCCAATAGCCTGATGACCAAGACACACACCCAAGATGGATTTCTTACCAGCGTAGGTTTTGATCAGTTGAGGCATTATACCCGCTTCTTCCGGCAAGCCAGGTCCCGGAGAAAGGATGATCTTATCGTATTGGTTTACATCTTCCAACGAAATTTTATCGTTTCTGAATACTGAAACTTCGCCAATTCCAATTTCCTCAACCAAATGAACCAGGTTGTAGGTAAACGAATCGTAATTATCTAGAATAAGGATTTTCATGATTAAAGTGATTACACGGATTTTAATGGTGATTACACCGAATACATTGATTTTTATAATGATTACACCGATTAAATCTCTTCGGCTAATTCGATGGCTTTTTTTAAGGCGGCCATCTTGTTGTAAACCTCCTGACGCTCGCTGGTTAATACTGAGTCGGCTACAACACCGGCTGCAGCTTGATAATTTAAGGTGTTGCTTTTACTCATAAAAGTACGGATCATAATGGCATGATTAAACTCGCCATTAAAGCCTAAAAAGCCAATGGCTCCACTGTAAAATCCACGTGATCCATGCTCATATTCATCGATCAACTGCATGGCCCGGTATTTAGGTGCACCTGATAATGTACCAGCTGGGAATGTGTCAGCCACTACTTTTAAAGGTTCGGTTTCGGGTTTTAGTTTTCCGGTAACTGCCGATACAAGGTGAATGACATGTGAGTAATACTGAATTTCGCAGAAGCGATCTACTTTAACCCGGTCGCAATGGCGACTTAAGTCGTTTCTTGCCAAATCAACCAGCATTACGTGTTCAGCGTTTTCTTTAGGGTCATTTTTTAGTTTTTCCGCTAATTCAGCATCAGCAGCATCATCACCGGTTCTTCTAAAAGTTCCGGCAATTGGATGGATCGAGGCTACACCGTTTTTAATCCCTAATTGAATTTCGGGGGAAGAACCAAATAGTTTAAAATTCCCATAATCAAAATAGAATAAATAGGGTGATGGGTTGATAGAGCGCAAGGCGCGGTATACATTAAAATCATCTCCCTGAAACTCCTGAGAAAAACTTCTAGAGATTTGAATCTGAAATATATCTCCCCGAAACACATTTTTCTGAGCCTTTTCTAACACTTTCAAGAATTCTTCATCGGTGAAATTGGATGTTTCGTGATTTAGGGCCTTGAAATGGTATTGTGGGAAATCTTTATTTCTGATCAGGTATTCTACTCGTTCAATTGTGGTATTACTTTGATGATCGGCGTAATTATGATTGAAAATATACAGCTCGTTCTTAAAGTGATTGATTGCGATAACTGTTTGATAAACATGGTAAAGCAATTCGGGGGTTTCTCGTTCAGGACGTTTGGTGTTATGAAGTTTAATGTCTTCGAAATGTTCAATCATTTCGTAGTTAAAATAGCCAAACAAACCATTGGTTATAAAATTGAACGAAAAATTATCATCATACTCAAAGCGTTTGCAAAACGAGGCGAGGCGATCCGTAATATTTTCTTCTACAGCAATGAGCTTTGAGGTTGATCCATCCGGAAATGATTCGGTATAAATACCATTCTCAATTTTAACTTCCGCCACCGGGTTACAGCAGATATACGACATACTGTTTTGGCGTGTATGATAATCGGAGCTTTCGAGCAATAAACTGTTTGGAAATTCATCGCGCAAACGAAGGTAAATGCTCACAGGGGTGGCTGTGTCGGCCAGTAGTTTTTTAAATGTTGTTTCAGACTTAAATGTTTTCATTGCTCATTTTCATTTTTAACTGTTCATGCTTGTCTTCAGGTGTTTGCGGATAGAGCATAAAAAAAGCTTGCCGCAGTGCGACAAGCTTCATAAAATCTTTTTCAGGGTTATTCGGTAAACACAAAATATAAAGCCAGGTCGCAATTAGTTATTGCAACGCCACCAGGCAAAAATATTTGTGTTTTTATTGTTCATGATTTCAAAAATGGAAAACGCAATTCAGCTTTCCAAATAAAATTTAAAATAACTTGGTGATAATGTTATACGGAGCAGCTGCTAAGCTCACCAAAATCAGCAATAACCCAAGGCCATAGAACACTGCAATTTTCTTATGCTTCTCAAATCCGATCTCTAACCGTTTCGCTTTTGAGTAGCCAATGGTAATCAAAACAATGGCAATTATCATCATTAATGCATGCTCAACGGTGAAGTAACGAATTACAGCATCTTTCATTGTGTTGGCTCCAAACTGAACTTTCGGACTAACGAAATACATTACAAAACCAATAACCATTTGAAGGTGAACAGAGATCAGCGTAAATAGATTAACCTTACGGTTGCCTTCGGTATAAAGTTTACTGCTATTGTTCCATGCACTAACGGCTTTAACTACAGAAATAATCAGTAGAATTAGCGCGATCCAGCGCAAAAAAGAATGAAGATGTAAAAGTCCTGTGTACATACTTGTTATTTTTTTTGTTGCCAAATATACGGTTTAGAATGAGAGATTAACAGAATGAGAGAGTGAGGGAATGAAAGAATTGTTATACGGTTAAACTGTTAAATAGATAGAAAACTATGTAATATTTTATTTCTTCATTCTATCATTCCTTCATTCAATCCTTAATTTATTATTCATTCCTCCACTCTTATATCGGCACGTATCTGAAAAGTGACAATCGCTAAGTCCAAATATTGTGTTGCTAATATTTACTTTAGGTTACATAAAAAATGTTATATGAAGAAAAGTTTACTATTTACACTTTTTCTGGTGAGTGGTTTTGGGGCTTATGCCCAGGAAACCTTTCCCGTTAATGGTGTTCACGACAAACGACCGGATCTATATGTATTTACTCATGCCACAATTGTAGTAAATGCTGAAACCGTTTTGCAGAATGCAACAATGGTGATTCGGGATAAGAAAATTGAATCGGTTGGGACCGCGGTACAAATACCACAAGGGGCCGTTGTTACCGATTTAAAAGGCAAGTTTATTTATCCGGCATTTATTGATGCTTTTACCTCATACGGGTTGCCCGAAATAAAAGTGGGAGGGCGCAACTTTAGAGCAACACCACAGTTTTTATCAAACAAAAAGGGAGCCTATAATTGGAATGAAGCAATTGTTCCTGAGTACGATGCAACGAAGTATTTTCAAGTTGACGAAAAAAAGGCGAATGATCTGCGAAAGCTTGGCTTTGGGTCAGTAAATGTTGTCAATCGCGATGGAATTGCCCGGGGAGCATCTGCTTTGGTAAATCTTGCCAATGGAAAAGAGAATGAAGCAATGCTAAGCGGACAAGCATCTTCTAATTATTCCTTTAACAAAGGAACTTCTTCGCAAGACTATCCAAGTGCACTAATGGGTTGTATAGCCTTGCTTCGTCAAACCTATTACGATGCTCGCTGGTACAAGGCAAATAATGGTAAAGTTGAATACAACATTTCATTAGATGAATTGAATAAACAGCAAAGTATTCCGCAGGTATTTGAAGTGGATAATGTACTAGATATTCTTAGAGCCGATAAAATAGGTGATGAGTTTGGTGTTCAGTACATTTTTAAATCAGGTGGAGATGAATACAAACGGTTGGATAAAGTGAAAGCAACTAACGGAGCGCTAATTGTGCCCTTAAACTTTCCAAAACCTTATGAGGTTGAAGATCCTTATGAAGCGATGCAGATCAATCTTTCGCAGCTCAAAAATTGGGAACTTGCACCTACCAACCCTGCACAGCTTGAAAAGGCAGGGATAAAATTCGCTATAACTTCTGCAGATGGACAAGATTTTTGGGACAACCTACGTAAAGCAATTGAGTTTGGGTTAAGTGAAAAACAGGCTTTGAAATCACTAACACAAGTGCCTGCTGAACTGCTAAAGGTTGATGATAAAGTAGGAAGCCTAAAAGCTGGAATGTATGCAAACTTTATTATTACATCTAGCGACCTGTTTAAAAAGGATAATTTGATTTTAGAGAATTGGGTTCAGGGACAGCGATTGGTCGTTACTGATGCTGGTCAAGCCGATTTGCGTGGCGTGTATGATCTTAAAATTGAAGGCGTACCATTGATCAAGCTAACTATCAACGGCAAAAACGCTTTCACCAATGAATACAGTGTTCAGGCAGATACAGTAAAAGCCAAGCCAGCTATTTCACGTTTAAATGATATGGTGAATCTCAATTTCACTTTAAAAAATGTACTTAAAGGAAATGTTGCTTTGTCGGGTTATATTTCCGGTAAAGAACCATTGCAGCTAAAGGGAACGGCGGTTTTGTCAGATGGTAATTCCGTTGCATGGGTTGCTGATTGGAAAGAGGCTGCCAAAGACGTTCAGAAAAAAGATGAAACGAAATCTGATCTGTCGTCAGGCACAGTAACCTATCCATTTATTGCTTTTGGCTTTAAAGATCAACCAAAGGCTGAAAAAATACTGATTAAAAATACTACAGTATGGACCAACGAAAAAGATGGGAAACTGGAAAATACAGATGTGTTGATTGATGCGGGAAAGATCATTCAGATCGGCAAAAAGCTTTCTGTTGCCGGAGCAAAGGAAATTGATGGTACAGGTAAGCATTTAACTGCAGGTATTATTGATGAACACTCGCATATTGCCATTTCAAGGGGGGTAAATGAGAGTGCCCAATCAGTAACTTCAGAGGTAAGAATCGGAGATGTGATCAATTCCGAAGATATCAATATCTACCGTCAATTAGCAGGAGGAGTAACAAGCTCACATCTTTTGCATGGTTCGGCAAACGCTATTGGTGGCCAAACTCAATTAATTAAACTTCGGTGGGGTAAATCGCCGGAAGAATTGAAGTTTGAGAATAGTGATGGCTTTATAAAGTTTGCTTTAGGCGAAAATGTGAAACAGTCAAACTGGGGTGAAAATCAACGAACACGTTTTCCTCAAACGCGTATGGGTGTTGAACAAGTGCTTGTAGATGCATTTCAAAGAGCGAAAGAGTATCAGAAACAACAGGATAGCTTTAATAAATCAAAGGCAGGGCTTGCCCCTCGTAAGGATCTGGAATTAGATGCTTTAGTTGAGATCTTAAACAAAAAGCGTTTTATCACCTGTCACTCCTATGTTCAGTCGGAAATTAATATGCTGATGCATGTGGCCGATTCAATGGGTTTTAAGGTGAATACCTTTACGCATATTTTGGAAGGTTATAAAGTGGCCGACAAAATGAAGGCTCACGGTGCAGCGGGTTCTACTTTCTCCGACTGGTGGGCTTATAAAATGGAAGTGAAAGATGCTATTCCGTATAACGGTGCCATAATGCATAGCACGGGTTTATTGGTAGCGTTTAACTCGGATGATGCTGAAATGGCCCGTCGTTTAAATCAGGAGGCAGCCAAAGCCGTTAAATATGGAAATGTTTCGGAAGAAGAAGCCTGGAAATTTGTTACGCTAAATCCGGCTAAGATGCTGCATATTGATAATAGGGTAGGAAGTATTAAAGTAGGTAAAGATGCCGATGTGGTATTGTGGAGCAATAATCCACTTTCGGTTTATGCCAAAGCCGAGAAAACGATCGTTGACGGTATTGTTTATTTTGATATCGAGCAGGATAAGCAAATGCAAGCTGATGTTAAGGCGGAACGCGCTCGTTTAATTCAAAAGATGATCGACGCAAAAACAAAAGGAGAGAAGACACAAAAACCTATGCGCGAACAAGCATTCGATTACCATTGCGATTCGGAATATCATTTTGGCGGAGCTGAAGCAGACACTGATTATAATTATCGCTACGGTTTAGAGCACAAGGAAAATCAACATTAAAAGTATTGAGCAATGAAAAGAAAATATATATCAATCATATTACTTGCTTTGGGTAGTTTATCTGCCCGGGCCCAAACACCCGTACCCGCACCGAAACAGAGTAAAACCATTGTTATCGTTGGAGCCACACTACATATTGGAAATGGAACAGTTGTAAACAATGGATCGCTGGTTTTAGAAAACGGTAAAATAACTTCGGTTGGAACAGGTATAAGTGTTCCTGCCAATGCAACTGTTATCGACGGTAAAGGAAAAGATGTTTATCCTGGTCTGATAGCTCCAAACACTACTTTAGGTTTAGTAGAAGTAGAGGCTGTTAGGTCAACCAACGACGATACAGAAGTTGGAAGCATTAACCCTAATGTGCGGGCGCTGATCTCCTATAACTCTGACTCCGAAGTTCCATCAACAGTTCGTTCAAATGGAGTTTTATTGGCCGAAGTGGTGCCGCAGGGTGGCTTAATTTCAGGCACCTCGTCAGTGGTTCAGCTCGATGCCTGGAATTGGGAAGATGCAGCCTATGCAGCCGATAATGTTGTGCATTTAAACTGGCCTGCAATGATGAATACTGCCGGTGGAGCGCCGGCTGACCAGCAAAAAGAACAACGTGAAAAATCACTTCAATTATTATCGTCTTATTTTTCACAGGCACAGGCTTATGCACAATTAGCAACTCCGACTGTTAAAAATCTCAAGTTCGAAGCCATGAAGGGTGTGTTTAACGGATCGAAGAGATTATTCATTTCGGCAAACTCGGCCAAGGAAATTCTGGCGGCAGTGAATTTTGCACGATCATATAAAATTACTCCCGTAATTGTTGGAGCAGAGGAGGCTTATCTGCTGTTGCCTTTTTTAAAAGAGAATAATGTGCAGGTTCTGATCGAAAGAGTTCATTCGTTGCCGGGTAGAGAAGATAGTGATATTGATCAACCCTATAAATTGGCTAAACAGTTGAATGATGCCGGTATCTTATATGGATTAAGTCTAGAGGGATTTTGGCAACAGCGCAATTTGCCTTTTATGGCTGGTACAACAGTAGCTTATGGCGTTGATAAAGAAAAAGCACTTTCAACTATTACACTAAATACTGCCAAAATTTTAGGAATTGATAAAATTACCGGAAGTATTGAGGTTGGCAAAGATGCGAACATATTAATAGTTGAGGGTGATTTATTGGATATGAAGGATAGCGCTGTGGAGCAGGCATTTATCCAGGGCCGCGAAATTGATTTGAACAATAAACAAAAACAGTTAATGCATAAGTTTTCGGATAAGTACAGTATGAAATAAGGTTAGAATAGCTATTTAGACAGCGTTAAACGTAACTGTTTAACGCTGTTTTTGTTTTATGTGTATTCAATAAGTTTTAACAGCTTGGCAGTTTTAAGATATTTTTTTTAAGAAAAACATAATTTTTATTGCGGAAATAAAATAAAAATTGCTACAATAGTAGATTATTTGCAAAAGGCTTATAAAACTAAAAACCCTGCCGGGGAGACAGGGTGTTTTAGTACCAATCAATAAACCTTATGAAGTTTGCTGTAGGGGAAGGAGTCGAACCTTCACGGAGCGGTTAGCCAAGCAAAGCTTGATTTTCCGGACTCTCCGCCACCGAGACAAGGAGGTGTGTCTGCCAATTTCACCACCCTACATTATGTTTAAGAACTTCGGCTTTGAGTTTTTTTAATTTCTTTGCCTTTGTTGTTGATACAAATATAGAGCAAACACTAATTCGTTGCAAATTTTTTATGAAAAAAGTTTAAAATTTATTATATTCACAAATAAGTATTAGATTTGGTATTAAAATAAAAATTTATGTTTGAAAAGAAGCTCCAAATTTTACAAGTTGATAAACTCGATTTACAGATCTTGTCGATGTTAATGAATGATGCCACAATTCCTTATACCGATATTGCAAAAGAGTTAATCATCTCAGGAGGTACCGTACACGTACGTATGAAAAAACTACAGGAGATGGGCATTGTAACCGGTTCAAACCTGGTTGTAAACCCCCAGCGCATCGGCTTCGATGTATGCGCGTTCCTGGGAATCTTTCTTGAAAAAGGTTCGCAATACCACGATGCTGTTAATCAGTTGAGTCAGGTAAAAGAAATTGTAGAGTTACACTACACTACGGGATTATATAGTATGTTCGCCAAAATTATCTGTCGCGATACTGCTCACCTTCGCGAAGTATTAAATGAAAAAATCCAGGTAATCTCAGGAATTCAACGAACTGAAACATTTATTTCGTTAGAAGAAAGTATCAAACGTCAAATTACATTACTTGACAACTAAACCTCTTTAACGAATGAATCGAATTAGTGCTCTTTTACTATTTGCCGTTACCATTAGTGCCTGCAGCGAAAAGAAGGGAAGTGAACGGGATTTTCAGGCAATTAAGCAAGGTATGACCAAGGAAGAGGTTATTAAGCTTGTTGGAAAACCTGAAAAAGAAACCAATTTGGTAATGGTTGAAATGTGGAAATATCCTGTAGATCACAAAGTAATTGTGATAAACAGTGATACCGTTGTGCAGGTTCTGGATGACAGGCCGGTAGATTCTTTAAAACACGAGTAGCGAATTAGCTATTAAAATAATAATGAGCCCGATTTCTTCGGGCTTTTTTTTGGAATTCTTCTATTTCTTGGTCCCAGTTAAATAGTGCTTTCGATTATATTTCAATCTGAATTAAGTAATTCGGAATAAAGCAAAAAGTTCTCCTCATCAAAGCATACAAAAAGCACTTTTTCGGGCTTAGCGTTTTTGGCTAAAAAAGCTTTAACGGCATTAACGGCAATTTGGGCAGCTTCTTGTTTGGGATAACCATAAATACCAGTGCTGATATTGGGAAACGCAATGCTGTTTAGATTATGATTTAGAGCGAGCGTTAAAGAGTTGTGATAACAGTTGGAAAGCAGTTCGGGTTCGTTGGCGTCCCCGCCCCGCCATATTGGTCCAACCGTGTGAATAACATAGCGAGCAGGTAAATTATAGCCATGGGTCAATTTTGCCTCACCGGTTTTACAGCCGTTCAAGCTCATGCATTCATCCAACAGTTTTGGGCCGGCGGCACGGTGTATGGCTCCATCTACCCCGCCTCCGCCTAACAGTGAGTGGTTAGCAGCATTCACTATCACATCGATCATTAGCTTGGTGATATCCCCTTTTATTAACTCAATCATGTTTAATCTTAAAGTTGATTGAAATCCGCTTACTCAACTTAGTTTAATAGCGCTAGCTTTTTGTCTAACAATTTCAAACTAATTAATAAGACGAATAAAGATACCGCTAAGAGGCTGAAATAAAGCGTATTGTTGTTTATGATTTGATAAAATGAATCAGCGTTTTCAAGCGATGGTATTTTTGAAAATGAAAAGCCTATAAAGTTATTCAGGAAATGAACCAATATTGTAAGGCGTAAGTCATTAGTCCGATAGTAGAGCCAGCCCATTAATAAACCTAAGACAAAGGCGCCAATTGATTGAACGGGGTTGAAATGTATCAGCCCAAATATAAAAGCTGAAGAGAAAATTGCTTTTTGAGCCGAGTAATTTTCAAGCAAGCCTTTCAATATTATTCCTCTGAAAATGATCTCTTCGAGTATGGGTGCAGCAATGCATATGGTTAAAAACCCAACTACTGGAGTTTCAAGCATTTCTTTGGTGGCAGTACCGGCAAAATCGGGGAGTGAAAGAAAGGCATGTAAAGGATCGGTTGCAATTATGCTGGTTATTGTGGCTAAAATGATAATTAGGATAGTGGTCATTGAAGCTTTTGGATACAAAAAAAATGTCTTGTCAAAAGTTTTCCTCCAATCAGCACGACAATATAAAATGATAATACCAGTATGCAGTAACAGGTAGTTGGCGGACATTAACCAAGCTTTAGGTTCGGAGTCGGTAAAATACATTACAATTATCAGTGGAATGGATGTAATGATGGCGATGCCCACATAAAAAAGTAGAAAAAAAAAGACTTGTTTAAGAGTTTGAGGATAGGTGTTTGGCATAGGTTTGAGGTTATAGCAGCTATTGTTAGTTTTAATTGAGGACAATAAACAAAATTTATCGAAACCATCAAAAAATAAAAAAGCCTCTGAAATAAATCAGAGGCTTATATTGTGTGGATAAATTGGATGCTTATTTATTAAGATACAATACTTCTTTTACGGCTTTAACTGTTTTAGCCACATTTGGAAGAGCTTCTGCAATTAAAGTCGGTGCATATGGAAGCGGTACATCCGCACATGCAACACGTAAAACCGGAGCATCTAAATAGTCAAATGCACTTTTTTGTACGTGGAAGGCGATATCTGTTGAGATTGAGGCTAAAGGCCATGCTTCTTCAACAATAACCATTCTATTAGTTTTCTTAACTGAATCGATCAGGGTTGGGTAGTCGATTGGACGAACAGTACGTAAATCGATTACTTCAACACTAATTCCTTCTTTCTCCAATTCTTCAACAGCGGCATAAACCACTTTCATCATTTTGCCGAAAGAGATTAGCGTAACATCGTTACCTTCTTTAACAATATGCGCTTTGCCGATAGGTAAATAATATTCTTCTTCGGGAACCTGACCTTTATCGCCGTACATTACTTCCGATTCCATAAAGATTACAGGATCTGGATCTAATATGGATGATTTTAATAAACCTTTAGCATCGTAAGGATTTGATGGAACAACCACCTTTAAGCCTGGGCAGTTTGCATACCAGTTCTCAAAGTTTTGTGAGTGCTGTGCTCCTAATTGTCCGGCGTTACCTGTTGGTCCGCGGAAAACCATTGGAATTGAATACTGACCGCCGCTCATTGAGTACATTTTAGCTGCAGCATTGATCACCTGGTCAATGGCAACCAATGAGAAGTTGAAAGTCATGAACTCAACGATAGGCTTAAGGCCATTCATTGCAGCGCCAACACCAATGCCGGCAAATCCTAATTCTGCAATCGGGGTGTCGATTATACGTTTTGCGCCGAATTCAGCTAACATACCCTGGCTCACTTTGTAAGCACCGTTGTATTCAGCTACTTCTTCGCCCATTAAAAATATGGTTTCGTCTTTGCGCATTTCTTCGTTCATTGCTTCACGAAGCGCTTCGCGGAATTGAATTTCTCTCATTTGTTTTGTGTTTGTTAAACCTAAACCAGAGGTTGTAGTAAAAGCGAGGCAAATATATTAATTGCTTGCTATATTTTGGTATATGGCTACTAAATTATCAATAAAGTGTTTAATGAGCTATTAATCGGATAATGACTCTCCAAATGAATCAGGTTGATATGATTCAAATGTCTTATGTTGTCCGCCTGAGCGCAGTCGAAGGCCTGTAGCCAAAACGTTTCGACTGGGCTCAGCGTGACGATCGCTAACTATAGTTGAAGACTTACTCCTTTTCTTCTTCCTCAATCAAAATATCCTGTTGTTCAAAATTACTGCGAACGAAATTACACCAATGGCAATCTTCTTTACCACAACCTTGGGTAAACTCATGATTCAAAATTTTTGCATAGGTCGAAGTTATTTGCTGACGTACAATTTCAATATCATCAGGAGTGATCACTACTTTTTCTTTATGATATTCATTTTCGTTTACCGGCTCTACAAAGTCAAATTCAGTACTCACCACCTCCCAATCGTTGCTTTTATCACTGTCGACTAATATTTTATAGAACACCGCCTGACGCCAATAGTCGCCACCATTAGGATTTTTCTCATCAGGGCGTTTGAATTTATCTTTTGCGTTTTTGTACTTACCGGTTTTGTAATCCACGACATTCGCCTGCTTCCCGTTAAACTCGATCTTATCCAAATTACCTTTAATTGGCACCTGTTCAACGGTTACATTTTTAATGCTTCGTTCCGTTACGGCCACTTTATTCCATGAGTTTACATATTTCAGATAATATGGTGGAATGATCTTCTTGCCATATTCCATTCGCAGCTTAAATTGCTCCTTGGTAAACGACTCGCGGTTGCGATGCATGAACCAGGAGAACTGATCAAACAGATAGTTTTCATCCGGGAACTCATCGTTTTCACGCATTCGTATGTATAGTTTGTTCAGCGCCCAGTGAATGGCCAAACCAAAAGTGGCACTCGGACTTTTACCGGCAGGCACACGAATAAGATTTTGGAAGTAAAAGCGTAATGGGCAATCGAGGTAACTACTCAAATGGGTAACACTAAGGGTGTATTTTTGAAGCAGCAGATCAAGGTAGTTTTTATCAATCAACTCGATCTTAGGTTTGTCATCCTCACTAAACTGGGTGAAAATAAACTCGAACATCACATCATCAGCTAGCTGTTTACGCTGGATATTGATGCCTGATTCTTGTCGCATCTCAAAAATAAACTGCGAATGTTCCTGCTCTTTGCCTTTCTTATCTTCCGAAGCATATGAAACAAACAGTGAATGTTTAGCACGCGTTAAGGCCACATAAAACAACCTGCGTGACTCTTCCAGCTCGTTCCCTTCGGAAATTTTAGTAGTTATTGTATCAGGGTATTTAAAGTTGCGGGTGCCACCGTTTTTCTTGGTAATGTCCCAAATCTTTTTGGTAGTGCCCATTACAAAAACATATTCAAACTCTAATCCTTTGGAACCATGCGAAGTCATAAAGTTAACTCCGCGTTCAGCAAACAGCGTTTTATTTAAATCGATGGAAATTCCATTCAACTTCATCAGATCAATCAGATCAACGAACTGCTGTAAGGTTAAGTCTGTTTTCTTCCGATTTTCTTCTTTTAAAAAGTCGAACAAACTGGTAAGTACTTCCATATACCAGTTGCGTTCTTTCGAATGCATGATATATTTCAGGATCCCGGCTCTTAGAATGATCTTTTCGAACAATTCCTGCAACGTCAGGTTTTGGGATTCTTTGACCCAAAATTCGAGGTCCTGGCTTAGTTGTTTTATTTCGGTGGAAGTTTGAGCGTCAAAAAGTGTTAACCGTTTCGGATTGGCTAATTCCGATATCCATTTGCGGATTGAGGTTTTCCCAAACACAACATCTGACTCCTTGCTGTTTACCGAATAGTTCTTTCTGAATACCTCCACACTGATCTTAGCCGTTTCAATTGGTGGGATATTGAAGAAATCATAATGCATGATTTCGAACAAGAGCTCATCACCACTATAAGGCGTATCGATTTCCATTGCCAGGTATCGCAAAATATTGATGATATTCTCAACAAATGGCAACGTTAAAAGGTCAATCTTACGTTTGGTATTAACCGCTATGTTTTTTACCGAGAGGTATTTGATCAGCTCTTCAACCTGGCTGTGGTTACGGTAAATAACGGCAATCTCTTCAGCTGCAACTCCCGATTGAATCAAACTCACTATTTGATTGGCAATGCCCACAATCTCATGATCTATGTTGGCATATTCGATGATCTCCGGTAAAGTGGTTAATTGGCTAAGCGAAGCGTTTGATGCTTTCAGGTGTTTATCGAGATTTAATGCTTTTGTTAATCGCTCGTTATTGTTGTTGATCAGCTCGCGAGAAGCATCGAGGATGGCTTGCGTTGAGCGATAATTCTCTGTTAGAACAATCGTCTTTAAATCATTTTTATAAGTAAAAGCAAAATCCAGAATATTGCTCATGTTGGCTCCCTGGAAACGGAAAATCGATTGATCATCATCGCCCACCACAAAAATGTCGGGTTTCTGACGGTCGTCAATTAACATTTGGATCAGCTCATTTTGGGCACCACTGGTATCCTGGTATTCATCAACCAACAGGTATTGAAACTGTTCCTGGTAACGAGCTAAAAGGTTACTGTCGGATTTAAATGCGTTGAGCACCCAAATGATCATGTCGTCGAAGTCATAACGGTTTCGCGCCCGCATTTTGGCCTGGTATTTAGGATATTCCGCCAATGCAGCCCTGAAGGTTTCCATTTTCTTTACTTCTTCATCAATTTTTACCGGATTTGGGTCCCCGGCATTGAATTGTTTATATTTCTTCTTATAGAAAAAGCCTTCTTTGGTTGGTAGATCCTCTATATAATCATCTATAGCCTTATTAATCGTTTCAGGTTTCCAGTCTTCCTTTTTGATCAAACTGAAAAGATTTTTTAAACGATCGCGCTCAAAGTAAACCTCACCGGTAAATCGTTTTAAAGGATTATCGTTACCAATCTCATCAATTAGTTCTTTCAAAAGTTCAGCTTGCTCGAGGTCAGAAATAGGGTCGAGATTGATCTTTCCAAAATACTCCAGGTTGTCCTGGATAACCTCGTTACAAAAAGAGTGGAAGGTGTAAATATTAACGCGGTAGGCATCCGGTCCTATAAAATCGACCAAACGTTTACGCATATTGATAGCGCCAGCTTCCGTAAAGGTTAAGCACAAAATGTTACGGGCATCGGTATCAGTGTCTGTCAGAATTTTACCAATACGGGCAGCTAAAATTTGCGTTTTACCCGTTCCTGGTCCAGCCACCACTAAAACAGGTCCGTCGATGGTTTCAACAGCTTCACGTTGTTTTGCGTTTAATTTAGCTAGGGCTTCGGTAAACTGAGCGGTATAATTGGATGTCATTTGAATGGCTGAAATTTAATCTTCGAAAATATTAATAATTCCGATGAACAAGTTCACTAATTAATGGTTTAGTAAATATTAAAGTTTGACCAAATGCTGTAAAAAAGCAGATAATTAAAACGGTATTTAATCTTAATTTTAAGAACCATCAATAAGTTATTATGAAGAAGAAACTTTTATTTATTGTGTGTTTGTTAATAAGCACCGCGTCATTGGTTAGCGCCCAGGAAGCCCCTAAAATTTATCATCCCGAGGCCAATGCAAAAGAAGAAATGAAAGCAGCTATTGCCAGGGCCAAAAAAGAGGGCAAGCATGTACTATTGCAAATTGGCGGTAACTGGTGCAGTTGGTGTTTGCGCTTTAATAAAACGGTAACGGAGGACAAGCAGCTCGATTCGGCTTTAAATGCCAATTATGTTATCTATCACCTCAATTATAGTAAAGAAAATAAAAACGAAGAGATACTTGCAGAACTTGGATATCCACAGCGGTTTGGGTTTCCGGTTTTTGTGATTTTAGATAGCAAAGGTAACCGGTTAAATACGCAAAATAGTGCGTATTTGGAACAGGATAAAGGTTACAGCAAAGCAAAGGTACTGGAGTTCTTTACACAGTGGGGGCCCAAAGCACTTGATCCGAAATCCTATCCAAAAGAAAAATAATGAATAAAAAAAACCGGAAGCATCTTCCGGTTTTTTTATTCATTATTACTTTTTAGCGTTGGTTAAGGGATTGGTGGCAGCTGCCGATTCTTCGGGTCGTTTGCCGGTTCTTAACTGCATCAGTTTATTCAATAGATCGTACCAAAATGGAGCTCCTAATGAAAGGGCCAAAGCCGTAATAACATAGCCGGCAATTCTGCTTAAAAAACAACCTATTTTACACTGCCAGATGGCCCATTGGGTTGTTGCAGTGCAGTTGCATTTTGCAGTTCCTCTTCCAATGCTTAATACATTATTAGCAGAGTCTAAGTCAGATTTTAATAGTTTTTTGGCTTCATCAACCAATGCTGTTGAATGAGCAATAATTATCGAATCGGCTTTATCTGTTAATTTCTCATCAATAACAATTGAATCACGGGTAATTCTTTTATAAACATGCAGATCATTTTGCTGGGCCTGCTGTTGGAAGTTCTCGGCCAGTTCTACCATCTTATTGCGGGCATCTTTATCTTTTGAGAGCTTCTGCGTGATCTTAATGCTATCAACGTTAAATATAACAGCGATCAGCAAACCTATTGCCATCAGTACAATTTGAATATGGCGCTTATACCAGGTAGATGCCCTTTCCATGGTATCGTTAAACCATGTTTCAAGATTTAATTTAAATTTATCGAGGTTATATTCCGAGTCGTCAAGCAAACCTTTTAAGAACACCAGCGTTTCGGGATCAATGTTCACTTCTGCATAACTGTTGTTTTTAATCTTAAAATTGATCTTACCTGTTTCCAATACCTTTTTTATTCGATCCATAGCGTTCTCGCCATTCTCGTTTTCCTTCAGCATATCAATAATTACTTTGGAAAAGTTTTGGGCGGTAATATAACCCGGCTTGTCGTGCCAGGTATCTTCGGCAAGGTATTTTATAAGCGGATGTTTGTAGAATAAACCCGATAACTTGTGTTTGTAACCCTCAACGATCTTATCTTTTGGAGCCAGCGCCGGTGGCAATAGTAATGCGAAAAAGCTTCTTAACCGATCATAATATCGTACCCAAAATGCTTTGTTGCCATTATTGGAATCACTTAGCATCCGGATAATGGCTCGCTCAAGTATTTTGGCTCTAAAGCTTAACCAGGTAGAAATGATTTCCTGTAAAACCGTGGCTAGTAAACTGTATAAGAGATAGATGAAAACAAGGCCGATGACCACGTTCAAAACAACGGAACCAAACATGTTCAGATAGGTTTTATGTTAGACAATAGGATTTAGTTCAGCTAAAAATACAATAAAGTTTCCAGATGACAGTCTCCAGTCGGCGGTCACCAGTAAGCTTACTGCCGACTGCAGGCTGGGGACTGAGTAACGTCTACAATCCTTGCCCTTCTTTAAATGTAGGGTTAATAGTAACTGGCAGTTTCCCTGTGGTAGTAAGCTGGTGTAAAATAACTTTGGCGGCTGCTTGCTCGGTGTATTTCGAATCTTCATAAAACACCCAAAGTCCATTGCTTTTTTCTATGCCCGGCAATCCGGCTATGGTATAGGCATTGGCCATTACACTTATATAAGCCTTTCCGCTTTGTACCAATGCAGTTATTAAGCTGAATACGCTTGAATTATAATCGAGTACACTGCGAGGGCGAGGTCTTTTGTCGTGTATGCCGATAATTACCTTATCGAAGTTTTTGAGTTGAGAGCAGATGTTATCCACTGTTTTTTGGTCGGCATCTTTCGCAACCGAAATGCATGCAGCAGGTATTGTCGCACTCAGGCCTTGTTGAAATAGGGTGTTTTCACCAGTTCCTAACGATAAGATCAATACTTTATCCTTGACTTTAACAATACTGTCAGTCGGTTTAACTAAGGTAGTAGCGGCAGCTTCGGCTAATTTTGTGTTTAGTACTATAGCATCATCGGGGTTGAGATCTTGTGTCAGATTGGGAATGTATACGGGTTGGTAATGATTCAGCCCTAACCAATATTTGGCTGCCAAAACTTTTTTGCAGCGTTCATTTATTTCTTTTCTACTTATTTTGTTTTTTCTGATGGCCTTTTGAACGGCTTTGATTGATTCGGGAAGGTTTTCCACCATTTCAAGCATATCGTTTCCAGCCATTGCCGCCATTACGGCGGCTTCGCCTTTAGGGTGATATTTAACCACTCCTTTCATATTCATTGCATCGGTAAACACTAAACCTTTAAAGCCGATGCTATCTTTTAAAATTGCAGTTACAATTGGTTTCGAAAGGGTAGAAGGTAAGTTTTTCGTGCTATCCAATGATGGAATATTCATATGGGCAACCATCACACCTCCAATACCTGATTGTATTAATTGCCTGAATGGATACATCTCCAGCGTATCCAACCGTTCTCGGGTGAAATTTAATTGCGGCAGATCATAATGCGAATCGGTTTCGGTATCTCCATGACCTGGAAAATGCTTAGCAGTGGCCAGTAGTCCACCGTCTTGCATGCCTTTCATAAAAGCGATGCCTTTCCGGGCAACATTGTATTTGTTTTCGCCAAAGGAACGGAAGTTAATCACTGGATTCTTGATGTTATTGTTTACGTCCACTACCGGGGCAAAGTTCATCTGTATGCCCGCCCGCTTAAACTGTGCAGCCATTTGTTGTCCCATTTCATAAATAAGCTCATTATTTTGAATAGCGCCTAAGGTCATCTGGAAAGGATAAGAAACGGTGCTATCCAATCGCATTCCCAACCCCCATTCCCCATCGGTGGTAACCAATGCCGGAATTTTTAATCCAGCCTGAATATTATTCAATGACAAGGCATTTCTTACAGGTCCACCCTGAAAGGTAATAATTCCTCCTGCCTGATATTTTTGAATTAATTGGGTAATCGAATCTTGTTTTTCCTTGGATTGATTTGAATATATGGGGACAATAAACAACTGAGCTATACGCTCTTTGCGCTTCATCTTCTTAAAGACCGAATCAACCCATTTAGGTTTAGATTCAATAACCGAGATCACTCCTTTTTTTTCGGAAATTACTGCGGTTTGCGCATTAGCAAATGATATTGATAAAATCGCTATAAGAATAAGACTAAAACAGCTTTTATTAGTATACGTCATTATTAAGTAAGGTCTTTCTAAGTTTGTTTTGGTAATCCAAACAAATATAAGAGTTGACACAGCTTTCGTATTTTAAGTAATGCCAAATTTTCTTTATTCTAATTGCATTCATATGAATTCCTCGTGTCTTTTGTGTGGTGAAGTATACAAGTTTTATAAACTGCCGGCTTTAAAAATGTGGACTCAGATCGTTACAGGGCCAAAATAGCTCCTGAATTAACCCTAGGTATATATTTTGTATAAAGGCTCAATAAATTGTACAAAATAAGTATGAAGAAAATATGGATAGCGGCCGGAGCAATTCTGCTGGCATCAAATTTTTGTATGGCTCAGGTAAAACCCGATAATAAAGTGGGCGTTTTACTGGCAGGTGGTTTAGGCTCTCTTTATCCTCAACAGCAAGATGCTAGTTTTAGCAATACGTATGATCCCGGTTTTGCTTTGAACATTATCACCTATTATCGTTATTATTTTACTAATAGTATAGCTATTGAACCTGGCGTGGGCTATTTAGCTAATGGTTGGAAAGAGAACTTTACTGTAGGAACCGCAGGTGCTCAGGTGAGTTATGAGATAAAAAACTCTTATCTCAATATTCCGGTTACAGTCCAGTATGTTTTCAATAAGGTTACTATTGGTGCCGGTCCTGAGATCAACTATTTGTTTAGAACCAATAGCGACCGATATACTAAAGACAATTTTAATGAGTTTAATTTTGGCTTAACCGGTAGCGTGGATTATAAGTTTTCATATTTTCGGTTTGGGCTTAACTACAAATTGGGCTTAGGACAAGTTTATAAAGCAGAGAACAATGTTTTTGAAAAAAATGCTCAAAGTCAGAGTGTGATGCTTAGCTTTAGGTATGAACTATAGCATTAAAAGCAATAAAAAAACCGGGCTTTTAACCCGGTTTTTGCTTTTAAACCTTTTTGCTAGATCTAATTACTTTCGTCTTCACAACTTGGTATTGTAAAGCAGTTAACATATTTACCCCAATTGTTTCCAGGGAAATCACTATCGCCACCCCATGCTGTTTCGGCTTTTTCACAATCTTTTAACGCCTCTGCATGTGTTAAGATACATATGCAAGGGCAGTTTGCAAATTTTTCGATTGGGAATTTTTCAATCCAACAACGTACACCGCAGTCAGGATGTTCAGTAGCTACACCCCATTCAGTTTTATCAAATTGTCCGGGAATTGCACCGCCTTTAGTGCTGGGCACCTTATTGCAAGGGCCAACATAAGTATGCGTTGTGCCAAGGCTCCACCCTTCTTTAGTAACAGAATATTGCACATACAGGTAGTTAGCATCCCTGAAAATTCTAATGGTACCAATTAATTTGTCTTGAGGGTTGTTTTTCGGATTGCCTGCGTAAAGTGGGTACTCCACAGGTTCGGCACAAGGAGATATCGCATCTTCTCCTGTTACATCTTTGTAATTCGAACAGTTGATAGCCTTGGGTTTTTGCTTAATCTCTTCTGAAGATTTTTGACAACTGTACATTCCTGCGGTCAATGCACCGCCAATAGCCATTACGGCTAGCAAAGCTTTTACTTTCATAGAGCGTAAAAAATTTAGATTGCTTTGAATTAGTTAATAAACAGTTGTAATTAACAAATTGAATGACAAATTCTTTACAATTGGTTTAGAGCTTATAGTAAAGGTTATTTAGTTCTTTGTTGTGTTAAAAAATCTTCAACATAGTATGATTTTGTCAACAATTGGTTACACTGAACTTTATAGTACTGGTTCGGCTTTTGCTAATTTTTATCAAATAAAAACTAAAAACAACCAGATGAAAAAATTACTTATCATAGTTGTCGCTATTTGCTCATCACTTTCTGTAAAAGCACAAAAGTTTGATTTTGGAATTAAGGGAGGTGTAAATTTTGCAAATGCAAGCGATATTAAATTTTCAGGCAGTTTGAGTGAATCTTACAAACAAACAGCCGACGGAGTTACTGGATATCATTTAGGTGTTTGGGCTGAATTGGGTAGTTCCTCAATATCTTTCCAACCTGAGTTGTTATATTCCAATAAAGGATTTAAAACGACTAATGAAATGGGTGAAGAAGCGGAAGTTAAATTAAACTATTTAGATATTCCACTACTTGTCAAATTCAAACCTATTTCACCCTTGCATTTGGTAGCAGGGCCGCAGGTATCTCTCCAATTGGCCGATAAAATTAGTGGTCCGAGTGATTTTACCAGTGTATTAACTGCCGATAACTTTAAAAATGGAGATTGGGGAGCCATTGTAGGGGCGGGTATTACCTTGTCTAATATCCAGATTGATGCGCGTTATGTGTGGGGGTTAAGTAAAGTAACGAGTGACAACCTGGAGTTTAAGAATAAAATGTTCCAGATTTCACTGGCGTATAGATTGTTTTAATTAGAATGATCTATATTTTAAAAATTTCAATAAAACGGAAACATCCGGGGTCTCTCACCTCCCCGGATGTTTTCATTTTAACCTATGTTTACGCTCGTAGGTTCTGTTTAGTTTAACTGCAACCCAAAGAGTTTCCGCAGTTAAGGCATTTATAGCAAGTGCCTGATCTTACGGTAATATGGCCGCAAACGTTGCAGGCAGGAGCATCTGACTGTACGCCTCCACTTATATCAATAGTTTTATATTTTACATTAGAATCAATTTGCTTTGTGGAAACAGTTTCCATTTCAAACTGGTTACTTGTATCCGTGTTAACATCCTCATCGCTCATTTCCGGATTATTTAAGTGCACATTTTTCTGGGTAATTACATGCACTAAATCTGCGCGATTGAGGTATTCGTACCCTAGCAAACGGAAGATGTAATCAATTATTGAAGTAGAACTCTTAATATTTTCATGTCCACCTACCATTCCCGAAGGCTCAAAGCGAGTGAATGTGAATTTATCCACAAATTCTTCCAGCGGAACACCATATTGTAAACCAATCGAAACAGCAATTGCAAAACAGTTCATCAATGAACGGAATGAAGCCCCTTCTTTATGCATGTCCACAAAGATCTCACCTACGGTTCCATCCTGGTATTCTCCGGTTCTAACAAAAACGGTTTGACCACCCACAGTTGCTTTCTGCGTAAATCCTCTTCGCTTTTGCGGTAAGCGTTTCCGCTCAACAATGCTCGAAAGCTGACGTTTGAAAACGGTGTCTTCTGATTTGTTTAAGATATGAATGGCCGCCTCCAGTACTTGTTCAGGTGATAGTTCCTGAATTTTAAGTTCGGCTGCTTTGCCTAAGGCATCTTCAACAATATCAATTTTTTCATCTTCCTTAACGTCTGATTTGGTAGATAAAGGCTGAGATAATTTACAACCATCTCGATATAATGCGTTCGCCTTTAATCCCAATTCCCAACTTAAACGATAGCAATCTTTAATTTGCTCCTCAGTAGCTTCGTTAGGTAAGTTAATCGTTTTAGATATTGCCCCAGATAAGAATGGCTGCGCTGCCGACATCATTCGGATGTGACCATGTGCATGTATATAGCGCTGACCAATATTTCCGCATTTATTAGCACAATCAAAAATAGGGTAGTGCTCTTTTTTCAAATAAGGAGCTCCCTCAATTGTCATGGTGCCGCAAACATAGTCGTTTGCTTTACTTATCTCTTGATTGCTAAATCCTAATGCTTTCAATAAGTTAAACGAGGCATCGCTGTATTGTTCGGCTTTAAAACCTAAACGGCGCAGGCACTCTTCTCCTAAGGTCCACACATTAAAGGCAAAACCAATTTCAAAAGCCGAAAGGATCGCTTTATCTAAGCTTTCTAAATCATCTTGAGTAAAGCCTTTTGCTGTTAAGGTTTCAAAATTAATATGAGGCGCATTTTTTATAGAGCCTGTTCCTTTTGCGTAGTTTACAATACTTTCGATCTCATGAGGATTATAGCCGAGGTTTTTTAATGCAGCTGGAATAGCTTGATTGATGATCTTGAAATAACCGCCGCCAGAAAGTTTTTTAAATTTCACCAGGGCAAAATCTGGCTCAATGCCGGTTGTGTCACAATCCATCACCAAACCAATGGTTCCTGTTGGTGCAATAACTGTGGTTTGCGCATTACGATATCCGAACTTTTCACCCAATTCAACGGCCTTATCCCATGCATTGCAAGCAGCTGATAATAAATAATCAGGGCAGAATTTAGGATCGATTCCCGAAGGTGCAATTTGTAAACCTTCGTAAGCATCAACCGTATTATAAGCCGCATACCGGTGGTTGCGCATAACACGCATCATGTGCTGCTTATTTTTGTCAAACTCTTTAAATGGTCCTAAATGTTCGGCCATCTCAGCAGAGGTAGCGTAAGCAATACCGGTCATGATAGCGGTTATAGACCCTCCAATGGCACGAGCTTTTTCACTATCGTATGGGATACCCGCTACCATTAGCATTGAACCCAGGTTCGCATAGCCCAGGCCCAACGTACGGTAGTCGTATGAAAGTTTTGCAACTTCTTTGGATGGGAATTGGGCCATTAATACCGAAATTTCAAGTACAATGGTCCAAAGCCGACAAATATGTTCAAAGCCTTTTACATCAAATGTTAATGTGTTCGGGTTAAAGAAATGCTGTAAATTAATTGAAGCTAAATTACATGCAGTATTATCCAAAAACATGTATTCAGAACAAGGGTTTGAGGCGTTGATACGGCCGCCTTCCGGACAGGTATGCCATTCATTAATGGTGGTGTCATATTGTACGCCCGGATCGGCACAAGCCCATGCGGCATAAGCAATTTTATCCCAAAGTTTTTCGGCATCAATACGGCCTACGGTTTTACCTGAGGTACGGCCACGCATTTCCCATTCTTTGCCTTCTTTTAAAACCTTAAAGAACGCATTCGGTATGCGAACAGAATTATTTGAATTCTGCCCTGCTACGGTTTGATACGCTTCACCTTCATAATGAGAAGAATAGCCCGCTGCTATCAATGCAGCAACTTTCTTTTCTTCTTCAACTTTCCAGTCAATAAACTGAACAATTTCAGGGTGGTCCAGATCAAGGCAAACCATTTTAGCTGCCCTTCGTGTTGTTCCGCCCGATTTTATTGCTCCAGCGGCTCTGTCACCAATTTTTAAAAATGACATTAAACCCGATGAATTTCCTCCACCTGAAAGCTTTTCGTTTTCGCCCCTTAATTTTGAATAGTTGGTGCCAACTCCTGATCCGTATTTAAAAATGCGAGCTTCACGAACCCAAAGGTCCATAATACCACCATCGTTTACCAAATCGTCCTCAACTGATAAGATAAAACACGCATGAGGTTGCGGCCTTTCGTACGCCGAAGTTGATTTTGTTACCTTTTCAGTTGCCGGGTCTACATAGTAATGACCTTGCGGAGAGCCTGTAATGCCATATGATGAGTGCAATCCGGTATTGAACCATTGCGGCGAATTAGGCGCTGCCATTTGTGCTGTAATGGTGTAGGCTAATTCGTCATAAAAAATCTGAGCGTCATTTGCACTGGCAAAATATCCGTATTTAACGCCCCATTCTTTCCAACAATTTGCCATGCGGTGTGCTACCTGCTTGATCGAGTTTTCGGCGCCTAAGGTTCCGTCTTCTTGCGGAACTCCGGCTCTTCTGAAATATTTTTGTGCTAAAATATCAGTAGCCACCTGCGACCATGATTCAGGTACTTCAACATTATGCATTTCGAAAACAGCATCTCCGGCCGGATTTCTAATAATGGATGAACGGCGTTCATACTTAAACTGGTCGAAGGGACTTGAATTAGGCAATGTAAAATGCCTTTCAACTTTTAACCCTTTTACGGGAGCTGTGTTCTTTTTCATAGTTAATTTTATTACGTCAAAAGTAGGTTTCAATCAGTGACTAAAAAATGATAATTGTCAGCCAGCATAAGTATGAAGTGTGGGTATTAATAAAAGTCTGATAATTAAATAGTTATTCTCTTGAATTATGCTGATAGAGATAACTGTTTTGTTATACTCAACCTAATAGCTGTTGAGTTATAATTGATTACCGAGTTAATACCGGAGAGCGATGAATTAAATTTAAGAAGCAGTGGAAAAAAATGAGGCTTCCAGTTTTCCACAGCAGCTGAAATTGCAGGCAAAATTGCCTTGATAAATTCATTTAGCGGAGCAAAAAAATGGATAGAGAATGTGGAAAACTTAAAACAAAAAACGCGACCTTTTTGAAGTCGCGTTTTGGTAAAAAAATTAATATAATTTTTAGGCGATACTAACTTTAAGAGTGTTAGTTCTTCCTTTTTCGGTAATAGGGGTTGAAGCTGTGTTGATGATCACATCTCCTTCATTTACAAAGCCTTGTTCTTTTAAAATGTTATTAACCTCTTTAATGGTATTGTCGGTAGTTTCAAATTTATCATAATAAAACACCTTTACACCCCAAATCAACCCAATGCTATTCATCAAATCACGGTTTGCAGTAAACACGTAGGTACGTGCTTTAGGGCGTTGACTTGCAATTTGGTAAGCAGAATAGCCCGACCAGCTCATAGAGATGATCGCTTCAGCATTTGTTTTTTCTGCAAGATAAACGGCTGAATTACAAACTGAATCAGCCAGGAAAGTTTCCGGATGTTCCTCAATTTGAGAATCATTATAATAAGGATACATACCTGCTTCAATGTTACGAATGATCTTACTCATCGATTCTATAACAATTACCGGATATGTACCTACCGAGGTTTCATTACTTAGCATTACGGCATCTGCACCGTCTAAAACCGAGTTTGCAACGTCATTAGCCTCAGCGCGTGTTGGACGAGGGTTGGTAACCATTGAGTCCATCATTTGTGTGGCAATAATTACCGGTTTAGCTAAGGTTGTACACTTTTTAACGATTTGCTTTTGCAATAATGGAACTTCTTCCATTGGCATTTCAACACCCAAATCGCCACGGGCAACCATTACACCATCAGTTACATCAATAATTGAATCGATATTCTCAATAGCTTCAGGCTTTTCAATTTTGGCAATTACTTTTGCAATGCTGCCTTGTTGAGCAATAATTTTTTTAAGGTCGATGATATCTTGTGCTTCACGAACAAATGATAGCCCGATCCACTCAATATTGTTTTTTAACGCAAAGTCAAGATCTTCACGGTCTTTATCTGTTAAGCTAGGTGTACTGGTTTTAGTAAACGGCAGGTTAACTCCTTTTTTTGATGAAAGAACACCACTGTACAGAACCTCCGCTTTAACAGTATCAATTTTATTGGTTTCCAAAACACGCATCTGCATTTTTCCGTCATCCAATAAAAAAACTTCGCCCGCATTAACGTCTTTTGGGAAGGCAGTATAAGTAATGTAGATTGAATTTTTATCACCTAATTTAGGTGTAGTAACAATGTTTACCACATCACCGGTCTCAAAGGCAACGCCATTATTTTCCATATCTCCGATACGGATTTTTGGTCCCTGCAAGTCGGCAAGTATTCCTACGTTAAATTTATATTCTTTGTTGATTTCGCGGATGAGGTCGATGGTGAATTGGTGTTCTTCGTGTTTGCCGTGTGAGAAGTTAATACGACAAACATTTAAGCCGGCTTTTATCATTTCAATCAGCACTTCCTTTTTTGCGGAGGCCGGTCCAAGAGTAGCCACAATCTTGGTTCTGTTATGTAATTCTTTCATATAAAGTTTTCGAGTTTGCGTGGCAAAAATACAATTTGTTTCTGATACTCTATAAGTTAGTGTTAACTATACATAAAGCGCTGTATTTCAATAAAGTTCGTTTCATCGCTAAAAGAGCAGATTTTCTTTTGATTTTAACTTATTTGCATCAACAAAAAAAGCGGTCTGCGTGATACTGATTTTGTTAATTTTTGCAATTAAGGCATCTTTTTCATTCTGATAATTTAGGTTCTGAATGAGTAAGAAGAAGTCGATTTCCTTGCGTTCGGGAATTAAATAACCTTCAGTTCCTTTGTTGGTAATCAAGTAAAAATCCTGTTCACCTTCTTCAAAATGTTGGTGGTAGCGGGAAAAATAAATTTCTTCGTTTTGCTTATTCATTAAAATAATATCGTCCGTTTTTGTTAAATTGAACGACAATTCTTTATTGAGAAACCAGCAAAAACGATAATCCCTTGTCGGGGCCGAAATTCCGATAAGGGTGAAATCGAAATCAAAGGAGACTTTTAATACTTTTTTATTCAAACGTTAATATACTTAAAGCAAAGTTATTCAAATACGCGCTTACTTACCACAACGAAAAAAAGTTTTGAATAGTTCCTGTAATTTACTTTTATTTGCAGAAAATTTTAAAAAAATAACCTTTTAAACACAAAAAATTATGTCAGATATTGCATCAAGAGTAAAAGCGATTATCGTTGAGAAATTAGGTGTTGACGAAAACGAAGTGACACCTGAAGCAAGTTTTACTAATGATTTAGGTGCCGATTCGCTTGATACAGTTGAGCTTATCATGGAATTCGAGAAAGAATTTAACGTAGCTATTCCTGACGAGCAAGCTGAGCAGATTGCTACAGTTGGTCAGGCAATCGCTTACCTTGAAAAAAACGTTAAATAAGAAAATTCATCTTAAAAGTATTTAATGCAACTTAAACGTGTTGTTGTAACAGGGCTAGGTGCACTTACACCGTTGGGCAATACCGTTCCGGAATACTGGAATGGCTTGGTTAATGGTGTGAGTGGCGCAGCCATGATTACTAAATTCGATACCGAAAAGTTTAAGACGAAGTTCGCCTGTGAGGTAAAGAATTTCAATCCGGAAGATTTTATGGATAAAAAGGAGGCCCGCAAGGTTGATCCTTTTGTTCAGTACGCCATTGCTGCTACACACGAAGCTGTTGTTGACTCAGGTGCTAACTTCGAAGAACTCAATACCGATCGTATTGGGGTTATTTGGGGTGCTGGTATCGGTGGCTTGAAAACTTTTCTTGATGAAATTTCATCATTCGCTAAAGGTGACGGAACTCCGCGCTACAATCCATTCTTCATCCCTAAGATGATTATTGACATTGCAGCCGGCCATATTTCAATTAAATATGGCTTAAGAGGTCCTAACTTCGCAACTGTTTCGGCTTGTGCTTCTTCTAACAATGCTATCATTGATGCCTTTAACTACATTCGTTTAGGCAAAGCTGATATGTTTATAACAGGAGGCTCTGAGGCAATTATTAATGAAGCCGGTATCGGTGGATTTAATGCTATGCATGCTCTTTCAACCCGTAACGATTCTCCTGAAACCGCCTCTCGTCCGTTCGATCTTGATCGTGATGGTTTTGTGGCTGGTGAAGGTGCAGGAGCGTTGATTTTGGAAGATTTGGAACATGCTAAAAAACGCGGAGCTAAAATTTATGCTGAAATTGTAGGTGGCGGTATGAGTGCTGATGCAAACCACATCACAGCTCCTCACCCTGAAGGTTTGGGTGCTCGCAACGTTATGGTTGCTGCACTTGAAGATGCAGGTATGACAGTTGATGATATTGATTACATCAACGTGCATGGTACCTCAACTCCACTAGGTGATATCAGCGAAACTACTGCTATTGTAAATTTGTTTGGAGAAAATGCCTATAAGTTGAACATCAGTTCAACAAAATCAATGACAGGTCACTTATTGGGTGCAGCAGGTGCTGTTGAAGCAATTGCATCAATTATGGCTGTTGTCAATGATATTGTTCCTCCTACAATTAATCACTTTACCGACGATCCGGCTATCGATCCTCAATTAAACCTTACATTTAATAAGCCGCAGAAACGTGTTATTCGTGCTGCCTTATCAAATACATTTGGTTTTGGCGGTCATAATACCTCGGTAATTTTCAAGAAATTTGAAGAATAGTACCCAAAATATGTTACAGGTTTATATGCAAAGCAATGTTTTGCTTAAACCTGTAACTTATTTACTTCCCTTTATATCCATTAATTAAATACAAGGATGCCCGCATTGCGATTATACAGGCTGTATCTTTCCCGTGAGAGAAATTACGTAAGAGCTTTGAATAATATGCTGGGTTTTGTCCCCGATAATTTAACCTTGTATAAACTGGCTTTTCGTCATAAGTCAGTTGCTCCCCAACTTAAAGAAGGTTTAAAAAACAGCAATGAACGGCTTGAGTTTTTAGGCGACGCGGTTTTGGGCGCAGTGGTGGGAGAGTTGTTGTTTAAAAAATATCCATTCCGCGACGAGGGCTTTTTAACCGAAATGCGCTCAAAGATTGTAAACCGAAATCACCTGAATCAATTGGCCCGAAAAATTGGTATTGGCGATTTAATGGATTACGATACACGGATGATCAATAATCCGGCAAAGCAAGGTTCACTAATGGGTGATGCTTTTGAAGCGTTAATTGGTGCCATTTATCTTGATAAAGGTTATTCTTTTACGAAGAAGTTCATCCTTTCCCGCATCATCAAAGCTCATGTTGATATTGATGCATTGGAGCAAACCGAAACCAATTTTAAAAGCAAGCTTATTGAATGGTGCCAACGGCATGGTAAAGAGGTTTTATTCGAACTAATGCCGAATGAGGAAGGAAGTAAGTCAAAATTGTTTACGGTTAAAGTTTTTGTTGATAACGATGAGTGTGGAATTGGTCAGGACTTTACCAAGAAAAATGCTGAGAAAATTGCTGCAGAGCGTGCCTGTGAGTTACTAAGTATCTAGTTAAAGGCTATCGATTAAATGCTCAATTAATAATTTCCTAATCAAAATCAGCTACCTCGTAGGGAGGTTAAAATCCACTACCTTTCTTGGAAATCTAAAATCAAATGATGTTCTTGCGTTTTCTTGTTTAGTATATTTGGATGTTATGCGTAAGGTATTGGCTATTCTGCAGTTGGTGGTTGGTTTGTTGGCTTTTATTGCAGCTATGCTGATCGTATTGCCATTTATTGTCATCGCTTTTCTGGTTTTTCCAGGAAAAACCGGCAGTGATATTTCCTTCTTTTTTTTGCGTTTTTGGGCAGCTTCAGCCTCATTTTTCACATTAATTTTTTATAAAACTTATAACAAAGCCAAGGCTCCAACTGGCAAGGCTTATGTATACGTAGTAAATCATGGTTCTTACCTTGACTCTCTTGCTGTTGTTTTGGGAATATCTCAGTCATTTAAGCCTTTGGGAAAAATTGAGATGACCAAAATTCCGGTGTTTGGGGTTATTTATAAACGATTAGTAGTTTTAATCGATCGCAGCAGTAAAGAAAGCCGCCAAAAATGTGTTGACGAATTAAAGAAAGAACTGGCGAAGGGAATGTCTGTTTTAATTTTTCCGGAAGGAACCATGAATAAAACGGATAAACCCTTAACCGATTTTTATGATGGTGCTTTTAGAATAGCAATTGAAACTCAAACTCCAATAGCTCCAATAGTATTAGTCAATTCAAAAGAACTATTGCCACGAACAAATCCCCTAGCTATTAAACCGGGGCTTATAAAGGTAGTGTACGCCGATGTAATTGAAACGACGGGATTGACCCTTGATGATCTGCCTTTATTAAAGGATCGGGCCTTTCTGGAAATGGAGCAATTGTTAATTGCTCATCAGTCTTCTGTCGTAAAACTTACATAATTAATCAATTTACATCCCCTTTAATAAATTTCATTTTCGCATCTTCGGGCTGCATTAAGTAGTACAGATCTTTATGAATAAAACCATTCAGGTTCATGCAGCTTTATTTTTGGTAGCGTTAATTTACGGTGCCACATTTACCATTGCTAAAGAAGTAATGCCTGCCTATATAGCTCCTTATGGATTAATTGTGATTCGGGTTTGGGGAGCTGCCTTGCTTTTTATTTTAATGGGCTGGTTTTCAAAATTACCTTCAGTTAAAATTGAGCCTAAGGATTATAAGTTGATGTTTATATCGGCTTTTACAGGTGTTGGAGCAAATATGCTTTTATTTTTTCAGGGTCTATCATTAACCACGCCAATAAAGGCATCGGTTGAAATGGTATGCACACCCTTGTTCGTAGCATTGCTGGCGTTTTGGGTTTTAAAAGAAAAGGTAACCAATTTAAAAATAGGCGGATTGATTTTGGGTTTGTCGGGAGCGGTTTTAATGATTGTGTGGCCTCATTTTTCATTGTCAGGAGGCACTGCCTTTGGAGATGTATGTGTGATTCTCAATGCGATCATTTTTGCCTATTACCTGATTGTGGCTAAGCCCTTAATTATTAAATATCAGGCTATATCAGTAGTTAAGTGGACGTTTATTATTGGAGCTGCTCTAGTTTTTCCCTTTGGAATAGGCGATCTATTAAAGGTTTCCTGGGCACAAATACCGTTGAACATTTGGGGGGCAATAGTTTTTATTGTGGTTTGTACCACATTTTTAACTTACCTGTTAAACGGATGGGCTCTAAAATATGTGAATTCGTCGGTGGTAGGGGCCTATATCTATTTACAGCCAGTTTTAGCTTCTATCATTGCCATTGGTTTGGGGAAAGATGAAATAACCATTCAAAAACTTATTTTTGCCACCATGATATTTACCGGTGTTTACCTGGTAAGTTTTAAACCTAAAGCAGCTATTGCCTAGATTTTCTATCTTTACGCTGCATTTTCGTAAATTCAGTTTTATGGCAATTGATTTTGCCAACTAACATCAATAACATATGTTGAAATCCATGACCGGTTTTGGTATTGCCAGTACAGAAACTGACAAAGCTAAAATCACCGTTGAAATAAAATCGTTAAACAGCAAATTTTTAGAACTTACCTTAAAACTTCCTAAAGCGTATTCTGATAAAGAATTATTGATTAGAAACGATTGTAATCGCTTAATTGAACGTGGTAAAGTAAATCTTATCATATCAATTGAATATAATGCAGGGGCAGAGCGAAAACCGGTAAGTATAAATCAGCAACTTTTAAAGGCTTATTATGAGCAGTTGGAGTTGGGCGCAAAAGCCCTAAACGCTAAAACAGATGATTTATTTACGCTGGCGCTTCAAATGCCGGAGGTTATTAAGCCAGATGAACAAGCTGTTGACGAAGATGAATGGAAAGCTGTTTATTCCACATTTGAGACCTCCATATCTGCTTTCAATAATTTCAGGTCTACTGAAGGTGCCGAACTGGAGAAAGATCTTATCCAACGAATAAAAAATATATTACAGCTTTTAACAAAGGTGGAAATCGCTGAACCTAATCGGATGCCAATTGTACGAGACCGTATTAATAAATACCTCGAAGATGCTGTCGGAATAGAAAATATGGATCAAAATCGATTAGAGCAAGAACTGGTGTATTACATTGAAAAATTTGATATCACTGAAGAAAAAGTTCGATTAAAAAGCCACTGTGATTATTTTATTGCAACCCTTTCAGAAAAAGATGCCGGAGGTAAAAAGCTTGGGTTTATTAGCCAGGAAATTGGCCGTGAAATCAATACAATGGGTTCAAAGGCCAACGACGCTAATATTCAGAAATTGGTGGTGGAGATGAAAGATGAACTGGAGAAAATAAAGGAACAATTGTTAAATGTATTATAGTTAATTGCGGGTTTAAGGGTACGGGTTTTAAAGAGATTAAGTTTGAACATTAATGCATTCTTTGAACCCACAATTCGCAACTCGCAAATTCGTAATTAATCAAAATGTCTGGTAAACTCATTATATTTTCGGCACCATCAGGGGCCGGTAAAACAACTATAGTAAAGGATTTGCTTACTAAATTTCCTGAATTACAATTCTCAATTTCGGCAACCACCCGTGATCGGAGGGGAGAAGAACAGAACGGAAAAGATTATTACTTCATTAGCAAGGAAGAGTTTTTGCACCGTGTGGCCAACCATGAGTTTGTGGAGTTTGAGGAGGTTTATAACGGTACTATTTACGGAACACTGAGAGCCGAAATAGAACGAATTTGGGCTGAAGGTAAGCACGTGATCTTTGATGTTGACGTTGTTGGAGGATTACGTTTAAAACGTAAATATCCTGAACAAGCGATAGCCGTTTTTGTCCAGCCACCTTCAGTTGAGGTTTTGAAGGAGCGCTTGGCCGGAAGAGGAACAGATAGCCCTGATAAGCTTGCAGAACGTTATGCTAAAGCTGAAAAGGAATTGGCTTATGCCCCACAGTTCGATGTTATTTTAGAAAACTATGAACTTGAAACCGCTTGTGATGAGGCGGAGGTTTTTGTAAAGTATTTCCTTAAGGATAAAATGAAGTTTGGTAAGCGGGATGTAAAGTAGTCTAAGACGATGGTTTTTTGTCTATAGAATGAAGTTCAAATCTCTATCCACTAAAGTCTATCAGCTATTGACCAAATCGAAATAATGAAAATCGGATTGTTTTTTGGTTCTTTTAACCCGATACACATTGGGCATTTGGTAATTGCCAATTACATGGCTAATTATACCGATTTGGATAGAGTTTGGTTGGTGGTTTCTCCGCATAATCCGCTCAAAGAGGCCTCCGATCTTATTCATGTGCACGATCGGCTTGAAATGGCTAAACTGGCAACTGAAGATGCCGATCGTATTGAGGTTTCGGATGTTGAATTGAAATTGCCACGTCCATCTTATACCATCGATACTCTTACTTTTTTAGCCGAAAAATATCCCCAACATGAATTTTGTTTGATCATGGGGGCGGATAACTTGCGATCGATTAAAAAGTGGAAAAACTACGAAATGTTACTTCGTATGTATAAAGTTTTTGTTTATCCAAGACCCGGCATTGATGTGAACGAATGGAATAACCTTCCTTCCATTACCATCACCAATACCCCTTTAATGGAAATTTCGTCAACATTTGTTCGTAAAGCAATTGTTGAACGTAAAAGTGTAAAGTACTTTGTGCCTGAATTGGTTTTAGATTTTATAGAGAAAAAAGGTTTATATCGAAAAGCAAAAACAGTTTAAATTGCTTTTATTTCGCCTCATTTAAACCTAAAGCTATAGCGCCTGCATCTGTTAATGAAAGCCCGTAAATCCAGTTTTTAGCTTGCAAAGCGTTGATGTAATTAACCACCTGCAAATCGCCAAATCCATAGATGCTTTCAGTTTCCCAAAATCGATGAAGCAAATCAATTTCCGAATTCACTCCTTTGTAAATCACTTCTAAAAGGCGTCTTTCTACACGATTGATTTCATTATCGCCACTAAGTCGAGCTAAATGAGCTTCAAAAACCTTGTCGAAAAATTTGAAATTGGCCGGAGCCGACTGAATTAATTGTTGTAGGGTAGCAATATCATTAATTGTATATGCCTTCCAAACCTTACTTCCAAAAGTTAAATCCGATGTCTGAAGTTCAATTCTGTTTTCAAAAAAGTCTTTTAGTTGTTGATTATTAATATTGCTAAAGCCAAAAAAGAATTCTTCAGCGGAGTTTTGCTGAGGTTGAACCCAGTTTATTTTTGTATGGGAAAGATCGAATTGATTTAAACGGTGCAATATATAAACCATATTGGCCTGGCAGAATAAATCGAATTCAAACCAAAGATTTATCTCCTTGTATTTAAACGGCTGGGCTATTTTATAGAGTTTTTCTACTACTTGATGTCGGTATTCTTTTTCCGGAACCTGGTAAGTTGTTGAAATATAGTTCGTTCGCTGATTCCAGAAATCTTCTTCATTAGATGCACTAACAGGCCCTTCAATTAGGCACTCGCGCCAAATCATTACATCGCCATCAAAAAAGCAACGTTTGAAATTGGGGAGAAGCGCATCACCGTTTAGCACATGAAGAATCATCTTAATAGGAATATAATGCCGCGTTTAATAAATGGTTTACTAAATCTATTTAGAAATCTTTAGTAGTTGTCCAACTGCTATTGAATACGATTCAAGGTTGTTCCAGGTTACGATATTCTCAACTTTTGTATTGAATTTTTTTGCAATTCCATATAAGGTATCGCCTGCCTTAACTCTGTAAAATCCGGCAGGTACAACTTCTTCATTATCTGATTGAGTGCTTTTTGAAGCAATTTTTCCTTCCTCGTTAACCGGTTTCTGTTCAAAATACAAACTACCTCTGTCCCCAGAAGAGGCAACTGGATCTTTCGAAGCGCTTTTATCAAACTTATAAAGTTCGTAACGTTCTATCACTTCAATTAACTTAGGCCCGTATTGAGGATTTGTGGCATATCCGGCAGTCTTTAAACCGTTAGCCCATCCCTGGTAATCTGTACGTTCGAGCTTAAATAAACCAGCATACCGGGGACGTTTTAAGAATTCTGAATGATCGCGAAAAGAGCCTTCTGCGTGAGGATATTTTCTAAAACATTCATTTGGTCGGTCGTCATCTTTGTGGTAGGTTGGGCCTTGCCAATCGCTGGTGCATTTAATGCCAAAGTGGTTGTTGGCGCTGGTTGCCAAATCACTATTGCCACTTGATGATTCAAATATGGCCTGCGCTAATGTTATACTAGCTGGAATGCCCGTACGGTGCATTTCGTCAATAGCTACCTGTTTATACTTATTGATATATTGTTGAGTGCTGCTTGATTTAGCATATGTTGTAGTAGCAGGAGCTTTCTTATTTCCTGAATTGGATGCCGAAATGCTTTGGCTGCTGTTGTTTGGTAAGGTTACGTTCTTTTTTGCCGAGCAGGCTACAAAAGAATACGCTATAATGCAAAGAGTAAGAGTTTTCCAGCTGTTCATTTATTTAACTCGTAAGCGTTGACCGGGTTTGATTTTCACCGAATGCAACGAATTTAATGATTTAAGTTTACTTACTGTTGTTTTGTATTTTTTTGCCACAGTTGATAATGATTCACCTTTTTTAACCTTGTGATATACAGGCTTAATTTCTGAAACTACCGGTTGATTTTCAGGTTCATCCACAATGGAAGCGGTTATTGCTGACAAACTATCCGATACAAGTATTACCGGTTGTTCTTTGCAAATTTCTCCATCCCAATTATAAAGCTGATTACGTTGGATACATTTAATCAAATCAGAAGCATATCGTTTGCTAGCTGCGTAACCTGAACGTTGCAGGCCCTTAGCCCAACCTTTATAGTCGCAGGGATCGAGTTTAAAAAGAGAAGCATAGTTCTTTCGGCCCGTTAAAAAATTCGAGCGGTCCAAATACGCTGCTTCCACACTTTCATATTTTCTGAAATTACCAAAGCGTTCGCCTTGCCAAGACCTGCCTGCCTTTACCCCGAAATGATTATTGGCCTGTTTTGCAAGTTTAGATTTACCTGCACCACACTCCATTATGGCTTGGGCAAGAGTAATACTTGCCGGAATTCCGGTTTTTTTCATTTCGGAAACAGCCATTTCGCCGTATTTTTCGGCGTATAATTTTTCCGGATTATTTTGGGCCGAAACATAAAAATTGATGAATAGCAACAAGGTTGCTAAATAGAATTTATTCATTTTTAGTTTGGGTTAACGGTTTGGTTTTTGATTCAGTTTATTTTACTATAAAGAACTATTTTTTACAATTAAAATGCAACTGAATTTTTGCCAAGTCATCAACTACGCTAAAGTTGATTGGTTAAATTAATAGTATAAACGAAAGTTTATCAATATTCTTATTTCTTCCTTATCAGCATTATTCCATCCCTTATTGGAAGTAATACATTTTCAACGCGGTCATCGTTTTGAACCTTTTCATTAAATAACATAATAACCCTAGTGTCCTTATCAGGGGTTTCATCCGTAACTTTTCCGCTCCACAAAACGTTATCGGCGAAAATATACCCTCCAGGTTTTACCTTATCAAACACAAGGTCATAATAGGTTCCGTTATTCTTCTTATCCGCATCAATAAAAACCAGGTCGAATTCCTCGTCAATGCTCGGAATAAGTTCTACAGCATTTCCAATACGATAGTCAATTTTATCGTCTACGCCTGCTTTTTCAAAGAATGACCGCACAAATGGTTCCAGCTCTTCATTAATGTCGATGGTTGTCAACGTTCCCTCTTTGTCAAGTCCTTCAGCCAAACAAATGGCCGAATAACCAGTATACGTTCCAATCTCCAGAATGCGCTTAGGTTTTATCATCTTACTTAACATACTTAAAGTACGTCCTTGGAAATGACCTGAAAGCATGCGAGGCAGCAATATTTTTAAGTGCGTTTCACGGTTAAGTATATTCAAAATTTCAGGCTCAAGGTCCGTATGGGCTTCAACGTAACTATTTATTTTTTTATTGATGATATCCATTATTAATTTGAGTTACAGATTAGGTGAAGCGAATTCTTTTATGGCCTAGCGTTCATAATCTGAAATAATTAAATTTATTCTGAAGGTACAAATGTAAGCATGCTTAGCTGCTCTGGACTGAAATTTTCATTCGCGATTTCAAGAATATCGTTGGCTGAAACGCTGTCAATTTTATTAAAAATTTCCGGTAAGCTATCCACTTTGCCATAATCCAAAAGACTTTTTGTCATTGCAATAATTACCGAAATTCGCGATTCCTCAGCCAACGCAATTTGCCCTTTGAATCGTTGTTTGGCCTGATGCAATTGCATGGTACTTAATTGATTTTCTCGTAGTTTTTTCAATTCCTTATGTACCAGCTTTATACATCTGGATGCTTTTCCATCATCGGTTCCGAAATAAATGCTAAACATGCCAGTATCTGTCATTGGAACAAAGCTCGATTCAATTGTATAACAAGCACCAAAGCGCTCACGTATCTCCAGGTTTAGTCTTGAGCTCATGCCTGGGCCACCAAGAAGGTTGTTTAAAAGCAACATGCCTGTTTTTTTATCATGGTTTAGATTATATGATCGTCCACCAATAATGCAATGTGTTTGTATACAGTTTTTTTCTTTCTGATCAACTTTTGCCAGGTAACCGTTAGCCTCCGTCCTATGTTTTGTTTGATTATTTTCAGGAATGATGCCCAGGTATTTATCGGCGAGTTTTTGAAGCTTTTTCTCCGGAATATTGCCGTAAACACCTAAAACAATTTCATGTGTATTATAATTTGCTGCAATAAAACTGAGAATGTCACTTTGCTTAAATGCTTTGATAGATTCCGGCGTGCCTAAGATATTGTTACCTAGCGCATGATCATTAAATACAATTTCATCAAATTCATCTTGAATATGCTCCTCGGGGGTATCCTTGTATGAATCGAGTTCATCCAATACTACACCTTTTTCTTTTTCTAATTCATTTTGAGGAAAAACAGAATTAAAAGTAATATCGGTTAGCAGGTCAAGTGCTCGTTCTAAATGTTCATTCAAGAAAGATGCATGAATGCAGGTTTGCTCCTTTGTAGTATAGGCATTCAAATCGGCCCCAACAACCTCCAGGCGGTTTAGAATTTGGTAGGTATTGCGCTTTCGGGTACCTTTAAACAGTAAATGTTCGATAAAGTGAGCTAAGCCTATGGCCTCGTTTGTTTCATCACGTGAACCGGCGTTAATTACAAGGCACATATGCATAATGCCTGATTCTTGTGCTGGTTTATGTAAAACTCTAATCCCGTTTTTGAGTGTCAGTAAACTATATTCCATTTGAACCGACAAAGATACTGATTTAGTTGACGTTAGCAGAGAAACAACGGTTTGCTGTTTTAAATATTATTTAGGTACTTAACCATAATTTTTGCCGTTTATTTTTTAACTTAATAATCTTCAATACAACTGAATCTTATGAACATCAGCTTACATGATAAACGTTTTGAACCATACATTAAAGAAGTGGCTATTCAAAACCGAATTAGCGCTATAGCCGAGCAGCTGAGCGATGATTATAGAGGGAAACGGCCCTTATTTATTTCGATGTTGAACGGAGCATTTTGGTTCACGGCTGATCTATTAAAAAGCTTTACAGGTGATTGTGAAATTAGCTTTGTGAAATACAGGTCATACCAAGGATTGCAAAGTTCGGGTGAAGTAATGCAAAGTTTGGGAATTGATGTGGATATTAAAGATCGGGATGTGGTTATTTTGGAAGATATTATCGATACCGGTAGAACCTTAAGCGTTTTTCTTGAAATTTTAATGCAACACCAACCCGGAAGTGTTAAAATTGCCACTCTCTTAATAAAACCTGAAACTTTACAGTTTCCCCTTGTACCTGATTATGTAGGTTTTGAGATTCCGAATGATTTTATAGTAGGCTACGGATTGGATTATGATGGGTTAGGTAGAAATCTCCGGAATTTGTATGTTTTAGAAAAATAGTTCCGACAGTTAGCTGAAGCTGCCGGAACTCCCCATAATTAATCGTCCATCCAGGATTCTCAAAAGGCATTTTTTTAGGTACTTTTTGATTTATGAAGGGTAATAGTTACTTCTATTCTTTGGGTTGATGATATCGATGCTTTTTCTTTCCAAATAAGTTTTCCATCCTCAAATTCCACTTCGGCCTCATATAAACCGGTACCCAGGCCGTATCTGAATGAATTTATGCTATCGTAACTGATCTCATACGTATCTGACTCTCCGTCTGATGTAAATACAAGTCGATCTTCATAAAACGTAATTACAAATTCTTCTTCTTCAAATTCAGCGCTTCCACTCGCATCCTCGTCTAATTTGTCATTCTCATATTGTTTGATATCAACATTTTCGACTGACCATTTTCCTAATAATTTGGCTTGAAGTTCTTTTCCTGTGTCAGGAACAGGAGGTGTTGGGTCATCTTTTTTACATGAATTAAATGCAAAAGCTTGCAACAAAAAAAATAGCAAAATCAATGGCCTCATTGATTTTGAGGAGAGCGAAACATTAACCATAATAGAGAGCGTTAAAATCTTTATTATAAGTTAATGATTTTTTATGTTACAAACTAAGCTTTAATCATTATTTATAATTGAGTTTTATTTGAGAATGAATCGATTATATTTTTTGAGAAACAATCGTAGTAACATCTTTATAGTTAATACCATCTTCAGTATATTCTTCTGTGGCAATCCAGGTCATTTTATCATTATCAAATGACACAGTAGCTTTTACTAAACCGCCGTCATCATTATGAAACTCAAAAGTATCCTTGCTTGTACTGTAGTCAATTGGATAACTTGCACTGCCTAACCCAGGGATCGTAATTATAACAGATGTATCTGTAAATTCTACTGTGTATTGCGATGCGGAATAATCATCATTTTCTTCGTCAACCAGTTCATTGTTTTCATAGTATTTGGTATTTATTGTTAAAACTTTCCATTTACCCTTTACTTTTTCCTTAACAGTGGGAGCAGGATCGTCATCATTGCTTTTTTTACAAGAGGCAGGCGCTAATAAAAAAACAATGGTGAAAATAAGTAAAACAGCTGCCTGGAGCTTTTTACTTGTAGAAGAGATAGAAAGCATAAGATGTAGATTAAAATAGTTTAGTTAGTAACATAAGTTAAAACCATGTGCATGGCTTTATAAACAGGTAGGTGTGCTTAGATTAAGTATGGAAAATCAGTTCCGACAGATCTTGAACTGTCGGAACTCCCCATAATTAAAAAGTCCATCCAGGTACTTCAAAAGGCAAATTTTTAGCATTAATTCTTTTGTGGTTTACTTGCTTATGATCATATGATCAGATCTTCTCTAAGAAAAATGTAGTCACCACTTTATAGATAACCCCTTCATCTGTATAATCTTCCGTGGTAATCCAAGTCATTTCATCATCTTCTATGATCACCGTATTTTCCCTTATCATATCGCCATTTTCAAGGTTAAATACAAAAGCTTTTTGCGAGCCGATGGCATAAGCTGTAGTGTAGTCAACAGGATAAATATACTCTGAGCCAGGGGCGGTTACTTTAACTTCGGTTTCAGCAAATCTTACAAGATAATCTACAGTCGAAAAATCCTGGTTTATTTCGTTTACCAGCTGAACGTTTTCATACTCATGTTTTTCAAAGTATTTGGTGTTAGAAGAAATAACTTTCCATGTACCTTTAGCTTCATCTTTTACTGCAACAGGGGCAGGAGGATTATCGCTGGTGGTAGAACAGGAGTTTGTCAGGATTAATAGGTTGAGGGTGAAAAAAAGTAAATAAGCCACCTGGAGCTTTCTACTTTTGAGAGAGATAGAGAGCATAAGTTGTAGATTAGTATATTATTAAATATACGTTATTTAAATGAGGTTTTCATAAAAGCCAAAGGCCGCTAAAAATTTTTAGCGGCCTTTTTCAAATAAAAATTATTGAAATAAGTTATTTTTTTGCCTTTTTAGTTTGAGTATCGGCTAGTTTAACTGCGTTATAAAGGTTAGCAACACCGGCAGTAATAGAAAGATCTGCAAATTTTACTTTCTGTTTATTTTCTGATCCCGGGCTTACAACTTCCAGATCGGGAAACTTATCAACCGAATTTAAGATGATGTTTTTAACTTCAACAGCGGTTAATTGTGGATAATAAGAACGAATTACAGCGGCTATCCCAGCAACAACCGGCGATGCCATACTTGTTCCACTATTTGATTTATATTTCGAAAATGGAATAGTTGAGTAAATATCCACTCCTGGGGCAAACACATCAACCGAGTTTTTGCCATAATTAGAGAAACCTGCAACGGATTGATCTCCACCTTTCCAAGATAATGCGCCAACTTCAATCCAGTTGGCTGCACTTCCGCCGGCAATAAAATTACGGTTAGGGAAATTTCCGGTTGTATCATTGTTGTTTGCATCGTTTCCAGCGGCATGAACTAATAATACATCTTTTGATGCTGCATATTTCACAGCCTCGTCAACCGTATTTTTGTCGTAGTTATACAATTTTCCAAAGCTCATATTAATAACCCTGGCGCCATTGTCAACGGCATATCTGATAGCGTTTGCTACGTCTTTATCGCGTTCGTCACCGTTAGGAACCGCTCTCACCGCCATTATTTGTACATGATCGGCAACTCCGTTCATACCGATTCCGTTATTTCTGGCTGCAGCAATAATTCCCGAAACGTGGCTGCCATGCCCAGCATCAGGACCTGTTACATCATTATTTCCATAAAAGCGCTCACTGGCGTTAGCAGGATCATCTCCTACAATAGCCCGTTCATTGGCTGTTGTGTTTAATCCGTAATCAAGCTTGCCTTTCAGGTCGTCAACGGCCTCTTCCAGTTTTTCAATCTGATCATCCAAATCAGGGCAGTCGTTGGCAATAAGCATTTGCTTCATGTTTGCTGCTAATTTGTTGATCTTCTCATCGCCCGTATTTACTTTTTCAAGCGTAGGAATATCCAATTTTTCAGCCTTTAACTGCATTTTTAATGCATTGTTGATTTTTCTCAACTGGCTTAAAAAACCGGTATAACTTTCATATCGTTGTTGGGTCTCTGAAAGTTCTTTATTGAAATCTTTCTTCAGTTTTAAGTATTGCTGGTAATCAGGCTTTTTTTCTACCTCAGCTGTAGGAGGGGTATCTTTATATTTTGCCTCAAGCGGCGTATATAAACGAGTTAACTCCATCGACTCATGGTTAATATTTCTGCCGTCTTTGCCTCCAATAAAGTTCCATCCATACACATCATCGATGTAACCATTCTTATCATCATCAATTCCGTTGCCGGCAATTTCCTTTTTATTTTTCCAAAGGATTGGCTTTAAATCTTCGTGCGTGGTATCAACACCCCCATCAATTACAGCTACTATAACTGTTTGAAACTTACGGCCTTTTAATAGCTCTTGATATGTTTTGTTGGTACTAACTCCTTGAATATGATCGGTTTTTGGATCGAGGTTAAACCAATTGTCGGGGGCTTTTGTTGAAGTTTGCGCAAATACTGCCGAACCTGAAAGTAAGAGCAGTAAAGAAAATGAAAGACTCTTGTTCATAATTAATAATTAAAGCGAATAATTTAGGGTTACTATTGATTTAGGCTTTCTACTTTTTATAATAAGAAATTGGTTAAGCAAATAACTATAAAACGAAAATAATTCTACGCTATTACTATGTATTATTTGTGTGGCAGTTTTATGGGTAAATGGTGGTCTTTTAACTTAGGCCACCTCGATTCCGGCTAATTCATTTAGTGTATCTATTGCCTGCTGGATGTGTTGAATATTATCAACTGTAATAGAAAGCGTGTTTTTTCCCTCTTTCAATCGGCTGTTACGTTGATGCGTTTGAACATAATGAAGCACCTTGGTAAAGCTTTCTGATTCGAAATAAGGCGACTGTTGGTTAGAAATGAAAAAGCCACGAAGGGTTTTATTTTTAACCATCAGTTTTTCAAAACCGATCTCTTTAGCGAGCCATTGTAGTCGCATTGTGTTCAATAATTCTTTAACCTGACGAGGTAATGGGCCAAAACGATCATTTAGCTGGGTGGCAAAAGCGTTTAGCTGGGTTTCATTTTCAATCCGGCTTAATTCGTTGTACAAGTTATATCGCTCTTGAATACTGCTTACATACTCATCCGGAATTAATAACTCCATATCAGTATCGATAGTGGTAAAGTTTACAAACGGCCTGGGCTTTTCATCTTTAAACAGGTCACTGAATTCTTCTTCTTTCAGCTCCTGAATAGCTTCGTCCAAAATCTTGTGATACATTTCATAGCCAATCTCGGCAATAAATCCACTTTGTTCTGAGCCTAATAAATTTCCAGCACCGCGAATATCCAGGTCTCGCATAGCCACATTAAATCCGCTTCCTAAATCAGAGAACTCTTCAATTGCACTTAATCGTTTCCGAGCTTCAGGGGTTAATACCGACAATGGTGGACTTAAAAGATAGCAAAAGGCTTTTTTATTCGAACGGCCTACACGACCACGCATTTGGTGCAAATCGCTCAAGCCAAAATTATGGGCCTGATTTATTAGAATAGTGTTAGCATTTGATATATCCAGCCCTGCTTCAATAATGGTTGTGGCAACTAAAACATCATATCTGCCTTCAATAAAGTCGCTCATCACGTCTTCTAATTCATCCCCTTCCATTTGTCCGTGACCCACACACACTTTAACACCGGGACATAATTTGCGAATTAAACCCGCTACATCATGAATATCACTAACACGGTTGTGTACAAAGAAAACTTGTCCTCCACGTTCGGTTTCAAATTCAACAGCCTCTTTAATCACTTTTTCATTGAACACATGCAGTTCGGTAACTACAGGTTGACGATTTGGGGGCGGTGTGCTGATAATTGAAAGGTCGCGAGCGCCCATTAAAGAGAAATGCAACGTACGCGGAATGGGAGTGGCTGTAAGTGTTAGTGTATCCACATTTACACGAAATGACTTAAGTTTTTCCTTTACCGTAACACCAAACTTTTGCTCCTCATCAATAATTAATAAGCCTAGATCTTTGAATTTTATGTCTTTGCTTACCAGCCTGTGAGTACCGATAATAATATCAACCTTACCTTCTTCGAGGTTCTTTAATGTATCCTTTATTTGCTTGGCTGATTTAAAACGGTTTACATAATCAATTGTGCAGGGGAAGTCTTTTAAGCGTTCGCGAAAAGTGCGGAAATGCTGTGAGGCAAGAATAGTGGTTGGCACCAAAACGGCCACCTGCTTACTATCGGTAACGGCTTTGAATGCCGCTCTAATGGCTACTTCTGTTTTTCCAAAGCCTACATCGCCACAAATCAACCGATCCATAGGATGTGGAGCTTCCATGTCTTTCTTAAGATCGGCAGTAGCTTTTTCCTGATCAGGGGTATCTTCATAAATGAACGAAGCTTCCAGCTCATTCTGAAGGTAAGTATCTGGCATAAAGGCATGTCCTTCTTTGGCTTTACGCTGTGCGTAAAGTTTTATCAGGTCACGGGCTATGTCTTTAACTTTTTTTTTAGTGTTTTTTTTTAACTTATCCCAGGCATCTGTTCCCAGCTTATTCAGTTTTGGCTGCGTGCCTTCCTTACCGGTATATTTTGAGATGCGGTTAAGCGAATTAATGTTTACATAAAGCAAATCATTATCTGCATAAACCAACCGGATTGATTCCTGGATCTGCCCGTTAACTTCAATCTTTTGAAGGCCGGCGTATTTACCAATCCCGTGATCAATATGAGTTACAAAATCACCCGGTTTAAGTTCTCTCAGTTCTTTTAAAGTGATTGATTGCGACTGCGTATAAGTTTTACGCGACTTGTATTTATAATAGCGATCGAAAATCTGATGATCCGTATAACATGCAACTTTTAGTTCCCGGTCGATAAAACCTTCATGAATAGAAAGATGGATGGGAGTGAATGGCGTTTCATTACTTGTAGTCTTGGCCTCTTTTTCTTTAGGCAAATCGGCAAAGATGGCGTAAAGTCGCTCTATCTGTTTGGCACTATCAGCAAAAATGAAGTTCTGAATATCTTCAGCAATGTTTTCATTTAAATTATGCTGAAGGAGTGTAAAGTCTTTATTGAATGAAGGCTGCGGACGAAGGTCAAAGTGAAAAGTCTCTGTAGCCTCATACGTGAATTGCTTTCCAAATTCAATTACTGAAAACCTGTCGATATTCCGTTTGGTGTCTTTACTCTCTTCGAAAAGATATTTTGGATCCATCCATTCGGAATGCATGGCTTTTTCATCGTCGGGTAAGCCTTTGTAAAGTTCTTTGGCTTTCTTAACACCTTTTTCAATGATTTCATAGGTGAAGGTGACATCTTTAAACCATAGAACAGAGTTTTCTTCTATATAATCAAGAAATGAAGTGTTGTTATCAGTAAGTAATTTCGATTGAACATTAGGAACAATAGTGATCCACTCCATTTTTGAAACCGAAAGCTGATCCTCGGGGTCAAAAGTTCTAATGGATTCTATTTCATCACCAAAAAATTCTACACGATAGGGGAGGTCATGCGAAAAAGAGAAAATATCTACAATTCCTCCTCTTACTGAATATTGCCCGGCTTCATACACAAAATCAACACGTTCAAAAGCATATTCATGTAAAAACTCATTAATAAACTCAATGCTAAGTTTATCACCGGTTTTAATATCGAGGGTGTTTTTCTCCAGTGTTTCACGGCTGATCACTTTTTCGGCGAGTGCCTCAGGATAAGTAACCACCATTTTTGAGGCGTTGGTTTTCGATTTAATTTCATTCAACACCTCCGCACGAAGCAAAACATTCCCTGAATCGGGCTGAATAAATTCAAAAGGTTTGCGATACGAAGCAGGAAAAATCAATCCATTACGACCGCTCAAGCTTTCCAGGTCATTTAAAAAATAAATGGCTTCTTCGTAAGTAGGCAGCACAAAAACAAAAGGTTGTTCTGTTTGAGTACGCAAAGCGTTTACCAACATGGCGTCTGAAGAACCTACGAGTCCTTTCAGGTGCACCCGTTGCTGGCTAAGTTGTAAATCTGAGGCCAGTTGTTGGATACGGCTGTCGTTTTGGTATATGGAAAGAATTTCTTGTATTGTTTGCATCACAGTGATTGCAAAGATAATAGAATGTTTTTAACAAGAATTAGGATGTATGCTATCGACTTTGACGATTGTTTCTGTGAATTAGGGAATTAATCTATCTATTTGGAGAAATTAGTGTTTCTTCTTTGATTCTGTTCTGGTTTGAAATTCTTTCCAAAGAGCGGTATAGGCTTTAGAAGATTTGGATTTAGGGGCGAATGCAGGTAATGGAGCACGGAAAATACCCATTTTTTCTACTTCGGATGAATAATTAATACTGGAATTTAAAAGGTGGGGGTTGTTCTGGTATTCATCGATGATATCCTTATGCATATTTTTTCTGAGGTCGACCATTGAAAAGAATGGGATGATCTTTTTCTTATCTAAATCGTTGTCTTCAAAATATTCCGAAACCGTTTCAAAAGCTCTAATTGAAAGTGTTGTAGGAATCATGGGAAGAAGAATGTAATCGGCAGCGGCAAAAATGTTTTCAGATAAGATCGAAAAGCCCGGGGGAGAATCGATAAATACATAATCGTAATCGCCGTTCAATTCGTGGAGTGTATTTTTTAACCTCTTTTTCGAAGATTTCATGTCATCTAAAATGATATCCAGGTTTCTTGTCGAAAGGTCAGCAGGTAAAATATCCAGTTTTTCGTAGTGCGATGATTTAATGGCATCTTCGATTTCCGACTTATTGCCCATTAATTTCTTGATACCGCCTTTCACTTTCGCTTTCACCTGGTAGTAAAAAGTTGTTGATGCCTGCGGATCAAGGTCCCATAATAAGGTTTTATGTCCTTGGTTTGATGCCAGATAAGCCAGATTAACAGCAGTCGCGGTTTTGCCAACACCTCCTTTAAGATTATAGATAGCAATGGTTTTCATTTAGTAGCACTAATTATTACGAATTAAAGAAGCACGAATTATAGTTAATTAAACGAATTGCACTAATAATCCTGTTTTACAATTTACAACTTTAAGTTAACTACTTTCCTATATAAACAAGAATTGCACAAATCTTCGTCATGATTGGTGCAATTAGTATAATTCGTGAATTTGTGTCTTTTACAGTTAGGCAAATTCCCCCGAATATTTACAGCCAATCCACTTATAACTTAAAATGAAATACATCTTTATATAAACAATAATTGCACAAATCTTTATCATGATTTGTGCAATTAGTATAGTTCGTGAAAATAGTGTCTTAACACTCTGGCAAATTCACCGGAATATTTACAGCTAAACCACCTTCTGCTGTTTCTTTGTATTTGTCATTCATATCACGAGCGGTATCCCACATCGATTTAATTACTGCATCTAAACTTACTTTGGCCGATTTAGGATCACTTTCTAATGCAATATTTGAAGCGGTTATAGCTTTGATAGCGCCCATAGAGTTACGCTCAATACACGGAATTTGAACCAAGCCGCCAATAGGATCACAGGTTAAGCCCAGATGATGCTCCATAGCAATTTCGGCTGCCATTAGCACCTGCTCTACGCTGCCGCCCATACATTCCGCCAATCCTGCTGCCGCCATTGCCGATGATACACCAATTTCGGCCTGACAACCGCCCATGGCTGCTGAAATAGTTGCATTCTTTTTGAAAATAGTGCCAATTTCACCTGCTGTTAAAATAAAACGAATCACTTTTTCCTCATCAAAGCCATCTACAAAGCACCATGCGTACATTAGTACTGCTGGAATAACCCCTGAAGCACCGTTGGTAGGAGCGGTGATGATACGACCAAAAGAAGCATTCTCTTCATTAACGGCAAGTGCAAAGCAACTGATCCATTTATTGATAGAGGTAAAGCTTTTATCCGAAGCTTTTACAGCACGAATCCATTCGTCTACAGTGCCACAATGTCGACCAGCCAGCAATTTTTCATTCATTTCTGAGGCCCTGCGTTTCACATTTAAGCCCCCGGGAAGAATGCCGGTTTTGTTCACCCCCCTAAAAATACAGTCCTTGATCTCACTCCAGATGTACAAAGCCTGTTGGTTTATTTCTTCTTTACTTCGCCAAGCCTGCTCATTAACCATTACCAAATCGGCAACACGAAGGTTAAGTTTTGCGCAATTCTCAGCTATGGTTATTGCATGATGGCATGGGTAAGGTGTAACTATGGCGTTTTGAGTGATGGTGTTTTCGTTTTCAGTGGCCACAAAGCCGCCACCTACAGAGTAATATTTACGGTTGATTAACTGACCGTTTTCAAACACAGCAATAAACTCGATTCCGTTAGCATGGAAGGGCAGGCTTTTGTTGTATTCAAAGATCAGGTCTTTGTTGTAATCAAAGGCAAGTGAATGAATGCCTCCCAGTAAAATAGTTTTACTCGATTTTATAGACTCTACCTTTTCAGGTATGGTATCGGTATTAATTTGGGTATAATCTTCTCCTGCTAGTCCCATTAAAACGGCTACATCAGTTCCGTGACCATGGCCGGTTTTTGCCAATGAACCATATAAACGAACGATGATCTGGCTTATGTTTGAAATGGGTTGCAGTTGTTTGGCTTCATTAAGAAAAAGTTCAGCAGCTTTCCATGGTCCCATAGTATGAGAGCTGGAAGGGCCAATACCCACCTTAATGATTTCGAATGCACTTATCGACTCCATTAGAATATTGATTTAGATTTAAATTGGTGGGCGCAAGTTAGGATTAATTACGGGTATTGGCATTGATATGGAACAAAAAAAGCAGCCGATTGGGCTGCTTAACTATTTGATGTTACTTTTATGATTCTGGAAAAACCGGAGGATAACAGCAACTTCTTATTGTTGGACAAGGGCACGATGCTTCCATGAATTCATAATTTACTTCACTTGTCTTCTCTTCTTGGCTATTGCTAACTCCAGTTGCAATTAAGTTTAAAAACTTGACTTTTTCCTTAGTTTCTTTTTTTTCTACTTCGCCAATGCTAAATAGGATCCTAATTTCATCTACTTTTTCATCAGCAAGAAGTGCTTCAATGTCTGCACGGCTAAATTTTACCGAATTTGGTAAATCAAATTGATCAAGTTTTCGATCAGGTTTCCCAAATTCTTTTCTATACTTTTCTGCTAAATCTTTGGCTTCTTTTGGAGTGATTTTTTTACTCATAATAAATGTTAAAAATTAATTGATGTTTTGTTGATATATGATTTTTTAGGTATTAAAAAACTGACAATTAAGTAGATTGAGGAAATTATGAAAACAACACTTATCCGATAAAAGAGGTAAATGGATTCTAGAAAAGTCATGCTAAACTTTAATCGAGGGTTTAAAAAGATGGATAAACAAATCAGTAGTATTGATTCGATGATGATTGTAATACAAAATAAGTTTTTAAATAAAATAGTGCTCCTGGATTTAGTGCTAAATAGCGTGTTGTTTATAACATTAAGACTTAAAATTATAGAAGTAAACGAAAATGCAGCTTTTGAATAACTTGTTTCAAGAAGCATACTTTTATTAACAAGCGTTTCAATGGTAAAAAAGCTAATTGCTATTAATGCAATATAATTTAAAGTGTGCTTTCGCGAGGAGAAGTATCCCCAACGTTTGTATATATATAATAATAGTAAAAAAGACAGGATGCCTTCTAAATTGTAGATTATTATATTATTGCCGAAGCTTAGCATGAACAACGTATCAAGCATTTTAAGAATGGCTAATAAGAAGAAATACCATAAAACAGGTTTATAGTTTTCTTCGGCTCTATTATAATTAATAAAGGAAATAAGTAAAACAGGAAGTAGGTAAAGCCCAAAAATGTCAATATTTGCCACATAATTCATAGGTATTGTAACTATTTTTACCAAGGTATATTTTTTAATGATAAAAACTACAATAGGTCTTGAAAACCTGTTATGCATTTTGAACAAGCAATCCATTCTTGAATGACTTTAAATGACCTTAGTATCTTTTTAGAACAACTAGCCCCATTAGCCTACCAGGAAGACTATGACAATGCGGGACTAATTGTAGGCAACCCTCAGCAGGAAATTTCTAAAGCATTAATCAGTCTCGACTGTACAGAGGCTGTTGTTGATGAAGCGATTGCTGCAGGTGCTAATCTTATAATCTCACATCATCCTATCGTGTTTAAAGGGATGAAACGTTTTAATGGTAATTCATATGTAGAACGGGTAGTGATGAAAGCCATTAAACATGATATTGCTTTGTATGCTATTCACACCAATTTAGACAGTGTTTCAGATGGGGTGAATGCAAAGATCTGTGATAAATTAGGACTTGTTAACCGATCTATTTTATCTCCCAAACAAGGTAAATTAAAGAAACTGGTTACTTTTTGTCCAACTGCTCAAGCCGATGACGTTCGTAATGCATTGTTTTCTGCAGGGGCTGGTCATATCGGAAACTACAGCGAGTGTAGCTTCAACTCGGATGGGACTGGAACTTTCAAAGGAGACAGCTCAACAAATCCATTTGCAGGAACTCCCGGAGAACTTCAGTTAGAGGCCGAGCTGCGGATTGAAACTATATTTCCGTCGCATTTAGAAGGGAAAGTAATTTCAGCATTATTAAAAGCGCATCCTTATGAAGAAGTTGCCTATGATATTTACGCTTTAAACAATTCCTTTTCAACGGTAGGTTCAGGTATGGTAGCCGAGCTGGAAGAAGCAATGAACACCCTTGATTTTCTTGCTCAGTTAAAACAAACTATGGGGGCGGGTGTGGTTAAGTACACTGATATAGTAAAATCCAAGGTGAAGAAAATAGCTGTTTGTGGTGGTGCCGGAGGTTTTTTACTTAAAGATGCTATAAGGGCAGGAGCCGATGTTTTTGTTACCGCCGATTATAAATACCACGAGTTTTTTGATGCTGATGGCAAAATAGTAATTGCCGATATCGGGCATTTTGAAAGTGAGCAATTTACATCAGAATTATTGCTTGAAAAATTGTCAGAAAAATTCCCTACCTTTGCCGTTCTGTTAAGCAGGGTAAAAACAAACCCGGTTAACTATCTGTAACAAATCCAAATTTTGTTTCGCATACATGGAAGCAACAGTAGAACAAAAACTTCAAGCCCTTTGGGATTTACAAACCATTCACTCTAAAGTTGATAAAATTCGTACTCTTCGCGGAGAACTTCCTATGGAGGTTAATGATCTGGAAGATGAGGTAGCTGGTTTAGAAACCCGTATCAATAAGTTGAAACGTGAGTTAGACGATCTGGAAGACACTATCGTAAACCGTAAAAATAATATCAAGGATTCACAAACGCTGATTAAAAAATATGAAGGTCAGCAGAATAATGTGAAAAACAACCGTGAGTTTGACGCATTGAGCAAAGAAATTGAGCTTCAAACACTTGATATTCAGGTTAACGAAAAACGTATTCGTGAACATCAGGCTGATATCCAGGGTAAAAAAGTTGCTTTAGACGGAGCCGTGGCTATTTCTGACGAGCGTAAAAAAGACCTTTCCCTTAAAAAGGAAGAGTTGGATAATATCACAGCTGAAACTCAAAAAGAGGAAGATGTTTTGCTTGACAAAGCAAGCCAACAAGAAGTTAAAATTGAAGATCGTCTTTTAACGGCCTATAAGAAGTTAAGATCTAACTTTAAAAACGGCCTAGCTGTAGTTACTATTTCGCGTGACTCTTGTTCAGGTTGTTTTAACAAAATTCCGCCTCAGCGTCAGGCTGATATTCGTCAGCGCAAAAAGATTATCGTTTGCGAACACTGCGGACGTATTATTGTTGACGAAGGCTTTACTTTGGAAGAAGTATCCATCTAGTTTCTAGATCAATAAAAATAAAAAATGCCCCCGCCTTAAATCGGGGGCGTTTTGTTGTTAAATACTTTGGAAATAGCTTTCCGCTATTATTTTTTATCCTCTACCTTTGTCGCTTTCGAATTTCGCTTTGATATTTTATGAAGAAATTCTTTGCTGTAGTCTTTTTTTTGCTTGCTTTTGCTGGGTCATCCAAAGCTAATTTTGATTTTAATGCTAATTGTACTGAAGCCTATAAATTAATTTTGGCTTTGAAATTAGATCAGGCTAAAACATTGATCGAAAAAGAAAAAAAAAGTCATCCGGCCAATTCAATTATCAGTTTACTCGAAAACTATGTTGACTTTTATACCATTTTCACTACTGAGAATGAAAGCGATTTCGATCGATTGAAATCAAAAAAGTCGGCACGATTACGACGTATTGAAAAAGATGATGAACGTTCCCCATATTATCTTTTTTGCCAGGCGGAGATTAATATTCAATGGGCGTTGACCCGAGCACGTTTTGGAGAGTACTACACTGCCGCATTGGAAATTAACCGTGCTTATGGTTATTTGAAAGAGAATGCAACTAAATTTCCTCAGTTTTGGCCCAATAATAAAAATTTAGGTATTCTTAATATTGTATTGGGAAATGCTCCTTCGGGTCTTCGAACGGTTTTAAACACATTTGGCATTAATGCTGATATTAAAACTGGAGTAAATATGATGGAGCAAGCTTTAACTCAATTGCCTGCTTCAGATTATTCATTCTTCTACGATGAAACCGCCTTATATTTAAGTTATGTTTTAAACGATATTGTTGGCGATGAAAATGCCTATGCAAAAACATTGAAGTATTTGAAGCCAATAAGTGACAGTTGCCTGCTTAAGAGTTTTGTTCAAGGGTATATTTGTATGAAAACGGCGCATAATAACGAGGCCATATCAATATTTAGTGCCCGGCCTTCCGGAGGTAGTTATGCTCCTTTTAAGCATATTGAATATTTACTGGCTACGGCCAAACTTAACCGGATGGATGATGATGCGAACCTTTTCTTTCAAAAATACCTGACAAATTATAAAGGATCTTTTAATATCAAAGATTCGTATATGCGATTGGCTTGGTGTGGATTGCTGGAAGGGGATCTAAAGAAGTATCAGCAAAATATGACTTTGGTTAAATCGAAAGGATTTGATTATAACGATAAGGATAAGCATGCTTTAAAGGAGGCGGAGCAAGGAGTTCCGGATTTGTATTTATTGGGAGCCCGATTACTGTACGATGGGGGGTATTATGACAGGGCATTAAATGTTTTAAAATCCAAAAAGATTACTGAGCAAATTTCGGAGAAAGATAAATTAGAATACAGCTATCGGATGGGTAGGATATTTGACGGAATGAAAGATTACGATAAAGCTATTCAATATTATACTCAAACTATAAATTGGGGTAGTGGAAGGCAATGGTATTTTGCAGCAAATTCATCACTGAGCTTGGGTAAGATCTATGAAAATCAAAAGAATTTTGCCAAGGCCAAACAATACTATCAGTTATGTCTCGATATGAAGGGGCATGAATATAAGAATGGAATTGACGCTAAAGCAAAAGCGGGTATAAAGCGACTTAAATAAGAATATCAGCATATATCAGTTATGACAATTGAACAAATAAAAGATTTAAGGGATAGAGTAGCGTCCCTGAGGAGGCATCTTTGACATCGACAATAAACTGTCGGAAATTGCCAATGAGCAGGAGTTAACACTTGGTCCAAACTTTTGGGACGAACCAAAGGAAGCCGAGAAGATACTTCATGATATTAAAAGTAAAAAAGTATGGACTGATGCTTTTGCGCAAGTAAATGCATCAGCAGAAGATACTTATGTGCTGTTTGATTTTTACAAAGAGGGCGATGTAAGTGAGCAGGAGATGCAGCAACAGTTTGATACTTCAATAAACGTAGTTGAAGAACTGGAATTTAAGAATATGCTGAGTGGTGAAGAAGATCAAATGAATGCCGTTCTTAAAATAAATGCCGGAGCTGGTGGTACAGAAAGCTGCGATTGGGCTGAGATGCTTATGCGTATGTACATTATGTGGGGCGAAAAGCATAAGTACAAGGTTAAGGAAATTGATTATCAGCCTGGCGATGTTGCCGGAATAACCTCCTGTACCCTTGAGTTTGAAGGTGATTTTACCTATGGTTACTTAAAGGGCGAGAACGGAGTGCATCGTTTGGTTCGTATTTCACCTTTCGATTCAAATGCCAAACGTCATACCTCATTTGCTTCAGTGTATGTTTATCCGCTGGTTGATGATTCAATTACCATAGAAATTAATCCGGCTGATGTTTCCTGGGATACTTTCCGAGCGGGAGGTAAGGGCGGACAAAATGTTAACAAGGTAGAAACCGCTGTTCGATTAAAACACGCTCCATCCGGTATCATTATCGAATGTCAGCAAGAACGCTCACAACTACAGAATAAAGAAAAGGCATTGAAAATGCTTAAGTCGCAGTTGTATGAGCTGGAACTACGTAAGCAAAATGCTGCTAAAGCACTTGTTGAAGGCGGTAAGAAAAAAATAGAATGGGGTTCACAGATTCGAAATTATGTGTTCCATCCATATAAATTAGTAAAAGATCTCCGTACCGGTACTGAAACATCCAATGTTCAGGCGGTAATGGATGGTGAGTTGGATGAATTTATTAAAGCTTATTTAATGGAGTTTTAATTAGATATGAGATGTGAGATGTGAGATTTGGGATTTGAGATATGAGATATGAGTTTCATGACATGGAATAGCCTCCACTTGGTCTGACAGGTTATAAAAAATGTTAAATCTCAATACTCAAATCTCAATACTCAGATCTAATTTTTAATGACTTTCTAAAACTTGCAGCAGTTCCTCAAGCTCCTCTACCTTATCTAAATACCCCAGCTTGTTATATGCACTGATCAAATTTCGTAAAACCCGTTTTACAATTTCCACGTTAGCACATGGTTGGTAGTATTCATCCCGCTGTTCAATTTTTAATTGCTTTAAGAAGAAATCTACGTCTTTACGCCCGAAAATAAATCCTTTGTTGAAGGGGTTAATGTAAAATATTACACCATTTATTGCTTCAAATCCAGGCAGAATGGCTTCATTTTCGTCTACATACGCTAAAATAAAATGCTGCGGAAGGTTAACTCCATAAATAGGTATGTCGAGTTTTTGGGCAATAAGTGAATATATAATTGCCAGGGATATCTGGTTACCTTTCTTGCTTTCGAGTACCAGGTTGATGTATGAGTTTTGTGGATCCTGATGATTTACGGTATTGCCGCTAAATCCATGGATGTGGAAGAAAACATGGTTAAGCACCTTAACTTTCTCTAATGGACTCATGTCATAGCCCAATTGCAGCCAGGCATCCCTTTTAATGTCTTCAATTTGATTGTGAATGCGCTGTTCATCTAAATCGGGATATTGATATTTGTTTATTGTAATAACACCCGACAGCAGATCAAATGCACCCCCTAAAATCCATAATTCCAACTCTCGTTTAACTTCATCGAACTGAATCTTATGAACAATATTTTCAATACGTTCCTGCAAGATCACATCCAATGATTGTTGCCAAACATCTTCGAGATAAGTTATAATCTCGGGGCCAAAAGAAACCAGTTTGTTTTTAATGTGTTCAAATACTTCTTGATCGGGGTCATCTAACAATTTTACTAACGACTTCAATTCATTTCTATCAATCATAAATATCTTCTCCTTCCAAAACAATCAGGTGCAACTTGCTTATATTAGTTGAGCAGGAGTCATTAGTTTAACCAGCTCAGTTTGCTTTAATTTTTTATTTTTGATCTATGTTTAACAGTACACCATACAAATCCTATGTCAAACATCTGCTAACAGCCAATACGCTGCACGGCACACATTCGCCATTTGTATATAACTTAATTAATAATGTTATATACGATAAATCGGCTCAGGATGTTTACGATGAAATTGAAAATCAACGTAAAAAACTGCTTGCAGATGAACGTGTTATCACCATTACCGATTTAGGTGCAGGTTCTCTGTATAGCAATAATAAACAAAAAAAGGTTAAAGAGGTTGCAGATAAGGCATTAAAGGGGCCGAAATGGGCACAACTTATCCATCGATTGGCGAAATGGCGCCAGCCTAAACAAATACTTGAGTTAGGCACTTGTCTCGGAATTACCACCTCTTATCTTGCTAAAGCAAATACTAATACACCTGTTATTTCAATTGAAGGATGTCCGCAAACGGCTGCAATTGCCCGCCAGTCTATTGATTCATTAAACATTAATAATGTTTCGGTAAAAGTTGGCAATTTTGATGATTTGCTGCCTGAAGAGGTGAAAATATCGGAGCAAATGGCTTTTGTATATTTTGATGGTAATCATCGAAAAGATGCTACCCTAAACTATTTTTATGCCTGCCTTGAAAAAGCCGATGATGACAGTCTGTTTATTTTTGATGATATTCACTGGTCGAAGGGAATGGAAGAGGCTTGGGAAGAAATTAAAAATCATCCAAGAGTTACGGTTACAATTGATCTATATTCGATAGGACTGGTGTTTTTCAAGAAAGGCCAGGAAAAAGAACATTTCAGAATCAAATACTAAAACAATTGTCATAGCTGTTTATGTTTCATTGCCATTTCAATTCGCCTTTGCTTCGCTTTAGATGAGAAATAACGATCTATGATATTGGGGATCGTCACTCCTAAAGCAATGCAAAGAAGTGTTAACACAAACTCTACCCCCGGAGAAAATATTTGTAACAGAGCCTTTAATTTTTGGTCATTATCATGGGCCTCAGTAAAAGAGAATACACTCATCATTGATGTATATGCCAGCACTCCAGGCACCATCGGGATTACCGGTGGAATGGAAATTACGTGACCAGGCGTATGTACTTTGTGTACCCAGTAAATAGCACAGGTGCTCGAAAGCAACGCTCCTGCAAGGGAAGCAAGGGGCAGGTTAACGCCAAAATCAAGTCGCAATACATTTCTTGTTAAAACCGCAATTGCGCCTCCAAGGGCACAAAGCCACAGAGCACGCAATGGCACATTGAATAAGACTGCAAATCCAGTGGCCGCCAAAGCGCCGGCAAAAATAATGACCAGTTTGTTGTGTGCAGGTGGCGTAAGTGGGTGAGGTTTTATGCCGAGCAACTCCATAGCCACGATCATTCCTAAAGCAATAGAAGCAATACACAATATCGTTACGATAGCCCGTGTAGTGCCTACTATAGTAAAATCATCAATTATGTCGTCGAGTGAGTTAATCATTGGAACACCAGGAACCAAAAATAAAACAGCTCCGGCAATGGCATCTTGAGGAGTAGCTGTCCAATTAGTAAATAAAGTGATGGCACCTGCAATAAGAGAGCTCGTTAAAGCAACCGTAGCGATAGTTAAATAAGTATTGATGTGTTTTTTGTGTAGTTCTTGCCTTAAAAACAGTCCGGTAGCTGCTGCAAAGGAAGCAATAAGGTTTGCTGCCCAATCTCCTCCGAACAAGGTGCAAAATCCACCGCAAGCCATCCCAACTGCAAGGATGATCAACCAGCGTGGATAACTGTGTTTTTTGCCTGAAATTTGATTAAGCTCTTTTTCATAATGCTCAAGCGAATATCCTTTTTCGAGCGCTTTCCAGGTAAGTCGACTGATGCCATCAACGGTGGTCATATTCACCCCATGGCCTTTCATTTTCCTGAACTTAGTAATGGAATTGGAGCCATCACTGATAGTCATCATCAGCGTGGTTAACGTAATATGCATGTGAAGCTTGCTGCTGGAAATGCCAAAATGAAGAGCAATTCGCTTTACATTTCGATCAATGCGGTTACTGTCTGAACCGCTTTGCATTAAGAGTAGTCCTGTCTTTAAAAGTAGATCTAACTTTTTTTCTAATACAGCCGCTTCTAGTGCTTCATTATGCATAACCACTATGTTTTGATGCGCTGCAAAGCTATCAAAATATGATTTAAAAGAGGGCTTAAAAACCTAAAAGGCTTCGTTTAATGATAAATAAAAGCCTTGACTTCGCTTTTCGCCAGGGTTTATGCTGCCAAAGCCATAGTCAACGCGCAAGGTTAAACGGTTTCTTTCGTCGAAAATATATCTTCCCCCAATTCCGAAGTTTGGTTTCAGGGTATCCTTGTTAAAATCGCTATTGCTAAATACCCCGCCTGCTCCCACAAAGGCGGCAATAACCCCTCTGGATAATGAGAACCAACCAGCATCCGGTCTTTTAGCAAAAGGCCGGAAACGTAATTCGCTTTGTAAAGCCAAATAGTTCTGGTCACGGTAACGGCCTGTATAATAACCACGCATCACCAAGTCATTGCCTAATTGCGGCAGCATATAAAAGGGTTTATCTGGTCCTTGTAGCGATTGAATATAACTTTGGGCGGCAATGGTGGTTGTTGTATGCACTCGCCAGTATTTACGTGCATCGAGAGTTAATAGTGCAAAATTGAAATCGCTGGCAAATGCTTTCAACGAATTTTGAATATAAAATCTTAAGTAGGAGCCTTTATGCGGATAATTAACAATGTCTCGGTTGTCAAATGTTGCCGATAATGATAAGAAAGTAATGTTTCCACCAGTTTTACCTTCTAATTCGCTTGACGAATAGATTCCTGTTGCGTCTTTATCACTAATATCTTCGTACAGATACCAAAGTCCTGCTCCAACGTAAAAATTATTTGCCACTTCTCGTTCAGCATCAATATTTATCCTGAATTTCTGATCGTTGATAATATCCTTATCCGATTCTTTGGTGTTATTGCCAATTCCGTAGAAATAATTAGGAAAATCATAATACTTAACGTCCGTTATTAAGTGCCAATCGTTGTTTTTGGTCCAAAGACTGCCGTTTAAGCTCAGCTTCGATTGTTTTTTTGTGGTATATGTTCCAATTAGGTTAATGGTTGAATTGCGCTGTTCGTTGGAAGATTTGTTGAGGTAAAAGGAATAAAGCGCAGCAATTCCGAATTCTAAGCCCCGTTCCTGAGAGGAGCCAACTACCGGGATTGGTAATAAGTTATTTTTAAACTGTGAAGAAGTTGTGTCGATAAGGTGTGAAGCTGTTTGAGCGAAAGCTGTTGATGTACAGAAAATTAAAAATGCAAAAAGGTAAATGCTCAGTCCTTTTATTGAATATTTATTCATCTGGTGAAGATAAAAATACTTAAATAAAATTTCTTCAAGACTTCAATTTGACCAAAACTGAACCAAAAAAGCATTAAAATGGTCTATTGAAATTGTGAAATTGTTAAAAAGTGAACCTGCGGAAATGTACTGCAAAAGGCGGAAAAAATAGGTTATTCTGTGGTTATATATTGTAAATCGGAATATTATTTTGTTTAAAAATATTAGGCTTATTTTAAATTGCAGCTGAATGTCTAAATCGATTTGCTAAATTGTTACTTATAGTAATGTATTTGTAATAATAAGTTAATGATATCTTCTTGAAATTAAAAAAAAGTCAATGGAATAATCATATGCATACATTGTAATCAAAAAAATACCAATTGTTTGCTTCTCTTTATAAAACTGTTACTTTGGTGCAACAAAATCATAAAATGAAAGTATATGAAAGAGAAGTTTACAAAATTTTTAGTACTCCTTTTTTCGCTGGCAACGCTCACCACGTATGCGCAGCAGAAAAAGATTACGGGTACAGTAACATCGAAAGCAGATGGAACGCCACTTCCAGCAGTAACAGTGACCGTTAAGGGATCATCTTTAGGAACGCAAACGGATGGAGACGGAAAGTTTTCTATTTCAGTGCCTGAAAATGCAACTTTATCGTTTTCTTACATTGGATTTAAAGCAAAAGAAGTGAGCGTTGGTGCATCACAAACTATCAACGTTAGTTTAGACGCTGACGAAAGGTTACTGAATGAGGTAGTTGTTACGGCTTTGGGTATTCAACGTGATGCAAAAGCTTTGGGATATTCTGCCCCTCAACTTAAAGGTGAAGAACTTACCAAGTCCAGAGAGGCTAACGTAATTAACTCACTAGCAGGTAAGGTTGCAGGTGTAAGAGTCAGTTCTCAATCAGGTACCCTAGGTGGTTCTTCTAAAATTATTATCCGTGGTGAATCAGGTTTAGGTGGAAGTAGTCAACCGTTATTTGTAATTGATGGGATGCCTATTGATAATGGGGCTCAACAAATTTCCACAGTGGCTGGTGCGGTTCCTCAAGGAAGTGCTGGAGCTGACTTCGGGAACAGGGTAGGTGATATTAACCCTGAAGATATAGAAACCATGACTGTGTTGAAAGGTGCAGCTGCAACAGCGCTATATGGCGCTCGTGCTAAGAGTGGTGCTATTGTTATCTCTACCAAAAAGGGAGTAAAAGGAAATGCAAGCGTTACTTTTAATTCCTCTGTTCGTATGGATGATATTCTTAAAATGCCTGAGTTCCAAAATGAGTATGCTCAAGGTGTACAAGGAACTTATAATATCGCAAGTACAAATGGCTGGGGACCTAAAATTTCTGATGTTCAGGATAAAACCTTTCCTAACTTTTTAGCACAAGACGTACATTTAAAAGCGTATGATAATAACATCAAAGATTTCTTCCAAACCGGTAAAACCTATATCAATTCACTCGCATTTTCTGGTGGAAATGAGACAGGGGATTATCGATTTAGTTATGCAAATATTAGTCAGACAGGTATTATTCCCAATCAAAAATATAGTAAAAACAATATTACCTTAAATGCTGGTAAAACCATTGGGAAAGACTTTAATATTCGTACCATACTTAATTATGCAAACTCTGGAGGGGATGGTCGTCCGGTTCAAAGTTCAAATAACCCGAACGTAATTATGCCATTGATTTATGGTGTTCCTCGGACAGTTGATATGGAGTTATTGCGTAATAATTCAATCAACCCTGAAACAGGGCAGCAAATTACTTTAACACCGGCAAGAAATGGTAACAATCCATTCTGGGTTATTGACAACAATAATTTTTCAAATGATTTAAATCGTTTTTATGGTAATGCCATTTTGAGTTACAAGATTTTAAACTGGCTTACCGTAGCTAACAACTTAGGTTTAGATTATTATAATGAATTTCGTCAAGGAAACACCAGAAACGGAACAATTGGTGCTTTAACCGGGAATTTCTTCACCGCGAACATTTTTAACAGATCATTTAATAATGACTTTATTGCTACTGCAGATACTAAGATAACCAATGATCTAAGTTTAAAGGTAATTGGTGGTGCTAACGTATTTGAAAATTATTACCAACGTAATCAGTCAGATGCACAAACATTGACAGTAGATCAATTGTATAATTTTTCTAATGCTGCCACTGTTACCACTACTAATACTTCAAACAAATGGAGAATGGTAGGTTTGTATGGTGATATTGGTTTGTCATACAAAGATTACTTGTTTTTAAACGTTACAGGTAGAAATGACTGGAGTTCTACTTTGCCAGCAGAGAATAGATCCTATTTTTACCCTTCGGTAAGTAGCAGTTTTGTCTTTACTGAATTAATGCCGTCTAATAAATGGCTGAATTATGGTAAGCTAAGAGCAAGCTGGGCAAATGTAGGTAGTGGAACGGATCCATATCAATTGGCATTTGTTTATGGCCCTCAATCAACTGCATTTGCGCAGTATGGATATGGTTCACAATTCCCTTTCAATGGCTTATTAGCCTTCTCTATTCCTAGTGTAATTCCAAACTTTAACTTAAAACCTCAAAATCAAATAACAACGGAGATTGGTGCTGATTTAAGATTTTTGAATAATCGGGTTAAATTAGATGTTACCTACTACAATTCAAAAACCGACGATCAGATCATTGCTTTAACCCTTCCACAATCCACCGGATTTACTTCCAAAAAGATGAATGCAGGGTCAGTTACTAATAAAGGATTTGAGGTGGCTTTAGGTTTAGTTCCGGTTAAAACCAATAGGTTTGATTGGAATTTTGATCTAAACTTTTCTCAGAACAAACAAACTACCCAATTGCCATCTGAAGTAACTGCATACACTTTGCAAAGTGGCTGGAGTGGTTTAATTGTTAAAACTCGTTCTAATGAGTCGTTTGGTATCTTCGGTTCTGCATGGGAAAGAGATCCAAATGGAAACATTGTAATAGACCCAGCAACAGGTTTACGCAAAACTAAACTTGATCAACGTTTAGGAAGTATTAATCCTGACTGGATGTTAGGTATCAATAACTCAATCAACTTCAAATCATTTAATCTGTCTTTCCTTATTGATGTCAGACAAGGTGGAGTTGTTTACTCAAACACTGCATCTTCATTAAGAACTTCAGGTTTAGCCAAAGAAACGCTTGCTAATAGAGGAAACATCTTTATTGATAAAGGAGTGGTTTTACAAGGCACTGAATATGTTCCTAATACAGTACCTGTTCAAAGTATGCAAGATTTTTGGGGTCAGTTCTCTACTACTAATACTGAAGCGAATATCTTCGACGCCTCTTATGTTAAGTTGAGAGAAGTGAAATTCTCTTATAAAATTCCTTCAAGTATTCTTGGAAAGTCTGCGAAATTTATGAAAGAGCTGGAAATTGGTGTGGAAGGCCGTAATCTTTGGATTATTAGTGATCATGTTCCTCATGTTGATCCTGAAGTTAACTTTTTTGGGCCAGGAAGCGCAGCAGATGGTATAGAATTTAACTCAGCGCCATCAACAAGATCATTTGGCTTTAATCTGCGTGTTAAAATTTAATTGTAAAGTAATGAAAAAAAGACTTATATATGCTTTTTGTGGTGTTTTAACATGTGCTATAACACTTCAATCCTGTGAGAAATTTCTGGATATAAATAAAAATCCTAATGCGGCTGAAAATGTAGATCCTAAACTCTTATTTTCTTATGCAAGTACTTCATATATTAATTTAAGATCGAGTGGAGACTTGTATATTCCTATGGCTTTAGGTGGTCAGTCAATTACAACAGGTGGAAACAATCCTACCGGTTGGGGTATTCCAAGTGAGGAGCAATACCAGTTTTCTACCTTTAGTTATGGTAACACCTGGAGAGCTTATTATACTTCTGTTGGAGCAAATTTAAAGCAAGCTATTTCATTGGCAGAAAGCGCTACTCCTAAAAACAATAATGCAGCGGCTCAATGTAAGGTTTTGCTAGCCTTGGTTGTTTATGAAGCTACAACAGTTTATGGTGATGTGCCTTTTACGGAAGCCTGGAATACGGGTATATCTTATCCTAAATTTGATGCTCAGCAAACGGTTTTAAACGGATCAATTGCATTAATTGATGAGGCTCTTGCTCAATTTGACGACGCCAGCGCATTGAAGATTTCAGACTATGACATGTTCTTTAAAGGCGATCTTGCCAAATGGAAACGTTTAGCAAAATCTGTGAAATTGAGAACCTTAATGACTATGGTTGACAAAGATCCTACAAAAGCGACGCAAATTGGTCAGATGGTAACTGAAGGAGGATTGGTTTCTTCTGCTGCAGATAACTTTAAAGTGGGATATCAGGCAGTAACAGGTAAAAAGAACCCTAAGTTTGCTATCAATGAACAATATAATGGCGGCAGAAACTTTTTCTTTGGATCTAAGTATGTGGTTGATTTTATGAGAAATCTAAGTGACCCTCGTCTTCCTAAATTCTTTACAAAACCTGTTGAAGCAACTGATTATTTCGGCATCGAACCCGGAGCTGATGGTGACGATAAACATGATGTTCGTATTTCAAATACCCTTCAAGCTGCTGATGCCCCTGAGGTAATTTTTACTTATCAGGAAGAATTATTTTATGAAGCGGAGATATATACCAGGGGTCTTGGTGTTGGTGCAGATTTAACAAAAGCTTCCACTTTATACAAAAAGGCTGTTGAAGAATCATGTAAGTTCAATGGGGTTGATGGAACAACAGCTTCAACTTTTGCTAATGGATTGCCTAATTTATCAACGGTTCCTGCACCAATGGCATTAATTAATATGCACCATTGGGTAGATAAAATGGATAGAGGCTTAGATGCCTTTACACAATGGAGAAGATCAGGTCCAGAAGGTCAGGAAATTCCAAACTTAAGCCTTCCTATTGGGGCACCTGCTGGTAAATTGTTTAGAAGGTATGAGTATCCTACTACAAACGAAATATCAAGCAATCCAAATGCTCCTAAAGAGCTAGTTAAGTATAATGAAAAAATGTGGTTTGATTTATAAGACAACAGGAATGAAAAAATTATTAATACTATTGACGGCTTTGTCAGCACTATCCTTACAAGCTTGTGAGAAAGATTCTCCGGGTGATAATTATGACTTTAGTACCAGTATCCCTCCTTATATAACTATTCAAAGTTTAAAAGATCAGGTTGTAAAACAAGGGGCTTCAGCTACAGTCAACTTACAAATGAGAACGAGCTTACAGCAAGAGGTTACAGCAACCTATAAATTAACAGGAGCAATAAATCTTGATAACCAAACGACTGTTGTAGAACGAGATAAAACTACTGGTTTAATTACGGTGGCTATTCCGGCTAATATGGCAGTAGGCTCTGAGGTTGTAGTAACTTTAGTGAAAGCTATTACCAAAGATGGAATGTCGATGACAATTGGACAAGATAATAATCCGGATAAACAGAAAGTAACAATAAAGGTTGCTCCTATGTAACTAATTATTGATAAAAAGGTAACTTGTGGAGGCTGTCACTAAAGTGGCAGCCTTTTTTATTTGCCTCTTTTTTCAACTCTTCGAATAACACCTTATTTATCCTACCTTTGCCCCCAAAAATTTTACAGCATGGAAAAGAAACGTAATACTATTTCATCATTTATGGAAAAGTACTACCTGCATTTCAACGCTGCGGCGATGGTTGATGCGGCAAAGGCTTATGAAAAACACCTGGAAGAAGGTGGTAAAATGATGATCACCTTGGCTGGTGCGATGAGTACAGCTGAAATGGGTAAGATTTTGGCCGAAATGATTCGTCAGGGTAAAGTGGATATCATTTCTTGTACAGGTGCAAATCTTGAAGAGGATATTATGAACCTTGTAGCACATAATAGCTACAAACGCGTTCCTAACTACCGTGATCTTAGTCCTCAGGAAGAATGGGATTTGTTGGAAAACGGCTTTAACCGTGTAACCGATACTTGTATTCCGGAAGAAGAAGCCTTCCGTCGTTTACAAAAACATATTCATTATCAGTGGAAAACTGCTCAGGATAATGGCGAGCGTTATCTTCCACATGAGTTCATGTATAAAATGTTATTGTCGGGTGATTTGGAACAATACTATGAAATTGATCCGAAAGACAGCTGGATGGTGGCGGCGGCTGAAGCTAATTTGCCAATCATTTGTCCGGGATGGGAAGACTCTACTATGGGTAATATTTTCGCCTCCTATTGTATTAAAGGTGAACTGAACCCTTCTACTATGAAATCAGGTATTGAGTACATGACTTATTTATCTGATTGGTACATCAAAAACTCAGGAGGCAAAGGTGTTGGCTTCTTCCAAATCGGAGGCGGTATTGCCGGCGATTTCCCAATTTGTGTAGTTCCAATGTTATATCAGGATATGGAAATGGAAACCATTCCTTTCTGGAGTTATTTCTGTCAAATTTCTGATTCTACCACCAGTTACGGTTCTTATTCAGGCGCTGTTCCGAATGAAAAAATTACGTGGGGTAAACTAGACATTCACACACCGAAGTTTATCATTGAGTCGGATGCCACAATTGTAGCGCCGCTCATTTTTGCGTGGCTTTTAGACATGTAATCCTCTTTTAACAAATTATAAATAGCTGCCTAGTGCAGCTATTTTGTTGATTAGTAGTTAGTTAATATTTTTAGCTAATTACTTATTTAGAACAGTTATAAATTGTTAAAATGTGTCATATCATTGTCATAGACACAGTTTTATATCTATTTTTGTGCGCTAAATGTTAAAGGGTGTAACCTGTTTAGGGCATGTGCTAACATTTTGAATATAAGTTCGTAATATTTTAGTAGAATTACATAGAGCATGAGTAAGAACTCGAACGTTTTTTTGAAAACTTGTCTTAAGAAAGGTGTATTAATTCTCACGATCGCCTTTTTGAGCGTTGCGCAAGCCTTTGCGGCCGACCCTAAAGAAGGGGAGACGCTCTTTAAAGCCAACTGTACAGCATGTCACGCCGTAGGTAAACGCGTTACCGGTCCTGATTTGAAAAATGTAGATCAGCGTCATGATGAGGCTTGGTTAGTGAAATGGGTACATGATTCACAAGCAATGGTTAAAGGAGGTGATGCTGCCGCCGTTAAAGTTTTTGGTGAATTTAGTCAGCAAGTAATGCCGTCTTTCGCCAACCTAAGTGAAGATAATGTAAAATCGATCCTTGCCTATATTAAGCAAGAAGGCGAAGCATTAGATAAAAAAGCAGCTGCTGCACCAGCTGGTGGTGCCACCGCTGCAGATAGTGGAACAAGCTCTTATACTATTTTTGGCTTGTTAGGCTTAGTAGTGGTATTGTTCCTGGTAATTGTGGTATTGAACCGCGTTATCAAAACATTAGAACAATTAGTTCTTACTAGAAAAGCAGAAGGAAGCATTTCTGAAACAGAAGAAGAAGAGGAAGCTGTTCCTTCTAAATTTGTTCAAACAATTAAGATCCTTGCTTCAAATAAAAAGGTAATTGCCTTATCAATTGTAGCAGTTTTAGTTGTAGGCTCTGCTTGGTCGTGGAAAGAAATGTGGGAGGTAGGAGTAACTCAGAATTACCAACCTGCTCAACCAATTAAATTCTCACACAAAGTTCACGCTGGGGTAAACCAAATCAATTGTCAATACTGTCACTCTGGTGCATGGAAAAGTAAAAACGCAAGCATTCCTTCAGCGAATGTTTGTATGAACTGCCACAACCAGATCAACGAGTATAAAGGTGAAGCATTAGTTGACGCCGATGGCGAGAAAATTGATGGTACCGCCGAAATCCAAAAAATCTACCAAGCTTTAGACTACGATCCGGCTACTCAAAAATATGGAACTAGCCAACGTCCAATTGAGTGGGTTCGTATCCACAACCTTCCAGACTTTGCTTATTTCAATCACTCACAACACGTAAAAGTTGCAGAAGAGTCGATTCGTGCTGCTAAAGGTCTGAAAGCTGAAGATCCAGTTTGTTATGCTTGCCACGGTGAGGTAGCTAAAATGGATGAAGTATATCAGGCGTCACAGTTAACCATGCAATGGTGTGTTGATTGTCACCGTAGTACCGAAATGAAACATGCTCCTAAAAACCACTACTATGATGGTATGGTTGAACTTCATGAGAAAATCAAGAAGGGCGAAAAGGTTACCGTTGCTCAAATGGGTGGCCTTGAGTGTGCAAAATGTCATTATTAATTTTTAAAAGACTCTTACGATTATAATGGATAGCAATAACAAAACATACTGGAAAGGTTTAGAGGAGTTGAATCCAACTCCTGAGTTTGAAGCTTTACAGAAAAGAGAATTTGCTGAAGACTTACCAATTGAAGAGATCCTGTCAGGCAAGGCAAACGATAGTTCTGTAATGCCTCGCCGCGATTTCTTGAAATCACTTGGTTTTGGCGTTGGGGCAGTAGCGTTAGCTGCTTGTAATAAAACTCCGGTTAACAAAGCGATTCCTTACCTGATCAAGCCTGAGGAGATTACTCCGGGTATCCCTAACTATTATACCGGCGTTTCAAAAGACGGTTATGGTATTTTAGTGAAAACCCGTGAAGGTCGTCCTATTAAGATTGAAGGAAATCCTAGCTGTCCTATTGCTCAGGGCGGTGTGGATGCAGCCGGACATGCTTCGGTGATCGATCTTTATGATTCTACTAAATTACAATCTCCTTTATTAAAAGGTGCCGCTTCTTCATGGGAAGATGTGGATGCCTTTGTGAAAGAGGAGTTAACTAAGGTGAACGCCAGCGGTAAAAAGATTGTTCTTTTAACCGATTCAATCAACAGCCCATCTACAAATGCGGCGATTGCTGACTTCATCAAAGCATACCCAACTGCAGTACAAGTTACTTATGATGCAGTTTCTTACTCTGGTATTATCAATGCCAACAAAAACAGTTTTGATAAAGCCGTAGTTCCTAGCTACAAATTCGACAATGCTGAGTTGATCGTAAGTTTTGGTGCCGATTTCTTAGGTACCTGGATCTCTCCAGTTGAATTTGCTGCTCAATACGCTTCAAAACGTAATGCTAGGCATTTAAAAGAAACTAAATCAATGTCACGTCACATTCAGTTCGAAACTGAAATGTCATTGACAGGTTCTAATGCTGATGTTCGTATTCCTGTACGTCCATCACAATCTGGTTTAGCGCTTATCGGTTTATATAATAGTGTTGCAAAATTAGCAGGAGCACAAACGTTCAGCGTTGAAACTCCAGAGTTTGCAGGTAATATTATTGCCAAAACAGCTAAAGAACTTTGGGAGAAAAAAGGTAAATCATTAGTTGTTGCAGGTTCTAACGATGTTTCTGTTCAGATCTTGGTTAATGCAATCAATGCTTTATTAACTAACTACGGTTCTACTATCGATTTAGATAATGCTAGTCAACAATACAAAGGCAACGATGCTGAAGTGGTTGAGCTGGTAAATGAGATGAATCGTGGTACTGTAGGTGCATTGATCGTTTACGGTGTTAACCCTTCATATTCATATCCTAAAGCTGCTGAGTTTACTGCTGCATTGAAAAAGGTAGCTGTTAAGATCTCTTTCGCTGAGCGTGAAGATGAAACTTCTAAAGAATTTGAAGTAATTGCTCCTGATCACCATAGTTTAGAAGCTTGGACTGATGCAGAGCCTCGTAAAGGAGTGTTCTTAATTGGTCAGCCTACTATCAACCCAATTTATGATACCCGTGCGGCTCAAAAGAGCTTATTAGTATGGGCTAACAATCCGGTTGAGTATTTGGACTATGTTAAAAATGTTTGGAATACCACCATCTTCCCTCAGGTAGGTGCAGGTATTTTCCAGGATCAGTGGGATAACTTACTTCGCCAGGGTGTTGTTAAAACTGCTGGTGTAGCTGCTCAGTCATACACATTCGCTAAAGATTTAGGAACGGTAGTATCAACCATTACTAACAACAGTAAAGCTGCTGCTGGTAAAGTTGAATTAACCGTATTTAAACATACAAACGTAGGTGATGGTCGTAATGCAAACAATCCGTTGTTGCAAGAGCTTCCTGATCCGGTTTCAAAAGTTACCTGGGATAACTACGTAGCCATTTCTGAGAAATTTGCTAAAGAACAAGGCATTGCTGAGTTTGATGTAGTGAAGGTTGAAGGTAATGGTTATTCAGTTGAGTTACCGGTAATCTTACAACCAGGTCAGGCTTACGGTACTGTTTCAATTGCATTAGGTTACGGTCGTACTGCTGCCGGTAAAGCTGGTAACGAAGTGGGTAAAAACGTTTATCCATTTGTAAGCATCATCAACGGTAGCTTGCAAAACTTCAATGCTGTTTCTATCAACAAAACAGGTGATTCTATTGAGTTGGCAAGAACCCAAACTCACCACTCAATTGAAGGCCGTGATATTATACGTGAAACCACTGTTTCTGCTTACGCTAATGATCCATCAGCTGGCAGCCATGGTCACCATGACTTAGCTGAGATTTCAGAGAAGGATGAAAAAGATCAGGCAAAACGTGATAAATACGGTAACCTTAAATTATTGAACCTGTGGGAAGACAAAGAGAAAAAAGGTCACCACTGGGGAATGGCTATTGATTTAAATGCTTGTACAGGTTGTGGTTCTTGTATTGTGAGCTGTAACATCGAAAATAACGTTGCTGTTGTAGGTCGTGATGAGGTTCGTCGTCGTCGTGAAATGCACTGGTTACGTATCGATCGTTACTATGCTAAAGTAGAAGAAGGTACTGAAGGTTTCATGGGTCATGACAGCAAAGAAGAGGCGGTTGAAGTAATTCACCAGCCAATGCTTTGTCAGCACTGTGACCATGCACCTTGCGAAACCGTTTGTCCGGTATTAGCAACTATGCACTCTTCAGAAGGCTTGAACCAAATGGCTTATAACCGTTGTTTCGGTACTCGTTACTGTGCAAACAACTGTCCATACAAAGTGCGTCGTTTCAACTGGTTCAACTATGCTGATAACGATAAGTTTGATTACTACATGAACAACCCAATGGGTAAACTGGTATTGAATCCGGATGTTGTGGTTCGTTCACGTGGTGTGATGGAGAAATGTTCATTCTGTGTTCAACGTATCCAGGCTGGTAAACTGAAAGCAAAAATGGAAAACCGTCCGTTGAAAGATGGTGATGTTAAAACTGCTTGTCAGCAATCATGTCCTGCAAATGCCATCATTTTCGGTGATATCAATGATCCGGAAAGTGAAGTGTCGAAATTACTTCATAACGAGCGTACTTACTATGTATTAGAATCGATTGGTGTTCAGCCAGGTATCGGTTACTTAACTGCTGTTCGTAACAAAGAAAAAGTTGTTGCAGAACACGGGCATGGTGGTCACAATCACGAGGCTAAAGCGGAGAGTCATTCATAATTATAAGTTTCTAAACTCAAGATATTATGCACGAGTCAATTATTAGAAAACCTTTGGTAACTGGTACGCCTGATATGCATACCGTTACTGAGGATGTTTGCCGCCCGCTTGAGAATACCCCAAGCAAGGCATGGTGGATAGGATTTACCCTGGCATTTGCAGGGTTTGTCCTTTGGTTGGTAAGTTTTGGTTACACTGCCTGGGTTGGATTAGGCGCATGGGGCTTAAACAAAACTGTAGGATGGGCGTGGGATATCACCAACTTCGTTTGGTGGGTAGGTATCGGTCACGCTGGAACGCTAATTTCGGCGGTATTGTTATTGTTCCGTCAGAGCTGGCGTAACTCTATCAACCGTTCGGCAGAAGCGATGACGATCTTTGCGGTAATTTGTGCGGCAACGTACATCTTAGCTCACATGGGTCGTCCATGGTTAGCTTATTGGGCATTTCCACTTCCTAACCAATTCGGTTCTTTATGGGTTAACTTTAACTCACCACTTATTTGGGACGTATTTGCGATCTCAACTTACTTCTCAGTTTCATGTTTATTCTGGTTTGTAGGTTTATTACCTGACATCGCTACTGTACGTGACCGCGCAACTGGTGTTCGTAAACAGGTATATTCAGCATTAAGCTTAGGATGGACCTCATCTGCACGCAGCTGGATCCGTTTCGAATCGATCTCATTGATCCTTTCAGGTATTTCAACGCCACTGGTACTTTCGGTACACACCATCGTATCATTCGACTTTGCAACATCGGTAATTCCTGGTTGGCACACTACTATCTTCCCTCCATACTTCGTTGCTGGTGCGATCTTCTCAGGTTTTGCCATGGTACAAACCTTATTGTTGGTTGCCCGCGTAGTATTGAAATTAGAAAACTACATTACCCTTTATCACATCGAATTGATGAACATCATCATCTTGGTAACAGGTTCAATTGTAGGTGTGGCTTACTTAACAGAGTTATTTATTGCCTGGTACTCAGGTGTTGAATACGAACAATATGCATTCTTAAACCGTGTGTCAGGTCCTTATTGGTGGGCATACTGGATCATGATGACCTGTAACGTAATCTCTCCACAGTTAATGTGGTTCAAAAAATTACGCACCAGCTTGGTATTTACATTCATCATTTCAATTGTTGTAAATATTGGTATGTGGTTCGAGCGTTTCGTAATTATCGTAACCTCATTGCACCGCGATTACCTTCCATCATCATGGGCAATGTTTACTCCTACAGTTGTTGACGTAGGTTTATACGTTGGTTCAATTGGTTTATTCTTCACCTTGTTCTTATTGTTCATTCGTTTCTTGCCTTCTGTAGCAATGGCAGAGGTGAAACTTTTGTTGAAACACTCTAGTGAAGAAGCAAAAATTAAAGCAAGAAAACACGAACATGCTGCACATCACCCGGTTCAGGGCGATGTAGTAATTGCTACTACAGCAACATTAAAGAAAGGAGAGTCAAATGAAGAATAAGAAATTCGCCATCGGTTTATTCGACGATGAGGATATCCTGAAATCAGGTATCACTTCAATTCAAAATAAAGGACAAGAAATTTACGACGTATATACTCCTTATCCAGTTCACGGATTAGAGAATGTATTCCTTGTACCTCGCTCTCGCCTGCCAATTGCAGCTTTCTGTTTTGGTTGTCTGGGCTTATCATTAGCGTTTTTAATGATGTGGTACATGATCACTTATGATTGGCCAATGGATATTGGTGGTAAACCAAATTTCCCGGTAGTGAGTTTTATTCCGGTATGTTTTGAGTGGACAGTATTGTTTGCTTCTTTCGGAATGGGCTTCACCTTCTTCATGGCAAACCGTTTAATTCCGTTTTCTACTCCTAGAATTATGGATGAGCGTGCTACTGACGACCGTTTTGTAGTAGCTATTGAAGTAAATGAAAACAATGAGTCGAGTGTAGCTGATTTGATCAGACAATCAGGTGCAGTAGAGGTTAAATACAAAACTTTTTAAGGGCCAATGATTATGTTTATAAATAAAATGAGAGGCGTTTTAGTAATGGGTTTAGCCGCTGCAGTTGTTTTAACATCTTGCTCAAAGGTTAAACGTGACCCGGGATTGGAGTATGCGCCACAGATGTACCGTCCGATCGCTTATAACCCGGATCAAAAGAATTCTGTATTTGCCGATGGCAAAACAGCTCAAACTCCGGTTGAGGGTACAATTCCAACAAACTACGAAGTATTTCATTATCCTCATACTCCGGAAGGATATGAAGCAGCAGGCCTTGAATTAAAAAGCCCGCTTGCACATACAAATGAGAATTTAGAAGAAGGTAAACGTTTGTTCCTGAATATGTGTTCACACTGTCATGGTAAAACAGGTATGGCTGATGGTAACGTTGTGGCAAAGGCAGGTTTCCCTGCTCCTCCGGCTTACAATTCGGCTTTACTTAAAAATTTGCCTGAAGGTAAAATGTTCTACTCAATTACTTATGGTAAAGGAGCAATGGGTTCTCATGCTTCACAGCTAAGTAAAGAAGAGCGTTGGAAAATTATTCAATACGTTCAATATCTTCAACAACAATAATTTTTGGACTTTAAATTAAAATTCAATGCAACTAGATACTTCAAAACAATTTGAGTTTTCAGGAAAAGCCAAAACTTATAGTCTTATAGCCATTGTTATTGGTGTGGTGTGTATTGCTGCCGGCTTTATAATTGGAGATCCTCACCGTACCTGGGCTAACCTATTGGTTTGTGCTTATTACATGACCTGTTTAAGCTTTGCGGGAATGATGTTCTTAGCCATTCAGTATGTGGCTAATGCAGGTTGGGCTACCAGCATTCTTCGTATCCCTAGTGCTTTTACTACCGTAATTCCTTTCGCGGGTGTTATTTTATTCGCTGTAATTTTTGGTGGTTTATCAACACATAATCTTTATGAGCACTGGAATGCTCCAGGCCTTACTGATCCTAATAGCCCTAATTATGATCCGTTAATTGATGGTAAATCAGCTTGGTTAAATGTGCCTTTCTTTGTAACGCGTACTGCTCTTTACGTAATCGTTTGGGGATTGTTTGCTTACATGTTAAGAAAATTAACCCTGAAAGAAGACCTTGAAGGCGGAATGGAAAGCTATAACAAAAGCATTAAGTTCAGCGCAATCTTCTGTGTGATCTTCGGTTTTACTTTCCCATTATTCGCGTTCGATACCATGATGTCTGTTGAGGCTCATTGGTTCTCAACGATGTTCGGATGGTGGAACTTAGCGGCTCTTTGGGTGACTGGTCTTTCGGCTATCGCTTTAACAGCTATCCTTTTAAAAGAAAGTGGTCATTTGCCATGGTTCAATACCAGCCAATTGCATGACTTAGGTAAGTTGATGTTCGGATTCACTATTTTCTGGACTTATACCTGGGTTGGTCAGTTCTTATTGATTTGGTACGCAAACATTCCAGAGGAGTTAACATACTTTGTTAATCGTTGGGAACCTGAATATAAATTCTTATTCTGGTTAGATATCGTTATCTGTTTCTTAGTGCCATTCTTATTATTGATGACAAGTGATAACAAGCGTAACTTTAAGAGAATGAAGTTAGCAGCTATTATCATCTTAGTAGGTCACTGGTTAGATTACTATGTGATGGTAATGCCAGGTACAGTACATGGACACAGAGGCTTTAGCTATTATGAGTTCGGTACCCTGATTGGCTTTGCCGGTTTATTCGCCTTCTTAATGTTAAAAGGTTTAAGCAGAGCTCCTCTTGCTCCAAAAAACCACCCGTATTTCGAAGAAAGTACTCACCATCATATTCCAAATATCTAAGCGTTATAATTTAATATGTCGATACTTAAAAAAATTTCCTTATTTGCTTCTGCCGCTATCGCTACATTGTACACCAATGTAGCAATGGCGCAGACTGCAACTGCAGAGGCAGGTGCTGACGCAGCTAAGGCTGCTGCCCGCACTGAAATGTGGCTTACCGTTGCATTCTACATTTTAATGTTCGTAGCTGCAGGCTTTATTTTAGGAGTTGTTGGTCGTGCTTTAAAAGTTTACGAACTAACGGCTTCTGCTACCAAAAAGAAAGGTCTTAACTGGAACTCCATTAATGCTTCCATCATTTTGGTAATTGGTTTCTTAGGACTTTACGGTGCTTTCTGGGAATTGAATGCTCATGGAGGTTGGCTCTTACCTGATCCTGCTTCTAAACATGGGGTTCAAACCGATAATTTATTGCATGTAACTTTTTACATCACCTTTACCGTATTTGTTTTAACACACTGTGTATTGTTTACTTATTTATTCCTATACAGAGGTCGTAAAAACAAAAGAGCTTACTACTATCCTCACAATGATAATCTGGAGAAAATCTGGACGATGGTTCCGGCGGTAGTGTTGAGTATCCTTGTTTTCTTCGGATGGAAAACCTGGACCAGCATTATGTACCCTGGTGACTTAAAAGACGCTATCAAAGTTGAAGCAGTAGCTGAGCAGTTTAAATGGACCGTTCGTTATGCTGGTAAAGATAACTTGCTTGGTCCACGTAACTATCGTTTAATTGGCGGCGACAATGTGTTAGGTGTTAAATTTGACGATAAAACTTCACATGACGACTTTTTTCCTCAAGAAATTGTATTGCCGGTAAATAAAACAGTTCAGTTCCAGTTTGGCGCTAAAGACGTGATCCACTCGGCTTATATGCCGCATTTCCGCGTGCAAATGAACTGTGTACCAGGTATGAACACTTACTTTACTTTCACTCCAACCATTACTACTAATGAAATGCGTTCGAAAGTAAATGATGCTAAGTTTGATTACCTGTTGTACTGTAATAAAATTTGCGGTGCATCACACTTCAATATGAAGTTTGTGATTAAAGTAGTTAGCGATAAAGAGTATAGAGCTTGGTTAAAAGATCAAACACCTTTCTGGGTGAAGAAAAATGAAAAACCTGCTCCGGCTGAAGCACCTGCTGCTCCAACAGCAGTTCCGGCTGATTCAACAAAAGCTGATTCTACTAAAGCAGCAGATAAAACATTGGCAATTAACATTAAGTAATTAGAGCGAAAAATACTATTAATATGGCTTCTCAAGTTATTTCTCCTGAGGCAGTTCATCATCACGATGTTCATGGCCACGATGCTCACGGGCATCACCATGAATCATTCTTGTCTAAATACGTTTTCAGTATGGACCACAAGATGATTGCCAAGCAGTTCCTGATCACCGGTATCATCATGGGGGTGATCGGTATGATACTGTCGATTCTTTTCCGTATTCAATTAGCATGGCCAGATAAAGAGTTTCCTTTACTAGAAGTAATTTTAGGTAAATGGGGCGAAGGAGGCCGTTTAAATCCGGCATTTTACCTTTCATTGGTAACCATTCACGGTACCATCATGGTATTCTTCGTGTTAACGGCTGGTTTAAGTGGTACCTTCTCTAACTTATTGATCCCTTATCAGGTTGGAGCAAGAGATATGGCTTCTCCATTCATGAACATGCTTTCATACTGGTTCTTCTTCTCGGCCAGCGTGGTAATGATCTGTTCATTCTTCGTTGAAACTGGTCCTGCAGGTCCGGGATGGACTATCTATCCTCCTTTGTCAGCGTTGCCTAAAGCAATGCCTGGTTCAGGAACAGGTATGACAATGTGGTTGATCTCAATGGCAATGTTCATCGCCTCATCTTTATTGGGCGGTATCAACTATATCAGTACCATTTTAAACATGCGTACTAAAGGTATGTCGATGACTCGCATGCCATTAACCATCTGGGGTTTCTTATTAACTGCAATTTTAGGTTTGTTATCATTCCCTGTATTATTTGCAGCTGTTATCCTTTTAATCTTCGACCGTAGTTTCGGTACCAGCTTCTATTTATCTGATATTTATATCGGTGGCGAAGCATTACCAAACAGCGGTGGTAGCCCGATCCTGTTCCAGCACTTGTTCTGGTTCTTAGGTCACCCTGAGGTATACATCATTATTATGCCTGCCTTAGGTATTACTTCGGAAGTTATTTCAACTAATTCACGTAAACCTATCTTCGGTTACCGTGCAATGATTGGTTCTTTCTTAGGTATTTCCTTCCTTTCGTTTATCGTTTGGGGTCACCACATGTTCGTAACCGGTATGAATCCGTTCTTAGGTTCGGTGTTCATGTTTACAACGTTGATCATTGCGGTTCCTTCAGCAGTAAAAACCTTTAACTACTTAGCAACACTTTGGAGAGGTAACATTCAGTTTACCCCAGCCATGATGTTCGCTATTGGTTTGGTTTCATTCTTTATCACTGGTGGTGTAACCGGTTTATGGTTAGGTAACCCTTCAATTGATATTAACTTACACGATACGTATTTCGTAGTAGCTCACTTCCACATCGTAATGGGTTGTTCGGCTATCTTCGGTATGTTGGCTGGTGTTTATCATTGGTATCCAAAAATGTTTGGTAGAATGATGGATAACAAGTTAGGTTATTTACACTTCTACTTAACATTCATTTCAGCGTACCTGGTATTCTTCCCAATGCACTTTATGGGCTTGGATGGCGTTCCTCGTCGTTACTATACCTTTACTGAGTTTGAAATGTTTACCAAATGGATCGCCTTGAATAAATTCATTACGCTTGCAGCTATTTTAGGTGCTGTGGCGCAGGTTTTATTCTTGTATAACTTCTTTGTAAACATCTTTAAAGGTAAACGTGCTCCGCAAAATCCTTGGCACTCAAATACTTTAGAGTGGACTACTCCAGTAGAACATTTCCATGGCAACTGGCCAGGTGAAATTCCTGCAGTTTACCGTTGGCCATATGACTATAGTAAACCAGGTGCTGAAGAGGATTTCATTCCTCAAACAGTTCCATTGTCAGAAACGGTAAGCTCTAATACTCCTCACGATTTCGGTTTCCACGGAGACGAATCACAGTTTGTGCATGAGTATTATCAGCCAAAAAATGTATCGGCTGCAGTAGAGCAAAATGCTCCACAGGCTAATTAAATATTAAAAAATTTGGGTAGCGTAAACATCGGTTGACGCTACCCAAACTTTTATCCTTACAATGCAGAGTAAATCCGAAAGAAAATTCTTATCAGTTTGTGTTACGGCCATAGTGCTCACCTTTTTGGTAATTATTGCCGGCGGGGTGGTAAGAAGTACAGGTTCAGGTATGGGTTGCCCCGACTGGCCTAAATGTTTCGGACATTATATTCCGCCTACAACCATTGATGAATTAACCTTTTCTGAAGGGAAATCCTTTAAGAAAGGTTATATCGTAATTTGGAACGAGGCGCTGTACAAAGCAAAGCAAGATTTTACTACAGGAAAGGATTTCAACCCAAATGATTGGGAGAAATACACCAAGCATGATTATGCAAAGTTTAATGTGTATCATACCTGGACAGAGTATGTAAACAGGCTTACGGGTGTTCTTTTAGGTTTTGGCGCAATTGCAACGGTAATTTTTGCAATTCAGTTTATTAAAACAAACAAGCAGAAAGTCTTTTGGCTAAGTCTTTTTAATTTATTTCTAATTGGATTTCAAGGCTGGCTCGGGGCTAAAGTTGTTGAAAGTAACCTTAAAGCTTATATGGTTACCATTCATATGTTAGTAGCGTTGATTATTTTGGCTCTTTACATAATTATTTATGAAATAGCCAGAGCGAGAAAATTAATGCATACCGACTTTGATGGGGTTAATGTAAAACGAATCAAATGGGCTACCATCGTATTAATGCTGCTTACCGTTGTTCAAATGCTTTTGGGCACACAGGTAAGAGAAGTTATTGATGAGATCTCGGCTGTATTGAATCAAGCAGGTCGTGAGCAATGGGTAAGTAGAGTAGGGTGGCTGTTTTTCTCGCACCGCGAATTAGCCATAGTGGTTTTATTATTAACTGTAATGCTTTTTGTTTGGGGCCGAAAAACAGGTAACGATTTGTTCGCATCGGTGTTTAAATACAATGCAGTATTAGTATTGCTTCAAATTTTAACCGGGGTAGTTTTAGCATGGATGGCATTGCCTCCGGCATTTCAAGCCTTGCACCTTGTTTTTGGCTGTTTATTGTTTGGATTACAGTTTTGGGCTGTATTGTTTTTGTTAAAAATTAAAGCGACAGGTAGTGTTGCTGTTAAAGTATAAGAAAAGTGTTGTTAGAAAAATCAGTTAGGGCCGATATATCAACCGTAATTGCTGCCAAGTATGCCGATTATTCGTCATTGGTAAAAATGCGTTTGAGCTCTCTTGTCGTGTTTACGGCTGCTATTTCGTATCTCTATGCCGACAAAGGGGTGGAGATAATGGATTGGTCAAAGTTTATTTCATTAATAATTGGAGGATTTCTGGTAACAGGATCAGCCAATGGGTTTAACCAGGTTTTGGAACGCAACCTCGACAAATTCATGAAGCGTACACAAAATCGTCCATTACCTTCGGGTCGCATGTCGGTAGTTGAAGCGCTTATAGCGAGTTTGTTAATGGGTATTTCAGGTATTTTAATTCTGGGTTACCAGGTAAATTATCTTACTGCGTTCTTTGGCATATTCTCCTTGCTTTCATATGCGTTTATTTATACGCCTTTGAAACAGGTATCGCGTTTGGCTGTGTTTGTAGGAGCAATTCCGGGAGCAATGCCTCCTTTATTAGGCTACGTTGCCAGTGCTAACCATTTTGGTATGGAGCCAGGTTTATTGTTCGCAGTTCAGTTTGTTTGGCAATTCACGCACTTTTGGGCGATCGCCTGGTTGTTGAACGAAGATTATAATAAAGCCGGATTTTACTTACTACCATCATTATCGGGAACTACTAAAGCAAGTGCTTATTGGATCATGGCTTCATCAATCATCCAGATTCCGGTGAGTGTGCTTTTGTATAGCTTTCACTATGTTGGCGTAATTTATTTGATTTCGGCGATTGTAATGGGTGTTTGGGGACTCTATCCGGCGTACAAGCTGGTTAAGAATTGTGATGCCGTATCGGCCAAGAAAGTGATGCTAACTGGATTCCTGTATATCACGGTAATTCAGGTAATGATGTTAATAGATAAGATTTAAGTTATGCAAGATATAGTGATGAATACAGAAGAAACTAAACTGAACATCCGTCCTATAAAATTTGTAATGTGGCTGTTTATTGTTGCAAGCATTATGTTGTTTGCGGCTTTTACATCAAGCTACATTGTTAGAAGGGCTGAGGGTAACTGGGTGGAATTTGAGTTGCCTAGTTTGTTCATGTTGTCGACAGTGTTAATTATTGCCAGCAGCGCCACCATGCACTGGGCTTATCTTTCAGGTAAGAAGTTGAACTTTGCCAGCCAAAAAATGGCTCTTTGGTTAACAATAGTGCTGGGTATTGCATTTCTTATTTGCCAGCTACTTTCGTGGAAGCAGTTGGTTGCCGAGAGGGTTTATTTTGTCGGAAATCCTTCAGGCTCGTTCTTATATGTAATATCGGGTTTGCACGGAGCACACATAATTGCAGGTATTGCAGTTTTATTAGCGCCGCTAATTGGTGTTTACCGTAATATTGCCCAGGTTAAGAATATGTTAAGATTAGAGCTGGCCTCTATATTCTGGCATTTTCTTGACATTTTATGGATTTATTTATACGTTTTTTTACTTTTGAACCACTAAAATTTAACTAATGAGTACTGTTGCACACTTAGAAGAAGAAGTTAAATCGAGTGCTTGGAGCGGTGGAAAGTCTCCATTCTCGGTTGAGTATGGCAAGCTGATGATGTGGTTTTTCCTCTTGTCAGACGTCTTTACTTTTTCGGCATTATTGATTTTTTACGGCGCAATGCGCTTTAAAAGCCATAGCTGGCCTGATCCTGATGTAGTATTTAGATCGGTTCCGGGAGTTGAGCATGGCGAATATCCATTGGTATTCGTGGGTATTATGACATTCATCCTTATTGCCAGTTCAGTTACCATGGTGTTGGCAGTAGAAGCCGGTCATCGTAACTCTAGAAAAGAAGTTTTAAACTGGATGTTTTGGACTATTTTGGGTGGTATTACGTTCTTAAGTTGTCAGGCTTGGGAGTGGTCTCACCTGATGCACGAAGGAATGACCCTTCACCACAATCCATTCATTAATGCCGACGGTTCTACAGGTGCTGTTCAATTCGGTCAATTATTCTTTGTAATTACCGGGTTCCACGGGTTCCACGTATTTACCGGTGTGGTGATCAATATCGTTATTACCATTAACGTATTATTAGGCACTTATGAGCGTCGTGGTCATTATTTAATGGTTGAAAAAGTTGGTTTGTACTGGCACTTTGTAGACCTTGTTTGGGTATTCGTTTTTACCCTGTTCTATTTAGTTTAATCTGTTAACTTCTGAAATTTTATATAAAATGTCAGCACACGAAACTACTGTATCACACGAACACCACGGAGAGCATGCCTCAATGACTAAATCATTGATCTGGAAAGTGTTCTTTATTTTATTGGGTGTAACCCTTGTTGAGTTCTTTATAGCATTATATGCTTTGCCTCACCATTGGTTTTCACAAGAAATCGCAAACTTTGTTTATATCGCCTTAACCATTGTTAAAGCGGCTTATATCGTGGCTTATTTCATGCACTTAAAGTTCGAGAAAGTCGGGCTTATTATTAGTGTAGTATTGCCAATTGTATTTTTGGTGTATTTTGTGGCCTTAATGATTATAGAAGGTAACTATTTATTATTTGCAATTAAGTAACAATGAATACAAGGATAAGTCTTTCTAAAAAAGCCGTTATCCTGTTTTTCGTGTTTCTTCTTCCGGTTATAACTTATTTCTTGTTAAAATCGGGTCAGAATATGTATAAGCCACTTCCGGTCTATGGACCTAAAGAAGTGGCTTCTACTTTTCATTTAAAGAAGGGAAGAAAAATTCAGGATACCATTTATCACACGATTAGCTATTATCCATCGGCCGATACAGGTAAGATCATAATGGCAAATTTTCTGTTAACCGACGATGCCTTTGGAAATAAGGCCGCTAATGAGCAAACCTGGCGCTTGGTCGACTACTTTAAGAAGAACCCTAAACTTCAATTTGTAACCTACGCAGCCAATAATCAATGGCTGGTGGATAGCAATAAAAACGACAATTGGAAAGTAATTTACGCTCCAATTGATTCATTGGGCAGTATTGCTCAACAACAGTATTTATTGAACGAGGTGAAAATCGACAGTTTAACAAAAAAATATACTGCTTCACGCAGGTTTATTATGCTCGATCAACATCATCGCATTCGGGGTTTTTATAGAATGGAGAACCGTTATAACATTGATACGTTAATGGATGAGGTTAAAGTTTTAACAGTAGAGTTGATCAGAGAAGAAGACGATAAAAAACTTAAGTAAGGATTTAGCTATTAGGATTTAGGATTTAGTTTTTACAAATGATTGGCTAGGTTGTAAAATGGATCCTGATTCCTGTCTCTTTGTTCTTTTATCCAATAGAAGATGTCAGAAAAATTATTATTCAGAATTGTTGCCGGTGTATCGGTATTTGTATTTGTGGTGGTGGTATTGTTGAATCGGAAAGTTTTGCCTGCACCCGCAGTTGATCCTTCTTCTATTTTAATTTTACCCAAACTTAATGCCTTTATTAACGGAACTTGTAGTGTTCTTCTGTTGCTTTCACTGTATTTTATTAAACAAAAGAATATTGCAGTTCATAAAAAGTTAAATCTTACTGCTTTCTTCCTTTCAAGCTTATTCCTGGTATCGTATATCACTTATCACTGGCTGGCTCCCCAAGAAGCTAAATTCGGAGACTTGAATGGTGATGGAATTGTTGATCCCGCAGAACTAACAAAGGCTGGTTCAGGACGAACTGTATACCTGATCATTTTAATTACTCATATTGTTTTAGCGGCCCTTGTTTTACCAATGGTATTGCTTTCATTTTACTGGGGACTTAAAATGGAGGTGACAAAGCATCGTAAGATCACACGTTGGAGTTACCCGATCTGGTTATATGTAACCATTACCGGTGTGGTAGTTTATCTGTTAATTTCGCCTTATTATTTAAAATAGCAAACATTTTAAGTTCATAAATGGTTATTTTTGAAGTTATTAAAAGAGTTATGATGAAAAAAACGGTTGTTGCATTACTGTTTGCATTTATACTTATCGGCATGCTTCCGGAGTCATCTAAAGCTCAATGCCCTATGTGTAAATCATCTGTTGAATCATCAATAGAAAAGGGTGGGAAAACAGGAACCGGACTTAATAACGGTATTTTATATTTATTGGCAGCACCATATATTGCTGTTGCAGGGGTTGGTTTAATGTGGTATCGTAATTACCGACGTAAAAACGTTAATATCAATATTCCTGATCAAGAGCTTAATTTAAATTAGTCGAAGAGGTCACTCTTCGATTTTTCATTTGTAGTCCTGTTTTATTTATTGACCGATTCATATTGCAGGAGTTTAATAACCAATCCGTATAATGGCCATTTCTAAGTTTCAAGCAATAGTTCAACAAAAATGTCCTCGTTGTCATCAGGGGAATATGTTCGTTCATCCTTCTTACAACCTAATAGCGTATCAAAAGATGCATTCAAACTGCCCGGTGTGTGGTTTACGTTTTGAAATTGAGCCCGGCTTTTTTTGGGGCGGTATGTATTTAAGTTATGCCCTTAATGTGGCACAAAGTGTCACCCTTGGCATTGCCACTTATTTTTTATTAGGAGATCCTTCGCCTTGGGTATATCTGAGCATAATCATAGGAGCAATTTTTTTGTTTATGCCGATAAACTTTCGCTATGGCAGAGTGTTAATGTTGCATTGGTTTTCACCAATTAAGTTTGATACATCCTATTCGAAATAAAAAATATGCTACAGCAAACTACCTTTGATTTTTTAAAAGAGCTTGCCGAAAATAATAACCGCGACTGGTTTATGGAAAACAAGAAGCGCTACGATATGGCAAAGCAAAACGTAGAAGACTTTGTAGATGCTGTATTGGTTAAACTTGCTGAAATTGATCCTGCAGTTAGCGGGATAAAGGCGAAACAATGTGTAATGCGGATTTACCGCGATGTTCGTTTCAGTAAGGATAAATTGCCCTATAAAAAGAACTTTGGTATTGTTGTTAGTTCAATGGGAAAAGGAGTTAACGGTCCTTGCTATTACTTGCACATTGAACCGGCAACCTGTTTTGCTGCCGGGGGATATTGGATGCCCGAAGCCGAACATATTAAAGCGATCAGACAAGAAATCGATTACAATACCCACGATTTTAAGGTAATAATTGAAGCGAAAGCCTTTAAGCAGTATTTCAATAAGCTTGATGAAGAGGGCAAGTTGAAAACTGCTCCCAAAGGATATCCGGCTGATCATCCTGAAATTGAATTGTTAAAGCTGAAAAGCTTCACTGTTTCTAATGAATTAGATCAAAAAGCACTTCTAGGTAAAAACGCTGTTGAGCAGGTAGTGAACGTTTGGAAGGAAGTTTATCCGTTTAATCAGTTTTTATTTAATGCCATAGGATCATAAAGGCATTCAAAATAGTATAACAGCGACAGGAAACTCATTTTCTGTCGCTGTTTTTTTTATTCACACTAATCAATCAGAAGAATGGTTTATTTATTTTAGACCACAAATAAATTTGTTTATGCGTAGATCAACAATTTTACCAGCCATTGTTTTAGTTTCGGTTATTGGGTTATCCTCTTGTGTTGCCTTAAGTAAGAAAGATTACCGCAAACTAATGTCGGAACGAGATTCATTACAAAACACCCTTGTAAACTGTAACACCAAAGGAGACAGCCTTGTTGCAGTTGCTAATAAATTGAAAGGAGATACTTCGAATTTAGGAGATCAATTAAGATTAGCGCAGGAGCAAAATGAACAATTGTTTAAAGACTATACCGTATTACGGAATAACAGTACCGGAGAAATTAAGAAGCTTTCATCAGATCTGGCAGCACGTGAAAAAAACCTGCGTGAAGTAGAGGCCATTTTAAAAAGCAGGGATGAAGCAACCAAGGCCTTACAACAGAAACTATCAAAAGCGTTATTAGGCTTTGCTGAAAGCGGTTTAACGGTGTCTGTTAAAGACGGTAAGGTGTACGTTTCCTTAACCGACAAATTATTATTTGATACTGGTAGCATTGTTATTGATGCAAAGGGTAAAGAAGCGCTTGATGAACTGTCGAAGGTGCTTAAAACACAAACCGATATCAATATTTTGGTTGAAGGTCATACAGACAATGCTAAGGTTCGCAACTTAGGACAAATTAAAGATAACTGGGACTTAAGTGTTTTACGGGCTACATCAGTTGTTAGGTACCTGACCGAGGCTCAAAAGTTAGAGCCAATAAAAGTGGAAGCGGCTGGTAGAGGCGAATATAACCCCTTACTAACAGAGAATACACCAGAAGCAAAAAGCAAAAATCGGAGGATAGAGATTATCCTTTCACCTAAGCTGGATGAGCTGTATAATTTGCTGCAAACTAAAAATTAATTTTTGTATACATGAAAAGGTTCTGTTTACTTCTATTTCTGCTAAGTTCATTTGCCTTTGTTAAGGCACAGTCAAAAGAAGAAACTTTGGACAGAGTGATCAAGCAATTATACTCCTCTATATCAGGACCGGCAGGGCAACAAAGGGACACTGCATTAATACGGTCGTTATTTATTTCTGATGCTCGTTTAATGCCTGTTTTTATTAATAAAGAAAAAAAGATTGCAGTACGTGTACTTTCCGTTGATCAGTACCTTATAGGGCTTGGGAAATTAACAAAAGATCAGGGTTTCTTTGAGAAAGAGCTCTCAAGAAAAACTGATATTTACGGTAATATGGCCCAGGTGTTTTCTACTTATCAATCGCTTTATAAGCAAGATGATAGCCAACCATTTCAACGAGGTATTAATAGCTTACAGCTCATGTATGACGGCCAGACATGGCGCATAATGAATGTTACATGGAATGCAGAAACGCCCGAGAATTCCATTCCCGGACGTTATCTGTCAAATTAATATTTTAGTTTTTTAAAACGGACTTGTAAAGTCTTTTAATTTGGGGAGAATTTCATCTTTTTCTGAAACCAGAACATCAACTTCTCCCCAATTAATATTCAGATCTGGATCATTCCAAATAATTCCACCTTCAGAGGCCTTATTGTAAAAATTAGTGCACTTATAGCTGAAAATGGTATCATCTTCAAGTGTGATAAAACCATGGGCAAATCCTTCCGGAATCCAAAATTGAACCTGGTTTTCACCGCTTAATTCAATGCTGTAATACTGTCCGAAGGTTGGAGAATTTTTTCTGATGTCAACAGCAATGTCGAGTACTCTGCCTTGAATAACCCTTACTAACTTGCCTTGAGCAAAAGGAGGAGCCTGAAAATGCAGTCCGCGTAATGTGCCTTTTTGTGATTTAGACTGATTGTCTTGAACAAAATTCGCATCAATACCGGCTTCCCTAAAAGTATGCTGATTATAGCTTTCAAAAAAATAACCTCGGGCGTCATTAAATACCCGTGGCTCAATAATTACCAAGCCATCAATAGGCGTATGAGTAATTTTCATAAATGGTGTATGTATTATTGAAAAATGAATTGAATGAATTATCCTTCGGCAAGGATTTCCATTACCGAACGGAAGGCAACTATCTTAGAGCCATATTTTTCAGTAACTTCTTGGCGCAGCGAAGGCGCAAATTCCTTTTCGTATCTGAAATAATCATTCATGGTTTCACAGAAATATTGAAAAGAGAAGGTAGTACCTACCTGCTCAGGTTCAACAGGAGCTATGAGTTCAGCTATTTTATAAGATTTAAATATGCCGGTGTTCATTACATCAGGAATATGTTTGTCGCGCATCCACACTAAAAACTCCTCAACAACATCCGCTTCAATATTTATAGTCACATTAAATTGTACCATCGATTTAAAATTTGATACAAAAATTAGAAAAATAGGCGGAAGTAACGAATTTAATTCCTGAGATAATTTTAAAAAAACACTGAAAAAAATGCTGTTTTCAGTTAGTCTGAAAGATAAAAATTTGCTTAAAATTTATTAAATTTAAAGGACACCCTCTCAATTTACTGCCTTATGTTTACGCGACTTCTTTATATCGTCAAATTTTTTTGGCTGTCTTTCTGCGTCCTGTTTATAGGTCCCTTATCCCTTAAAGCTCAACAAACATATGCCGAAAAACTAGGGTGGAAGAAGGGGGATCGTGTGCTTATTTTACATGTTGATGATGCCGGTATGTCGTTTGACTCCAACCAGGGTACAATTGAAGCTATTGAAAATGGTGTGGCTAATTCATTGAGTGTAATGATGCCATGCCCTTGGGTTCCTCCAATGGTTAAGTACATTAAGGAAAATCCTACCATTGATGCAGGCTTACATATAACCTTAACATCTGAATGGAGCACCTATCGCTGGGGACCAGTGGCCGGGCAGAAAAGAGTGCCGGGTTTAACTGACAAGGAAGGTTGTTTGTGGAGAGATGTTGATCTGGTTCGCAAACACGCCAGCTCTAAAGAAGTGGGCCGCGAAATAAAAGCTCAAATAGCTAAGGCTCGTAAAATGGGCTTTAATCCTACCCATCTCGATTCACACATGGGAACGGTTTTTTCAAAGCCGGGTTATCTTATGAAATACATGAAAATTGGCCGGAAAGAGAATATCCCCATTATGTTTCCGGGCGGCCATAATACAATGCTTTTGGCACAGGTAAAAATGCATGATCTGTCGAAGTTAAAGGATTCGCAATTTAGCTATGCAGGAGCTCAACCTGTAGAGAAACTAAACTCAATAATGAAGCTTGCCCGGAGTGTAGGACGTAAAGTTTGGAACTCGGGTTTGCCGGTGTTGGATGATTTAAATGGAATGAGCTATGAATGGAATTTTCCTTCAGACATGGGAAATACGGACGAAAACCTTCAAAAATGGTTCAGGGAGCAGTATGAAGAAAGTTTAAACAAGCTTAAACCGGGTTTAACAATGGTGATTATGCATTGCACTAAAACCACCGATGCTTACAAAGAGTTCTCAGGGTCGGGCGACAGGAGAAAAGGTGATATGCTGGCAATGATCGACCCTAAATTTCGGAAGTTTTTGGAAGATGAAGGGTTTATCTTAACTACATGGAAAGAAGTGATGGAAAGAAGAAAAAGTGTGGGCCCACAAAAATTCAAACATGTAAACCAGGATATACTAAAGAATGTATTGTTTAATTAAGTATATCGCCCCGTAAAGAACGGAAGCGTTTTCGGGCTTCCAAAACATATAAACTGCCTGGGAATTGTGTTAACAAACGTTCATACAGTTCCTGGGCTTTTTGTTTATTGTTGAGTTGATTTTCATTCAGGTCGGCTAGCATAAACAAGGCGTCATCGCCCCAAATATCGTAGTTAAATCGCTCAATAATTTCAGTTAATGTTTTAGCGGCATCACTGTACAGCCCTTTTTTTAAAGAGATCTTCGATTCTGCCATTAAAATATCATCCTCTAACGGATGACCGGGATAAATCGCTCTTAAGCTGTCGAGTGTAGTTTTTGCACCGGCCAATTGATTTTTGAAGATTTCAAGGTCAGCGTGTGCATACATTTTTAAGGGTTTATTTGTGCTGTCAGGGCCTAAATTATCGCCAATAAGCAACGAAAGGTTTAAAGCATCATTTGCAAAAAGCTGTGATGTAGAAGCTTTTAACACGTCCAACTGTGCCTTCGCCCAATCGAAATCACCGTTCCAGAATGAAAGTCGCGCACTTCTAAAGCGAGCTTCCTGCCCCATCGGATTATCTCTTAAAGCTTTGTCAACCTGTCCGTATAATAAAGTGGCCTCCCAAATATCTCCCGAAATCACGTAAATATCCCCAAGGTCGAGTTTGCACTGTGCCTGAACAGCATAAGAAATACGGGGAGTTTTAATGGCATCGTCAAGTAATGCAATGGCTTCATCGGTTTTTTGCAGGTAGTAAGCTTTAAGATGGGCCAAACCTCTTACCATGTAAAGGGTCTCATTATTTTTTCCAAACTCGGCTATCGCCTGTTCATAATCTTTTTCCAATGAAAGAATGTCTTCATGTTTATAATTTCCGGCAACGATCTTTTTATTCTTTGTGCTGATAAAGGCCATTTTGGCCTCATCAAATAAAGGACTTTTAGGAGAAAGGGAAGTAATGGTCGCAAATGCTTTTATGGCAATGTCATACTGTTCGGCATTTGCAGCAACTTCACCAACAGTGAGCAAACGTTCACCATCTTCATTTAAGACTTTGTTAAAAACAATGGCTTTCTCCAAGGCTTGGTTAAAGTCTTTTTGTTGCAAATACAGCCATATTGTTAGATCCGCTAAGTCGGGACTCTGACCTTCTTTATTTATCTTCCGTTGTAAAACGTTCTTTAGCGTTTCAAAATCTTTTGGTTCCTGTAAAGAGCTGGATAAAATACTCTTGGCCTGGCTCAAAAAAGTAGGATTAACCGATAATTGCAGCAATGCTTCTTCAATCACAGCTGTTTTATCCTGTTTTAAATTATAAAGCCGCGTAAGGTCGTAGGTAAATAAAGTTTCATTACCCATTACCTGTCGGCCTTTTTTAAAGGTTTGAATGGCGTAATCAAACTCCGCTATTGTATAAAATTTCTGGCCTGTTTCAGAAATAATAAACATATCAGGGCTGATGTCATTGATCGCCTTATTAAACTGCTCTTTGGCCTTACTTGAATTTCCGCTTTGCTTGTAAACGTTCCCCAAGTCAATCTGAAAGCGTAAAATGCCAGGGTTTCTCTTAACTTGTTTTGCTGCTATTTTTTCGGCTTTGTCGAACTGTTTAAGCTTTAATAAACAGTTAATCAGGTTGCTGTAACTGCTTTCAGAACCAGTCTTGCTATAAACATCTTCATAAAGATCGGCCGCTTTCTGATAATCGCCATTGCGCAAGAAATCCTGAGCAAGGGCCTCATCCATGTTTTTTTGAGCAAAAACAACTACCGGAAAAAGAATTAAAACGATATAAATAACAAGCTGACGCATATCTGTAAAAATATTAAACAATCTTGTTATAAAATTCTTTTTCTCCAAATTATCAGTTGCCAATAAATGGAATGATTTCAACCATTGAGCCTTTTACAACAGTGCTTTTTGGTAAAATTCTTACATAGCAGTTTGCGTTGGCATAATCGGTAAGGATTATTTCATCAACTTTTTGCTGAAAGTTTACAATTACGTCTTTGTCGAAAACCGAATAGCGACCAATGGAGAAATGGGTATATGATGTATTGTTTTCGTAGTTGCTGGCTGAAGTTGCCTTAGTCAGTTGAAATGTCTTTCCGAGTGATTTCAATATAGCTGCGCGGCCATATATTTCGGCACTAATTAAAGCCCCGGTTTGTTCTTCGGGTAAGAAGAAAACTATTTTATGATCGTGAAAACCGATAAGGGTTTTTTCGCCCGGAGTTTGACTTATTTTGTTAATTATGAATTTAATGCCAAATTGCTCGAACTTAGGTATAAGCTGATGATGGTCGTAACCTGTGAGCATAATGATGTCGCAACGATCAATTAAGTTTTTGATTTGAAGATCAACATCCGGACTTTCCATGATTAACATGGGCTCCATGCTTGTATTTACCCCATTAAAGTCTTTAATTAAACTTTTTATAATGGGTGAAATAATAGGTTTAGTAGGATAAAGATGAGTATATACTGGTTGAATACAAACCTCTACGGCTTTGTATACGTTTACTTGTTCGATATCAAGTTTATGCAAAATACCCAATTCATAGGCCCGTAATAAGGTCCCACGTTTAAGTGTGGTTTCGTAAGTGGCAAAATTAGCGTGATTATATATATTTTGCTTTTCGGGTAATAGCAGATCTTCGGCCAAAAACATGTTTAATGCATCGGCCAATTCCATGCGAACAATTCGTTTAGAAGGAGTGAATTGTTGGTTTATTGAAAATAAAACTTCTTCTACGGTGGTCAAGGTTGGGTTAATTTAATAATATGCGAGTTTATGTAGTTTCCTTGTTACAGGCGCCTTAAAGCCGTAATATTATTGCTTTTTAGGGGTAAAATTGTTGTTACAGCTCGATTTGGGCCTTTCAATTTTAACTATTTTTAACACGATTTTGCAAAATTAGAATAAATAAGGAATATAAACTTTATGAAGGTATTTTTTAAATGCGTATTGTTTTTACTGGTGGGGATGCTGGGGGCATGCGATAAGAAAACAGCAGTACGAGAGATACCTATCGCTGATTTTTTCAAGAATCCCGAACGCACCTTTTTTCGTCTTTCTCCTGATGGAGAGTACATTGCTTTTCTTCAACCCTATAAAGACCGTTTAAATCTCTTTGTTCAAAAACTCAACACTAACGAGATTACCCAGGTAACTTCTGAAAGCGAAAATGCCATCATGAAATATTGGTGGGCTGGAAATAATCAACTGATCTATTTAAAAGACAATAATGGTGATGAACGCTATCACCTTTATGCTGTGCGTAAAGATGGTACTAAAAACCAGGATATAACGCCTTATCCGGATGTTACAGTGCGTTTGATTGATGTAATGGACGACGGCAACATATTGTTATTACTTAATAAACGGGATCCGAAAAAGTTTGATGCGTACCGAATGAACATGGAAACCGGTGAGCTGAAGATCATTGCCGAGAATCCGGGGAATATCAATTATTGGATGGCTGATCATGAAGGAAAACTTTTACTGGCTGTAGAAACCGATGGTGTGAACGACCGTTTGCTCTACCGTCCGGAGGAAGACATGCCTTTTAAAGTGGTTCGAAGTGTACAATTTGATGAAAATTTAGAGCCACAGTGTTTTTCGTTTGATAGCAATAAACATATCTATGCACTATCAAATATTGGCAGAGATAAAACTGCGTTGGTGGAATTTGACCTGGAAACAGGTAAAGAGATCAAAACAGTTTATGAAAACAAAGATGTAGATGTTGCCGAAGTCGGCTATTCGAAACGGTTAAAAAAGCTGCTTTGGGCCGGCTACACCACCTGGAAATACGAGGTTCACTTTTTGGATGAGCCATCGGCTTGTTTTTATAACAATATCTCTAAAAAACTTCCTGGTAAAGACCTTTGGATCACCGGGATGGATAAAATGGAAGAGAAATTCCTGGTAAGGACCTACAGCGACAGAAATCCGGGAACCTATTATTTATATGAGATCAATTCTGATAAACTGAGCAAACTAAGTGATATCTCTCCCTGGATCAAGGAACAGGAAATGGCTGAAATGAAACCAATTTCCTATCAATCGAGAGATGGACTTACAATTCATGGATATTTGACCTTGCCTAAGGGTAAAGAGGCGAAGAATTTGCCGGCAATCATTATGCCTCACGGTGGTTCTAGTCCATGGACTAGAAATAAATGGGGTTACAATGCTGAAGTTCAGTTTTTAGCCAACAGGGGATATGCGGTATTGCAGATGAACTACCGAGGATCAACAGGTTATGGAAAAGCATTTTATCAGGCTTCGTTTAAAGAGTGGGGCGGCAAAATGCAGAATGATATTACCGATGGTGCCCTTTGGTTGATTCGAAGCGGTGTGGCAGATTCGAGCAGGATTGGCATTTTTGGGAATGGCTTTGGAGGGTATTCTGCCTTGGTAGGCTGTATTAAAAATCCAGAAATGTATAAATGTGGGGTTTCCTATTGTGGTATCATTAATTTATTTACCTACCTGAAAGATATTCCTCCCTATTATAAATCGATGCAGGGCATGTATTATGAGTTGGTGGGGAATCCGGAAACGGAGGCAGATGCATTGCGAGAAGTTTCGCCGATATTTCATGCCGAAAAGATCAAGGTTCCGTTATTGGTAGCCCAGGGAGCCAAAGATCCGCGGGTAAATACACAGGAAACCAGTCAGCTGGTAAAAACCTTGCAGAAGCAAAATATAGATGTAAAATACATCCTGAAACAAAATGAGGGAACCTACTTCATGAAACAGGAAAATCGCATTGAACTCTATAAAACAATGGAGCAGTTTTTTAATGACAATTTAAAGAAATAGGAATTTCTGATTTGGAAGCTAGATCACAACAGAAAAGTACATATCGGCAAAACCTGGTGTTAATCACCAGTTTTTTTATCCTTATTTCGTTGTCATTTATTTTAGCGCTTTTCCTTTCCTATAAATTCACGCAAAAATTTGTTGAAGGGCAATTTGATAGTGAAAAAGCTAAGGTGCTTGATAAAACCATTGAGCCATACAATGATTTTTTAAATAACGATGTTCCTAAGTTTTCGCTATATCAGGGTTTTTTGGATTCAGTTTCTGTTCATAAGATATCCAGAAGCCTTTTCAAAACTTATCCATTCACACAATCGATGGTGTTCTACGACCTCGAGATCAGTAATCATCGTATAAGTACCGGTTTAACTAAAGACCATTTTTCAGCTGAGTTTAAATCGATCTATCAATATGAAAGGAATAAAAAGCCTGAATTGCTTTACAGTAAAAAGTACCAGGTTTTTAATTATCCATCAATTGTTGAAACGGATTTTAGTACGGCTTTATTGAAATTTGTTTCTTATGTAGAACAGGTCGACACCAACCGAATTCCCGATAACAGCCAGATCTTCAATAACTTTTATACCATTGGTGACAATAAGGTTAGCTTTTTAAATGTTCCGAGAAGACAGGAACTGACCATTTATAAAGAGTTCTTTGCGCCGGATGAAGTTCGCGCGCCATCGGCATTATATGAACAGGATCTGGTTGTTTTTCATCTCGATCCGACTAAACTGAAAATAGAAAATATTAATCCGCAGCTGTATCAAAACATAATGATCAAATCGTTTATGTTCGATTCATTAAGTACCGATCAGCGGCATTATTACACCACAGGGATCTCTTTACCTGGGGCGTTTTCTGATTATCAGCTTTATTTTATTTCAACCAAAGAACACCTGAGCAAAGAGATCTACAGGATCTTTACTCCGCTGGCTATTGGGTTTATTATCGTTTATCTTTTGGTTTTATTTATTGCGTACCTGATTTTTAGAAACCTGAATATTAACCAGAAACTGTTTAAACTGCAATACGATTTTATCAATAATCTAACGCATGAATTTAAAACACCGGTTAGTGTGATAAAAATAGCCGGTGATAATATTAGAAGCAGTGATGGCTTAACTGAACGTGAACGCTTAAATTATGGTAGGATTTTAAATGAAGAAGCTGATAAGCTGAATGATTTAATGACCAAATTGCTCTCATTTACTCAGCTCGAAAATAAGTCCATCAAACTGAAATATTCAAATGTTAATTTGGAAGTGTTTTGTCAAAATCTGGTAGACGCTTATCAGATTAAATACCCTGATTTTAATATTGAATACAGTATTGAAGAGGCCGATATATTTGAAACCGACGCAGTATTGCTTAACAGCGTTTTCACCAATATGATCGATAATGCTTATAAATACTCTAATCCAGGCAATAAGTTTTTGAATATTAACATTAAGCGACAGCGAAAGCAACTGATCTTTAGGTTTGTAGATCAGGGAATTGGTATTGAAAAACAGGAACTGGAAAATATCTTTAAGAAATTCTATAAGGTGGAGAATGAGTTTAACCGTCATGGAAGCGTGGGGATAGGGCTGGCGTTTTGCAAAGAAATAGTTAACTTCATGAATGGTGAAATAAGCGTTAAAAGCAAACCGGGTAAAGGCTCAGAATTTAGAATTGTTTTACCTTTTAAAAAGAACTGAACATAAATATTATACAGTTAAGTCTATGGAAAAGAAAAAAATAAAAGTGGCTGTTGTTGAAGACGATGAAAATCTTCGTTTTCTGGTAGCCAGTCGTTTAGAGAAAGAAGGTTATACCGTTTTTGAGGCCGCCAACGGACCTGATGGCGAAGCGTTAATATTAAGAGAAGAACCTGAAGTGGTTTTACTGGATTGGATGCTGCCTGGCAAGCAAGGGTCTGCGGTTTGTGCCTCCCTTCGCCAGCAAAATTTTGAAAACCTGGTAATTATGATGACCGCTAAGGCGCAAGATGTGGATAAAATTGACGCCTATAACTTTGGCGTTTCCGATTATATAACCAAGCCATTTAATATGGATGTGCTGGTGGCTTTGTTAGATAATAAGGTGAAATTTATCCTTACACATGATAAAAGCGAGGTACATAAGTTCCATAACATGGAGCACCATCCAAGCATTCACTCCCTGATCACATCTGATGGTAAAAAGATCGAGCTTACGATTTTAGAAAACAGGATCTTACTATATTTTCTTAAAAATCCGAGTAAGGTTATCAACCGCGATGAATTGATGCAAGTGGTGTGGGGCTATAATTCGGATGTGAATACCCGAACACTCGATATGCATATTGTTCGTTTACGGAAAAAGATTGAAGACAATCCCGAAAATCCTCAATTACTGCAAACAGTACGAGGTATAGGTTACAAGTTTAATATCGATTAAATGAAACCCGGTTGACAGCCGGGTTTTTTGTTAAACTATATCTGGTCCGTAATTGCAGATTGTTTTTAAATAGGTATTATTCTGTACCTTTAGCCCACATTATCTATCGCTCTGTTAAACGTTTGAATGCAATTTTTATAAAGAACTCTTAATGTTTAAATACTACTCAATAATGAACTGTTTGAAAACCAGATCAGGATTGCTGTTAGCTTTCCTTCTCTTTCCTTTTGCCATTTTGGCGCAAAAACCAACAATTAAATACGGTAATGTAAGGATGGAAGAATTAATGATGCCTGTTTATACCCCGGATTCTACGGCCAATGCTGTTGTATTGGCCGATGTAGGATACACCTATGTTAACAGTACAATTAACAGTTTTAACCTGGTACATGAGCGCCATTGCCGTATTAAAATTTTTAATAAGGCAGCATTGGACGAAGCGACTGTTGCAATTATGTACGATGATGAAACTATCACTCAGATTAAAGGGTCAACGTACTTGTTGGAAAACGGTAAAATGGTGGAATTTAAACTCGATAGTAAAGCCATTTTTGATGAAAAGGTTAACGCCAGGTATCGCAAGAAGAAGTTTACCTTACCAAATGTAAAGGAAGGGGCGGTCATAGAATTCAGTTATACAATTCGTTCTGATTCATTTACTTTTTTTAAGGAGTGGGAGTTTCAGAGTAAATATCCTGTTCTTTGGAGTGAATACACGGCCAGAGTTCCTCAGCAGTATGATTATAGGATAGAAAGCCAGGGGTATAATTCTTTTTTTGTAAGCGAAAAGAAGGAGGAAACAGGCGGAACCTTGTATCATTGGGTAATGAAAGATGTTCCTGCGTTTGAAGATGACCAATACATTACAACTGCTGATGATTATATCTCAAAAGTAAAGTTTCAATTGAAAGGTGTTCAATACCCAGGGTCATTTTATAAGCCGGTGCTAAGCGATTGGGAAAAAGTTACAAAGGTGATTTATGAGGATGATGGTTTTACCAGTTCTATTTATCAAACCGGCTTTTTAAAAGACAAGATAAAGCAGATTACTGCTAAACACACCGATCCGGTAAGTAAATCATTTGCTCTTACCTTATTCTTAAAGAACGCTGTAAAATGGAATGGCTTAAACAGAATGTTTCCAGCTCAATCTCCGAAAATACTATTAGAAAAGAAAACAGGAAGTTCTGCCGACATTAATCTTTTGTTAGTGGGTATGTTAAGAGATGCCGGGCTACCAGCTAACCCGGTTATTCTTAGTACTCGCAAGAATGGCCGTGTTAATGAGTATTATCCTATGATTGATAATTTTAATTATGTTATTGCTTCGGTTAGAATTGATAGCACTGATTTACTTTTGGACGCCACCGATCCCTACAGACCAGCCTATTTATTACCTGAGCGTTGCTTAAATAGTAAAGGCCGCCTAATTGAAGAAAATAGAGTGGGCCGATGGATCAACCTGGAAAATTATCTGGTATTTGCCTCTAAAGCAGCTAACATTAGCTTGTCAATTAATAATGGCAAGGTAAGTGGGACCGCAACAGTATATGAGAAAGATTATTCTGCAGCAAATACAAGGGCTCAACTGGCTGAGGCCAATTCAAAAGATGATTACGTTAAAGGAAAATATAAAGTAGCCGGCTTAACGATCACTGATTATAGTTTAGAGAATCTCGAAAACATTGATACCACAATGGTTACTCAGTTGTCATTTGAATATGATGCGGAGGATACTCCGGGAATACTCTATATCAACCCAATATTATTTAATTCTTTTAATGGCAATGCCTTTAAGGCCAAGCATCGTACTTATCCGGTCAGTTACCCAACCTTAACTGATCTTAAAACAACGGTAACCGTTGCAGTTCCTCCGGGGTATGCAATAGAGGAGTTGCCTAAACCTGCAAAGTATAACCTTTCAGAAGATGGCGCTAAGTTTACTTATTTAATTGGCCAGGTAGGAGATAAAATACAGCTGCGTTCTATTATCAGTTTTAATAAAACCATGTTTTTAGCAGATGAATACGAAGGACTAAAGGCGTTTTATGCTGCTGTTTCAGCTAAACTAACAGAGCAAATTGTATTGAAAAAAATCAACAATTAAATAACTACACAGTAGTTCTACGCTTTTTACAATAATTCATTATGTGTACCTTGCGCCGCGTTATCTATCGCTCTATAAAACGTTTGAATGCAATTGTTAAAGAACTCTTAATACGTAATGCTTAAATACTACTCAATAATGAACTGTTTGAAGTCAAGATCAGGATTGCTGTTAGCTTTCCTTCTCTTTCCTTTTGCTATTTTAGCGCAAAAAAACACCATAAAATACGGTAAAGTAAGCATGGAAGAAATGACCATGCCGGTTTACTCAAAAGACTCGAGTGCAAATGCTGTGGTGTTGGCTGATATCGGGAACACTTATTTTTCTTTTACCAACAATGATTTTGAATTGATTCACGAGCGTCACTGCCGTATAAAGATTTTTAATAAAGCAGCTTTGGATGAAGCCAAAATTGTAATTCCATATTATGATGGGTTGTACACTAAAGAAAAAATTGGTTCGCTTAAAGGTTCCACGTATTTGTTAGAAAACGGGAAAATAGTGGAGTACAAACTTGATAGCAAAGCTGTTTTTGATGAGCTCGTTACCGGAAATTATCGTCAACGAAAACTAACACTTCCACAAGTTAAAGAAGGAGCCGTAATAGAGTTTACCTATACCATTCGTTCCAATAGCTATACTTATTTACGCGAATGGAGTTTCCAAACTAATTATCCAACTATTTGGAGTGAATACAGTGCCCGTATTCCTGAATATTTCTTTTATAAGTTAGAAAGCCAGGGTTACAACTCCTTTTTTGTGAATGAGAAGAAAGAAGGTATGGAGCAGTTTATAATAACCTGGAAAGGAAGTTTTGATGAGTATACAGGCAGAAGAGAGCAAGGTGGTTCTGAAGCCGTTAATGCTAAGTCTACCAATTATCATTGGGCAATGAAAGATGTTCCGGCCTTTGAAGATGATAAATACATTACAACAGCCGATGATTATATCTCAAAAATTAAATTTCAGCAACAGGGCGAACAATATCCTCACTCGCCTTATAGAGGAGTATTAAATACCTGGGAAAAGGTTACAGAAGCCATTTATAAAACAGACGGCTTTGCCAGTTCGATGAACAGAACGAGCTTTTTGAAAGACCAGGTAGCTCAAATTGCCAATAAGTATACTAATCCTGTAAGCAAATCGCTTGCGCTAACTTCTTTCTTAAAACAAAACGTAAAATGGAATGGAAATAACGCAATGTTAGCCAGTCAAACACCTAAAACTGTTTTTGAGAAAAAGACCGGTAGTGCAGCAGATATTAATTTGCTATTGGTTGGTATGCTGAGAGAGGCAGGTTTAACAGCTAATCCGGTAATATTAAGTACACGCAAAAATGGACGGGTAAATGAATATTACCCTATGATAGATAATTTCAATTATGTAATTGCTGCAGTTAAAATTGATAGTACTGAATTGCTGCTTGATGCAACCGATCCTGCACGGTCTTCTTTCTTATTACCTGAACGTTGTTTAAATGGCCGCGGACGTTTAATTGAACAGAATGGCATCGGTCGTTGGGTTAGTCTGGAGAATGACCAAATCAGGTCAAAGCGATCAACAACTATTAATCTTTCTATCAATAACGGTAAATTAAGCGGTACTGCTAGCTTGTATGATAAAGAGTATGCTGCCGCTAATACCCGTGCTGATCTGGTGAATGCAACGTCTAAAGACGATTACATAAAAAATAACTATAAGTCTGCAGGATATACGATTACCAATTACAGTTTTGACAACACTGAACTGGTGGATACAGCAATGGTTACGAAGCTAACTTTTGAATCAGATGAGGAGGCTGACGCAAACTCTTCGGTTATATACGTAAATCCAATCATGTTCAGTTCATTTGACGGAAATGCGTTTAAAGCCAAACAGCGTACTTATCCTGTGAATTACCCAACTTTAAGTGATCTGGTAACGATCTCAACTTTGGTTATTCCTCCGGGATACACGGTAGAAGAATTGCCAAAATCTACAAAATATGTGGTATCAGAAGACGGGGCAAAATTCTCGTATATGATCGGACAAATTGGAGATAAAGTTCAGGTTCGTTCTGTGATCAGCTTTAACAAAAAAATGTTTATAGCAGAGGAATACGAAGGCTTAAAATCATTTTATGCTGCTGTCGCCGCAAAATTATCAGAACAGATTGTATTGAAAAAAGTAAGTCAGTAAAACTTATGAATAAGAAATATTTACTTTTTCTGACATTGATTGGTTTAATTATAAACCAGCTTGCCTATGCCGGAGACGAAAAAAAATACCCTGTAAAGGATATTCCCGTTGAGTTAAAAAAAGATGCGGATGTTGTTGTTCGACTCAATGCGACAACCTTTAAAATTGCGAATAAAGGGTCGGCAAAAATGATTTCTCATGTTGTAATTACCATTCTTAATCATAATGGCGATGATTGGGCCGAGAACGTATCCTCATATGATCGCTTACATCCTTTACGAGCCTTTAAAGGCGCTTTATATGATTCTGTAGGCAATGTAATACGGAAATTGAAAAGCAGTGAGATTCAGGATTATAAAGCAAATGACGGGGTTACATTATATGATGATAATCGGGTTAAAGTAGCATCTCTGGCGTATAATATTTATCCATATACCGTAGAATTTGAGGAGGAGACAGAGTACGTTGGGTTGATTAGTTATCCTGGTTGGGCCGGTTATTCTGGATATCGGGCCAGTGTTCAGAAAAGCAGTTATTCTATTATTGCCCCTCAAGCTATACAAGTAAGATATAAGGAGTTTAACTTAACAAACCCTGTAAAAAAAGAACAGGTTGAAGGAAATACTAGTTATACATGGGAAGCTGTAAACCTGCCGGCGCTTAAACGCGAGCCTTTTTCACCCCAAATCAGAGAACAGGGACCATATGTAGTTTGCGGAGCTGTTGACATCTCATATGAAGGTTATGAAGGTAAAATGGATAGCTGGAATGCCTTTGGTGAATGGATTAATTACTTGAATCAAGGTAGGGATCAACTTCCGGAAACAGTTAAGGCTAAAGTTCACGAGCTCACCGATGGAGTGAAAGATCCAATTGAAAAAGCCAAAGTATTATATGAATATCTTCAAAAAAACACGCGTTATATCAGTGTTCAATTAGGAATTGGGGGATTTCAAACATTTGATGCCAATTATGTAGCTACCAGGGGATATGGGGATTGTAAAGCACTTTCCAACTATTTAAAATCTTTGTTAAAAGAGGCAGGCGTAAATGCTAATGCAGCATGGATTTTTGGCGGAAGGACTCCAAATACCGTTTATCCTGATTTTACAACAGATCCTTTTAACCATGTGGTATTGGCTATTCCAACAGAAAAGCAAACATACTGGGTTGAATGCACTAGTCAGAATGATCCGTTTAATTACATGGGAAGCTTCACAGGGAATCGATATGCATTAATGTTTTCAGCTGAAGGAGGTAAATTGATTAAAACTCCTACTTATTCTGCAGCGGATAACTTGTTAGCAAGAGTGGCTAAAGTTAAATTCGATTTAACTGGTCAGGCCACAGCTGCAGTGGACGTGAAATACAATTGTATTCGTCAGGATGAATTAAGTTACATGAATGCAACAAACAGTAAAGGAGAGATTGAAAAATATCTTTATAAAACGATTGATATACCAAGCATGCAGTTAAAAAGTTTTGGTCATCAGGTAAATAAAGAAAGTAAACCTACATTAACCGAACATTTAGAGCTTGAATTTGCTAATTATTTCAATATCTCGGGAAAGCGGATCTTTTTTCAGCCTAATTTATTCAACAGGTTAACTTCCTTGCCCGAGAAATTGGACAAACGTAGAACAGAGATTGTTTTCAACAATGCTACAACGGATGAAGATCATATTGTTTTCGAAATTCCGGCTGGCTACAGCATGGAAAGTAAACCTAACGATGTATCATTGAAAACAGAGTTTGGTGAGTTTTCAACTTCGGTAAAGCTGGAGAATAATCAGTTGATCTATACCCGCAAGCTAATTAGAAATGAAGGCCGTTTTGCCCCTGAAAAATATAATGCATTAGTGGAGTTTTTAACTGCCATTGCTAAATCAGATAAAGCGAAAGTAGTGCTGGTAACGACAAACAATCCGGTGGTTACCAATTAACGAATTTTACACACACAAATACAGAAAAGGCAGCTAAACAGCTGCCTTTTCTGTATTATAACTTTTCAATATAAATGGATGTTAATATGAGCAGATACTGTAACGCAAACATCCCATCAACCCAAAACAAGTAGAAATAATCACTTTTCTTAGGAAATGATCGATAAATAAACCAAACCACTACCAATAAGAAAATAACCAAAGCCAAATAGATTGAAGGATGCAAAGGAAGGTCGTATAAGGTTATTAGCAATGAATGAATAATGATCAATGCATAACATAGCATTTTTGCTTTTGTTGGCCCCAATGCATTTGCAATGGTTTTTAAACCGCTGTTCAAATCAGCTTCAATGTCTCTTATGTCGAAAATTACAGCCAGGCAAAACACCAGGATAAATCGCTTGGTAAATAACAGAACAATATCGAGGTAAGAGAGCTGAACTCCGGAATCTAAAATAGGCACTAAAACAGTACATGAAGCCCAAATAAGGCTAATAAGAAATGTTTTTGCTCCTGCAATCTGCCTTAAACCGCCCTTTTTCATTCTTAAAACTGGCAGCGAATAAGCAAGTGCGAGCAATGCGCCCACTGAAAGCGCCAGGATCGAATTTAACTTTATAGAAATAACGAAAGGGATAATTAAAACAACCGAGAGATAAGTAAGTAGCCTTATACCGTTCACATGATTGGCTACGCATATCATTCGGGAAGAGGTGTACAGATCTTTATTTTTTATAATAACCGAATAATTTAAAACAATGCGGATATTATAAATAAAGAAGGTTGCCAGAAACAAAATCAGCAGGATAGAAACAGAAGGCCTTTGACCAATGAGCAAATACGTTAACAAGCCCTGGGCCACGGCACAAAGTCCAACCCAAAAATTCCCGAAAACAAAAAGGTCAAACGCTTTTTTCAAGTGTTGTGAAGCAGAAAAGTTCTTCTTCAAAGTTAAAATTTATCCTCGCGTAAGTTCAAAAATTGTGATCTCAGGATAAATACCAAACCTGCCCGGATATCCTAAGAAACCATAACCCACATTTACATACAACTGCTGCTGACCTTCCTTGTATAAGCCAGCCCATTCAGGGTACATGTATTGAATCGGGCTCCATTGAAAATCGCCCAATCTTAAACCGAACTGCATGCCATGCGTATGACCTGAGAACATCGCGTCAATATCTTTATATTCAGGCAAAACCTGCATTCGCCAATGACTGGGGTCATGTGAAAGCAACAACTTAACGGCTGCTTCGTCGGTATCTTTGGTAGCAAGGTCCATTCGTCCATATTTTGGGAAACGCCCTTTTCCCCAGTTTTCAATACCTACGATCGCTATTTTATCTCCACCTTGTTCAATAATTCGATGCTCATTCATGAGCAGGTCCCAGCCAAGGGTTTTGCGGTGAACCGTTTTCAGGTCTTCGAGGTTTTGTTTTTTTGCTTTATCTGAGGACCAGCGTTTATAATCACCATAATCATGGTTGCCCAGCGTTGAATAAACCCCTAATGGTGCTTTAACCTTGTTGAAAATGTCAGTATAATCTTTCACCTCCGGAGCTTCATCATTTACCAAGTCACCCGTAAAAAAAACCATATCGGGTTTTTCGGCCATTAGCATGTCAACTCCGCCTTTAACAGCCTTTTTATTGTAAAAACTACCCGAATGGATATCAGAGAGCTGTGCAATTTTTAAACCTTCAAATGATTTAGGCAGATTGGGTAGTTTGAGTTTTACCCGTTTTATCCTGTAGTCATATACACCTTCAATAATGCCAAAAGTCATGGTGGCAAATGGAATAGAAGCGGCAATGAGCCCCGCCTTAGTTAAAAACTCTGATCGCGAAATTTTTGAGTCAACGGTAGATTCTGAAACTTCTTCATCATTAGCTGTAACCAAGGTTTTCGCGTTGCGTTTGTTGAATTTTCTGATCAGAACTAAAACAGCTCTTCTTAGATCGTCAATCAGCAAAAAGGGGAGGGCAAAGATCTTCGAAAAATTAGCGATCAAAAAACCAACTATTGCGATTGTTTTGAACCAGCGCGAAACCGTAAAAAAGATGCTATAGCCAGCACATATAAAGAGTAGTGCCGAAAATGCCCAGTAAATAGAGTTGAAAGCTTTCCGTTTTCGGTCAGATTGGTTTTTATGAAGTTCCTTGAACGCCTGGAAAACATACAGATCGGCGCAAAGTATGATAAGATTAAATACAATTAAAAAGATGATTCTTCCTGAATTCATATTAATAAGTAAAACGATGGGTATGATCTTAAGCCCAATATATTCCAAATCTACAAAGTGGAAGATAAAATGTTTTATCAATGCTTAATTATGACACAGAAAGGAGAGTCCTTCGCCACATTGTTACATCAAATCAATAACCGAAACTTTATTTTCAGTGTATCAATTTCCGATTATTTATGGAGTTCAAAACATTAGAAAATACAGATCTGGCCACCATTCTCGAAACTTTTAATGATGCTTTTTCCGATTACTTAGTAAAACTTCAACTTACTATGCAGCAACTGGTGGATAAAATGGAATCAGAAGGGATTGATCTCAACCTTTCGGTAGGCGCTTTTGAAGAGGATAAAATGATAGGATTTATTCTGCATTCACCGGGTGTTTGGCTAAATAAACTAACTGTGTATAATGGAGGTACAGGAGTAATTCCTACACATCGGGGTAAAGGGATAACGCAAAAAATGTATCAGTACATTATTCCTATACTGAAAGAAAAAGGGATCAATCAGCATTTGCTGGAATATGTTGAAGGAAACACATTTGCAAAACGCATTTATGAACAAGTGGGCTTCAAGCCAAACCGAGAACTGGATTGTTTAAAAGGTAAGGCTGAGATCAAAGCTTTGACGAATAACAACTTATTATTTAAAGTGATTGCACAGCCTGACTGGCAATGTTTTTCTTCAAAATTCTCCATTCAGCCATCTTGGCAAAATAGTATTGATTCAATTAAAAGGGCCGGGCCAAAGCGTAAAACAATAGGACTTTTTCACGCTGATGAGCTGATAGGTATTACAAGTTTTAATCCTGATAATGGGAGGATCGCTCTGTTTTTTATTAATGAAGAAGAGAGGAATAAAGGCTATGGTACCTTGTTGTTGGCTTATCTTCAAAATAATTTTGATGGAGAACTTTCTGTATTCAATCTCGATAAATCTGATAAGGTTGTTTATACATTTTTCACCAAACGCGGACTTAAGTCGGTAGCCGCACAGGTTGAAATGCTGATGGAGGTTTAATGTGAAAATAAAATCCCTCTTCATCAGGAAGAGGGATTTTGATCATATTCGTTTAAACGAATTAGTATCGATCATCACGCGAATACCCACGTTCGTCATCTTCCTCATCATCAATGGAAGCATTAAATAAGCTGCTAAACATGTCTTTAAACTCAAAACCATTGGTTAAATAATGCTTGCTTAATAACGAATATTCCGAAAGTGCGTGCAGTACCAATTCCATTAATAATAGGCGTTCGGCTTCATCTGCTCGCGGCTGAAGCTGTTTGATCAGGTCTTCAAGTCCTGGAACGGTTCTCAAAGCAGCAGCATAATCACTATTGCTTAAACCGTCGGCAATGGCTATAGTGTTTCCTTTGCCAAACCATTCAATAATATCAGTATACTGATTATTGGCTTTACTCTTCTTTGCCTTTTCAGGGTCGGGAAGATAATTTGTGGCCAGGGTTTTAATAGCTTTGCCAATCAAAATGTGAGTCACTTTTGCAGGTCCTTCCTGTTCTCCCTCATACACCAGTTCAATTTTGCCTGTTATTGCCGGAATTACTCCTATAAAATCGGCTAAGCGTACCGAGGTGGATTCTTCGTTATTGAGTAATAGCCTGCGCTCGGCAGTACTGATCAGGTTTTCAAATGCCGATATAGTTAAGCGGGCTGAAACCCCACTTTTTTTGTCCACATATTCGCTATTACGGGCTTCAAAAGCAATTTGTTCAACCAGGTCTTTAACCATTTCAGGAACGGTAATCTTACTCAATTGGTCGCTATGTAGTCTGGCCTCCTGATGCGTAATTTGTTTTGAAAGCTCCGGATCTTTTGGATAATGAGTTAAGATTTGACTTTCTATACGATCTTTCAAAGGGGTAACAATTGAACCGCGATTGGTATAGTCTTCAGGATTAGCTGTAAATATAAACTGTATATCCAATGGTAACCTTAATTTAAAACCTCTGATTTGAATGTCTTTTTCTTCCAGAATATTAAACAAAGCTACCTGAATCCGTGCCTGTAGGTCAGGTAATTCGTTGATCACAAAAATCTGACGATGTGTCCGCGGGATCAATCCATAATGGATCACACGTTCATCTGAATAAGGAAGTTTTAATGCTGCGGCCTTAATAGGGTCAACATCACCAATTAAATCAGCAACCGTAACATCGGGCGTGGCCAACTTTTCGGTATAGCGTTCACTCCTATGCAGCCAGGCTATGATCGTATCGTCTCCTTTTTCCTGTATTTCATTACGGGCAAACCAGCTTATTGGTTCAAAAGGATCGTCATAGAGGTCGGAGCCTGCCACATAAGGAACCCATTCATCTAAAAGGTCCACCATTTGCCGTGCAATACGGGTTTTAGCCTGGCCACGCAGGCCCAGCAATAATATATTATGTTGCGAAAGCAGGGCGGTAAACAAATCCGGAATTACCGTTTCGTCATAACCAATTATTCCATCAATGGTTCTGTTTCCGGCCTTTAAACGTTTAATAAGATTGTCTCTTAATTCGTCTTTTATACTTTTGGGTTTATATCCTGAAGCTTTTAAAGCTCCTAAAGTTGTTATGTCGTTTGTCATTGAGTGCGCTGATTAGACCCCTAAATCCCCTAAAGGGGATTTTTGAGTACGTCTGAAATGTTTATTTCTAGTTCTACTTATTTTTATTTTATTAAAACAGAGTGGCGATGCACAAAGCTGTCATTTAGCACTTATTTAAAGTCCCCTTTAGGGGATTTAGGGGTTTACCGTACCGTTTTCCTTCTGTTTCGGATATAGTCTTCAAAAATGTATTCTCCCAATCCCGAAAGTGTACTGTAGAACGCTTTTCCTCCGTTTACCTGTGTAAACTGTCTTACAAATGATTGCAGGTATGGGTCGCGAGCGATCATAAACGTAGTGATCGGGATTTTTAGCTTTTTACATTGGGCCGCCATGGTAAGGGTTTTGTTCACCACTTTTCTATCCAATCCGAAACTGTTTTTATAATATTTCAAACCTTCTTTCAGGCAGGTTGGTTTGCCATCGGTAATCATAAAGATTTGTTTGTTCTGCGTTTTTCGTCTTCTCAAAATATCTACTGCTAATTCCAGGCCAGCATAAGTATTGGTATGATAAGGCCCTACCTGCAGATAGGCAAGGTCCCTGATTGAAATCGGCCAGGCATCATTGCCAAATACCACGATGTCGAGGGTGTCTTTTGGGTATTTTGTAGAAATAAGTTCTGCCAGGGCCATTGCAACCTTTTTAGCGGGAGTAATCCGATCCTCTCCATATAAGATCATGGAATGTGAAATGTCGATCATCAGCACGGTAGAAGTAAGTGTTTTATAATCCATTTCTTCAACTTCCAGATCCCGCTCCGTTAGGTGAAAATCGCCCAGGCCATGATTGATCTGTGCATTATGAATAGATTGGGTCATATCTATTTGCTCCAAATTGTCGCCAAATTGGTATTCCCTTCTTTCGGCGTTAGGTTCATCACCCTGGCCGGAATAATTGGTTTGGTGATTTCCGCTGCCCGATTTTTTTAGTTTGCCGAATATTTCTTCGAGTGCTGAGCGGCGTATGGTCTGTTCAGATTTTGCTGTTATTATATATCCTCCGTTTTCATTGTCATCTGTCAGATAGCCCCGTCTTTTAAGATCTTCAATGAAATCACCCATGCCATACTCATCGTTGGTAAGCCCGTATTGTTTGTCCAATTCATTCATCCACGATAAAGCCTCGTTCGCATCGCCGGCAGTGAAGTTGAGCAATTGAATGAAAAGTTTAAGCAGATCTTCAAAACTACCCTTAGGTATATCTTGAGGAATATATTGAGAGAAAGCATAACCGCGCATATTCTAAAATAATTGAATGAGAAATCTGAATGATTGAATAACGCTTTTACTAATTTAATGTTTTAAACACGAATTAGTGTGAATTAATAGAGCATCAATCAAGCCATAGTATTGAGAGCTGAAATCATCAATCACTTTTATTCCTCTTAAAAATTCACTCTATTCGTATTAAATCATAAACACATGAAAAAATTAGTCCTGCTTATCATTTTTCTAGCCCCTTTTATTGGTTTTGCCCAATCAAAAGATGAAACAGCAATCAGAAACTTATTAAATGTTCAGGCAAAAGCCTGGTCAGCAGGTGATCTCAATGGCTTTATGGCTGGTTATCTGAAATCAGACTCATTGCTCTTTATCGGCAAAAATGGTCCTAAATATGGCTGGCAAACAGCCTTTGATAATTACAAAAAAAGCTACCCTGACAAAAGTGCTATGGGGCAACTAAAATTCAACATTATAAAAGTGGAAATACTTAGCCCTACAAGCGCTTTTGTAATTGGCCGTTGGGAGCTCGAACGTGAAAAAGATAAACCTTCAGGTTATTATACTTTACTATTAAAAAAGATAAAGGGTAATTGGAAGATTGTTGCAGATCATAGCAGTTAAGAAAGTTTGGTTTAAGCAGGTTTGAAAAGAAGACTTTAGTTTATAAATAAGCAATAATTATACAATTTGATTAGAATGAATTAATCTGCTAAGAAAAATGTCTATGTAAAATATTTGATTACTAGGGTTTTATGTCTTAAATATTGAGTTAATTTTTGGTAACTTAATATATTCATTAACCAATTAATCATATGAGGATAAGACATTTACGTAAAATGCTATTGGCCTTTTTTTGTACTGTGCTTATAGCGCCCCTGGTAACATTTGCCCAGGTAAATGTGAAAGGAAAAGTAACCGACGCCGTAACCAATGAACCCCTGGCAGGCGTTAGTGTTACTATCAAAGGTTCCACTACCGGAACCGCAACAGGCCCGGATGGAAGTTTCACCATTAGCGCCCCATCATCTACCTCTCAACTCCAGTTTTCTTTATTAGGCTACCGAACCCAAACATTTGCTGCTTCGGGTACCTTAGACGTTAAACTGGTTGAGGATGTTGCTAAACTCGAGGAAGTGGTAATTACTGGTTTGGCCACCAATGTTAAACGAAGTAATTTGGCTAACTCAGTTGCTACCATCTCTTCAAAAGAACTTACGGGAGTTTCCAACCCACAAACCCTCGAAGGGGCATTAAACGGTAAGCTGGTGGGAGCTAACATTGTTTCCCAATCAGGCGCTCCGGGAGGTGGTATGTCGGTTCGTTTAAGAGGACTTACTTCCGTTAACAGTAATACCCAGCCTTTGTATGTGATAGATGGAGTGGTTATCGATAACTCTGCTATTTCAGGCGGTATAAATACCATCACACAGGCATCCCGAGGAGGGGTCGCAACTTCCAACCAGGATAACCCATCCAATCGGATGGCGGATATTAACCCGCAGGATATTGAAAACGTGGAAGTGTTAAAGGGTCCATCAGCAGCTGCAATTTATGGTTCACAGGCATCATCTGGGGTTATTATCATTACCACCAAACGAGGAAAAGAAGGGAAAACGACCATTTCATTTACTCAGGATATTGGAACAAGTGAGGCTATACGACTACTTGGTGTGAGGCAATGGGATGAGGATAAGATCCAGCAATTTTATGGAAGCAATCAGGCCAATGCCGATGCACAGAAGCAATTATATCGTGCCGCGGCTGCCGCCAATAGCCTTCATGATTATGAAAAAGAAATGTATGGAGAAACGGGTTTTCTCTCTACCAGCTCGTTGAGCTTAAAAGGAGGATCCGAAAAAACCAGCTTCTTTCTGTCTGGATTATATATGGATGAAAATGGTATAATTAAAAATTCGGGTTACCAAAAAAGTGCGATCAGGGCTAACATTGACCATAAGATCTCCAATAAGTTTAACATTTCTGTAAATACCACCTATACGAATTCAACCAGTGACCGTGGATTAACGAATAATGATAACACCGGTGTTACTTATGGTGTAGCCTTATCGTCCACGCCTACTTATGCACAGATATTCCCGGATGAAGCTGGCAGATATCCTAGAAATGCGTATGGCGCATCTAATCCGCTGGAGACAAGAGATTTGATCACCAACCGTGAAAAAATCAATCGTTTTGTTGGTGGATTATCTATAACAGCCTATTTGCAGCAAAGTTCAAACTCAGTGACAAAGCTGCTGTTAAAGGGAGGGCTCGACTATTATACCTTAAACACCAAGGCTATCTTTCCGAATACCTTGCAGTTTGAGTCGGAGGGTCAGGGTACGAATGGAGCCAATATTGAAGGAAATACGAATAATCTGAATACAAATGCATCTGCTTATTTTGTGAATGTATTCAATACCAGCGAACGCAAATATACCTTCACTACTTCTGCAGGAGCTGATATGTTTAATTATGATCAAAATCAACTGCTCACTACCTCAACCGAAATTATTGGATCACAAACCAGTCAGGCTCAGGCCTCTGCGGTAAAAGTTGATCAGAAAGTTTTCCCACGTAAAATCCGAGGAATGTTTGCACAGGAAGAGGTGAACTTTGAAGATAAGGTAATTTTTACCGCTGCTGTTCGTTTAGACAAATCATCTGATAACGCAGATGTAAATAAATTCGAAGCTTACCCTAAAGCCTCAGTAGCTGTCAACCTTGCTAATTTCGATTTCTGGAAATCGAAAACTGTTGACCACTTTAAGCTAAGAGCTGCATACGGTGAATCGGCCAATTTCCCAACATTTGGATCTAAGTTTACAGCCTTCTCTCCATTTAATATTGGTGGTAATGGCGGTACTTTAATTGGTGTATTAAATCCTGCCGGTAATGTTCAGCAGGGCAATGACCAGGTAAAACAGGAGCGCCAGCAAGAATTTGAAACCGGTTTTGACTTAACTCTGTGGGATGGTAAAGTGGCTTTTGAGGCCACTTACTATAAGAGACAAGGTAAAGACTTAATTTTTGCCGCCAATATTCCTGCCTCAACCGGATTCGCTCAGAAAATAATTAACGGAGGAACCTTAGAGAATCATGGCTGGGAGCTAGGCTTAACCTTACTTCCTGTTAATACACCTAATTTTAAATGGACATCAAGAAATAGTTTCTGGATGAATCGTTCTAAAATGAAGGAGCTGGATGTTCCTTCATTCCGCATTGGGGCATTTAGTAATGCGTTGGCAAATTACCTGATTGAAGAAGGTAAATCACCTACCGAAATTGTGGGACCTGATGATACCAATGGAGATGGAACAGCAGATGGCGTATTTGTGTTAGGTAATTCGGAACCAAAATTCCAAATGAGCTTTTCTAATGACTTTTTTATCTATAAAAACTTCTCGGTAAGTTTTGTTTTGCATTGGAAATACAAATGCGATAATATCAACCTAACTGAATTGTTAAATGATTTAGGCGGAACAAGCCCTGATTTTGACCAGGACGATAATGGAAATGGTGTTGTTAATGGAGTAGAACGTCCAAGTTTATTAGGTGTTTCGGCTCGGCCATTGGTTCAGGATGCAAGTTATTTACGCATGAGAGATATTGGAATTTATTATTCAGTATCTCCATCTGTTGTAAAGAATGCATTTAATGGAGTGGTTTCAGGTATTAAGTTTGGAGTTTCGGCTACTAACTTATTTACCATAACCCCTTATAAGAGCTATGATCCCGAAGTTTCCAACTTTGGTTCCGGAGGTTTTTCAACAGCCGTTGAAGTAATGCCATATCCATCAGCAAAACGCATGTTTTTCCATTTAACTGTTGATTTTTAATCTAAAACCGAAAAGAAATGAATCTCATAATAAAAAACCGATACCGCATTTTAAGCGTCTTTGCGAGCTTATTAATGCTAACATATACAGGGTGTAAGTTGGAAGAATCAGTAGATCCCAATAACCCTAGTTTAGAAGGAGTGCTTAAGGATGCTACTATTCCGGAGTTGAATAACATTGTTGTTGGTACAGAAGCAGGGTCAAGAGATGAGCTGCAATTTTATTTGGATGATGTTGGTGTGGTTGGACGGGAGATGTATCGATTTTCCGGATCTGACCCACGTTATACCGCCGATCTTTTAGGTAAGGGAAGTACGCCGCTTGATAATAATGCATTTTATACCACCCGTCCCTGGAATACCTTTTACAGGGTAGTAAAGAATTGTAATATTTTATTACAAGCTATAGATAATACCAGCGCTCCTACCGATGAGCAAAAGCAGGCATATCGCGGTTTTGCCAATACGGTAAAGGCGTATTCATTGCTGCTTGCACTGAACATGACCAACGAAAATGGTATAAGAATAGACGTAGCCGATGAAAATAACCTTGGTCCGGTGGTAAATAAAGATGATGCATTAGCGGCCATTGCTGCGCTGTTAAATGAGGGATATACACAAATGAACGATGCAGGCACCACTCTGCCTTTTAATTCAACGTTTGCCAATAACCCTGAGAATTTTGCCAAATTCAATAGGGCATTGGCGGCCCGTGTTGCAGTTTATCGTAATCAATTTGTTGATGCGCTTACCTATTTAAACCAATCATTTTTTGATTTGAATGGAAACTTTAACCTGGGGGTATATCATGTGTACTCAACAGCGGCAGGTGATCTTTTAAATTTGTTTTTCACTGCCCCTAATTCAACCGGTGAGGTTCGCCCTGCTCATCCAAGCTTTGTTACGAATGGAACTGTTGGTGATACACGGTTAAGTAAGGCACTGCGTCGCACGTCGGCAGTTTCTGCTGACGGATTAACTTCGTCATATGATGTTGCTGTTTATGCTGATAATACCAGTCCGGTGGCAATCATCAGAAACGAAGAATTGATTTTAATTTATGCCGAAGCTAAAATTCAAACCAATGTTTTAGCTGATGCGGTAACTGCCTTAGATATCATCAGGGTTGGTAATAATTTACAACCTTATGCCGGCGCTGTTACACAAGCTGCTTTAATTACCGAGATGCTTAATCAACGCAGGTATTCCTTGTTCATTGAAGGCCACAGATGGGTAGATATGAGAAGATACAATCGTTTGGTCGAGTTGCCATTGGACAGAAGTGGTGATAACGTTTGGAACTGTTTCCCAATTCCATTCCCTGAAAATGTTCAAAGTACTTGTCAATAAGTAATTCGCGTATAAAACAAAGGCTCTGCAGATTCTACTGCAGAGCCTTTGTTTTTTGTGATGGTTAAGGATCATTAAAAGTAGCCTTAATGCAGAGATCGAATTATATAATTGGTTGGCCGGCTTCAAGCGCTTTCATAGCTCGTTTGATGGCCAGTTCTTCTTTCCAATCCATGTATTTATCTTTGAATTGAGTTTTCATAAAGTCATCAAATTTGCGTTGTATGGTTAAGTTATAAAGGCTTTTTGCTTTAATAATTGGCGATTTGTCCCAGGCGCGTAGGCTGATGGAAAAACTTCCATTTAAATACTTCATCCAGTGCCACCATCCGGTAGGCATAAATAAGGTTTCTCCATGTTCTAAAAACGCCTCCACGCCCTGAACTCCATTCAGTGCCGGAAACTTATTAGTGTCGGGATTTAGCACATCATAATCTTCCAAAGCGTAAGTGGCAAATGGAATTCGGTATAAACGTTCCTTCCATTTATAGTCGAATAAAATGATGTGTTTACGTCCATGAAAATGGGTGTGGAATATATGCGCAAGGTCAATATCATAATGAAGGAAAGTAACAGACCCCTTTCCTCCAAAAAACATATTGGGATATCGATCTAAAAATCCTCCCATAAGTTCTTTAGGACTGCAATAATCATCTAAAAGTTTTGGTGCATGTTTGAAGATATCATATGCAAATATGCGAAGCTCGGTGGGTTGCGATTGAATAAGATCAATGTAGGCTGAAAAATCCATTTCAGAGGCAGAGACATTTATCGGTTTCGATGGGTCGGCTTTGGCGTTATCGTAGAGAGGAACAGTTTTATTTCCAACGGTTTCCTTTATATGATCAAATGTCCATTTTTCATATGCCGGCCAGTTTTTGGCCATGTCGGTAATTATAACAGGTTGGCGGGTGTTTAGGTATTTGTCTTCGAACTCTTCTTTGGTGATGTTTGATACCCGCTCAATAGGTTCTAATAAAAAGCCCATGTAGTTAAGAATCAATTATATAAATATAAAGTTCTATAGGTATTAAAGCGATATTAATAATAGAAGTTTGACAGCAGATGTTTTGTTGAAAGCAATGAAATTATCCAATAAATAATTCGGAAGCAATGTGATCGGCGTAAAGTTTTCCGGTATCACTTAAAAATAGCTTTTGCTCTTCATGTTTTACCCACTGCTTTTCAATAAATTGGGTGGCCGTATGCAGCAGTTCTTCTGAATATTCTTCTCCGAAATTATTTTTCACTTTTTCTAAATCCAGGCCCCACATGGTCCGTAATGAGGTCATTACATATTCATTTAGCCGTTGAATTGGACTTAAAAGTTCTTGTTCAAATGGAACCTTACCATTAGCAAGGGTATCAATGTATTTATAATTGTTTGCAATGTTCCATTGGCGCGACTCTCCATTAAACGAATGTGCAGATGGGCCAATGCCTAAATATTTCTTACCAAACCAGTAATTGGAATTGTGTTTAGAAAGCCAGCCTTCTTTCCCAAAGTTGGAGATTTCGTAATGCAGAAATCCGTTTTTCTCCAATTCAGCCATCAGCATTAGAAATTGTTCGGCGCTTTGCTCCTCATTCATAGCGGGCTGTTGTTTTTTTCGGATAAAAGTGGCTAGTGCAGTTTGCGGTTCAACCGTCATTGAATAGGATGAAATGTGAGGAATTTCAAGATCGATCAGCGTTTGAATGTTTTCTTTCCACTTTTTATTGGTGAGCAGCGGGTAGCCATAAATCAGATCACAAGTGATGTTTTCAAACCCTGCATCCTGCGCCCGCATGATACTTGATTTTGCTTCGCCGGCATTGTGCGCCCGGTTCATCCATTGCAGATCTTCATCGAAGAACGATTGAATGCCAATACTAAACCTGTTGATAGCTGTTTGCCGGATTTCTTTAATTTTTACTGCATCCAAATCATCCGGATTGGCTTCCAGGGTTATTTCAGCATCTTTAGTTACATGATGGAGTTTGTTGATTTTATCCAGCAGTCGGTTAATTTCTTCTCCTTTTAAAACAGATGGAGTACCTCCCCCGAAGTAAATGGTTTCAATGGTCTCGCCATTCAGGTAGCTTTTTTGTAATTCGAGTTCCTTCTCCAAAGAATCGATCAACTCGTCCTTAACTTTCCAATTGGTGGAAAAATGAAAATCGCAGTAGTAACAAGCTTTTTTGCAGAAAGGAATATGAATGTAAATGCCGGCCATGGGGCAAAAGTAGGCAAAGAATAGCAGTTTTAGTTGATGTAAAATTGCGGTAATCGATTTCGGAATTACCGCAATTTGTATTGTTCCGGGGAATTTATTCGGTTTCCTTCAGTTCTTTTCTAATTGCATTCAGCTCGTTTAAGTATTTGCCATACAAACGGTTTACATACCATTTAATGTAGATAATGAATCCAATCATGAGTGTTATGAATGATATCAATAAAATACTTAAAATGATAATTCCATCGTGTTGTAAATAGGCCACTCCCACAATTTTATCGAGTGTTTTTCCGGCTTTTTGTCCTAAACCGGCAAGTAGGCCCAATAAAAAACAGGTTGGGGCTATAAAATGCTGCATTACCGTATATATCTCAGTAAAGTGCTTCAACTCAAAATAGGCTTCATCCAAGCTATCCTTTGTAGTAAAGCTTAATCGGTTAAGTCGGCCGTAAAACTTATAGAAGTTAGCAGTATAGTAAGCCATCGGCATGAACATGGTAAGCAATAAGGTGTAATATACAACTGTTGATACCGGTGTTAAACGATTGGTTACAAATGGTAAAGCAATGAAGATGACATAAAAAGCAACATATAACCAAAACTCCAATCTTAGGTTCTTCTTCACCTTTTCAATAGGAGATTGTGCGCCTTTTAAGCTTTCCAAATTTTGTGGAATATTAATGGAATCATCTAAATCATTATTCCATGCGGCTTTTAAATCATCAAAATTCATAACCTTGTTCTTTTATAAGTTCTTTTAATCGGGTTTTAGCCCTGTTTAATTTTACCCTTGCGTTTCCCTCGGTAATTCCCAGGTTATCGCCAATTTCCTTATGCGAATAGTTCTCTAAGTGATAAAAGACGATTGCTTTTTCAATTTTGTCGAGCTTTTGTAATGCCCGGTAAAAATGTTCTAACTGTAACTCCTTAACTTCCCAATCGCCTTCGCCAATTGCAATTGATTCAGGAATGGTTTCATAAACGGTTTTGGGCTTACGTTGATCTTTTTTGTAGTAGAGTATGGCCGCATTAAGGGCCACTCGGTACATCCAGGTTGAAAATTGGCTTTGCTGTTTAAAGGATTCATAAGATTTCCAAAGCTGAAAGATAATTTCCTGGAACAGGTCTTTCTGCTCATCTTCATTATCCATGTACATTTTAGAAATCTTATGAATAATTCCTTTATGTTTTTCAATGTGGGCTAGAAACTCTTTCTCCTTGGTAGACATTGATTAGTTTATTACCGGTTTAACCGTGTATCCTTGTTGTTTAAGTAGTTCGATCACTCCATTCTTTCCGCCCAAATGCCCTGATCCAACTGCAAATAAAACACTTTCCTTTTGCATTAAAGCAGGCATGCTTTTTACCCAGTTCTTGTTTCGTTCAATTAGCAGCCATTTAGTTACGTCTTCAGTTGAGAATTTTGAATCGTTAAGCATCGCATAAAGATCGTTGAGGTTTTCATTTTTATAGGCCTGTATTAACTTGCCAAAATATTCGGTGTATTCAGTTGGAATCATCATTTGAGAAACCAGGAACTCTTTAGAAAATGCTTTGTTAAAGTAGAAAACCTGTTCGTTTACCGTTTCAAGAGCTCCAATAGGAACGTTTCTGGTTTTGGCCATAGTCATTAGTTCAAGTTCATATACTTTAGGCTGTTTACAGGGTAAAGTGCTTGCAGTAATGATACTGCTTAATGCCATAAGGTTCATCTTGTCAAGCTGTTTTAATGAATAAGGGGTCTTTGACTTAACAAGAGAGTCGATGAAGCTATATTGTATTGGGGTTAGTTGCTGGCTTAAAGGTATTTCCGACATCATGCTTTTTTGTAAAGCTGTAATTTCGGCAGGGTCGTTAAAGTTGATCTCCAGTATTAAACGGTCAGTTGAGTTACTCACTTTCTTAAGTTTTTCAGAGATAAAGAAATCATCCTCACAAATCATATGGATGGTTCCATACAGATAAGATGGTTTTTGTAAACCCTTGCCGCTGATTTCCCATAGTAATGAGTTTTTGCTTTCTGTCTTTTGTTGCGAATAAGCACTGAAAGTAAATGTTGTTGCAACTAGAGCGATTAAGGTTAGAAATATCTTTTTCATGATATAGAGTTTTATTGTTTTTATGTAGTTAGTAGAACTGATTCCTTTTTCGTTACAATGTTTTTAATTTTTTGCTAGCTGCTTGCTAAACTGGGTTTCTTCATAGTGAGTTTATTAGAACTGTTCATCGGTATATTATTTTATTGTTTTGAACAGTTAGTAACAGGATGTAGTTAAACGTTACAAGAAAATTTAATTTTTTGGAGCGAAGTAACTGTAAAGAGAATTGTTAGTTTCGGGATTCAGAATTTAATTTCAGATCGATGTCCAACGATTTCTTTCAGTTACCTTTTCAATTTGACAAAAAACAACTGCTGCATGATTTAAATATATGTGTAGACCTTAGTTGGTTGATGCATTTTAACAGCAACGACTTTACCGGCGAATGGAAAAGCATCGCATTACGTTCAATTAGTGGTGAATCGACTGATATTTATGCGCATCCCAATGCCGTTTATCAAGACACTGCTTTATTAAACCAGTGTGATTACTTTAAAGCCATTGTCGATTCATTTGAATGTGAAAAGGAAAGTATACGTCTATTGTCGCTGGCTGCGGGGAGTTGTATCAATACCCATGTTGATCAGGAAGGTGGTTATGCCGATGGATTTCATCGCATTCATGTTCCAATTCAAACCAATTCATTGGTTGAGTTTGTTGTTAATGGGCAAAATGTTCCGATGAAAGATGGGGAGTGCTGGTATGCCGATTTTAGTTTACCTCACAGTGTAACGAATAAAAGCAATGAAGCTCGAATTCATTTAGTGATCGATTGCAAACGTAATCAATGGTCGGATGAGTTATTTAAACAATGCGGCTACGACTTTACCGTTGAGCAAGCGAAAAATAAATATGATAATCAAACTATTTTAAAAATAATAGCTGAGCTAGAGTTGATGGAATCTCCTGTAACCAAAGAGTTAATAGAACAGTTAAAAAGCCAGCTTAATTAAACATGTCGGATAAGCCAAGCATTGATTTAATTAAAGACTGGATTCCTGTTAAATTAAAAAATAATGGGTTATTTGAATGGTTGTACCTAGGGGAAAAGCGATTTACTGAGCCCTTTTTTGATGAAACCATAGCGAAATGCAGATCGTTGGAATCCAACAGTAAACCAGTTCGGTTATCTTCTGATTTTGATAGTTTGATTTTTCAGGCCGATCAGGTTGAATCGATTGCCCCAGCTGCCATGATATTCCATGTTTCGAGATGCGGGTCAACTTTGCTATCCCAATTATTAAGTATTGACGAGCAATTCATCTCTCTGGCAGAGGTTCCTTTGTTTGATGATATTCTTCGTTCTCATTTTAAAAATCCATCACTTGACTATGCTGATCAACAAAATGCGCTAAAAGCAGCCATAAAATTGATGGGCAAAAAAAGGAGTATGAACGAACGTTCCCTGATTGTAAAGGTGGATAGCTGGCATCTCTTTTTTTATGACACTTACCGAAAATTATTTCCTTCCATCCCGTTTATTTTACTGTATCGATCTCCTGATGAAGTAATTCGTTCTCATCAGCAATTGCGCGGCATGCAGGCTGTACCGGGAGTAATTGAACCGGAGGTGTTTGGGTTTAAACCAGATGAAGTAAATTATACTAACCTTGATGCCTATTTATGTGATGTGCTCATCAGGTACCAGCAACAACTTCATCTGCTCATTCAAACAGATGCTAGTGCTCACCTGTTTAATTACAGTGAAGGGCCTTTAAATATGATGCAGAGGGTATTTCAACTAACAAAGCAATCTGTTTCTGACAAAGTTTGGGATGAAATTGTTCAGCGGAGCTCGTATCACTCTAAACATCCCGATAAAAAATTCACCGAAGAACGGACAGAGGAACTCAATATTCCGAACCTGAAAACGGCTATGAAACTGTATCGTGAATTGGAAGAAATTCGATTATCAACTATTTCCAGTTAGTTTTTACCTCAGCATCAATGGGTGAATAATTAATGTATTGCACCATGCGTGGCAAATGAGAGGTATTGCGACTGCTGCCATGAGGTAATGCCTGGTGCCAAATAATAAAATCACCGGCATTTGCAGCAATAGGTGCTACTCCCAACTCATAAAGGTTTTCCTTTCGGGGATCAGTTCCTGCAGGTAAACTGTTGATCCAGTCTTCGATCCTGTTTTGAAAGCCGGGAACTAAGCTAAATGCCCCTTGGTTGGCTTGTGTGTCGGATAAATAAAGTAATCCCTGTAAGCCAAAAGGGATAGGTAACTCAAGGCTTACATCCCAATGTAGGTAAGGGCCGGGAAATTTCCAGTTTTCATTTTCCGGAGGATTAAAACCCACTCTGTCGGTACTTACCCATAAATCGGTTCTGTTCCACAGTTGTTCGTAAGCCGCTCTAATCCTTGCTGAGTTTCGGTTCTTTTCTATAGCAGGATGTTGGAATAGCTGTATCATAATCCCCTGGCGGTCTGGATGTTCATTATACCATGTTGCCGGGTTGTTTAGATCAATAGAAAGAAGTTCGGTAAGTGCCGTAATCACTGCGTCGCAATCCTCTTTCGAAACAGCGTTACGGAGTATGACATAGCCATTTTGTTCCCAAAATTGTATATCAGCATCACTTAAAATTTGATCAATTTTAGTTGAGCTTTCAGAAGCGTTCTCGGTAGAAAAGGTAGCATTAAAAGCATTGATTCTTTCTTCCGGTAGTATCCCATTATTTAACTGAAGTATCCACTTTTCGAAAGCACTGAAATCAGGTGCTTCATTATAGAGGTAAATTATAGTTTGTTCGAGTCCAACTCCAAGAATATTTAACAGCTTGGTGTCGGTGGTCCATTCTTCAATGAAGGCATCCTGGGGAATAATACCGGCCCTCTTCTTCATGGTTTTATCCCAAAAACGTTTCAAATGAAAGGTTTTCAACACGCCAAGATCTTCTGATCGAAAAAGCTCAGACTCTGTTATATTCATCGGGTGATATAATTTGCTGCTTGTTATAAATTTATGTCTCGTCCTATTATAACTATACATCAAAAAAAGATGTATGGAAAAAAAGTTAGAACAAGACCAGTATTTAATTAGATTGCACAAGAAGAGTCGTTACGACAAGCGGCTGATTGCAAAAATC
>NZ_PQVF01000011.1 GCF_002920915.1 Solitalea longa
GGGTCCTGGGTTCGAATCCCAGCGGGATCACAAAGGTTGTCAGAATCATCTGGCAACCTTTTTTTGTCATGCCACACATCTACATCATCTACTCTGAAAAAATTAACAAATACTATGTTGGAGCCTGTATTGATTTGCAACGAAGATTTTATGAGCACAACATTGGTCATTCAAAATTTACCAAGACAGGAATTCCATGGGTTTTAAAGTATACTGAAGAATTCTCTACCTTTTTGGATGCCAAGAGAAGAGAAACGGTTATAAAGAAGCAAAAATCAAGAACATATATTGAGCAATTAATTAAAGNCGCTGTTAGAACATCCCGATTTATCGGGAGGGTCCTGGGTTCGAATCCCAGCGGGATCACAAAGGTTGTCAGAATCATCTGGCAACCTTTTTTTGTTATGCCACACATCTAACTTATTCCTCTCATTTATTGGTAACCGTCGCGTCCTTTTCAATAACATAGATAAAATTCAGCTTAGAGGGTTCGCCAAAATAAGCCACTTCCTGCTCACCAACCTTTTGGGCTCCTATGCGGGTAATAGCAATTTGCGAGCGTATATTGTTAGCTCCAATATGAAAATATACCCGATCAACAAACTGAAATGCATAGTCCAACATCAGTTTTTTTACTGCCTTGTTAATACCCTTGCCCCAATATTGCGTAGCATAAAACGTATATCCGATTAAAACACTATTATCCTCTTGGTTATAATCGTAAAAACGGGTACTGCCCACTGCCCTATTTATAGTTTTATCAACTATTTTAAAAGCTCCTTTACTTTGCAGGGCGCCTTCAAAGAATGTTCGAAAAACATCCTTTTTCCAACGGTCTTTATTCGGATGCTGCTCCCATATTTTAGGATCAGAAGCTGCAGCATACAGTTCATCAAAGTCGGTTTCAAGTAAAGGAAATAGTATTACCTGTTCGTTTTCTAATGTAGGTTGTGTATTAAATGTCATAGACGATATAAAAAAAGCTAAAGCCAAAAAGTTTTCAAACAATTGTTTTTATGCCCTAAAATAAAAAATCATGAATGTGAAGTACCTAAAGAATTCATGATTATTTACACAAAACCCTGAATACATTGTTATTTTTGATATTCATCCACTCAATATGCTTAACAACTCAAGCTCAACCCGCATTGCTACGTATAATGTTAACGGCATTAGTGCCCGACTGCCTGTTTTACTCAAATGGTTGGAAGAAACCCAACCTGATATTGTTTGCTTACAGGAACTGAAGGCTATTCAGGAAAACTTTCCGGAAAAAGCAATACGAGATTTGGGTTACAATGTAATTTGGCATGGACAGAAAAGCTGGAATGGCGTTGCTATATTGGCCTATAATGAAGAAATTAAAGAGATAAGGCGAGTTTTGCCGGGTGATCCGGAAGATGTGCATAGCAGATACATTGAGGCCTTTGTTGGAGATCTATTAGTTGGAGGACTTTACCTTCCAAATGGCAACCCAGCTCCGGGACCAAAGTTTGATTATAAATTAGGTTGGATGAAACGATTTGAAACACATACGAATGAATTGCTCAAACAAAATGTACCGGTTGTATTATGTGGAGATTATAATGTGATCCCTACAGAAAAAGATGTTTATAAACCCGAACGCTGGGTTGATGACGCCCTATTTAGGCCCGAGTCAAGAGAAGCTTTTCATCAGCTAACCAATAAGGGATGGATAGATGCATTAAGAAAGCTGTATCCTGATGAAACGATCTATACTTTTTGGGATTACTTTCGAAATGCCTATGGAAGGGATGCTGGTTTGAGAATCGATCATTTTCTTATCAACCCGATGCTTGAAAACAGGTTAATTAAAGCGGGCGTTGACCGCCATGTTCGTGGCTGGGAAAAATCAAGTGATCACGCCCCTGTATGGATTGAACTGGCGAAATAATGATATTCTGAGTAATAGAATTCATCTTCTTCGACCCTATTAAAACACTTATTTGCCAGCTGTTTGTGTTGCCTGCCAGTAGGCAACAGCTACTTTTATCTCGGTATAAGAAAAATTAACTCCCAGGTTTTCCTTTAAAACGCCGAGGGAAACCGAGCTGTTTGCTTGAATAGATTTAAGGATAGGTTTCAGTTTTTCTTCGGAAATCAATTCTTCTACCTTAATTTCTCCGGTTGCAATAAAAGATGCTAAATGTCCTTCAATTGTCCCTTCGGTCATGTTCCGTTCCGAGGCGATCTCAGTTATACTTTTGCCACCCTTAAACAACTCTAAGCTAATGAGCTTCGTTTCACCTTTTGGAGTCTTGGTTGGAGCCTTTTCAACTTCTTGCTCAATATCATTACTTTCCACATTGCTTTTTATTTCTTCCAAGAGCAATGATGCATCGATACCTTTTGATAAACCATGAGCAATTAATTGCGCCGCCTTTATCAGTTCAGTTTTTCTAAAGATGATTTTCCGAAGCTGCTTTAAGCCGGCCAAGTATTTCACCACCCTTTTCTTTTTGCGGGTTTGATTAATATGATCGTCAAGAGCATCCAGTATCTCGTTTATTGAACCACTGAAATAAACTGAGGCCTTGTCAATTCGTTCATTAAGCTGACGATAGTTATCACTTTGCGCCTGCACCAGCAACTGCCCCAATTGCTTTACAAATGATTCGGCCACCTTTTGTTGAGCAATGGCAGTTTTATACCATTTTTCGGCCAAATCAGCAGCTTCGGTTTTATCTGCAATTAGTCCGCCTGCCAAACTATTATAATGCTGTTCGAGATAATAAACCAGCTTATTCCAATCAAAGGTTTGCAACAAGAGTGCATTTATGTAGCTGGCCCGATCATTCTGCAATTGATGAGTGATGGTGCTTTCATCAAACTCCTTCTTACAAAACGCAATTACCCTATTGTCATTTAAAACTGCTTGAGCCGTTATCTTCGACAATAAAACCAACCCTTGCATATTAGTAAGCCTGCTTAGTGCTACATAAACTTGACCGGAAGCAAATGAAGCGCCTGCATCAACAATGGCTTTTTCAAAGGTTAATCCCTGGCTTTTATGAATGGTTACCGCCCATGCCAATCGAACGGGATATTGCTTAAACTCCCCCAACACTATTTCATCAATACGGTCGGTGTCGCTATTAAACTGGTACTTAACATTTTTCCACGATTCCTTTTCAAGCTCTATCTCATTTCCATTATCAAATACAACAGTAATGGATTGTGTGTTAATACTTTTTACAGTCGCTATTTTCCCATTGTAATACCTTCTGTTTTCGCCCTTATCGTTTTTAATGAACATGATCTGAGCGTTTTCCTTTAACTCAAGAACAGTATCTGCCGGATAGGCCTTATCATTAAAATCTCCGGTAACCTCCGCATTATATTGATAGGATTTTGCTGACAACATATTCAGCTCTCGTAAATTAATACTATTGGCCTTTGCCGTATGTGTGGTAAGGGTAATGTAATGCTCATTTTTAGGAGGCTGGAAATCGGGCTGATAATGCTGATGAAGTTGATCAAGATCAGAAGGCAACACTACATTATTTCGAATGTTATTAAGGATATTAATAAACGAAGTATCCTTTTGCCGATAAATCTTGGTGAGCTCTAAATACAGCGGCTCAGCCTGCTTTACCACATGGGCATCAAAAAAGAAAGGACTCTCGTAATAAGTTCTTAACACCTCCCATTCATCATTTTTTACTACTGGTGGCAACTGAAACAAATCACCGATGTACACAACCTGAACTCCTCCAAAAGGTTCCGGTCGTTTACGAACATATTTCAACACATTGTCAATGGTATCCAATAGATCCGCTCTTACCATACTTACCTCATCAATAACCAGCAATTCCATTTCCTGCATCAGTTCACGGCGGTCTTTACTGATCTTCAGGTTTTTCAAAAATGAATAGATGGTATTAAACCTCCCCTGATCTTTGTTCCAATACGGCTGGTTTATAGGCAAAAATGCTTCAAAAGGAAGCTGGAAAAAGGAATGTATGGTAACACCTCCCGCATTAATGGCCGCAACACCCGTAGGCGCTACGATCACCATCTTTTTAGGGGTATGCTGACTGATGTATCTTAAGAAAGTAGTTTTTCCTGTTCCGGCTTTTCCAGTAATAAACAAATGCCTGTTAGTTTGATTAACGAACTGAACTGCGTATTTAAAAGCTGAATTTGATGAATCGAACATTAAAGAGATATTCCTATAGTTAAAAGGTTAAAAATAAATGCTTATTCGCTGGATTACTCAGTTTTTTAAATATAATTCCATGTATTTCTTAAAATTTCGTTCTTTCAAGTTTGATTTTTTTAGCTTAAATTAAAAGAAACTACTACCAATCAAATAGTTACATCCTAATCAATCTAAAAAAATCTGCTGTTATGAAAAAACTACTCGCAATTGTATTCACATTAAGTTTGTTTTCAAGCCAGATAAAAGCTCAAAATAATGAAGTTTATATTGGCTATGGGTTAGGTTCAGTACAAGAAGCCAGCGAAACCTTTTCAGACGCATTCGTGGCCCTATTTACCGGAGAATCAACCGAAACTTCTGTAAAATTCGGACCAATAATCCTTGGTTATAACCATTATGTGAAACCCAAATGGACCATAGGTGCTCTATATTCAAACACTTCATTAGAAGGAAAAACCACAAGCAATTCCTCTTCTATTGATCTTTCTTACACCAGTACTTACAATATAATTATGGCGAGAAGTGATTATCGATACGTTAATAAAGAAAGGTTTCAACTATATTCCGGATTAGCTGCTGGTGTTGCTTTTGCCAAAGCTAAACCCATAAATGACTCAGACATTGAAACTTCATCTACCACTGAATTTGCTTTTCAGATTAATGCCATTGGTTTTCGTTATGGAAAAAAGATCGGCGTTTTTGGAGAACTGGGAGTTGGGTATAATGGTTTTTTATGCTTTGGAGTTTCTACCAAATTTTAATCAGTTCTATCTCTGGTTTTTTTTCATCGATTTTCCAAATTTTATTTTACTTCACACTGAAACACAGTTCATTAATTAGTCAAAGCAACACTTTAACAATCAGTAATTTTCTTTCATAAAAAAACTTAAAAAAATTTATTAAAAATATTTTGATAGTGTAAATATTACACTATCTTTGCTTCATATTCATAATACATAAATTGGTTGTAAGGAACTTCGCATCTCCCCGGTCGAGGTTCCTTGTTTTTTATACCTACCTCATCAAAGATCAACATCCTTCTCAAATTTGTTACAATTCTGTTTTTTGTCTTTTATAATGAATATTATTCTATTTATTCGTATATTAACTGAATAATATTCTACACATGTTTGACTTAGACGATATCGATTTAAAAATCCTTTCTTTAAAACAGGAAAATGCCTGTATCTCAAATTCAGAACTGGCAAAAGAACTGGGTATGGCCCCTTCGGCCATGCTTGAGCGGGTGCGCAAGCTGGAAAAAAAAGGTATTATCCAGTCGTACCACACCCGTATTAATCCAATCGCCTTAAATCAAAAATTATTGGCATTTATTTTCGTAAAGTCGTCCACTGCTCCAAACAGTTGCTGGCAGGATAATTCAATTAAAGATTTACCGGGAATACAGGAAGTACATCATATTGCCGGAGATGACTGTTTTTTGATTAAGATCAGAACTGAAGACTCTCAATCATTAGTTAAATGGATGCGGGAAGAACTAAGTAAAATTCAGGGCATTATCTCAACCCGCACCACCATCGTACTCGAAACCTTAAAAGAAACAACAAACCTAACTATTCCTCTAACACAAAATGAAAACGCTCAACAACATTAAAGAACCATCAAAAACACTTGTTTTTGCTGCTTTTGCAGCCATTTATCTTATTTGGGGATCAACCTATTTGGGTATCTCAGTGGCTATTCAAAGTATCCCTCCTATGATTATGGGCGGGATGAGATTTTTAATTGCCGGTGTTTTATTACTGGGATGGTGTTTTTACAACAAAGAAAAATTCCCTTCCAAAACAGCCATATTAAAAAGCTGTATCACCGGTTTATTACTGCTGCTTTGGGGAAATGGAGCTGTAATTTGGGCCGAGCAATATTTACCTAGCAGCTTAACGGCTATTGTGGTTGCAGGAGCGCCTTTATGGATGGCTCTACTAGATAAACGCGAATGGAAACGATCGTTTACGAGTTTACCCATTGTAGCCGGCCTATTGATAGGGTTTTCGGGTGTAATAATACTTGTTACCAGCGGTAATCAATCCACTCATTTTAGCTTACAAGATCATAAGCAACTGATGGGTCTTTTAGTGCTTTTAACTGGTTCTATAGCATGGGTAGGCGGTTCTTTATTTACTAAGTACTCTCCTACTGATGGATCTACTTTAATGAAGGTTAGCATTCAAATGCTGGTAGCCAGCTTAGCCTTTTTTACAGTTGCTGCCATAAGAGGTGAATATCAAAGCTATGATATCAGCCAAACAACCAATCAATCATGGTTGGCATTAACCTACCTGGTAACCTTCGGATCGTTAATCGGTTATTTATCGTATGTGTGGTTGCTTTCAGTTCGTTCACCTGCGCAAGTAGGCACTTATGCCTATGTCAATCCTCCTGTCGCTGTATTATTGGGCTGGTTGATTTTAAGTGAACCAATATCAGGTATTCAAACCTTTTCACTGGCTATTATTCTATTTGGAGTAATGCTGGTTAACAAAGGAAACAGCCAAAAAGCCAAGGCTCTAAAAAAGGAAACCGAAGAAAAGCCTCCAATGGCTCCAACTGATGAAATGAAGTTGGTTTTAGAAGAGGAAAAACAATAAACAAAAAGGCGTTGATTTAATTCAACGCCTTTTTCAATTAACACCAAATTTCTATTTAAAACTACCGGTTTTCACAGTCTGACCTTGCTCCCATTTATTATTCTCTCTTTGTTTATCAGGAGTAAATTCATCACCTATGGTTACACTTTTAACTTTCGCTTCAAAATACCCTTTAGCAATAAATTCAGTATTGCCGGCAGCCCATGATTCGGCAGTAAAGTGTTTTATCACTTCTTTCCCATTTTCGAGTTTAATAACTAAATGAATCGGCAACGGCAAACCGCCCTTGTTCTCAATAACAATAGACGTTTGCCCTTTTGTATCTAAAGAAACGTTATTAACGGATAAGTCAGGGTAAACCCACTCAAAGAACCATGGCCTCCAAAACCAATTCAGGTTTTTTCCGGTTGTATTATTGAAGCTATTAAAATAGTCATACGGCGTTGGATGCTTACCATTCCAATCGTTCATGTATTGATGTAAAGCCTTAAAGAATAATTTATCACCCAACATATCTCTAAGCACATGATAGCTTAATGCACCTTTACCGTATGAATTGGTAACATATGCAGAACCATCATAATTCTTGGTATTGGCAATCAATGGCATATCTGAATCACTACCCGAGATCTTCTCATAGCGGGTTTTACTATAAATCCCATCATCTTCAGGCTCACCCAACAACGCCGATAATACCGTTTCGCCTATTGAAGCCCAGCCTTCATCCATCCAGGCATATTGTGTTTCATTGATGCCCATATAAAACGGAAAATAGGTATGGAAAATCTCGTGTGTGGTTAACTGCACCGCGTATTTACGGTTAGGGCTTGGATTATCATTCACCATCATCGGGTACTCCATCTGGTCAGTTCCATCAACAATGGTAATTTGAGGGTAAGGGAATGGCACTTTTGGATATACATGGCTCATCAGTTCAACTGATTTGTTAGCAATATCCTGTACCTCAAAATAATCTTGGTGAATTTTATTATAGGCGGTATTCACCATCACACGGCGTTTGGTAACCGAATCAGCTAATACGCTACTTGCATCCCATAAATAATGATCGCTTAAAGCAAAAGCAAAGTCACTTACATTAGTTGCTTTGAATTTCCAGCTACCGGTAGGGTTTGCTGCAAACACGTTATTCTTTTTGTAATCGGTGGAATCAATAACATGAACGGTTTTATTGGTTGTTGCAGCTAATTTTAAACGCTCAGTAACGGTGGCGTTTAAGTTTTCTGCCCCGTTTTGTAAGTCACCTGTGGCCCATACAATAAAGTTCTTAGGCGCAGTAACTTCTACCTCATAGTTTCCAAAATCGTTATAAAACTCCTGAGTACCCTTATAACTCCACATGTCCCATCCATTTATATCATCATAAACTGATAGTCTTGGAAATGAATAAGCTATAAAAAACGAGCTTTCATCAATAGCACCAGTACGTTGCTGAGATCCTGTATTTACTGTATAATGCCATTTAATAACAAGTGTATTTTCACTTTTAGCAGCAACTGAAGTTGAAGGCGTCAACATTAAATTAGTCCCATAGCGGGCAGCTTTCTTATTGTTTTGAATGTCGCTGATCTGCTCTTCATTAATTTTCAGAAAATCAATTACAACGCCCTCATTCTCATCTTTAGGATCGATTTGAGTGTTGCGTTCAACGCCTTTCTTATAAAAATCAGGATACAAGCGAATGATCAGTCGGCTTAATGCATCCGGACTGTTATTAAAATAGGTTATGGATTCTTCTCCGCTTAACACTTTGGTTTGCGGGTCAAAATTCATCTTAATCTTATAATCGGCGCGGTTTTGCCAGTAATTGGCGCCCGGTTTTCCATTAACGGCCCGGGTGCCTTTTTCAAATGCCGATTTAATATTAACTGTTTGATAAAGCGCTTGTGAATTGGCGTTGTAAGCTGCTAAAGCAAGTATTCCCAGCAAACAAACTTTGTAAAACTTCATAAATGTTTTTATTTAACGTTGAGGTGAAAATAAAATATAAAAGCCGATTATTGCTCAATAAACCAAAACTTTTACATTTTGTAAAATAACTGACTATTGCCTCACAAAACCTATTTCATTATTAACCGTTAATTTATTGTCGGTTTATTTATTTTATCATAAAAATGCTTTTACGAATAAAAAATATGGTTTGTAACCGCTGTATTAAAGTGGTTAAAGATGAATTAGAAAAAATTGGCCAAACTGTTAATTCAATAAAACTCGGAGAAGTTGAACTGGATGACACGCCAAACGAGCATGAATTAGAACGTATTAAATCACTTTTAGAAGATAACGGTTTTGAGCTTTTGGAAGATAAACAAAGTAAGCTCATTGAACTTATTAAAAATATGATCATCGAGCTGGTGCATCGTAAAGAACCTGTAAATCTGCAAATAAATCTTTCCGATTACTTATCATCCACACTTAACGTCGATTACAGTTATTTAAGTAATCTGTTCTCTTCATTTGAAGGTATTACCATTGAGAAATACCTGATCTTACAACGCATTGAAAAAGCCAAAGAGTTAATTTTCTATGATGAATTAACGCTAAGTGAAATTGCTTACCAGCTTGGCTACAGCAGTGTGGCTCATCTTTCCTCTCAATTCAAAAAAACAACAGGACTAACCCCGAGTGAATTCAAAAAACTAAGAGATTCCAATAGAAAAGCGTTGGATAAAGTTGGTGGTCAGCAGTAGGCTGTATTCTGTCGGCAGTAACTGGTATGTACTATAACTGTAGACTGGGGACTTAGAATTGGGGACTGTCGACTGGAGACTGTCGACCGGAGACTGTGGGTCTCATCCAAAATCATATAAACTTCTCCCAAAATTGTATAAAGCTTTGCATGAGGTTGTGAGGTAGCTTTGTTCTATTACAAACTACATAGCTTATGCAAATCGATAATAGATCAAACGAACTTCTCAAAAAGGTATTTCCGGTTGAAGGAATGAGTTGCGCTTCCTGTGCCGTGAGCGTAGAAAGTATGCTTAACAATACTCCTGGAGTAGTAAAAGCTGAAGTAAATTTTGCTGCAAATTCGGTAGCTGTTGAATACAATGCTCATTTAATTTCCCCAGAGGTACTCAAGAAATCAGTACAATCAATCGGTTATGATCTTTTTATTGAAGACAATGCCAAAGAAGAGCAGGCAGAACTGCAGCATTTGAAATATCAACAGCTTAAAAAGAATACCATTTGGGCAGGCATATTAACATTACCGGTTGTTGTAATCGGAATGTTCTTTATGCATTGGCCTCCGGGAAACTGGATTATGATGGTTTTAACCGGAATTATTTTGTTTGTTTTTGGCAATCAATTCTTTATCAATGCTTTTAAACAGGCTAAACACGGCAGTGCTAACATGGATACACTGGTAGCTTTAAGTAGCGGGATAGCCTTTATTTTCAGTGCTATCAATACATTTTTCCCACATTTAATGCACCGTCCAGGCCAGCATACTCCAATTTATTTCGAATCGGCAGCAGTGGTGGTTACTTTCATTCTATTAGGCCGATTGTTGGAAGAACGCTCAAAGTCCAAAACTTCATCAGCAATAAAAAAATTGATGGGTCTGCAAGCTAAAACCGTTACCATAGATGATAATGGAACGGAGCGTGTGGTCGACATTGAAAACGTTCATCCCAATCAGATCATCATTGTTAAACCGGGCGAAAAGATTGCCGTTGACGGAACGGTTATAACCGGCACCTCTTATGTGAACGAAAGCTCCATTACAGGTGAATCAGTACCTGTCAGCAAAAACCAAGGGGATAAAGTTTTTGCCGGAACCATAAATCAACAAGGAAGTTTCAAGTTTAAAGCCGAAAAAATAGGTAAAGAAACATTACTCGGACAAATCATCAAACATGTTGAAGATACCATGGGTAGCAAGGCACCTGTTCAAAAATTAGTTGACAAAATCTCCGGCATTTTTGTTCCAATTGTGCTACTTATTGCCATTACTTCATTTACCGCCTGGATGGTTTTGGGGACCGATGATCAATGGTACCATGCAATTACAGCATTAGTTGCGGTATTGGCCATAGCTTGTCCTTGTGCCTTAGGCTTAGCCACTCCTACGGCATTAATGGTTGGCGTTGGAAAGGGAGCCGAAAACGGCATTTTAGTAAAAGACGCTGAAAGCCTGGAAATCGCCCGAAAAGTTAATGCAGTTGTCCTCGACAAAACCGGAACGATTACGCAAGGAACTCCGACAGTGACAGATTTTATTTGGCTGGAAAAGGATTTTGAAAAATATGCGCCCTTAATCCTTGGTATTGAACAGCGATCGGAACACCCGCTTGGGCAATCGATCGTAAGTTATCTCAAATCTCAGGAGATCATCAGTACAGAACCTACTGATTTTGAAAACATTTCGGGCAAAGGGTTGAAAGCGAAGTTCGATAACAAAGTAATATTGGTAGGAAATAGAGCCTTACTACAAGCCTTTAATGCTCCTCTTTCAGAAGATATTGCTCATCAAGCCCATCAGTTACAACAACAGACTAAAACAGTTTCATTTATCGCTGTTGATCAGGAACTGATTGCCATTATAGCCATTGCCGATAAAATAAAAGCCGGATCAAAAGAAGCCATCAATGAACTTCAATCAGCGGGTATTGAGGTTTATATGTTAACAGGTGATACTTTTGAAACGGCCCAGGCAGTAGCACAACAAACCGGAATTACCCATATAATAGCCGGATTATTGCCCACCGACAAGGCTGCTTTTGTAAAACAGCTACAAAAAGAAGGCAAAGTAGTGGCCATGTCGGGAGATGGAATTAACGACTCGCCGGCTTTAGCACAGGCCGATTTAAGTATAGCTATGGGCAAAGGATCTGACATTGCCATGGATGTAGCCAAAATGACCCTGACCTCATCCGACTTAAGGCAGATTCCAAAAGCTTTACGTTTGTCAAGTTTTACCGTAAAAACTATTCGTCAAAACTTGTTTTGGGCATTTATTTACAATCTTATAGGCATTCCATTGGCAGCGGGCTTGTTCTACCCAATTTTCGGATGGCAATTGAACCCAATGTTTGCCGGAGCCGCCATGGCGCTAAGCTCAGTTTCAGTAGTAACAAACAGCTTAAGGTTACAACGAAAAAAAATATAACGATTTAGTATTTACGATTTTTCATCGATCATTCGTAAATCTAAAATCATCAATCTAAAATTAAATAGTTCACCATTAACAATTCAATTATGTTACTGAAATTCAAAACAAACATCAAATGTACCGGATGCATCGCTACTATAACACCTGAGTTAAACGGATTAAAAGAAGTTAAACACTGGGAAGTAGATTTAGCTAGCACCGATAAAGTGCTCACTGTTGAAGGAGAAAATATTCAGTCTTCACAAGTGAAAGATGCTTTGAAATCTGTTGGTTACCAAGCTGAGGAGATTTAAATAATACGTACAAAAATTTAAATTTTACACGTATATTTATTAGCATGGATAGCAAACTCACCCTTTCAATTAAGAAGGAGATCATAGAAAAAGCGAAGCAATACGCCAAGCTTCAGAATACTTCTGTATCGAAGTTGATTGAAAATTATTTAAGCAAAGTTTCGGCTGATTCTAAAGATTTAAGTTCAGAAGCTCTCTCTCCTTTGGTTAAAGAATTGTCGGGAGTATTGAAACTTTCTCCTGAGTTTGACCTTAAAAAAGACTATGGTAATTATCTGGAAGATAAATACAGGTAATGGAGAGAATATTTATCGATACAGATATTGCTCTTGACTTATTGGCTAAACGAGAAGGATTTTACGAGTATGCAGCAAAGCTTTTCACTAAGTCAGACAAAGGGGAGATTACGTTATATATCTCCTCACTTTCTATTAACAATTTAAATTATTTGCTGACTAAACAACATGGACAAGTTGAAGGTCGTCGAATACTCAATAATTTCAGGTTATTGCTGAACATATTAAGTGTTGATGAAAAGATAATTGATTTGGCGCTCAATTCTTTGTTTTCAGATTTCGAAGATGCGATTCAATATTTTACAGCTATTGAAAACAATATTCATCTTTTAATAACACGAAATTTAAAGGATTATAAAAATGCTCAAATTACAGTAATGACTGCTGAAATGTATTTAAAGCTCCAGTAATTAATCTGATAGGCTTTATTGTTACATTAATTTATTAAGAGATCTGAAAAGAAAAATCATATTTTTGTTATAATGACAAAACGTTTGCTCATATTGTGTTTTACATTTTTCTTCCTGCTGATGAATGCAGGAGTGCCAGTGTATGCACATTACTGTGGCAAAGTGTTAACCTCTACAGATTTTCATTTGACAAAAAAATGCAGTTGCACGAAGTCGGGTGAAGAACCTATGAAAGATTGCTGTAAAGACGAAGCCAAAGTAATAAAGGTTCAGGATGACTTTTTAAAGTCACAGCATCAACTTAAAATCCCTGTTTTAAGCATTCATTTTGCACTTTCCTACGTAGCGGTGTTTCTGCATGCTCCTATTGAGATTGAAAAAGTATCATTTAGCGCAGATACTTCTCCCCCTGATTTACCCGTCGAACGGTTTATCTTACATCAAAATTTCAGAATTTAGTTCTATTTCCACGCGAAGCAATTAGTTCTTAATTGCTCGATGACTTTCATAAATTGCATAGAAAGTCTATCAAATTTTCAATTTCTCAAATTTTCAAATTGATCACATGATCTCTAACCTTATTTCCTGGTCGCTCAGAAATCGGTTCATTGTAATTGTTGGAGTAATTGCCTTAAGTATTTGGGGATTTTACTCAATGCAGCAGACACCGATCGATGCAATACCCGATTTATCGGAAAACCAGGTGATCGTTTATACGGAGTGGATGGGCAGAAGTCCTCAAATTATGGAAGACCAGGTAACGTTTCCATTGGTTACCAATCTCCAGGGGCTTCCAAAAGTTAAAGACGTAAGGGCTGCTTCGATGTTTGGAATGAGTTTTATCTATGTAATTTTTGAAGACAACGTAGATATCTATTGGGCCCGAACCCGCGTAATGGAACGGCTCAACTCAGCACAACGCTCATTGCCCGAAGGCGTAACTCCTACCCTTGGCCCCGATGGAACCGGTGTTGGACATATTTTTTGGTATACCTTGGATGCTCCCGGATATGATCTTGGCGAGCTTAGAGCTTTGCAGGACTGGTATGTAAAATTTGCCCTTCAAAATGTTCAGGGAGTAAGTGAAGTGGCATCTTATGGAGGCTTTCAAAAGCAATATCAGATATCCATTGATCCAAATAGGATCAACTATTACCAATTGAGTTTAATGGATGTTTTAAACACCGTTAAGAATAACAATAATGATGTAGGCGGAAGGATTTTTGAGATGAACGGCACAGGTTATATCGTACGTGGGTTGGGCTACATTCAATCAATTGCCGATATCGAAAACATGACCATTGCCACTAAAAACTCTATTCCTATTCGTGTTAAGGATATCGGCACTGTTCAAATGGGTGGTGAGGCCCGCTTGGGCATTACCGAAGAAAATGGAACTGGAGAAGTAGTTGGCGGTATTGTGGTAATGCGTTACGGAGAAAATGCCGATGCGGTGATTAAAAATGTGAAAGAGAAAATGAAGGAGGTCGAAAAAGGTCTTCCAAAGGGTGTAAAATTTAAAATAGCTTACGATAGAAGTGAGTTAATCGAATCGTCAATTAACAGCTTAAAAAACACCATGACTGAGGAGATCATCCTGGTATGTATTATCATCATTATTTTCCTGTTCCATTTCAGCAGCTCTCTGGTCGTGATGCTTAATATCCCGATAGCTATTTTATTAGGTTTTATTGCCATTAAAAATTTCGGTATTACTTCAAACATTATGTCGTTAAGCGGAATCGCTATCGCTATAGGGGTAATTGTAGACGATGGAATTGTAATGGTTGAAAATGCTTACCGCCATTTAACAGAGGAAGGAGATGATAACCATGCGTGATCCACGAAAACTTACCAATGAGCAGCGGATCGCTATCATTGAAAAATCCGCCAAACAGGTTGGCAAACCCGTTGTTTATTCAACCTTCATCATTATAATTTCATTTTTGCCCGTATTCTTATTGACTGGCCAGGAAGGTAAATTATTTCATCCACTGGCCTGGACCAAAACATTGGTGATGCTAGCGTCGGTTATTTTGGCTATCACGTTTGTACCAGTAATGATGTCGTTTTTCTTAAAAGGAAAAATGCGTCCTGAAAGTCAAAACCCTATCAGCAATTTCTTCAACCGCATTTATGAACCCATTTTAAAATGGTGTCTTGAATGGAAGAAAACAGTTTTGGGAATTAACATACTGGCACTGATCATTTCAATCCCTATGATAATGGGCTTAGGCCGAGAGTTTATGCCGCCATTAGACGAAGGCTCCCTCCTATTTATGCCTGTAACATTGCCTGATGTTTCCAATGCAGAAGCAAAGCGAATTTTACAGATCCAGGATAAGATCATTCTATCGGTGCCGGAAGTAAAACACGTATTGGGCAAGGCCGGAAGAGCCAGCACAGCCACCGACAATGCGCCAATGAGCATGATCGAAAGTATTATTTTGCTTAAACCTCAAAGCGAGTGGCGCGAGGGAAAAACCAAAGATGATATTATCGCTGAACTGAACGCTAAACTCCAAATTCCAGGGGTAACCAATGGCTGGACACAACCGATCATTAACCGCATCAACATGCTTTCAACAGGCATCAGAACCGATGTTGGCGTTAAAGTGTATGGACAAAATCTCGATACGATTTACAGCATTTCCAGGGAAATTGAAAAAGCACTGAAAGACATTGAAGGAATTACCGATCTCTACCCCGAACAGGTAACAGGCGGAAAATTCCTCGATATAAAGATCAAAATAGAAGAGTTGGGCCGGTTTGGATTGAGCATTAACGATGTAAACATGATCGTTGAAAGCGCTCTTGGCGGTATGAACTTAACGAATACCGTAGAAGGTCGTGAACGCTTTAGTGTTAGTGTTCGTCTTGCGCAGGATTTCCGCAGCAGTATCAATGATATAAAACGTACGCTTATACAAACGCCAAACGGACCGGTGCCTTTATCATCAGTAGCAGATATTATGATAAAGGATGGCCCTGCAATGATCAACTCGGAGAATGCCATGCTTCGCGGAACGGTTCTTTTTAATGTTCGGGGCAGAGATCTTGGAAACACAGTAAACGATGCCATCAGTCGTTTGAACGAGACATTAACCTTGCCAAAGGGCTATTATATTGATTGGAGCGGGCAATGGGAAAATCAACTCAGGGCTACTAAAACGCTTTCCATTATCGTTCCGATAGTACTGGTGATTATTTTCTTTATTCTCTACATGACCTACAACCAAGTTAAGGAAGCGATTATCACCATGATGAGTGTACCATTTGCTTTAATTGGAGGCGTGTTCCTGGTGTATTTCTGGGGAATAAACATTTCGGTTGCAGTGGCTGTAGGATTCATCGCCTTATTTGGAGTGGCGGTAGAAACCGGTATGCTGATGGTGGTTTATCTCGACGAAGCCATGAAACGAATGGTGAGAGAAAAAGGAGCTGCGGTATCAATTGCCGACTTGCGTCATTATGTAATTGAGGGATCGGCCAAACGCCTTCGCCCTAAATTAATGACTGTTTCGGTAACCTTGTTCGGCCTGGTTCCGATTCTCTGGAGCCATGGAACTGGCATCGACCTGATGTTGCCAATTGCCTTGCCAATGATTGGTGGAATGATCACTTCAACCATACACGTATTGTTGGTAACGCCTATCATTTTTGAAATGACCAAAGAATATGAATTGAAGAAGCATGGTAAAGTGGAGGTACTAAATGAAAAATAGACCTAAAGTTAGAAGTACGAAATTAGAAGTACAAAGTGGAAAATTGGAAATTTTCAATTTGATGCTGATCTGTTTGACGCTTTTTCTCCTTCCTGCTATCACAAAAGCACAAAACACAATGTCATTAAAAGCTGTTTTGGATAGCATTACAGCGAATAACGCCGGTTTACAGAAATTTGGTTATACCACCAAGGCTAACATCGAAATGGGTAACATGTCGAAGGCGTGGGATGCCCCTACTGTTTCATTGGGAATGGAAGAATTTCCATATTCAAATCAAATGCAAATGGACAATGGAGCTCGTAAGATGCTAATGCTGAATGTGGATCAGATGCTTCCTAACTTTGCTAATCAAAAAGCGAAGGCTGAATATTATCAATCATTCAAAAATCAAAACATGAATGATTATTTCACGCTTAAGAACAAACTTTTTGCCGAGGCCAAATCGGCTTATTTTACTGAACTCATCAGCACAAAGCGTTTAAGTGTTTTAGCAGAGCAGGGTAAAATGCTCGAGTTGCTGATAAAAATTGCAGAAGCCAGATTACAGTATTCGCAAGCAGACCTTCCAACCATTTACAATGCAAGAGCCAAACTTGGCAGCCTCGAATCGATGAAGATCAAGGAAGAAAGCATGATTCGTCAGGCCCGTTCAACATTAAATTATTTAATGAGTAAGCCTTTAACTTCCGATTTACAGATCGATACTTCAATGAGTCTCTCAAGGTACAAAGAGCAAATTACTCAATATGACACATCGTTTGTATTGCAAAACAGAAGTGATATTCAACGGATGACCAATGAGATCACCAGCATGCGACTCAATCAAAAGGTTGCTCAAACCATGTCGAAACCGATGTTTGGCGTAGGGTTCAAAAATATGCGCATGGCTGATGGAACTTATATGTACAGCGCGATGGCCAGCATGAAGCTTCCTCTGGTACCATGGTCGTCGAAAGGGTACAAATCTGAGGTTAAGGCTATCAATTACGAGATTATGGCCATGGAGAAAGAGCGCAAAAACATGGTGAATGAAACAACCAGCATGATCAAAAACACCATGCTCGATTTACAAGCTCAATACAAAGGACTTGATATTTATGAGCAGCGCATCCTCCCCGACTATAAAAAAACATTTGAGGTAAACCTGAATGCTTTTGGAGAGAACAAAGGCGACATTTTCAGAACACTAATGGCTTGGGATGACCTTTTAATGAAACGAATGGATTATCTGAATGTCTTGGACCAAACCTATAAAATGGAGGTAATGTATGAAGAAGCGATTCAAAAGTAGAAGTACGATTTTAGAAGTACGATGTACGAACCGGAACTACGTAAATACACTGCGTCTTTGTGCCTCTGCGGTATTCATTCTTCTGATTATTGCTTTTAGTGCTTGTCAAAAGAAAAAACACACTGAATCAGAAGCTACCTATACTTGCCCAATCCATCCGCAGGTAGTTCAGGATCATCCGGGGACCTGCCCAATTTGTGGGATGGATTTAGAAAAAAAGGTAACCGCAACTGATGTAAACGAAAAGGAAAAGCAAGAACTAAACGAACTGGCAAAAGAGGTAAATGGTACAGTTGTGGGTAATTTTAAAACCGTATATCCTAGAGGAAGAAATGCTAATGATACTGTAAGGCTCAACGGCTATTTTGGTTTAGATGATCGGGCGAAGAACAGCGTATCATCCCGGGTAAGTGGTCGCATTGAAAAATTATATATTAAGTATGAAAATCAGTTAGTGAGTAAGGGACAAAAGCTGTTCGATATTTACAGTCCTGAATTGCTGGCTGCTCAGCGCGATTTATTGTTTGTAATTAAGAATAACGACATGGAGCTCGTTTCGGGTTTAAAGAACAAATTGTTCAACTTAGGAATGACCCAGGCAGAAGTAAGCCAAATTATCAAAACCGGAAAACCATTGCAACTGATCAGTATTTACAGTCCGTATAATGGGGTTTCACATGCTCTTGCATCTGCTAGCACAGGACAAAAAGCGTCCACTACTGGTGACGGAATGGGAATGAGCAATGCTGCAACGGCTGCCAAGGGTAGTACTTCGGCTTCGAGTACCATTCGCGAAGGAATGTATGTATCAAAAGGGCAAACCTTGTTTGAGCTGATGAGCCATGGGCAAGCGTGGGTATTACTTTCGGCATATGAAAAGGATCTTCCGTTAATTCGAACGGGAGATGAAGTGCTGATCACTGTTCCATCAGAAAAAGGTCACCTGATTACCGGAAAAGTCGATTTTATACAACCTTATTACGACAACGATAAGCAAACAGCCACCATAAGGGTTTATATCCCAAGTCATCACGAACTAAAAATTGGTAATTTTATTCAGGGAATGATCGTTCATAGAAATATAAGCGAAGGCTTTTTTGTTCCCAAAACGGCTGTTTATGATCTGGGCAAAACTAAAATTGTTTGGGTAGCTGATAAAGCTGACAAAACTTTCACCGCCCGTACGGTAACCACCGGATCATCAAGTGGCGATTGGATACAAATAAAATCGGGCTTGAACGACGACGAAAAGGTGGCCGTTAATGCTGCTTATTTAGTTGACAGCGATTCATTTATTGAAACGGAAGGAGGGGAAAAATGAGTAATAAGTTATTAGTAATGAGTTTTGAGTTCATCATCACGATGCATAATTCAGTAAAACGAAAAATATATAGCTCAACTCTGCGCCTCTGCTCCTTTGCGGTTACGCTTCTAATTTTTTCATGCTCAAATGAAAAAGCAAAAGAAGGTACTCATGTGCATCAGGAAGCTCAAAAATCAGAAGTTTATTCATGCTCAATGCATCCGAATGTACGATCGGATAAACCTGGCAATTGCCCTATTTGCGGTATGCCATTAACCAAAATTGAAGGTTCGGATGTAAAAGAAGAACATACGCTGCACCTGGCTCCTGTACAATTGATAACGGCCAATATTAAAACGGATACAATAAGAACAGGTGACCTGAACGGAAGTCTTACACTCTCGGCTAAAACCAATTACAATCGTCAGGCACAGGAAATAATTAGTGCCAAAGTTTCGGGCCGAATAGAACAACTGTTTGTGCGTAATCCGGGGGAACAAATCGCGGCCGGACAAAAACTGTATTCTCTTTATAGTGAGGAATTACAATCAACACAACAGGAGTACCTGATCAGTTTAAAACAGCGAAAGGCGTTTGAAGCGGTTTCAGTTGATATGAGTAATGCTATTGTTGCTTTAGAGCGTAAGCTGGAATTATGGGGAATGAACAAGGCGCAAATTAAGCAATTAGCTAATTCCGAAAAGGCAAATCCACGGATTACAATTTTCAGCAAACAGGCCGGAACGGTTACCGAAATACTTAAAAATGAAGGCGAGTATTTAAATGAAGGCGATGCTGTGTTAAATCTATCTTCGTTGAATGATATTTGGGTTGAAGCTGAAGTTTTTGATAATGAATTAACCATTTTGGCTAAAAACCCGAAAATTACTGTCGAGCTGGAAGCTTATCCCGGAGAAATATTTCCGGCGGAAGTAGTGTATCAGAACCCGCATATGCAGGGTGTATCGAACATTAATCTGCTCACGTTAAAAATTAAGAATACTGTAAATCTGAAACCCGGTATGCTGGCTTATGTACATTTAACCACCGGTATTGGTAATGAGCTAATTGTTCCAAAAAGTGCTGTTATTTATGGTGAAAAAATGAATATTGCATGGATTAAACGACCAGATGGCAGTTTCGAGCGCCGCATGGTGGAACTCGGAAAAGAAAATAAGCAGAACGTGCAAATTTTAGAGGGACTGCACAACGGGGAAGTAATTGTAACCTCGGGAGTTTTTCTCTTAAACAGTGAATACATTCTAAAATTCGGAACCAGTATGACTCATAATCATTAACCAATAATAATTTAAAGAGTATGAAAATTAAATTTTATATCGCCACCGCTCTTGTAGCAGGAGTATTGGCAGCTTGTAACGGACAAAGTAAAAAAGCAGAAGCACACGATCATTCTTCGCACGAAGGTCATGATCACGAAGCCGAAGCGGCCCAAACCAGTACAGCGAACCCTGTTCTGAACAATGAAGCGTTGAACAACGTATATGCTCACTATATTCATTTGAAGAACAATTTAGTAGCGTCAAATGAGGCAGAGGCCAAAACTGCAGCACAAGCCGTTAAAACTGCACTAGATGCGCTGAAAGACCCAGAAGCAACAAAAGCTGCAGAAACATCAGCAAGTGCTGCCGACTTAAAAACCCTAAGGGCTTCATTTGATGCATTAACCAAACAGGTTGAGCGCCTGATCAAAAAAACCGGGGTAAAATCAGGGGAAATTTATGTAGAGTTTTGTCCAATGGCCAACAACGACAAAGGAGGCTACTGGCTTTCAAACAATAAAGAAATTCAAAATCCATATTATGGAGATCAAATGATGAAATGTGGCTCGGTGAAAGAAACATTGAAGCAATAGAACACGAATTAATTCTAATTAAAAGAATTTCAAGAATGAGAATGGCTGCCATTGTGCAGCCATTCTTGTTAAAAGTTTTCTAACAGCAAACTTTTACTACCTTTAGAAATGTTTAACATCATCACCCGAAAAACACTTTTATATTATTGCAAACAATATCCTGATGCGGAAAGGAGTTTGAACGATTGGTATAAAACGATAGTAAAATCGGACTTTAAAAACTTTAATGAATTAAAAGAATTATACAGATCAGCAAGCATTGTTTCCGATAATAGAGTTGTTTTCAATATTATGGGGAACAATTATCGTTTAGTAGTTCGATTCTCGTTTGAATTTAAAACAATTCACCCCAAATGGTTTGGAACTCATACTGAATATAATTCAATTGATGGAACAACAGTTAACAATAAATAAGATGGAATTGAGACCAATTAGAACTGACGAAGAACTTGATTATTGGGCTGAATGGCTTGAATTATCCTTGGACAAAAAACCTGAAAAGGGTTCGGAACTAGGTGATAAAATTGAAATGGTTATTTTATTAATCAAAGATTATGAAGATAAGCATTATCCTATTCCAGATCTTGACCTCATTGAAACCATCAAGTACAAGCAAACTGAAATAGGCTTAAATCAAAGTGAATTAGCCGAATTATTAGGTATTGGCAAAAGTTATCTTTCAGCAATTTTAAGTGGCAAAAAGCCATTAACATTAACGGTTGCTAAGCAGCTGCATAAAAAACTCGGTATTTCAGCAGATGTGCTGTTAGTTTAACACGAATTAATTCTAATTATACGAATTTCACGAATTATCGACAAGCAAATCACTTCCTGGAAGCGGCTTGCTTGTTTTACTTTGATTAGGCCAATTTCACAGGTTATTTAGCTTGGTGAAATTGGCCTAATTTGTTTAATTGGTGATTTAAAAACACGAATTAATTCTAATTAACCGAATTTCACGAATTATCGACAAGCAAATCATTCCCTGGATGCGGCTTGCTTGTTTTAGTTTGATAACACCAATCTCACGAATTCCTATTTAGTGAAATTAGTTTAATTCGTGCAATTCGTGCAAACTTTAATCATTTGTTTAAATCTTTTGATTAATTACTGATTTATTTGAAACTTTGCTTTGCAAAACCTTTGGCATTGATGGCTAAAAAAGAAGTAAAGGCAATTGACAGTTCTACAGAGGAGCGTATAAAACTAGCGGCTCATAAACTTTTCGCTCAAAAGGGCTATGCTGGTACTAAAACCCGTGATATAGCCTCTGAAGCAGGTATTAACCTGGCCTTACTCAATTATTACTTCCGCAGTAAAGAGAAACTTTTTGAACTGATCATGCGCGAGCATATTCAACAGTTTTTCCAGGGGATGTTCCAGGTTTTGAATGATGAGAACACCTCTATTCAGCAAAAAATTGAAACGTTGGTTAGTCGTTATGTGGATACGTTAATGCTAAAGCCTGATATTCCCATATTTGTATTAAGTGAATTGCGAAACAGTCCGATGAACCTGGCCGAAAACATCCAGAAGAATATGCAAATCAAAAATTCGTATTTCATGAAGCAGATCAAGGAGGGCATTTCAAACGGCACTATCGACAATATTCACCCGGTTCAGCTAATGTCAAACCTGATCTCTCTTACTGTTTTTCCATTCATTGCTAACCCTATTTTAAAAACCATACATGGCATTGATCAGGAACAGTTCAATACATTTATGCTCGAGCGGAAAAAATTGATCCCCCTTTGGATCGCCGAAATAATCAAACCTAAAACAACAATTAATAAATAGATAATTCATCAATATAAATGAAAACCTCATCAATTATACTGGCAGCCACAATCATCATGTTAGGTGGCTGTAAAAAAGGCGACAATGATTTTGATGCTTCAGGAACATTTGAAGCTATTGAGACAGTAATTTCGGCTGAAGCCAATGGTACTTTAAAGCAATTTAATGTAGAAGAAGGCCAGCAATTGAAAAGTAATGAGCAGGTGGGTTATATCGACAGTGTACAGTTATACCTTCGTAAAAAACAACTGGAAAGCCAGAAAGCCGGACTCAGCTCACGCATGCCTGATATTTCGACACAAACAGCTGCTTTTAAGCAACAGCTAGTTGTAACCGAAAGCCAACTGAAAACTCAGTATCGCGAGCGCCAGCGTATCCAAAACCTGGTAAATGCCGATGCCGTTCCTACCAAGCAATTGGATGATGTGAACGCTCAAATTGATGTGCTGGAAAAGCAATTGAAAGTGATCAAAGAGCAGGATGCAGCACAACAATCGATATTAAACACCCAAACCAAAGGCTTACAAAGCGACAAAAATCCTATTCAGGCTCAAATTGAACAGTTGGACGATCAACTAGCAAAATGCAAAGTTATTAACCCGGTTAACGGAACTGTTTTGGTTAAATATGTTGAACCTAACGAGATGGTAATGCAGGGCAAGGCACTTTATAAAATTGCCGATATGAGTTATTTAAACTTGCGAGCTTACATTACCGGCGATCAGCTTTCGAAGGTTAAAATTGATCAAAAAGTGAAGGTATTAACCGATGATGGAGCCGACAAATACAAAGAACAGGAAGGTGTGATCACCTGGATCAACGATAAAGCCGAGTTTACTCCAAAAACTATCCAAACTAAAGAAGAACGTGCTAACCTGGTTTATGCTATTAAAGTAAGGGTTAAAAACGATGGATATTTAAAAATTGGCATGTACGGAGAGGTGAAATTTTAATTAATTACGAGTTGCGAATTATTAATTACGGGTTAAAGCTAACTCGTAACCCGCAACCCGAAATTCGCAATAAAATAAAATGGTTACACTCGATAAGCTCAGTAAAACCTATAATAAAGGTAGTGTTCTTGCCGTCGACAAGGTTTCTTTTGAGGTTAACAAAGGAGAGCTTTTCGGATTAATTGGCCCTGATGGTGCCGGCAAAACCAGTATTTTCAGAATGCTTACCACGCTTTTGCTTCCTGATGAAGGCTCTGCAACGGTTGATGGTTTTGATATTGTAAAAGACTATAAAAGCATACGAAACACCGTTGGCTACATGCCGGGGCGCTTTTCGCTTTACCAGGATCTTTCTGTTGAAGAAAACCTTAATTTCTTTGCCACCATTTTCAACACAACTATTGAGGAGAACTACGACCTTATTAAAGATATTTATGTTCAGATAGAACCTTTTAAAGATCGGAAAGCGGGAAAACTCTCAGGCGGTATGAAACAAAAACTGGCCTTGAGCTGTGCACTCATCCACCGGCCCACTGTATTGTTTTTAGATGAGCCCACCACAGGTGTTGACGCGGTTTCGCGTAAGGAATTTTGGGAAATGTTAAAGCGGTTGAAAACGCAGGGAATTACGATTTTGGTTTCAACACCGTATATGGATGAAGCTACTCTTTGTGATCGCATTGCCCTTATCCAGTCGGGGAAAATACTTTCAATTGACACCCCTCAAAACATAGTGGACGCATATCCTGATAACTTATTTGCCATTAAAGCTGAGTCAATTTATTATTTATTGAATGATTTACGCGCTTATACCAAAGTTAAAGGCTGTTTTACTTTTGGAGAGTTCGTGCACATTTCATTTAAGGATAAAAGCGCTACAAATGAGTCTGATATTTTGGCCTATTTAAAAGAAAAAGGGCATAAAAACATAGAAATAAAGGCCGTTACCCCCGGTATTGAAGATTGCTTCATCCGATTAATGACCGAAGAAACCAATTAACAAATCAAAAATGCAGGCGGTAATAAAAGCAGATAAACTAAGTAAGCATTTCGGGCATTTCACAGCGGTAAATGAAATTTCGTTTGAAGTGGCTCCGGGAGAGATCTTTGGCTTTTTGGGTGCTAACGGCGCAGGAAAAACAACTGCCATGCGCATGTTATGCGGTTTATCGATCCCAACCTCGGGCACTGCCACTGTTGCCGGCTTTGATGTTTACAAGCAAACCGAAGAAATTAAAAAGAACATTGGCTACATGAGCCAGAAGTTTTCATTGTACGAAGACCTGACTGTATTAGAAAATATTAGGTTTTACGGGGGAATTTATGGTCTTTCTGACCGGGACCTGCAACAAAAGAGCGAAACCCTGATTACTCGACTGAACCTACAAAATGAAGCTAAGAAATTAGTTGGATCACTCCCATTAGGTTGGAAACAGAAGCTTTCTTTTTCTGTGGCGGTGCTTCATGAACCTAAAATTGTGTTCTTGGATGAACCTACCGGCGGCGTTGACCCGGTTACACGCAGGCAGTTTTGGGATCTGATCTATGAAGTGGCCGACCGTGGTATTACCGTTTTTGTAACCACGCACTACATGGACGAAGCCGAATACTGTAATCGTGTATCAATTATGGTTGATGGCAGCATTGAAGCGCTGGATACCCCGCCAAAATTAAAGCAACAGTTTTCGGCCAATTCAATGGATGAGGTATTTTATGAACTGGCCAGAGGAGCCAAAAGAAGTGAATAAGAGAATGAGTGATTGATAGAATGAGAGGATAAATGTGTTCAATTGTTTTATTGCGAAACTGTTGACCGTCGAACTCCATCATTCTTTCATTCCTTCATTCTTTCATTCTATCATTTTAAAAAGGGTTATGAAACAGTTTTTCAGCTTTGTTAAAAAAGAATTTTACCACATATGGCGCGATAAAAGAACCATGTTCATTTTATTGGGTATGCCTGTGGTGCAAATTGTGATCTTCGGATTTGCGCTAACCAATGAGGTAAAAAACTCACAGATAGCCATTCTTGATAATGCCAAAGATGAGGCAAGCAGTACCATCATTACGCAATTAGATGCCAGTAAGTATTTCGAAATAAGACAAAACCTACACTCCTACCCTGAAATTGAGAAAGCCTTTGAAGCCGGTAAAATAAAAATGGCTATCGTTTTTCCTCAGAATTTCAGCGAAGACCTGCATCACCTTAACAAAGCGCAGATTCAGCTGGTGGCCGACGCTTCGGATCCAAACGTCGCCAATATTTTAACCAATTATGCCACTGCTATTATAGGCGATTATCAAAGACGGATAAACACCAACAACGTGTTGCCCTACACTATTGATACCGAAACCCGAATGTTGTATAACCCGCAGTTGAAAGGGGCCTATAATTTTGTTCCAGGAGTGATGGCTATGGTATTGCTGCTCGTTTGTACCATGATGACTGCAATTACCATTGTTAAGGAGAAAGAAATGGGTACCATGGAAATCATGCTGGTTTCGCCTATGAAACCCATTATGGTAATTATTGCCAAAGCAGTTCCTTATTTATTGCTCTCAATTATAAATATTGCCAGCATTTTACTGCTAAGTGTTTATGTGCTCGAAGTACCCATTAACGGCAGTATTGTGCTGCTGGTGTTCGAAAGCATTTTATTTACCCTGGTTTCACTTTCATTAGGACTCTTGATTTCAACCGGCGCCGAATCGCAACAAACGGCCATGTTTATATCATTGGTGGCCTTATTTTTACCAACGGTAATGCTCAGCGGCTTTATGTTTCCGGTTGAAAACATGCCGTTACCACTTCGTATCATTTCTAATATTGTTCCTGCTAAATGGTATTACAGTATTGTAAAATCAGTAATGATCAAAGGCTTAGGGTTAAAGGTTATTTGGAAAGAAACCTTAATTCTCGCCGGTATGATGTTATTCTTCTTAACATTAGCCATCAGGAAATTTAAAATCCGATTAGCATGAGAACGTTAAAATTTCTGCTTCAAAAAGAATTCCGCCAGATATTTCGCGACCCTTCTATTTTACGGGTCATCTTCATCATGCCGGTCATCCAGCTTATGATTTTACCCTGGGCGGCTGATTATGAAATAAAAAATATTAAACTGAGTGTTGTAGACCACGACCACTCGGAGTATTCGCGTAAGCTGATCAATAAAATCACCGCTTCTGGTTATTTCGAACTGGCTGATTATTCAAACTCTTATAAACAGGCATTACACAAGGTTGAACACGATGAGGCCGACCTGATGCTGGAAATTCCAACATCGTTTGAGAAAGATGTGGTCAAAGAAAATAAAGCCAAACTTTTTATGGCTTTAAATGCCATAAACGGTGTTAAAGCTAATTTGGGAGGCGCTTATTTACGTACCATCATTCAGGATTATAATCAGGAAATCAGGCTCGAATGGTTGCAAATGCCCCGCATGAATATCGAACCCACTATTCAAATTACTTCCTCAAACTGGTATAACCCCTTGCTGAACTATAAGTACTTCATGGTTCCGGGTATCCTGGTTATTTTGCTCACCATGATCGGTTCAAACTTGGCGGCCATCAATATTGTTAAGGAAAAAGAAATAGGTACCATTGAGCAGATCAACGTTACGCCGGTAAAAAAATATCATTTTCTATTAGGCAAACTGGTACCATTTTGGATATTGGGCATGGTAGTATTGACTTTGGGATTATTTATTTCCTGGGCGGTATACGGCATAATTCCTTTAGGAAGTTACCTCACCATTTATGCTTTTGCGGCGGTTTACCTATTAACTGTTTTAGGACTGGGTCTTTTGATATCAACCTATGCCGGCACACAGCAGCAAGCCATGTTAATTTCCTTCTTTTTAATGATGATATTCATTTTGATGGGCGGTTTATATACCTCCATTGACAGCATGCCTCATTGGGCACAGATAATCACCAAATTTAACCCTGTGTCGTATTTTATTGATGTAATGCGAATGGTGGTTTTAAAAGGAAGCGGCTTTTGGGATGTCCGTTACCACTTTATCATTATGTTTACGTTTGCGACGGTATTTAACGGCTGGGCGATTTGGCATTATAGAAAGACTTCATAGGTAATTATATGCAGCTTGCAATGTGAAGCAAGATTCAAATAGTAAAGCCTGCAAGACAAAATGTAAAATATACTTGACATTTAGACTTACATAGTTTACATTTGACTAAACTTAAAATCTATGAACACTAAACTTTTATTACCCAATAAATTTAAACCCACAGGCTGGATCCTTTTGACCGTTGGTATTATAGGCACCATATGGGAACCTTCTTTTCCCTGGCTGAGCACAAACGTATTTGGTATTATAACCAGTAATTTAGGACGATCTCTTGATTTATTTAAAGTAACCAGCGATAATCTAAGCAATGAACTTTTCTGGAGTTTGACAATTATTGGTGGCTTATTGGTGGCTTTTTCAAAGGAAAAAATAGAAGATGAATTTATTGCCAATCTGCGATTATCATCTTTTATGTGGGCAGTATTTATCAATTATGTGGTATTACTTTTTACGGTTTTATTTGTTTATGGCCCCTCATTTATCTCGGTAATGTTAACCAATATGTTTACTGTGTTAATCATATTTATCATCCGATTTAATTATGTTTTATATAAGGCTTCAAGAAAATTGGCAAATGAAAAATACAATTAAAGTAGAGCGGGCGATTAACAATTTTACACAAGAAGACTTAGCTAACAAAGTAGGTGTAAGCAGGCAAACCATTAACGCTACTGAAACAGGTAAATACATACCATCAACCGTTTTAGCATTTAAAATTGCCCGGGCCTTCAACAAACCCATTGAATCAATTTTTACGTTGGAAGAAACAGATTAGATGAAATCTCATAAAAACATTATCCTTCAAACCCGTTCTTCAAATGCGTTCCATCACAATAAGGTTTGTTATTTGATCCTCCGCAGCGGCAAAAAGCGGTAGTTTTATTCTTAATAGATTCATTTCCCTCCCGATCCCTCACCTTTAAAGTTCCGTAGATTATCAGGGGACCGTTTGGCCGCACTTCCACAACGGTTTCCAACGTCTCGGCTTCCTGATTGGAAGCATCATTCATATAATAGCTCAAAGCACCTGATGGGCACTTTTTCACCTGTTCTATGATCGCCTGAGTTGTTGCCCCATTAATAGAGATCCAAGGGCGTTTTGTGGGATCAAATACAGAGGATAACCCATTAAAGCATATTCGTGAGTGAATACATTTGCCATTCTGCCAAACTACCGTCACCTCTCCATTTGAGTATTCCTTTTTAAGATTAGCTTTATCCATAGTGTTATTCAATTGAGGTGTTAATATGAATTGGATTTGTTAACAGATTATGAATTGGACAGGAGTTAGCAATTTCGAGCAAACGTTGCATTTTCTCATCGTCCAATTTCTGGCTTACTGATACGATCCGCGTAAAAACCGAACTGAAATGCCCGTTTTCATTCTTATGCTCTAAACAAACCTGTACCATAATATCACCGGTTATCCATTGTTTTCTGTCTACATACATTTTTAGGGTGATAGCTGTACACGCAGCCAAGCCACTCATTAGAAAGTCTGAAGGGCTCGGTCCTTGGTTCTTCCCTCCTATTTGTTCAGGTTCATCAGCAATTAGTTGATGATGCTTGGTTTGTAGCAGGGTTTTATAATTCTCTGCACCAATGGTAGCGGTTACACTTTTTATTGCTTTAACTATATTTTTTTCCATGTGTTAAGCCCTTGTTATAAATTTAGAAGTTAATCATTATTTTTTTGTAAGCTTTTGATTAGCTGATTAAAAAACCGGCCTAAATGGTATATTTGATACAAATAGCCGCTCTATGAACAGTATCTACCAATTTCCTCCTTTACTGGAAAATGAACGCGTAAAACTCGAACCCTTAGAACTAAAACATGTTGAAGAGCTGTTACCAATTGCTTTAAATCCGGACCTATGGCAACTAAGCTCACAAAACTTCCGCTCAAAAGAAGAACTGGAAGCTTATATAAACGCAGTAATAGTCGAAAGAGCTACCAAAAAAGCATTCCTTTTGCTATTTATGATAAGCAATCAGGGCAATATGCCGGGTGCACACGCTTTGGCGAAATGGCTTTAAATCATAAACGTGCGGAGATAGGCTGGACATGGATTGGACCAGAATTTCAGGGAACCGGCTTAAACAAATCGGTTAAATTTGAGTTATTAAATTATGCATTTGACATACTGGATTTGAATCGAATTGAGATTAAAACCGATGAATTGAACCTTAAATCGCAAAACGCAATTAAGAGTATTGGCGCGATTTATGAAGGAACATTCAGAAAACACGCAATTACCTGGTCAGGAAGAGTTAGAAATTCTGTTTATTTCAGCATCATCAAAGAAGACTGGCCAAGAATCAAATTACATCTGTTAACTAAACTAAACGCTTTTCAAGTATGAACATTCATTATTTTCAGCACGTACCATTTGAGGGACTAGGTTATATCGAAACCTGGATCAAGGAAAAAGAATATAATCTGACAGCAACCCGTTTTTATGAAAAGGATAAACTGCCCGATTTAAATCAGGTGGATTGGTTAATTATTATGGGAGGGCCGATGAATGTGGATGATGAGGAGCAGTATCCTTGGCTGAAGGCTGAAAAAGAGTTTATTCAAAAGGCAATTGACGCCAATAAAACCGTTTTAGGCATTTGCCTGGGAGCTCAATTAATTGCGGATGTTTTAGGTGCCGATGTATTTCCCAATAAGTTTAAAGAAATTGGATGGTTCCCTGTTGAAGTATTTGAGGCCACTCACAAATTCAATTTTCCACAAAATAAAATCACTGTTTTTCACTGGCATGGAGACACGTTTGATCTGCCTGAGGATGCCACTTTAGCGGCCAGTTCACGGGCTACTATCAATCAGGCCTTTCGATTTAAACAAAATGTTGTAGGACTTCAATTTCATTTGGAAACAACCCTTGCATGCATTGATGCCTTAATTGAAAACTGTGGTGATGAACTGATTTCAAACGCATTCATACAGTCAGCTGATCAAATCAGAAACTTCGCCCCTAATTATATTGAAGAAAACCATGAGGCTATGCAATTGATTCTGGAACATCTTGAATCACTAACTACTGTTTCCGTATAACTTAAACAGCTATTATCAATATCAAAAAAAGCATCCCGAAAAATCGGGATGCTTTTTTTATTCCTTTCGCCTTCCTAAAAATCGAAAATATAAGCTGCTCTTATACCGAAACTTGCCACGTCGGGATTATCCAGATAAGTAAGGCGTTTTATAAAATCAACCCTGAATAGTTTAAAAATATTACCAATACCAGCTCCCAATTCTACATAAGGTGTATTATTAAGCGCATAGGTATAAGGTATTCCATTTGGGTTCACCGGAAACTGATAAAGTTCGGGATGTAATGACGGATCATTCTCTGATCGCAATGCACCAAATGCCATTTTCGCCGATATAAACTCACGAAGCTTTAACTTTTTCAGTAAGGGTACTTTATTGAGCAAATATCCATTAAACGTATGGTCGAGATAAACATTAACCGAATGGTCGGTTACAAACTCCATAAAGTTCATCAGGTTGAATGAGCGTTGAGAATAGATATAAGTTTGATTAGCAGGAACCAAATTCAATAAAGGGAACGGCACCTGCCCAAATACCCAGCGGCTCTCAAGAGCAATATCTGTATATCCAACCTGTGATAGGTAAAAGCGTTTGGTAATGCTTCCGCTTAACGATTGATAATTATAATCGCCACCGAAGAAATCCTTAATTCCTACGGTAAATTTTGCTGACAGTATAGGAAACTTGTTTGGAATCTGAGTTCGGTATGATTTTCCTTCAATCATTTGCTCATGGGGCGCCCAGCGTAACCGCAGCGAAAGATCTGTTGTGGTTAAGTTTTCTACTTCCGTTTGAACACCGTCATTGATAACCAAATAATGCAGATCTAGAGCAGGCGATTGTTCAGTCCTTCGAAATCCGAAATCATAGGAAAAATGGTTATTAAATTCACGAACATAATTAAACTTATAAGCACTTGTGTACAGCCACTTATTATCCTCGCCCCTTTTAAATGAAAGTAAAAATCCATCACTCTGCGACAATTCTAAGGCCTGACCGGGAATGATTGCCGTACTCTCTATTCCTACCTTTAAATAATTATTAAGGAATTTATAGATTGATTTATGATTCAAGGAATAGGCGACAGAGGTACTGTACTTCCATTTTTCATCTTTTAAACCATAAGCTCCATATCCCTCAAAATACCAGGTTCGGTTAAACGCTGGCAATGTCCGCCCTCCAAACTTAAAGCGTGAGCCCTCCAGTTCATTAAAGCTAAAAAAGGTACTTGCCGGCCCCATTTCAAACTTACCGAATGAGTGATAGCCTGTAATTAAAAAATTGGTGATTCTAACCATACTCTTAAACCGTGGTACAGTTTGAAGCGTATCCATGTTATAATAAACCTTAGATTCAGTAGGACTTAGCGAATCTATTCTGTTCTCTTTCCAGTAGTTCTCCGATTGGGAAGTGCTGTTTGCAGCTATTACTACCGTGTCAACATTGTAATAAGAATCTTCCCGCGGATGATCAATTACATAATCTTTAAAGCTGATCGTGCGTTCGCCCACCACTCCTATGCCCTTGTTTTTCAAAAAGCCAAAATCTGATAATACATGGCTCGAGCTTAAGTAATAATGACATAAACTATCCTGACTATAAGTCAAATTAATAGCTAAACTCCTGACCCAATTTAAGTTAACATCTTTATTCAGGTTCATTTCAACCTTTTTAATGGCATAACGCCCATCGAGGGTTACATACAAATTCCCCTCAAACATCATATTACCTTTAACCCGGGGAGTAAAACTCAATTCAACTAAATCACCCTCAACTGTTTTTATGGTATCTGTTATAAAAAACTTATAAGAGTCCTGGGCGTTATCAGCAATTGGACTTAAAAACTGATTGGTAACTATAAAAATGTTGTTCGCATAAATATCAATATCAGCATACATCCTGTTCATGTAGACACTTACACCATTTTGATCAACGTATTTGCTTATATCTACCTGTTGTTTCGCTTTGATAACCGTTTTTGTTTTCTTTAATTTTTTGCTGTAGAAGTTATCCGAGATCTTCTCTTCCATGTACATTGGATAAATCGTTTTACCTTTTATCTTCAACGTATCTTTATTTTCGAATAAAAACTTCATTGGAGAAAGCAGTTTTTTATCAAGTACTTTCTGCGGAAGATCACTCAATGAAAAAACAAGCTTTTCATACTTTTCATACTCAATGCTTTCATAGTTTTTGGGCTGATTGATGGGTTTGTTCTCAATAACCTTTTTAATAAGTGCCACTGCAGGATTGTCCTTGTTTTTGTAAGGAAGTTTTTTGCTTGCCCGTACCTCTGTTTCAGTCAGCATTTGAGCATCACTTACCATCTTAACATTGATAGTTTGAATCGTCCCTGGTGTGGCTTTCTTTGTTACTGTTTTATAACCTAAAAAACTAAACTGAAGCTGAATAGAGCTGGAGGAAGTAACGATCGAATAAAATCCATTCTCATTTGTTGTACTGCCTATTTTGGTGTTTAATAACGAAATGCTTACACCCGCAATTGGTTCACCTGTTTTGGCATCAGTAACTTTTCCCTTAATGATGGTAGATTGAGCGTAGGTAAAAGTTGATAAAAAGAAAAGAATGCAAAAAATGCTTATAAAGTTAAGATGGTAAGGTAATGAGCGGCCCCGGAACATTTGTTGGTTTTAATAATCGACCTTATTATAACGCAAAAAGGATATTGAAGTTCTGACCAATGTGTTTTTTTACACAATAAAATAATTAGATGCTCAGCCCATTGGCATAATTCTCATATATACAAGACCTTATAAATTGATTTATTATTCTTGAAAATGATTAAAAGTTTTAAAATTGAAAGGATTTATAGTTTTAATTTCTCTCCAGGAGCATGTTCTTAGCACATTTCCCAATGACATAAAGTGCATTTTCAACTTCCGGAGTAAACTGATTACAATAACCGATTCTGATAAAGTTTTCATGGCGTTTTTTAGCTGAAAATATAGAACCTGGTAAAATGGCTATTCCTTGTCTGAGTACGATATCCTGAAGCTCTATGGCGTTTACCTTTGAAGGAAGCTCTATCCAGATAACATGTCCACCTTGGGGATCGGTGACTTTTGTTCCTTCGGGGAAATACTTAAAAATAGCTTCTCTATACTTCCGCATTTGAATGTGATAAGCCAAGCGCAATGCCTTTAAATGGTTATCGTATCGGCCATTTTCCAAAAAATGAGCAACGGCTTGTTGCATAAGTGTTGGAGCCGCAATACTGGTCATAAATTTTAGCCGCTCCACTTTTTCTTTGAATCGTCCGGGAGCTGTCCATCCTACCCGCAAACCAGGAGCCACTGTTTTAGAAAATGACGAACACAACAACACCAGTCCATGTTTATCAAACGATTTCGCATTTTTCGGCCTGCTTTTCCCAAAATAGATGTCGCCAAGGATATCATCTTCGATCAACGGAATTTCTCGTTGCGCCAATAATTCCACCAATCGCTTTTTCTCGCTATCGGGCATGCAACTTCCCAATGGATTATTAAAATTCAACGTAAATAAACAAGCGGCTACAGGATTTTTGTCCAGCGCTTTTTCTAGTTCGTCAACGTCAATACCCGTATCCGGATTTGTGGTAATTTCCAAAACCTTCATACCGAGACTTTCGATCGTTTGTAACACTCCATAGTAGGTTGGCGATTCAATGGCAATGGTGTCGCCTTGGTTTGCTACTGCTCGCAGACAAATATTAATGGCTTCCATGCAGCCATTGGTCACAATGATCTCTTCCTTGGATAAGCTTCCACCCCAATGCAACGAAAGACGTGCAATTTGTCGCAAGAGATTTTCATCACCCGGAGGAAAAGCATATTGAAACGATTTCCCCTTATGCTCACGTAAAACAGCTTGAATGGATTTATTCAGTTTTGCTACCGGCAATAATTCAACCGATGGACCGGCAATTGAAAGGTCAACTATGGAATCTTTTTTATGCGGTTTAATAAAATCAGAAACCAAACTATCTACCCTGACATTAATGGGCATTTTCCAGGTGGCAGAGGCCGAAGGCTCTTCCGCGTTTCGCTTAAATGATTTTCGAACGTAATAACCTGAACGAGGACGGGCTTCAATCAAGCCTTTCTTTTCTAAAAGGTAATAAGCCTGAAAAACGGTCGACATACTCACCTTTTGTTCTAAGCTCAAAGAACGTACAGAAGGCATTTTATCACCGGGTTTTAAAACCTCTTGATCAATTAAACGTTGAATAGAAAGTGCAATTTTCTCAAACAACGTAACTTTGGTTAAAACGATTTCGTCTTCCATTTTCAAAACTGATATGGTCAAATTTAACAAAACTGAATCTGTTTTGTTGTTGTTTTTTTATTCAACTTTGTTTTGAAGATCAGAAAAGATGCAAAACACTAACACGAAAGCTTACATAGCACTGGCAATAATTTGTGTAACCTGGGGAACTACCTTCCTTGCAACAAGGGTTGGTATCCAGTCCATTCCTCCCATTTTATTTGGGGCGATACGCCAAACTCTTGCAGCACTCTTTTTCTTTACTGTGTTTTTTATCCGCGGCGGAGTACTTCCCAAGTGGAAGGATATGCGCATGCAAGTGGTGGCGGGTTTACTCATGATTGCTTTGGGCAATGGCGTAGTGGCATGGGGAATAAAATATGTGAGCAGCGGTTTGGCTACTATTATTTGTTCAATGATGCCTATTTGGGTAATTCTGATCAATTTAGTTAGCAATTCTGGTGAAAAACTCAACTGGAAAATAGGTTTAGGAACGTTAATGGGTTTTACAGGGCTGGCATTGATTTTCCGTGACCATTTAACCGAACTGCAAAACAAAGAGTATTTATTTGGAATTATAGTTATTGTGTTTGCCAGCATTTCATGGACCTTGGGAACCATGATCGCCAAAAAGAATTTCTCTGAAAAAGTAAATCCATTTCTTTCCTCAGGTATTCAAACTTTAACAGGCGGTTTGTTGCTATTTGTTTTTAGTCCTTTTGTCGACAACTATGAACATTTAAAATTCAATCAAAATGCCTTACTGGCACTTGCCTATCTGGTAATTTTGGGCTCGGCTGTTTCTTATACCTGTTATAGTTATGCATTGTCTAAACTACCTACATCTGTGGTAGCTATGTACGCTTACATTAACCCGGTAATTGCAGTTATTATGGGTTGGTTGATTTTAGATGAAAAGCTGAATAGCGTGATAGGAATTTCAGCCGCGATTATTCTTACCGGATTGTATTTGGTTAATCAGGGATTTAAAGCACAAACCGTAAAACCAAATCAGGAGTCATTGAAGCCTGAGATGGCAGGTATTAAATACGAAGAATAAAACCATTCGGCATTTAATTAAGATCAATATTAAAATGGAATAATATGGAAACGCTCACTGTCAACATCGTTGATTTTAATTCAACCCATTACAAAGCTTTTGAAGCGTTGAATAGCGCTTGGATAGAAAAGTATTTTTACCTCGAGCCCATTGATAAAGAAGTGCTAAGTAAGCCCGACAAATATATTTTTGCTCATGGGGGTGCTATTATAATGGCTGAAGTGGATGGACAAGCGGTTGGAACCGTAGCTCTAAAGCGTGTTGATTATGAAACTTTCGAGATGACCAAAATGGCTGTTGATGAAAACTACCGAGGCTTAAAGATTGGTTGGCTGTTGGGAAAAGCCATTTTGAACAAGGCAAAAGAATTAGGGGCTACCAAAGTGATCTTGTATTCAAACCGCATATTGGTTCCCGCAATTACCATGTACCATAAACTTGGCTTTGTTGAGGTTGCATTAGAAGAAAGTGGCTATGTACGTTCAGATATTAAAATGGAAATTGATGTCTAGCAGCTCTTGTGAGAGTCTGAAAGCGATTCCATTTAAACCGTCCATTATTTTGCAAAATATTTGCAAAACTGCTTATTTTTATGCCAGTTAATTGCTTTGGCATGAACGAAAAAGAAGTAGTACACTTTTCAAAAGAAGACAGGAAAAACCATATTCTAAAGGAAATCAACTTACACACGCGTGTGAGTTTTGAAACACTTTCCAATCAACTTTCTGTTTCAGAAGATACAATTAGAAGAGATATCAATGAATTGGAAGCTGAATCACTGGTTATAAAAGTAAAAGGTGGTGCGATGACAAAAGCGTATCATCATACTTCATTAACAGAAACTTACGCTGGCGATGCCAAAAGAATAATTGCTGAAAAAACAGTTAATCTGCTTAAGAATAATATGGTTTTGCTCATTGGAGGAGGCACCACCATAAGAGAATTTATTCGAATAATTCCAACCGATTTATCACTTACTGTTTTCACTGTCAATGTTTTATCGGCTGTTGAACTTCTTGACAAACCTAATATCAAAACGATCATGATTGGCGGAAGCATTTCACCTTATAGCCAGATGTGTGTAAGTGGTGATGTTTATAATCAGTTAGCCAACATTAAAGCAGATCTATTGATCTTAGGAACTAACGCTCTTGCTATTGAAGGTGGTTTTTCGGATTCAGACTGGGAAACGGTTCAGGTAAAAAAAGCAATGATAAAAGCTGCTAAAAAGACCGCCATTTTAACCATTTCTGAAAAATTGAATACAGAGCTGAAAATGAAAATCGCCAGTTTATCAGAAGTAGATTTTGTAATTACCGAAATTAATGCTGATAGTGATAAACTAACCCCTTATAAGCAATCCGTACCTAAATTAACCTTTCTTTAATCCCAGTTTTTCATCAGGAAATTGATCCAATTCTGGTGGAAGATATTATTTAAGTCTTCCTGTGAATAACCATGATTTCTGAAAATGACAACCAACTTTTGCAAATCAGCAATTGTGTCTAAATCGTAAGGACATTGCTCTGTGCCAAAAGCACCGTCAAGATCGGAACCGACACCTATATGAAGCGCATTACCTGCAAGCTGGCAGATATGATCCATATGTTTAAAGACTGTCTCCATAGAACATTCCATTTTCAGTGGAGTTGAAACACCTCTTTGCCAATCAGGCACCAACATCCATGCATCTAAAGCTCCCCCAATAACGGCTCCTCTTTTAATTAATTCCTTAATTTGATCATCACTGTATTGTCGATTATGGTTTACCAGGCTGCGGCAATTGTTATGGCTTGCCCATACCGGACCGTTGAAATTGTCCATGGCTTGCCAAAATGCATCATCACAAAGGTGGGTAGCATCCAATATAATATTCAAGCGTTCCATTTCTTTGAGCAAGGCAATCCCATTTGAATTCATTTTTCCAGCGGCATCCGTTCCGTTTGCATACCTTCCCGGACCATAATGTGCCGGCCCAACCGCCCGTAAACCATAATTAAAAGCTCTTTCGAGATACGATAAATCAACCAGCGAATCAGCTCCTTCTAAACTTAAAATATAGCCAATTGGCTTTTTATCATTAGCAGTTCCATCGTTCCATAAATCAATTTGCTGGCGGAGTGATTTCTTATCCGTAATCTGAACCATTTCACCGGCATCTTCCATTGATTTATACCAGGCAAGCTGTGCCTGGGTTTGTGCCCATGCTTGTTCCGGAGAATTCCATCCTGGAATAATACTATCCGGCTTTACATAGCGGGCAATCTGGGTGGCCACTACAATTCCAATATTCCCCTTCCTTAAATCCGGTAATGAAACAGTTGCTCTTTCTCGATCAGGCTTATCCGTCATGCCTTTCTCAAGAAAACGAAGTGTATGAGCATCATTTCTTAAATCCCTGTTCCATTCCATAGCATTCATGCTAAGGTCGAGATGTGCATCAACAATAAACATAGAAACTAGTGTAATCTGATTAAATATTAATTTTCCTTTTACGTGCTGTAATTGCCCAACTATCAACTATTTCATGCTGATCATCAATTATCTGCATGTCATCATATAATGCACAGGTTGGACAAACATGATACGGAATAGCATAAACTTTTTCGCCAATTAAGTAATCCCTGGTACCACGATTCTCCAAAACCAAATGCTCTTCTGAATGAGCAATCGGAACCAGTTCTTTATCATTCAAAATAACCAGGCGTTTATCCAGCGGATTTTCAGCGGCAACTGATTTGTAGCCTAAATCAACACATAAAGTACCAGGCGTTGGCTTAGAAATAATGGACCCAACGAGCAGTGCAGCTGTTTCGAATGGCTGTTCCGGTAGATTTGTTTGATAATTTACATCCCAAAACACAAAAGTTCCCGGACTGCATTCCACATCTTTGCAGTTTGCATAAATCGGAAATGTATTAGATCCTCCGGCAACAATTTTCAATTTATACTCAAGTTGATTTTCAATATTCGCAAGCTGGTTCATCACTTTTGCAAGTGATTCTTCCACCAATTGTTTTCGTTGTTCCACCAAACCCTTTATATGACCGTCATAAATATGCAGTCCGGCCAAATTTAGATTAGGCATTCTGCTTATAAGAACCGCCATTAAAGCCCAGTCTGCATTTATATCTACACCGGTTCTATTCATCCCGGTATTTAGATCAAGATAAACGGTAAGTTTCAAGCCATTTATCACTGCTAAATCAGAAAGTTGTTGTGCAACTTGAAGATCATCAACAATAACCGAAAATGCAGCATCCGGATACTTAAGTATTAGGTCAATCCAACGTTGCCGCTTGCCCCCGGTTGGTTGATAAGCCAATAAAATATCCTTTATACCAAATATGGCACTTAATTCTGCCTCTGCAATAGTGGCACATTTAACCTTGTTAATACCATAACTCTTATACAGGTTAAGAATTTCGCCACACTTATGTGTTTTTATATGAGGTCTTAAACGCTGGGTATCTCCATCTATTAAGTCAATCAGCAGTTCAATATTGTGTTTTACAGGGTTCAGGTAAACAGCCAGAAATGGAGTATCTGGAAGCGTTTCAGGTTTTATCTCCCACCAGTAATCGTTCATCATACTTAGTTTCTTGCTTTGTTAATAAGCGTAATCAAATTGCTGAACAATTGATATGATAAATCATAATCAAGTCTTTCAAGGGTTTCTTTAGAAAACAAATGCGAACCAATCCCTACGCAAGAAACACCTGAGGAAAACCAATCCTTAATATTCTCTTCTTGTAAGGTTACACCTCCGGTAGGCATTAATTTCAGGTTGGGGAATGGAGCTTTAATAGCTCTGACATAGCCGGGACCGCCAATTTTATCAGCCGGAAATAGCTTTACCAATTCAGCTCCAAGCCTGTTGGCATACAACACTTCGTTTAAGGTTGCAGCTCCCGGAATCCAGTAAATTTTATTATCGATACAGTATCGGCCTATCTCCGGATCGATATGCGGGCAAATGATACAATCGGCTCCTGCCTCCTTATAATCAATTGCATCCTCAACAGTCAGGATAGATCCAACAGCTATTTTAATATCGAGATTATGTCTGGCTCTTACATCAAGCATATGAGTAAAAACTTCTTTTGAGTTTGCTGAACGGGTGGCAAACTCAATAACTTTAATACCTGCATCGGCTGCTGATCTGAGGATAATTTCAGCAGTTTCAGCACTTATATGGGTAACCAATGGGAGAACCCCTTGTTTATTTAAGATATGGTACATTGGATACTATTTATCGGCTTATTCGATTACTCGAGCCGTTTTTGATAAAATGAGCAACTTCTTCTGCTGAAGAGATGGCAAAATCGCCATGCACACTTTGCTTGATAACACCGCATGCAACCGCCCATTCAATACATTCCTGTGCTGAAAGTTTATTGATCAATCCATAAAGCAAACCAGCTGTAAACGCATCTCCCGATCCAATTTGATCGGTTACCCAATGTATTGCATGCTGCTTTGATTCAAAAAAACTCCCCTCATGTATTAACATAGCGGAGTACAAATGAGACAATCCATCCGACTTTCTAAAGCTCATTGCCAGGGTTTTCAGATGGGGCATTTTTTTGGCTAAAAATTGATAAGCCTGTAGGAACCGTTCAGCATCGCTAATGCTCTTATTGGTTTTTAATCCAAAGTAAATTTCTATTGAATCTAAATCGGCAACAGCAATTGTGCTATAGTTTAGCAAACCGGGCATTATCTCGGATGCTGCTTTTCCATACTGCCATAATTTTGAGCGGTAATTAAAATCCGAAGAAATTATTTGTCCATTATTATAAGCTGCCTGTATCGCCTCAGAACAAACCTGGCTTGCCTCATAAGAAACAGCTGCACTTGAACCCGACCAATGAAAATGGGTGCTTTTTTCAAATATTGAAGCCCAATCAATTTGCTTTAAACCAATGGTGGCAAAAGATGAATTAGTACGATCGTAAATAACTTGAGATTGCCGGATTTGATTGCCATTTTCAAAAAAATACAAGCCCATTCGATCTCCTCCAAAAATGCACTGCTGAGTATCTACACCATATTTGAGTAATTCACTTAAAGCAAGTCGGGCCAAATCATTATCAGGAAGCCTGGTAATAAACTCTGTAGCAATACCCAATTGAGAGAGCAATACACTTACATTAGCCTCAGCACCTCCGATATGAACATTCAGTTCAGTGGTTTGTGTAAACCGAGCTCCATTTTTGACACTCAATCGTAACAATAACTCTCCAAAGGAAACTACTTTCGGCTCTCTGACAATCGTATTCATTTACGGGGTCTCTTAATTTAGTTCAAAAAGTGCTTCAACTTCAACCGGAATATTATCAGGTAAAGAACCCATACCCACGGCACTTCTTACACCAATACCGTTTTCCTGGCCCCAAACTTCTGCAAACAGTTCACTACATCCGTTTATAACGTAAGGATGTCGTAAAAAATCACCGGTACAGTTAACCATACCCAAAACTTTGATCACTCTTTTAACTGCATTCAGGCTACCGAAGTTGGTTACAATGGTTGAAAGCATCGTTAAGCCAACCTGACGCGCAGCCAACTTTCCTGCTTCAATATCCATATCCTCACCTATCCTACCAATAATTAGCGATTTATCATTTTGAACAGGCCCATGACCTGACAGGTATAAGTATTTACCTTCTACCAGGAACGGTTTATAAATTCCCAAAGGTTGAGGCGCGGGAGGAAGTGTTAAGCCTAGCGCTTCAAATTTTTCTTGTGGAAGTGAGTTCATGTTACTTCTGAATAATAAAGTTTACTATAAAAATGAAGGTAATACCCAGCACCGAAACCAGTGACTCCATAACGGTCCAGGTTTTAAAGGTATCTTTCATACTGATATTGAAATATTCTTTGAACATCCAAAAACTTGGATCATTTACATGTGAGCACATTAAACTGCCTGCTCCTATTGACAATACCAAAAGATTAGGATCAATCCCATTAACCTGTAATAAAGGTAATAAAACACCGGCAGTCATTAAACCAGCTGCTGTAGCCGAACCAATACAAACCCGTATGATGGCGGCCATTACCCAGGCAAGCAGGTAAGGATGGATATCTAGTTGAATTAAATATTGAACAATAGACTGACTTACCCCACTTACAGACATTACTTCCTTCAAGCATCCTGCTCCACCAACAATGAATATGATCATAGCAACATCTTTAATGGCCACGGCATAATCGTCCATAACCATCTTCAAACTTTTACCACTACGAATACCTAAGGTATATGTGCATATTAAAAGCGAAACAAGCATTATACTACTAGGGCTTCCCAAGGTTTTACAAACAGCTATGAGCAAAGGGTCCTTCCAGATTAATGGCAACAGGGAAGTTATGGTTAATCCAAAAACCGGGAATAATGAAGATAAAATACTAACAGCAAATCCCGGCTGCATGTTACCGTTAACAAACTCTTCAACTTTTACGATTTCGTTGGACGCATTCTCCTTGATATTCTTAAAAAAATTGGAGAATAATAACCCGGCAATAAGAATGGTTGGTATTGCAATTAAGATCCCATAAATCAGCACCATCCCTATATTTGCATTGAACATTTTACTTAATGCCATAGGCGATGGATGGGGAGGTAAAAATCCATGGGCAACAGAAAGAGAGGCCAGCATTGGGATACCTAAATACACCTTTGGTAATTTAAGCTGATAAGCAATTGAAAAGATCAAAGGGATTAATAACACAAAGCCAACACTGTAAAACAGCGGAATACCAACAATAAAACCCGTGGTCATTAAACCTAAGCGAACATACTTAGGGCCAGTCCAGTTCATAATGGTTTTGGCTATTACATTGGCAGCTCCCGATGAAACAGTCAGCTTTCCAATACAGGTTCCGAAAATTATGACCAGTGAAATTGCCCCTAGCATATCACCCATTCCCTTTTCTATGGTTTGAGGTAATGTTGATATAGGCAAACCCAAAAGTAACCCGGCGATTATAGAAGTGATGATGAAGGCCAAAAACGGGTTAACTTTTAAGACAGTGATTTGTAAGATGAGAAAAACAATGCAAGCTATCAGAATCAAAACACTCATTGGCTTTTCGTTTTGGAGTTTTTTAAGTTGAAATATTATCACAAATCATCAACACGGTTCTATGCACCTGTATCAAGCCAAATATATAAATTAATTTACAATTTGCTTTTTTTTTGCAAAATGATGCTATTTTTTTGCAACAACAATATAAACTTCATTAAATCAGCAGATTAATTTTAGATTTAGGCATATTAACACAACTACCCAACATGATCACCTACCAAATAGAAAAAACGATTCCTATAGAAGAGTTCAAAGAACTTTTAATCCAATCGACGCTAGGAGAACGTCGACCAATAGAAGATGATGATCGATTACAGAAAATGCTAGATTTTGGAAATCTGCTTGTCACTGCCAGAGATAATGGCAAGCTAGTAGGAATATCACGGGCATTAACTGATTTTGCATTTTGCACCTATTTATCTGATCTAGCAGTTGACCGGGATTATCAAAAGCAAGGAATTGGAACAGAACTGATTCGTCAAACGAAACTCGCTTCGCCGATGGCCAGATTAATTTTATTGGCAGCTCCGGCCGCCATTGGCTACTATCCCAAAATTGGTATGACCAAGTACGAGCATTGCTTTTTGTTGGACGATGTTAATAATCTGAATAAATAACTATCAACAGACAACCCTACCCTTTTCCAATTTAAGTTTTCGATCAATACAAGCAGGCATTTCGCTTTCGTAGTGAGAAACGTAAATCAGTGTTTTTTCAAAATGCTTACAAATGTCATTTACAATACTGGTAAAATGACTGGTTTGATAACGGTCCAAACCCTGGCAAGGTTCATCCAACAGCAACAATGGTGGATTTTTAACCAATGAGCGGATTAAAAGCAGCAATCGTTGTTCTCCTAATGAAGCCTTATAAAACGGTTTGTTGCTCAAGTGTTTCAAATCCATTATCTCCAGCCAGCTCTTCACTAAAGCTTGCTGAAAATAACTTACCTCAACCGATGAACCCATTTGATCATTAAATCCTGAGCAAACGGTTTCATAAGCCGTTGTCGGATCCTGTGAAAACCCGCTTAAGGTATAGTCATTTGAAGCCACACTTATCGCTTCAACATATGAACTTGTACGCTGAAAGAAATTATGCATTTCGGGTGATACATAACCTATTTTTTGTTTGATATCCCAAATGCTTTCTCCGCTTCCGCGCTTTTTATCAAATAAATAAACTTCGCTTTGGTAGGCCTGTGGATTATCGGCATAAATTAAACTTAGCAATGTTGACTTGCCCGATCCATTTTCGCCAGTTAAGGACCAATGTTCTCCCTTTTTAACTTTCCAGGAAACATCGTCTAAGATCAGTTTATCATCAAAACCGATAGTTACATTTTCCATTCTTACAGCATTCTCAAAAGAAGAATCACTATTCGTTGAATATTGCTTTATTTCTTCCCAATTGACTTCTTTTCCGATGGTTATTGCACCGTGGCCATCTTCTTTCTGAAACTCATGGTAAGTGAAGACATGCTTAATTTCACCATTATTCATTGAAAATATGCGGTCAGTACAAGTCGGAATTTCATCAGATGCAACGATTACCAGCGTTATTCCAAACGTATTTTTTAAAATAGCCAGCAACTCATGCAAAGCAGCCCTGGTTTTTACATCCAACCCAATAAAAGGCTGATCGAGCACTAACAAGGTTGGCTTTGCCAGTAAAGTCTGCGCCAGCTGCACACGTTTCCCTTCACCGTTAGAAAGTTCAATAACCGGCTGATTCAGTTTATCTTCTAACAATAATAAATGTATGATCTCATTGAGCTCCTGCTCCTCAGCATTTGCCCGAGCTAAAACTTGTGCAACGGTTGGAAAATTCCCGTGATAGTTACGATCGAAACGCTGCCCGAAATAAGTTCGATTGTGAAAGGCAAAACGGAAATCGTGTTGCTGATGCACAAAAACCCGTCTTATACCCTCATCATTAATTTGAATCGAACCGCTCGAAATAGGATAATGCCCTGCAATAACTTTAGCCAGCGATGTTTTTCCGGCACCTGATTTACCGGTAATCACCACACATTCGCCTTTGTTCAATGTAAACGAACAACGGTTTAAAATGGCTTCACGTTGCAAAACCAATGATATATCCTGAGCTTCGATAAGTTGTTTCATGCACACAATCGATAATTTTCTGTGGCGCCAAATGTAAGAGGTTTCATTCAACATTAATTCTATAAAACGCCAGTTTGTACGATTCCTAACCAAGAAGTTGTTATTAAGACGGTTGGTAATTTGGAGAAATGGTTAAAAGAATTAATTTCGGTCATTGAAAACGACTAACCATTTTACCATAAAAAACAACAGCAAAAGCAGCTATTTTAAAGATGAAAAAACTATCAATACTTTTAATTTTCTTATTAATTCAAATCAATTCATTTAGTCAGGATAGAACTGTAGTAGAGAAGGATTATTTGATTTCAGTTCCCAAAAAATGGATATCAATTTCAAAAGAATTTACAAATCAACTTCAGAAGGAAAAAACACAGGAATTAAGATCTTATATAATTGGATTCTCTAAATCAGATTCTACAGCACAAGAGTTACCTTATTTGATAGCTAGTTATGTCGAAATTCCAGGTTCGGAAAATAGTTTATTCAGGGAGGTTTTAGAAATCCAAAGAGATGTATTAAAAGAGAAAGGGTTTAATGTCGATTTTAAGATTGATAGTATAAATTACAATTTTTATACTGAGCTGAAGATCCATAATACAATAACCTACCAGGGATACAGTGTTGGAGGAAATGGTACTCTTTTTCTTAACTATTATCCTGCAAGCAATTCAGATGAAGAACGAATTCTGTTTCAAAAAATACTGAGTTCAGTTAAGCACAATAAAAAATTCTTAAATAAGGATACTCTTCTAGCAGAAAAACAAGGTTATGAAAAGGAAGCTGGTAAATCTGCTATGTTAGCTTTAGTTGGATTGGGGTCGTTAACCTTGATTTCGTTCATTAGAAAAAAATCAAGTAAAGACTAACTTGAGATCATTATGCTTTCATGGAATGAAACAAGGACCTACGGAACAAAAATGTTAGCATCACGCAATTCCAACATGAATTAAACACTTGGTTTTTAGAATATTTTATCATTTAAAAATCAAAACATCACACAGGAACCATCTAATAACCTTTTTCCAAAGCATTGCTCAGGAAAACTTGCAAACCTCCCCCCTTCAGCTAACAAGGTCGTTACACTGGCTTTGCTTTTTTATTCAGCTTACGATCAGTATTTTCGGTGCACAAAACCAATCATAATGATCAGTATTAACTCGGTTAAACAATTCTATAACGGCGCTACTCAACTCCATTTCAACGACTGGTTGGTTAATTCGGGCGAACATTGGCTGATGCTAGGTGGTTCGGGAACGGGAAAAACAACTTTGCTGCATATTATTAGCGGTTTATTAAAACCGACCGAGGGCAACGTTAACATAGAAGGTACTGATTTATATAGTTTGAAGGGCGCTGATCTTGATCATTTCAGAGGAAGAAATATTGGTGTTATCTTCCAACAGCCCCATTTGATTAAAAACCTTAACGTTTTAAACAATGTAATAGCTGCCCAATATTTTGCCGGTTTAAAGGAAGATAAAAAGCGAGCATTGGAAGTACTTGAGTCATTAGGCTTATCATCAAAAACTAAATCCCTTCCTGCGGAACTTAGCCAGGGACAAATGCAGCGGGTAGCGATTGCTCGGGCTGTTGTCAATCATCCAAAAATTGTTATTGCTGATGAACCTACCTCAAGCCTGGATGACGAAAACACTGATTCGGTATTGAAACTTCTTGAAGAACAGGCAGAACGTAATAAAGCAACATTGGTAATTGCTACGCATGATGAACGGGTAAAAAAACGATTGACAAGACAATACATGCTTTAATTAGAGAATCACCAATTTGTTATCAACAAGCATAAAAAGCCGAAGCTCTCGACATGCAATTCAACAATCTAAAATCGTCAATCTAAAATCAATAGATGAATCTTTTAAAACTTAGCTGGTATAATTTAAAAGCCAATATACTTTCCACACTTCTGAATGTTTTATTGCTTTCTTTCGGCATAGGAATTATTGCCTTACTCATGCTGGCCTCCGACCAGATAGGCAAGAAACTGGAAAGCAATGCAAAAGGGGTTGATGCTGTTGTGGGCGCTAAAGGAAGCCCCCTGCAACTAATCCTTTCGAGCATTTATCAGATCGATAATCCTACCGGCAACATTAAACAATCAGAGGCGCAAATGATTATGCGCAATCAAGCGGTAAAACTGGCGGTCCCGCTGGGTCTTGGCGACAGTTATGAGCAATTTCGAATTGTAGGCACAAACGCAAAATATGCTGAACTTTATGAATTAACACTGGCTGAAGGCAAACCATTCGACACCTTATTTGAAGTAAATATTGGCGCCACCGTGGCAAAGGTAAAACACCTGAAAATTGGTGACAGCTTTCATGGTTCACATGGTTTGGTTGAAGGAGGAGAAGAACATCATGAGCATAACTATAAAGTAGTAGGCATATTCAAAGAATCAGGCTCTATTGCCGATAACCTGGTACTTACTTCCATGCCGAGTATATGGGCCATGCATACCGAAAGTACAGCTCATGAGGCCCCTCATAAGCATCAACAAGGCGAAGTTGAAACAATGGGGCCCGATGCAGGCTTCGAAGAATCTAAATTAGTACATGACCAGTTTCATGGGGAAGCTCCACTTGAAGAGACAACAACTCCAGTTCCTGCGCCAATAGAAAATCAAAATGAGCCGGAAATAACTTCCATATTAATTAAATATCGCTCACCGGTAAGTGTGGTTACCTTCCCTCGTTTTGTAAATACACAAACCAATATGCAAGCCGCTTCTCCGGCTCAAGAGAGTGCTCGCCTGTTTTCATTGATCGGTGTTGGAGTAAAAGCCATGCAGTGGTTTGCAGGGCTCATTATCATTATTTCAATTTTCAGCGTATTTATCAGTTTGTATAATTCGTTAAAAGAGCGCAAATACGATCTGGCCATCATTCGTACGATGGGAGCCCCTCGAAGTAAAGTATTTTTGCTGATCATTACCGAGGGACTGCTTTTAGCCATAATTGCTACATTTATTGGCTTATTATGGTCGCATGGAGCGCTTGAGTTTATCGGGCATAATCAAGACACTGAACAAACCAAATTAACCGGTTTAACGTTTTTAAAAGACGAATGGAAACTTATTTTCGGTGGATTGGTTATTGGACTAATCGCTTCGGTAATTCCAGCTATTCAGGCTTATAAAGTTGATATATCGAGAACCTTAGCAAATAGCTGATAGTTCATAGATCATAGCCAATTTACTATGATCCATGAACTAAGATCCATGAACTAAGATCCATGAACTAAAACTAAAAAGCATGATTAACAAAAACATATTCAAACTTACACTCGTATTAGCACTATTAGCCGCAACCAATATTGCCAACGCGCAGCAAGCTGAAAAACCACCGGAACATGTGGCTATAAAATCAGTTAGCTGGGACATTATAAATGACTTGACCTATAAGATGGATAAGGCCGGCGATTATACACCTATTTTCAGTAATCGACTCAAAGCACTCAGTGGAAAAGTTATCGACTTAAAAGGATATATCGTTCCATTTAAAATGGGTGCAAAGCATAAAAATTTTGCCATTTCTGTTTTACCCATTAGCCAATGCTATTTTTGTGGGCAAGGCAATATTCCTCCAATGGTTGAGGTGGTAATGAAAGATGCCATTCCGTATACTGATAAAATAATTACAGTGAAAGGAAAAGTGCGGTTGAACCCAAATGATTCAAACCATATGGAAATTCTTGTTGAAGAGGCTGAACAGGTTGATTAAGATATATTTTGATGAAAATACCGGATCATTTAAAGAATAATTGGAATGGGGTACTTTATCTCATTGGCATACTTGTGCTAATTTTATTATTTGCTCAACTGAAATTTTCAGATAATAAAACCGCTCAAAATAATGCAGCAGAAGAAGAACCTATCGCCGGTATTCCTGTCCCTGCCGATACGACAACTCCACCTGCTCATTTATTGCATGAAAAAATGATTACCTCGGAGCTTTGGACAAAGCTGGCGACTTTAACCTATAAAAAGGAAATTATCGACAATGAACAATGGACCATTCCTGTTTTCGCGCCGGAAGTAAAAGCGATGGAGGGGGAAACCATTACCTTGAAAGGGTATTTGATTCCGCTGGAAAAGGGCCTGCAACATCAGTTGTTCATGCTTTCAGTTTTACCGATAGACCAATGTTATTTTTGTGGAAAAACCCAAGGAGTTCCCGAAATGGTGGAAGTGAATATGAATAAATCGATTGCCTATACCAAAGAAGCGATCACCATAAAAGGCATATTACAATTGAACGAACGCGACGAAGAGCATTTTGCCATGATGCTAATGGGAGCAGAAATAGTCGATCAATAGCCTGATTAAACCACCAAGCATTCCTTTATTTTGAAAATGAAGAAACTTACAATTATTCCAATTCTATTACTGATATCCTATTTTTCTAAGGCTCAGCATACAGCCGATATGATAAAATCGCCGGTTTGGGATGTGATTGGCACCTTAAAAATAAACAAAGTAACTACGGATAAACAGGTAGCCGTTTTTTCAGCCCAGATAAAATCAATGGAAAACAAAAGGGTGACCTTACAAGGCTACATGATCCCGATTGAAGAAGGCATTAAACATAAGCGTTTCTTGCTCTCTACATTACCGGTAAATCAGTGTTATTACTGCGGAAAAAATGGGGTTCCAATTATGATTGAGATTGAAATGGAGACACCTATTGATTTCTCCTATAAACCAATTGAAATTTCAGGGATCTTTAAATTGAACTACAAGAACGCCGCCGAGAATATTCCAATTTGGTTGATAAACGCCACACAGGAAGATTAACAACATTTACCACTTTGCTTGCTGTTCTTTAGTGCTGATCATTATTCCCATAATTTTTGTGGGCAATGGCAATCTGTCGAGATTCATTTTACGGTACCAACGTTTAGGAATTCCAGAGGTGTCCATCACAAAGTCAATGCCTTCGGTATTTCTTACAATCAGGTTCTCTTCTTCCCATCTCGACTCTAAATAACCATAAGCAAGCACCAGGTCATCCAGTAACATCCCAACCGAAATATCACGGTCAGTTTTAAAATAAGGGTGCTTCGCAATTATCTGACGAATAATACATACTGAATCACCGTCACACTCGGGGGTAATGAATAAATACTGGCTGGTTTTATCAGTAGCTGTTACCTGGTATTGTTCGTACTTATTTTTTTGATCGTAAACATACACCTTATACACCCGATCTTTCGGGAATATCTTCTTAATGGTGTCAACATTCATCCCAATTTTAAGTACCCCTACTGAGTTTATTTTGATAATATTAGGAGCCAGTTTTACAACCGCCGGTTTGGCTTTTGGGTCTGTTCCTGCCTTTTTAGGGTCAGTTGATTTGACTTTGGGATCTGTTTTCTTGCCGGTTGAAGTTCCTTTTTTAGTGGCAGTTGTTTTAGTATTTGCTACTTTTATCTTCGCAGCACTTGCCGAATCGAGTGTAGTTGGATCCGCTCCAACAACTTTCATCGAATCAACAACTATTGCTTTTTTAACAGAGTCGGTTTTTGTGGTTGTTTTTTTTGCAGCTGTTTTTGTGGTAGCTGCTGGTGTTTTTGCTGATGATTTAGGCTTTTGCTGAGCCATTACAACTCCTTGGCCCATTAAAAAAACTACAATGAACGTGTATAAAAATAAATAGATCCCTTTCACCTTCATTTCAACGCGCTTTTCAAAAATCATTCTTTAAAATTCCCTGTTACTAGTATTATAATTAGTTTGAGCGTGACCAAATATCTGTTCTACCTATTATCGATACACCTATATACCCTCTCACATTCAGATTATTCTTATCCTTTAAAGTTAATTTACAGGAGTAAGTTTTACCACTTTTCGGATCGTAAATCGAACCATCAGCCCATTTAACGTCATCCGTATCATACTTAAACCCTTTCAATATCTCTAATCCCATTAATAAACGGTTGCGCTGCGCTTCCTCCGGATTCTTAGTGTCCTTTTTATCCTGTCCGTTTGTTTCCTTAGGATTTTTTAGCCAAACCAATTTTCCATAGAACTCATTCCCTTTCTTAAAAATCTGAATTTTGGCATCTTTCTCCTGATTTAGCCAAATTCCCACAATCGCATCAGCTCCGCTTTGGGCAAAACTTGCCATAGCAAAAAAACATGCTGTAACCGTTAATGCAATAAGTTTCTTCATAATAAGTTTAATTTATTGAATAAGTTTTGCAAAACTATAATAAAACCCGACTGTTAAGTAATTTTGACAACAAAACGTATAACAATATGGAAACCTTAATGATAGTGTTAACCCTCTTTTTGGGGGCATGTAACTCAAAAGTGATTAGCAATGACGCAAATACACAGCCAAAAACTAGTTTTTACGACTTGCAATACACCTCTATTGATGGTCAGGTCATCGATTTTAAACAATATAAAGGCAAAAAGCTTTTAATTGTAAATACGGCTTCAGAATGTGGCTTTACCCCTCAATACAGCGATCTTGAAAAATTAAATGAGGAATATGGCACCAAAGTAGTGGTACTTGGATTCCCAGCCAATAATTTCGGAGGACAAGAGCCTGGCTCAAATACAGAGATTAAAGGCTTTTGCAAGAAAAACTACGGTGTTACATTCCAGCTGTTTGAAAAATCATCGGTAAAAGGTGATGATAAAAACGTTGTTTACCAGTGGTTGACGGATAAAAATAAAAACGGATGGAACGACCAGGAACCAACCTGGAACTTCTGTAAATATTTGATCAATGAGAAAGGCGAATTAGTTAAATTTTTCCCTTCAAAAATAAAACCGACCGATACCGAAATCATTTCGATGTTATAGAGTTTTTCTTTAAGAAAACTCCTAAAGCGCCTTTTTCAGTTTGAAAAAGGCGTTTTTTCATTAAACCCAAAACCATTACTCCTGCTTTTGCTACTGTATTGTTACGCTTTTAAACGAATTGATATACAATAATAAGTGATAGCTTTACTATTACATATATCTAATTCTCAATACAAAATGCAGAAGAAATCATTACTCATTGCAGCTTTTGTTTTAACAATGCTTAAAGTAAAGGCTCAATCTACCTCAATTCAAGAAATAAAGGGCTTTAATCATCCCGAAAGTGTTGTGCAGCATGGAAACTTTCTCTACGTTTCGGACATAGGCGAAAAAATGGAGCCGTCCCAAATAGATGGTGATGGATTTATTAGTAAAGTAAATTTTAAAAAGGGCAAAGTTGAAGAGTTAAAATTTATTACGGGTTTAAATGCCCCTAAAGGGAGCGCCTTTATTGACGATGTCTTATACATTGCAGATATCAATCGAGTAGTCGGCTACAACGTTACTACCCGCCAAAACGTATTTGAACTGCCTGTAAGCGGATCGAAGTTTTTAAACGATGTGGAAGCGACCAAGGGGAAACTTTATGTTTCGGATACTGATTTAGGAAAAGTTTTTGAGCTTGATGTAAAGAGCAAAACCTATAAGCTGCTGGCTACTGAAATAATTCCTGGAGCTAACGGACTGAGTTATAGCGACAAAACCACTAAGCTTTACTGTGTTGGCTTTAGTAACGACGGCCAAAATCCAAATGGCAACGTTTATGCAATTGACCTTTCGAGCCTGAAAACAGAAAAGATCTCTAAATACGAGGGATATTTGGATGGCGCAGTACTAAAAAACAATAAGCTTTACATTTCTGATTGGAAAGCATTTGAGAAAAAAGGTGTATTGGCAGAAATTGACCTTTCAAAAAATGAGGCCCATACCATTACCCTAGCTAACCTCATCAACGGCCCTGCTGATTTTACGGTAAGTACCGATGGAAGGTATTTCATAATTCCTGCTATGCTCGATGGAAGTATTCTGATTGAAAAAATTCAATAGTGACTATAAAACCTAAAAAAGTAAAACGGCGCGAATGGTTAACCCAATTGCGCCGTTTTACTTGTTATAAACAGTTGCTTAAAGTTCTTTTCTTAATCGAGCTACTGGTATGTTCATTTGCTCGCGGTATTTAGCCACTGTACGTCGGGCAATATTATATCCTTTGTCTTTTAGTATTTCAGCAAGCTTTTCATCAGCAAGCGGGCGTCGTTTATCTTCACCGCCAATACAATCTTCCAATATTTTCTTCACCTCACGGTTCGATACTTCTTCTCCACTCTCGGTTTGAATAGCCTCAGAGAAGAATGACTTAAGCAAAAAGGTGCCGAATTCGGTTTGAACGTATTTACTATTGGCCACCCTCGAAACGGTGGAAATATCCATTCCGATCTGATCAGCAATATCTTTCAAGATCATTGGTTTAAGCTTACGCTCATCCCCTTCCTGAAAATAATCATATTGATAATGCATAATGGCGTTCATCGTTTTGATCAACGTTTGCTGACGCTGCTTTATCGCATCAATAAACCATTTTGCCGAATCAAGTTTTTGTTTCACAAACTGAACCGCTTCCTTAAGTTTTTTATCCTTACTGGTTTGCTTGTCGTAAGTTTGAAACATCTCCTTATAATCACGGCTTACCCGGAGTTCAGGAGCATTTCTTGAGTTCAGCGTAAGGATCAACACACCATCGTTATTAGCAATATGAAAATCAGGTATTACCTGCATTTGCTTAGTATTGCCGTCGGCGTTTGAATCACCCGGTTTGGGATTGAGTTTCAATATTTCGTTTACAGCCGCCTTTAATTCTTCCGGAGATATACCTAGTGAACGTTCGAGCTTTTCATAATGCTTTTTGGTAAACTCATCAAGATAATTCTCTACAATTTCAATGGCCAGGTGCACCACCCTACTGTCCTGATCTTTTTTTCGTAATTGTATAAGCAGACATTCTTGCAAATCCCTGGCTCCAATTCCTGGTGGATCAAAACCTTGAATGACCTTTAACATCATTTCCACCTCATCCTCCGTCGCATCAACATTCTGCGAAAATGCCAGATCATCAATTAAAGATAAAATCGGTCGGCGTAAATATCCGTCATCATCAAGACTACCAATAAGTTGTTGGGCTATTAAAAAATGACGATCATCGAGATCGACCATATTAAGCTGAAACTGCAGCATTTCAAAAAAAGAACGTGACTCGGCATATGGCAATTCTTTTTTATCATCCTCATCATCCGAATCATAAGCCAAAGAAGTGGCATAATCCTTTTCATCGTCTTGTTGCAGGTAATCTTCTATACTAAATTCTTCCGATAGCTCAGTTTCACCTTCCTTGAAATCTTCTTTGTCGTCATCGTCAAAATTGTACTCGTCCTTCTCCTCGTTATGGGCCATCAGACTTATGTCTTCTAAAGCAGGATTCTCTTCTAACTCTTCCTTAATTCGCGCATCCAGCATTACAGTAGGAATCTGCAACAACTTTATAAACTGAAGTTGTTGTGGAGATAGCTTCTGTAATAGTTTCTGCTGCAGGTTCTGTTTTAGCATAGTTTCGGCATTGGCTTTTGACAAATGTAAATTGAAAAACGGAAATTTAATATGCTTTCCTTATTGTATCCCAATTAAAATAACTAACAAATCATCTAATAAACAAAAAACGAGACAATTAGGATTTGAATTGTGTTTCTGTAGCTTTTATTTTCCCAAAACAATATAACTAATATTCACTAATAGTTAATAATCAATCTTTTAATAAAATATCTATTCAGGCATTCAATTGAATTTTATATAAAATTTAATTAAATTGAATAGTATGATATTCTAAACACTTTTAATTAATTTTAAATCATAATAGTAAAGTGTTTGTTTTTTCCTTAAAAGCAAATAAATTGAAGTAGTTAACGAACCGTAATTTTAAATAACTTATACAGCTATGGGTTTTATAAAAGAATTTAAAGAGTTTGCCATGAAAGGCAGTGTAATTGACCTTGCAGTAGGGGTGGTTATTGGAGGGGCATTTGGCAAAATTGTCACTTCTTTGGTTGACGATATCATTATGCCGCCGATCGGATTTTTGCTAAAAGGAATTGACTTTAAAGATTTGAAATTACATCTTAAAGAGGCGGTGGTTGATGCATCAGGCAAGGTTACTGCACCTGAAGTAAGTATTAACATCGGCAACTTCATCCAGGTGTTAATTCAATTTATAATTATAGCTTTTGCCATATTTTTAGCCGTAAAAGCAATTAATACTGTTCGTAAAAAAGAAGAGGTTCCTGCAGCTCCAACGCCTCCTCCTCCAACTGAAACATTGCTTGTTGAAATAAGAGATTTACTTAAAAACAGATCATGATATTATAAATAAGCCGGTTTAGTATCGGCTTATTTAGTTTATTATACAAAACCTGTGACCATTTATCGCTTATATTTTTACATTTCCACCACTTAGTCCGGTAATTAAATTCTTTTATTTTTGCCGGCATGCAAAAACCGGTTATTTTTTTAACTATTGTTTTACTTATCTGCGTAAAAGCTTTCGGCCAGGAAACTGATTCAATTCCCAAATGGACAATTGACGGAACCAATACCTTTTTGTTTAGTCAGGCTGGCTTCAATAACTGGGCTGCCGGCGGACAGAATGCTTTAACCTTTATTGCCGGCTTTAAATTAACAGCCAATAAAGTAACCGAAAAAGGCAGATGGGAAACCATTTTTGATTCGGCCTTTGGCACTCAACAAATCGAAGATAAAGAATACCGAAAAACGGAGGACAGGTTTGAGTTAAACTCAAAATACGGTATAAAAGCCTCGGATAAGCTTTTCGCCACTTTTTTAGTTTCAATACGAAGCCAATTTGTGGTAGGTCACAAATACTCCGATAACGGTGCTCCAACAAAAGTTTCTGATTTCTTATCACCGGGTTATATTACCGCATCTGTAGGATTGGATTATAAACCGTACGAAGGACTTTCCTTATTTATCTCTCCTGTTGCATCCCGAAACACCATTGTTTTAGATCAGGAACTGGCCGACAAAGGAGCCTATGGGGTTACAAAAGCCGTTTATGATGATCAGGGTAACCTGATAAAAAGCGGTAGTAATTATTACCAACAAGTGGGTTTGAGTTCGAGCTTTAGATATGGCGGCAAATTATTCGAAAACGTAAACCTTACTACCAAGCTCGATCTGTTTAGTACTTATGAAAATTTAAATGCAATTGACGCTTATTGGGAGGCCCTATTTGATTGTAAGATCAACCGTTTTTTAACCGCTAACCTTTCAACAGGATTAATATACGATCAGAAAGTATTGATCAAGAAAATTGAAGATGTAAACGGTGTGCCTACAGAAGTTAGCAGACCCCGTATTCAATTTAAAGAAATTATAAGCCTTGGACTTAAGTTTATCTATTAATACTTATCCCTTTTAATTTTAAAAAGATCGCTTGACCTTCGGATCTGTAATAATTACGAAATCGGCAAGGTTTAAATATTTGGCAAAATCAGGGTTATCAAAAGAATCATCCGAAAAACAACTAATGGTCATTACGCTGACACCTGCTTTCTTTAACCGATAGCAGGTTCCAAGGTATTCGTCACTATGAAATCGACCATTTAGTTGAAGTATTTTATAGTCTTTCTTCTTACGCAGAAAAGTTGATATAGCATCAGCCATGGTAGCATCCCATAAATTTTGCGACTGATAAATTTGTAAGCCTGGTATTGTATGGTCTCCCATGGTTTGTAAAAATTTATCATAGTAAGCACCGGTTAATGTATCAATTGGCAACCCCGGAAGCCATTTCTTCGCATCATCACTTAAATAATTTAAGGAACCAAGACCCAATCTTGTAACGCGGTTTACATATCGTGCTGGTGCATTAGCAGCAATTACCTTTAGGTTCTTCTCTTTGGCAAACTCAACCAAAGGTTTATAGTCACTGTAATTCTTCCAGCAACGAGCCTCAGTAATAAAATTCTTCTCCTTAATTAATCCGCTTAGGTATTCATCTAAAACAAGCTGAACATCACGTTCAAACATTTCCATTGATAAGGCCAGTTTTGAACCGTAGGCACCGTTTAATTCCTTTAAAATGCTTAATTCAAGAAAATGTCCCACCGAATCATTATGTTCTTCACCGAACTGAACAACCTGAAATTTATTTGCATATTTTATCACCTGAGCCAGATCAACTTGTTTTCGATCCTTAACGGAGTAAATTTTATACTTATTCTCAATCATTTGAGCATTTATATTAAAGGGTAACAGTTGAATACAAAAGCAAACAATGGCTGTTTTAACTAACAAGTGTAAGCGTTGATTATCAAACATAAATTCAATTAATAAAGAAATTCCAAAACGATAAAATAGTCATTATTTAGCAAGCCCGGCCACTTATTTAATGATAAAAAGCTGTTAATTTGATTGATATAGAAACCTAAAAGATTTCTAAATTTCATTTTGATATAAAAAAAAACAACTCTATATTTGCAGCCCTGTTAAAGTAGTTTATAAACAGCAAAGAATATAACGAGATGAAAAGAACATACCAACCATCAAGACGTAAAAGAAGCAACAAGCATGGCTTCCGCGAAAGAATGGCTTCTGCAAACGGCCGTCGCGTATTAGCCTCACGTCGTGCAAAAGGCAGAAGAAAACTTACTGTATCTGACGAAAAAAGACATAAAGCTTAATTGATTTAGGCCTGATGGCTTAATTGAGCCGGTGAGTATATTTGGATTTGCCATTTTAGTCCACTAAAAAATCCGGTTTCAAATTATCAATGAATACTTTTAAAAAAGAAGAACGATTATGTAGTAAACTGCTCATTAATGAGTTACTACAAAATGGTTCTTCTTTCCTTTTATACCCTTTCCGTATTACCTGGATTCCCTCAAGCGACAATTCCCAGGTATCTTCTGCTCAAATTTTAATCAGCGTATCCAAAAAACGATTTAAAAGAGCAAATAAACGTAACCGTGTTAAGCGTCTTATCCGCGAAGCCTATCGTTTAAACAAACAATCTTTACTTTACCCCTTTCTTTCACAACACGATTTTCGTATTGTTTTTATGTGCAGTTATATTGGAAACGACATTTTTACGTTCGAAGAGTTAGAAAAAAAGCTTAAATTAATGCTAATTCGTTTAAGTAAAGAGATAGGTAAAAGTTTGCCAAACGATTGATGCTAAACAAAATTTTCAATTCTGTTTTTATTGCCTTAATTAGGATTTACCAGTATGCAATTTCTCCCCTACTGGGTCAAAATTGCCGGTTTACTCCTACCTGTTCGCAATATGGTGTAGAGGCAATAAAAAAGCATGGCCCCTGGAAAGGTGGATTATTAACCGTAAAACGTATTGGACGTTGCCATCCATGGGGTGGTCATGGACATGACCCTGTTCCTTAACATTAAATTTATTTACGTATAATTATCCATAGGAATAATTTTTGAGACTAGGTGTAAGATTGATTTTATTATGTTAAAACGCTACAAAAAAACGCTCTTAATCTCAGCCATTGCAGTTGGCTCTCTCGGCTCCATGGCTTTTGTTGATGACTTCTTTGAAATTTCTAAGAATCTTGACATTTTTTCAGCTCTTTACCGTGAAGTGAATACTAATTACGTTGATGAAGTTGAACCGGCTAAATTAATGCGAACTGGCATTGATGCCATGCTTAAATCATTGGACCCTTACACTAATTTCTACTCCGAATCTGAAATTGAAGATGTGAAATTTATGACCACAGGGCAGTATGGTGGTATTGGGGCAACAATAATGCAGCGCAGAGGAGAAATAATTGTCAACGAACCCTATGAAGGCTCACCTGCACAACAGGCTGGGTTACGGGCCGGTGATATCATTACTGCTGTTGATGGCCGACCGGTAAAAGGTAAAACCAGTGGCGACATCACTACCTTCCTAAAAGGTCAACCCAATACAACAGTTACCCTTACACTTTTACGTCCGGGAGAAAAAACTGAATTTCAAAAGGTATTAACCCGCCAGGAGATCAAAATTAAAAATGTGCCCTATTATAGCATGATCAACGAAAATGTTGGTTTCATAAAACTTACCGGATTTACCCAAAATGCGGGTAATGAAGTAAAAGAGGCATTAGCTGAACTGAAAAAGAACGCTGGTTTAAAGGCCATTATACTTGATCTAAGAGGAAATCCGGGAGGATTACTTAACGAAGCCGTTAATGTAACCAATGTGTTTATTGACCGTGGACAACTAATAGTAACCACCAAGGGTAAGGTTGTTGATAATAACCGTAATTATAAAACCATTAATGCGCCAATTGATCTAAATATTCCGGTTGCGGTATTAACCAACAGTCAATCGGCTTCAGCATCCGAAATTGTTTCTGGTGCTATACAAGATCTTGACCGTGGTGTAATTGTTGGTCAACGCACTTTTGGTAAAGGTTTGGTTCAAAACACCCGACCATTGGCCTTCAATACTCAAATGAAGATCACAGTTGCCAAATACTACATTCCAAGCGGTCGTTGTATACAGGCATTGGACTATACCCACAGAAATACTGATGGTAGTGTTGGTAAGATCCCTGACTCTTTGATCCGCGAATTTAAAACCGTTAACGGTCGTAAAGTATTTGATGGTGGTGGCGTTACTCCTGATTTCGCTACCGATCAAATCTCTTTAAGCAGTATTTCTCAAAGCTTGATCAGCAAAGGATTGATCTTCGACTATGCTACAACTTATCGGAATAAACATGCAAGCATTAGCCCTACCAAAGACTTCAAATTCACAGATGCTGATTTTACTGATTTCGAAAAATACTTAGCTGATAAAGATTATGATTATGTAACCGCAAGCGAAAAAACACTTGAGGATTATAAAAATGCTGCAGTTAAAGAAAAGTACTTCGAGGCCATCAAACCTGATTATGAAAAACTTAAAAACTCATTAAAACATGACAAACTATCTGATTTAGTGAAGTTTAAAGAAGAAATAACAACGTTGCTTGAAAATGAAATTTCATCGCGTTACTATTATCAAAAAGGTAAAATAGAGTCTGCTTTAAAACGAGATAAAGATGTTAAAAAAGCCATTGAGGTGTTAAGCAATACGAATCAGTATAACTCAACACTGGCAATTAAAAACTAAAACATTAAAAATGCTATTTTTGAGGGCGAAAGCAGAAAAGCTTTCGCCTTTCTTTTTATCATGGCCCTAATTTTAAGTATTGAAACTGCTACAGCCTGCTGCTCGGTAGCCTTGTCGGAAAACGAACAACTGATCGCTTATAAAGAAGAAACTAGTCCTAATATTCATGCAAGTTCACTAACACTATTTATTGAAGAAGTGCTCAAAACAGCAGGGCGTGTTCCTTCTGATTTGGATGCAGTAGCAGTAAGTATGGGCCCCGGTTCTTACACAGGGTTACGCATTGGTGTTTCTACGGCGAAAGGACTTTGTTATTCACTGGATAAGCCACTAATTGCAATAAACACACTTAAAGCAATGGCCAATGGTCTTTTATTAACAGGGATTGATACGAAAGATACGCTGTTGTGCCCGATGATTGATGCCCGAAGAATGGAAGTTTTTACTGCCGTTTATAATGATCAATTAGAAGTAATCGAGGAAACAAATGCAGCTATAATTAATGAAGATTCGTTTGCCGAATTGCTAAGCAACAATCGTGTTATTTTCTTTGGAAATGGCGCAGAGAAATGCAAATCAGTATTGACCACATCCAATGCCATTTTCATCGAAGATTCAGTTAATTCGGCCCGTTATATTGCTCCGCTGGCTTATAAGCAGTTTGAGCAAAAACAGTTCGAAAATGTAGCTTATTTCGAACCATTTTACCTTAAGGATTTTGTAAGCACTCAGGCTAAAGGATAATATACTATTCACCAAAATCTTTGGTACGCTGAACTCGTCTGCGGGCGGTTCGGCTTTTCTTTTTATCATCCATAGGTATATAGGTCGCCGTTTCGGCATAATAACACTTACCGAATTTAAACACCACTCCGAAGTTTACATTTGCTGTTGTGCGGGAATCATAATAATAAAACGTGTCGTCATTGGCGGCTTTAATCAACTTTATCGTTCCTAATAAATTATCAGAACCAATGATAAAATCACACACTCTTGACTTTATCATAAAATGAGTCCCCACCTGAAAAGCATTATTGGTATTATATTGAGCCTGCAGCAGGAAATGATAATTTTTGTAAAAGAAATCATTTATGATCGCCAAATCCGATTGCCAATTCTGAAGCGGCATAGACACGAAAAAAGACGAACGCAAATACGGTAAAATCTTACCACTTACCCCACCTTCTAAACGTGCCGGCAATGATGTACGAAAATGCTTTTGAGTAATAGTAGTATCGTTAAATTTCAGGAGATTTTTTACGCTATCAACAGAATAGTCTTTCAATAAGATACCGTTTATATAACGTCGGCCATCATAAACCTTTTCACGGTTAAAATCATTCCAGTTTATAAAGCCTGCATCTTTCACATATAACGAAGCTTCCCAATCTTCATTAAACTGAGCGTTTACACCGGCTGAAAAGGTAAAACCTGGATTTTTAAAATTAGGCAGGAAATGGTTTGCCGTTAATGAATCAGTTTTACCCAATAGTTTGGATGAACCGGTTAAACTTAAAAACAACTCATTTTCTTCGGGCTCATTTAAGCTTTGTTGAATATCCATGCGGGTATTAGTGAATTTAAGATCACCATAGTTTATACCACTTGCATAACCGAGCTTAATCCCGGCGGTTAAAAAGTCATTTATACTTCGGCTAAAGCCAAAGGCTACCTGCGTGTAAGCTCCGCCATAACTATTGGTAACAAATTGATTGGAATAACTTCCCACTTCAAGATTATTACTATTAAATGTTGAAACTGCCTCATTCTTTATATTGCCAGTTCCGTAAGCTTTCGAAGATACATCAATCAGCAATTCGGAATGTGTGCGATAATCGAGCAGGATTTTGGCTGCGATCCAATTGATGGAAGTAGTACCAACCCAATAGTTTACATTCTGTGGATTTGCAAGAGGGGGAATATGATAAAGCGTGCGGCTTTTGTTTAATGCATTATTTCGAAGTAAAGTATCTGCATCACCAAAAATCCTTGTATCGGCTGTAAATGAAGGAATGAAGCAATTGAATTGAACCAAGTTACAATCACTTTTTAAAACTCTTATCGCAGGGTTTTCAAGCGATTCAAACAGTGTTCCAGAGCCAAACACAGCAATTCGTTGCGCAAAAACCGCTGATGAAAGCAATAATAAAGTAATAATGAGCGTAAGGCGTTGTTTCATACGATACAAGCAGTTAATAAAGGCAGACGTTTATGATTAATTATTTTTATACTGAACGCCAAACAGATAGTTTCATTCAAAAACGAAAAAATATTCAATTGTTACACAACACTATATAAGTTTTTTCTCTTGATTATTTCTTGTAAATGATCACCTTTTTATTTGAAGTACCCGTTATAACCGTTGCGTTCTTGTACAATTTTGAATTATATACAGTAAAGAGAGAATTGCCATTTATCGGAAAACCGGAAACCAGTTCACCTTTCTCGGTTAATTCAATTAGCTGACTAGTTTCAGGCAGATGCACACCTATACTATATTTATCAGGAGTCTGTTCAAAAAATTGAATCTTCGGAGAAACCTGACCAACTTCAGGTTCGTAATCATAGATCAATGAGCCGTCGGTTGAGTAAACAAACAAATGGTTTTTGTCGAAGAAAACATATTCCGGCTTTTGATCCCCCACAATATTACGCATAGCGAACAAATGTTTTTCCGACCAGGTGCCCAGGCTTTTGGAGCGTAATCGTCCATCAAAAAATATAGTTACGATGTTTCCTGCTGTATCAGTACTAACGAATTTTGAATCAGTTGCCGAGCGATTCGTCACTGGATAAAAATCATTATTCACTTTATTAGGAAGCTTTCCATTTGTTAAAGTTTTTCCTTTTCGGTCGTAAAAACAGAATTTATTATCCTTGGTGACTGTAAATAAAAAGGTAATTCCAGCCACCTTCGCCATTTGGAAGCCTTTCTCAATGTAGCCTGCATTTTGTTTCGGATTCCAGCCTTCCACGGCCTTTGCCGAAAGATCAAATACATATACTGATTTATTATTAAAGCAGGTGAAAATCCGGTAGTCCTGCGTTCCTTCGTAATCAAAAACCGACACAGGAGCTGTACATTTCTTTTTAAATACTATTGGGAACCCAGGTAAAGGTTTGGCATTCTCATCACAGGCATACAGCTTTGACGAAGTATTAAAAATCAGGATGGGTTTTCCATCCCTTTCTTTAACGTTTACATTTCCTAAAAGCGGATTGTCCAGTTTCAGTTTCCAAAGTAACCTTCCCGCTTCATTTACCAAATACATTTGATTTTGCTTATCCACTAAAACAAAGGCATCATCGCCTTTTTCAAGCTTCAAATTCAATGGCTGCTTTAAAAGGTCGGCATCCAGGTTAAAGGTGGTTGCTATTTGGTAAGAAGCAGAATCGATTGTTTCCTTGGGCTTTTCTGAATGAGGCAAATAAAGCAGGTTTAAATTGCTAAAGAATTCCCCTTCGCTTGAGTTTAACTGAAATGTTAATCCATAGTAATTTGAAAAACCATTTGCGCCTTTTACAAAATCAGTAAACTCCTTATTTATCCCACCAGCTAGCATATTTTGACTATTGGCTCTATTCAGGTAAATGTAAATGTTCGACTGTTCATTAATATAATTTGCAAATGATTGATAGTCTTTATCGCTTTGCAAGGGGTTAACCTGCAAATATTCATCTATAAAATTTTGAAGACTACTTTGAGAAATTGCCGCGATCAAATATTTATCGACAATAGCCATATAAGGTCGTTTAATTTCTTTAAAAATCGGGCCTAATGCATTCGTCAAAACATCAGGATAATTAAGATAAATAACAGAAAACCCTTTATACTGGGTAGTACGGTTCGATAGCTGATCGCGTTTGCTGCCTTTTTCAATAATTTTCTGAAAATATTCGATTGCTTTTGATGTGTCCTTTAAAGCTATGATAGCTAGTTGTTCTTCAGACGCCCGAGCACCGCTGTTTTCATAAATTGCAAGGGCAAACTCATTACCCATAAAACTGGCCCAATCATTTTCAAAATCAGCTTTATAAGCTTTGTTAAACTCGCCCAACCATTTTTCATAAGAGGCCATTTGCTTTTTCTGCCCTAAATAAACTTTCTGATCTTTTTTAAACTGTCCATAATTATCAATTCCAAAATCAATCAAAACAGCTGTTTTAGCTGAAACTACTCTGGGAATTTTAACAATTTGGGGCTTTTGATTTAAAAACATAGCCAGATACTCAGAGTTGGTTAAACTTGCCTCGGTAATTCCATTAAACATCAAAGCATCACTCTTATAGTTCAAATTCAAATTGCTCGATTTCGCAATCTCCGTTAAAAAAGAAAACGTTTCCTTATTTGGTTGCGGAAGAAATATATCAATGAAAGAGCTCAAATTGCTGTAATTTATATACAAGCTAGCCTGAACAGCCCGGGTTTGATTATTATCAACTTTAATTAAGTTTTCCAGCGCTTTTCCTTCTTGATGTAATTGGAGGTCCAGACTCTGCTCCAGGAGGTGCTTATCGAAACTACCCACTAACAAACCATTATAACGACAAAAAACAAATGGTTCGTTATTGGTGGTTTGCATGGTATAGATAGTGATATCTGAAAATTTGGAAGCGCTATATCTTCCTTTGTTTTCCTCATCGATTAAATGCTCAAAAAATTTATCCGACAAATTATCCTCAATCGGTATAATAAATAACATTCCGGCTTTGCCAGAGCTATCCACATGTGAGGAAATAAGAATTCGCTGATCATTTAAAACCTGGTTTAAATCGGCATGCTGAAGGAATGACTTATTCAAATCATTCAGTTTATTTAATTGTTGAGCAGTGAATAGGTTTTCAAGTAATTTACTTTTCTTAACCAGGGTAAAAAACTCATTGCTATGCTGAAGATCAACCACCAACGCTGCCGACGCCGGTATAGCTTTTAATGGTTGCGATTGTGCAAGACTGGAATTGAGGCTTCTGAAATAGAAAAAGACAATGGTGACCACTGCCACCACCAAAACTATAACTGCTGCCAGAAATTTGTTCATTGAAGATGATTTTAAACAAAAATATACTTTTACATTTTCTATTGTTTACTTATTGTAAACTGTTGCTAATTTTGTTTCCTATACATTAATCAAGTTAACCTTCCGTACATGCAAAAACAAGTTTTAATGACTGCGGCTTTTTCAGGAGCCTTAGCAGTTGGTTTAGGCGCCTTTGGAGCGCATGGCCTTAAACCTTTATTAACTGACTACCAGATTTCTATTTGGGAAAAAGGTATTCAATATCAGTTTTACCATACCATTGTCTTACTTGTTCTTGCATTTTATCCTAAAATCTCTGTTAAAAGTTCATTTTTACGGGCTGTTTGGTTCTTCATTGCCGGCATTATTTTATTCTCAGGCTCCCTCTATTTTTTGGCTATAAAAGATGTAATTGGTCTTGAAAATGCAAGATTTATAGGCATACTTACCCCTATAGGAGGTATTGCTTTTATTTTAGGCTGGATGTCTATCTTTATAGGAGCAATGCGCGAGCGCATTTAATTACCATTTAGAAATTTGAGCTGCGATTTATATTTTAGATTGACGCAGATTAAAACTTCTAAAACCACACTTCAAACTTATATGCTAAAACTCCATACGGGTGAATATAACGATCGGGTAACTCTATTCGCTGAAGTTATTTTACCCTTAGCCATTTCACGCAATTACACCTATCGGGTACCCTACGAATATAACCAAAGCATTCAGATTGGTCAGCGTGTTGTGGTTCAGTTTGGCAAAAACAAGATCTATACCGCTTTGGTTCATCAATTGACAACCGATGCACCAGCCCTTTACGAGGCAAAATACATCATCTCTATTCTCGACGAAAGGCCGTTGGTTACAGAAAACCAGTTGAGATTATGGCAATGGATTTCGTCGTACTATATGTGCTATATAGGCGAGGTGATGAATGCGGCCTTGCCAACTGCCATGAAATTGGCAAGTGAAACCAAAATTTTGCTAAACCGTGAACAAGAGTTTGATAAAAACCTTTTAAACGACAAAGAGTTTTTAGTGGTTGAAGCGTTGGAAGTAAAGGATGAATTGAGTATTAATGATGTAATGAAAGTGTTAGGCCAGAAAAGCGTAATGCCGCTCATTAAATCACTTACTGAAAAACAAATTGTCTTAATTTCTGAAGAGTTAAATAACCGTTATAAGCCTAAAATTGAAACCTTTGTAAAGCTTCATCGGGTTTATAATGATCAGAATCAGCTTAAGGAGTTGTTCTCTATACTGGAAAGGGCTCCTAAGCAAGTTGACCTGCTGATGGTTTATCTTCGACTTTCTAAAATGCAGCCTTCAATTACTAAAAAACAACTGATGGAAGAAAGCGGTTCATCGCCTGCAGCTTTCAATGCCTTGGTTGAGAAGGACATCTTCCGATTAGAAAAAAAAGAAGTAAGTCGTTTTTCAGAACCAGAGATCGAACTGATAAAAAATTATACATTATCAGCTGCCCAGCAAACCGCCTTCGAAGAAATCTCGGAAGGACTCAGTGAAAAGAAACCTGTTTTATTGCACGGTGTTACTGCTTCGGGCAAGACTCAGATCTATATAAAACTAATTGAAAACTGCATAAAGGAAGGTCGGCAGGCTCTTTATCTTTTGCCGGAAATTGCACTTACCGCTCAAATGATTCAACGCTTACAAGCTTATTTTGGCGACAATGTAGGTGTTTATCACTCTAAATACAACGATAACGAACGTGCCGAAGTGTGGCAAAAAACGCTGAACAATCAATACAAAATAATCTTAGGCGCTCGTTCTTCTGTTTTTTTACCCTATGCTAACTTAGGTTTGATCATTGTTGATGAAGAACACGAAAACTCATTTAAACAGTTTGATCCCGCCCCTCGTTACAATGCACGAGATACAGCTTTGTTTCTTGCCAATTTGCATGGTTCTAACATTTTGTTAGGCTCAGCAACACCATCTGTTGAAAGTTATTACAACGCCACCAGTAATCGCTATAAATTGGTTTCATTGAACGAGCGTTTTGGAGGTGTTCAACTTCCAGAAATACAAGTTGCCGATTTACAGCAGGAACGCAAGCAAAAGTCAATGCGTTCACATTTTTCCGGACTACTTTATACCGAAATTGAGCTGGCCCTTAACCGCAAGGAACAAGTAATTCTTTTTCAAAATCGCCGTGGATATGCACCTATGTTAATGTGTGGTACCTGTGGATTTACACCCAAGTGCGTTAATTGCGATATAAGTCTTACCTATCATAAGCACGACAACAAGCTTCATTGTCATTATTGCGGATTTAAGGAGGATATTTTTTATCGATGCCCGGCATGCGGAAGCACACAGGTAGAACAAAAGGGATTTGGAACCGAAAAAATTGAAGATGAGTTGGCCATTCTTCTTCCAAACGCCCGTATTGCTCGTATGGATCTCGATTCCACCCGTAGCAAATACGGTTACCAGCAGTTGATTAACGATTTTGAGGAGCGGAAGATAGATATTTTGGTAGGCACCCAAATGGTTACTAAGGGCCTTGATTTTGAGAACGTAAGTTTAATTGGCGTTTTAAATGCTGATGCGATGCTAAACTACCCTGATTTCAGGGCATTTGAGCGAAGTTATCAGCTGATGACACAAGTTAGCGGGCGAGCAGGAAGAAGAGCTAGCAGAGGCAAGGTAATTGTTCAGAGCAACCAACCTAATCATAAGGTTATAGAATGGGTAATGTACAATAAATACGATCAGCTTTTTAAATCGGAGCTGGCAGAACGTAGCGGATTCCAATACCCCCCGTTTTACCGTTTAATTCAAATTGATATTAAGAATAAGGATTTAAATCAGGTGAATGAATCGGCCGAGTTTTTGGCTAAAGAATTAAAAGGACAACTGGGTAAACGCGTTCTGGGACCCGAATTTCCACTGATAGGTCGTATCCGTAATTACTATATCAAAACGTTGCTGATAAAAGTGGAAAAAGAAGGCGTTTCGATAACGAAAGTTAAGCAGGTTATTCAGGCAGCCATAGATCTTTTTTATACACAAAAAGAAAACCGAAACAGCCTGATTAAAATTGATGTTGATCCGTATTAGTCTTGCGAACCGAAGTTATAGGTTATTGTTAATCCCGCAACAGGGTTAAATATCGAATCATAATGATAGTCGCCGGGTGTAGTAGTCCTGATACCCGTGCTCACTTGCTCTGATTTTATACTTTCATGATACCAAATCCCGGCAAAGCTGGTGGTAGCTGTTAGGGTAATAAAATCAACCGGAAATATTTTAATACCTACAAAAGGAGAATACCCCGCTCCGTTTCGATTATTGGTCAATAAAATTTCATTTGCAGTTCCTACGGCAGAATTCCCTTTATAATCAGATCGGTAATAAAACAGGTCAAGACCAAGAATAGGTCTTACCTTCCCATAAAAATACTCCTTTTCAAAACCTGCACCGATCCTAAACGTTTCATATTTGCCAGTGCTTTGAGGACAAGTTGCACATTCGGCAGTTGAATTATTATCCTCATAACGGTTATACTGAAATCCGGATCTCCATAAAAACAAATTATTTCTTACTTTAAATACTAATCCATTAATATAATTAGCCACGTAATTATTATCATTAAAGTCAGAACCGGTTATTGGAAGTTGCTGATTATAACTCATTACATTCAATCCTAAACTAAATTTGTAGGGCGAAATGTCCTGGGCTTTTACAGCAATAGAAACAAATAATAGAAAAATAAATATGGTTACTGGTTTAAAGTTAGACATGAATTTCAGATTGAGTTATGAAGTAAAAATAGAAAAGCATAACAAATAAACCGCGCTGGCATCAAAAATTGAACCATTTTTTCGTAATTTTGATTTTTTATTAACTATAGTTTAAAATTAATGCTCGATTCGTATAAACATAAAGGATTAAGAAAGGTACTGGTAAAGCAACTTAAGGAAAAAGGCATTAAGGATGAGCTGGTTTTAAAGGCTATTGAGAAAATTCCCCGTCATTTTTTTATTGAAAAATATGCTGCTGAAGTGGCTTATGCGGATAAGGCTTTGAAAATTGATGCAGGCCAAACGATCTCTCAACCCTACACCGTTGCCTACCAAACCGAACTTTTGCATATCCAGTCAGGGGAAAAGGTTTTGGAAATTGGTACAGGTTCAGGGTATCAGACTTCAATTTTAATGGAACTTGGTGCCAATGTTTATACGATTGAACGCCAAAAAGAATTGTATGATAAAGTTTCCGTGTTTTTACCTAAACTGGGTTATAAACCCAATTTTTATTTAGGTGATGGGTCAATGGGAATAGCCGATAAGGCCCCATTTAACAAGATCTTGGTAACTGCAGGAGCCCCTAACATTCCGGATACATTATTGAAACAGTTAGCTGTTGGTGGAGTTATGGTTATTCCGGTAGGCGATGAAAATGTGCAAACAATGACCACCGTTATAAGAGTTTCAGAAACAGAATTTGAAAAGGTAGAATTCGCCCAATTTAGATTCGTACCATTAATTGGCGACAAAGCCTGGTAAATTTATTAATATAGATTTACGATTACAGATTGGGGCAATTCAATTTAAAATCGTAAATCTATCTTCTACAATTTACGCAATCGTCCCATTTCCACTTTAGCATCTCTTTCCTTAATGCTTTCTCGTTTATCGAACTCTTTTTTACCCTGAGCCAGCGCAATTTCTATTTTAGCGAAGCCGCGTTCGTTAACAAACATGTATAAGGGAACAATTGTAAAGCCTTTTTCCTTGGTTTTTTGAACGAGTTTTTTCAGTTCCTTTTTTTGTAAAAGCAACACTCTATCGCGTTTGGCTTCATGATTATAAAATGACCCATGCGAATACTCCGCAATATGCATGTTACGGATGTATAACTGATCATCCATAAATGCGCAAAATGCATCATTTATATTGACTTTACCTTCTCTAACCGATTTAATTTCGGTACCCAGCAATTTAACTCCAGCCGAATACTTATCGATAATATGGTATTCGAAATAAGCCTTCTTATTTTTTATATTGATATTGTTTGATGACATGCAAATAAAAACGAATGGATTCCGCGTTGTTAAGAATGAGTTTTAATTCATTTTTTAACTGATACGGCATTTTGTAAATTCAACCTTTATCATTTCACAATTAATACAGGCACATTTACTTTATGCCTAACCGTGTCAACTGTGGCCCCAAAGATAACATCTTTTAAGGCTTTATGCCCATGCGCACCCATTACTAAAAAATCAATATCATTGTTATTTACAATTTGAGAGATTGCCTTTGCGGGATTTCCATAACCTATTTGCGCATTTACCTTATAACCGAGATTGGTGATTCTGGCAACATATTTATCAAGGTTTTCGGCATCACTACGGGTTTCAAAGTCATTTATTTTACTGCCAAGGTATTGCGCTCCGGCCGATTCAACAATATGTATAAGCGTGTATTGCGCATTTTTACCGCCCTGCCCTAATGCATTGCGGATGGTATTTTTATCTATCTCCGAAAAGTCAACCGTAATAGCAATATGCTTGTACTCGATAATATCTGGATTTTCAATTGAAATTGCTTCGCCATGTGGCACAAAATCATCAATTGCACTCTTACGACGAACAAAAGGTGCAAAGATTACATATACTAACAAGCAGCCTGTTAGAATGGCAATCGGAATAACAAAGATGTAAATATAGATCACATTTGAATCGGCAGCTTTTATCCAGCCGCTAATTTCTTCAATAACTAATTTAACATTTAATGAGATGATCAGTGCAGCACTAACCCAAGCCAATACTTTAACCCATGATTTTATGGCGAAACCGTTCATTTGAGTTTTGTCGCTACAAAAATGAATTAGCGGGATAATTGCAAAACCTAGTTGCAAGCTCAATACAACCTGACTCAACACCAACAGTTCACCTAGTTGATCTTCTCCAAACCATAAAATGGTAATAAGCGCCGGTACAATTGCAATTAAACGCGTCATCAATCGTCTCAACCATGGACGGATTCGAAGGTTCAAATAACCTTCCATAATTATCTGGCCAGCTAGGGTACCTGTAATTGTTGAACTTTGGCCCGAGGCAATAAGGGCAATGGCAAACAGTGCTGGTGCTAATGAACCAAATATAGAGTTCAAAAGTTCATGTGCATCTTCGATATCAGCAACCTCGTAATAACCATTTTTATGAAATGCGGCAGCAGCTAAAATAAGAATGGAAGCATTCACTAAAAAAGCCAGATTAAGCGCAATCGTCGTATCAAAGAGATTAAACTTCAGGGCTTCTTTCAAACTTTTATACTCATTGGCAATTTTACGGGTTTGAACTAATGACGAATGCAGGTAGAGATTGTGCGGCATAACGGTGGCACCAATAATTCCAATGGCAATATATAAGGCATCGCCGCTAAGTATAGAAGGTTTAAAACCTTTTGCAACTTCATGAAAGTTGGGTTGCGCAATAAAAACATCCACCAAAAACGACATCCCAATAATGAATACCATCGAAACAATGAAAACTTCCATTGTCCGGATGCCTTTATTCATTAGAAAGAGAATGATCAACGTATCTAAAACAGTGATTGACACACCCCAAATCAATGGAAGACCAAACAACAATTTAAGACCTATTGCCATACCAATAACTTCTGCTAAATCACATGCGGCAATGGCAATTTCGGCAAGAATATATAAGGGAATGTTAATGTATGCAGGATAGGTTTTTCGGGAAGCCTGAGCCAAATCCAACCCGCGCACGATGCCCAGTCGGGCGCTTAAGCTTTGCAGTAATAAAGCCATAAGGTTCGACATCACTAAAATCCAGATCAACTGATACCCAAATTTGCTCCCTCCTGCTATATCCGTGGCCCAATTTCCGGGATCCATATACCCAACGCTCACTAAATAAGCCGGACCAATAAAAGCAAATAGTCGTTTCCAGGTGCTTTTATTTACAGGAATATCCACACTCGAATGAACCTCTCCTAATGAACTAGTACTGTGAACTTCAGACATATTTAAATCGCTACCAAAATATTATTTGCTACTTCCTTACTTAAGAATATTGCTCTACCGTCGGCAGTGGTTATGACCACCGATTGATCATACTCATTTTTTTCTGTTAAGGAGATAGAGGTGCCCAATCCCAATTTTTGCTTTTCGAGGTATTGCAGAAAAGTATTACTGTGATCGCAAACCCCTGCTACTTTACCAATATCGCCCTCATTCAGCTTGAGCAGTTTATAAAAATTATTGGCTGAGAAAATACCGTTTTTAGAAGGTATCGGATCGCCATGGGGATCAAATTTGGGAAAACCTAAAAACTCATCGAGCCGGTCGACCAAAGTTGTTGAATTAATATGCTCCAATTCTTCGGCTATATCATGCACTTCATCCCATTTGAAATTGAGCTTATTAACCAAAAAACACTCCCATAAGCGATGCTTTCTGATAATTTGAATGGCTATATCTTCCCCTTTTTTAGTTAACCGAACCCCTTGGTATTTAGCATAATTCACGAGTTTTTTATCGGCTAGTTTTTTAACCATGTCGGTAACAGAAGCCGCTTTGGTATTCATTACTTCAGCAATGGCGTTGGTGGTAATATTGCCCTCACTTTGTTCGGTTAATTTATAGATAGCCTTTAAATAGTTCTCTTCTGTATATGAGTTCATAATTGCAGTTATGACAAATCTAACATATAATTTAGACTAACCTAAAATATCCAAAAAATATTTTGACCAAATATTGTTTGGCGATGAATTTATTCGCTCCTTTGTAGCAAATAAAAAACAATGAACGGACATCATCTCGATAAAATAGACCTGCATATTATCAAGCTTTTACAAAAAGATGGCAGGATCACCAACCTTCAATTATCCAATGAAATTGGTTTATCTCCGGCTCCTACTTTAGAGCGTGTTCGTAAACTGGAAAATCAGGGCTATATAAAAAGCTATCATGCTTCAGTTGATGAAGAAGCACTTGGATTTACTGTTAAGTGCTTTATTCAGATCACTATTAACCTAAACATTCCGGATTCCAGAAATAGATTCATCAAGAAAATCAATGAGATCGATGAAGTGGTAGAATGTCACCACGTAACTGGTTCATCCGACTTTGTGGTTAAACTGGTTGCCAAAGACATGAAAAGCTACGAAAGTATTATTTTAGAAAAATTGAGCAAGATTGAAGAAATTGGTCACCAAAGCACCATGATGATTCTTTCCAGCAATATCAAGCCTTCATTACCAATTCTTATTGAGAAGTAATTTGCCAGTTAACAGGTGCAAAACCTTGTTTAACCAGTAATTCATTGGTTTTAGAAAAATGCCTGCAGCCTAAAAATCCATTATAGGCCGAAAACGGTGAGGGATGGGCTGCAGTCAATATAAAGTGCTTTTTCTCATCGATTAGTGCTGCTTTTGCTTTCGCATAATTTCCCCATAAGATAAAAACCAATCCTTCTTTTTTATCCGACAGGCATTTAATAACAGTATCGGTAAATTGCTCCCATCCTTTATTTTGATGTGATCCTGCCTGATTTGCACGAACGGTAAGCGTTGCGTTCAATAATAAAACACCTTGTTGTGCCCATTCAGTTAAAGAGCCATGCCCCGGCGCCTTAAGTCCTAAATCGGCTTCAAGTTCTTTATAAATATTTTTGAGTGAAGGCGGCACTGCTACATCCTTTTGAACCGAAAAACATAATCCGTGAGCCTGCCCTGCCCCGTGGTAAGGATCCTGGCCTATAATTACCACCTTTACCTTATCAAATGGAGTATAGTTAAAAGCATTAAATATCTCTGTTGCCTTGGGGTAAATTACCGTACCATTATCTTTCTCTTGCTGCAAAAAAGCCTTTAACCGGATCATGTAATCCTTTTCAAATTCATCTTTTAATTCAACAAACCACGAAAATTCAAGGGCATTTAACATATACTTTTATTTAGGCGGCCAAGATACAAAATCAACCCATTTACTTATGGATCCAATCTTTTCAACCTTTATGCAACAAACAAGCGTAACTATCGATCCTCCTTTTGCGTAATAAGGATTATAACTATTGTTCATTTTTAATTAACTATAAAACAAGTATAATATGAAAAAAGGCCATCTTTTGTTGATCGCTATTTTAGGATGCCTAACCTTCTTCTCTTCATGCCACAAAGACGAGCCTGTTTTAACATTCGATGGTACGTGGATGCTTCAAAGTGCCGATGTTAAGGTTTATGATTCGCACAACCAATTGACCAATCAGTTTAATATTCCAATAACTCAATATGCCGAAAAAAACAAACTGGAAATTCAGTTTAAAGGCGACAAGATCAAAACGCAGGTTGACGCCCATGGAAATGCTGCAATTACTACATTAACATATAGAATTGATGGGAATAAAATTTTGGTAAAAGCTTCGGCAGATGGACCTGAAAACTTATTGGGAGAGTATACTTTAACCGAAGAGAACTTCACTCTAAAAACTGCTGAAACCAGCCCGGATGGAACTACCGAGGCATTACTTGTTTACAGACACAAATAACATAAGCCAGTTAATAAAAAATGAAAGCCCCGAAAATTTCGGGGCTTTCATTTTTTATTAAGATGCTGATCTTATGCAAACCAGGCTTTTACTTCTTCCAACGAAGGATTTTTAATATCCAGCTTCATTTTCTTTTTCAATCCGCCCATATCGTTAAACACTTTATTTGGATTCGCTGTCTTAAAATCATCGGTAGTATTGAAACCCATTTTACGGATAACCTGAACCCATTCTACTGGAACACCCAACGCAACAAAATCTTCATCAGTGCTTACTGCGGCTTTCTTTTCTGGTCGCATTTGAGGAAAGAACAATACTTCCTGAATCGTGCTTTGGTTGGTCATCAACATTGTTAAACGATCAATACCAATACCCAAACCTGCCGTTGGCGGCATCCCGTATTCCAAAGATCTTAAAAAGTCATCATCCATCGCCATTGCTTCATCATCACCTCTGGCTGCTAATTTCAACTGCTCTTCAAAGCGTTCACGCTGATCGATAGGATCATTCAACTCCGAGTACGCATTGGCAATTTCTTTACCGTTTACAAACAGCTCAAAACGCTCCACCAAACCGTCTTCGGTACGATGTTTTTTAGCCAAAGGAGTCATTTCAATTGGATAATCGGTAATAAAGGTTGGCTGAATTAACAAATGTTCAACTTTTTCACCAAAAATTGCATCCACCAATTTTCCTTTACCCATGGTTTCGTCCACTTCAATATGCAATTTATTACATACCTCGCGCAACTGATCCTCGTTCATTTTCGAAACATCGATACCCGTATATTTTTCAATTGACCCATACATGGTTAAGCGCTCATAAGGACCTTTGAAATCAATTTCATTGCCCCATGCCTGCACTTTGGTAGTTCCATGCAAAGTCAATGCTATTTTTTCAATTACTTCTTCAGTCATGGTCATCATCCATTTGTAGTCTTTATAAGATACATAGATTTCCATAGAAGTAAACTCAGGGTTATGAGTGCGGTCCATTCCTTCATTACGGAACATTTTACCGAACTCGTAAACACCATCAAAACCAGCCACAATTAGGCGCTTTAGATACAATTCATTAGCTATGCGCAAAAATAAAGGCATATCTAAGGTATTGTGATGCGTATTAAATGGACGTGCAGCTGCACCACCATGAATAGCTTGCAAAATCGGCGTTTCCACTTCCAACCAGCCATGCGAATCGAAATATTGGCGCATGGTGCTGATTAACTTAGAACGAGTAATGAAAATATTTTTAAATTCCGGATTAACCGTTAAATCAACATAACGTTGACGATAACGCAATTCCGGATCAGTAAATCCATCAAAAACATGACCTTCTTCATCACGCTTAACTACAGGAAGAGGTTTTAACGATTTACTTAATACCGTCAATGAGCTGGCATGAATAGAAATTTCGCCGGTCTTTGTGAAGAAAACGTAACCTTTAATCCCAACAAAATCACCAATATCCAAGATCTTCTTAAATACGGTATTATAAAGGGTTTTATCTTCTCCTGGGGCAATTTCATCACGAGCAATATATACCTGAATACGACCTGAAGCATCCTGCAATTCAGCAAAAGAGGCGTTGCCCATAATGCGCTTGCTCATTATACGGCCGGCAATCGAAACCGACTGAAACTCAGTACTACCTTCCTTAAAAGTATCTTTTATCTGTTTAGCGTGAGCATTAACTTCAAATAATTCAGCTGGATATGGGTTGATGCCCAATTGGCGTAATTCTTTCAACCCTTCGCGACGTTGAATTTCTTGTTCGTTTAGCATGTTTCTTCTTCTTAACTTTTTAAAACGGATTGCAAATATAGGAATTTGAATAGTAGCAGAAAATAAGTCAAAAATCAATATTTTTAACGCTCATCCTAATCATATGCCAAAGAAACTCTTACTTTTCAACCTGATCCTATTAGTGGGCTATACCTCTAAAGCCCAGGAATATTCGGTTACCTCTCCGAACCATCAACTGAAATTAACGATCAGTACCAATAATAATTTGAGCTATAAAGTAGATTTCAACAACCAAACAGTTGTGCAATATTCGTCAATTGGGTTGCAACTCGCTGATGGTAAAATACTGGGTAGTGTTCCTGTGGTTAAAAAGAGTTCATCAAACGCAGTTAATTCTGAAATAAAACCATTATACGGCACCAATTCCTCCTATAAAAATAATTACAACGAGCTGATCTTGAACTTTAAAGGAGACTACTCATTGGCCGTCCGGGCTTATAATGAAGGAGTTGCCTATCGATTTATTACATCCTTTAAAAATCCGTTTTTTATTAAAAATGAACAGTTCGAACTCAACTTTAATGAAGATTATCCCATAACCGCATTAGGCCAAAAAGGGAACTGGCATGGTTATGAAACTGTATATGCGACAAAAAAATTATCAACTCTCGATTCGCTTTATGCCTGCTTACCAAGTATAATTAATGTCGCTAACAATATTAAAATAGCTATTACCGAGGCTAATTTGTACAGCTATCCAGGTATGTATTTAGTTGAAAATAAGAACAAACCTTATTCATTAATGGCTGAATTCCCTAAATATCCTCACGAAACACAGTTGGGTGGTATGAATAATTTCAACCTGAATGTGATAAAAACGGAAGATTATATTGCAAAAGCCGAAGGGTCAAGGATGTTTCCATGGAGAATAGTTACGATTACTGATGATGAAAAATCATTACTTAACAATCCTATTGTTTTTTTGCTGGCTGAGGATAAAAATTCCGATGATTTTTCATGGGTAAAACCGGGCAAAGTTGCCTGGGATTGGTGGAATGCTAATACACTTCAAGGTGTTGATTTCAAATCTGGAGTTAATACTGAAACTTATAAATACTTTATTGATTTTGCTGCTCGTAATAATATTGAATATGTAAATCTGGATGAAGGTTGGTCGGAACAAACGGACCTATTGAAGTTATCTGACAAGATCAATATGCTCGAAATTGTTGATTATGCTAAAAAGAAAAATGTTAAGCTGATTGTTTGGATGGTTTGGCATACGCTCGACAGACAGTTGGAGCAGGCGCTTGATCAGTTTCAGAAATGGAACATTGCGGGCATAAAAGTGGATTTTATGGACAGAGATGATCAATTGGTTATGGAATTTTATGAACGAATTGCCCGTGAAGCCGCTAAAAGAAAGCTTATGGTTAATTTTCATGGAGCTTGTAAACCCACGGGCTTGGAACGCAAATACCCAAATGTGATCAATTACGAGGCGGTGTATGGCCTTGAACAGAACAAATGGGAAGCCATGAAACCAGGACATGATACCCAACTCCCCTTTTTAAGAAATCTTGCAGGCCCAATGGATTATACCCCTGGTGCCACCCGAAATGCTACTGAAGCTAATTTCCGGTCTGTTTTCGAACGACCTATGAGCATGGGCACGCGTTGCCATGAAATGGCTAAATTTGTATGTTTTTATGCCCCTCTGCAAATGTTAGCCGATTCTCCAACCGATTATGAAAAAGAGCCCGACCTGTTAAATTTTCTTTCCACAGTTCCGGTTGTTTGGGACGAAACGGTGCCATTATCTGGGAAAATTGGAGAGTATTTGGCTATTGCTCGAAGAAAAGGAGAAACCTGGTATATTGCGGCGTTAACAAATGAGAGCGCAAGAGATATTCAAATTTCACTTGGCTTTTTAAAGAACAAGAAGTTTACAGCCACTTATTTTGAGGATGGTATCAATGCCGACCGTATAGGTACAGATTATAAGCGGAAAACAGAAAGTGTTAACGGAAATCAAAATATAACTATAAAAATGCAGCCAGGAGGCGGCTTTGTAGCAGTTCTTAATCCAGAAAATTAACCTTAAATTATTTGTAAATGACGCAGGAAAGAAAATATAAAAGCTTTAATGAGTTTTATCCATTCTACTTATCGGAGCACCAAAATACCACAAGCAGAAGATTACATTTTATAGGCACCGGAATAGTTGTTTTGATCATTCCAGCTGCGGTATTGTTTCATAAAGCATCCTTATTATTATTGATCCCTGTTGTGGGATATGGATTTGCCTGGGTAGGACATTTCTTTTTTGAAAAGAACAAACCTGCCACATTTCAGTATCCTTTATGGAGTTTAGGCAGCGACTTCAAATTATTCTTTCAGATTCTTGCCGGAAAAGAAAAGCTATAAATAAATAAGAGCCAAAGTTTAACCTTTGGCTCTTATTTGATATCGTTTATTTTACTGCTTCATCAACACTTACTCTTAGGTTTTTAAAGCTGCTTCTTAAGTCCATATATTGTTTCACCAGTTTTTCTTGTGTTTGTTTCATTAAAACCTGATCAGCCAAAACCTGTTGCCTGCCACTCTCAAGTACAGGTATACTATCTAATAATTTTTTGTGATGATCTACAACAATTCCCATAGAGTCAATTAATTCTCGTTGACGAAGCAACACGCCTTTGGCGCGATTACGCAAAGCTAAATAAGCACTATCGCTTTCAGATTTAACAACCTTTATTAATGAGTCACGTTCAGTTATCGTACGAATCTGTTGCGCGATCATCAAATTATAAAGTGAATCCATAGTTGCTACTTTGGATTCGGTAATTTTATGAGCCGCTGCTATTTGCTCCTGATTTTCTTTGCGTTTACAGGCTGCAGCTATAACTAAAGTGGCTGTAATTAGAACTAAAATTCTTTTCATAAGATTGAGCGTTTACTTACTTAAATATAAATTAAAAATCTCTCAAACAAGCGATTAGGGCTTATGAAATGAAAAAAAATAAAGCGGTAATTAAATCAGGAGACTAATTCAAACTATTACTTCGCCACGATTAATAAATTCTCTTCAGTAAAAATTCAGACAAAAAAAAGCTGCATCGTTTCCGACACAGCTTTCAATGTATTTTCTGTAAACATGAGTTAAAAGAATAGGCTCTTTCAACCAGTTTCATTTATTAAATTCCTCTTCGTTTTTTCTCTTTTAAAATAAGGCCTAATTCCCTTCCCATTTGTCCGGCAATAGCGGTATTCTCCTGAGCACGACGGAACAGATAAGGCAATACTGACTTAACAGGACCATAAGGCACATATTTTACAACATTGTATTTTTCGTGCGCCAGGTTAAAACTTAAATTGTCGCTCATACCCAACAGTTGCGAAAAGTAAACTTTTGGATTATGCGAGTCAATATCATGCTCTTGCATAAGCTTAACCAGCTTTATACAACTAGTTTCGTTATGTGTACCTGCGACAAAAGCTATTCGATGCAAATGTTCAATACAAAACTTCACTGCTTCATCGTAGTCGCGATCGGTAGCTTCTTTATTAGGTTGAATGGGTGATTCGTAACCCATAGCTGCAGCACGTTCACGCTCTTTTTCCATATAAGCACCACGTACTAATTTAGCCCCTAAATAATAGCTGCCAGATTCAGCATCTTGAGTATGCTTTTTCAATAAGGCCAAACGATCATGGCGGTAAATCTGGTAGGTTATATAAACTATTGGGTCGATGCGGTTGTATTTCTGCATCATCTCAATAGTAACATCATCAATTGGATCCTGAATCCAGGTTTCTTCGGCATCAATCATCACAGGAATTCCTGCCTGAAAAGCAGCATGACAAATCATATCTACGCGAGAACGTACTCTTAACCATTCTTCACTTTCGCGTGCAGACAACGATGCGCGTTGTTGAATTTTCTCAAGCAGTTCTAATCGGCCTAAACCGGTAACTTTAAATACCGAAAAAGGTACCTTGTGATCTTTGGTAGCACGATTAATCGTAGCAATAATTTCATGACAAGTCTCATCAAAGGCCTTTTCATTGTTTTCACCTTCAACAGAGTAATCTAAAATAGTACCTACTTTTGATTTTGCTAACAGATTAATGGTTGATTCACAGTCCTTAATACTCTCTCCACCACAGAAATGGCTGAAGATTGTTTTACGAATGATTCCTTCGATTGGCAGGTTCAATTTTAAAGCAAAAAGGGTCAATGGGGGACCAACTTTTACTAAAAAATTTACATTAATAACTTTAAATAGCCAATACGCTTTTTTCAGCTCGCTATCCGACATATGCGAGAACGCAATTTCTGTATTGTCGAATGATAGAGCTGATGGTTTATTGATGGTGGGGCTCTCTATCATGCCCCAAATATACATTTTTTACAAAATGTAAAACAAAACTGTTCATCTTTTAAATCACTGTATTACAATGCATTGACACAAATAATGCAATTTGAACCTCGTAAGCAGGCCTATAAAACGCTAAGCATTTTATACAGAAATTGTAATTTAGCCTTATGAGTTTACAAGCTATTCAAAGTTCGGGGTATGAGGTAGTATTCGGAGATGCCTCAGAACTATTGATCAACTTCCTACAACAACGCAATTACTCCAAAATATTTTTCCTTGTTGATACCAATACGTCAGAGCATTGTTATCCGGGAATTGCCCTACATATTGCAGGTGACATTCCACACGATATTATTGAAATTGATCCAGGTGAAGAAAACAAAAACATTGATATCTGTATAGGCATCTGGAAGATGCTTTTGGACTTCGGAGCAGATCGTAAAGCATTGATCATTAACTTAGGAGGCGGTGTTGTTACTGACATGGGGAGTTTTGCTGCAGCAACTTATAAACGAGGTGTTGATTTCCTTCAAATTCCAACCACCTTGTTATCTCAGGTTGATGCTTCAGTAGGAGGAAAAACAGGAATTGATGTGGATGCGGTTAAAAACATGGTAGGAACATTTACTAATCCTCAAACAGTTATAATCGATACAAATTTCCTTCAAACTTTACCTAAACGTGAAATTGTTTCGGGCTTTGCAGAAATCATAAAGCATGGTTTAATTGTTGACAAAGACTATTTCAATTCAATTAAAACTATTGATTTCGATAACATTGATGATAAGATCATTCATCGTTCGGTTGAAATTAAAAACGAAGTAGTTACCACCGATCCTCATGAAAAAAATATCCGCAAGAAATTAAACTTCGGTCATACTATCGGTCATGCAATCGAAAGTTATTCATTGCAACATGATAAAGCCCCCTTATTACACGGAGAAGCAATAGCCATAGGAATGATCGCCGAAAGCTGGCTTTCCGCCCAGTTTGCAGGTTTAAGTGATAATGAACTAAACGAAATCTGCAAATTCATTTTATCTGTATATCCATCCTATAAAGTTAATGAGGAAAGCTTTGATGACTTGATAGCTTACATGAAAAATGACAAGAAAAATGAAGACGATAAAATCAACTTCACCTTGCTAAATGCAATTGGTAGTTCAGAAATCAACTTTAGTTGCAGCCAGGAGGAGATATTAAATTCGATAATATTTTACACTAACCTTATTAAATAAACAATAAAAATTAGGTTTGATTAAATTTTTTATAATTTTTAATAAATATTTTTTGTTTTATATAAAAAGACTTTTACATTTGTATAAATACGAAATCAGAAAACAAACAATGACATACAACAACGCATATTGGTTCTTTGGTTACTTTTACTTTTTTAGTAAGAGCCGGGACTAGTATGTAGATATACAAGATAAACTTACATAAAAGGTCCCGGCGCAAAAGCGACGGGACCTTTTTTATTATCAGCATTTTATGAACAAAAAAAGGGTTGCAATACAAGGAACAAGAGCATCTTTTCATGAAGAAGCGGCATACAAATATTTCGGTGATGACATTGAAATTGTGGAGTGCGTTACGTTCAAGCAAACATGTGAAGCCGTAAAACACAACAAGGCCGATTATGCTGTTATGGCTATTGAAAATTCAATAGCAGGCAGCCTGCTACCAAATTACAACCTCTTGCAGGAATTTAACTTTCCTATTGTTGGCGAAGTTTACCTGCATATTCAATTACACTTACTGGCATTACCGGGAGTTAAATTTGAAGATGTAAAATATGTTCACTCGCATCCAATTGCCATCCGTCAGTGCAACGATTTTTTTGAAGACTTTCCGCATTTGCAAGTTCTTGAAAAAACAGATACTGCCGCTTGTGCAAAAAATATCCGCGAAAATAATCTAACTGATACTGTTGCAATAGCCAATTTAACTGCAGCTAAAATGTACGATTTAGAAGTTCTGGAGAGACGCATCGAAACAAACAAAAAGAACTTCACCCGTTTCCTGATTTTGTCAAAAGAAAGTGTTGAATCGAAAGATAACAATAAAGCCTCTATCTGTTTCCAGGTTGGAAACACCATAGGATCTCTGGCTAAGGTTTTAAATCTTTTTGTTGAAAACCATATTAATCTTACTAAAATTCAGTCGATGCCAATAATTGGAAAACCAAACGATTACAATTTTTACGTTGATCTGGAGTGGGAAAAAGAAAACGATTATGATCACTGCATGAGAAAACTATTAAAAGTGGTAGTAAACCTGGCAGTACTAGGTGAGTATGTAAAAAATCCCATGAAATAATGCCAGTGAATCGCCATAAATCGGTAAAATCACCCTAAATAAAGAAGCAAACAAACAATTATAAAGGTTAAATTTAAAACAATACAACATGAAATCATTCAACGTCCTTCCCTTAAACGATTGGTTCCCAGCCGGAAACGAACCATTAATAATTGCAGGTCCGTGCAGTGCCGAAACTGAGGATCAGGTAATGGCCACTGCCCATGAACTGAAAAAAACAGGAAAAGTTCGCCTATTCCGTGCCGGTGTTTGGAAACCTCGTACTCGTCCCGGAGAATTTGAGGGCCACGGAGCAGAGGCTTTGAAATGGTTACAAAGAGTTAAAGCTGAAACTGGTTTTCCGGTAACATGTGAAGTGGCAACAGCCAAACACGTTGAAGAATCATTAGAAGCAGGCGTTGATGTTTTATGGATTGGAGCTCGTACAACAGTAAATCCTTTCTCTGTTCAGGAAATTGCTGACGCATTAAAAGGCGTTGATATTCCGGTAATGATCAAAAACCCAGTTAATCCTGATCTTTCATTATGGATCGGTGGTATTGAGCGTTTACACCGTGCAGGTATCAACAAAGTGGTAGCCATTCATCGTGGTTTCTCTTCATTCGAAAAATCGGCGTTCCGTAATGAGCCAATGTGGGAAATGGCTATCAACCTAAAAACCCAACACCCTGAGTTACCTATTATTGTTGACCCTAGCCACATTTGTGGAAATCGTGAGCTGTTGCCTTACATTTCGCAAAAAGCAATGGATTTGGATATGCAAGGATTAATGATCGAAAGTCATATTAACCCTGCTACCGCTTGGACTGATGCCAAACAACAGGTTACCCCTGAAAACTTAGCTGTATTAGTTAATAACCTTACGTTGCGCAAACCAGAGTCTCAAAACGTTGAGTTTGTTAGCAAACTGGAACAATTGCGTCAGAACATTGATAAATTGGATGATCAAATCATTCAAAAAATGGCTGAGCGTATGTCGATTGTTGAGAAGATTGGAGAATATAAGCGCGATAATGACGTAACCATTTTACAGGTGAATCGTTGGGAGGAAATTATAGGCAAACGCACAGCATTTGCAAAAGCGTTGAATTTAAGTGAGTCATTCACTCACCGTCTACTAGACTTGATCCATAGCGAATCTATCCGTCGTCAAACCGAGATCATGAACACTAAAGTGGAACAACAAGCATAAATTAAAAGATTTCACAGATTAATACCGATTACACCGAATCTTTCGGTGTAATCATTTCTCAAATCAGTGCAATCAATTTAATATGAACAGTATACTTGTAAAAAAAACTACCGATGTACTTAAGGGAGAAATTATTCTTCCAGGTTCAAAGAGCGAAAGTAACCGGGCTCTAATTATGCAAGCCCTTTGCAAGCAACCTTTTGAAATAAAAAATCTTTCTGTTGCTGACGACACTGTTACGCTCGAACATCTGCTAAAAACAAACATCGCCTCTAATAACACAGAAATTAATGTTGGCCCAGCAGGAACTGCTATGCGTTTTTTAACTGCTTTTTTAGCAGTGACACCGGGCGAATGGTTATTGACCGGAACTCATAGAATGCTCGAGCGCCCAATTAAATTATTAGTTGACGCATTGCGCAACCTGGGTGCCGATATTGAATATGCCGGTAATGAAGGCTTTCCTCCATTAAAAATAAAAGGGAAGGATTTAAACCTGACGAATAAGATATCGATAGATGGAGGTGTTAGCAGTCAGTATATTTCAGCTTTATTAATGATTGCCCCTACCCTGCCTAATGGGCTGGATTTGACGTTAGATGGAGTAGTTGCCTCAAGACCTTATATTGAAATGACGCTGGCAATGATGGCTGAGCTTGGTATTGAACATACCTGGAACGACAATAACATTAGCATAAAACCGCAAGCATATAAGTCCAATGATCTGTTTATTGAGCCCGATTGGAGTGGTTCGTCCTATTGGTATTCCTTAACGGCTTTATCAAAAGTAGCTGATATTAAACTTACCGGATTAAAAGGTCATAGTTTGCAAGGCGATAGCGTTATTGCCAACATCATGGAAAACTTTGGGGTTAAAACTGATTTTCTGAAAGATGGAATTCGATTAACAAAGGTTTCTGACAAGGTTACGGCTGATTTTATCGATTTTGAACATTGTCCGGATATAGCTCAAACCATCGCGGTTATTTGTGCAGGATTAAATCATAATTGCACTTTTACGGGTTTAGAAAGTTTGAAAATAAAAGAGACAGACCGTGTTGCCGCATTGCAAAATGAGTTAGGAAAATATGGCGTTACTATTACTCAGGAGGGCTTAAACTATCACATCGACTGTTCAGGAAGTAGTATTAATAAAACAGTTCAAGATACTATCCTTATTAATACGTACCATGACCATCGAATGGCCATGGCTTTTGCTCCCCTTGTGCTAAAAGTTAATTCAATGGAGGTTGAAGACCCTAAGGTTACAGGCAAATCTTACCCGCATTTTTGGGAAGATCTCGAAAAGGTTGGATTTGAATGCACTCAGTCAGAACTTAAGACTACTAATTAAAACGATTAATAAAATAATAATGGGCGATCAAAATAGTTCAGCTCTTATTTCTTACTTCTTACATCAATAGAATGGCAGGCAATACATTTGGAGAAGCATTTAGAATAACCACTTTCGGCGAATCACATGGAACCGCTATTGGAGTAATTATAGATGGTTGTCCGGCTGGTTTAATACTCGATCTGGATTTTGTACAAGCTGAACTGGACCGAAGAAAACCAGGACAATCAAAAATCACCACACAACGAAAGGAATCGGATACGGCTCAAATTTTATCAGGAATATTTGAAGGAAAGTCAACTGGAACTCCTATCTCATTCCTGATTCCTAATGAAGATCAACGCTCAAAAGACTATGATCATAACGTTGGTCCGTTTCGCCCCTCCCATGCCGATTATACCTATCAAGCGAAGTATGGCATCAGAGATCATCGCGGCGGAGGAAGATCATCAGCTCGTGAAACAGCTGCCAGAGTAGCTGCCGGAGCCGTGGCTAAACTCTTCTTAAAGCAAGTTGCAGGTATTACGATCAATGCTTATGTAAGTGCCGTAGGTAAAATGAAGGTTGAAAAACCTTATACCGAACTGGATCTATCATCGGCAGAAAACAATATTTTGCGCTGCGCTGATCCTGAAAAAGCCGAAGAAATGATAGCCTATATTGATGGTGTTCGTAAAGCGGGTGATACTGTTGGTGGAATACTAACTTGCGTGGCCCAAAAAGTTCCGGTTGGTTTAGGTGAGCCCGTTTTCGATAAACTACATGCCGATTTGGGAAAAGCAATGCTGAGCATTAATGCGGTGCATGGCTTTGAATACGGATCGGGTTTTGAAGGAGCAACATTGTTAGGTTCTGAACACAATGACCTATTTGAAACTGATTTTTCTACCCGTACCAATAATTCCGGAGGTATTCAAGGAGGAATTTCCAACGGAGAGGATATATACTTTAAAGTTGCCTTTAAACCGGTGGCGACTATAATGAAGGGGCAAGATACAGTTGACAAAGATGGCAATAAAGTAGAATTACATGGCAAGGGCCGGCATGACCCATGCGTAGTTCCCCGGGCGGTGCCAATTGTTGAGGCAATGGCGGCATTAGTTTTGGCCGACCATTATTTACGAAATAAAAATGCAAAAATTTAAAAAGGGGCCTCTAGCCTCTTTTTTTTGAGCTAATAAATAGCCAAATATAACTTATCAACAAGTATTTATACTTAAAGTTATTTTTGATTTATAATAATTAAGATTTTATTCTATGTTTGAGCCATTCAATTAAAAACATTAACAATGAAAAAATTCTACTTATTAATTGCCGCAGTAATGATGGCAGGCGCATCAATGGCTCAATCGCCAGTTAAATTTGGTATTAAAGCAGGTGGTAACCTTGCAAATAATACAATTAGTGGTAATGGTGTATCAGCAAGCTTTTCAAACTTAACCAGTTATTATGTTGGGGGTTTAGTTACAGCTTCATTTGGTAGCAAATTTGCGTTTCAACCAGAGGTATTGTTATCATCACAAGGAACTAAAGTTGATGGTGGTTCATTGAACACACTTTATGTAAATGTTCCCCTAATGTTTAAATACAATGCTGTAGCAGGTTTAAATTTACAAGCAGGTCCTCAAATTGGATTTTTGGTAAGTGCTAAAGAAAAATTTGATGGTGAGTCAATAGATAATAAAAGTGATTACAACAACCTGGATTTAGGTGCTAACATTGGAGCTGAGTATAATTTCCCTATGGGTTTATTTGCTGATCTTCGTTATACATTTGGCCTGGCAAATATCGCCAAAGATTCAGGAGATGCAACTATGAGAAATACTGTATTCTCTCTAGGACTTGGATTCCGTTTCTAATAAAAACATATTTCAACTCAAAAAACGCCTTAAGTTAGACCTTAAGGCGTTTTTTATTTTCAAGAATGTCACGTCCTGAAATAACGATTCGTACTAATGAATTAATACCTGGTCGTAATTGGTTTTATTTTTTGCAATCATATATTCACCCAAATGTTTCCTATATTTAATATTACACACTTATAATCAAACAAATACACATTCATCTAAATTACTGCTACCTCTTATGAGCGATCAAAAAACTTTTCACCTGGGCCTTTGTATGGCCGGTGCAGTTTCGGCTGGTGCCTATACAGCCGGAGTTATTGATTATCTGATAGAAACCCTGGAACGCTGGGAAGAAGCAAAAAAAACTGGCGATCCATCGATTCCCTCTCATCAAGTTGTTATCGAAGTAATAGGTGGAGCTTCCGCAGGGGGAATGACCTCCATAATTGCCGGAGCTGCCATGCAAAACCCGATTGGCCATATTACTCCCGATAAGCGAAATGACGAAGCCTTTAAAAACAACAACAAACTTTATGATTCGTGGGTGAACCTGGCCGCAGATGATATGCTGCCATTAATGCTTAAAAACGATGACATCAAGAAGAACAATAAGGTTATCTCGCTTTTTAACTCCGACTTTATAAAGGGCATTGCCGATAAAGCGGTAACTGTTAATCCCAATACTCCTTATTCTCGTCCTTATTTATCTGACGATGCTGATATTCTGGTAACCTTAACCAATCTGCAAGGCATCCCCTATTCGTTAGGTTTTTTGGGAGGAGTTAGCAAACTTGATCAGTATAAAACCTCCTCTCATCGCGACTTTGGCCATTTCGTATTAAATAAAACAACATACAACAACGACGGTCGCATTCCACTTTCATTTCTAAACAACATTAACCTGGATATTGCCAAGAGTTGTGCTATGGCCACTGGAGCATTTCCTATTGGACTTTCAGCCAGAGAAATTATACGAGATAAGCAACAGGTTTTTGACAACCGGTTTATCAATCTGCTGAATGAGATGGAAAAAAAATATAACACCAATGTTCCAAAATCAATTGTAACAGATAACCTCATTGCCCAAAAATCATTTCTACATGAAATAATTGATAAGCTTCAAAATCAGAATACATATACCACCTTAAATGTTGATGGAGGCATGCTTAATAATGAGCCATTTGAAATTATCAGAGATGTCATCATCGATAAGACAAAAGAAGACAGGGAGGCAAATAATAATTACGATACCTGTAGAAGCAGTATTTTAATGATTGACCCATTTCCGTGTGAGGACCCGGACGTTGAATTTGATACCAGCATTGGAATTATGAATGTCATTAAACAAACCTTTAAAACCATGCGGGGGCAATTATTATTTAAACCGCAGGATATTGAAAAAGCAATGAACCCTAAAAACATAAGTCGTTTTTTAATTGTTCCGGAACGAGAAAACGGCACTGATGATATTTCCGGAAGCATGGCCATTGCTTGTGGTTCATTTGAAGGATTTGGAGGTTTCTTTGATAAATCATTCAGGGTTCACGATTATTTTCTTGGTCGGAGAAATTGCCAGTACTTCCTACAGGAATGGCTTACTATCCCAGCCGACACGACCAACCCTATTTTTACAGAGAATTATTCCGCTGAAGCTAAAAATCGTTTTTTGTCAAAAAGAGGAAGCTTGGCAATTATCCCAGATACCAATAAAGGAAACCCAAATATGGAAGAAACGGCTTTAATATGGCCTCAAATTGAAGCATCAAAGGTTGAAAGTTGGCGAAAACTTTTCAGAGAACGAATAAAAGAACTTACATTTAGGTTAGCCGACCTGAAAGGGATCGATAAATTTTTGTTAAATATTGGTTATGGTCTTTTAATAGGTCGAAAAGCCACCGATGCTGTAATAAACATGATAACCAATGACCTTAAAAAACATCATCTTATTAAATGAAAAGAGTAACCGGTATTGGCGGGATCTTCTTTAAATGCGAAGATCCTGAAAAGCAAAAAGAATGGTATGCAAAGCACCTTGGAATTGATTCAGGTGAGTACGGTGCTACATTTGAGTGGAGAGAAAAAGACGACCCTAACCAAATTGGTTATACAGCTTGGAGTACGTTTAAAGCTGATTCGAAATACTTCTTCCCAAGCACAAAACCTTTTATGTTCAATTATCGGGTTGAAAACCTGAAAGAACTTCTAAAAGCCTTAAAAGATGAAGGAGTGACGGTAGTTGGAGAGGTAGAAGAGTTTGAATTTGGAAAATTTGGCTGGATAATGGACCCCGAAGGAAATAAAATTGAATTATGGGAACCAAATGACGAAAACTATTTAAAATAATTACAATTCATGGATGAAAACCCGTTGTTTTTCAATTCATCTATTCATTATTTGTATATTTAGATAATTTTATTTACCGAATTGAATAACTGATGCCATAAACTTATAAAAACAAACTAACTCTTCGCTCTAACATGAAAATAATTGTTTTTGGCGCTTCCGGCCGAACTGGATCTCAAATATTAAAGTCAGCTTTAAGTAGAAATATTCATGTTACCGCTTTTGCACGTAATCCGTACGGAGTACATGTACAGCATCAACTGCTCGAAATTATCATGGGAGATGTACTTGATTACGAAAAAGTACATGAAGCAATTGAGGGTCATGATGCAGTATTATCGGCTCTTGGCTTTGTGAACCCTGAACATCAGCTAATCGGTTACAGCAATATTTTAAAAGCGATGAACAATTTAGAAATTAAACGGATAATTGCCGTTGGCGGCATGGGTGTTTTACAGGCCACAGCTGATACCATTATCTCCAAAACCTACAATTTCCCTTCTCAATTTTTGCCTATATCCGAAAGTCATTATAAAGTTTACGAGGCTTTAGAGCACAGTAAACTCGATTTCACCTTTGTGTGCCCTCCGGATATTATCCCCGGAGACAAAACAGGTACCTACCAGGTAAAAACAGATTACCATCCAGGAGGAATGTCTATATTCAGTGGGGACCTTGCTGATTTCATGTTAAATGAAATAAAAGACAAAGCCTTTATCAGAAAAAAGGTGGGGATAAGTAATAACTTGAAATAGCTTTTTATTATACAAAAGAAAAATCACTGTAACAGTTTTTCAATCCTTTTTCTAAAAGATCGCGTCGGAGTTTTTTGCCAATAAATACGATCTTACTTGTACGTACCATTCCTTGTTCCCAGTCACTTCCGAGTGTATAAGTTGCATTTTTCATTACTGATTGAACAATATGACGTTCGTCTAATCCGGCAAAATTCATAACACCTTTTACCCGGTAAAAACTTTCACCCTGAATAACCAAAAGCACATTGAGCCAATGCCTGAACTTTAATAAATCTAAAGGCTGGTCAAAAACAAAGGCATGCGAAACAACATCCTCGTGACTCGTTTGCAAGTTTATAGGTAAAAATCGGAAGCCCTGTTCTACCTTTCGTGCTTCATAAGCATCTAAATTCAATAGGTCAACCGTATTTTGTTCACCATATTTAGCAGTTATTAACTGTACATAAGGATTGATATTTTTAATTGCCTTCTCAACCAAAGTTAATTGTTGAGCATCAACCAAATCAACCTTATTGACTACCACTACGTCAGAAAAGGCGATTTGTTTCGTCACTTCCTCCCTTTCTGTTAATTGTTCTTGTAAATTTTGTGCATCTACTAAACAAATAACTGCATTGAGTTTAAAGTGAGCCTGTATAATATGATCGCCTACAAAGGCGGCGGCAATTGCGGAAGGATCAGCAATACCTGTACTTTCAACAACCAAATGATCAAAAACGGGAAACTCCTGTACCAGTTTGGCCAGCGTTTCATTGAACTCACCATTCATTGAACAGCAAATACATCCGCTCGAAATTTCAAAAAGCTCATTATCACCTTTAAAAACCAACTCACTATCTATGCTTATGTCTCCAAATTCATTTTCCAGAACCACCAAACGTTTATCTCTATTTTGCTTAATCAGTTGGTTAAGCACCGAAGTTTTACCTGCACCTAAAAAACCGGTTAAAACGGTAACTGGAATGGGATAATGAGAATTTTGCATGCTCAAAAGTACTGATAATCTGTTTTTATAAGTAAATAAAAAAGGGCACCATTTCTTAATGGTACCCTTCATATCATAAATTTCAGACTCACTAATAACTAATTAACGCCACAACAAGTGATTTTACAGGAATTGAATAAACATTACCTGTAACGGTTTTGTTGGTAGTTGCCGCATCTAAACGGATAGCTTCAAATTCAGTTTTTTGAATAAAACTATTGTTGGTAACTTTTACGCCATTAACCGGTACACCATTAATTAAAACGGTTCTAAAACCGGTAAAGTAAGATGTATTGTGGTGAATGTAAACATAACTACCGGCAATATTAGTTCCGTCCTTTCTGTCTTTCCCTCCATGCATATCAAAAGGTTCAGCAATGAAATGATTGCCAAGTGTATTGTAGCTTGATTCATACTCCTCTCCTACAATACCTGTTCCTGCGATAGCATGGCGCATCCAGTCGAAAGTGTTTCTGGTAACCAATGCGGTTCCTCCATTCAAACAAACGCCATAGCCTGTTCCGTATCGTTGAATATGGTGGAAGTTATTGTCATGAATGGCCGCATTTTTACCGCCCGTAAGGTAAATACCAGCATGAGACCAACCCGCGATTTCACAGTTATCCACTTCTAAGTAATCATATGATGATTCGATTGCTCTTGAATAAGCATATTTCCATTGCGTACCTGCAGGAATAAGCTGTTTCATTAAAGCAATATTTGCAGCCGTATCAGGCCCTAAAATGCGGATACCTGATATGCGCACATTCGGACCCATAATTTTGAACAATGGATGGATATTTTTGTTATTGGTAATAATTTTAGCGCCAGCACTTCTACTTGTACCCGAATAAATACGGTTACGAGAACTATAAATGGTTACGTTTGCCGGGATTTTAATTGTAGCATAATTGGTAAAATCAAAAACACCATTGGCTGATAGGAAAATAGCCTCGCCTGCTTTTACTTTTGCCAATGCAGCCACAAAACCAGCTGCATTGCTAACAGTGTAATTATAAGAGGTAGGAACAGCTTTTACAGTTGCGCTTAGTGACATTAACGTTTCAGTACCTTTGCTTGCTAACGCTTCAACCGCAATAGCCTTTTGTGGTTCAATTACTTCTTCTGTTTTATCGCAAGAAGCTGTTATTAATGTTATAGTTCCTAAGAAGAGCGCGCTTTTAATGATCGTTTTGGTCGCACGTATTGCGTGAATTGTTGTATTCGTCATTTTACAATAACTGTTAGTTTTTTAATAATGGATGGGTTTAACAACCAATTAATTGTAGAGAGACATAAAATAGGTGGAGAGCAAAAATTGTTAGTTTGTAGTAGTTGGTGGGTTTGGTTTTAACGCCGATTTAACATAGTTCCTCCTTTTTTTTGTTTTTGATAAATTTTGGTCATTGTCGGCCTTTTAATTGCAATAATTCCACCAGTTTATTGAATCCTTTTTAATACCCTTAATGATAAAAACCATATATTAATTTTATAAATCAGCACGAATATTTTTTAAATATTAATTTATTCAAACGTTGTTCTCATTCAAATAACTTTATAATCAGTTTTATTTTTTTTATTCAGTTAAAAAACTAATTATCAAATAATTATAAGCCATTATTAGTAGATTTCCCCAGTTGATAGATATTATTCCTCAGGATGTGGGTCAAATAATCTACCTAAAGTATTTTACTTTGTATTTAATCTGTTTAGTCCCTAATTTCAGCTTATGTTTCAACCTATAAATACGGGTATCTGTTCATACGGATATTCAACAAAAGTTTTTCATGGACCCCTCATCAGCAATGATCCAAATTTTAAATGGACAGCTGTTGTGGAGCGTCATCATCAGGATTCAAAAGAAAAATATCCTCATCTTACTATTTATAAAAGCATTGAAGAATTGCTCAGTGATGATTCAATAGAATTGGTAATTGTTAACACCCCAAATCAAACCCATTACTCAATTGCAAAACAGGCTTTATTAGCCGGCAAACATGTAATTATTGACAAACCATTTGCTGCTAGTTCAGAAGAAACAAAAGAGTTGATAACATTGGCCAATCAACAGCAAAAAATGCTTACGGCTTTCCATAATCGTCGTTGGGATGGTGATTTTAAGATTGTAAAAGAAGTTATTGACTCGGGACAATTAGGGCGATTAATTGAAGTAGAGTTTAAATTTGAACGCTACCGATCAAGTTTGAATCCAAAGAAACACAAAGAAGAGGCAGCATCTGCTACGGGACTTTTATATGAAATTGGCACTCATATAATCGATCAGGCGATAGTGTTATTTGGAACACCGCAAAAGGTTTATGCCGATATCTTGAAGACACGTGATGGTTCATTGGTAGATGATTATTTCGAAGTAATTCTCTACTACCCTCAGCTCCGACTCAAGCTCAAAAGCACATTGCTGGCAAAAGAAGAATTACCGGGTTACATTTTAAACGGCACAAATGGTTCGTTTGTAAAAAAACGAATGAACCTGCAGGAAGACCAACTGAAAGCAGGAATACTCCCTGATGACGAAGGTTATGGAATTGAACCTGAAACAGAATGGGGAATTTTGAATGTAGATAAGAACGGAGAAACTAAAAGAAATTCAGTACCAACACCACCCTCTAATTACAAGCAGTTTTTCGATTTGGTTTATAACCATTTGCGAAATGACGGACCTATACCAATTGACCCTTCAGATGCATTAACAGGCATTAAAATAATAGAAGCTGCATATGTTAGCAATACCAACAAATGCGCTGTTGACCTTTGATAGGGTTTTAGAATTGGCTATCTTCCACCCAATTTATTGAAATCATGAATAAAAAGTTTGCTATTGGTGTAGATATTGGCGGCTCTCACATAACCTCTGCTGTTATCAATCTCGAAAATGGGAGCATTTTAAACAACAGCCATCACCGTATGCGTGTAAACGCCAACGGAACCCCAGACAATATTATAGCAGTTTGGAGTGAGTGCATTAACAACTCTATCGAACAAATTGGAAAAGACCAAATTGCTGGAGTTGGCATTGCTATGCCTGGCCCGTTTGATTATGATTTAGGTATCTGCTACATTAAAGATCAAAATAAATATGATTTACTGTTTGGTTTAAATATTAAAGAACTTCTTGCTAAATCGTTACAGCTTTCTTTAAATCAACTTAAATTTTTAAATGATGCGGCTTGTTTTTTAAAAGGTGAAGCTTTTAGCGGAGCGGCTGCCGGAAGTAAAAAGGCAATAGGATTTACTCTGGGCACAGGCCTTGGTTCGGCTTATTATTTTAACAATAAAGCTGAAGATGCTAATTTATGGTGCAGTGCATTCAGGGATAAAATGGCCGAAGATTTTATTTCGACGCGCTGGTTTGTTAAGAGATACGAAGAATTAGCAGGACGTGAGGTAGCCGACGTAAAGCATTTAACTGAACTGGTTCCAACAGATGGAACTGCTCAAATGGTATTTGAAGAATTTGGAGAAAGTTTATGTGAATTCATATTACCAATTATAAAGGACAAACAACCGGAATATGTTGTTATTGGAGGCAATGTGGCCAATGCCTGGGAGTTGTTTATTGGTAAATTACAAACTGAACTAAAAAAAGAAGCTCCCGAAACTAAAATAGTAAAGGCACAACTTTCGGAAGAAGCCGCATTGTTCGGTGCTGCCTCACTTTTTCTTGAACCTCTGTAGAATTATTTCCTTGGTATACCTTTTAGAAGCGCCCGTTCATTAAAAAACGGGCGTTTCTCGTTTAGCCTATTTTTTGTAGCTTATCTGGCAAATGTTTCTGGAAACCATTTAAATAGTATTGACATGAAAAATCTCTTCTTCATCTTGATTGCAATAGTAAATATGGGTTCGTGTAAAAAAGGATCGACCGAAACAGCTACTCCCACGGAAACCGACACCACAGTAACATTAAAAGTTACAACGCTTGTAAAAGGCCTTGATACACCATGGGAAATGGCACAATTGTCAGACGGAAGAGTACTGATCACCGAACGTCAAGGCAGAATACGAGAAGTAAAAAATGGAGCATTAACAGCGGCACCATGGTTAGACCTGACTGCCAATGTTTCGGAGCAGGGAGAATCAGGTTTATTGGGCATCTGTGCTGATCCGGATTTCAATTCCAATAAATATGTTTATGTAGCCTATACGTATGTTAAGGGCGGCAATCTTGTTATAAATTTAGTAAGACTTAAAGAAAATGCTTCAGGTAAAGGAGCGGTTGACAAAGTGCTGATCGATAATATACCTGGAAATACTGTTCATGATGGTGGGGCTGTAAAAATAGGGCCGGATAAAAAAATTTATTGGAGTGTTGGGGATGCCGGCAATACCGCCTATGCACAGAATCTAACTTCATTAAATGGAAAAATACTTCGTTTAAATACAGATGGTAGCATCCCCGCTGATAACCCCAATCCAAACTCTTATGTGTATTCATATGGTCATAGAAATCCACAGGGTTTGGCGTGGCAACCCGAAACTCAGCAATTGTATGCAACAGAACACGGGCCTTCGGGTAGTCCGGCTTGTTGCAGGGATGAGCTCAACCTTATAGAACGCGGGAAAAACTATGGCTGGCCCACTATCTATGGCGATCAAACCGCTTCAGGAATGATTTCACCTTTAATTATGAGCGGAAACGATTATACCTGGGCTCCCGGAGGTTTAACTTTTGTGACTAAAGGTAAATGGAAGGGCTCGATTTTATTCACCGGCTTAAGAGGCCAATCATTGTACAGGGTAATGCTCGACCCTAATAACAATCGAAAAGTGCTACATATTTTAAAAATTTTTGAAAATGAATATGGAAGATTAAGGGATGTTATGGAAATGCCGAACGGCGATTTATGGCTTGCGGTTAGTAATAAAGACGGCCGTGGATCTCCCGGAGCCGACGATGACAGGATATTAATAATTAAAGTAGAATAAGGGTATGGTTAAATGATTAAATGGTCATAGGTATTTTTGAAACAACAATTTAACAGTTTAACAATTTTGCCATTCTATCAAGCCGGAAAATACTTTTTCATTCGCTCTACAATCTCATAAACTGCAGGGCAAATAGCTGTATTTTTTAGGGTGATATCTAAAATTTGAAGCATGGGCGAATGATCTGTGTGCGGGTATTCACGACAAGCCTTGGGACGATCCTCATAAACTGAGCAATAGTTATCACTGCCTAAAAATGGACAAGGAACTGATTGAAGAACATAATCATTTTCTTCATCAATTCTCAGGTATTTTTCTACAAAATCTCCGGGCTTCAACTTTAACCTTGAGGCTAAACGCTCAATGTCTCTTTGGGTAAAAAGAGGGCCGGTTCCCCTGCAACAATTAGCACAGGTTAAACAGTCGGTTTTAGCAAAAACGATCTCGTGTTGCTCCGCAAAAGCAAGATCCACCTCGCGCGATTTTTTATTCTTTAACCGCTCAAAGTACTTCTTGTTTTCCTTCCTCCGCTTTTGCGCTTCGCCTTTAAGTTGCTTTAAATCGATCACTGTTTTTACACTGTTTACAAACCTCTAATCTGATATAAAACACAATTACCCCACGCAAAGGTGAGGTAAATGCATTTTGTTTTTATGAGAAAGGGCTTAATAGCCCTGTAACAATTTACTATTGATTATTTTCACGTTCTTGAGAAACGCTCAATACACGAGCAATAGCTGTTAAGCATAATACCGCACCAACAGCAACGAATCCCCAGCAAACCAATGATAATAAATGAGAATCAATAATAAAACGGGCAAAAGTGCCAATTAATACAACAATTACACCTACGGCTAAAAATGCGAAGTCTTTATCTAGTTTGCTTTCCATTGTTTTAAAATTTTGCCAAAAATAGGTTTTAACAACTATTGATGCAAATACTTCAAACCGATTAAAAAAATTTTCAAGGATTATTCAACATTACCAATTTATTAATTAAAATTGGGGTAACGTAAATGAGTTCGATAAGATGCAGAAAAGAATTAATTCAGCTAAAGGAAAAATTGCCCGCTCTCTACTATTTTCAGCCTTGTTAATATGCAATTTTTTAAATGTTAACGCACAGGTAAACAAATCAAAAACCATAAGAACCATTATCATTGATCCGGGCCATGGCTATCCTACCCTAAATGCTCATGGTAAGTACAGCTATGAATCGGATTTAACATTAAGTTTTGGCCAACAGCTTGCCAAAATGATCAGGGATTCACTGCCTGACATTAAAGTGCTGATGACCCGTAACGATAGGAATGATGCCGGAGGTTTTACCAGTCCGCGTGAAGCCAACCGTTACCGTGCCCGCTTTGCCAATGAAAACCATGGCGATTTGTTTATCAGTATTCACTGTAACTGGGCTCCGGGTCGAAAAAACTCTGAAATTATCGATTATAAAACCACCACCTATTATACCGGTAAAGGCAAAAAGAAGAAGAAACATACCAAAAAAGTACCTATATATAAAACCTGGACCAGCCCAAGTGGAACCACTGGTGTAGAAACCTTTATTTGGGCGGTGAACAAAAACGATTCGAAAGTTCAGTTTGTTCAAAGCAACAATACCGATTCAACGGAGTTGCATGGAGAGCAAGGCGAAAATGGTTCGGCGGATGATATGTTTGATTCACCTGAAGCTAAAATCATGGCTTCATTGGTAACCCGCAAATTTTTCGACCAGAGTTTAATGCTTGCCGACATGGTTCAAACCGAATTTGTAAAACAAAACAGGGTAAACCGGGGTGTTAAGCAGCGTAACAACGAAGGCATTTGGGTATTACAGGCTACTGCAATGCCTAGTATATTAGTTGAAGCAGGATTTGTTTCTAATCCTGAAGAAGAAGATTACATGAACAGCGACAAAGGGAGAGAAGAAATCGCTTCGGCTATTTTCAGAGCTATTATCAATTACAAAAAGAATATGGAATACAGCTCGTCGTACGTTCCAACCAATACATCAGAATAATATTTCAGGTTGATCATAAAACAAAAAACGGAGCTGTTAAAAACAGCTCCGTTTTTTGTTTGTTTTATCTGGATGTTTATTTCCATTTATTCTTCAATGCGGCAAGCATTGAGTTCATATCTTGTGGCTCCTCTGCTTTCGGTTTACTTTGCTGCTGTTGCGACGGACGATTTGTTCTATCATTGCGCATTTTTTCCTTCTCAGCTTTCGTACGCTGCACCGGAGCACTCTCATCTTTCATTGTCAATGCAATACGCTTGCGATCAACGTCAACTTCAGTAACCGTAACCAAAACTTGTTGAGCAACCTTAACCACTTCATTCGCATCAGTAATAAAACGGTTCGAAAGCTGGCTCAGGTGCACCAATCCATCCTGATGGACACCCACGTCAACAAAAGCTCCGAAATTGGTTACATTGGTAACTATACCGGGTAAACGCATTCCCACTTTTAAATCAGCGATCTCATTCACATCATCAGCAAATTTAAACGCCTCAAATACCTTACGAGGATCTCGTCCAGGTTTATCTAACTCCTGCATGATATCATTCAGGGTAGGCAAACCAACTGTTTCAGAAACATATTTTTTAAGGTCGATCTTCTTGCGCACCTCTTTATCAGCTATCAGGTCATCAACTTTGCAGCCAAGGTCTTTTGCCATTTGCTCTACAATATGGTACGATTCAGGGTGAACTGCACTTGAATCCAAAGGATGTGTTCCGTTTAGAATACGCAAGAAGCCGGCAGCCTGTTCAAATACCTTTTCACCCATACGTGGAACCGCTTTCAGGTCTTTACGTGATTTGAAAGCGCCATTTTCATTACGGTAGTTGATAATATTTTGTGCTAATGCAGGGCCTAAACCCGAAACGTAGGTAAGTAACTGCTTACTGGCAGTATTTACTTCCACTCCAACCGCATTCACACAAGAACCAACAACCTCGTCCAATTTATTTTTTAAAGCAGTTTGATCAACATCATGCTGATATTGACCAACACCAATTGATTTAGGATCGATCTTCACTAATTCAGCCAAAGGATCAGCCAGGCGACGACCAATAGAAACTGCACCTCGAACGGTTACATCATAATCAGGAAACTCCTCACGTGCAACTTCCGAAGCTGAATAAACAGATGCCCCTGCCTCATTTACCATTACTACAGAAACATCTTTAGGCAGATCTTTTATTCCACGGACAAAGGTTTCTGTTTCGCGGCTGGCGGTACCGTTACCGATGGCAATGGCTTCGATTTGGAAACGCTGACATAAAGCCAAAACCACAGCCTCAGCCTCTATCATTTTACCCTGAGAAGATGCCGTTGGATAAATTACTGTATTCTCTAAAAGTTTACCCTGCGGATTTAATACCACAACCTTACAACCTGTACGGAAACCTGGGTCAATTGCTAAAATGCATTTTTGTCCCATTGGTGCGGCTAATAATAACTCGCGTAGGTTATCGGCAAAAACAACAATGGCTTTTTCGTCGGCTCCTTTTTTGGTTAATAAGCGCATCTCCGTTTCAATTGACGGAGCCAATAATCGCTTATAACAATCGTCTATAGCAATTTTGATCTGTTCAGCAGCTTCACCCCTGCTCTTCACAAAAACACCTTCAATTATATCAATTGCATCGTCCTTAACCGGAGCAATGTCTAAACTTAAGATCATTTCCTTTTCACCACGGCGCATAGCTAACAAACGATGCGAAGGAGTGTTTTTCAACAATTCTGACCATTCGAAATAATCACGGTATTTAACGCCTTCTTCCTCCTTGCCTTTCATCACTGTTGATGTGATCATCGCCTTATCGGTAAATAGTGTGCGCATTTTATCACGACAAACCGCATCCTCATTGATCATTTCGGCAATAATATCACGTGCCCCTTGTAAAGCCTCACTTTCATTGTTCACCTCTTTTTCGGCATCAATAAACTTAGCTGCTTCTGCATCAATATCTTTTACCTCTTGCGAGAAAATGGTCAAAGCCAACGGTTCAAGGCCTCGCTCGCGAGCGATAGTTGCCTTGGTGCGGCGTTTAGGTTTGTAAGGAAGGTAAAGATCTTCCAGGCGGCTCATGGTTGCTGCTGCCAGAATATCTTTCTCTAACTCATCGGTCAGTTTGCCTTGCTCTTTAATAGAGTTCAGGATGGTGTCGCGGCGCTTATCCAACTCACGCAAACGTTCAATTTCATCGCGAATAGCAGCAATGGCTACTTCATCGAGACTGCCCGTTAATTCCTTACGGTAACGAGAAATAAAAGGAATCGTAGCTCCTTCGTTCAACAACCCAACCGTTGCTTCTACCTGGCGGCTGCCGATGCCCAAATCCTGGGCAATCTTCAGAAAGTACTTTTGTTCTGACATGATTTTTAAATGAGGCTGCAAATATAATCGCGTGTTTTTAGCAAACAGAGAGTTTTTTCAAAAAATGTTTAACTGGTTTAATCTGAATAATTTGAAGTTTTTTGTTGAAGTATTTTCAGAGGTAACATGCCGTATTTAACGCGGTTTGGCCTGGGATTTTCACTCTACAACCAGCCTTTTTACCTGACAGCATTTTATCAAGTATGGAAAGATATTCTCCAGCTAGAATGGCTAAATTGTTAAACTATTAAATTGTTGTTTCAAAATACCTATAATCATTTACCAACCTTCTTATTCCACTTTATTTATTAAGAATCTGTCATCTCTTACAATTATAACCTTCATGTGTTTAATAAGAAACCCTGAAATTTGCTTTACAAATTTCAGGGTTTACACTTATAAAAAGTGCTACAAAAAAGCCGATATAAGCTTTATGAACTTGGTTTTATAGTTTTATTTTAACTGCAATTTTACACTGGTTCTTGTCTGATCATAGAATAAATTCAATGCAACCGGTTTTGCTCCCGCTGGAATTACAAATTTATCTTCACCCGAAAGAGTTGTTGCTTCGGGTGCCGCACTAACATACACTGAACTTGGTGCTATTTTACTTCCATTATCCAATTCAAGTCTGAAATCAGTGGTTGCAATTCCAATCTGATTCCCTCCAATAGCATTTTTGTTGGTCAATTCAACTTTATAAGTTAGTTCGATGCCTGTATTTTGTCCATCCGGATTGGATAATTCAATTGCTTTAAGGTCTTTTATTCTTATAAATGCCTCTTTGTCTTTGCCCAGGAATACGCTGTCGGGAGAGGTGGTTACCTCATATGATTTGGGTTCAGCTGAAGTTGTACTTTCTGCTGCAGGTTCAGAGTTTGATCCCTGTTCAGTCTGTTCTTCCTGTTTTTTGTTTTCCTTGCAAGAATAGGTTGTAACTAACCCAGCAATAAGTGCAATTGCGATTACGGTTTTTTTCATGTTGTGTATTTGTTTGAAGATTGAAAATTTTTCAACGTTAAATGTTTAATTTCTATAAAGACAGATGCGTTGCAGGAATCATAAGTAGGTATGATTCACGCGTTTATTTGCAAGTTAAAAAATTGGTTCAAATTTTCAGACTAAAGAATGTTTTTTCGCAGGCAGCTAACAAGGTATTAAACTTCCTTGAAATGGACCAAATTACATGGTTTTCATATACCTAAAGTCAGGTATTTTCAACTGATCATAGATGGAAAAGAAATTGAAATAAAAGCCTTGGCTTCTTCTTGGGTTAAAGCCGAAAAATTGCGATAACGATGATGCACATCAATAATTTCAGCTAATGCCTCCTTAACTATTTGAGTATTTCCCCAACTCTTCAAATGCTCAACCACTGTTTTTAAGCATCCTTTTTTATAAGCAATTTGACCCAATACATGTACCAGTGTATTACGCACTCTGACCGTTTTGTCAAATTCCAATTCTTTCAATAAAGGAAGAATATCCTGGGGATATTTCCTTCCCCGAAGCTCAATGCCATGACATATTTCCCTGCGTATTTCCTTATCAGGATGATGAAGATACTCTTTGGCCCATTTTAAAACGGGTACCGGATTTACCTCCCCCATTTTCTTTATTGAACCTATAACTGCATTACGCGGTGAATGGTGTGCATCAAACAAGCCCCGCTCAAAAATCAATTGTACCTGCTCGAAACTGACTTTACCAATTTCGCCGGCTGCATTAATTACGGTTTGTCGAATTTTAAAATCAGATGAATTTTGCATTTCTTCCAGCATGGAAATAATTGCATGATGAAAATCGGTATGAGTCAAATAAATTTTACCAATTGCCAAATAGGCTGCTTTTCTAATATAAGTGTCATTATGAGAAAATGAGAAGTTAGCTTTTGAAAAATCCCTGAATTGCAACGCGCATAACACCTCAGTGCGAATTGTTTCAACAACTTTTACTCTTTCTGCTTTGGTTAAATTATAAAAGGCCATGAGACGCTAATTAAATAAAACCATAATCCACCTTAGGCTTTATTCTCCCAATTTAAGTTTTTCAGAAACCCCAATGTTGAAATTTCGACGGTTATTGGTTTTAAAAACTATTTATATTTCTTCTACAACTCTTTTATATACAATTTTATACCACTAATTTTATCTAACCAAAGCAACCAACATTTTACTCGTTACGTATTCTTCTAAAGAACCAGCAGCATATTTCAATTCAAACCATAGTTCTTTATTAACACCTCATAATTCGCCGTTAAAATTCATTTTATATCCATCTTCACAGTAACTAAGGTCTCTTAATTAGTCGTTTAATTCAAAGCCTTAAAAAAATGAAAGCAAAAACAAAAAATTCCGATGAAAAACCATTGGTTGTTTACGGAACACAGATGTTTTTTTTACCTGTTACTCTTTTACTCCCTATTTTTCTCACCCTGCTACTAACGGGTTGCACAAAAAATGACACCATTATGCAGAATACCGCTGCAACGCCAAGTTACCAGGAAGTTGACCTGGTAATGGATACGGTATGCGACGGGGCACGTGTTGACGCCAATCTTTCCAATGCCTGGGGAATTGCCATTGGCCCAAGCGGTGCATTTTGGATCGCCGCCAACCACACCGGCAAAACCACTATCTACGACAGGAATGGTAATGAGTTGCTGGCTCCTGTAAACATCCCATTTCAGGGAGCTGTTAACGGAGGTTCACCTACAGGAGTGGTTTATAATAACACATCCGATTTTCTTATGCCGGGCACCAGTCAAAAGAGTTTATTTATTTATGTTGCCGAAGATGGTACTGTAACCGCCTGGAACGCGGGAAGTTCGGCCATAACAGTGGCCGACAATTCAGCTGCTGATGCAGTTTATAAAGGTGTTGCAATTGGAACCGACGGTGCCGATAATTTTTTATACGCCGCCAATTTTAAAGGAGGAACGATCGATGTTTTCGACAAAACCTTTCATGAAGTTTTCGGCAAATCATTTACCGATCCTTCTTTACCAGCCGGATTTGCTCCTTTTAACATTCAGAATATCGACGGAATGTTATACGTTGCCTACGCTAAACAAGAAGAACCTGATAAAATAGATGATGAGAAAGGCGTTGGAAACGGGTATGTAGATATTTTCAAACCTGATGGTTCATTGGTGAAGCGCTTGATCTCTGGCGGCATGCTTAATTCCCCATGGGGAATGGCGGTGGCTCCTGAAGGTTTTGGTTTAGGTCAGAATGTGCTTCTTATTGGAAACTTTGGAGATGGGAAAATCAATATTTATGACAGCGACGGAAATTATAAAGGGCAGTTAATGGACGGAAGTAAGGTAATTTCTATTGACGGTTTGTGGGAAATAGTATTTCCGAAGAATAATGTTCCTGCCGGTGATCCGAACCAGCTCTTCTTTGCCGCCGGACCCGATGATGAAACGCATGGTTTGTTCGGTTATATTAAGCAACGTTAACTATAAATTGTAACAGCTCTTATACTCCTTTAAAAAGAACAAAACGGCTACATTGATATATCGTGCAGCCGTTTTGTTTAATTGCCTTATGTAGCTATCAAAAGTAAACATTACCTTTTTACCTACTGCATTAACCCATCTAGAGTCGTAAAAGCCTGGTTATTTTATCGTTATCAACTTCCATAATGATTACCTGTTCCAAAGGTTCTTCACTGCCATAACGCCCATAGATCAGCTCATGTACTACAACTTTAGTATGATAATCAATTCGATTGATCACTTTGGCAAATAGTTTTGGTGAGCTGGCAAATAAATTATGATACATTTCCCGGCAGGCCTCTATCCCATCAATTAAAATTGCCCCATCAGCCAGGTTTATTGTTTGAAAATCATCACTAAACAATACCATATTGGCTTCCAAATCGCAGTTATTATAGGCTTCTATTTGCAGTGTAACAATTTCGGATGGTGTCATCTATCTGTTTCTACTTGAATTATTTTATTCCTGAGATCTCTATTTATTAAAATGATTCACCCAAGTGACATTATTGAATAAGGTTGAATGATAAATGCGCCCTTTGTATTTTGGGTTAATGGCCATTAACGATTCTTTGAGGCTTTTAAAAACAACTTCAGGAACCTTATTACTGATGGTTACCTTACGGATAATGCTTAAATCAATATCGATATCGAAAGTAGCTTGCTGAGGTTCATCAGAAACAGCAATCAGACGATACTCATTCTCAGGTTTAAACGGAAAACGTTTTAAATACGGCAAATCATCAAGGGTGGAGTTAAGCGTCGGAAGATCCTGTATCCGTTTATATTGAACCTTGCCATGATGAACACCCTCCAGCTTATCAAGCGTTTTAAATAGCTTTTCAGGACTAAACTCAATACAACAACCCGCGGTACCGTTGGCAAAAGCATTCCAGTGGTGTATGGTTTCGTTTTGATGCGTTAAGCAAAGCGCGTATATGCTTTGAGCTTTGCTCTTATTTCGATAAACCTCCATGGTTGCCCTGTCGTTATAATCTTCCCAAATACTTGGATTGATCAGTGCCAGCTTTTCCCTTTTTAGCAGGTCAATTAAAAACGGAATGGTTGTAAACCGATTTAGCTTTTTTAACTCCGGTTTCATAGGTACAAATTATTTCAATTTTACAAACTCTGAATCACCTGCATCATATCGTTGATGCCCCAGTGATCAATGTATTTCCCATTTTTTAAACGCACCATGTCCATCACTTTTATGGTTACTTTTTTACCCGTTGGCTGACGTCCCATAATTTCACCCATATGAGTGGCTGTAATTGTTTTGCGGGTAGCAACCATATCGTTCTCGGCTATCTGTTCCTCAATTTGAATACTTAAGTCGGAAAATCCTTTATGCAAAATGCTTACAAACTGAATAAGACCGCTCACATCATTTGGCATATTGGGAGGAATGGTGTGGTTCACAAAATGTTCATCCACAAGCTCTGCTAATACTTCCGTATTTCCTTTTTGCAGAAATTCTTTATTAAACCGAATGACGATCTCTTTGTTGTTTTCAGTACTCATTTCTGATGATCAATAAAAAACTGTTGGCAAATAATTAAGGCTAAACCAAATTAAAGCGGTAAAAAATCAGCTTTAAAACTGGTTTCATGCATAGATACATAGGAATAATGCCGTGGAAGAAACCAACCGATGGATCTCATAATACTTTCATAGTGATCTTCTGATTGGAATTTATCCGGAGTTAAATTAAATACCAGCTCCTGCAAATTTCCTTCAGGCCTTGAACGATTCATCAGCAGTAATTTAGCGTTATGTATTCCAAATGTTTGAAGAAAGCCGCGCATGACAAGTCGGGTTTCTAATGGCAATAGCATTTCAGAGGGTTGCCCGATCAATATCTTCTCTTTCTCCTGAATTACCTCATGCTTGGGTAAATCCCAGGAAACCGATTCACTGTAAAATTCATTGCGAAGATGAAAATTAAGAATATCGCCGTAAGAGAACACCCAATCAGGGTTACCAATACCGGCATTAATAACTATACCCAAGCCCTTTTGAAGTAAGAAATCAGTTACCATGTGCTTTATCACATAACACTGAAATGGTTGATTGGGCTTTGGTATTTCAAGATGAAAGTAAGGGAAACCGTCTGGGCCTTCGATCACCTGTGGGTTACCACATGCGAAACTTGCATCGTTCACATTCCCCAAAAATGCATCTTTCCAAAAATCATCACGCTTTTCAAATGGCGTTTTAATTAGTCCGGCTAAAATTTTAGTCTTGTTCAGGTCGCCTTCATAAGGCTTACTCTCAGGCTCAGGTAAAGGAGCGACACTTTTCTCCCCCTTACTTTTATAGAAATTAAATAATCCCATAGATGGATGTAGGTGTGTAGATAATAGCACAATAATACAAACTATTTGCAATATCTATTTTTTAGGCAGCACTAAACCTTGTCCGGGTACCCATTTATCATATTCCATATATTCGGCTACTCTTTTTGCAAAGTCACGGCCTCCAAATTTTTCAACCAGGTATAAGGCCCCGTCAATTCCTGCCGAAATACCTGCGGTAGTAATAACAGTTCCATTATCAACAAAGCGTGTATTAGGCAGCACCGTTGCACTTGGCACGGCTTTTTTCAAATCGTCAATGCTATCATGGAAAGTGGTTACGGTAAGGCTATCCAATAAACCGGCTTTTCCCAAAATAAAGGCGCCGGTACAAACCGAAAAATAATACTCTGTAGTAGGTTGTCTCGCTTTGATCCATGCAATTACCTCCGGATCATCGGCAGCCCTTCCTGCATTTCCACCGAAAACCGCCAAAACATCAAATGGAGGCGCATCCTTAAGATCATAATCAGGAGTTATCTGTAAAACACCTTGTGCTTTAATGGGTTGTTTTGTTTTCGAAACAGTAAAAATAGTCGCTCCGGCATAAGAAAAAACTTCCATCGGGCCGGCAAAATCCAATACTTCTACCCCATCCTGTAAATAAAAACAAATGGTATGGTTCTTTTTGATAGTTTCTGATTTTTTCATCAGCGGCATCTTACAATGCGGACAATTACCAGCTTTATTAAAGGTTAGTTTATCACATTGATTTCCGCAAGGAGGACAAACGTAAACCTCTGATTCATCGGTTTGACCGTAACATGAGATGGTTACCAGTAGTAAGAAGATTGAAAAAAGTGTTTTCATGGTGATTTATTTACTATTAAGTTGCAGTATTAAAAGTAAAAAAATCACTGGAAATCAAGCATTTGAAAAACAGGCAAAAGAAAGTTCTTTATAGTTAAATCACTCACTATATAGCAGCAACTCTTCGTTTCCACCTGGAGAACTTATCTTTTTAATAAAATGCATCCCATTTTTTTCCAGCAACCGGATGGATTTTTCGTTATCAGGTAGTGTAATTGCTGATAGTACCGGAAGATTGAGCTTTTCTTTGGCATATCTTAAAATGGCTGCCGTGATTTCCATCCCAAACCCTTTTCCTTCAAATGCAGTCAAAAAGGCAAATCCAATATCCGGATTTTCGAGATGTTCACGCTTTATAATACCACTCATACCAATTTTGGAGGTACTGCTTTTTTCTTCCACCAGCCACAGCCCAAAGCCTTTTTCAGCATAGCTTTTCATCGGGCCGTTACCTAAATACTCAATAGCCTGTTCATGGGTTTTCACATTTCTATCACCAATAAACCTTATCCATCCATCGCTATTAAGCAACTGAATAATAAAATCGGTGTCGTTTAGCGTAAATTCTTTTAAAATTAAGCGCTCAGTTTCAAGGATATTTTTCATTCCAATAGTTTAATGGTTGGTAATCTTACACCAAATATTGCAGATACAATGGAGCGAACACGCAACACGAATACAACATCAGGACTTAGGGTTAGTTTTAATATCAATATAGATCATAAAATGGGCGGAGTTTAAGGTTAGAAACAACCTTTTAAGCAATGGTTCAGATTGAAAAAATTAAGCGTTAGGAAGTATAGTTTTATCCACCTAAAATATTAGCGTTTGTGTTAAAGGTAGAGGGAAACGTGAAGAAAGGAAGTCAATAATTTTCCCCTTACTGTAACCAGCGGTAAGGGGAAAGCCCTTAAACGAATTAAATTACTTTTAAAAGGAAGGTAATAATACTCTTTAAGCTTACCAGAATAACAATTATACCTACTAAAAACATGATTGTTTTTGCCGGAATTCTGTAAGAAACTTTTGCCGCTATTGGAGCTGCAAGGGCACTCCCTATCACCAAGCCCGTTACAATGTCCCAATGGATTGTTTTTGCCATGGTAAAAAAGGTTAGAGAGCTTAAAATTGCAATAAAGAACCGTGTGGCTTTAACGGTTCCTAATGAAGTTCTTGGGTTTCGACCGCCTGCGATTAAAGAAGATAAAACGATGGAACCCCAACCACCTCCTCCTACTGCATCAATAAAACCTCCTCCAAAACCCAATACAGAGATTTTTTTTATTTTTTCTCCGCGAAACGTTTTGGATCTATTTCTAATGGATTTTGTCAAAATCATGGCACCTAAACAAAGCGTATAGAGTGAAACAACGGGTTTTGTATAACTACTATAATGTTCTAATGAAGATAAAAGATAAGCTCCCAATACGGCCCCGCCTATCCCCGGAATAATTAACAACCAGAACAGCCTTTTATTAATATTCCTCATTCTTTTATGCACCCAGGCACCTAAACCACAACTCAATATTTCAGAGAAATGAACTGCTGCGCTCGAAGACACAGGAGGCACACCCATAGACAGGGCAAACGTGGTTGAAGTAACACCGTAGGACATACCTATGGCTCCATCTATCATCGCAAAAATAAATCCCGCAATCAGGAAATAATAAAATACAGGACTTACACTTTCAACGTACATCCTGAATTTCAGATCAATTGCAAATGTTGCTATCAAAGCAATCACAAGAAATGCAAAAGCGATGATCCAAATAATGCCTTTATTACCTTTTTTAGAACTATCAGAAGGTGTGGTAACTGGAGTGATTGGTAGCTGAATTGCAGCCGCAGGAAGGTTCTCTCTCGAAGTTAAATTAGTTTCACTCATAAAATCAGGACACATTTAACAAAGGTGCGCTCCAAATATACATAATCTACAGACTGAATAGATTACTGTTGGATTTTTTTTATTATGGCGCTGAAGCCAAACAAATCAATCATGAGCCAAACATTTTAACCTTTGAAGGGATTATTTATCTTACGCAAAAAGAAATCACTTGGAACCCTCACAAACCGGCTCAATCACCAAAAGCTTTATCATCAGCTTTTACCTGGTTCTCATTTTATGGATTGTAAAATGGCTGGAATTTAAGTTTGATATTAGTTTTGCTCCATATGGAATCATTCCACGTAAAGTTGAAGGTATAATTGGCATTTTTACTGCACCGTTTATCCATGCTGATAATCCTCACTTACTTTCCAACTCATTTCCTTTATTGATCACAGGAACCATGCTATGGTACTTTTTTAAAGAGTTAGCCTTGAAAGTTATTGTTGGGGTTTATCTTCTGTCGGGAATCAGTGTTTGGCTTTTTGGAAGGCCAGCTATACATATAGGTGCTTCGGGAGTGGTATACGGTTTAACCAGTTTTTTGTTTTTCAGCGGACTTTTCCGTCGCGACCCACGACTATTAGGATTGTCTTTTTTAGTGGTCTTTCTTTATGGAAGCCTGTTTTGGGGATTATTCCCATTTGTACACGAAGTTTCGTGGGAGTCACATATTGCTGGTGGAATAGCCGGTGTCTTGTTCGGCTTTTTGTATAAAAATAAAGGCCCGCAACGGAGAGTTTTCGCTATTGAAACGGAAGAGGAGGAAGACACTGATGAAGAAGAAGACCGGTACTGGGAGATAAAGGATAAGCCTGATGAGGAGCAAGCACAATAAGGGCTTACACTAAATGTTTTCAATTAAAAAATCTTTTATGAATATTTGTTTCATATAACGATTAATTGTTAGCTATTATATAAAATGTTCTTGAAGAAGACTCTACTAATTTCTACCTTATTTATTTCTTTTATTTCTAATGGTTTATCTCAGTCTATTGCGGCTAAAATAGATATGGATCTGGATTTTTTTGCCCGAACTACAACTCTTGCTATTGAGAATAAAAATGGCAAAACCACTTTATTAACCGCCGACCGAAATAAAATTCATTGCCTGCATTTAAATGATAGCTTAAAAGTAATAAACAAGCTGTTACTCTTGGATGATCCGGATATTTTGGTCAAAGCAAAATACATGGGCAGTTTTTGTAATGGCAATTCATATTCGTTATTCTTCTATGATGATAAAAAGAGAGACATTATTAACTATAAAATCAATTACGATTCGATAAGTGTTTCATCAATAAAAAGGCTTGATTTAATTAATGACGATGAATTTTATTTTGATGCCACCAATTTGAATGATAAAATTCAAATTATTACCTGCAATGTTAACAATAGTGATATCATTATAAATGAGCTTAATGAAGATGGTAGCTCATCCCGAAAGGTATTTTCAGCACTCTCACTTGATAAAGCGTCATTTGATATTATAGTTAAATATATGCTTGATCGAGAAAATGATTATGAGCAGATAAACTATAAGTATGATATGAATTTGAATATTACTCAAGCTTATAATAAACTATATGCTTTCGATGATCAATTAATAGTTACTCATGAAGATTTAAAGAATAACAAAACTGATATTTTAACATTAAACCTAAAAAGCAATCAAATAAGCTTTAGAAGTGTTTCAAAACCAAATGTTAAATTTTACAGTACCCATTTAAATCCTTCTAATTCCCTGATTTTTGAGGATAAATTATATCAAATAGTTTGTGGCCAGACTATGATAAGACTGGCTGTAAAAGATTTTTACAGTGGAGCAACAATTAAAGAATTTAAAATTGAAGAAGATGAGGAGATCAGTTTTAAAAACGGCCCTATACTTTTCGAAGCCGTGACTTCCGATCCTCCTATCAGTAGAGAACTAAAGGATAGTAAACAATTAATTAAAAAGATTTTTAATTCAACAGCAGCAATTTCATTGACTAAAAGTGCTGACTCTATTATTCTTATGAAATTAGGTGCTTTTTTAGGTTTTAAAGCATATCCAAGGGGAGTAAATGGAGAAGGAACTATTTATAATCCTTCATCGGAATCAGCTGTTATAACCGGTGGTCTTCAAACCTTTCCACCTGCAAATAACATTGCCGACAGCTATAGCAAGCATATATTTATAAAATCAATCTATTCTAAACTCGCTTTTATTAATTCATTTCTGCAAGAAAACACTTATATCCCTATCAAAGGCGAAATATATCAGTCTGTAAATGAAAAGATGGTTGACTATCAAAACATTATTATAACCAATAAAGCGTCAATGGTTACTTTCCCTCATAAGAACTCTTATATATTAGGTTATTATGATGACGATAAAAAGAAATATAATCTAGTTGAGTTCTAATTGATTAAAAAAATAATAAAGCAAAAAGGAGCTTATTGACATACTAAGCTCCTTTTTGTTTATGAAGTTTTATCAATTACATTCTTTTACGGCCGTGGTAACTTTGCATGCCTACTTTTTGCATACCTACCATACCCATTTGCTGTTGCATCATTTTAATTTGCTCAGCCAGCATTTTGTTTTTATCCAGCTTTTTAGCTTCTGCCAATAAGTTTTGAGCTTCGCGCTTATTGCCTTTACTCATGGCAATACCGGCTAAGCTTAATTTGGCCATGGCAATATCATGATCCATGCGTAAACCAATAGCTAATGCTTTCTTAAAGTATTTTTCAGATTGAAAAATGCTGCCTTTGGCTTCACAAGTTCCCACTAAAAAATAATAGTAAGCTTGCTGACCTTTTAATAAAACAGCTTCCGGATTTTTGATGCGCTTTAAGAAATAGTGCGCTTTTTCCATATTATTCTTTCTCATATAGAAAAATGCGGCCAGCATATTTTCGTTGCGGAAAAAGAAAACCACAAAAAGAATAGAGAACAAAATAGCTAGCAAACCCAATGCAATTTGTCCGATAGTGAACAGATAAATTGCCAGTATCAGTGCAACAACACCTAACGCTAAACGTGAATACTTTAACATGTATTTGAATCAATTATAAATTAAATGCCTTAAGCGTTAATACCCTTAAAACGAGGTGCAAAATTAGCTATTGATTTTAGAAGTAAGAAGTACAATTTTAGATTTAAATACATATTTCTACAATCGCACTTCTAAATTCTACAATCGTACTTTAATAGAGTTTTGGAAATTGCTGAGGATTTACCTCATTCATCATTTCATAAACTGTTTCTACTACGTCTTCAATATTTGGTTTTGAGAAGTAATCACCATCTGAACCATAAGCCGGACGATGTTCTCTTGCCGTTAAAGTACGCGGTTCGGCATCGAGGTAACGGAAACCTTTTTGCTCCTCAATTACTTTCTGAACCATAAACGCGGTTGCTCCACCTGGCATATCTTCGTCGAGGAATAAAACACGGCTGGTTTTTTTCAACGATTCTACAATGGTATGATCAATATCAAAAGGCAATAAAGTTTGAACATCGATCAACTCTACTTCGATATCCATTTCTGCCAATTGATGAGCAGCTTCTTCGGCAACACGCACGCATGAACCATAAGTTACCAGCGTAATATCTGTTCCTTCTCTCAATACCTCAGGCTGACCTAGCTTAAGCGTAAATTCACCGATATTTGAAGGCATTTTTTCTTTTAGGCGGTAACCATTTAAACATTCGATCACCAAAGCAGGCTCATCTGAACGCACCAATGTATTATACATACCGGCCGCTTGGGTCATATTGCGGGGCACACATAAATGCATACCTCTTAAAGCGTTAATTAACACCCCAATTGGCGACCCTGCGTGCCATATACCTTCCAGCCTATGCCCACGTGTACGGATAATTAAAGGCGCTTTTTGCCCGCGTTTGGTACGATAAGTTAACGAAGAAAGGTCATCCGCTAAAGGCTGCAAACCATAATAAATATAGTCGAGGTATTGAATTTCAGTAATCGGGCGTAATCCACGCATTGCCAATCCTATACCCTGCCCTACAATGGTTGCCTCACGAATACCGGTATCGAAAATCCGGTTTTCGCCAAATTTCTCCTGCAAACCGGCAAAGCCCTGGTTTACATCTCCGATTTTGCCTACGTCTTCGCCGAAAGCTACCAAACGAGGATCGCGTGAGAAGTTGGCATCAAAACAAGCCTGTAAAACTTCACGTCCATCCACCGTTTTAGGTGTTTCCGGAAACTCCGCTTTTACTTCAGCAATTTTCATTGGAGAATCAGCTGTATCGCTAAACAAGAAGGTATTATAACGGTCAACATTTGCTTCACGCGCTGCCTTAAACCATTTTATCAGTTTGTCTTTACCAGCGATTTGCTCATTTCTGATAATACGCAGTACGCGTCGTAGTGCCGACAGTACATCCTTACGGGTTGGATCAATACTTGAGCGTAAGACATTTTTATAGTATTTCACATCGGTAGCGAAGCTACTTTGCGATTCGATCTCTTCAAAAATAGAAACTACCTCGGTAATCTCCTGTTTGATAGGTGCATTGAAATTTACCCAGGCTTGCTTTTGCACTTCACGAACATGGCGTTTAGCCTGCTCTTCAATCTCATCCAACTCCTCATTACTTGCCATTCCTGTTTCGGTTATCCACTCACGCATCTTTTTTATACAGTCGTGGTCGGCTTCCCATTCCAAACGCTCCTTTGATTTATAACGTTCATGAGAACCCGAAGTAGAATGCCCCTGAGGTTGAGTAACCTCTTGCACATGCACCAAAACCGGAATATGATGGGTACGGCAAAGAGAAGCCGCTGTTTCGTATGCTTCCACCAAGGCGGCGTAATCCCAGCCTTTCACCCTGATTATTTCAAAGCCTTCGCCATTTTCATCGCGTTGAAGACCTTTTAATAATTCGGATATATTTTGTTTTGTAGTTTGATATTTCTGACTTACTGAAATTCCGTAGCCATCATCCCAAACAGAGATCAGCATAGGAATTTGCAGAACTCCGGCTGCATTCAGGGCTTCAAAGAAGTGACCTTCAGAAGTACTTGCATCTCCAATTGTCCCGAAAGCGATTTCATTACCATTATTAGAGAAATGGGTCATGTACGAAAGCTCTTTGTTTTGGCGATAAAGCTTTGATGCCTGGGCCAAACCCACCAAACGTATCATCTGACCAGCAGTACATGAAATATCTGCCGACGAATTCTTCATCTGGGTTAAATTGTTCCAGTTTCCGTTATCGTCTAAGCTGCGTGTACCAAAGTGACAGGTCATACCGCGGCCTGCTGTTGAACTTTCGGCATTAACGTCGGCATGTGCATAAAGCTGAGCGAAAAACTCACTGATCGAATACATACCTGAAGCAAAGTGGAAGGTTTGATCGCGGTAATAACCCGAGCGAAAATCCCCTTCTTTAAACACTTTTGCCATTGCAATTTGGGCAAGTTCTTTTCCGTCGCCAAAAATCCCGAACTTGGCTTTACCGGTAAGCACCTCTTTGCGGCCAAGCAAACTTGCCTGCCGGCTTTCCTGTACTAAACGGTAATCGGTAAGCACCTCCCGTTTAAACTCTTCAAAGCTTAGCTCTTTGTTCTCTAATACAGATGTAACCATATGGTCTTTCTCGCTAATCATCATAAAGGTGAAATTGGTGGGCAAAAATAACAAAATTAGCTTGCAATAAGCATTTGACAAAAAAGCTTTAATCACTTTTCTATCAAGCTGTTAACCTTTCGACATTCATTATTGGCAATTAACTCACCGTTATAAATCGCCAACAAAAGTTATTTAACTACAAGATGTCGAAAAACTGTATCATCAAACTGTTACAATCAGATAAACCTGTTTTGCAACTAATTAAGCTTGTAAACGTTTAACTGTATAATATTATGGTATTATATTTGAACATTTTTGTATCATTGAAATATTAAATACAACTAAAAGAAACAACAAAAAATCAAACAGTATGAAAAAGTTATTATTGTTAGTGTTCATCATGTTTGCAGGTTTTAACCTTGCAAAAGCACAGTCGGCCGAATTTAAATTTGAAAAAGAAGTGCATGATTTCGGTAAAATCAAAGAAGGAACAGTGGCTACTTACGATTTCAAATTTGTGAATGTAGGCGATGAGCCATTAATCATTACTAACGTTACTGCTCCTTGTGGATGTACCGTTCCTAAATGGACTAAAGAGCCTGTGAAAAAAGGAGAAACCGGTATCGTTACTGTTTCATATAACAGTGCCGGCCGTCCAATGCCTTTTAATAAAAACGTAACGATCACTTCAAACTCAAAAACACCTAGTAAAGTACTTTATATTAAAGGTGAAGTTGAGCCAGCAGCTAAACCAGCCGGAAAATAATTCGGTTTGGGTTTCGTATAAAAAATAAAAAAGTCCTCTGCTTAGCAGGGGACTTTTTTATTTTTGTGGAAATGCCCAAAATATCGACCAAAGGGCTTCAAATGCCCGCTTCGCCCATCCGTAAGTTGACCCCTTTTGCTGAAAAAGCTAAAAGTGAGGGAAAAACCGTTTACCATTTAAATATCGGTCAACCTGATATTGAAACGCCTGAAGGCATGCTTAATGCCATCAAATCCATTGATTTTAAAGTTTGGGCCTATACCCAATCAGAAGGTACTGTTCAGTACAGAAATAAGCTGGCCGAGTATTATCAGCATCATGGTTATACGATCAGCCCTACTGATATCCTGGTAACCGATGGAGGTTCAGAGGCTTTGACCATCGCCATCAGTGCCTGCATTGATCATGGTGAGGAAGTTATTGTGCCTGAACCATTTTATGCTAACTACAACGCTTTCACCTGTTTATCGGACGTGGTGATCAAACCTATTCAATCTTACATTGAGACTGGATTTGCCCTCCCTCCCATCAGTGAGTTTGAGCGAATGATCACGCCAAAGACGAAAGCCATCCTTATTTGCTCGCCAAATAACCCAACAGGTTATTTATATTCCAAAGAAGAGCTCATAGAGCTTAAAGAACTGGTAATCAAACACGACTTGTTTTTAATTTGTGATGAGGCCTATCGAGAGTTTTGCTATGATGGCAAAGAATTCATTTCTCCAGGACACCTTGAGGGACTTGAAGATCATTATATTATGATCGACACGGTTTCGAAAAGATACAGTGCTTGTGGTGCTCGCTTAGGGGCAATGGTTACCCGTAATAAAGAGGTTTTTGCAGCTGCACTAAAATATGCACAGGCTCGTTTAGCACCTCCAGCCGTAGCTCAAATTGCTGCAACGGCCGCTATTGATACTCCACAAGCTTATTTCGATAAGGTAATTAATGAATATACTGAACGCCGTAATTTGCTGGTGAGCACACTTAATAAAATTGATGGTGTTTATTGCCCGAATCCGGGTGGGGCATTTTATGCCATTGTACGTTTACCTATAGATGACAGTGACCGTTTTTGCGAATGGATACTTGACAAGTTTTCGTACGAGAACCAAACCGTAATGATGGCACCTGCTACCGGTTTTTATTCAACTCCGGGAGCTGGGCGCAACGAAGTTCGTATGGCTTATGTGATCAACCAAAATGATTTGAAAAAGGCCTTGATCTGTTTGGAAAAGGCATTGCTCGAATATCCAGGAAGAATTGTTTCTGCTAAATCTGAAAAAGCTTCCTACTAAAAGAATTTGACCCTAATTTAAAACGCCATTACTTAACAGTTTGGCGTTTTATTTTTCCGGTTAGCTTAATATAATTGCATCGAATCATCCACTTCCCTTGCCCACCGATCGATACCGCCGGTAAGGTTATACACTTTCGAAAACCCTTTGCTCATTAAATCCTCTGCGGCATGGCGGCTTCTGATGCCATGATGGCAAATTAACACTACAGGTTGCTCTGAATTTAGTTCATTGATCCTTAAAGTTATTTCACGCAAAGGAATATGCACAGCCCTATCTATTTTACAGATCTCCAATTCAAACTCTTCACGTACATCAACCAATTGAATACCTGGTTCCAAAACCAGCCTTTCTGTTAACTCAACTGGTGTAATGTTATTTAGTATAAAGCTTGAACACAATGACTGGTAGTCATCAGGTTTAAGTTCGGTTATATTTTGATTTTCTTTTTTAGCCTGAAAATTGAAGATCAGGTGAGAATTATCGAGAATATTGATAACCAACATTTTGTTGAACAAGACCTCACCTGTACCGGTGAGTATTTTAACCACTTCATTTGCCTGATAGCAACCCACAATGCCGGGCAAAACTCCTAACACACCATTAGCATTACAATCGGCAACCAAGCCATTTTCAGGTGCTGAAGGAAATAAACAGCGGTAAGTAGCGCTCGCTTGATAATTAAAAACACTGATCTGCCCTTCGTACTGATGAATGGCACCATAAACAAACGGTTTGTTCAACACTACACAGGCATCATTAATAAGGTAGCGGGTTTGAAAATTATCGGTACAATCAACAACCACATCAAACAAGCTGATCAGCAACAGTGCATTTTCCACCCTTAAATGATCATTAAAAGGCAAAAGCTCAACATCGGGATTTAAGGCATGCAAACGTTCAGTTGCCACCTGTACCTTTGATTTTCCTACATCAGCTACCGAATATAAAACCTGGCGATGAAGGTTACTCTCGCTTATCAGATCCTTATCAATAATTCCAATTTTACCCACACCCATGCCTGTAAGGTATTGCAAAACAGGAACGCCTAAACCTCCAGCGCCAACTACTAAAACCGATGAGTTCAACAGTTTTTGCTGGGCTTCCTCTCCAAAGCCGATTAAAAGCAATTGACGATTGTATTTTTCTTTATTAAAATCCATTTTTCCTTAGCGATATTAACTAAAATAGCCAGAAACTACTATTCATTTGTAACTTTCATTTATGCTATTGCAACTAACTTGATCTTTAATCCAAACTTCTAAATAAAATCCTAAAAACAATCCATAAAATCAATCCAAAACATTTTAAAAATCAAAAAACATTCAATATTCAACCAAGTTAGATGATCAAGATCATGATTTACCAAAATCAATATCGCTAATTGTATTCAAATGATTTATATTAGCCTTATTCTTATAAAGGGATATGAAAATCAGAATAAAAGCAAATACGATCAGGTTTCGATTAGACAAAAACGACATTTTATTGATCAATGAAAGCGGGCACACAAAAGAAGAAACATCAATAGCGAATGGCAAACTTCATTTTTGTATAAAATCAAAGCCTATTGAAACTGCAGTTATAAAGCTCGATCCATTTTCTGTTCACCTTTTAGTGCCTGAAACGCAACTACTCAACTGGAGTAAAAGTGATGAAAACGGCTTGTATTTAAGCTTAAAAAACGATGATCAATCGGAATTAAAGATCGCTATTGAAAAGGATTATAAATGCCTGACCGAGCGAAATGAAGATGAAACTGCATCATTTGATAATCCTTTATCGGCTCATAACTGTTAAAACATGCTGATCGATAAATTCGGACGTGAGATAAACTACCTGCGATTGGCCATTACCGACCGTTGTAATCTGCGTTGCAGTTATTGCATGCCCGAACACCAGCATTTTTTGAATCGTGAAGAACTGCTTTCATTCGAAGAAATTTTGTTTTTGACAGATTCCTTAAGTAAAGCCGGTATTAATAAGGTAAGAATCACGGGTGGGGAGCCTTTTGTGCGCAAGGACACAGCCTATTTGATTCGGGAGATCTCAAAAATTGAACGCATCAACCAGCTTTCTATAACCACCAATGGGGTTTTAACCAATCAATATTTAAATGAACTGCAGGACGCAAATGTTTCAGGAGTTAATTTGAGTTTGGATACCTTAAACCCTAAAAAGTTTTTTGCTTTAACTAAGCGCGATGAGTTTGATTCGGTTCAACGATCGTTTCATTCGTTAATTAACCATGGTTTTAATTTGAAATTAAACGTGGTGGTTATGAACCATTTTAACACCGATGAGATCTATGATTTTATTGAGCTAAGCCGGAATCATCCTATTAGCATTCGTTTTATTGAAGAGATGCCTTTTAACGGCCAGGGAAATGATTATTCGGGAATTACATGGAACTACACTACCATTTTAAATCATATAGAACAACACTATAAGCTGGTTAAACTCCCAGAACAGGCTAATGCCATTTCATTTAGTTATCGTGTTGAGGGTTTTGCCGGAACGATTGGCATTATCCCAGCTTACTCCCGTTCATTATGCGGAAGCTGTAACCGATTACGCGTTACACCTACCGGCGGATTAAAGCTTTGTTTATACGGGAAAGATGTACTGAACGTAAGGGATTTAATTCGCTCGGGCATCAGCGAACAAAACCTTATCAGCACCATCCAAAACGTTGTTTTAAACAAGCCAATAAATGGCTTTGAGGCTGAAAAGCAAAACGATCTCCCCATTCACGAGAGTATGTCAATGATCGGTGGGTAAGTTCCATCGAACGTTTTTTATAAATCCCCCTTCCATTTAAAACAGAAAATAAAGACAAAGGCAATCACATCCGCACTTGCTAGAGAGCAGCTAATGCCCTATATTTGCAACCTTACACAAATGGGCTCGACCGGAATTGACAGGGTGGAAGATTTGTGTGTAAGCATGCCAGGCGTTGTTGGGAGTGCCTGTAAAAGAAAACCTTCAATCTATAAACGGCGAAAATAACTACGCTCTTGCTGCGTAATTTTTACAGATGTAAAAATCACTTTTATCTGGCATAGTGCCAGAGGCAAGATGTTCCCCAAAAGCGCAATCCTTCCGCGTTTGACCAGGGGGCACTAAAAAGAAGGAATAAGGTTAGTAACGCTTCGCAGCTAACCCGACAATTAAAGAAGCTAAGCTGTAATTAGCCTGTAGGCGGGCAGGTTACGGTCGAAAATTAAACACCAACTAAGCACGTAGAAAGCGCAACAAATCCCATGTTTGGACGAGGGTTCGAATCCCTCCGGGTCCACAATTTAATTTAAAAAACATCATTTAAACGCCAAAAAGAGCCGTTTCAAGGCTCTTTTTTATTTGGGGTACAACATAGGTACAACATTTTAAAATATTATTTCTTTGCATCCTTCTGTGCTTTTTTGCACTACTATAATTTTCTAAAAACCTTACCCCTCCCCTTTCTTTGTCATAATCAAATATTTAAATCTATGGCAAGACAAAAAGGCTCCTTAAAGTATGTGGGCACCCTGGGCGATATCCGCCACTTCAAAATCAAAGGTCAAAAAGGTTACTTTGCCGGTATGGTTGGCGGTCCAACTGGTGAGCAAGTAAAAACTGCTAACGAGTTCCGTCGAACCCGCGAAAACATGAATGAGTTTGGCGGTTCGGCCAAAGCCGGTAAATCGTTGAGAACAGCATTTGCCTCATTACTTAATTCAATGTCTGATCCGCAGCTAACTGGCCGGGTAACTGCGGTAATGAAAAAAATCAACCTGGAGGATCAATCAGAAGCTCGTGGTTACCGCGCTATCCTCATTTCTCAGCAACCTCAGTATTTATTGGGTATTCAGTTTAATCGCAAGATTAATTTTGACACCGTGTTTAATGTACCGTTTACTGTAACTCCTGCAGTTAACCGTTTAAGTGCCGATTTACAAGTGGAAGCATTTGATCCGTTTAGCAAGATAAGAGCTCCCTTAGGTGCTACCCATTTTAAAGTAGTCCTGGCATTAGGTGTGGTTTCGGATTATGCCTATAATGAAGCTACAAAAACTTATGAGCCTTTGGCTGCAGCGGAAAACGAAGCTTCGGCCGTAGCAATCTCTGATTACCAGGATTTGAAACAAGCGGTACCAGCTTTGAACTTAAGCACAGCTTTATCAAACTTGGCAACGGTTTCAACCGATGCAACTGTAATGGCTGCTATTGGGGTAGAATTCTACCAGCAAGTTGGCGCCAATTACTACTTGTTGAGCGGAAGCAATGCGTTAAAACTGATTGCTACCTTTTAAAGATGGCACTTATTGAACTTAAACGAATGGCTCAGGGAAAATCATCCACCCTGAGCCATTTATATGTTAACGGAATTTTTGCGTGTTATCTTTTAGAAGATGCGATACGTAAAACTAAAGTACCAGGTAAAACGTGCATACCGGAAGGTTCTTACAAACTCCTGTTAAATACATGGGGAGGCATGAACTTGGATTACCGAAAGCGATATCCAATAATGCATAAAGGAATGATCGAGATCTCGGGCATCCCTAATTTCAAATCGGTCTACCTGCATATTGGCAATACCATTAATGACACTGCAGGTTGCCCGCTATTTGGTTCCTGGTATAATTTGGTGAATGACGAATTTGAAGTTTACCAATCACGCCTGGCTTATGAACGCATCTATCCCGTACTAACAAGAATCGTTGCTGCTGAATCTGTTCATTTAACAGTTACCAATCAACACCTCTAATTATGTCAGAACTTGGAATTTTCTTTGGGTCCTTAATAAGTTTGCTCCTTTCGGTAGTAGCCTATTTCATCCGACAGCTGCATACTGATTTCAGAAAAGTAGAACGCGATTTATCAGAAGTAAAAACCACTACCTCGCTGATCAAATCTGAATTTAAAAACGGTTACGATCTACTAAACCAGAAAGTAAGTTATCTGGAAAAACGAATTGAAATTTTAGAACATCAACAATTTAAAAACTATGAACACTGATAAAAAAATTACCCTGGTTGACCGGGTAAAGTCTCCAACTCCTAAATTCTTCCGCAAGGTCCGCACAATTGGTCTTATGATTGGCGCTATCGGCGGAGCACTATTGGCCGCTCCTGTTGCACTGCCTGCCGTGGTTGGAACCATTGCAGGTTATCTGGCAACAATTGGCGTGGTGGCCTCGGCCGTCAGCCAAACGGCTGTCAGGGATTAAACAAATACTTAATTGATTTAAAACAAAGTCCTGGGCTTACCACTCAGGACTTTTACTTAGCGGCCTAGCCGGATATGAAATATGTATGCTTTACATAAGGCTTAAATGTTGTTTAAGGCATTAAGTGGCCTTAGCGCAGCAGTTTGTATAGCAATACCTTTTTAGCTTCTTTAATGAGCTTAATTTGGCTTTCTATGATTTTACTGTGTTGGTTAAGGGATCGAATAACCGAAACGCTCTGCTTGAACTCTAATGGTTTTTCATTGATTTTGATTAGAGCGGTTTTAATGACTGTTGATAGATCATCTAACCGGATAAAAGGAATAACTGAACCGGTTATGAATGGCAGAAAATAACCGCCCTGCCAAAGACCAAAACATAGAGTGAAAAGCTGCTCTTTTTCTTGTTCATCCTTACAAATACAGGTAAAGCAATTTGGGCAAGGATTTTCTAACGGTTTTCCTGAATTGCAGCCTTTTGAAAGTAGATAGAATTCAAAGGTTGACTTGGCGTTTTTCTGAGAATAGGTTTTGAGGCGCATAACTTGAGTTTTAAAGTTTTGCGCTTCGCGCTCTAATTCTAAAAGAGAGAAAGAAAAAACTAGAAAAAAGAAAAGAGAAAGCCGCTAGTTTAGGGGCGCGGGTTAGCCTCCAAAAGGAAACGGAATAAATGGGCTTGGGGGCAAAGGCCTTGTGGGTTTATGCCGTAGTCTTTTGGAGGGTATAAGAAAGGGGCTTATGCAAGCCCCTTAACTTTGGTGTATCTTTTATTTTTGGAAATTAAGCCCTTATAATTAACGAGTTTGTGGGCGCGTTATTTTTTGTTTCTTTTAAGGTCTAGTCGAATACGTTGTTTTGCTATAAATACTTTTGATACATATACGTCAATACCTTGTCCTACTACTACATTTTCATGAAAGTTTTTGTATTCATGACCAGCTGCTTCTAAGGATTCTTTTGGAATAATACCAAAAAAATTATTAGCTAACTTAACTTGTAAATAGTGGGGAGTAATATCAGTAACCTTTCCATTAAAGTCCATTCCAACTTTTAAACTTTCATGTATTTTTGGCCAAGGGTCAGATTCAATTTGTCTCAGACTACAAAATACCTTTTCGTTTTCATCGTCAACATTCAATACTTTAACCCTTTGCGTTGTCCCGATAAGTTCTCTACTTTGATTGGGTGTTAGAAAGAACCACGATATTTCATCTGTGGGGATATAAATTTCCAGTTTGTTTTGATAAACAGCTTTAAAATTAATTGAATTAAATGAGCTAATGACTACTTCAATTGTTTCATTTGTTTTAGGTAATTCAATTTGTGTCCAAGGGTTGTTTTCGTCTGTTTTCATGGTTAAATAAACCATGTTGGCAGATTTATCAATTTTCTTAATTACGAAATCATATTCCTGATTTTTAACTAAAACATCTTCGCAACTTACGATACTTATCCACGAGCATTCATTTCTCTGAATGTAAGCTCTCATTCCTAAAACATTTACTAAAGTCTCATTATGAGATATATCATCTACAATCCCTTTTACTTTAGAACCTTCATGAAGATTGTATTCAAGTAGTTTTTGCTCAAATGATTCATCAGCAAATACTTCATTCTTTGTTAGTATTGCAATTTTAAGGTCTCTTTGACCAGGGTACGATTCCTTGTAGTATTGAGCTTTTACAACTTTTTTTATAAAAATTCTTTCATGGTTATCTAATGTAGATAAAAGTCGTTTGAAGAAATCAAAAGCAGGAGGGAATGATATAACGTAGATTGACTCACTTCCTTTATCAAGGTTAATTTTAAGTCTTCTCAAATATGGCTTTAATCCTTGTGTATCTGCTCGCTGAGCCTTAGCAAGTAAAATGGTACTCACTTTAAAAGGTGAATTAAGATATTCCAATTGGATTTCTTGACCGACTTCTCTATTGACTATTTTTAATAAGTATTCGAGAAATAGCAAGGTTTGTTCTGAATAATCAGTAATATCATTATCTGCGAATAATCCTTCACTAAGGAGTTCTAGCTCATTTATAAAAATTGGCAGTAGAAACCCATGGTCGTCTAGTGATTGTAACTTAATTATTAATGCATTAATTTTTGAATCAATTTCAGTTTCAGGGTCTAAAAAATATTTTTTAAATGTCAACTTGCCATGCTTACCAAGTTTGTTAGATAGCTTTTTCAGAATAGCCAAATCAATCGACTTCTCACAAGTTTTATTGATATTTTTTCTAATTAAGGGACATACAACATGAGGTAAAGCTGTATGAACAGCTGCTAATATATTTCTTGTTTGGTCATCCTCCTCCTTCATTCTTAGGATTAACGTGCCGTTTTCGGAAAGAATGGGATCGTTAACCTCTTTAACCCATTTTACCTTTAAATTATACCTTTCAGTATGGGTAAGTTGGGAGAATATAGATGAATTTAAGAACTCATTTGCCTGGGAGGACACTTTTGATGATATGTGCTCTTTTGAAAACCACTTGAATAGTTTAAAAAAAGGCTGGGTTATAATTGCTTTTAACTTATTGGCCCTTTCCGGTTCTTGTATTATTAAATACAGAATAACCAAAAGGAAAGTAGGAACTAAACCGATTTTTAAAATCTCTTTTATTATTTGATCCATCTTATTTTTCAGTTGAGTTATCTACACAGTCAGCCTCATCGCAAAATAATACAAGTTTATTTTCGACTACTTTTAAAGCAAATAAATTGTCCCAAGTGATTAGCTTGCAGCAATTAACACAGAACAATTTGCCTTCTTGAAGGTCTTCAAGTATGCCAAGGTCACTGAGGACTTGTTTTAAGTCTTTTTCGTGGATGGCTGGAATGTCAATTTTTTTATCCATAGTGTTTTCTTTTAAAATTCCCGCTAACAATTAAATAGACGCAATAAAGCTGCACCAATTAGTCTTTCAGGGTTGAATTACGCTAAAATACTTAATTGTTTTTGCTGTGCAAGGGTTGTGGAAAAACGAAGGTAAAGCAGCCTTGAGCGTGTGTTGGCCTTGTGGCGAGAGCCGCTTGCGAGTGGAGGGAATGAGGGGAGCAAACGACAGCCCAAGGAAAGAGGGCGGTTTGCAACCTATGAAGAAAGGCCGTGACTTTTGGAAGTCGAGGTTGTGAGCAGGCAAAGGCTTTGAGAATTTATACAGGACGCTGCTGGATGGAATAAGTTGACAAAGTATGAAGTATCGAATATTACTAATATGATTCCGAGATTGGATCAACCTAAGTTTGATTGAAAATAGTTTCAAAGTCGCTAAAAGAGGCTTTTCATTTATTACCACATCCAACCCCACTTATAGCAGTTCGAATTTATTTAGTGTCTGAAACTATTGTTTAGGTTGCGATTGTATTCCAAAGTTCCTTTTTCAGGCAGAGTATTCGGTATTCTAAAGTTGGAAAATCAATTTCGTTCCGTCCCATTAATTCATTAATATAAGATTCTGTAATGTTTTTCCACTCTGATGGTATTGTTTTCTGATTTGTATTATAATATACTACAAAATTTGGGTTAGGGCTAGCTCCAAAATAGAGAATACGATCAAGATCATTCGCCAATAATGAAATCACACGATACAAATAATCAAAATTTAAATCATCGGTTTTATCCGTAAAATCCTGACTAAGGTCATTAATAATATATTTTAATTGCTCCTCAGTTTTATATTTTCTTAGTTTGACTTCGGTTTTATAAGGGTCATTGAAGAGATCATTAGTATTCTCCCGTAACAGATGAGAGAGAGTCTTAAGCTCTTCAATATCATTGGATTCATTGAAAAGGTCTATTCTACCATTAATTCCCTCCATTTTATCTCTTAGCATGTAACGAGCTTTGATTAAACTAATTTCATTATTCATAATTAAATTTCTGATTATTAACAAAATACAAAATTAGAGAAACTATTCAATTGATTTTTTTCTACAACACCCTCAATATATTTAGGCCCTGTTAGAATTGATCCTTGATAAGGCAAGTTATAGCGTAGAGCTCTAAAGCTTTTTGAGTTTATGTCGTAGTCTTTTGGAGGGTATAAGAAAGGGGCTGTGTAAGCCCCTTAACTTTGGTGTATCTTTTATTTTTTGAAGCAGAACAACGGTGCTATCTACTTTTTGTATTAGGCGGGGCTTGTATAAGCCCCTTTGCGACAGCCGCAAAATGAGACAGCTAGATAAAAAACTACCAATGATTTAATGATGTTCATATTTGAGTTTGTTCGAAGAGTTAGCTCTAAAATTACCAACCCTTAATTTTTGAATGGTATTTTCTAAAAATAAAAATGATTAGGTTTAATAATATACATATTCACGCCTTATCTGTGAACTACCACTGTATTTATAATTAGAATAGGCGGTGAAATTAATGGGCAAGTAATCATTATTAATTTCTAATACCCGATTGATTGTACTTAATATTTCGCCTGCTTCGTTTTTCTCGATTTCTTCGATGCAGTTATTAGGTGAGTAGTACTTACTAAAATCAAATATGTCTTCAAGCTTATATTTAGGATTTATGTTGTTGTCATATTTGTATTCTTTATAGAAGGTTGTAATTTGATCATTAAAAAAATCTTTTTTCTCTTCTGATATTATATTCCCCCTGCTATCGTGATCAAATTTATATTTGGTTATTATTTCCATAGAATCTGAATATACATTACAGGAAACAAGATTTCCGTTTACATCGAAATACAAAACCACTTTCCTGCCATACATAGTTGTACTACTGCCATGTAATGATCCATGAGCGGGGTCACCCAATACCTGTTCGATTTCAATTTGTCCATTTCCGATATAGTTTAATTTAAAGATTTGGGTGAGAATTAAATCCTTAGCTAAACCATTCCAACTATAATTTTCAATTTGTGTTAGCTGCTTATTTTTATAAAAATATTCATGTCTTTCAGATATTCCTTGATCGAATTGGTATTCATATTTTTTCAAGGTGTTATCATTGTTGTAATAAAATATTCTGACTTGATCGGCAGCACGGTGATAAAATTCTTTATACAGTTTATTATGATGGGAAAGCTCAGTTACTTGGTCTTTTTTGCAGCTTGCAAATAATGTGGCACATACGATAAATATCCAGAAAAGATTTTTCATGGTCTTTGATTAGTGATAGGTTAAGCGGTGCAAGTATAATAACTAAAAATTAATTTTTATGTGATTTGGTGGGTGGCCGGCTATAAGCAGGTAAAACAGCCCTGAGCGTGTGTCGGACTTGTGATGCGAGCCGCTTGCGAGTGGAGGGAACGGTGGGAGCAAACAGCAGCCCGAGGTACGAGGGCGGTTTGCGACCTATGTAGAAAGGACGCGGCTTTTGGAAGTCGAGGTAATGTATGGGCAAAAGCCTGGCGGCCTGAACTACACAAGGGTTGGCGGACTTTTTGCCCTTCGACTGCGCTCAGGGTGACGCTTGGCAAAAAGTATGACAACCCGCAGCCTGACCGACCAGCAGGCGAGCCTAAACACGAGCAGCGACCGGGATGGTAGCGGCTGAATGGATGGAGCCGAGGAACGAGGCGCAAGGAATGAAGCGGCTGCCAGCACGGAGAGAGCTGCTATGACGAATGAGGAGCCGAAAGCAATGGGTATGACAGCCTGCCGCCTGGCACCCGAAGGGTATAAAGTGTTAATGCTAATTGTTACTTTATAGGCTGGCGTACCCATTGCCGGCGACAATTGAGGAATGCCTATTTACCTGTCGTGGGATGGGTTTAATCTATTACAACTTACTGAATAGACGAAATCTTTGGTTGCATTAGTTCCACGAGGTGATTCTAATACTTAACCCTTCGTATAACGAGGGGATTCTAATCTAAAACGAAAGAATACAAATACACTTTAGTTTTATTAATAATCAACATTTTAAACGGAACAAGCAGCCATTAAAGAAAGTACACTAAAGAAAACTGTACAATTATTATTTAGCCTCATTTAGATAATCTAATGCATTTGTTTTAATCTCTTTAACCTTATCCGAATAAACTTTTATTGGCAATTGATAAATTTTCAATGCCATTTCTGTCGCTTTTTTTGATTCTCCAGTCTCTTTATATAGTTCAAATAGGTGGCTTAAAGGTGTAAAAAGATTAGGCACCATATAATGTGCCGTTATGAATTCCTTTTCGGCCATATGATAATTTTTTAATTTTTTATAATTATTGCCAAGAATTATATGCAGATCCGAACTATTAAAGAATTTTTCGGTTTTATTGAGTATTAAACAACTCTCTTTGTAATATCCACCCGCTGATAATTCGGCTCCATAATTGAACAAAAAAGCGCCATTATTATCTAACAAAGAGTAAATATTTTTGTAATCTAACCATGATTGTTTTTCACGAAACAATAGATTTTGTTGAGCATGCTGCCAAATTCTAATGGCCTTTAATTTCATGGAAACGTTATAAACCATAAAAACAAGTACAAGACAGAAGAAACCTTTACTCAAGCTATTAATTGGCAATTTATAAGTTAGGAATTGATTTTGTTTCTTTTCATAAAATGAAATAATTGAGATTGAAAGGAAAAACAATAAGGAAATTGGAATCGTGCTAAATGGATAGGAAAAAAATGCGAAAATCAATATTGTTATTGTAACCGATAAGGGGACAATCAATTGCTCACAGGTATCATTTTTTGTTAGTATTAGTTTAATAACTCCATATATAAATACAACAAATAACATAAAACCTGTAATGCCATACTCTATAAGAATTTTTAAATATTCATTAAAAGTGAAATAATTCATTCCTGCCAATCGTACTTCCTCTGAAGAGCCCTGCTGGGATTGAAAATATGCTGCTTGATATTTACCGTACTCGACTCCAAATTTTTCATATCCAATTCCAAATAGTGGATGTTCTTTAAAAATACTCAACGAAATCTTCCAAATAAATATCCTACCTAAAGATGAATCCATTTTTAGCTGGAATAAAAAAAACAAAAACAGTGATAAAAATGCAATAGCAATACATGTCAAAATTTTTTTGTTTACCAGTGCAAATGGCTTCATATTTTGAAACCATAGGTTTTTTGCCATGAACAAAGTTCCTACGATACTTGCTATCCATGCCGCTCTTGAACCAGAAAGCACAATAGCAGTCAGAATAAATAAGCCAATACAAATCAAACTATAGTAGAACATTTTCCTTTGAATGTATTTGTTACAATAGTAGATAAGAATTGGTGGCCCCACAGCAAGAAACCCACCATAGGGGCCAGGATTGATAAAGGATCCTGTAATGGTAAAAAAAATATTGGCGGGAGAAATTACACCAACATATTGTAAAACTCCTTGGATTGCCTGAGCGAAAAGAATTAATATAAGCCCTAACCAAATCAGGTCTAAATTTTCCTTATTATCAATTGAAAGCTGCGCAATAAAGAAAAATAAAAAATAACCAATAAAGACATATATTTTGTCCGTAAATGGTTTGCCATTTAGAATTATTGAAAGGATTATATAACTAGTAAACACAATAAATAGCATATCAATTTTTCCAATCGATATGTTATTTATTCTAAATCCGGTAATTCCAATAAAACCTATTAGCAACAAGCTTATTACCAATATCCATGGACAATACTGGATTGACCAATAATCTCCATTCATATTAAAAAGTATGGAAATGAATATTATTAAAAGGATCCCGAAAGCATGTATTTTACGATGGGGCGTTAAAAAGCTAATGCCAAATTTGCATATTGTTTTCATAGGTAAATATCCTCTCTAAATCTTTTCCATTAACTTTTACTACTCTTAATAAAGCGTTATCTGGAACTTTTGTATAGGTCAAATAAGATAATCCCTTTTTATCTTGTAGTGTTGTTTTAGTCTCTAATTCAATCCAAGAATTATTTTTAAAAAAAGATAGGCGGTAATTTGTATTCGGAAGTAAACCATTGTCATTATGACCAATACCCTGACTGGAGCCAATATGGTAGATTTTTATACACCTTGAACTAGTTTCAATAGGATAAAACGCCTTCCTATTACCAGATTTTTCAAGGATGAATGGTTGCCCGGTAAGAACTAGGGAATTATTATTATAATAAGCTGTATTGTACACTATATTCCTGCCGATTTGATCAAATTTCACTATGCTATTAGATGCTATTTTTCCCCAAGAAATGGGCTTCCATTCGCCATTATTAAAAACGCAGAGATAAGCCACTTTTTGGTCAAAAACATTATTTAATTGAACTTTAATATTACTTACCGAAGTCCTTTCTGATGTAACGTCTTCACCTGTAATAGCAAAAAAAGTAGAGGGAATATCATCAATCATTAATCCTAATTTTTTAATTTTTTCTGACTCCGGCTCAATTGATGAATAGGTTGTTCTATAAACCTTTGCTGCAAAAAATCTAAAAGTATCTTCAGTTAATGGCGTAAATCGATTTGAATCAGTTAGAAATACTGCTTCTACATGACCCATGTTTCGTCCTCCCCAGAAAGAGACATATTCTTTAGCAGCAGGTATATTATTAGCTCTGAATGCATAAATAAGAGTATTGGCTATATCTCCACAGACTCCAGATTTATTTTTTAAAATATTAGATAAACTTTGTGTTTGAACGATGGGATAATAATCACTTTTATAAGTATACCAGTTTAATATATCCTTTGCAATTAGTCTAGCATTCGCTTTCATATTGAAAGAGTTCTTAGAAAAGTGCTTATATCGCTCGTAAAAATACTTTCTCCAATCTTCAACTTTTTCATTTCCAACTCGATAAGGCAAAATATATTTACAAAATGTTTCGAATGAGATTTCATGCTTCCATTTACTCAACTCCCAAATAACAAATGCATTATTGAGGTCTGAAATAATAAAATCGCTTTTAACATTTTCCACATCTGAATGAAATTGTTTAACGCTATCAAGATAACCCTTGTTCCCCATGTATTTTAATAGGAAATCTGAGGCTAACCGTTTTTGAGAAGATTCTTCAAAATTATCTCTGATTTTGATTAGTTCCTTCTTATTCTCACGGGCTAGGTGAATATTTTTATCAATCAAATTATCGCTTGAGCGGTGACAAGCAACAAGAGAAATTGCTACAAGAAAAATTAAGCTATATTTCATTTCATGGGTTTAAAAATACTCCTATTACAGTTAAAAAAAGGAAGTGATATAAAAGTTCACTTCCTTATAATATCAAATAAGAATAAAAAGTTATAATTAATGAGTGATTTTAAACCTCTCAATAATTATTGGGTTTAAATAATAATCTTTTGTAAGGTTCTCAGAACCATAAATGGCTATATCTTTGGATATGGCTTTTAGTTCTTCATTTATTTTACAGTTATTATTATCATAAATTAAAACAATAATAGGTAATGATACTGTACAGTTTACCAATTGTTTTTCTTTAATAAACGACTGCAACCAAGAGGTATCCAACTTTAGTATTTTTTTATAAGTGGTATCCCGCTTAGTAATTGAAGTGGTATCTGTATTATTAATATATTTGAAAATTGCATCTTTTATTTCATCAGAACTTCCAACAACATCAATTTTAAAGAGTTCTCCCGAGTTATTTATCTCAAAAACTAGTTTCAAAAAATTAATTGAACAACCTTTTAAGGGCGGAACTTTTAATCCTATACTAAATTGTTTATAAAATTCTTCTTTATTGTATTTTTTATCCTGAGCTTTTGAATTCTTAGATAAAATCGTTCCTATCATTAATAATAGAGAGAACATATAAATAGTTCTATAATTTCTACTATTTTTAATTGCATATTGGTGTTCCATAAGTTTGATTTTTATATTTTTGGTTTATTTGCAGAATAAACTGCGCTTTTTGAGGATAGTGAGTTTGTAGATAAACCCATGAAATAGTTTCTTGTAATCCACCCCAAGCTAAAGCCTCCGCATACTCATAAGGTAAATCTGGAAAACGTTCATGTAATGCAATACTCATTTCTTCAATGCAACTTAAAGCCATATCATAATGATCTAAAATATCATCTTTGCCTTTCACCCTTAAGATAGCATGTATTGCTTCATGGTACACAGTTGCTGCTACATATTCCTTAGATGAAAGTGGTAAAGTAGTGTCGTTAAGATAAATATCTACATTCCAAGTAGAATTAATCTTCACAGGTTCAGCATGTCCATCAACCTCAGGATCCATGGGAGATTCATAAAATCGAAGATTTATATCATCATTAATGTTAAATTGACTATATAAAGTTTGTATTATCTCATTTTTTAATCCTTGTGAAATAGCCTCATCTACAGCTTGTTTAACACATGGATTTGAAATATTATTTAATATGTCGCTCTGATTGTAATAATTCCAATATTGGACCCAATCCTCGTCTTTCATTTCCGGTTCCACATATGAGTACCAAGATCCTCCACTTGTAGCTGGACTATTATAGACTTCAGTATACGTCCACCACAAATAACTTGGTGGAGATATAATTGGGAAAGGATTTATCCACATTGGACCTGTATAAGTAGATGTAACAGTTACTTCTGGCAATTCATATATTTCATCGCCAATGGCCTGAGTCTCTATATCAGAATTTTTATGAGTTTTTCTTGGTATATATCCTTTCCTAGTAATTTTACCTTTTTCTATAAGTCTACCGCTAAGACTATAAATTTTTAACTCATCCATTACATGTGCTTCCGTACTTAACGAATATTCTTTTATTGCACCATATAATTTGTTGTCAATCACGTTGATCACTAATTCACGATAGACTCCTTTAACTTTGTCAAAATAAACCGGTAAAGCCATGTAGTCAGTACCGTTCCTAGTCTTTGCTTTAATAGCTAATTTCCAGTAGGGTTTGTTTTGTTGGACAAAATCTTTAATAAAGTCTTCTGAATTTCCTTGGGCTTCATTTTTAGAAAAAGAATTTTCATTATTAGTTTGATCTGAATACCAGGTTTTGACCTGATCAATAATTGGTTTGTCTGGATCAATTTCAATCGGATCCTCTTTTTTACATGAGGAAATTCCAATAATAATTGTGGCGAAGAATAAGAGTACGCCTGATAGCAAATGTTTTAGTTTCATTAAAATAGCAGAATTTAATTAATAATTAATTTTTTCAATTATGCTTAACTTATAACATAATTGAAATGGACAATCCTACGATTTATTAGATTATTCTACGATTTTACCATTATTAAACCTCTCAGTAACTATTAGTTAATTATTAAATACAAAACGGGAAAATTTAAATAACCAACCACTCTAAACAAATAGCTAAAGTGGCCCACAACTTAAAAGAAAAAGAAAAACACTGTGATACAAAAAAGGTTCAAAACAGAGTTTGATAGATGAGGAATTCAGGAATAAGTTTTATTTTCAATTAATCCTATCTTGTATTTATTTGGGACCGAAAAGAAGAATAGTATGGATTAGAACCGAATGCGTGTACGTGGATTTCAAAATCATCATCACACACTCGATGAACATGGGATTATTAAATCTTTTGTTAATGGATTTCCCTCTTCTTATTTAAAGAAGTTTAACTGCACAGTTTTGTAGCCGAAGTGCATAAACCCCAGGTGTTTTTAGGACTCTGGTACAAACCTTAATATTGCTAATCTGAAATTGTTCCCACTTTTCAAAAGAAACAAACGGACCGTCTGCGCGGATAATTTCATAGAGTTTGTCAATGTCATTTATTCATAATTTTAAATTTTTGAGAATCTCCGACAACTAGACTGTTCAATTCATCAACAAAGCCAACTCCGGATAATCGACTCTTTCAAATACTTTGGGAGTATTGGCATCCTCTGAAAAAATCACTTTTTTATCAACTGAAAATGCGAGTGTCCGCTCATTTTCATATGGAAGTAAGAGGGATTTAATCTCTTCAATTGCCAAATCTTGTTTTAGCCAATTATCTTCCAATACCATTGGCATAATCACCGGCATTCTCTTCTTCGTGTTATGGATCTTCTCCATAATTGGATTAGCCGCGGTGGTTAATATGGTGTAGGCTTTACGTTCAATTCCTTCTTTGTCTTTCCAGTGGTTATAAATACCGGCGAAACAAAAGATGGGTTCATCAATGGCAATATGAAATGGGTATTTCTCTTTACCCACATGCATCCATTCATAAAAACCGGTGGCCGGTATTAAACATCGTTTATTTTGGATGTTTTTCTTATAAGTGGCCTTTTCAAATATCTCTTCCGAAATAGCATTTAAGGTATTGTATTTCCGTTCGTTTTCTGCGGCAAATGCATTAAATGGACCCCATTGGTAAAGCTGAATTAATTCAGGTTCTTCCTGGGTAATTACCGGCATTAATGGGTGAGAAAATCCATTGGCCTTAAAAACAGGCTTATAGTTTTGTTCATCTTCTTCTTTCATTTTCCGTTTAAACCGCACCTTCATGTCTTTGGAGGCAGCGTCATTTTTATAATTATAGCACATAGCTTACAAGTGTTTTAATTTAAGTGTTCAGGATTTATTAGCCATCTAACCGGATAATCACCATTTACAACCGACTTAACTGTTTCATCATTAATTGACAAAACATATGGACTGTTTGCCAAGGGGCCATCAATTTTATTAATTATCGGAACAATTACAAATACAACTTTATCATCGGCCTCCATTTCCGTTGGATCAATCGCATAAATGGTTTCTAAATAATTACAACCTTTATTAATCAACCGATTGTGAACTTCGCCATTATACTCTATTAAAATATCCAATTCTACATTCTCCAAAATTTTCATTGCATTTAAGTTTTAAAAATCGCTATAACTAAAATCTACTCCATCTCTTGGATTTGGATTTTCCATTTGCTCACCAATACTAGGAATTTGGTTACCTGGTATTGGCGCATTCATTAAACCGATACTTAATACTGAGTTATTATGTGGGTTGATCTTAAAATTAGGAATTAGCGCCCGAAATTCGCGCGTATGTGGGTTGAAAAATAAATTACCCATGATGTAGTTCCCTTCATAAAAAATTTCGGCATAACCCATTGGATTGCCGGGATTACCATTGTAATTCATCATTAATAAATTTTTAACAGTAATTGTTTTGTCATACACCGCTAACCGTATGTTGTAAATTATTGTAGGTGCCGGTGTATTATCAATTGGCATCTTACCATATCTTGCTAAGCGTGGGTTTTGAGCCGTTTTTCGAAAAGTTTTACCTAAGGCTGTGCCAATTATTTTAACCAAGTCCTCCGGTATCTGGTGTTCTTCTTCAATGAACCAACCATCTGTTTCCGGGTATGTTTCTACGTTTTGCCTAAAGGTGTACTTACTTCCTTTTGAGTATACAATGTAAAATTTCGACCAGTTGTTACATAAATATTCCCTCTCATACTTTTTTCCTTTATAAATGAATGTAATCTTGTCGCTCATTGAATACTAAATTTATTAGCAAAGTTGAATACTGATTTTTAGTATTGCAAGAAGTTTCTTTAATTTAGATTGGATGTAGAATTGTATGCACAAAGAATTATTATTGGATTTAACAAAAGGAAGAATTTTAGTTTCGGATGCCTTAGAGGTAATTATGGATATTGATGATGTTGTTAACGACATTGATTTTCATAATTGGGTAAAATTAGAAATTGATGGGTATGAAAAAATTGATAGGGCATTAATACCGGATTATAGATGGGTTGAAGCTGATATTATTTTAGTTGGACCTAATAATTCAAATGATGAAATTCATACAGTACTTGAAATACCAGAGGAACATTATTTTCAGCTAGGTTATATGCCTATAAAACATTCCATTGCAACCATAGAAAATGAGCTGCTATATAATAATGATGAATACAAAAAATATCCTTTGACTGAATTTGAAGTACAAGGCTTTTCAATAGCGAGTTACGGGTGGTTTTATAAAAAAGGAATTGAAATACAAAGTGGATACAGAAGATGTTTGATTAAAAATTTAGAGGTTGTAAGGAATGGGGTAAAAGATAGACTTATTCAGCAATTGACAATAAAATAAAACAACCTGCCCGAATAATGAGCAGGTTCACATCTACCTATGAGTTACGCTTGGAAGCGAGTCAATTCTAATTTAAAATTTACTTTTAATTATTTAATGACAAAAAAGTTATTTTGTGATTATAAATGAAATATGTTTTATCTAGGAGCAATCATTTGACCAAAAAATGTGCTAAAAATCAATTTTGTAAAAGGCATTATGTTATTCTAATTCTTTTGTATTTATTCTCAATGCTGAATAGAAGGCTTTATGAACATAAATTTTCGAATCATTGCTAATTTCATTTTTGGTTAATGCGTAGGTCTTGTCAAAAAAGAATTGCACCGGAGCTGTAGGACCTTTCTTTATACCAATAATCCCAATTAAGTATAAGAGGAATAGTAATTCTTTTAAAAACGAATTAAATTTAGTTTCATCTGACTTCCATTTTTGTATAATAAGTAATAAATCACCTCGGAATTTTTTCTCTAATTCCTCAGAAAAATAAATATTTATAAATTCATCTTCCTTAATATTTCTAACATTAAAACCATTGTATTTTGCCTCTAAAAACTTATATATCTCCCTAATATTACCATAGTTTTCACCCCATTCATCCTCAATCGCCTGAAGTCTATCCACTGAATAAGAAATTTCTGCTTTTTTTATAATATCGAGTGTGAAATGTGATTTATTATTACTGTTTTCAATAGTATGGTTCACATAAGAGATTACATCTCTAGGTCGATAGAAGGTTCTTTCAAGCATATATTCAAAACCTGTAAGACCTTTTGCATGTTTATTGTAAATTTTTTCAAAAGCTTCTTTTACTGATAAAGTGTTTTCGGAAATTATGTCCAATCGTTTTTCTAATAAAAGATTCAACTCCTCAGAAGTCCATTGAAGTTCAACATATAAAGGCTTAAATTTTTCCCTTTGTCCGCCATTATGTTTAAAACCAGCAAAAATCAATTGATATAAATTATCTCTTAGTGAAATAATAATTTTTGCACCCTTAAATACTTGAAACTCCTTAATAACCTCGATCATTGCACCGATCATATCATACCTAATATTTGTAGGAACCCATTCTTTGTCTAGGTCATCCACAATGATAAAATGCTTTCTTTGGGAATCAACAAAGATCTCATCACGGAGTATATTTATTATATCATGAATTTCTTCCGCTAAAACCTCACTTATCACATGTTCTGCTTTGTTTTTAATTTCTGAAACGGTTTTATCCTCAGAAGAATTATTGGCATTAGATTTAAAGACTAATGATTTTAAATCGACACCTATTTCGTCAGTGAATTTTTTTTGTACACTACTTTCAATCTCTTTAATCCTCTTTTCGGTATCAAGCCAAAAATCGTTGCTACATGTTTCTAAATATTTAATGGCCTTTTCACGTTTCGCATTCCCTTTCTTTCCATTAAGTTTTTCTATAATGTTGTTAAACCAGTTTTGTTTTTTTTGTTGATCGTCCCTGAAATAAAGCTTTAATAGCTCAATTACAAAAACATGTTTCCACAAAATTTTATAGAAAAAATTTAAATTTACATCAATGGCTCTGAAATAATTTAAAATTGTTGAATTAGAAAGAAACCTTAGCGACATGGCTTCGGGTTCAATCCTTATTACTTTTTCTTGGCTGTTTTCAATATACCTAAGAATAGCAGATTTACCACTACCAGTACGACCAATAACAATTGATCGTTGATTATTCATATCTATTAACGCTTTTAATGCGTCATTTTCAATAAAGGCATTTAGTAACAGATTATCAGTTTCAGCATCCGGGGAACCGATTTCTTGATATTGTTGAAATTTAAACTTCTTTGTTTGATTAATGCTTTTCTTTTTGCTCATTTAATTGCAGCTGTATTTTACTAATATTCCTAATGATTGATTTTAGATATTAAAAGGCAAAATAATGAAAATGAGCGAAGAGTTTTATAAATTATAAATACTATAATTAACGTTTGCAATTTTCAATGCGCATATATAGCCTTTGCAAACTTGTAAACGTGCAAACGAAGTGTATTTAGTTGATATTCAATTTTTTAACAAGTGTAAAATTTCTTTACTTTCCTGATGTTTGCAAAGTGTGGAGAATGCACCGTTATGCCCAATGAGGTTTTTCGGATTTGTATGATTTGCTTAATTCGTTTTTCTAAAGTGCGTGGCTTGCAATCGAAATCTTCGGCTAATAATTCAAATAATTATTGCTTGTTCATAGGTTCAGTTAGGGTACAACTCATGAAGTCGCACATTTCTTCAAAATCGTGTTAAAATAAAATAACCTGCCCATATTAGTATAAATGAACAGGTTAACATTTATCAAGTAAAACATACCAGCGAGGGGGCTGGTGTTTTTCAATGATTTTATACACAAATAATGCCAATGGAAGTATGATTAGGTTATAAATAGTTGAACAATTCCCGTGAATGTTGCTGTTTCAGATAATCTACAAACTGTGTAAAAATTGAAGTAGGATCTCCTAAATGGTTTTCCTCTCATGCAATCTTAACATCTATTTACCCCAAGCCTGCCCTTTTGAAGCTTAGCATAAGGCCAGTTTCACTCACATAATAAATTGATCCCAGCAACATTGTGGATTCCACTTCCCGTAGAAGGATTCTCTCCCCATCTCCATTGGCATGATGATTTCACTATCGATACTATTAATAAATCTTAAAATTTATGCAACTAGAACAACAAGGATTGGGTGGTGGTCAGACCACTACCAATCAACCTGGCACCAATCAACAGGGCACGAATCAACCAGGCACAAATCAACCTGGTACCAATCAATCTCGAATGAATCAACCGGGTACCAATCAATCTGGCACGAATAACCCTTATCCTTCGAGTGAAGAGGAAGAAATTCGTCGGGAGGGTCAAAATCAAACAGGTATTAGAAATCCCGAAAAAAATTCAGATACCTCACAAGAGAATGATCCAACTCGTGAATATCAAAATAGGATAACACCAGAAGATGATAAGGATAAATTGGAGGAAGATCCAGAAAATGAAGACGAGCTTCAGGATCGTTCGGGTGAAGAGGGGGCCAATAGAGGAGGGATTTAGATGTCACCATGCATGAGAGACCTCAGAGCAAACCTGAAAATGTAGTTAATTGACCCAAAACGTATAAGCTCTCAACGATTCTGCCCTAAATGAAAACTTGCCCACTGGGTTTGGGCTAAAAAATGCCCTAATCATCACCTGCCCTTGATTTAAATGTACAGGTAATTAATGCGATATAAGTGATTTTGGGGAATTAATACAAGAATTTCATATTGTAAATTACGATTATTTAAAATGAAAAGATAGATCAATTATCACCCTGGGGAATTACTACAACATTGGTTAATTGGTTTGAGCGTTCTAATTCAGTTTCTATGTTGAATATTTAAATTAAAAAGATCATGGAAAAGCAAAATAAATCAAACGGTTCTCAAGAAGAAACCATGCAAAAACAAAAAGGTATGCAATCTTCGCAGCTCATGCAATTATTTGAGGATGAATTAAAAGATATTTATTGGGCTGAAAAGGCCTTAACGAAAGCCATTCCTAAGATGATAAAGAATGCTACTTCAGCAGAACTTATAAAAGGATTGGAATTTCATTTGGAAGAAACCAAAGAACAAGTAAGTCGGGTTGAACAGGTTTTTGAAATCATCAAAAAAAAGCCTGAAGCTGTAAAATGTGAAGCCATGGCAGGATTAATAAAAGAAGCGGAGGAAATAATGGAAGAATGTGAAAGTGGTGCTATGTGTGATGCGGGGATCATTTCGGCGGCTCAAAAGGTAGAGCATTACGAGATCGCCACGTATGGTACGCTCAGGCAATTCGCTGAAACCCTTGGATTAGCAAAAGCAGGAGATCTGTTGGAGGCGACACTGCAGGAAGAAAAAGCCGCAGATCAAAAATTAACGGAGGTGGCTACCCGGGCAGTTAATGTTGAGGCCGCATCCAAAAAGTAAGACAAAAAAAGTAGGAATGAATCTTTGAAGTTTAAAGAGCAGTGAAATACACTGCTTTTTTTGCTGTTATTTACATTTCGGTGGTGCATTTTTATTAAATTTGAGTCTACCTAAATGCAACCACATGAAAGATTTAAAACCTTTCGATATAGTCCTGACTTATGAAGGTTTAAATTATCCTGCCCAAGTAACACCAATTGATGAACATGATTTAGATGTAACTGAATTTGAGATCACCTTTGAAGATCGCAAGTTTTGGGTTTATTGGGTTAATAATACAAATGTGGAAAGCCCCTTGGTACCGAGTGATTTTGTTCCAGATGGCCAATCCTTTAGAGGTAAAGAAATGCTTTATAATTTGATTATAGCGGAATTATTAAAGGTTTTAAATGATACCTTAATGTAAAGGAGTGTCATTTCATTGAAGTTTATGTAGAAAGGTTTTTTATTGAGGGTGTGCGCCCGGCAAAGGTTGTACCTTTTCGACAATATGCTCTGCAATAGATCGACTTTGAACGGAATCTTTTTCCAGTTTCAAAATAGTTTCTATGTTTTGATGAACCCGAACGGGTGGAAACGGATCATTATCCATCATTATGCTGGGTTTGAGTCAGTATAACGTCTCATATATTGTTTAAAAGCTGGCTTATAGTTTGGGATTTCGGGTCCTATTTTTTTGTTGTCGCCTTCAGTTTTTAACCGTTTAGTTTCCCTCTTATCTGAAAAAAAATAAGAGATTAGCTCATTTTTATATCGCCATAGTAAAGTCACTACAACCAATTTTATTAGATTCTTTATCATGATTTTAGATATTTAAAAATAATTCAATTATAAAACTAAAGGGTTAAATCCATTGGAAGAATTGATATTGCCGTTCCGCAGAATAAGCTATACTCTACCTCCCAATAGATTTTAACTCCTATTCTTGTCTTTCAGACTTAAATCTCTAAGCCCCACTCTATCTCCTTTTGTCTGTTTTCCCATTTATTTTTGTTTTTGCATCTGTCAAAGCATCCACTAATTCTTGAAGTTCGGGATCTAAACCTGGCGCAAATTCTTCGGGTCTTTCGGGCGAAGGTTTTATAGCAAAATTTTCTTGCGGTTCTGGAAGCGTTGTAAGTGATGATCCATCGTTTGCAGGAGCACTACCGTTAAAAATTACTTCCATTTGAGAAGAGTCAAGACAGAAATGGTATTGTTCACGATTTATGCCTGCATCAATGAGTTTTTTCACTTCCGGATATTTGGAGGAATCAAATTTTGGAATTGGGAGTATTTTATTCCACTCCACACCTAGTGTTTCTAAGGCCTTGGCAAAGGCCATTTCATGAGCCTCATCACGTGCTATTAAAAAGGATACAGTTGAGCGCAACGATTTGTTGCTGGACATTTGATAAATACGGCATTTTTGTAAACGGCCCGTGGATTCTAGAACAAGATTATCCAGGAGGTCCAAAATAAGGTTACCATTATTGTGCACATAACTACCTGACCAAGGATTACCGGCAGCATCAACCGGCAAAGCACCCTGGGCCCCTACAATAAAATGATGCGGATTCTTTTGCTCTTTAGCCATATCCATTGTAGGTTCTCCATTTTCGCCTGGTACACTGAATTTTTTACCGTGGTAACCAGGTGCACCATCGAGTAATTGCGATATGGTTCTACCTATCAGCTCCACATGACTTATCTCTTCCAGGGCTATTCCCTGAATCAGGTCTCGGTATTCTACCGCTTTTCCTCTAAAATTTAAACTCTGAAAGAAATATTGCATCATGGTTCTCATCTCCCCAAACTGGCCGCCAAGGCCTTCTTGTAATGCATTTGCTGCTGAGGGATCTGGCTGATCAATCTCAATAGGATTAATAAGGGTTTGATTGTAATAATACATATTGAAGGATTTTTAATGTTATAAATATTATAACCCACCAATTTGGAACCACAGCTCAAAGTTTAAGAAAAGGCTCTTAATGGGCTGCGTGGACCCTTAAAATTGATTTTGTGATTCTATTAAAGGAGGAAAAGCTTACCGGAGAGAGTACTATTTTCACAAAAGGGGCATTTGGCTTTACTACTATTTTAATTGCTATGCTTCTACCTAACAATACCTTCCATCTGGTAGATTATGTTGATAAAAGGACAAGGTTTTACTCACAAGTGGAATTAGATACCTCCCTGATTTTGAGTATTATCAATAAAAATAACTTTTTAACTGGTACCAGTGAAGCTGTTTAATTGTGATTCTTTGTGGTTTTCTTTGCCCTTGTTAAAAATAAAAGATTTGAATTTGAACGAACCTTGCCGTGTTGTGGAATTAATAACTCTAATAAATCAGCCTGAGGAACAATGCCTTCCCTAAAAAACGGCATAAAATTTCCAGCTTAAACAATTGTTAGTCAATTGATTAAAATTTTAGAATTATGAATAAAGATCCGAAAAAAGCACAAACTGATAATAAATCAGTTTCGCATGGTAAAGATGATTCAAAATCAAAATCTGATCAAAAATCAAATGGTAAAAAAGAAGTCCCCAAAAAAGAAAGTAAAAAGTAGTTTCAGGGGAATTTTTCATCGCAGAAGCGTAATGGAGCAATCCATTACGCTTCTTTTTTGAACCGTGGAGGAGATGACTAGAATGAGGTTTATAGAAGGGAGTAAGATAAAATTGAGCTTATTATAATGACTGGCACGTTTTTTTTATCATGCCTTATATGGAAACGAAAAAAAACATTGCAGCTGCGGTTGTGGGAACCTCTCTTATGACATTGTTCAGTTACTTACTGACTAAGAGTCAAAAAAAGAATTACACAGAGCCAGAAGTTTTGAGTGAAATTGTTGATGAAAACAACTCTTCTGTTTCAGAGAAGGAGGCAAAAGCCCTAGGATGGACGGCTCATTATGGAGTGGGCCTGGCATTTACGAGTGCCTATTCTCTTATTTGGGAACATACATCTATTAAACCTTCAATAGCAAGTGGTGCCACATTAGGAGCATTGAGCGGTTTATTAGGCATTTTGGGTTGGTCACAATTGTTTCAAATGCACCATTCAACAAGTACCACTTATAAGGCAGAATATTATATGCAGCTAATACTGGCGCATATAATTTTTGGTATAGGTGCAGCTAAGGGCTATAAATTAGGAAGCAAATTTTAAGATTTATTATGGACGAGAACTTACAACAGATGAATAAGGATGAACTTGTTAAAGAAGTAATAAAACTGCGTATGGGTATCAGCGAACATTGCGATAGTATCGGGCAGAATTTATGCTGGCATCATCCCAAATTGTTGTCTCTGCTTCCTGAAAAAATAGATCCTAAAATTTCAGTACCCGAATGGTCTGAATTTATGAAAGGATGTATCAATATCGAAAGTCGCTTGATAGGCTTCAACCCCTGCCTGGGCCGAATTGGAGAATACCGCAAGGAAGAAACAGGTTGGACTTTGGAGTCAGGCTAATGCTATTGCACCTCGGGAATGGAGGAAGATGGAGAAATTACATATGAAGTAACAAGCTCCTCAGTTTATTTGTAGTTTAAAGTCTTGCTTGCGTTAAGACTTTACACTATCATTTAGGCCATATTACTTTCGAGTCACCAAGAGACATTCCATGAATATCCTCACTAAAGGATTTGAATTCTTTTTGCTCCTTATCGGGTAGTTGATATACACCATCGGCAATCGGGTTGTTTTTTAAAATTTGATAATAGTGTATAAGAATATCAGTATGTTCAGACGCGGCACTTTTTGTCTGATTTGATTCGTCTTCCCAAAGTTCAAGAGCCAGAGCTTTCAGCGTCCAAGAACTATATTCACGGTACAAAGCATAATTCTCCACGTTAGAATAACCAAAAAGTGCGGATCGAATTTTGGATAAATCATCCGAGTTGCAAATACTGTCCATTTTCCTTACTTGAAAACATCTATTACTGACTTCATAATACATTCTATTAGATTCCTTTTTGTTCGTAAGGTAATTAGTATAAGTAGTATAAGCCCAAGTCATACCTGAAAGTAGCACAGAGGATAAAAAGAAAATTCCAAGAGGAGTATTAAGAAAACTTATAGCCTTATTTTTATTTTTTTGCTCTAATTCATTTCTAATTTGTAGCCTAAATTTCTCTTCCTCGCTAATCCGTAACATGTCTTGTTCTGTTAGCATATTGTTAATCCATTTGATGGTTCAAAAAACAAGGGGTCATTTCGATTGTCGCACAAGGTCGAAAGTAGCATTGAATTTATAAAGATAAACAACAAATAAAATACGGTGGCAAAAATTACTAATAAGGACCGGTAAGTTAGGAGTATCGGAAATGTTTATTTGAACAATTCTGAAATATTAAATGAAAAAATTTTAGCTGCCGGTTATGCTTGGCATTATATGAAATATGATCAAAATCCTGCCTGGGATGAATTGGAGAAAATAGCTAGGAATAAAAAAACTGGACTTTGGAGCCAAGCTGATGCTGTAGCGCATTGGGAGTGGAGGAAGTTTTCAAAATTGAAAGTAGAATAAATTGCAACTGATCAATTAGGACGTGCGAAAAAATAACATCAAAAAGAAACTGTGGTTGTTCAAACGATTTAGAAAACAAATTGATAAATTTGGTATGCAAATTAAGAATTTGTGTTAATCGTCATTTAAAAGATATTTTTGTAACCTTAATCATAATCAATTTACACATCCTATATAAATGAATGAAGTATTAGATCTTTTAAGTAATTATTCAAAAGAAAAACACTCGAACACCCTTTATCAACATATTAATCCTATTCCATATGTTATCAATCCGATAAAAAGCCAGTTATGGGTAACCTTTCAAACACTTTATTATAACAATTTGTAATAAATTAATTTATGGGCATTTACTTTATTTGAGTAACCAATTATAAATAGCAAAAACCTCTTAATGTTGAATTATACATTCAATTAAAATCTACTTATGAGTAAAAAAGAACTTAGCGAATGTGATATTTGTGATCTCTACATTACTCCAGCAATTAAAGCTGCGGGCTGGGATCAGTTTAAACAAATCAGAAGAGAAGTTACTTTAACACCGGGGCCAGTAATAGTGAGAGGTGAATTGTCTGCCCGGAATAAAAAAAAGAAAAAATTTGCCGATTATATACTTTCTTGGGTACCTGGGACAATGATTGCCGTTGTAGAGGCCAAAGATAACACTCACACTGTTAGCCATGGAATGCAACAAGCTTTAGGATATGCTGAAATTTTAGGTTTACCTAGTGCTTTTAGCTCAAATGGCGATGCATTTGCTTCGCATAATAAAACGCCGCAAGATAGTGAGGATATTGAAACCGAATTTCCTTTAGAAAATTTCCCAACTCCTGACGAACTCTGGAGACGTTATAAAAAGTTCCGTGATATCAAAGACGAGGAAACTGATCTTATTCTCCAACCTTATTATACTGATGGGTCAGGTAAGGAACCCAGATATTATCAAGTAGAAGCAATAAACCGAACTATTGAAGCCGTTGCTAAAGGTCAAAAAAGAATTCTATTAGTAATGGCAACAGGTACAGGTAAGACTTATACCACTTTTCAAATAATTTGGCGCCTATGGAAAGCGAAGGCTGCAAAAAGAATACTATTCCTTGTGGATAGAAATATACTTGCTGACCAAACATTGGTGAACGACTTTAAGCCATTTGGTTCGATTATGACCAAAATCAAAAATCGCAAAATTGATCCGTCTTATGAGATACATTTAGGGTTATATCAAGCATTAACAGGTCCATATGAAGAAGACAAAATCTTCAAAAGTGTTACCCCTGATTTTTTTGATTTAATTATTATTGACGAGTGTCACAGGGGAAGTGCCGCAGATGATTCAGCATGGAGAGAAATATTGGATTACTTCAAAAACTCTATCCAAATTGGTTTAACTGCTACACCCAAGGAAACAGAATATGTTTCCAATTTAACCTATTTTGGCGAGCCAGTTTATACCTATAGTTTAAAACAGGGTATTCAGGATGGATTTTTAGCACCTTATAAAGTGGTAAAAATCAATATTGATAAGGATGTTGATGGATGGATACCTCCAGATGGAATGACAGATGATTTAGGGCAAGAAATTGAAAAGCGCATTTACAATCAGGCGGATATGGACCGCATACTGGTGCTTAACCAACGTACAAAATTAGTTGCTCAGCGTGTGATGCAACTTTTAAACGCAACCGATCCGTTTTCTAAAACCATTATTTTTTGTGAGGATATTGATCATGCAGAACGCATGCGAAAAGCAATTGTAAATGTTGCGGGTAGATTGGCAATTGATAATCCCAGGTATGTAATGCGAATTACAGGTGACAGTGTTGAAGGGAAAGCCGAGCTTGATAATTTTATTGACCCGGAAAGTAAATTTCCTGTAATTGCCACCACAAGTGAGTTAATGACAACTGGTGTTGATGCCAAAACATGCAGATTGATTGTTTTGGATAAGACTATCAATTCGATGACCACCTTTAAACAAATTATTGGAAGAGGAACCCGGATAGATGAGGACTTCAATAAGTACTATTTCACTATAATGGATTTTAAAAAAGCAACAGAGCATTTTAAGGATCCAGATTTTGATGGTGAGCCAGTGGTGATTTACAACCCAGATCCTGGAGATGATCCGGAACCACCAGATCCTCCGACTGATGAAGAAGACGATGATGAAACAGATGAAGGCCCGGAAGATTCTGGCACAAAGAAAATAGTTATAAGCGGGGTGCCTGTAAAAATTAAAAACGAACGTATTGAATATCTTGGCGATGATGGTAAATTAATTACTGAATCGTATAAGGACTTTACGGAAAAACAGGTTAAACAAGAATTTGCTTCACTTGATGATTTTTTAAAAAAATGGAATGATGCTGATAAAAAACAAGTAATCATTGATTTACTTGAAGACCACGGTGTATTACTTGAAAATCTGGCTGAATTGGTAGGAAAAGATTATGGCGATTTTGACCTTATTTGTCATGTGGCATTTGACCAACCGCCTTTAACAAGAAAAGAGCGAGCCAATAATGTGAAAAAGCGAGATTACTTTACAAAATATGGAGAGCAGGCAAGAGCTGTATTAAATGGCTTATTGGAAATGTATGCTGATAAAGGAGTACAAAGTATTGAGGATGCTAAAGTTCTTAAATTAAAGCCTTTCAGTGATATAGGAACGCCTCTGGAAATTATTAAAAACATTTTCGGAGGTAAATTGAATTATGAGAAAGCTATTCAAGAATTAGAAAATGAACTATTTAAAAAGGAAGAGACAGCATGAGTAATGTTTCAGGTATTATAAAATCGATTCAGGATATAATGCGCAAGGATGTGGGCGTAGATGGAGATGCTCAGCGTATTAGCCAGTTGGTCTGGCTTTTTTTCTTGAAAATAGTAGATGACAGGGAGTTAGAATTAGAGCTAACAGAAGACGATTACACATCTCCTATACCGGAGGATTTGAGATGGCGCAATTGGGCTACAGATTCAGAGGGGATTACCGGCGACGAATTATTGGATTTTGTAAATGTTCAGCTTTTCCCAACTTTTAAAAACAAGCTGAAAATTGAGGGGGAGGACGGAAAACGAGCCCTGGTTATAAAAAATGTTTTTGAAGATGCTTACAACTACATGAAGTCTGGAACGCTCTTGCGCCAGGTTATAAATAAAATTTGTGAGATTGATTTTAATGCATCTAGGGACCGTCATACGTTTGGCAGTATTTATGAACAGCTTTTGAAAGATTTACAAAGTGCAGGGAATGCCGGTGAATTTTATACTCCTCGGGCCGTAACTACATTTATTGTAGATAGGATTAGTCCAAAGTTGGAAGATACAGTCCTCGATCCTGCTTGCGGTACCGGTGGCTTTTTGACCAATGTAATAGAATACAAACGCCAGCATTTTGTAAAGTCACCAACAGATGAAGCTATATTACAAAAATCAATTTTGGGGGTAGAGAAGAAAGCATTACCTCATATGCTCTGTACCACCAATATGATTTTACATGGTATTGATGTGCCTATCAATATTAAACATGACAATACGCTTGCCCGACCACTCCGCGATTATACTAACAACGATAGAGTAAATGTAATTGTGACTAACCCACCTTTCGGAGGTATGGAAGAAGATGGTATTGAAAATAACTTTCCTGCTACAATTCGTACAAGAGAAACTGCCAATCTTTTCATGGCTCTTATTATTCATTTGCTAAAAAATGAAGGTAAAGCTGCAGTTGTATTACCAGATGGTTTCTTATTTGGTGAAGGTATTCAAACACGGTTGAAGGAAAAATTGTTGACTGAATGTAATCTTCACACAATAGTTCGCTTGCCTAATGGTGTTTTTAATCCTTACACAGGTATAAGAACAAACATACTTTTTTTTACAAAAGGAAAACAAACAGAACAGGTTTGGTTTTATGAGCACCCATACCCTGAAGGTGTGGTGAATTACAACAAAACAAAGCCCATGCGTTTCGAAGAATTTGAGGCGGAAATTAAATGGTGGGGTTCAGAAGAAGATGGTTTTTCGGCAAGGGTAGAAAATGAACAGGCATGGAAAGTTTCAGTTGAAGATATAATTAGTAGGAATTATAACCTCGATATTAAAAACCCTCATATTGGCGAACAAAACAGTCATGACCCTGACGAGTTGCTTAATCAATACAAAGAAGAACAGACTGAAATATCAAAACTTCGAAATCAATTAAAGGAAATTTTGGCAGAAGCCTTATCAAAATAAAATTGACAAATGACAGATAGTATTTTAAAAGGCTTTGAAGTTTGGTCCCATGCTCAAGGAGTAAAATCCAGAGGTAGAGTTAAAAGTATTGATAATATTAGTCTGGAGGGGATTATTCGATTACGTGAACTTATTAAAGAATTGGCTTTACAAGGGAGACTTATTCCTCAAGATTTAGATGAAGAATCAGGTTCAGAACTTTTAAAAAGAATAGATACTGTTTTAACTTCAAAGTACGGGATAGCCTTTTCAATTAAGTTGTCTCGGGATAATTCAACTTTAAACCCATTAAGCTTTCGATATACAATTCCAGATAATTGGACTTGGTGTGAATTGCAAGACATTGCTATGTTTATTAATGGTAAAGCACATGAGCAATTTATTACAGAGGAACCAAATTATATATTAATTAATTCTCGATTTGTTTCAACTAATGGTAGTGTTAAAAAATATACGACAGAAAGATTGACCCCTTTATTTAAGGGAGATATTGCTATTGTAATGAGTGATGTGCCAGAAGGTATAGCTCTAGTTAGATGCTGTATAGTTGAGGAGGATAATAAATATACACTTAATCAGCGTATCGGAGGTATTCTTACTTGTGATGAATTAAGCTCTGATTTTTTAGCCCTTGTATTGGACAGAAATAGGTATTATTTGCAGTATGATGATGGTAAGAAACAGACTAATCTAAAGAAAATACATCTACTTTCTTGTCCAATTCCGCTTCCTCCATTAGCTGAGCAAAAGCGAATTGTAGCCAAAGTCAATGAACTAATGGTTTTGTGCGATCAGTTGGAAGTGGAACACACCAACAACCTTAAAACTCATCAAATACTAGTAAAGACTTTGCTTGAAACTCTAACGCAAGCAAAAGATGCTGATGAACTACAAGCAGCGTGGCAACGGCTCTCTATTTATTTTGATACACTTTTCTGTACTGAAGATAGTATTGATCAACTAAAGCAAACTGTTTTACAGTTGGCTATTATGGGCAGATTAGTGAAGCAAGATCCTAATGATGAGCCGGCGAGTGAATTGGTAAGGATGATCGAAAAGGAAAAAGGAAAATTAATAAAAGAGGGAAAACTAAAAAAGCAATCACCTCTGCCCAAAATAAGGGACGACGAGAAGTTGTTTGAACTACCAATAAATTGGGAATGGGTGAGATTAGGGGAGTTCGGAATAGTGTTTTCAGGAGCCTCTTTTAATAGTAATGATTTCAACCAACAAGGCGGGACTAAAGTCATCAAAATTACAAATGCTGGAGTTGGCAAGTTAGTTGAAACAGATGATTATTTACCAACAAATTTTTTAAGTGATTTTGAGCAGTATGTGGTAAATGAAAATGACCTGATTCTTGCTTTGACCCGTCCATACATAGCTGCAGGATTAAAAATAAGTAAATGTCCCCCTAGCTATAATAAGTCTTTACTTAATCAGCGTGTCGCCTCAATTAGGCTTTTGGAAGGGAATAATTATGTCTTTCTTTATTTACAAAGTTCTTTTGTACTAAACTTATTTATCGAACGTTTCGGAAATTCAGGTCTTCAGCCGAATTTGAAAATAGCTGATGTCACAAATTTGGTTTTGCCAATACCTCCCCTTAAAGAGCAGCAAAGAATTATGTCTAAAGTTGATCAACTTTTTGCTTTGTGCGATCAATTGAAGGAAAGAATAATTAAATCTCAAGAAATACAAGGATTGCTTTCCGAGACTATCTTTGAAAGTGCTGTAGCTCTCAGGAAAAAATTAGAATAAAAAACCCCAATTTCTATATAATTAAAACCACTTGAAAAATATATGACCTTTATCGCTTCTGTAATTGCTAAAGATGGAGTTGCTATGGTTGCAGACTCATTTGTAACTACAATTGAGCATTCTATTGACAAAGATGATTTTATTGATTATTTATCAAAAACTAAATCAAAAACCACCATACCAATAACTGATTTAATAAACTTATTTCAAAGAAGAGCTTCGCATACACGAAATTATGCAGATAAGTTATTTCAGTTTGATGACTACTCTGCAATTGCTACTGCAGGTTCTGCCTATATTAATGGAGTTGAGATAAAGGATATTGTTAAGAAAATTGCTGCAGAAATGCAAATTGATAAATCTGTATATTATTCCAGGGATATTGAAGACATTTTGAAGGAGTTTTGTAACTATATAAAAAAGGACGTTCTGGAGCATCTAACGAAATACGATTGTGGAGAAACAGATTTTATATTTTCTCATTTTAACAGAGCTGCAGATTTACCACAGATTTTCTTAATCAGAATTAAATCACAAACAAAGGATAACCATGATCCAAACGATACTGATATTGTAACATACAGTGATAGAACACATTTGAAAATATTAACCGATGGACAGGATGGCTTTGTTGATAGATTAATCTTTGGATCACTTTATACTAACACACTTGAAATAAAAAATCACTTTATTGATTATATATTAAAAACATTCAAACCTAAAGCTGAAAAAAGAAAGGAAATAATTGAAGCAATTAATGATTTTGAGTTCATAAGGGATATTGTAACCAAGGATTTTTTTTCATTAAAATTTAGGGAGCTAAGTCTCCAAGAAGCAGTAAACCTGGCTGCATTATTGATTAAAATAATAATGGATATCCAGGTTTATACAGAAAAAATACCAACAGTAGGCGGTCTAATTAGGTTAGCAGTAATACAAAAGGAAACAGGTTTTCAATGGATTTCAGGGGATAAGATTTTACCGTCCAAGATAATTTAGTAATTTTACAGACAATTTTCCTATTAATAGAAATATGAAAGCAATCAATAAAAATAATGACTCCATAGCTTGGATCCAGCTTTCTGATAAAATGAGGGATGCGGAGGAAACGAAGTATAGAGATGCCCTTGAATTGCAAAATAAAGTTCATATGATCATGGGCACTAATGATATTAAAATCAGTATTCCCAAAAACTCGAAAGCATTAAATTCATTTAAAGAGAAAGTGCATTTTAGAGCTCCTAAATAATAAAAGTGGCTTTCGCCACTTTTATTATTTAGGAGCTCTAACCGACTAGTCAAAGGTATGTGCAAACAAGTATTGTAAATAATAACATCAATTTTTTAAAGTAACGGGCACGATTTAAGTTTTTCAATGTTTCGTCCATTTACCTCTGATTTCTTTCTAATTCAATTCTATTTACTTGATAATTAACCTTTGCAACTTTGCAAAGCCTATATATGGTTTTGCAAAGTTGCAAAGTCCTAATTGATTGATTTTTAACTATTTAAAAAATAGGTAATGCCGCCTTTTCCGTGGTCTTTGCAAAGTCGGTAAAAGCACCCGTTTGCACCGATTATGGCAATGGGGATTTGAATGATTTGATGTGATTTTACAGCTTCTTTTCAAGAAGTATTACATTCCTTCCAAATCACCTTTCCTTTTAGTACTTCTATATTGTGCAACAGTTACGGGGTTGCGATACTTCTTAGGAGAAGTTAATTTTTAATTAATGCTAGGATACGCTCCTAGGGTAACTTGTACCCTTTGCTCTTGAAAAACATTCGGATTTATTGTTGGCGTTATCAATGTTAGGTAAATTTTATCTCCTGCTTTAAAATGATTTAATGCATCTATTAAGGTTTGACCACTATAAACTGAATATGAACCTATTCTTGTCATAAGTGTACCTGGAGTAATGTTACTCTGATGAAGTGCCCCACCTACTGTAATAGGACCAATAAAAACTCCATTAATATTTTGCATAGAAAGGCTAAATCCATTGGAGATATACAAATTATTTTGGAAAGAAATTGCGTCTATTGTGCCCAATGAAGCTTTAAATTTCACTTCCTCTGAAACTGTAACCGGTTGGGTAACAATATGCTGAATAGATATTACCTTAAATTGATTCCAATTTGCTGCCATACTTTGCATTTCACTACTATTCAATACCCTTCGAAATGAATTATTGGAAATTGCAGAATTACTTCCCCATCTTACCCCATTTGCAATAAAACCTATGTAATCATTTTTGCCTAAAGCAGCAACAGCGGCTTCAAAATTAGGTGTTAAATTGGGATTGTTATTTTGCAATGACTCTACATACTTCAAATGCAAATTTTGCAAAGCTGTATTTCCTTCAGTTATTGCCTTTTCAGCCGCATTAATATGGTTTTGTATTGCTTCCTGCTGAGATAGAGTAGGAAAGAATTTATTTTCAAATTCTTTAACCATTTGATCATCGGCATCATACATTTCAATTGTTGTATTGGATATACTGCTAGAATTGTATTGTTGATTTATTTGTTGGTCAAAAGATGATCTGATTGATTTCTGGCTACTGCCCAAACCCAAAAAAGACCAACCGCTTGAGGTTTGACTGACACTACTTTGATAAGCTTCACTTAAAAATTGATTTACAATTGCAGTTGCATCTATATGTGCACTAATGGTACTACTTTTAGAATCTTTGAATTTATAACTAAATAATATTTGACCATTACCGCCTGCGATAAGATTCTTGACATAATCAGACGGATTATCAATAGTAATTTTACTAAGGGACTTGCCTGTAGTAATCCATGTGGCAGGAATGCGTTTGGTATAAACAACTTCACTTCCCGCTTCAACTATTATCTCTAATTCTGTCAATGAGATTATTTGAGCTTTGTAGCGAGTATTATAGTCGTTGATAAGCTGCTGTTGTGGAGTAATTGCGTTGACTTCGTAATTATTCGCCATTGTCATAATTTGATTATATAAAATGGGATCCGAATTCACAAAAGGATTAACTAATGGTATTCCAGCAGAATTCTTTACTATTGGAGAATAAAAAGACTTAATTGTACTATGACCGTTTATGGCGGCATCAATTGCAGCTTTTTGACTTTCGTTAGGTAATGCTAAATCTTGGGTAACTGGAATAATCATAGCCCTAATATTTTCATCACTTTGATAAGTTTCACGCCCCTGTTGGTCAATGAACTTTATTTTAGTCAAATCCAGTTTGAGAATAGGCAATAAATATATTCTGGCAGTGGCACCATTTACTGCATTTTCATAGAAGCCATGAGCTGTATAGGGATAATACTTCCCATTATTGTCAATGGCAATGTAGTTTTCAACGTCAAATCGGTTAGAATTTGGAGTTACCTGAGAATATGCAGAGTAAATACTGGGAAAGAATATAATAGCTAAGAAGATGAAATAATTTTTTTTCATATTGTAGACTATTTAAATGTTATCGTTATTTTTTTGTTGGGTGTACTGTTCGGATTATCAGTCCCATAAAATGCATCTTTTAACTTTGAATAGGCTGTTGAGCTATTAAGAACACTACAATTATCAACTTTGGCATCTGCGCCAACTAAAATACATCCCTCAGTTTGTTTAGTATAATTACCCATATGAACTTGTACACCAGTTCTATTAGGTACATTTTCTAACTGAATTCTCCACTTATCAGTTTTGTCATATCTCAATATTCCATTGTAAGTTCCTACAGGTATACAACTAATATTATTTAAATTGTCTTTCCATGGCAACTCTAGTGAATAACAAATTACTTCTCCATCCGCAATTAAGTAGCCCATAGTACAATTGCTCGATGATAGTTTTCTTTCAACTATCAATTCGAATTTGTTTTGTGAGGAACCAGCTGTAGAAAGTAATACAGATAATATCATTGTTAATAATGTGAATTTCATATTTTTTGTATTTAAAATAGGTTTTTTCAAATTACACTTTCGGTGTTTTCCTTTAGGTAGGTACTATTGGTTGCGAGCTAATAAAATAAAATAAAACTAATTTAACTATTTGTAAAATAATAAGTTTAATTTTTATTATTGGCAATAAAAGCAGAAATAGAATAAAAGGAAGGAAAAAGACTGAATCAATATTTGGAATTTTGAGTTTGATTTTAATTATTTAAGAAATAAACAATACCGCCTTTTCCGTGGTCTTTGCAAAGACGGTAAAAGCTTCCGTTTGTACCAATAATGGTTATGGGAATTTGCATGATTTGCTTGATGCGGTTTTCAAGGGTTCGTGGTTTACAATCGAATTCTTCCGTCAATAAATCAAACAATTGCTTCTTGCTCATTGGTTCTGTTAAGGTGTGTCCCAGGAAGTCGCACATTTCCTCCAAATCATTTTTCTTCTGCAATTCACCCAACACATCTGCTACTTTTTCGGGAGTTGCTAAAACTAACCCTTTCTCTTCATCAGAATATTGAGAATAAAAGGGATCATGTTTTCTGGAACTACGGCATTTTAGATAAGTAACTTTAATAAGGTCTGAAAATCGTCCATTGGCATCCTTCTCAAAACCTACCTGAATGACAGTGGATGCCTTGTTCATAATCTCGGTACCTAAATGGCCTCGTGCTTTATCGCCAGCACCCGGATTTTCATGGATCAAGCAAAGAAAAGTTACATCATAACGATTGATGCTTTGGTTCATCATGTCAATTAATCGCATACTGTCTTTAGTATCGTTGAAATTAAAAATACAGTCGGTAACTACATCGAGTACAATAAACAAATGGTTTTTATATTTTACACGAACATATTCCAGGTAAATATTGAGCATTTCGAATCGTTCTTCCCGTTCAAATTCTAACAATGAGATGTAGTCGAAATTTTGGGGATGATCTTCAATTTGATAACCTGCCTTAATTTGAATTTGCTGTAAAGAATACGGCAATTGCTCGGATAGATTGCGCTCCGTATCGACATAACATATGGCATAAGACTTTTGCAGGTCGGTTGTGAAATTCAAGAGTTCACGTTTATACATCGGCTTTTTTAACAATACGCTACAGATGGCTTCGGCCAAACGACTTTTATGCACTCCGGCTTTTCCCTGGATTACATTTATGGTACGTGGAAAGAATACAGAATTTTCGTTTTGCCAAAGAATGGGCGAACTGAAGGTGATCGGCATTGATTTATTACGTTGTATTTTCTTGCGGGATTCTAAGAGCCGATCCAGGCGATCATCTGGAGCCGGCTGTATTTCATTGATATTTTTAGGAGGGGGTAAATGAATCATAGTATAGAGATGATTACACAGATTTTATATGAGATTACACTGATAGAAAAAGGATTACACTGATATCAGCTTATATCTCCATGAAGTAAATTTTAAAGGTAGAAAACTCTTTACGGACAGTGATTACATAATCTAAGGGGTGTTTGCCGGATATTTTCTTGTACTTCTCGATGCAGTCGTCAATGCCCAATAGTATTATTTGGAAGTTGAGATTTTCCATTCTGTATAGCAATTCTGTAATGAGGTCAAAGCGGGTCTTATCATATAAAACCCGTTGATATAAGCGATATAGTTCGTTTTCATCCGCATTTGCTTCTCCCCTCTTTTTCTTATAAAACTCCACGTAGGATTTGAGCTTTTCTCCATCGGTTTCCATTACGTCTTGAATACTGCTTAATAGTTGGTGCCAGTTTAAATTTTGAGGATTCATAAAGTAGACGAATTAAAATTTACCAGGTTTAAATGATTTGTTGTAGTGCTTGCGTAATAATTCCTGAACGTCAACTAGCTTGTAGTAAATTTTATTACCAATTTGAGAAAAGGAGATTTTGCCTTCATCGCGCCAAGTTTGGGCTGTACGCTTGCTGATTTTTAATAACTGCAGAAACTCAGAGTTATCGATAAAAGTCTCTCCAGCATCCTTTTGTGGTGCACCAACTTTTTGATTGATTTCATCCAGACGATTAAGGATAGTTTCGTACTGATCTTTTGTTAAAATGATTGCTTCCATGTTTTTTGTTTTATTGGAAGCAAATGAGGGGAAAAGGGAAAAGTCCAACAGTCCTAAAAATGGTCTTTTAGGACTGTTTTTATTGAAACATGCGCTTTTTGGAAGTACGGGAAAGAAATTTAAATTGCTGATTTAGGACCTTATTAAGGACTCTATATCTATTTGCTTATTTTCTTTGGGGCGTTTGTCGATCCGGGAAGGATTTAAAATGGTTTTCATCGTTTCTACTGAAATCTCTCTTCCATCTTTGTCTAAAAAAGTTTGAGATATTAGTTCAGCTGTTTGTTGAACAGTTAAATCTAGGTAAGATTTGCCATTGGTTTGCCGTAGACTTGTTAATTGAAAGAACAAGTCGCCGAGAACATTTACATTCCCTAACCAACGTGCTTTAATTACTAATGTGGATTTAGGTTGTCCGTACTTTTCATCGAGTTCTGCAACCTGATTAATCTTTTCAATTTCAAGATCAATTTGAGCATCAAATTCGGGTTTAATAGGTTTGGGCTCCTCATGTCGGAATTGCAAATACTCTGTTTTACACTTTATTAAATACTTTAATTTTTCAGGATAGGAATCAAGCTTGCAGAGTTCTTTTGAGACCTCATCAAAATCAAATTTCCGGTATTTTTTAAAGAGCCTAAGCTCTGCATCTTTTAATTCATCTACCACCAAGGCATGTTTCATTAACCAGCCTAAGGTTATAAAGCGATCCTTATCCTTGTCTACCCTACCTGCCAATAACATACGAAGAGAATGTAACCATGAGATGGGATCAGTTAATCCTTTAATTTGATGCTTTACAAATTCCTGGCATTCTTCGAGTTTCCAGTTTTCGAATTTTTTAATTAGAACGGAACAATATTGGATATTTTCAATTTGTTTGATACCCAAGAAGTCGTCTGTAACTAAATCGTAAGGGTGGGCTTTGGAGATAGCAGTATTAACCACCAATCGCTCGTTAAAGACGATAGGTAAATTTAAATCGTTTGACATAGCAGAATAAAGAAGTAGATTGTAATACAATTTTATCAAATTGTTAACAAAACGAGGCAATCAAAAGTAAATAAATGACATATTTGTCATCTTACTTCTAATATTATCAATAGAATTAAGCTGAAAACTTACAAATTTGTAGGTGTAGGGGCTGCTTTTTCATTAAATATTTCCATCGCCTTATCAAGATCCTCGTTAACAATTTTCGCATAAATCTGTGTGGTTCTGATATCACTGTGACCAAGCAATTTGGAAACATACTCGATGCGCATTCCTTTTTTAAGTGCTCGGGTTGCAAAAGTATGACGGGCAATATGAAAGGATAGTTTCTTCTCAAAATTCAATTTACCTGCTAACCACTTCAAATTTTTATTAATATAAGCTGTATGGGTTGAAACTTCCCGAAATAGAAAGTCCTTATCTTCATAATCCATGGCATTGTTGAAAATTGGAAAAATGAAATCCGCTGCTGATTTGGTGCCTTTCTTGTATTTAGCAATAATCTCAAGAGCCTTGCCCGGGAGCTTAATAGATACTACGCTGCCAGTTTTTTGAGTTTGCAATAAAATCCTTTCACCATCGAAGTTTTCCCATTTTAATTGGAGCATATCGGAAACTCTAATTCCTCCAGCATAAGCCGAGAAGATAAACATATCACGATGTGTATCGACTTTAGTAAATGGAGTTAGCTTATATTCTTCTATCTTTTTTATTTCATCCTCGGTAAGGAATTCACGAGTGCCTGGCTGCCTTGTGATTTTGAACTTGTAAAAGGGATTCTTATCAATGGTTACCATATCTTCATTGATGGCCTCTTGAAAAACTCGACGAATAAATTTTAGATTATGGTAGATTGTGTTATGGCTATTATGATAATGGGTCTTCAAAAATGCTTCATATTTTTTTAACCAAGCTACATCTATCTCATCAAAGTATAAGTCGCCTGTGGGGGTAAAAGCTTCAATCTTTTTTAAAAGTGATTTATACTTACGGTAGGTGCTGAGGTTTTTCCTTTCAAGATGTTCCAGGTATTTATTTGCGAAGGGTCCGAAAGAAACTGCGGGCTTACCGATAACCATTTCCTTCATGGATTTTGGAGATACAGTTTTCGATTTCGTTTGTAAATCCAAAATGATGTTTTCGGCTTCAGCAATCTTATTGGTCAAATAATTATTAAACCTTTGAGAGTTGGGATGCCCCTTTTTAATCCTTAGTTTTTTTTCGTCCCAAAATTTAGGATCAATCTTTATTCCTACTGAAATAAATTTGGCTTTACGATCCTTTATGATACGAAGGTAAAGTGGAGCTTCTCCTTTAGAGTCTAACTTTTTTGATCTAATAACAACAGTTGTAGATGCCATAATTATAGTATTTAGAGTATAAATATGATATTCTAAATATACGAAATGGGTACAACAATGGGTACAACATTTTACAGTATTACTAATATTTTTTGCTTTAATCCATTATACTAAAGTGCCTCTAATGGCCATAAATGAAGTATTTGATAACAAAACTGCACATTCGAGCGCATTTTCCTGAGAGCCTCCGGGTCCACAAACGAAAACAGAAAAGCCTCATTCAGCACTGAATGAGGCTTTTCTGTTTTTATATCATTTACTTAAGCGACTCGTCCTGAAATAAGCTAACAGATTATTGAATAAATTCTGTTTGGGTTGGGTTAATAATTACAACTACTGAACAGAAAAGTCTTTTGTTTTATATATTCCACGAAGTGACGCTATCTCTTAATACTTTGGGTAAAGGGGGATTGTTCCAGTCTTTGCCTTTTGATCTAATCAATTTCAATACAAACTCTCCTTCAGGAACCCTTCGACAATTTTTCGCCTCCGCGGTCGGCGGACCGAATATTTCCGACGGAACTGCGTCCAGTTTACCTTCAAACCTTACCGCACAAGGCCGAAACTGGCCAAGGTTCCTTACGGAAATATTGAATGATGTTGCTTTGATGCCAAGATTCCTTGTGTGAACACTGAATGAATTTGCATCTGAAGTGCATAATGTACTTTGTAAAATCATTGTATTCGTGCGCTGGGAAGACAAAACGGCGGGCCATGCGTTTGACTGTGGGAGGTAGCTTCGTTTTGTCTTGATTCTTTGGATACTTTTTTCAGCGAATCATTTGTTTTTTAATGGCCTTCAAGAATCCATAAATGGATTTCTCATCAAGGAGAAAGTATCTAGGCGTTCGTCCGGCTATGAGGCCGACCATCAGATGTTTAATACGCTTATAGTCATTCAACAATGAATTTCATATTGAACTAGCTATCCGCCTGTCCAAACGATCAATTTCAACAGGATTTTTTATTGCAGCTGCCTTCGGCAATTTTTCGCCTCCATCCTGGTTGAACCGGGATCAGGACCTATTTTACAAAGTCACCGCCTTTTCTAACGATCAATTTCAACAGTGATTTTTATTTCACCTGCCTTCGGCAATTTTTCGCCTCCACGGTCGGCTGGACCGAATATTCCCGACGGAACTGCGTCCAATTCGCCTTCAAACCTTACCACACCGGCCTGAATTGGCCAAGGTTCCTTACGGGAATATTGAATGGTTTTGCGCTATCAAAGTTGTGGCAAATTAGTTTGGGTTTTACAAATAAAGTTTCCACTCAACAGCGAATGAGAAGGGTGAGAAGTACGAGATATCTACTCTTAAGTCGGATCATACTCGACGTATACTAGACGCATACTAGACGCATACTAGACGTATACTAGACGTATACTCGACGCATATACCATATTGACCCGTCCTGAAATAACTATACAGATTAGTGAATAAATCCTGGATTAACTATACACTGGATGTTGTTAATCCTAATTAACCTATACAGGCTGTTTTTCGAAGTTACTTTTTTTAGTGTTA
>NZ_PQVF01000012.1 GCF_002920915.1 Solitalea longa
CAGCTGAGCTACGGAATCTAATGTTTTTGATTCTTTCTTTCCGCCAGGACCCTCCCGATAAATCGGGATGCTCTACCAGCTGAGCTACGGAATCATTGTTACCTTTATTTGAAACTGTGTAACATTTCAGTTTTTGTGATCCCGCTGGGATTCGAACCCAGGACCCATACATTAAAAGTGTATTGCTCTACCAGCTGAGCTACGGAATCTAATGTTTTTGATTCTTTCTTTCCGCCAGGACCCTCCCGATAAATCGGGATGCTCTACCAGCTGAGCTACGGAATCNTACCAGCTGAGCTACGGAATCATTGTTACCTTTATTTGAAACTGTGTAACTTTTCAGTTTTTAGTGATCCCGCTGGGATTCGAACCCAGGACCCATACATTAAAAGTGTATTGCTCTACCAGCTGAGCTACGGAATCTAATGTTTTTGATTCTTTCTTTCCGCCAGGACCCTCCCGATAAATCGGGATGCTCTACCAGCTGAGCTACGGAATCTTTTCCCTGTTTAAACCATCTCTAGGGCGGTCTGTTTTGGGACTGCAAATATACAGGCTTTGATTAGTTTTGCAAACTAAATATTCAGCTTTTTTTAAATTAAAATTAACTGCCTGTTATTCAGGAAAAATAAATCGATATGTAGCATGAGTTTTAGATCGGGTTGCCCCCAATGCAGCATGAATAGCCTGCATTTTAGTGTTAAAATCACCTACCCATGATAGTTCCGCTTCGGTATAATGATTTTGCGGCAAAACATAAAACTGAAGTTTTCGAAACAATGCAGATTCAAGGCCGTGTTTCTGATAAGCTTGTTTGGTTCCCATCACCACCACTCGAATTCGATCCATTTTACCTCTCCATTTATAGTAAACAAATTTTAGCTTACCCCAAAGGTTAAGCTTGCCGTTCAGGTGCTTAATTATTTGGTTGGCGTCTGGTAAACAAACAATGAATGAAGCTGGTTCATTATTAATGTAGGCAAACCAAATCAACTGCTCATCCATTATGGGTTTCATTTTTTCAAAACTATCCAATAAGATCTCTTTCGAAATCGGAACAAAGTTTTCAAAATCCTGCCAGGCATCATTATAGATCTCCTCAAAATCGGCTGCAAACTTATCAAACTTGTTTACGGTTAAATATTCAAATGAATAGCCCGGCTTAGCAATTACCCAGTCTGCGATTTTTTCTACCCGTGCAGGAAGAGCAATAGGTATCGTATTAGTGTATTGCTGATAAGCCTGTGTAAACCCGTATGACTCAAAAAACTTTTGATAGTAAGTAGGATTGTATTGCATACCAAATGAAGGATGCACAAATCCATCGATAAGTAAGCCCCAATAGGTATCGTTTTCGCCAAAGTTGATGGGGCCATCCATCGCTTTCATTCCACGTTGAGCAAGCCAATCTTTACAGGTATTAAATAGCAGGAATGCAGCTTCTTTATTGTCGATACATTCAAAAAATCCCATTCCTCCGGTTGGATGCTCAGATTGATATGCTTTCTTCTGATTAATAAACGCTGCCACACGACCTATAAGATTACCATTGTTATCTTTTAAAACCCATCTGGTAGCTTCTCCGAAAGAGTGAAAATTATTGCGTTTAGGGTCAAAAATAGATTCAATATCACTATCGAGTGGTCTAACCCAAACAGGATCTTTCTTGTTAATAATTACTGCAACTTCCAGAAATTCCTTTTTCGTTTTGGCGTCTTTAACCTCAATAATAGTCATATAAAAATTTTAGTGTCCAAAAATATAAAATTGCTTGTGGCTTAGTTAAAAAAACAGAGATTTGTCGAAATAACCATTCAATAATCTTATGATAATAGGCGACAAACTTCCGGCATTTAACCTTAAGGGAGTAGACGGAGAAATGAGCAATCAGTATGCATATGCTGATAGATATGCGTTGTTGGTAGTATTTACGAATAATAGCTGCCCGGTAGCTGTAGCATATCGCAATCGGATTAAAAATATGCTTAAGCGTTATGAAGAGGATAATTTGGGTATCATTCGAATCAACTCGACAACAAAAAACAGTGAAGCTGAATCGTTGGAAGAGATGAAAAAAATGTATGATGAATTAAAACTCCCTCATTTGTATTTAATGGACGAGGATCAAACGGTGGCTAAGGCATTTGGTGCTACTAAAGTTCCCGAAGCATTTTTATTTAACTCAAAAAGAGAGTTGGTTTATAAAGGTGCAATAGATGATAGTTGGGAAAATGAAAATATGGTTACCAGGGTCTACCTGGAAGATGCCATTGAATCAGCACTGGACGGCATTGACGTAGATTATCCGGAAATCGATCCAATTGGGTGCGATATCATATTAAGTTAAACGTTGGATATCAACTATAGCTTGACTTACTTGGGTTGCTAAGATTGGAGTTCCAGTATAATAAAAAAGGTTGTCAGAATCATTTGGCAACCTTTTTTGTTTAGCTAATCTATATAAAACCTAATTACCGGATGGTTTAGGTTTAAATTTCATAACTAAAAGAGCTTCAATCATTAAATAGATTGAAGCTCTTTTTAGATTATTGATTTTCCATTAAAAAGTTATTGTTTTTCCGGATCCACCTGCCGCAATAAAGTCATTAATTGCTTTTAACTCTGCAGCTGTAAGTGTTGATGGCGCTGTTTTTCCTTGGTACGGAGCATTTACAAAAGGTTCATAACTATATTTACAGCCTCCGTCACAATCAGATAACGATCCTGTATAACTGGTTTCTGTGCGGTCAATGGTAGTTAATTTTTCATTCCGAGCCACATATAAGGGTCCGAATTCAAATTTTTTTAGAATGTTATTACCTAAGATATACTCCCATCCTCCTCCTCCAAAAGTAAGTTGGGGATCTCTTATGTCTGCAACCCACAAACTTCCAATTATATTGGGTATTCCGGGCAGGATGCTCTTTGCATAAAAAACGGAGTTGTAACCAAGGGTTTTCTCGTTATAATAAAAATATACATAGAAAGATCCCTTTTTGCCTAAATCAGGTCCTCCTTGTATCAGACTCAAAGCAGAAGGCATTGCCAATGTATAGTCACCAGCATACCAACCCAAACCATCTTTGGGTTCATATTTCGCCGTAATTTTTTTTCGATTGGAGATACCCATTGCCGGGTAGCTGTATACAACATCAAAAGTAAAAGTATGTATATCTTTAACGTTACCAGTAGCTGTAATTTTCAAGATATCTGCCACTGTGGTATAAGTTATTTTGATTTCAGGGTCAGAAACATTTTCAATTTTGATAAGATTGGCCGGGCTATTACGAGTTTCCTCAGTTGGCGTTGTGGCTATACCGCTGGCAAGTTCAATCAATTTTGGATCACCCGAAAACCATGATTTAATTCTGTTTACGGCTTTAACCACCCCATTATAGATGGATGTGGCTTTATTGGTAACCAACACAATATTTCTAAAAAATGCATTTGTGCTCTTTTCATCAGCAATTGAAACACCTTGATAGGCAGAGCTTACATTAAAAGAACGTTGAACACCTGTTTGAAAAACAAATTCAGGTTCTGCCGTAGTAACCGCTTCAGCCGTTTTTGTGTTGCTGTTTTGTCCGCTTAAGAGGATTTTAAGATTGATTACTTGCTTATTCTGTCCATTGTAAGCAAATAATACTTTCTTATAATCCAACGCTTTTTTGAAGGTGTAAAAAGAAGCTCCTAAGCCAGCAAGTCCCAGTACTTGTGTATAACCCGTAGGAGCAGCAATTGCCTCTGCAGAAAGGGCCAAAAGAGCCATCGACTCAGTTGCAAGCCCTACATAAGCAATAACCCCTGCACGATATTCCTGATCACTGTTGAATTTTGCAGGCACATCAATACCTAATCCATTGGTGCTTTTGGTATGAATTGCCTGTTCCGAAATATCAGGCATGTCAAAGTTTAATTTTTGAAGAACAAAAGCCAGTTCCTTCTTTTCTGTATCAGTTAAAGCTGCATATTTAGCCTTAAAAGTTTCTTTAAATACGGTTAAGGTATTGGCATCTTCAGTGCTTGAAACATCGGTAATGGCATCATCAAGTTGAGCCAAATAAGCATCTTTAACCTGGTCGGGATTGGTAATAGGTGAATAAGCTGAAATAGTTAAGGTCGGTTTCTCCTTAGCTCCAACAATAGAAAAGTCTAAATTCAACTGACCTGAAGGAATAACGGGAACTAAAAATGCAGCTGTTGTATCATCAATTTTAGTTAAGGTGACTTTTTTCTCCCCAATCAACATTTCCCATGATGATTTATCTTTTGGTAGTTCATAGTTTACTTTTACCAGGTCTCCAGGAGTAACAGTGGTTTTATCAAGTACTAAAATGTTTTCTTTTGGTATTGCAGGGTCAGAATCTCCCTTTTTACATGCAATGGGTAAGAAAAGAATAAATATGATGACGAGAGAGCAAAGCTTGAATGAAAGTAAGTTTTTTTGCATATCAACAGGTTTATTTTTTAAGTATATCGAGTGGCTAAAATGGATACAAATATTTGATTACGAAATACCTGTTACTAGGTAAATTGTAAAATATTTAAAATAGGACTGTTTAGTCAGTCTGTAAGAAAAAGAGCTTCGATCATTAAATAGATCGAAGCTCTTTTAAGATCATTAATTCATCTGTACCTATTAAATAGTTATTGTAGTTAAACTTCCATTAGCAATAAAGTCATTAATTGCATTTAACTCCACAACTTTTGAGTCTGCTCGGGTTTTGGGGCATAATTAATGGTTGGTAGTATGAAGAAAAAGAAAAAGGGTGACCGGAACTTTGTTAGGCCGGTCACCCTTCTTTATTTTGGTAGAGGGGTAATTTCTCGTCTCCTCTTTTCGACTATCAATTATTGATGAGTACTATTAATTATTGTCTGGTATAGGTTTCTAAATAAGAACCATGATTATCCGTGAATCTCAACTTTAAGGTTGTACCTGAAAGTAGAATAACCTGGGCGGATTGCGGACTTCCAATTACGTTTACCGATAAATTAAGCGTTCCGTTGTTTAAGGTATAAGTTCCCGAATATTCCGACTCGAGCTGGCAAGCACCATTAAATGGCTTATGAGACTTTCCAACATACGTGTTTTTTGAAGAGTTGAAACTTAACGTATTATTACCACTGCAAGGTGTGATAATGTCCGTTTGATTGCTTTCATCAACTTCAGAGATTAATTTCCAGGTTCCATTCAAAGAAGGATTATTTAATTTGGCGGTAATTTTTTTCCGTTTGCTAATACCCATTGCCGGGTAGCTGTAAACCACATCAAAGGTAAAGGTTTGATCTTCTTTAATAGTGCCTGTGGCTGTGATTGTTAAAATGTCTCCGTTCGCTGTTGTACTCAATTTAATGGCTGAATTGGAAACGTTCTCAATTTTAATCAGATTGGCAGGGCTGTTTCTAATTTCAGAAGCTGGAGTAGCCGGTATTCCACTTGCAAGTTCAATCAATTTTGGATCTCCCGAAAACCATGATTTAACCTTGTTTACCACTTTAACCACCCCATTATAGATGGAAGTTGCTTTATTGGTAACTAAAACTATTTTTCTAAAGAAAGCATTAGTACTCTTTTCATCAGCAATTGAAACACCTTGGTAAGCTGAACTAACATTAAATGAACGTTGAACACCAGTTTCAAAAACAATTTCAGGGTCTGCAGTAGTAACTGCTTCAACCACTTTTGTACTGTTGTTTTGGCCACTTAAAAGGATTTTAAGATTGATTACCTCTTTGTTTTGGCCGTTATACAGGAATAATACCCGTTTATAATCCAGCGCTTTTTTGAATGTATAAAAAGTAGCCGCTAAGCCTGCGAGGCCTAATGCCTGTGTAAAACCTGTAGGGGCAGCAATTGCTTCAGCAGAAACGGTCAAAAGAGCTATTGACTCGGTTACAAGTGCTACATAACCAATTACCCCTGCGCGATACTCCTGATCAGTATCGATTCTTGAAGGCACATCAATTAAATCGTTGGTGCTTTTACTATGAATTGCCTGTTCTGCAATATCAGGCATATCAAACTTTAATTTTTGAAGAACAAAAGCTAATTCCTTCTTTTCTGTATCAGTTAAAGCTGCATATTTAGCCTTAAAAGTTTCTTTAAATACAGTTAAGGTATTGGCATCTTCAATGCTTGAAACATCGGCAATAGCATTGTCAAGTTCAGCTAAATAAGCATCTTTAACCTGTTCTGGATTGGAAATAGGTGAATATGCTGAAATAGTTAAGTCCGGTTTCTCCTTAGCTCCAACAATAGAAAAGTCTAAATTCAACTGACCTGAAGGAATAACGGGAACTAAAAATGCAGCTGTTGTATCGTCAATTTTAGTTAAGGTGACGTTCTTTGCTCCAATCAATATCTCCCATGATGATTTATCTTTTGGTAGTTCATAGTTTACAGTAACCAGATCTCCCGGGGTAACGGTGGTTTTATCAAGAACCAAAATGTTTTCTTTGGGAATTTCCGGGTCGGAATCGCCTTTTTTACATGCTATAGGTAAGAGGAAAGTAAATAGAAAAACGAGAGAGCTGAGCTTAAATGAAAGTAAGTTTTTTGTCATATTAACAGATTGGTTTATAAAAGTATATCCAAGGGGCGAAAATGCCTACAAATATTTAATTACGAAATACCCATAAGTAGGTATTATTGTAAAGGGGGTTATTAATAGAAAATTTGTGGTCAGGAGGATCAAAAAAGAGGGGAGCCCTTGTAAAAGGGGAAGAGTAATATTGGGGTTATTCCCTTTTAATTCAAAAGTCCCCAATTTTTTTGGGGACTTTTATGTTTATGAAATAAGGTTAAAATCTGTCGTCGTCTTCAAACTCATCAATATCATCGAACGATCCGAAATCATCCATAGGCATTCCCATGTCATCATCATCATCGTCATCTAAAAAACGATTTTTAACGTTTTTGGCATCTTTAGGATTAAGAGGCTTCATACTTTTCTTCGGATCCTCTGTTGCACTTTTGCCGCTGGTTTTTTTAATTGGTTTCTTTGGCGTTTTCATTTACCTCTTCAAATTTAAATTTTCTACTAATAGATTCTTGGTTTAGATTTACTAGGTTATGGCTTATTTTTCTAGTTGTTTATTTCTTTAAATTCTATTTATGCAAAATTAAAAAGTTTTTAAATTCTAAAAAGCAGGTAAGAAATTAATTTTCCACCTGTTCTCCAATTTCGCTTCCGTTAGTGGCCTGTATATCTTTTAATTGCGGCAAATCATTCAATGAATTCAAGCTAAAGTAATCCATAAATAACTTGCTGGTGGTATATAGTAGCGGCCGACCCGGAGCATCACTTTTACCTGCAATGGTAATTAATTCTTTTTCCAGCAGTTTTTGTACACTGTAATCGCAATTTACTCCTCTAATTTGTTCAATTTCTGATTTGGTTATCGGCTGTTTGTAGGCAATAATAGCCAACGTTTCCATGGCGGCTGCCGATAATTTCTTTTTATTTCGATGTTGAATCAATGAGCTTACTGTTGGCGCAAACCTTTTTTTGGTCATAAACTGATAACCACCACTGAGTGCCACTAATTCAAAAAAATGTTCTTCTCCTTCGTATTTTTTGCTGATGGATTCAATGGTCTCATCAACCAGGTCACTGTTAACCTCCTGTTCGCTCACATTGCTTAAGCAAGCAATGATTTCGGACGTAGTTATGCTTTGTTCCGAAGCAAATATCAGGGCTTCAATATGTTGTTGAATCATCTCCATCTTTCGCAAAAATAGAATATCTCTTTATGCAGCAAAAAAAAATATTAAATTTTGATAATGATTTGATTTTTAAACTGTTAGTTGGGTTGTTTGCCGGTTTGAGAAAAAATCAGATCATTTGCGGAGTGAAAATATGGAGCAATTGTTAAAATCGGTAGCCGATACTTAATGAATATCTGAAGCCAGCCGACCAGGATGAATTGCTGTCATTCGCTTTAAATTCCTTGTTTTTAGCCAGGTCTTTTAAAAACGGATATCGCTCTGCCAAAGCCTGCATGTATTCCTGGGTTTTTTCATCAACATCAACATTCGTTAAGTCTCCGTTCATGTTTAGTTTCACCGAATAGTTAGATATTGATGGTCCGATTAAGATCATATCAATTGCTATTCTACGTTTTATAACAAATTGATAACCTAGTAAACCTCCGAAATTGAGAATGTTAATTTTACTATCCAGAGTAACGTCAGTGGTTCCTCCATCTGTAGTTGTTAGTGAAGCTAATTTATTGCTCTTAAAAGCATAATATGAAACATATGGGCCAACATATACCCCACGAGGAGCCTCGTGGCGGTTCTCACTACCCAAGTAAAAACGATAGTCTCCTGCAATGGTATAACCACTTCTCGAATTACTTCTTTTCTCTACAATTGTAGAGTTAGCCCCATGTATTATATCAGGTAATTCTACATAACCAACCTGAACATTAAATGCTTCATTGGGGCCAACAATACGTTCATAAGAGAACAATGCCGCTTTACCATAGATTAACTGAGAGCTTAAATTAAACTTAATAGTGTTTTTTAGTTGGGGCTTCAGCGAGTCGGTCGCCTGACCAAAACTCCTGGAAGAAATTGCTGTTAGAAAACATAACAAGTAATAGTAGTATCTGTATTTCATAGCAAAAGGGGGTTTACTTAAATTTACTATTTATAATCTACTTATCAGTTAATTTCTCATTGCTATTTTGTTGGTAATTAAGGAGTTTTGTCTTTTTTTTAGAATTTATTGGGATATTCTATATTAATTAAAAGGAATAATTTTATGATATTAAGCAATTGTTGTAAATATTTCTTTTCCAACAGTATTTTTATTTTCTTTGCCAAACAATTGATTAATAACTATTAATAAATAAATAATTATTGATCAGTGAATTAGCGGTAATTCAATTAAAAATTTAATTAACCTAACCCAATATTTAATGAGGAAACTTTACTCACTTTTTTTATTCTTTTTAATTTTCTGCTCTACAATTTCCGTTTCCAAGGCTCAACAGTTTTTAAGTTTACGTGGAAGTAACTATGCCGGTATTTATAATGTTTATTATAACCCTGCCGAAATAGTTGACAGTCGTTATACGTTCGATCTTAACCTTGTAAGCTTTTCCGGAAGTTTTACCAATGATTTTGGAACCTTAAATCGTAATTATTTCTTCGATAAAGGTTTTTTGAAATTGAATGTTAAGGATGATATGGATCCTTACTTGTCATTTGCTGAGGATAGCAAAATGCGTTCAGGATTAGGCAATACTACTATTTTCGGTCCTTCGTTTATGTTCACTTTTGGCAAAACGCGTCAGTATAGCTTCGGTTTATTTACCAAGGCAAATGCTTTTGTTAATGTTGATGGAGTAAGTGGTGAGTTTTCAACCCTGGCTAAGGACGATTTCAAAAATGATGCATTGCAGGGTAAGCCAATTGTACTGAATAATTTCCAAACATCAGCCATTGGTTATGGCGAGATCGGTGCAACTTTCGGTCGTGTGCTGTTTAATAAAGAGCAGAACTTTTTAAAAGGTGCTGTTTCTGTTAAATACGTTAGAGGATACGCTTCGGCTTATATCAACAGTAAGCAAATTTCTATGCAAGTAAATGATCCTGAAAACGGGATCGCTAAAATCACTACCGATTTAAGCATTGGTCATTCTAACAACTTCGATCCGAATACAGGCGATTTCCAAAGTGATAAAATTGGAGGTTCAGCATCTGCTGCCTTTGACTTGGGCTTGGTTTATGAGTTCCGTCCAAAGTATAGAAACTTCTATTACGAGATGGATCAGGTGAAAGATCGCGTTCGTCAGGATGTTAACAAATACATGTTCAAGGCTGCCATTTCAGTTACCGATATTGGTGGGCCGCTGAAATTTGAAAAGGGAAATTTTAGTCGTGATTATAAAATTAACAGGGATAATTATGATCTATCGGGCTTGCCTGATCCAACTGATTTAAAAGAATTTACCGATTATTTGGATGCTGATTTCGGTAACCAGGGAGCAAAAGTTAAAAACTATGAGTTTAACTTGCCTACTGCGTTAAATGCCAACTTCGATTATCATGTTTGGAGAGGTATTTACCTGAATGCAAATGCTTATGTTCCAATGAACAACAAAAGCAAGGTCAGTGCACATTATGTGAATATGTACAGCTTTACTCCGCGTGTTGAAACCGGTAATTTCGGTGTTTATTTTCCGGTAACCTATTCAGGTCACCAGGATTTGAATATGGGCTTTACCCTGCGTTTGGGTACGTTCATAATCGGTACAAATACCATTGCACCTGTTTTTGGAAAAGAAGATATCAAAGCTGCTGATATACATTTCGGAGTTCGTATTCCGGTGACCAAAAAACATCCTAGAGACCGTGATAACGATTTGATCTCTGATAGAAAAGATAAATGTAAAAGGGTTCCAGGCGAAGTTCAGTTCTGGGGATGTCCTGATACGGATAAAGACGGAATTCAGGATAAAGAGGATAAATGCCCTGAAGTAGCCGGTAAAACAGAATTTGGAGGATGCCCTGATACTGATAATGATGGAATTCAGGATAGCGAGGATAAATGTCCAACTGTAGCTGGTAAAGCAGAATTCGGCGGATGTCCTGATACCGATAATGATGGTGTTGTAGATAGCGAAGATAAATGTCCTAACGTTGCCGGTAAAAAAGAGTTTGGCGGTTGCCCGGATACCGATAACGACGGTATTATTGATAGTGAGGACAAATGCCCTGAGTTAGCCGGTCCAAAAGAATTGGGTGGTTGCCCTGATACTGATGGTGATGGAATCGTTGATCCACAGGATAAATGTCCTACCGAAAAAGGGTTACCTGAATTAAACGGTTGTCCGCAGAGAGATGCTGATGGTGACGGAGTGAAAGACGAAGTAGATGCTTGTCCTACAGTTGCAGGTCCGGTTGAAAACAAAGGTTGTCCTTACCCTGATACCGATGGTGACAGTGTTTTAGATAAGGACGATCAGTGCCCGAACACTCCTGGTGACCCGGCAAATCATGGCTGTCCGGTAATTGAAGAGGAAACCAAAAAGATTTTGGAAAAAGCCTTCGATAACCTTGAATTTACCACCGGTAAAGCCATCATTAAGAAAGTGTCATTCGCTTCTTTGACTGACCTTGCCTTAATTATGAAAGAAAACCCTGATTATATTCTGAAAATTGAAGGCCACACTGACAATGTAGGTAAACGTGCAACGAATATGCTGTTGTCGAAAAACCGTGCAAATGCGGTTAAAAATTACCTTGTGAAAAAAGGTGTTGCTGCTAATCAATTTAAAGTAAACTCTTTCGGTCCTGATAAACCAATTGCTGATAATGCTACAGCAGAAGGTCGTCAGCAAAACCGTCGTGTTGAAATGACGGTTATCTTCAAATAAAAAGAAAGACTTCCAATCTAATTATAAAAAGGCTCGCTGAGGGGAAACTCTTTTGCGAGCCTTTGTTTTTTGGGAGTACTTCGACTGCGCTCAGCATGACAGGAATTGAAACGTCAGCTTGACAAGAACTAAAATATCAGCCTAAGCGTAGTCGAAGGCCTTCTTAGCGGGGGCCAAAGTAAAGAGGTCAGCCTGAGCGTAGTCGAAGGCTTGATCTGAATTAGTAGACAACGCTTCGACTCCGCTCAGCGTGACGAAACTGTAATGTGTTAATTAAAATGATTATTTAGCGCTTTTAAACGATATTTGTCGCCCTTTAAAAATTAAGCTGAGTGTAGTATAATTGAATATGAAAGTTTGCATAGCCGAAAAACCCAGTGTTGCCAAAGATATTGCCGAAGTAATAGGAGCCAAACAACGAAAGGATGGCTATTATGAAGGTAATGGATACCAGGTTACCTGGACTTTCGGTCACTTTTGCACGCTGAAAGAACCTCACGATTATACCGAGCGTTGGAAAGCCTGGCGTTTGGAAGATTTGCCGATGATCCCGCCAAGTTTCGGCATTAAGTTGATAGATAATGGCGGGGTACAGAAGCAGTTCAAGGTAATTGAAAATTTGGTTGCCGGTTGTGAAGAAGTGATCAACTGTGGTGATGCGGGCCAGGAAGGAGAACTGATCCAACGTTGGGTATTATTGAAAGCCAAATGTAATGTACCGGTAAAACGCCTTTGGATCTCTTCATTAACCGAAGAAGCTATAAAAGAGGGCTTTAAGCAGTTAAAAGCAAGCGAACAGTTCAATAATTTATATGCTGCGGGCAGTGCACGCGCCATTGGCGATTGGTTGCTGGGCATGAACGCCACGCGTTTGTTTACCAAAAAGTTCGGGCAGGGGAAAGTGGTCTTGTCTATCGGCAGGGTGCAAACTCCAACCTTGGCCATGATCGTTCAACGTCAGAAAGAGATCAATGCTTTCGTTTCTGAGGAATATTTCGAGCTGAAAACCATTTACCGCGATACGGAGTTTACCGCTACAATTGATCGTTTGCGATCATTAGAGAAAGCCGAAAAAGGCTTGGAGTATCTTAAGCAGCATTTGTTCGAAATTACCTCATTCGAGAAGAAAGAAGGAAAGGAGGGTAATCCTCGTTTGTTCGACCTGACCTCCTTGCAGGTGGAAGCGAACAAAAAATACGGCTACTCGGCTGATGAAACGCTAAAATACATTCAGAATTTATACGAGAAAAAGTTTGTGACCTATCCAAGGGTTGATACCACTTATCTTTCGGAAGACCTTCACCCTAAAATAGCCGGTATTATGGAGCAGCTGACGTATTACAGTCAGTTTACGGCGCCAATATTGGCTAAACCCATTCCGAAGCTGAAGACCGTTTTCGATGATAAAAAGGTGACCGATCACCACGCCATTATTCCTACGGGTGTATTGCCAGTGGGTTTGAGTACCGATGAAAAACGGGTGTACGATTTAATTACCCGAAGGTTTATCGCTGCATTTTATCCCGAGTGTAAGGTATCGAACACAACGGTATTGGGGAAGGTTGGTCAGGTGGAATTTAAGGCTTCCGGGAAGCAGATCTTAGAACCCGGCTGGAAGGAACTCTACGCCAATGATAAAACCGAGAAGAAAGAAGGCGAGGAGGAAGAACGCATCATGCCGGTTTTTGAGGTAGGAGAGAGCGGTCCGCATGAGCCAAGGGTGCATCAGGGGAAAACCTCACCGCCTAAACCTTTTACCGAGGCTACTTTGCTGCGAGCCATGGAGACAGCCGGAAAACAGGTAGATGATGAAGAAGTGCGCGAATTGATGAAAGATAACGGTATTGGACGGCCATCAACCCGAGCCAATATCATTGAAACGCTTTTTAAGCGTAAATACATCGAAAAGAAAAAGAAGAACCTGTTTGCCACTCAAACGGGCATGGATCTGATCGATACTATCCAAAATGAACTGCTGAAAAGCGCCGAATTGACCGGAGCTTGGGAGCGCAAACTTCGACTGATAGAAAAAGGCGAGTATGCTTCGGATACCTTTAAGCAGGAGCTCATTCAAATGGTGGTTGACTTAACCAAAGAGGTGAAAAGCAACATTGGCAAAGTGATCACCATTGTTACCGAAGCTCCTAAAACAGAAGAAAAACCTAAAAAAGAAGCGAAGCCCAAAGCGCCTAAAGAGGCCGTTGCTATTGAAGAACTGAAATGCCCCAAATGCAAAGAGCATGTGCTTAAAAAGGGAAATACCGCCTATGGCTGTGCCAATTTTAAGGTATGTGGCTTTAAGGTTCCGTTTGAAGTGTTTGGCAAAAAACTAAGCGACAAGCAACTCTCCGACCTGCTGAGCAAAGGTAAAACCGGTAAAATAAAATGTTTTAGTGTGGATGGTAAAGAGGTGGAAGGGAAGTTAGTGTTTGATGCTGGGTTTGAAGTAAAGGTGGAATAATAGAATTTTGATAGGGGATACATGGGGGGTAAAGCAGGGGAAAGAGCCTTTAAAGTACTGCTAACAACTTCCGAACTAGGTGTTATCCGATTCCACAGCACTTCATACGACAAGTTTCGCGAACATTTTAATGCACTTGAGGTTCAGTTTGCGATAAAAAAGCTATTGAAGAAGCTCTATAAGGATATGAAAAACAAGAAGTATAGGTTTGTTTGTATTTTATTATTGGCGTTTTGTTTAAGTTCAGCTAGAGGTTTATCGCAAAGTCTTGATAGCGCCCGAGTATATGCTATTTCTATGCATAGACTATATAAGTATAGCATTAATAAAGCCTACATTCCTATGGAGGCCGAGCCTATTGTATTAAAGGATTCAAATCAGCTTTATAAGTTGTATTCAACAATAATAGATTCCGTTATAACTGGTAAAGGGAAAAGTATAAAAAGTAATTATCCTTATGACCTTAGACTATACTTTGAGTTTTTTAAAGATGGTAAAGTCGTTAAAGAAATTGGATTTACTACTCCAAACCAAGCATTTATTAACCTGTGTCTTTATTCCTATGATAAGAAAAAGCTCAAGAGTTTAGATAAATATATATCTGGACTATATGATTCATTTGTTATTAAGTAGCATCTCATGATTCAGAACAGGATTGTAAATTGGATGTATTTACAATCCTGTTCTGTTAATTGTCATGCAAAATTTAGGTTTGCTCACGCCATTGCAATTGACAACTTTCGCCAATTTAGACCGATATTCATGTAGCTATTGGCGCGATCAACCTCTTTTTTGACTCTTTTATACCTTATTTATTGGTAGTTAAGCAGTAGGTTTGAAACTTAAATCAATTTAATAACCATGGCACTAATCAATCCTCACATTAACTTCAACGGAAATGCCGAAGAAGCATTCACCTTTTACAAATCAGTATTTGGCGGAGAGTTTGCAAAAGTTATTCGTTTCAAAGACCTTGAAAGTCCTGAATTCCCTGTAGCAGAACACGAAAAAAATAAAATTATGCATATTGCTTTACCTATCGGTAAAAGTAATATGTTGATGGCTAATGATGTTCCGGAAAGCATGGGAAAAACAAACGAAAATGAGAACAGAAGTAAAATTGTAATAATTACGGAAAGCAAAGAAGAAGCCGACCAATTATTTAATGGACTTTCAGTTGGAGGGCAAATAGAAGGGCCAATCGGTGATAGTCCATGGGGTTCATATTTTGGTTGTTTTAGAGACAAATACGGCATTGAATGGATTGTGGAATTTGACCCAAAATTTAACGGAAAAGTATAAGCAGAAAACCCGAGTTGCTGGAAGAGCAAAGCCATACGACCAGTTCAAAACCATAGAATGACGAAAGACAAAATTTTAGAAATTGGGATTGACGACAAGGAGCGACTTTTTATTAAGCCGGAAAAAGAACGCTTTACGTTAATCTATAGAACAGCAACCGAAGTTCACTGGGATAATAACGGACTTTTTCTTTATTCACCCAAACCTCAAGGTTGGTCATATTTTGATTGGTTTAGACACATTACAGGTGTTACAGAAACGGAATGCAACTATAAACTTTTACTCACCAATAAAACCTTGTGGACAAACATTTCAGATGAATTAAAACAACAAATAATTGAATATCAAAAACAGACATATAATAGCTCTTTGTCAAAAAAGTGCTGGATGTGGCTAAATAAACTTTTCAGTAATTAAAATTCGCCAAGTGAAGACTCAAGGGACTGGATTACTTTGGACATTGGATAAAAGACAGTTGAGTTATAATTAGTCTGAGTGTGCGAACTGCTAGAATCTAATAGTATATCTACTTCATTTAAAATGGATTAGTTATTTTTAAAGGAAACTTGAAACAGTGCATAAACTAGCGTTACGGGAAATGCCATTTGTCGTTAGCCCATTGTAATAACATTAATAAAGCACCATGTATCAACAATTCTACGACCCACATCCAGCCTTGAAAGGATTTGTAAAAAACATCATGATGCACGAGGTGAAGTGGGAAGCAAAGGAAAACTCAAATACTTTTTCCATTCCCCCGCTTCCTGAACACAGCTTGGCCTTTTATATAAGAGATCTTGCGGTCTCAGAAAATGTGTCTACGAAAGTAAAGGAAACTCTTCCGCCTTCTATTATTGTTGGTCCCAATATCAATAGACATATTATTACAGCAGGACGTGATCATTTGATAATAACCGTAGCATTTCAGCCGGGAGGGCTGTATCGCTTTTTAGGTATACCCATGAATGAGCTTTTATGCAAGGATGCATTTGATGGGCTTGAATTACTTGGAAATGAAATAAACGAAGTAACTGACCGGTTACGTGAGGCTGATTCTTTTGATAAAATGAAAATGATGGTTGAAAGCTTTCTGTTTAAATACCTGGGCAAATTAGAACCAACCTTACCCATTGATTATGTTTTTCCTCTGCTTATTAAACAACGTGGATTACTTAAAATAGATCAACTGGCATCTCTTTCCTGCTTAAGCACACGACAATTTGAAAGAGTATTTCAGCAGCGTTTAGGATTACCTCCTAAGCATTTCTCTCGTTTAGTAAGATTTTCACAAGCCTGGATGGTAAAACAACAACAGCCCGGTATTAGCTGGCAAAAAGTTGCTTATGAATGTGGATATTTTGATCAGATGCACCTTATACGCGACTTCCAGGAATTTGCCGGGGCCAATCCCTCATCTATTGAATCGGAATTATTGAAATCACAAGCAAAAGTTTTTAATGAATTCTTTTGCTAGAATGTCGCTTTTGTACTATGCTTTTGCTTTCTGACTGAGATATTTTTACAAGAAAATTATCAGTTATGAAAAAATTACTTTCAACAATCGTCTTCCTGTCAATAGGGGGATGCCTGCTTGCTCAAAATCGCAGCAATGATGAAGCAGCCATCAATGAACAGGTTAATGCTATGATATATAGCTGGAACAATCACAATTATGATGATTTGAAAAACTATACTACTGATGACACCGATTGGGTAAATGTGGTAGGAATGTGGTGGAAAGGACGAAAAGAATCACAATATGCACATCAGATCTATCATAATACAATTTTTAAAACAACAATAATGGAGAAAAAGTCTGTGGCCATTCGTTTTGTGACTAAAGATGTGGCCATAGCCCACGTTGTGTTGCATATAAGTGGTGGCGACGTTCCGATGCCTGATGGGAAAAAACCGGAGCCGCAAGATGTGCTGGGAACAATTGTTTATGTACATCAAAACGGAAAATGGCTAATGACGGCAGGAGAAAATGTAATAATTGATAAAGGAGCACAACCGTTTGACCCAATAGTACAAATGCAGAAAAACTAATAAAGCCTTGCAATATGAACGCAAATCGTTTATTCCGTTACGAAAATAAACTGCTCGTATTACTCAGCTTTACTTTCGGTTTTGTAATATTCGACCGTGCGGCCATAAATTTTTTAGTGCCATTTTTTGATAAAGAGCTTGGCTTAAGCAATACTCAAATCGGTTTACTGACTGCTCTACTGGCCCTGGCATGGGCAATCTCAGGATATCTATTGGGTACCCTATCCGACAAAACAGGTAAACGAAAACATTATCTTATCATAGCTGTAGCCATTTTTTCAATTTGTTCATTTATCTCTGGCCTGGCCAAAAGTTTTGCCTTTTTATTGCTGGCTCGAATCATCATGGGTTTCGCTGAAGGCCCCGTGTTGCCACTTGCTCAATCAATAATGGTTGACGTTTCCACAGAAAAACGCAAGGGTTTTAATATGGGTTTTATGCAAAGTTTCGGGGGAGGTTTGGTAATGATGGTGGCTCCAATGCTATTGGTTTCGCTTGCTACAAACTTTGGTTGGAGAAATGCATTTTATATTGCTGGGTTGCCAGGTTTGGTTTTGGCTACACTTGGTTTTTTCTATATAAAAGAAAAAAATGTAGTGGAGGTAAAAGAAAACAGCCATAAAGCATCTATTGCTGATTTATTGAAATACCGAAATGTATGGGTTACAGTCTTACTCAGTTGTTTCATGATGACATGGATGTTTGCTCAAGTAACCTTCTTGCCAAAATATTTAATTTCAATTAAACACTTTTCAGGAGAAGATATGGGTAAAATGATGGGAGCATTTGGATTGGGTGGACTCATCTGGGGAGTTGTAGTTCCCACTTTATCAGATAAGTTTGGAAGAAAAGTGATGGTCATTATCTCCTTTTTGTTTAGCGCGCTAATGCCGCTTTGTTTAATTTATTCCGAAAATGGATTCGCCGGTCTTTCGTCACTCTTATTATTGGGTAATTGCCTTTCGGGATGTTTCCCCATTGTGCTTGCCACCATACCATCTGAAACTATGCCCCGTCAATATATTGCTCAAACAATTGGACTTGTTGGGGGTATTGGTGAATTAGCGGGTGGTTTTGCGGCTCCTGCAATAGCAGGTTGGGCCGCTGACCAATTTGGCTTGCAAGCACCGTTTTTTATTGCATCTGCTGCCGCACTCTGTGCAGGCTTGACGGCATCCCTCTTACAAGAAACAGCTCCTTCACTATTGAATAAAAAAAGTAATGATATTAAACCTGTAGTAGTATAATAATATAATCTAAAAGGGATTGATACAAATACAAAGCAAATGACCTTTTGATGTGGACCATTTCCTAAGTTAGTGCTACAACAAACATTAAGAGAATCCACACCTGACTTTCATAAACAAAGATGCTCAATCAGGATTACATCTTTATTAACCTGCTTACCAATGCCTTCCCCGGGCTTATATTTTTAATGATTTTAACTGTTTTACTATTTTATCATTGATCTCGATAGCTTCTTCTATTCGTGATGTGCATAAATCAAGTTCTGTTTTTTGCCTGGCTGAAAGTTCGATATCTCTCAGCAATTCATATAAAGTGGTTGCCTGAAACAAGCCTACAGGTGATTTAGCTTTATGTGCCTGCTGGAATACTTCTTCCCATTTGCCTAGCACAATGCTTTCTTTAATACGCTGTAAAAGAGGAGGAATTGTATCCGCATAGATCAGGATCATGTCCCTGGTGTATTCATCATCCTCCATCGATTCGATCTGACTCAGGCAGAACAAGGCTCCGTGATCCTGATGTATTGTTTGGGCAGTTACTTCAACAACTTCAACAACCTCACTCTTAATTAAATATTTGGAAAGCATGTTATAGAAAACGCTAAATTCAAACGGTTTGGCTATATAATCATCCATCCCCACTTCAATACAATTTTCGCGCTCGCCTTTCATGGCCTCGGCCGTCATAGCAATAATCGGAATGTCGGTCATTTTCAACTCTTTCCGGATATGTTGTGTGGCCGTAAATCCATCCATTTCAGGCATTTGACGGTCCATCAGGATCAAGTCAAACTGCTCACCTGTTTCAAGTACCTCAATAGCAATTTGTCCGTTACCGGCAACAATTATTTCCCCTCCTGCATTTCTCACCAGGTTGATAACCAGCCTTTGATTGATCTCCTGGTCTTCGGCCAGCAGGATGCGTTTTCCTTTAAATGTTTCAGGTGAAATATTTAATACACTGTTTTGTTTTTTAATCGAATCTTCATCACCAATTCCAAAAGGAAGTGTAAAGGTGAAAACAGACCCTTTGCCTGCTTCGCTTTGTAAAGACAAAGTCCCGTTTTGTAATTCTACCAATTGTCGGGTAATGGACAATCCCAGTCCTGTTCCTCCGTATTTGCGCGTTGTGTCTTGCTCTGCCTGCGTAAAGGGGGCAAAAACCCGTTTTTGTTGCTCTTCTGTCATGCCAATTCCGGTATCAGAAATAGCTACAAAAATTTCAACGCTATCATTATCCGGTTTGCTTTGGATACCACAGTGAATGGATACTTTTCCCTTTGAGGTAAATTTCAGGGCATTGCCTATCAGGTTTACCAATATTTGACGAACCCTTACAGGGTCGCCTGTCAGCACAGGAGGAACCTCGTTTTCGATCATCAACTCCAATTGAATGTCCTTTTTCAGGTTGGCCCTGAAGTTCGATTCAAGGCATAGTATTATATCGATCAGACTGAAGTTGATAGATTCAAAGGTCATTTTGCCTGCCTTGATCTTGGAAAGATCCAAAATGTCATTGATAATAACCAGCAAGGTGTCGGATGAAGTTTTTACAGCATCAGCAAATTCTTGCTGTTCATTTTTTAATGAAGTATTCAACAGCAAGCGGTTCATGCCAATAATCCCATTCAAAGGCGTACGGATTTCATGGCTCATGTTGGCCAGAAACTGTTCCTGTAGTTTTTCAGAAGCTTCGGCTTTTTCTTTGGCAATGAGCAGTTCAGTCTCTACTTTTTTCTGTTGGGTTATATCTTTCCCAAAGATGGTAATGGCAACCGCCTTATTGTCTTTTCTGACCACCCCAAAATTTAATAACAATTGCAAAAGTGTCGGACCGATCTCGTGCGTATATTCAATTTGATAGGGTCCTTCTGTTAAGGCTCGGTTATAGTATTGGAGCCAGGTACGTGTATATTCGGGTGATGATGGAAGGATGTCCTTTGTGGTAATCCCTGGTTGAATGTCTATTCCTTGTTCTTTGAAAAAATCTCTGAAGGTGCTATTGCATGTAATGAGGCTAAAGTCCGTTGCATCCATTGTCCAAATGAAATCAGTAGTGCTCTCGAAAATGGCTTTTGTGAATTCAGAACTCGCCTCCGCCTGATCTTTAGCAATAACCAGTTCCTGTTCAATTTGCTTCTGTTCGCTAATATCGGTTAGCACCCCGTCCCAGTAGGTAATTCCATTGACCTGGGAGGGAGTAGTGCAAATTGAAACCCAGCGCATTTGTCCTTCCATGTCAAACATCCTGGCAGTATGAACCAAAGGCGACATATTGGCAAGCGACTCTTGTTCCTTGCAAAAGAACGCTGCTAAATCATCCGTGTTAAACCTACTGTAGAAGATGTTAATATCCTTCATGGCCTCCTGAGGGGTGCAACCACATAACCGTTTAATACCATCACTGATAAATGTGTAGTGTCGTTTGTTGTTATGGTCAAAAATCTTTTGAAAGACCAGTCCATTTGACAGATTATTGGCGATTTGCTTTGTTTGCATTTCGCTTTTTTCGGCCCTGTCTTTAGCCGCTAATAGTTCAGCTTCTGCCTGTTTCTGGTCAGTAATATCGACGATCACCCCGTCCCAATAAAACAAGCCGTTTGATCGGTAAGGAGTCGAGTTGACAGAAAGCCACCGGATGTTTCCATTTTTTCCAATCACCCGGTAAATATGTTTAAATGCTGACATGGTAGCCATCGCCTGCTGTTCAGCAGCAACAAGCGCAGCAACATCGTCGGGATGGGTGGTCCTCTCAATAAGGGTCGCATCGTTTATGGCTTCCTCTAGGGTACAATCGTACATTTCTTGCACCGCGCTGCTGGCAAAAGTGAATTGCCGCTTACCATCCTCCCGAAAAACCATGTTGTAGATCATCCCATGAGCAATGTTGTCGGCCACCTGGTGCAGTTTTGCTTCGCTTTGTTCGGCCTTTTCTTTTGCCGCTAACAGTTCAGATTCGACAAGTTTCTGTTTGGTAATGTCAGTTGCCACGCCGTCAAAGTGGAGTACGCCATCGATGTAGCGGGGGGATGAGTAAACCGAGGTCCAGCTAACTTTTCCGTCCTTATGAACCATTCTGAATGATTCATTGAATGGTAACATTTTTTCTATAGCCTCCGCTTCGATCTTTTGAAATGTTTTCGCGTCATCCGGATGAACTTTGCTATAAAGAACGTTTGCATCTTCTAATAGTTCTTTTGCCGTGAAACCATACATTTTTTCAACAGCATCGCTCACAAATTTGAACTGTCTTCTGCCTTCACCGTAAAGAGCCACTTGATACATCATCCCATTTTCCAGACTGTTGGCCAACTGGGAAATTTGCTGTTCGCTTTGTTCAGCCCTTTCTTTTGCCTTGATTAATTCTTCTTTTAACTTGATGTCGTTGGTCATGTCTGTTCCAACCCTGCCTATCCCCACTAAATTGCCTAAAGAATCCCAAAGAGGGAATTTTAATAAAGCCAGATGGACACCCTGCTCTTGTTGAGAAGGATTTACTTTATATAAACGGGAACTTAGCACAAAATCTATTTTTTCATGGTTTTTAGCTTCTGCAAGTTCCTTCTCTACCTGAATGCTATCCACCGCTTCCTGAGAATAAAGCTCGCTGGGCAGTTTTCCCACCACGTCTGTACCAACAAAATCATTAAACCGCTTATTGGCCATTATATAACGCCCTTCCAAATCTTTTGCCCACATATAAGCGGTACTGTTGTCGAAAATGGTTTGGGCCAGCAGATTCTTCCTTTCTGCTTCTTTTTCCCTGCATATATTTTCTCCAATATGTAAGTAGTAGATTTCTCCGCCAATTCCTATTGTTGAGGACGACATTCGCAAATGGACTCTTTCCTTGTCAGTTCTAATAAAAATCAGCTCATCAACTAATACTCCTGAATTTTCTGACAGCCATCTTTGCCTTTCATTTTGTACGGGATAAGATTCGGGAGCTAAAAACTCGTAAGCGTACTTTGCCAGTATCTCTTCCTTAGTGTGGTCAATAGTAGCGGCGGCCTGCTTACTAACTAACTTAACATTCAGGTTTTTATCGGTAATCCACACATTTGCAGGAAGGTTCTCTATAAATTGGAAATAGTTCTCATTCTCGGCTTTGGCAACGGCTAACATCTGCCTGATTTTTTTACCATCCTTAATTTTAATAATGATAAAACAGGCACATACTAGAACAGCTAAAAAGAAGGCTAATGCAGAGTAATTAGCTTGGGTCCGGTATTCATTATTTTCTCTTTGATAATATTGCAGCAAGCCAGACTGTTGTTCTAAAAAGGTGGTTATTTGCGAAGTCAAAAACTGTCTGTTTGCACCTGCTTTAACAAATATATCTTTCTTGGTGCTATCTGTTCGAAGCACATAACCACATTTGGATACTTCTTCCAGGTATGATTTTCTTAATAAAGCCGTTGCTACAATCGAATTACAAAGCTGTTGCTCCCCATTCTTTTCAAGAAGTGATTCATTATTTTTTAAGACGCTAATCTCCCGGTCTATTTTTTGGTAGACATCGGTCAACTGTTTTGGTTGCACAGCATCCGGATTTAACAGCATTTCCCGACTTAAAAAAGTAGCCATCGTTAATTTTTCAGAGAGGGACCCAACCGTTTTTATTTTGCCTTGAATAGTATTAACCTGTTCACTGGTTTCTCTTTCTTTGTTTACAGCCCTGATATTAACCATAAGAATTGCCCCCAATAAAATGATCAGGGTTATTATTATAGTGATGTTTATTTTCTTTTTCATTTGAGTTACATTCAATTCATCATTATGCTTACACTACAATCTGAAGTGACACTAAGTACTTAGGATAACAAGGCGATTAATGAGCGGTAGTCATTTCAATACTAATTTTAGAATCTTTAGTGATGATGAATTTGGCATCTTCATATTTAGGAGGTCCCATAAATCCTTTGGCATTATTGGAACAGGCAACCGGCTCTTTGGGCATTCCGATGAAATTTTTGTCTAGCTTACCATTGTTATTAGCATCATGATAAACCAAAACACTATATTCTCCATTGGGAATCCCTGTAAAAGTTACCGAGCCAGCATTTGATTTTATTGGAGATGAAATCGTTTTGCAGGCATTTTTTAGAAATCTTTCTTTAGAGTTGTACAGCTCAACGGTTAGTTTTCCTGTATTGTTTTTTAAACTGGAAACCGAGACGGTTAAATTCGAATTTTGTGCTGATCCTATGCCGGAAAAAAATAATATTATTGGGATAAAGAGTGTCAACATCATTATTGTTTTAAATTGAACTTTACCAAAACATAAACTGAGGTAATCGGAAATGACCTCCTTTGCTGTTTTTAATTCAGAAAAATAGCCTGCAATTCTACGGAAATCAATCAGTTAAAAGACTGATATAAATCAATTTATGAGTAAGGAGTTTGAGATAGCCCTCAATCTTTGCGAGTTTGTAACGCGTGCGAAATACTGATAAGTGCCAGTAATGGTAGTAACTTTATTAACATGGAACCTTTCAATGATAAAACACTGATTTTTGCAAAGGACTATTTTAGCGGTGCAGACAATGATCTTGTCTTTTCTAATTCATCAACAAAAATGAAGTGCTTGCTAACCATTTTGTTTTTTGCCATTTCAACTCACTGTTTTGGGCAAACTACTGTTCATTTTGCTGATTCTATTCGAAATTACTACCACATTCCTGAATTGTCGTATGCGGTAATTGATAGTAAATCGACAATAGAAATTGCAGCCTTGGGAAAACATTCCATCAATCTTCCGGATACCGCTACTTTAAATGATCGGTTCCATCTTGGTTCAAATACCAAGGCAATGACTGCTTTTATTATTGCTAAATATGTAGAAAGCGGCAAAATGAGTTGGGCAACCCGGTTCTTTGACCTTTTTCCTGATTGGAAGGAAAAAAGCGATTCCGGCTATGCAACTATTACCTTACAAGACCTGCTTTCTCACAAAGCCGGAATTGCACCACTCCAAGGGGAAGAAGGAGATCCCGAAATTCCAGATTTTAAAGGAACACCCCAGGAAAGAAGAAAACTATTTGGACAGTTTGTATTGACATTAGCACCTGCCAAACTCGATGACCAACATTCGTTTATTTATTCAAATGCAGGTTATACTTTGGCTACCCTGATGTTGGAAAAAACAAGTGGCAAAAGTTGGGAGGAGTTGGTTGATCAGGTTTTTAATAAAGATCTGAAATTGGCGGTCCAATTTTCCTGGCCAGAAAACCAACAACACAAAGATACCTGGGGACATCGTTTTGAAAATGGAACGCTTATTCCCGTACCCTCTACAATTGATTTTCACTTAGATTATACCGAACCTGCCGGAGATTTGAACATTCAGCTAAAAAACTATATCAAATTTATTCAACTCAATTTACAAGGACTTAACGGTCAGAATAATTACTTAAAAGCCGAAACCTATCAGTTTATCCACAAAGGGGTTAAAAACTATGCGTTAGGATGGTATAATATTTACGAAGGCAATAAAGAGTTTTCTACTCACGGTGGAACCGTAGGAACTTACTATACCCTTGTTCAAATTGACAGAATAAAAGGGAAGGCTTATATAATTTTCACCAATTCTTTTAATCAGGATACACAACAAGGCGTTAAAGTTCTAATGAGAAAGCTGAAAGAAAATTATGGCAGTTAATAAAGATTAGGTTAATTGTCTTATAAACTCATGTTCTCAATAGCCCAATCGTCCGAAATAACATTATTACACTTAAAGCTCTGGGCTAACTAAAATATATTTTCTATCATTGGGCCCAATTTTACTGTAATCAATGAGCGAAGTATTATTAAACCCTCCTGTAAAAACTAAACAACATTTTAAAATTCTCGACGGATTAAGAGGTGTAGCGGCCTTGGCTGTGGTGATCTTCCATTTTATGGAATGGGTTTTCACTGACTACACTAAAAATTTCATCGGTCATGGTTTTCTTGCTGTTGATTTTTTCTTCTGCTTATCCGGGTTTGTAATCGCCTACGCGTATGATGATCGCATGGAGAATATGGGAGTTAGGGAATTCTTCAAATCGAGGTTTATTCGATTACATCCCCTTGTTATTTTGGGGACAGTATTGGGTGTGATTGGATTTTTTTTCGATCCCTTCGCTGCATATCCAGCTTTCGGTTTCGGGAAGTTTATTTTGCTGGTTCTTTGCTCTGTTTTTCTTATCCCGCTTCCAATTATGGAGGAGCGGTTTTTCAACCTGTTCTCTTTCAATGCACCTGCATGGTCATTGTTTTGGGAATACATTGCTAATATTTTTTATGCTTTTGTTTTATACAAAATTGGTCGTCGCTCACTAATTGCCTTAACAATAGTTGCAGGATTAGGCATATGCTTTATCAGCTATCGAGCAGGAAACCTGATGGGAGGATGGGGAAGAGATAGCTTTTGGGATGGAGGTGTTCGTGTTGCCTACTCTTTTTTAGCCGGACTTTTGATTTACCGATCACAATGGATCATTAAAAACAAAATTGGCTTTACGGGTTTGGCTATTTTATTATCCATGGCTTTCGTAATGCCCTCGTTTAAATGGAACTGGTTATCAGAAACAATGGTTGTGCTTTTTTATTTTCCATTGCTGGTTTCTCTAGGGGCCGGAACCTTTTTATCAGCACAGGTTGAAAAGGTTTGTGAGTTTTCCGGAAAAATTTCCTATCCCCTGTATATGACCCATTATGCAGCCATATGGATCTTTGGGAATTATTACACGAGTAAAAAACCTCCTATGACCGACTTGCCTCTTATCATCATAAGCGGAACCATATTATTAATTTTGATAGCCTATGTGGTTATGGTGGTTTATGATGTACCTGTAAGGAAATACTTAACGAAGATAACTCGGAATAGAAACGTCTGAATAGATAAGAATTCGGATAACTTGGAGTATTTCCAGCCTACTATTTAACGTTAAGATGCGAACACCTCATAATGCTGCACATTTACTTCAAATCCTAAAAGGAAATCATTGTCTTCGGGATAATACTTGGCTTTTTCGAACTCTTCCCCTGCAAATAATTTGATGGTTTCCAGATTTTCCCAATAGGTGATCAGCATAAAATGGCCTTCATCATTTTTTAACGACCGTAAAAAAGACAGCCTGATAAACCCGGGTGTTTTACGGTAGTCGGGTATAGCCACTTCCTTGAGGAACTCAGTGTAGGCGTCAAACTTTTCAGCCTTGGTTTTGCCATGCCATATTCTTGCTATCATAATTGTTTTATTAGAGATTTTCACCTCAATTTACAAAAAGCAATTTTCAGCTGGTCCATGGCTTGCCGAAGTTTATGATTGAAATTGACTTGAAAGTGCATAAAGTGATTAATAACTGAAAATGTTATCTTACACACTATACCTAATTTACAACTATGAATAAAATATCGTTTACAATTATTTTACTCCTTACATCCTGCACTACATTATTTGGACAAGCAAAAATTAAGGCTATCAAAGCAGGAAAATTAGTTGATGTTATAAATGGGAGGGTCCTCAGTAATCAGATTATTTTAATCGACAACAATAAAATAACGGAAATAGGTGCATCGGTTGTTATTCCACAAAATGCCGAGGTAATTGACCTGAGTAATGCCACCGTTCTACCAGGCTTAATTGATTGCCATACTCATTTATCAAGTGAGCCCAGTGAAGATTATTATGCGGATCTTTTCAGGAGTACCACCATTGATATGGCAGTAAAAGCACATATTTATACCGAACGGACATTACTTGCAGGATTTACCACTTGTCGTGATTTAGGTTCTGGTGATTTAGTGGATGTGTCGTTACGTAACGCTATTAATGCAGGAACTATTGAAGGTCCTAAGATGTTGGTTGCCAGCTTTATGATAGGATCAACAGGAGGGCATAGTGATTTTACCGGTTTTAATCCCAACATCAGTTTTGTAGGAAATAAAGATTTTACCGGAGTAGCTGATGGGGTGGATGAAATTAGAAAACGTGTGCGCAACAATGTTAAGTGGGGAGCTGATGTAATTAAATTTTGTGCCACAGCAGGTGTGTTAAGTGAAGAAGAAAGCGTAGGTGCTCCGCAATACAGTTTCGAAGAAATGAAAGCCTTGGTGGATGAAGCACATATGTGGGGTAAAAGAGTAGCTGCGCATGCACATGGTACGGAAGGAATAAAACGTGCTGTAATGGCAGGAGTTAATTCTATTGAACATTGCAGTATAATAGATGATGCAACCATAAACCTCATGAAAGAGAAAGGAACTTATATGGTGCCCACCATGTATGCTTTGGATTACATCATCAACAACTTCGCACAAAAAGGATTTCCCGAGAAAATAATAAACAAAGCAAAAAGTATTGCTAAGCAAAAAGAAGAAGGCTTGGTAAAAGCAGTTAAGGCTGGAGTGAAAATCGCCTATGGTACCGATGCGGCTGTTATGCCTCATGGATTAAATGCAAAAGATTTTGGTTACCTGGTAAAAGCCGGAATGACCCCAATGCAGGCTATACAAACAGCTACCGTTAATGCAGCAGATTTACTGGATATAACGGCAAAAACAGGCTCCATAAGTGTAGGGAAATACGCTGATATAATAGCTGTAATTGGCGATCCGTTAGCTGATGTAACCCTTCTTGAAAAAGTAAAATTTGTAATGAAGGATGGTGTTGTTTACAAAAATGAAACAACTAAATAGTTTTTCACTTTGCTATCTTTTCTTAAGTAGGTTTCCTAATCTTTGAGGGTTGGGTAAGGATTTCTATATTCCTTAAGCAAGAAAATTAAGTATTTTGCCTAAGATGCAAAAGTTTTATATTCATGTCAGTTAGGTTGATTTTAATTATACTGTTTTTTATAAAAGCAATTAATTCATCTGCACAGTATGGAAAGCAAGATTCAAACAATTCAGAGATTGAGTTGAATAGTATTGCTCAAAACTATGTACGCCTGGCATTGACCATTGGACAATATGATCCTAAATTCATCGATTATTATGTGGGCCCTGAATCCCTGAAACCCGCATCAATCAAAAGAGATGTATTCCCTAAAGACAGCCTGCTACAAACTATTGATAAACTTCAGGTCGAGTTGAAAGGAGTTATTACCGTTACTTCAGAGAGTGAATCAACAAATAGGATATTGTGGATGCAAAATCAGCTAGTTGCATTTAAGCGGAAGGTGCTTTTTCAGAGTGGTGAAAGACAACCATATGATCAGGAATCAGTGGAGCTGTATGGTGTAAAAGTACCGGGGAAAACTGAAGATGATTACAAAAAGCTCATGATGCACCTTGACGAACTACTTCCTGGTTCAGGACCGGTTGTGGATCGTTACCAGAAATTTACCAATGCATTTTTGATTCCACGCGAAAAGATTGATACAGCCATGATAACAATCCTTAAGGAGGCGCGGGCTAGAACAATTAACAGAGTTTCATTACCGCCGGGAGAAATGTTAAGGTTAACTTATGTTCCCGGTGGAAATAATGTATGCATGTATCAGGGTAATAATATTAGTAATATATCATTTAACGATAATGCCCCCGTTCAACTTGCTTCTCTTTTTAATACGGCCTGTCATGAGGGTTATCCTGGGCATCATGCAAATTTTGTTAAACTTGATGAAAATCTTTACCGAAAAAGAGGATGGATAGAATACAGTGTTTTTGCACTGCATAGTCGCGATCGTTTCATTGCCGAAGCATTGGGTGTGATGGCTGTTGAAATGATTTTTCCTTATCAGGAAAAGGTCAATTATTCTAATGATGTTTTGGTTAAGTTGGTTGGTATTAAGGATTCTCGCCTCGATTTGTATTTTACCGTATGGGATATCAAAGAGCAGCTTCGAGAATCTTTAGTAGACGCTGCACGTGAAGTAGCTGATGGTAGGATGGATAAAGAAACAGCGATGCGTTGGATACATAACTACGCACTTGTTGACTCAAGTAGGGCGGAACTCTACTACAACGGCCTATTAGTGGGTTTCAGAACTTCATTGGTCTGCTATTACTATGGAGCCCAACTTGTAAGAGACTACATGTTGGCAAAAGCCGGAAATGATGAGAAAAGGCGTTGGGAGATTTTTGATTGGCTGCTGAGTAATAAAATTTGCCCTAATGATCTTAAAATAATAGATTGAAAGAAGAAAGTTGATTCGTACTACCTCCTATGCCAATTTTTGCATCAGGCGGATTGATGTTGTAAACTTGAAGCGGATGCTGCTTATTAAGCTTTAGAAATCAATTGGTTCGATAGCTATAAGGGTTGTTTTTTTTTAGACTTAACCGAAGTCAACCCTGAAAGTCTTGGATGTAATGCAAAAAAATACACATCAAACCGAGACTTTATTTAATCCTGAATTTTTTGTTTAAATTATTTATTCACAAACACATACGTTATACTGTAATAATAGTTCAATATGGATAAGATAAATAATTACTCGACAAGATTTATTGATTGGCTCACTGTCTTCGGCCCCAAAGTTATTGGTGCATTATTAGTCTTTATTATCGGGCTTTACTTGATCAACATGGTGGCACGATTGGTTTCTACAGGATTAAGGAAACGTGGAATCGATGTATCTCTCCAATCTTTTTTAGGAAGTTTGGTAAGTATTGGATTGAAAATATTGCTCCTTATTACCGTTGCCGGTATGATAGGTATTCAAACCACTTCTTTTGTTGCGGTAATTGGTGCGTTAGGTTTGGCTGTTGGTTTGGCATTGCAGGGATCGCTGGCAAATTTTGCAGGTGGAGTTTTAATATTGGTTTTTAAACCTTTTAAAGTAGGGGATTTTATTGAATCAGGAGGGCAAACGGGAAATGTGCTGGAAATCCAAATTTTCAATACTATTTTACTTACGCCTGAGAACAAAACAGTAATACTTGCGAATGGAGCAGTATCAAACGGTACCATAATTAACTATAGCCGACATGGGAATTTGCGGGTGGACATTACAATGGCGGTAGCGCCCGATAACGATATTGAAAAGGTACGTACCGTTGCATTGCAGGCAATTGAGGCAAATAAATTTGTTTTAAAGGAACCTGCTCCATCGGTAAATGTAATTAAAGTAGGTGATGGGATGATAACCCTTGCAATTCGTCCTTATGCTGCATCTTCTGAATACTGGGATGCATTTTTTACAGTGCAGGAAGATGTGAAAAATGCATGGGATAAAAATGATGTTGCCGGACCGATCCCAACCAGGGTTATTATAAATAAATAACCCGACTAACAATGAAGCACAAAATAACAGGAATGGCCCCTCTGCTAATGGTTTACGATATGCAAACCTCCCTGGCATTCTACTGCAATGTGCTGGGTTTTAATTTGATCGAATCGGCAGGACCCCAAGATGATATTGGTTGGGTATTACTTCGATTAAATGATATTGAATTAATGCTGAATACTCAATACGAAAAGACTGACCGACCAGATAATCAGGAGTTACTTCGGAATGATCACCATGGCGATGTGTGCCTCTATTTTGCATGCAATGATATTGATGGATTGTATCAGTCGCTTAAAAGTAAGGACATAGCCTTAAAAGAACCTTATATTACCGGTTACGGCTGGCAAGCTCTTGATTTAACTGATCCCGATGGTTTTAAGTTATCGTTTCATAAACCCATGCATACGTTTTAAATAAAAGGCTTCAGATTTTAATCTGAAGCCTTTTTCTTCTATTTAATTCCAACAACTCAAATAAAATATTTCTTAATAAGACTGAAATTCATTGTTATTTGGTTATCACTGCTTCAATATTACTTTTAACAGGTACAAGGGTGGATTGATGTTTTGAAACAATATCCTGAATATGAGCAACAATATCAGGTTTCTTATCAATGATATTATTCGTTTCAGATGGGTCAATTGCAAGATTGAACAACTCCAACTTTTCAAATTTTTCTAGTTTTTCAGGATATCCAATAGGGTTATTCTTGTAATAATACAACTTGTAATCGCCTACTCTAACCGCAAACAGCTTAGTGCCATGATAGAAAAACATTTCATTTCTTGGATTGCTATTTTCGCCTTTTAATACAGGAGACAAATCATAACCATCTGTTTTTAGATCTTTAGGAAGCGATACATGAGCAAGACTGCCAATTGTAGCCAATAGATCCAAAGTACTTCCAATCTTAACCTCTACTTTAGGTTTCAGGTTTTTGGGAGACCAAATGATAAAAGGCACACGGGTTCCTCCCTCATAACTTGTTCCTTTTGCTCCAAATAACGTTCCTGATGATCCTCCGTGATCTTTGAATAATTTCCAAGGTCCATTGTCTGAGGTAAAGATCACATACGTGTTTTCATCTAAACCTTGCTCTTTAAGCGTTTTTATAATTTGACCTACACTCCAATCCAATTCCTCAATTACGTCTCCATACTTCCCACCTTTACTTTTACCCACAAATTCTTTTGATGTAAAAAGAGGAATATGCGGCATCGTATGAGCTAAATATAAAAAGAAGGGTTTGTCTTTGTTTTTCTTAATAAATGCAACGGATTCTTCAGTATATCGCTTTGTAATTGTTTCCTGATTGGCAGGTTGTTCAATAACTTCTTTGTTTCTGATCAGCGGTACATTGAAGTCTTTAAAATCCGGTTTAAAATAATTTTCGAATTCATATTTTTCAACACGATCCATGTCATTTGAATAGGGGATTCCAAAATAATAATCAAATCCATTATTAAGCGCAGTATAAGGTTCTAAATGTCCCAAATGCCATTTGCCAATTGCTGCTGTTTGATAGGATGCGGTCTTTAATAATTCGGCAATGGTAGTTTCAGATTCTGGTAATCCTCCGGATGAATTAGGGAACAAAACGCGTCGGGTATCGCTTTCCATACCGATTCTAACAGGAAGCCTTCCGGTCATTAATGCAGCTCTGGAAGGGGTACAAACATTGGCTGCAACATAAAAATTTGTCCATTTTTGGCCTTCGCTTGCTAATTTATCCAAGTTTGGGGTCAAAATTGAAGGATTTCCATAGGTGCCTAAATCTCCATATCCTAAATCATCCGTAAAAATTACTATAAAATTAGGTTTGCTGGTTTTTTTTTGGCTGTGCACTGAATTTATTATTAGTAAAAATGCACTTAAAAGAACAACTATTTTTTTCATAAATATTCTGTTTAAAATTTTGCTTCTGAGGGATTTTCCTTGTATTCGAAAAATACTAATGGGGGATAAGTAGAAAAGGGTTAATAGCAACTGCACATTCGACTAAGAGTGCCGAATGAAAAAGATTTGCTTGGTAAAAAAGAAGTGTTTTTGATTGTTTTCAAACTATTAGTATTAATAATTTATATTAAGCTGTAAACTCTATTATTCCTATAGGCAATATAGATTAAAATTTAATTAACCGCCAATAAAAATTATTTTTTTAAAATATTAATACTAAAATACTTAAACCCATAACACATTCCAGGCTGGATACCTTTAAGTTTAAATTTGTAAATGTTTGGAAATTGCAGCAAGAACGGCAGTTAAAGATGCGTGATCGTACATACAATGATTTGCCAAAGAACTAATAAAATGGCCCTGTTAATGCGGGCCATTTTTATGTTTTTGAAGTTCTATTGAACATTATATCCTTCAGCTAAAATTCGTTTCCACTCCGGATGTCTTTTGAGATAAGAAGCCACAAAGGGGCAAAGCGGAACCAGTTGCTTGCCCTCTTCTTCAATCATTTTAAGCACAGTTTCCACGAGTTTCTTTGCAACGCCTTTCCCTTCCAGTTCAGGAGCCACTTCGGTATGGGTAAGGTAAACACTGTTTCCGGATAACATATATTCTATAAAAGCTTTATGACCTTCTACTACGGTTTCGTAGTGCTTTTCAGTTCTGATCACATTTAATGCTGTTTCCATTCTGTGAAGATTTAAACAAAAGATACATCTTTTCTTAACCCCAGCAAAGAACAAAAAAGGGCAGTCGATTTGGCAAATGCTAAAGGACGGTAGATTTTACTTTTATTAATCATATAAAAAAACTCCCCTTTAATTTAAAAGGGGAGTTGATATTTTGTGATGTTAAAAGCTAATTAATAACTGATTACCTGGTCTTCCAGGTGTTCAGGCAATGCTCTGAACTCATATTGCTGATTGCGCAACTGAGGGGTAAAGCCGGCTTCCCTTATTGCCTCTTGAATACCGCTTGCCGTAAATCGATGAGGCGCACCTGCCGCCGAAACAACATTCTCTTCAATCATAATCGATCCGAAATCATTAGCACCCGCTTGTAAACACAGCTGGCCAACCTGTTTACCCACAGTAAGCCATGAGGCCTGAATGTTTTTAACATTCGGCAGCATAATGCGGCTTAAAGCAATCATACGCAGGTATTCATCACCGGTAACGGTATTTCTTACGTTTCGTATGCGGCGTAAAAGGGTTCCATCATCCTGAAACGGCCATGGAATAAAGGCTAAAAATCCTTTTGCATCTGCAGGTTTTTCTGATTGAACTTCGCGTAGCCAAACTAAATGCTCAAATCGTTCTTCCAAAGTTTCAACGTGGCCAAACATCATTGTAGCAGAAGTTGTTAAATGCAATTGATGCGCTGCCCGCATTACATCCAGCCATTCGCGGCCGCTGCATTTTCCTTTCGAAATCAATCGGCGTACCCGGTCATTTAAAATTTCAGCACCTGCACCAGGTAGCGAATCCAAGCCAGCCTCTTTCAATGCCGATAAAACTTCGGTATGCGAAAGTTTATCAAGTTTAGCAATGTGTGCAATTTCCGGTGGACCTAAAGCATGCAGTTTTAAAGTTGGATATAATCTTTTTAGTTCTTTGAAAAGATCAACATAATAACTTAAACCCAGGTCAGGGTGGTGACCGCCTTGTAATAATAATTGCTCGCCACCGTATCTAAAGGTTTCTTCAATTTTAACCTTATAGGTCTCTATATCGGTAATGTAACTTTCCTCATGGCCTGGGCGACGGAAGAAATTACAGAATTTACAATTGGCTATACAAACGTTGGTGGTATTTAAGTTTCTGTCGATGATCCAAGTGACCAGGTTATCCGGCTTTTGAATCATTCTTAACTGATGACCAACGTGCATTAACTGGGCCGTTGATGCGTTTTTAAACAGGAATAATCCTTCATCAGCGGTTAAAAATTCAAAATTGAGGGCCTTTTCTAATAATTTTTCGGTATTCATTTTACGGATACTAACTCCTAAAAGGGGTACGAACTAAAGATCGACAAATATAAACCTTAGCTTACTAATGAAAGAATGATTGAATGAATGAATGCAGAATATTGCGTCTGTTAAATATCATATTTTTAAATTGACAATCGTTATCAATTAGAAAAGCAGGTGCAATTAGCAGTGAACACTTTGCTCTTCTAGTTGACTATTATTGATTATCGATTAACTTATTTATTTTTGTCACCCCGGTTTAACAAAATCCTGATGATAAATTTCGAACGATTTACTTTAGATAACGGACTGCGTGTGTTGGTACATGAAGATCCGGCAACTCCAATGGCTGTTTTAAATGTGCTTTATGATGTGGGTGCGCGTGATGAGGATGAGCATAAAACAGGCTTTGCCCATTTGTTTGAGCACCTTATGTTTGGCGGTTCTATTAATATTCCGTCTTATGATGAGCCTTTGCAAAGGGTAGGAGGTGAGAATAATGCATTTACTACTAACGACATAACAAACTATTATATCCAGGTTCCGGCGGTAAATCTTGAAACTGCTTTTTGGTTGGAATCGGACCGTATGCTTAGCCTTGCCTTTTCCGAAAAAAGCCTGGAAGTGCAACGCAATGTAGTGTGCGAAGAGTTTAAACAGCGTTACCTGAACCAGCCTTATGGTGATGTTTGGCTGAATCTTCGCCCATTGGCATTTAAAACCCATCCCTATAAATGGGCAACAATAGGCAAGGAATTGTCTCATATCGAAAATGCTACTCTGGAAGATGTAAAAGACTTTTTTGCCAAGCATTATAACCCTCAAAACGCTATTTTGGTTGTTGCCGGAAAAGTGAAACTTGAGGAGGTGAAGCAATTGGCCGAAAAATGGTTTGGGCCCATTCCTTCCGGACAAAAATACGATCGCAATCTGCCTCAAGAACAGTTGCAAACCGAGGCTCGCACACAAACTATACAAGCAAAAGTTCCACTTAATGCTATTTACAAGGCCTTTCATATTGGCGACCGCAATCAAAAGGAATTTTATGCCACCGACTTGATCTCCGATTTACTTTCACGTGGTGATTCTTCCCGTTTATATCGGTCATTAGTAAAGGAGCAACAGTTGTTTAGCGAAATTAATGCTTATGTTTCAGGTGATATGGACCCGGGCCTGTTTATTGTTGAAGGTAAATTGGTGAATGGCGTTGAAATGGAACAGGCCGAAGCTGCTATAGAATCGGAATTGAACCGGTTAAAAAATGAACAACTTCAAGCTGATGAATTAACCAAGGTGAAAAATAAGATTGAATCAACCATGGTGTTCTCTGAACTAAATCTGCTCGACAGGGCCATGAACCTCGCTTATTTTGAACTGTTGGGTGATGCCAATAACTATAATTTCGAAAGAGAGAAATACCAGGCAGTTACAGCTTCTCAAATTCAGGAACAGGCCAATAAAATTTTTAGCAGCAGCAATTGTTCTACCTTATATTATTTAAGTCAGAATTAATAGTACCTAAAACCATCATTGAGTAAAATGATATTAGATAGAAAATCAGAGCCGCAGTTTAAGGCTATTTCAAACATAAAACTTATTAAACCCGAAGTTGATAAGCTGAAAAACGGTATCAGCTTATATTTTATTGATGCTTCTGAAGCGGATTTAGTACGGGTGGAATTTATTTTTTCGAATACCCAGTGGAGCATTGATCAACCTTTGGTAATTGGAGCCACCAATTCGATGTTAAATGAGGGAACCCCTCATTATACAGCCTCTCAGTTAGCTGATAAAATTGATTTTTATGGTGCTTTCTTTCAGCATGAGGCCGGCTTCGACCATTCAAGCGTTACGCTTTACAGCTTAAACAAGCACTTGAAAAGTACCCTTCCAATTATAAAGGAGATCATTACCGAAGCTTGTTTTCCCGAACAGGAGCTTGCCACCTATGTTCAAAACAGCAAGCAAAAATTACAAGTCAATCAACAAAAAAATGATTTCCTGGCACGTAAAAAGTTCAACCAGGTTCTTTTCGGAGATCACTCTTACTATGGATATAATGTTCAGGCTGAGGATTACGATAAATTAAGCCGCGAACAATTACTGGGGGTGCGCCGCAAACAGTATACAGCAAATAACTGCACTATCATTGTTTCAGGGAAAGTAAAGGCCGAAGAACGTCAACTGATTACCGAACTATTTGGTAACGAAGACTGGCTTTCAGAAGAATTATTAAAAGTTGATCAACCTCTTCTTAAACCTTCATCAACGGCTAAGCACCTTGTAGAACGGCCGGATGCGTTGCAATCGGCTATTCGCCTGGGGAAGCCATTGTTTAATAAAACCCATCCTGATTTCCAATCGATGCAGGTATTGAATACCGTTTTTGGTGGATATTTTGGTTCGCGTTTGATGTCGAATATCAGGGAAGATAAGGGGTACACTTATGGAATTGGTTCGGCTATCGTTTCACTTAAAGATGCCGGATATTTCTTTGTGGCCACGGAGGTTGGAGCAGATGTTTGTTCCAATGCCTTAACCGAAATCTATAAAGAGATTGATATATTAAAGAATAATCCTATTCCTGAAGAAGAACTGAGCCTTGTTCGAAATTATATGCTTGGCTCTTTCCTAGGAAGTTTGGAAAATGCCTTTTCGCATGCCGATAAGTTCAAGGGCATTTTATTCTATGGCCTCGATTACGATTATTACGATAATTTCTTCGAAACAGTTAAAACGGTAACACCGCAGCATCTGCAAGAATTAGCCAATAAATACCTTGCCGATGATTTTCTGGAAGTTGTGGTAGGTAAGAAGTAAACCAGTCGACAGTAAGCAGTCAACAGTTCTCAGTCGCCGGTCCACAGTCCCTAGTACTTTGTCTCAAGTTTGTAAGATGAGATAAACAGATAATACTGGGGACTGTCGACTGCAGACTGACAACCTACTGCCGACTATGTATTGCATGCTGAACACGGCCATTATTTCGTCATAAAAGAACCAAATGCAAAGAATCTTTAATTAAGGGTTTCGCATACCGGAAATTTTCTTTACCTTTGCCCGGCAAATAATAACTCCTAAAATTATTTGCCATGCATTTAGACCCATCAAAATTTGTTCTCGACGGCCTTACTTACGATGACGTGTTGCTGATTCCAGCGTACTCAGAAGTTTTACCACGTGAAGTTAACACCCAATCTAATCTAACAAGAAACATTAAGATCAACGTTCCAATCATCTCTGCTGCGATGGATACCGTTACCGATGCTGAGTTGGCTATTGCCATTGCTCAAGCGGGTGGTTTAGGTATGATCCACAAAAACATGAGCATTGAAAAGCAAGCTGCTGCTGTTCGTAAAGTAAAACGTTCAGAAAGTGGTATGATTCAGGATCCTGTTACCTTAACTGTAGATGCTAAATTGAGTGATGCTTTACGTTTAATGAAAGAGAACAAGATCGGTGGTATTCCAATTATCAATGGCAACAATAAACTGCTTGGCATTTTAACCAATCGCGATCTGCGTTTCCAGAAAGATGTTTCTCTGCCGGTTAGTGAAGTAATGACTACACAAAATCTTATTACTGCTCCGGAAGGAACAGATTTGATGAAAGCAGAAGAAATCCTACAAAAACATAAAATTGAAAAATTACCGGTAGTTAAAGCCGATGGTACGCTTGCTGGTTTAATTACCTTTAAGGATATCCAAAAGTTCAAAGCTTATCCAATTGCATGTAAAGACGAACATGGTCGCTTACGTGTTGGTGCTGCTGTAGGTGTAACTGCCGACACTATTGAACGTGTTACTGCATTAGTTAACGCTGGTGTTGATGTAATTACAGTAGATACAGCTCACGGCCATTCCAAAGGAGTTATTGAGATGGTGAAAAAAGTGAAAACCACTTTCCCTAAACTAGAAGTAATTGCTGGTAACATTGCTACAGCTGAAGCTGCTTTAGCTCTTAAAGATGCTGGTGTTGACGGTGTTAAAGTAGGTATCGGGCCTGGTTCAATTTGTACCACACGTATTATTGCCGGTGTTGGAGTACCACAGTTAACGGCTGTTTTTGAGGTAGCTAAAGCCTTAAAAGGTACAGGTGTTCCTGTTATTGCCGATGGCGGTATTAAGCAAACTGGTGATATTGTTAAGGCAATTGCTGCGGGAGCGAGTTCAATTATGGCGGGTTCGTTATTTGCAGGAGTTGAAGAATCACCAGGTGAAACCATCATTTTTGAAGGTCGTAAGTTTAAATCATATCGTGGAATGGGTTCTGTTGAAGCAATGGAGCAAGGTTCAAAAGACCGCTATTTTCAGGATGTTGAAGATGATATCAAAAAATTAGTACCTGAAGGTATTGTGGGTCGTGTTCCTTATAAAGGCACATTGGCTGAGGTGATGTATCAGTATATCGGTGGATTAAAAGCCGGTATGGGTTACTGCGGTGCTCGTACAATTGAAGATCTGCAGGAAGCTAAATTTGTACGTATTACCGCTGCAGGTATGCGCGAAAGCCACCCGCACGATATTACTATCACTAAAGAAGCTCCAAATTATTCTACTAAATAAAGAGTTTTAAAAACCACAGAGTTACACAGCGATCGCAAATGTGAACTCTGTGGTTTATTTTAACAATCAATTAATCACAGGGAACTTCGTGCAACTCCTCCGCCTAAGTCTTTATTAGTTGAGAAACTTTCCCTCTACCACAAAACTGCTTTCCTTTAATAACTTCGATTGTTGCTTTCTTTCGATTTTATAAAATTTATTCGGAATATATTCTAATTTTTCCACTAACTCATAAAGCTCATTGTCAGTAGTGTTTAAAATTGAAATGGATTTAATAGTTCCATCAGGATGTTTTATAATGCTTATTTCACGGGTTTTTAAGGTGGTATCAATGGCTTTGTAAACTTCAGAAGTGTCGGATTTATTCACCAGGTAACTTTTATTCCATGCAGGTTTGTTAATATTCGAATTAATAAAGACACTCAGTTCTGATCGCCAAATCGTATCCTGAATAACTTTAGATTCAGTTTTTCCGTTGCTATTTACAGTTTTGCTGATCTTCGGATGTTCAATGTTCAGGCGATTCACTTCGCTTTCAAAATAGGCCTTGATATTAAAGTAAGGGCTATTAGCGGTATTTTGATGTTTCGGTGAGTTTATACAAGAAACAGCAGATAGAAGTACTACTAAAAAGGAAAAAGAAAGTTTATTCATGCAATAAAAATAAGAAGCGGTTGACGAAATTTCGTCAACCGCTTTAAAATGTTTAAAAATGAGCTATTACCCCATAACAGGTACTCTTATTTTATAACGTTTACTAAAATTGCTATCTAAATCAACCTCCACATCTTTTTGGTGAACCACTAATCCAAGGCTTCCTGAAAAGTCATAACCAATTTTTTCACGAAGAACGCGATAATTTGCTGATGATGGAATTCCATTTGAAGAGCTCCGGTTTACAATCCGTTTTACTGATTCATTGAATTTTTGTTCGGTTTTTATCTCTGAAGTTTTTCCATTTGCAGGAGGAGCATCGATTATTGAACGTGGTTTATCTGTTTCACCGATAATTTTTTTACATGTATTGTAAATATTTGTGATTTTACCATCATTATCAATGCTAATAGCAATCAAACCATGATCAGAGTTAACGCTTTCAACTCCTTTATGGCATTGTCTGAACTGAATAATGGTTTCTATTGCAGAAGCTTTTTCCATTGTTCCGCTGCCATTTAAAGTGCCACCAGAGGTAAGAACATGGCGAGTGTTACCTAGTTTTAATTCTATTTCACCATTGAAACCTAAATCGCCAATTGCCCGTTCGGCAATACTTATTGCCTTTTTTTCATTTATCAATTCCTGATTATTTAAGTTTGCTTTGCCAAAATGAATATTTAAAGCACCCTCATTATTTACATGAAGTTTAATATCCTTTGAATCTATAAGTTTATTGCCTTTTTCATCAAATTGAATAAGTTGTGCTTTTGTTTTTGGAACACCGATTTGGTTAGCGATTTTTGCGATCCGCTCATCATTAAAAAGTTCTCGGTCAATAATTATGGCCTTTTTTTCCTTGGGTAGTTTTAACTCGGATGTTAATGACCTGGTAGGTAAGGTCCCTATCCATTGCCATTGATACCAACCCTTAGTTACAGGAGTTCTTGAGAAGTACCGCTCTGTATTTAACCGATTGATCGCTTCCGAAGCATTTGCTCCGGCAGCCATTACAACTGGTACTTGGTTATGACTAATTCGCCAGCTGGCATCTAAAAATGCCCGGGCAAAAGTTTTACCTTGCTTCCATCCATCCCAAAAATATTGACCATACTCAGGGGCATCAATACTAGTGGTTTCATATCCAAAGAGCATTCGCAGTCCTCCCTGGTTTGGAGACCACCAGGTTCTCACGGGATTGTCAGGTCCTGAAACTCTTAATGAAAAACAAGTTGACCAGAATAAGTAACGAAGTTCCTCATTAGCAAAGGCCATCCTATTGGAAAATGCCCAATCTCTGTTGTCCCACAGTCCACCTAATGGTAATTGGAATACTCCATTGCCATCCATTCCTCCATGGCCTGAATGGTAAAATACCATTACAGAGTCCATTCCATAAGTGTCTTGCCAATTGTCATAAGTTTCTTCATACTCCCAAACTCTTACCCCCGAATCTTTGAACCAAAAATTGGCAGGTTGAAAAGAGGTTGGATAGTCCAAAAAACCTTGAGCATCCTCATGCGTGTAAGTAAGTCCACTTACATTTGAAAAGGTTTCAAGACTGTTGGCGCCATAGTAATCAGCACTGCCAGCTACTATAGCTTTTAATCCTTTTTGAGTAGTTACTTTTTGAAAAGGATTCGCTTTGATTAATCTTTTGAATTTCATAAGTGTAGGATTTAATTGATTATTAAGAGTGTTTTTCAGGTAAATAGAATCATGGGTAGATTTTTAGTAATGACCTGATGGTCAGATTGTTATGATGAAGTTATTGTTTAATATTCTTTTCTGCAATACTGCTTTACAAAATGAGTAGTTATACTCATTCAGTTAGGGTCAAAAAAAAACAGGTTATCAATCTATTTTGATAACCTGTTTTTAAAAAAGAATTAATGTACTTATACCAATTCAAAGCCAGTCATTTCTGCTGACTTTTGAATATTCATCATTTTTAAAATGGTAGGAGCAATATCACCAAGTTTACCATTTTTAACCGAAGTAACATCCTTGTCTATTACAATGCATGGCACCAGGTTAGTTGTATGTGCCGTATTCGGAGTTCCATCATCATTGATCATATAATCGGCATTTCCATGGTCGGCAATGATGATGAATGAATAGCCGTTTTCGATACCTGTTTCCACTACTGATTTAAGACAACTGTCTACGGTTTCAGCAGCTTTAATTGCGGCACTGAAAACACCTGTATGGCCAACCATATCGGTATTGGCAAAGTTTAAGCAAATAAAATCTGGCCATTTACTTTGTAACTCCGGCAAAATTGCATCCCTGATATCAAAGGCGCTCATCTCAGGTTTCAAATCGTAAGTGGCCACTTTAGGCGAAGGGCATAATAAGCGTTTTTCACCTTCAAATGGAGCCTCACGGCCTCCTGAGAAGAAGAATGTAACGTGAGGATATTTCTCGGTTTCAGCAATGCGAATTTGGGTTTTACCAGCATTTTGAAGTACCTCTCCTAAAGTCATTGCCAGGTCATCCTTAGTAAAGATCACTTTAACATCATTAAAGGTCTCGTCATAAGTAGTCATGGTCACATAAAATAGCTTAAGCTTTTTCATGTCTTGTTCAGGGAAATCTTCCTGCGTAAGTGCTTTGGTAATTTCGCGGCCACGATCGGTACGGAAATTAAAGCAAATAACTACATCACCTTCTTTTATGGTAGCTACCGGCTGTCCATTGGCATCAACTTTAACAACAGGTTTTAGGAATTCATCCGTAACATCTTCGGCATACGAATGTTCAATGGCTTGTTCAATATTGTTTACCGCTTTGCCTGCACCCTTAACCATTACATCGTAAGCAAGTTTAACACGCTCCCAGCGATTATCTCTGTCCATTGCATAGTAACGCCCCACTGCCGATGCCACAACTCCTGTACTTTGGGAAATATGCTGCTCAAGTTCTTTCATAAAGCCTAAGCCGCTTTTCGGATCGGTATCTCTTCCATCTAAAAAGGCATGAACAAATACATTCGGCAACTGCTGCTCAGCTGCAGCTGATAACAATCCTTTTAAATGGTTGATATGTGAGTGTACGCCCCCATCTGATACTAATCCTATAAAATGAACACTTTTGTTCTCTTTTTTAGCATAATTGAAAGCATCAACTAAAACGGGATTTTTGTCAATTTCGCGCTCTCGAACTGCTTTATTGATGCGTACAAGTTCCTGATAAACAACTCGTCCGGCTCCTAAGTTCATATGGCCAACTTCCGAGTTGCCCATCTGCCCCTCAGGTAATCCAACCGCTTCACCTGAAGCTTCGAGTTTTGAGTTCGGATACTTATTTACGATTTCATCAAAAAAAGGAGTGTTTGCTTTGTAGATGGCATTTGAGTCATCCTGGCGACCGTAGCCCCATCCATCCAGGATGATGAGGGCAATTTTTTTACTATTTTCCACAATACAAATATATTTTTTTAACAATAAAAGTCTCTAAAAATTAAAGAAAACTCTCTGTTTTAACGCAATTTGGCACTATTTGTGTATTAAAAGGGCTTGAAAAAATAATTTAATAAGATCGTGAGTAAAATACTTTTAATAGTATCATTAATATTTTTTGCCCTTCCGGGAGGAAAACACCAGGATGATACCATTGAAGTGATCACTAAATCGATTGAAACGGCCAACACCAAAGAAATCTCTAAATACCTCAATTCCTCAGTAATTCTTTCCATTTTAGATGATGAAAATGTGTATAGCAAAACACAGTCGGAAATGATATTGAGAAGTTTTTTTGTTAAATATCCCCCCGTTCAGGTAAAGCTTAAACATACCGGTTCCTCACCCGAAGGTATGCAATATGCAATCTGTTCTTACCGTACCTCATCCAGTACATATCGTCTGTTTTTTTATATGAAACAGACCGGTACCAACACCCTCATTAACGAGCTCAGAGTAGAGTCAGATAAATGAGTTTTCCTCAGTTTTGCCAACATTTTTTTATCTTGCCGCATTAAATTGTGACGTTTTGGAAAAAGAACTTGTTAAACAGTTTATTATTAGTTCATTGGCTGAAGATGTTGGAGATGGTGACCATACTTCCCTTTCAAGTATTCCGCAGGGAACCCAAGGAAAAGCCCGCTTACTTATAAAAGAAAATGGAATTTTAGCTGGGGTAGATCTGGCGAAAGATATTTTTGCTACGGTTGATCCTGAACTTAAGCTCGAAATTTTTATTATTGACGGAACTTTAGTTAAAGTTGGCGATGTTGCGCTAACTGTTTTCGGAAGTGTGCATTCAATTTTAAAAGCAGAGCGTTTGGTTTTAAACACCATGCAACGGATGAGTGGTATTGCAACTGTAACCAATTTGGTTGTTAAGCAGCTTGAAGGAACTTCAACGAAAGTGTTGGATACCCGTAAAACCACACCCGGAATTCGTTTTCTGGAGAAATGGGCGGTTCTAATTGGGGGCGGTGTTAATCATCGCTTTGGATTATATGATATGATCCTCATTAAAGATAATCATGTTGATTACGCCGGAGGGATTAAAAACGCGATCGTTAACGCGCATAATTATCTGAAACAAACGGGAAAAAATCTTCAAATTGAAATTGAAACACGTAATTTAGACGAGGTTAAACAGGTGATCGATGTTGGTGGAATTGACAGGATTATGCTTGATAATTTCAGTTTCGAAAATCTGCGACAAGCCGTTAAATTGATTAATGGTCAGTTTGTTACGGAAGCTTCGGGAGGAATAACGCTTGAAAATGCGCATGATTATGCTCTTTGTGGAGTAAATTATATATCTATGGGAGCCTTAACTCATTCGGTGAAAAGTCTTGATATGAGCCTTAAGGCAATGTAGTTCAAATTGTCGCTCTCAACGTTTTTGAATATTTTTAATAAAGTTTTTGAATAGAAAACGATTCTGATGATATCAACTCAATCGTTAATTGCTCTCTTTTTAGCCTATTTACTTGGTTCTATTCCTACTGCTGTTTGGATAGGCAAGATTTTTTATGGGATTGATGTTCGTGAGTATGGTAGCGGAAACGCGGGAACCACTAACACCTTTCGGATTCTCGGCAAAAAAGCGGGAATTCCGGTGATGTTAATCGACGTTTTTAAAGGTTGGTTGGCGTGCTATCTTGCGCATTGGTTTTCAAACTATCCCCCTGAATCCATTCAGTTTGCCAATTTTCAGCTTTCTTTAGGCATTATTGCCATTGTAGGGCATATCTTTCCTGTATTTGCCGGTTTTAGAGGTGGTAAGGGAATTGCCACACTCTTCGGAATGGTGTTGGCTATCCATTTGCAAGCCGCATTATGTTGTTGCGTTATTTTCCTGGTGATACTAATTTTTAGCCATTATGTGTCATTAGGCTCTATGATTGCCAGTTTCTCCTATCCTGTTTTAATGATTTTTGCTTTTCATGTTGGCAATAAGTCCGTAATTTTGTTCGGTGTTTGTGTGGCGGTATTAGTTTTGGTAACTCACCAAAAAAATATTGAACGATTATTGAAGGGAAAAGAAAGTAAATCTTACCTGTTTAAGAAAAAAGTACAGAATTAATTTACTATGAAGTTAAAAGTTATCGCTCTTGTAGTGGCTATTGCCCTATTGGAAGCCTGTTCACAAGTTCCGTTGACAGGCAGAAGTCAGTTAAGTCTTGTTGATGAAGGTCAAATGCTTTCATTGGCTCAATCCAGCTATACTGATTTCCTGAAAGAAAACAAGGTAGTATCATCAACCAATAAAGATGCTGCTTATGTTAAAAAGGTTGGAAATAACTTGATTGAGGCGGTTAAAACCTTTATGAATCAAAAAGGATATGGTGATCAGATAAAAGACTACAAATGGGAGGTAAACCTGGTAGAAAGCAAAGAGCTTAATGCCTGGTGTATGCCGGGAGGTAAAATTGTAGTTTATACTGGTATTTTGCCGGTAGCTAAAGACGAAGCCGGTTTAGCAACCGTTATGGGCCATGAAATAGCGCATGCGATTGCCCGTCATGGTGCAGAACGTATGTCGCAACAAATGGCTATGGAATACGGAGCTGCAATCGGATCAGCGGCAACTTCTAAAAATGCCCAATACCAGTCTGTATTTAATCAATTGTATGGTGTAGGGGCTCCGATTGTTATGTTGAAATATGGCCGAAATCAGGAGTCGGAAGCTGACCGTTTGGGACTTACCTTTATGGCTATTGCTGGTTATGACCCTAATAAAGCAATTGATTTCTGGCAACGGATGTCAACTTCATCTCAGGGTCAGCAAAAACCACCTGAGTGGTTAAGCACACACCCTAGCGACGAAACTCGTATTGCCGGTATTCAGAAATATCTTCCAGAAGCTTTGGAATATTATAAGAAGAAGTAAAAGGATTAACAATATTAAATAAAATAAAAGGCCTGAAATGTACATTTCAGGCCTTTTATTTTATTTCTATTCAGAATAAAGTGAAACCCCTAATGTTTCTAAAATGGCTTTAGCTTTTAACAGGCATTCGTTGTATTCTTTTTCGGCGACAGATTGATAAGTAATTGCACCACCCACCTGAAAAGACAAATACTTGCTTTGCTGATCATAGAGTATACTACGGATCACTACGTTAAAATCAAAATTACCGAAAGGAGTAATATAGCCTAAGGCTCCTGAATATACTCCTCGATTACTTTCTTCCAAGTCTTCAATAATTTCCATCGCCCGTATCTTCGGAGCGCCGGTCATTGAGCCCATTGGGAAGCAATATTTTATAGCATCGGTAAAATGGAGTTTGTGATTTAGTGTAGCTGAAACCGTTGAGATCATTTGATGCACCTGTTTAAAGGAATAGATTCCAAAGAGCTCATCCACTTTTACTGAAGCAGGTTCGGCACAACGTGTAAGGTCATTTCTAACTAAATCAACAATCATAACATTTTCGGCCTGTTCTTTTAGATCATTCTTTAAAGCTGTTTTAAGCCTCTCATTTTCCTCAGGGTTGTTACTGGTTGGGGCCGTGCCTTTAATTGGCTGAGAATAGATCTTTTGCTCTTTTTTGACCAAAAAACGTTCGGGGGAGGCACAGAGTATAAACTTTTGATTCAATTTGAAGAATGAAGAGAATGGCATCGGAGACCTTTTGTTCAATTTCATCCAAGTATCGATCGGATCAATACTTGCCTCTTCGGCATAAAATTCCTGGCAAAAATTAAGCTCGTAGATATCTCCTCTTAAAATGTGCTCCTTAATTTTCTCCACTTTAGCCAAATAAGTTTGCTTATTTATTCGTGGGGTTATTGAGGAGTTTGAAAAGGTAGTTAATGGTTTACTTTCAATGTTATTGATCGTTTGCCAAAGCTTTTCTTCCGAAATTGTATTGTCGTTTGAAATGAACTCAACTGAATTTCCTTTTATCCGTATGATAAATGTAGGCGCAAAAAAATAAGCTAAAGGAAAATTCAGGTGGTCTGGATTTTCCGACCGGAGGTCTTCAAGTTGATTTTTTAAATCGTATGAAAAGAATCCAAATAACCATTGAGGGTGTGACTGATGAAACTTTTTAAGTGTCGTGAAATAAGGTTCAGTACCGGCAGTCAGGTCTTCTTTACTACCGGCAGCAATTATGCAGTCGTACGAGCCATAAGCATCTTTATAGTTATTCGAATCGAGATAGCAACAGGCATTAAAAGAAGAAGCCCAATAAAGGGCTTTCTCTTTGAATAGATTTATGTTTTCGGTTTTAAACAAAATCAGAAATATAAATGAATTGAACTTTTTGAGTTTTACTCACTATTACTTCAAAATCAAGGTCTGAACACGATCAGGTCCCACTGATAAATATTTAATAGGAACTTCAAGTTCTTTCTCCAAATAATCGATATATGCTTTTAGCTTAGCAGGAATTTGCTCAGGCTTAGTAATACCTGTTAAGTCTTCATGCCATCCATCTAACTCTTTTAAAACAGGAACGGCTTCAACTGTATTGATATCATACGGCATATAGTCAATTCTTTCACCGTTATAATCATAATGCGTACAAACGTAGATCTTTTCAAATCCGCTTAATACATCCGCTTTTGTCATTACCAATTCAGTAGCACCATTCAACATGATAGCATACTTAAGAGCAGGCAGATCAATCCAGCCTGTACGACGGGCACGGCCTGTAGTAGCGCCAAATTCGTGACCGATACGACGTAATTCTTCGCCAGTTTCGTTATTTAACTCAGTAGGGAAGGGACCTCCGCCAACACGAGTACAGTAGGCTTTGAAAATACCGATAACTTCACCAATACGGTTAGGAGCAACGCCAAGTCCGGTACATGCTCCGGCTGTGGTAGTATTTGAAGAAGTTACATAAGGATATGAACCAAAGTCTACATCTAACATTGTTCCCTGCGCACCTTCAGCCAGTACTTTCTTACCTGATTTCAGGTAATTGTTTACCAAATGCTCCACATCAACCTGAGGGATTTGTTTTAACAGTTCTAATGCATCAAAAAATTTAGCTTCACGTTCTGCTAAATCAGAATAGTCAAATTTATACTGATCTAAAATGCCTAAATGTTGAGCTTTTATACGTTGATATTTTTGGTCGAAATCTTCCAGCATTGTATCGCCAACGCGTAAGCCTTTGCGTCCAATTTTATCGGTATAAGTTGGGCCGATACCTTTTAAAGTAGAACCGATTTTCTTATCACCCATATTGCTTTCATAAGCAGCATCAAGCAATTGGTGAGTAGGTAAAATTAAATGTGCTTTACGGGCGATCATTAATTTTCCGGTTTTAATCGGGTCGTAGCCGTTAGCTTGTAAATTTTCAATTTCGCGTTTGATGATAATCGGATCGATTACCACGCCATTACCAATCAGGTTTAGGGTGTTTGGATTGAAAACTCCCGAAGGGATGGTATTTAAAACATATTTTTTACCATCAAACTCCAGTGTATGGCCGGCATTTGGTCCGCCTTGAAAACGGGCGATCAAATCATATTCAGGGCTCAACACGTCTACAATTTTACCTTTGCCTTCGTCGCCCCATTGCAGGCCTAATAACACATCTACGCGCATAGTTGTACGAAAATTTATTAACAGTTACTGTTGTGATATAATAGGAAAACCGATCAGACGTACTTTGGTACGGTACTGATCAGCCGTTTTTATTTAAGTGTTTTGAAAATCAGATCAAGCGGTTTTGTTTGCGTATGATTCACACTGGCCGCCATCACGTAAACGGGTACAGGCGCCATAAAGATTTAACGAGTGATGCTTGATCTCAAATTTTAATAAGTCACCCATCATTGCCTGAATTTGCTGAACACGAGGATCACAAAACTCAACAACCTTACCGCAATCCAAACAAATAATATGGTCGTGTTGACGATAGCCATACGATTTTTCGAACTGAGCCATGTTTTTTCCGAACTGATGTTTAGTCACCAGGTCACATGAAACTAAAAGTTCCAAGGTATTGTAAACTGTAGCACGACTCACCCTGTATTTTTTGTTTTTCATGTGGATATACAATGACTCCACATCAAAGTGATCATTACGGGAATAGATCTCTTCTAATATTGCAAATCGCTCCGGTGTTTTACGAAGGCTGTTTTTTTCTAGATAACCTTCAAATATCTTGCGAACGGTTTGCGTTGTTTCAGCTGTTGATGGCATAATACTTTTTAAAAGCAGGTCAAAAATATCGTATTTATCCGATTTATATCAATTTTTTATTAATAAATCGCTAAAACAGATTGAAATACAGTTTTATATTTAAACAAAGCAAAGCCAGTTAAGATTGCATATGATCAAATCTGTAAGCACTCAAAACGCCTTTTGCATCGCTTAATTGTTTAATAAGATTGTTCAGGTGATCAGTGTCATGAACATACAGCATTATTGAACCCTCAAAAATACCGTCATGACTATCTACCGTAATCGAACGAATATTTACTTTAAAATCGCTTGAAATAACCTTGGTTATATTGTTAATTACTCCCACATCATCAATTCCCCGAATTCGAATGCCTGCTAAGAATGCAATTTCTTGTTGGTTGGTCCAGCGGGCTTTTACAATACGGTATCCGAATTTCGACATTAATTTTACTGCATTCGGACAATTGGTTCGGTGGATCTTAATTCCATCGCTTACCGTTACAAAGCCAAAAACGTCATCTCCAGGAATAGGATTACAACATGGTGCTAGCTTATAATCCAGCTTGGTCATGTCGTCGCCGATCACAAGAGTGTCGTCAACCTTTTTCTTAATGGTTTTAACATAATTGTCGAGCGATTGAGGTTCAATCTTTTCAACCGGTTTGTTTTCCGGAATTCGTTCCGAATCAAGGAACTCCTTTAAATCATTTTGATCGAACTTGCCGATCGCTGTTTTATAATAAAGATCCTGAATGCTTTGGATGCGATTATGGTTGGCAATTTTATGCAACATGTCGTGGTTGAAAGGAATCTTTAGCGACTTCATTTTTCGCTCTAAAATTTCCTTACCATCCTCGGCCACTCTTCTTTTCTCTTCTTTTAATTGCGATTTTATTTTCGACTTGGCTTTGGCTGTGATAACGATATTAAGCCAGTCTTCTTTTGGAGATTGCTTTTGAGAAGTCAGAATTTCAACCTGGTCGCCATTTTGAATTTTGTAACTAAGCGGTACTAATTTGTGGTTTACCTTGGCACCGATACATTTACTTCCAACATCTGTATGGATATCAAATGCGAAATCAAGGGCTGTGGCTCCGTTTGGAAGTTTTATAAGCGATCCCTTCGGAGTAAATGCAAATATCTCATCCGAAAAAAGGTTCATTTTAAAATCATCCAAAAAGTCGAGTGCATTTGAATCAGGACTGTTCAGTGTTTCTCTCACTTTCTTAATCCATTGATCCAAACCGCTTTCGTTTGAAGATTCTTTATATTTCCAATGGGCGGCAAAACCTTTTTCAGCAATTTCATTCATCCGCTGAGTACGGATCTGAATTTCTACCCAGCGTCCTTTAGGGCCCATAACGGTTGTATGCAATGATTCGTAGCCGTTACTTTTAGGGCTCGATATCCAGTCTTTTAATCGATCGGGGTTGGGAAGGTATAAATCAGTTATGACCGAGTAGGCTTTCCAGCAATCGGCTTTTTCCGATTCTGGAGAACTATCTAAAATAACACGGATGGCAAACAGGTCATAAACTTCTTCAAAAGGAACGCCTTTGGTTCGCATTTTATTCCAAATAGAATGAATGGATTTTGGGCGGCCCATAACTTCGGCAGTTAACCCTTGCTCCAGTAATGCATTTTGAATAGGTTCGATGAACTCTTTAATGTATTTGCTCCGCTCGGTTTTTCGTTCGGCTAATCGTTGGGCAATGAACTTGTAGGTGGCCGTTTCGGTAAACTTCATCGCCAGATCTTCAAGTTCTGATTTTATAGCGTACAAGCCTAAACGGTGGGCCAACGGTGCATATAGATAAATTGTTTCAGAAGAAATTTTTAACTGCTTATCACGAGGCATATGCTCCATTGTACGCATATTGTGCAAGCGGTCGGCCAATTTGATCAGGATCACGCGAACATCATCGGCCAGTGTAAGCAGCATCTTCCTGAAATTTTCTGCCTGAATAGAACTGGTATTGTCAAAAACTCCCGAAATTTTGGTAAGGCCATCGATGATGGAAGCAACCTTTTTGCCGAACTCACGCTCTATATCTTCAAGTGTTAAGTGAGTATCTTCAACCGTATCATGAAGTAGTGCACAAACAATGGAGGTAGTTCCTAGGCCAATTTCCTCTGCACAAATTTGTGCAACAGCAATAGGATGATAGATATAAGGTTCGCCGGATTTTCGGCGCATATCCTTATGACTATCAAGCGACATGTCGAATGCTTTTCGGATCAGTCGTTTATCACCCTTTTGCATGGTGGGCTTGCAGGCTCTCAAAAGCGCCCGGTAGCGCTTTATTATCTCGTTCTTTTCAGCTTGTAGGTCTATTACCAATTCCTTCATAAATCAGTCAGCCTGTTGTGGAGTTAGCAAAATAAATTAATCGTTATAAGTGTGGTTAGCACTTTTTATAAACGGAGTAGGTTGTTTAGGGTCCGTAAAGTTATTGTTTTTTTCTTAAAGTTTGGTGGTTTTATCGGCCTTCGGTTACGAAGGCCAAGGGTATAAATATTCTTTTTAAATAAAATTAAAATTGAAAATTTTTATTTGTTGTATGAACTTGTTACTTTTTTGATCGTTTAAGAAAGGTAAAATTGTGTAATGAATGCATTAGCATTAAATTTGCAAACATTGTGGCTATGATAAATCCATTGAAAATAACGGTGTTGTGTGCGTTGCTGTTTGTCGCTTCGGGGGTGAAAGCGCAGCACCAATGGATTAAGGGAAAATACGATACTATTGTGGTGCAGGCCTATGTTTATCAGGGCGATACGATTCCTCACATTTGGTTAAAAGAAGTAATGGTAAGCGATTACCGTATTTGGAAAAGTGACCGTCAGCGCGATAAATATAACAAGCTTAAACGTGATGTATTGAAGGTGTTGCCTTATGCCAAATACGCCGGTTATCGCTACCGTCAGCTAGAATACCAGTTGCTTGCGGCAAAAAATGATGCCGAACGTAAGCAAATGGTTAAGCAATGCGAAGATGAAATAAAGCGGAACTTTGAACGCGACATCCGCAATATGACCATTAAACAAGGAGCTATTCTGATAAAATTAATAGATCGTGAAACAGGACGTACCAGTTATGTGTTATTAAAAGACTTGAAAAATGGATTAACCGCTTTCTTCTGGCAATCGATAGCTAGTGTTTTTGGGAATAGTTTGAAAGAACATTACGATCCGGTAGAAGATTATGAGATTGAAAATATCATTCAATCAGTAGGTGATCCCGACTATATGCAAGCGTATAATGAATACTACAAATATCTATCATCACAAGGTATCAAATATTAAAGGCGAAGAAGTTTCGCTGGAGCAATTTAAAGGTAAGGTGCTTTTAATTGTAAATACCGCTACTGAATGTGGTTTAACGCCCCAACTGCGCGATCTTGAGCAATTGCATGAAGAGTTTAAGGGACAGGAGTTTGAGATCTTAGGGTTTCCTTCCAATGATTTTGGTGAGCAGGAGCCACGGTCCGAAAATGAGATCCAGGAGTTTTGCATGGTCAATTATGGAGTCTCATTTCCCATGTTTTCTAAGATTCATGTAAAGGGAGAGAATGCCCATCCATTTTATAAATTTCTTTCAGAAAAGAAACAAAATGGCAAGGTTAATTCTAAACCGCTATGGAATTTTCACAAATACCTTATCGACAAAAATGGTTACGTAGTTGATTATTTTCTGCCGGTTACCAAACCGCTGAATTCACGAGTAAAAAGAAAAATAAAGGCATTGCTTGAATAAGGCAGTGCTCTCAGGTCAAGAACTCTAAGTTGTGACCATTTTTAATCAAAAACCTAGATCAAAATCTTTAATTAACAGATGAAACTTGATATTCTGGTATTCGCTGCGCATCCCGACGATGCTGAATTATGTTGTGCAGGCACTATTGCCTTGCATGTGAAGATGGGCAAAAAAGTTGGCGTAATTGATTTAACACGAGGGGAACTGGGTACTCGCGGTACAGCTGAAACCAGAGCAGCAGAAGCCAAAGACTCATCAGCAATTTTAGGTTTGAGTGTTCGTGAAAATTTGGGTTTTGCAGATGGTTTCTTTGTTAATGATAAAGCCCATCAATTGGAAATAATTAAAATGATCCGGGAATATCGACCGGAGATCATTTTGGCAAATGCGTTAGCCGACCGCCATCCTGATCATGGGCGAGGTGGGCAATTGGTTCGCGATGCTGTTTTTTATTCAGGTTTGAGAAAGATCAGCACTTCCACTAAAGGAGAAATTCAGCATGAATGGAGACCTAAAACAGTATTTCACTATATGCAAGACCGCTTGTTCGTACCTGATCTGGTAGTAGGTTTTGGTCAGCCTGAAATGGATATAAAAATTGCCTCATTAAAAGCGTTCAAAACCCAATTCTTTAATCCCGATGACAAATCGAGCGATCCTCAAACTTATATTTCTACACCAGCGTTTTTCGAAACGGTAACAGGCCGGGCAAGGGAACTGGGAAAACCTATTGGTGCCGCTTACGGAGAAGGTTTTGAAGTGGAGAAAATGCTCGGTGTAAATGATTTGTTTAACCTTTTATAAGTCAACTTAAGAAACCTGAATCATACATCTATATAATTATCACTTAAAATGTTGTAAATTTCTGTAAAGCATATTTTATAGAAATTCACATGGATTTTAAGCGCTCTCTCTTCCTCATTTTACTGTTAAATTCATTCATTTCCAACGCGCAACCAGTTATTTATCCCTATAAAATAAAAGGACATATTGATGGCGTTGGAGATAGTAAAGCTTACCTTTTCTTTTATGATAAAAACAGGGGGCTTAGAATTGATTCGACTGATACACAAGGTGGCGACTTTGTGTTCTCAAGCGTAGTTGCAGAGCCCGTAATGGCTTATTTGCTAACTAAATCAGCCTATTATTCATCCAACTATAAAAAACAAACCCCCTTACGGTTTTTTATTGAAAATGGTTATACCATTGAGATCTATGGCAGGTATGGCCAGCTTGATAAGGCACAAGTTCAAGGAGGAGAGATCAATGCTGATTATGCACGTTATCAGAATTCAACCCAAATTATTAATGGTAAAATAAGCATTATTAACACTCAATTGAAAACAGCCGAAGCTGATGACAGAACTCAGCTTTTGAATGATTTGAGCGCCGCAAATAGTAAGTTGATTGAACAAACTGTTCAGTTTATAAAAAAAAACCCTGATGATTTATTAAGTGCCTGGTTAACAGGGAACGTTGTTGCAGAACACTTTCCTTTAGCAAGGGTGGAAGAATGTTACTATGCATTGAGTGCAGAGGTAAAACAAACAAGCTGGGGGAAAAAACTTTCGGCTCAGTTTTTCTCTGATAAAACAATGCATAAAGGAAGCAAAGCGCCGGATTTTAGCAAAAAAGGAGTTGATGGAAAAGATGTTTATTTAAGTGGCTACCGTGGAAAATATGTGCTGCTTAATTTTTGGTCTTCCTGGTGCGAGCCTTGTCGCTCCAATAACGCCCAGTTGAATAAATTGAATGAAGAATATAAGGATAAGAATTTTCAGGTCATCAACATTTCATTAGACAGCGATTTGGATCAATGGGTAAAAGCAATCAGGGCTGATCAGTTGAAAGGAGTAAACCTGAACGCATTTTTTAAAGATAAGGAGGGAAAGTTGGCGGTTAGTTACAATGTACGTTCATTACCTGAACAGATCCTTATTAGTCCCGAAGGCAATATTATCGAAAGGTTTACGGCAACAGAGAAAACCCGAAACAAGCTCAATTCATTGCTTAAATGAATAATTGCAGCATTAATTATCCCTCATTTATCAACTTAAAATTACTTTAAACTTTTAATTAAATTTATTTAGAATAATTAAAAATAGCATTTATATTTGCGTTCATTATTTTTAATCATTCCAAATAAAAACATGAAATCATCTATACTTAAATTACTCTTTATCTTATTTGCGTTAGCTAGTCCTTTATCAATATTTGCACAGTCAAATTTTGGTGCTGTAAAAGGCGTAGTGAAAACATCAGATGGTAAACCTGCCGAATTTGTAAGTGTTGCCATAAAAGGATCAACTAAAGGATCCACTACCAATGAAAAGGGGCAGTTTGAAATTAAAAGGCTTCAGGCAGGTGATTACACAATTATTGTTTCATCCCTAGGTACCGAAAGTCAGGAAAGAAGCATTTCAATTAAGTTGGGTGTTGTTTCGACGCAAGATTTTGTATTAAAAGAAAATGCTAATGCTTTAAGTGAAGTAGTAGTTACCGGTAATAAAAATAAATACAAGGTTAATAACCCATCTTCTTCATTACGAGTTGAAACTCCCCTTGCAGAACTTCCGCAGAACGTTCAGGTGGTTACGAGTAAAGTAATTAAAGACCAGCAAATTTTTGATATGCTTGAAGGGGTTACCCGCAACGTAAGTGGTGCTATTAAACTTGAGCATTGGGATAATTATGCCCTTATTAACATGCGTGGTTCACAGATAGCAGCATTTCGTAACGGAATGAATGTGCAAATGCCATGGGGCCCGCTTACCGAAGATATGAGCATGGTTGAAAACATTGAGTTTGTGAAAGGTCCTGCCGGGTTTATGATGTCATTAGGTGAGCCAAGTGGCTTTTATAATGTAGTGACTAAAAAGCCTACAGGTGTTAATAAAGGAGAAGTTGCGTTTACCCTGGGAAGTTTTAACACTTATCGAGCTACCGTTGATTTAGATGGCAAGTTGACCAAAAGAGGGAAGCTTCAGTACCGTTTAAATGTAATGGGCCAGCAAAAGGAGTCGTTTCGTAAGTTTGATTATAACGACCGTTATACCGTTGCCCCGGTATTAAAATATGAGTTCAATGATAACACTTCGATTACCGCAGAGTATACTTATCAATATTCAAAAATGGCAATGATCGGGGCCGCATATGTTTTCTCACCAAATGGTTACGGAGACCTACCTCGCAACTTTACAACTGCAGAAAAGAATCTTGCTCCGTCGTCAATTAATGACCATAGTAGTTTTTTAACTCTTAATCATAAGTTTAGCTCTAACTGGAAATTCACGACCCAACTGGCTTATTTTGATTTTAGCCAGGAAGGTAGCTCAATGTGGCCAAGCAATTTACTGGAAAACGGAGATTTATCTCGTGGTGTAAGTATTTGGGATGCGAAAGGTACCAATACGCTAGGACAGGTATTTGTTAATGGTGATGTGAAAACGGCAAATATTATCCACCGTATTATTGGGGGTGTTGATTTAGGCCGGAAACATTATTTGGCCGACTGGAGCCAGGGATTTGCTTTAGACGGTTCTCAAACCTTTAATATTTATAACCCTGTTTATGGAACCGTTCCTGAACTTCCTGCATTTGATCGTTCAAAACCATTGAAAGATCGTGCCGGAGATGATGAGTTACAAAAATACCTTGGGCTTTACGCTCAAGATGAAGTGAGCTTGTTTGATAATGCAGTGCGAGTTACTGTAGCTGGTCGTTATACATTTGTTAGACAAGATTTAGTAGACTGGAGAGGTGAGAATAGCACCAATGATGGCAAATTTACACCTCGTATTGGTGTAAGTGGATCTATTAACAAAACCACAACACTGTATGGATTATATGATCAGGCCTTTGTTCCGCAAGTTGGTAAACTTACCGAAGGTGGTGCAGTAACTCCTTATACAGGAGATAATATTGAGTTTGGTGTTAAAAAAGACTGGTTTGGTGGCCGTTGGAATACCACTGCAGCTATTTATAGAATCACTAAAAATGGTGTTGGACAAGCTGATCCGCAATCAGCCGATCCAAATAATCCAACTTATATCCAACTTGGAGAAACTCAGGCAAAAGGTATTGAACTTGATATCAAAGGAGAGCTTGCTCGCGGTTTAAACCTTGTATTCAACTACGCTTATACTAACAATAAAATTACAGAAGATACAAATCCAGCTTTGAAAGGTGAACTTATCCCCGGATATGCTAAACACTTAACCAATGGTTGGTTATCATACCGCTTTAACAATGGTTTATTAAAGGGCTTTGGAGCATCTGCTGGTTATCAGTGGCAAATTGATCGATCTACCTGGAATTGGGGAGCTGTAGACACTAAGGGACTACCAGATTATTTTAGATTAGATGGAGCCTTGTCATGGCAAAACAGCAAGTTTAAGGTTGATTTAAATGTGAACAACCTGCTTAATACTTATTTGTATACTGGTTCTGCTTATGATGTAAACTATGACGGAAAAACCGAATATTCATGGCAGTCAGAACCAGGCACAAACTTTCGTTTAGGTGTAGCTTACAAATTTTAACAGCCACTAATGACATTTAAAAAACTGATTGGAAAACTTCACTTATGGCTCGGTTTAACATCCGGGCTGTTAGTGTTATTTCTTGGTGTCACTGGATGTATTTTAGCTTTTCAGCGTGAAATTGAAAATACTGTTCAATCTTACCGTTATGTTGCAGCTGAAAACAAACCCATGCTGCCTCCATCTGCCATTCAAGTAATTGCAGAGAAGGCATTGCCGGGAAAGCATCCTCACAGTGTAACTTACCAAAGCAAAGCTGATGCGGTTCAGGTGGCGTTTTATAATGCTGATCCCGAGTATTATTATATCGCTTATATCAATCCTTATTCAGGTGAAGTGTTGAAGGTAAAGGATATGAATAGCGATTTTTTCAGGATCGTTATTATGGGGCATTATTATCTGTGGTTGCCACCGGCAATAGGTCAACCGATAGTAGCTTCTGCAACATTGGTTTTCCTGATCATGATGATCAGCGGATTGATTTTGTGGTGGCCCAAAAGCAAAGCAGCAAGCAAGCAACGATTCTCTATAAAATGGAATGCGAAATGGCGGAGGGTTAATTATGACCTTCATAATGTTTTGGGTTTTTATATGACCTGGGTTACTATTTTTATTGCCATAACCGGATTAGTTTGGGGATTCCAATGGTTTGCTAAAGGGCTTTACTGGACAACCTCCGGAGGTAAGAGCATGGTTGATTTTTATGAGCCATTATCAACCAAAGAAAAACAAGCGCTATTCGAAGGTCCTGCCGTTGATAAATTATGGAATAAAATGAATACAGAACATCCAAATGCAGCAGTGATGGATGTGCATTTTCCAAGTAGTGATTCTACGGCTATAGAGGTGGCGATAAATCCCGAAAGAGATACCTATTGGAAGGCTGATTATCGTTATTTCGATCAATATACCTTGCAAGAGGTTTCTGTTAAACATCTTTATGGTCGTTTTCAGGAAACTTCGGTGGCTGATAAGATTGCCAGAATGAATTACGATGTGCACGTGGGGGCCATTTTGGGATTGGCCGGTAAGATTATGGCATTTTGTGGCTCCTTGATAGCGGCAAGCTTGCCGGTTACAGGTTTCATGATTTGGCGTGGCAGAAGAAAGAAAGAATCAATGGTGAACAGAAAGGAAGGACGCTTTTCGAGTGAGGTTGAGTTCTAGGAAAAGAGTTTAAATTAAGTGATATCTTCAATAAAAATCCCGTCGAGGTTAAACACAAGACGGGATTTTGTATTTTGCTGTTAAAGGTCCTTAAGAATGGTTCTTACGGTTTCCATTCCCTCGTCAATATGTTTATGTTCCATCATTAAGGCCGGGCGGAAGCGTATTGTTTTTTCGCCGCATCCTAAGAACATTGTATTATATTCCATTCCTTTTTTAATGAACTTATCCCGCATTTCTTTAGTAGGGAAATCGAAAGCGTTCATCAAACCACGCCCCCTAACATTGCTAACTTTATCAGAATGCTCAGCGATGTTAAATAAATTTTCATGTAGATAATTACCCACCACTACTGAGTTTTCGAGCAGATGATCTTCTTCAATAATTTGTAAAACCTTGGTTGAACGAACCATGTCGGCTAAACTGCCACCCCAGGTAGAGTTAATGCGCGATGGGACCTTGAATACATTCGTTTCAATTTCATCCACTTTGCCTCCGGCTAAAATACCGCAAACCTGCATTTTCTTACCAAAAGCTAAAACATCGGGTCGCGCATCTTCTCCGAAATGTTCGTGGGCCCAAAACTTTCCGGTTAAACCAACTCCTGTTTGAACTTCATCATAAATTAATAAAGCGTCGTTCTCATTGCATAGTTCCCTCAGCTGTACTAAAAATTCGGTACGGAAATGATTATCACCACCTTCGGATTGGATTGGCTCTATAATTATGGCGCAAATGTCATCAGGATTATCAATAAATGCCTGTTTAATTTGATTAACCGCCAGCGTTTCTTTTTCAATTACCAGGTCATGTTTATCGTCACTGAAAGGGAAACTCAATTTAGGGTTAACAATACGCGGCCAGTTAAATTGAGCAAACCATTTGGTTTTATCGGGCAAAGTATTGGTTAAACTTAAGGTATAGCCCGAGCGCCCGTGGAACGATTGTTCAAAATGAATTACTTTAAAACCCTTTTCAACACGGTGTCCTTTTATAAAGTTTTTCTGAACTTTCCAGTCCATGGCGGTTTTTATAGCGTTTTCAACTGCTAAAGTGCCACCTGAAATGAAGAAAGCATGAGGCAGGTAAGAAGGAATTCCTACTCTTCCAAACGTTTCCACGAATTCGGCATATTGCTGTGTATAAACATCGGAGTTAGAAGGATTGATGAGAGCGGTCATCAGGAGATTCTTTTTAAACTCTTCGTCGTTCACCATCTTAGGATGATTGTATCCTAAAGGTACAGAGGCGAAACAGGTAAAGAAATCAAGAAAGGTGCGGTTATACCGCGAATCGTAGATGTAACATCCCTGGCTTTTCTCCAGATCAAAAATCATATCGAACCCATCGGCCAAGATGTGCTTGCCTAAGGTTTCATGAACGTCGGTAGGGGCGATCTTTAAGTTATACATAAGTAATTGGATGATTGGTATTTAACCAAATCTAAAAAACAAAAAGAAAACCCCCAAATATTGTTTTTTTAAAGGTTTTTGAACCGAAATAAAAATCGGTTTAAAATGTTTAAAGTATGTTTTTGAACCAAAATGAATTGTAGTCCAACAAAAAATTGTGGGTAGAATGGAAAGAAAGAGTCATGAATCAGGAGAAAAGAATCATGATTGTAAGCAATTTGACTTGCTGCCGAAGGTTACAACTGTTCGGTGGCGGACTGTTCATTGAGTCCCAGTAAGCCTGTTAAACCACCGGTATGTATGGTTAAAATATTAGATCCGGGTTTGAAATAATCTTTTTTTATCAGATCGAATAATGCGTACATCATTTTACCGGTATAAACATGATCGAGCAGTAAACCGGTTTTATTAAACTTAAAGAGCCAGTTCAGATAATCCATATTTGTTTTGGCATAACCACCCTGATGATAATCGAGATGCAATTTGTAATGATGCTCTGTACCGATTAAGTTTTGAATATCGGTATGTAAAAATCCGGCACCCTTTAAAACGGCTATTCCTTCAATCTGAGTAGATAAATTTCGATGGCTGGCACCCATAGCAATTCCTGCCAGTGTTGTTCCGGTTCCACAGGCCAAAAAAAGATGATCATAATGGTCGGTCAGTTCGTCCAATAATTCGGCACATCCCGGCAATGCAAGGTTTCCGGCTCCGCCTTCATCAATAAAATACGCATCTGAATCAGTACCAAAATACTGATCATATAACAACTCCTTATCTCGGTAAGCATCCCTGGAAACAAAAATGAAATTCATACCAAACTGGCTGCAGAGAAAAAGCTGATGATTAAGCTTTCGGGGTTCGTCACCGCGTACAATTCCGGAGGTTTTAAATCCGAACATTGCTCCTGCACAAGCCAATGCTAACAAATGGTTAGAGTAGGGGCCGCCAAAGCTTATTAAATGCCTTTTGTTAGTCGTATGGGCATCTGCTATTACATATTTCAGTTTACGCCATTTATTGCCCGAAATAAAAGGATGGATGAGGTCGTCGCGTTTAATGAATACCTTAAGCTGTTTCTTTTTAAACAATTCATTTTGGATCTCTTCAACCGGACTATAAATGGGCAGCATGAATATAAAGTTGGAAGTACGAAGGTAGAAGTCCAAAGTTAGAAGTGCGAATTTAGATTTGGGATTTTAGAATAAAAAAGAAGTACAATTGAGTAAACTCCCAATTGTACTTCCTAAATCTAAACTCTAAAATTTAAATTCTAACTTATCTTTATTTCCAGTCTAGGTTTAAACCGAAACCTGCATTGGCAGTTGGGTATTTAGCCAAGGTTCCACTGGCATGAACAGTAAACACCGCAAACTTTAAACGGAATCCGCCTGTTAAATTGGCTCCATTACTGTCGTTATTGCTAAAACCTATTGGGTTAACCAAAATTTCGTAGGTTGGTGTTCCTGCAGCGTTCACAGCTGTGGTAACCGGGTATTTGCCATACATTCCTACTTCTGATTTTGTACTTTGATAACCAACAGCTCCGAATACGGTTAATACAGAGATCTTTTTAGAGATGATCGCATTTGCCATAAAGCCTTTACTGGTAAATTCAATGCGTTGGTCAGCTGATGAGGCATCAAAGCTTTGTGATTTTGGCAATGCTCCTGCATCAGGGTTAAGTTCTAACTCTTTTTTGTATTTCAAGTTGGTAAATCCAGCCATTACGCTTAAGTCGAACGGAAGCATTTTAATAACCGGTATCCATTGCTTAATGTCATGTTTAAGTCCGAAACCTATTAAATTCACCGTACCGGCATTACCCATGTTAACAGTTGGTATAAATCGTACAGCTACCTCGGTTCCCTTTATTAAACCTACTGATACCTGAGCCATTGGGGCTGGGGCAAAGCTAATACCTGCTCCTTGTGGTAAATTGAATTGTGATAAAACTACATCGTTTCCTGAAACAGGGTGCTTACCCATTAGAGAAACCATTGGGCCTTCATTGCTTTTGCCCATTGCGGTTGGCGAAGTACTGTTCTCTGGACTAAATTTAATATTGGGAGATAAGCCGAGTTCATTAAGATTGAACGAACGACCGCTTGAAGGAACGAAACTAACACTTGGTGTAATGGTGATGTCAAACCTTCCTAAACCATGAGTTTTGGCAGTTTGAAACCAACCGCTATTTAAGCCGGTTCCAAAGCCTTTTAAGAAAGGATTCAGATATGCTTGCGCAAGTTTCCCAGCATCATCCTTAGCCTTAATAATATTTACCACATCATCTTGGGCAAAGGCATTTAAACCGAAGAAAAGGATAGTTAGGATTGCGGAAAAATGTTTTGTAAAGGTTTTATACATACTACTTTTTGTTTTGGTTTGCTATTTATTGGTCCTCAAAACTAAACTTTTAGGCTTTGGTTTAAAGAAGAATTAATTAACAATTGGGTAAAATATTTTCTTGAATAAGTATAATAATTATTAAAAGTTATCTTTGGATCTAATTTTTTAACCATTATAACTTTAAATTAAATTTCTGTTTATTAACATGAAAAAAATTACATTAATCATCTGCACAATTTGCTGTGCAGTGTTAGCTGCTAGTGCTCAAAAAATTAAATTACAATCTGGGGACATTAAAACATTAAAGGGAACAACCGAATTTAATGTTAAATACATTTATGAAAATATTACCGTTGGTAAGCTTACGGAGCAGGCTTATATTGAGAAGAAAGTATCGGAATATAACAAAGATCAGCAGGGAAGAGGTGATTCATGGAAGAAATCATGGATCGCAGATCGTCCGGCAAGATATGAGCCTAAGTTTGAAGAGCTGATGAATAAAAGACTTAGCGCGCAGGGTATCCGTTTATCAGAAAATTCAAATTCAAAATATACACTGGTCTTTAAAACAATTTTCATTGAACCTGGATTTAATGTGGGTGTTTGGCGTGAAAATGCTTCTATTAATGCGATAATTGATATTGTAGAAACAGCTAATCCATCTAACATTATTGCAACCATTACACTTGATAAGGCACCAGGAAAAGTGTTTGGTGGTTACGATTATGATACAGGTCTTCGCATTCAAGAGGCCTATGCTAAAGCAGGAAAAGAATTAGCCGAATTTTTAATTGATGAAGGACTTAAAAAATAGTTCTTCTTTTTAATGATAAATGAGGGCCCGTGTTTAATCTGCACGGGCTTTCTTTTTTCTATTTTAATTTATCTTTGCCCCATGTTGGAAAACGAAGAGTACAACGAGGAAGAATTTAATGAGCCGGAGGGTGCCGGCGATCTTTATGAGCATTTCAGGATAGTGGTTGACAAAGGTCAGTCACTGTTGCGTATTGATAAGTTTTTGATGTTTCGAATGGAAAATGCATCACGAAACCGTATTCAAAATGCAATAGATGTGGGAAATGTACTGGTGAATGATAAAGTGATCAAAGCCAGTTATAAGGTTAAACCACTGGATGTGATCTCCATCGTGATGCCTCACCCACCACGAGATACTGAAGTTTATCCGGAAGATCTACCAATTGAAATTGTTTACGAAGATGGTGACCTTTTGGTGGTGAATAAGGCTGCCGGCATGGTGGTTCACCCCGGTTATGGAAATTACAATGGAACATTGGTAAATGCCTTAGTATTTCATTTTCAACAGCTGCCAACTTTACCAGGAAATGATGGGCGTCCGGGACTGGTTCACCGTATCGATAAGGATACTTCTGGCTTACTATTAATCTCAAAAAACGAACGTTCCATGACTTATTTGGCTCGCCAGTTTTTTGATCATTCCATTACCCGTAAATATTTAGCCCTTGTTTGGGGAGATTTGGCAGAAGATGGTACGGTTACCGGTTATATTGGTCGCAGTGTTAAGGATCGTCGTGTACAAGATGTTTTTGATTCAGAAGAGAAAGGGAAATGGAGTGTTACTCATTACCGGGTTTTGGAACGATTGAATTATGTAACATTGATCGAATGTGAACTCGAAACAGGAAGAACACACCAGATACGTGCTCATATGAAAAGCATCGGTCATCCCTTATTTAACGATGAAACCTATGGTGGCGATAAAATATTAAAAGGAACCGTGTTTGGTAAATACAAGCAGTTTGTAGAGAATTGTTTTGAGCTGCTGCCACGTCAGGCTTTACATGCCAAAACCTTGGGTTTTATTCATCCTACCACTAAAGAATACATTCATTTTGAAACGGAGCTGCCCGATGACTTTAAAGCCGCTTTAGATAAATGGAAGAAATACTCAGCACAACGAGAAGAATAGTTTTATAGTCCATGGTCAGTAGTCCATAGTCTATAGAGAAAATGTGTAGTTGCTATTAACCATGGACTATGGTCTGTTTTTATAATATAAATAAGATGAAAGATGCGACTCGGTAAATCCGAAATCGTCACTCAAAAATCTACAATTCAATGGCTCAATTCATAAATTTTAATGGGGATATTTTACCCGCTCAGCAACCACTATTTACCACTAGTAACAGAGCTTTCAGGTATGGCGATGGCCTTTTTGAAAGTGTTAGGATGATCAAAGGAGAACTTAAGTTCTTACCTTTTCATGCAGAACGTTTGCAGCAGGGGATGAAGCTTTTAATGTTCTCGAATTATAAAACATTTACCGCAGATTTTTTAAACGAACAGGTGCATCAGCTGGCCAAAAGCAACAAGATATTTGATAACGCACGTATTCGTATAGCCATTTTCAGAGAAGGTGAAGGTCTTTACACACCCGAAACTAATAAAGGTTCATTTGTAATTGAAATGCAAAAGATGGATGAATCGGCTTATGAAACCAATAAAAAAGGGGTGATCATTGATTTATTCAATGGTGTACGCAAAAATTACAATCAACTTTCGGGAATAAAAACCAGTAACTGCCTGCCTTATGTTTTGGCTGCTATTCAAAAGCAACAAACCGGTGTTGATGATGTGATTTTGTTAAACGATGAGGGCTATCTGGTTGAAGGGATAAGCTCTAATTTGTTTTTGGTAAAGAATGGGGAGTTTTACACTCCGGCTTTAACAGAAGGCTGTGTTGCCGGTGTAATGCGCAGGGTAATGCTTGAAATGGCACTTCAAACCGGTTTAAAAATGCATGAGGTGAAAATTAAGCCCCAGGCTTTACGGGATGCAGATGAAATATTCTTAACCAATGCAACACAAGGTATTCGTTGGGTGGTTGGCTACCAGGAAAAACGCTTTTTTAACAGCTACTCTAAAATGCTTACCGATATGCTAAACCGGTTTTAGAACTTTTTAGTCCTGCCACATTACTTTTCGTTTTTTTTTACTTAAGCTATTGAAGGCAAGATAGGTGATACTGATTATTAAGGCAGTAAGCGCTAACGCAAACTTTGCAAGTATTAAGTAATGAACCACTTCATATGCTTTTTCGTTGATAGGAAAACCGGTGATCCATTTTTCAAGGTAAATATTTTCAATTACATCAATTATCCATGCCGCTGCCGGAAATACGATAAGCAGTAAAAAAACGCTTCTCAAAAATAATCCGGCTTTTACCGAGGCGGCATAGCACACAAGCATAATATATCCATAACAAAACGGCATAAAAAAATAATCAATTCGCAGGCTCTTAACTACACTATCTAGGGCCAGTGGTGTCATGCAATCTTTTAATTTGATGAAATCGGATGGACTTTCAGCGGTTTCAACCTGCATTATTGAAAAAATATTAAAGGGAGAGTTTACAGAGCACCGGTCATGCAGTTTGAAATTTTGGGATAATTGATGCATAAGAAAAAATGTTGTAAAAAAACCTATAAGAGAGAGTAGTAAAAGGTATTTTTTCATGATGCCAATGTTTCTTTAAGTTACCCATTTATTGGTTCTAACTAAAAGAAAAGTAATATCTTTCGGAAACTATCAACCTTAAGCAATGACTGAGAACAAACAATTGTGGGTTCGTCAAAACGCCATTATCATCTTCTTCTTCCTGGTGAAATTTGTACAGCTTTTTTTTACTTCTTCTAATTATGAGCTTCATCGGGATGAATACCTGTACATCGCTGAAGGTGATCATCTCGCCTGGGGGTATCTGGAAGTTCCTCCATTGGTCCCTTTTTTAGCATTTATTACAAAGAGCGTATTTGGCGGATCTGTTACAGCTATAAGATTGTTTCCGGCATTATTTGGGGCCAGTATGGTGGCCTTTGGCGGTTTAATAGCTCGCGAAATGGGTGGCAGGAAATATGCAGAAATTTTGGGTTGCTGTGCCATATTGTTTTCATCGGCATTTGTGCGGACAAGTATTTTGTTTCAGCCGGTAATTGCTGAGCTTTTCTTCTGGACGCTTTACTCTTATTTAATGGTCCGTTATTTAAATGAGCGGTCCACTAAAGTTTTAATTTTTTTGGGGATTGCTTTTGGTTTGGGAATGATGACAAAATACTCATCAGCGTTCTTCATTGTTTCCCTTTTATTGAGCCTTGCCATAACAACAGAGCGTAAAGTGTTTGTTAATAAGTGGTTTTGGTGGGCGGTAGCAATTGCTGTTATCATCTTTCTTCCGAACCTAATTTGGCAGTACAGCTATCATTTTCCGGTGGTGCATCATATGAAAGAGTTACGCGACACACAGCTGGTTAATGTTAACTGGGGAGATTTTTTAAAAGATCAGCTGATAATGAACCTTACAGTACTACCTGTCTGGATCATTGGTTTAGTTAGCTTATTGTTCTCTAAAGCACTGGCTAAATACCGAGTAATTGGCCTAACGGCCTTTTTTGTAGTTTTAATTCTGATGGTTTCGAGTGGTAAAAGCTATTATACATTAGGCGTTTATCCGGTGTTATTGGCTGCCGGTGCCGTGCAGCTCGAACGTTGGTTAGATGGAAGGGTGGCTTATTGGTTCAGGCCAGCGTTTGTCGTTGTTCCGGCTTTGCTGCTTTATTTAATTCTCCCAATTTGTGTTCCTTATTTGCCTACCAACAAAATGATTGATTTCGGAAAGAAAATGGTTGCCAAAGGTATTGATGGTCCTTGGCGTTGGGAAGATGGAAAAATTCATGATCTGCCTCAGGATTATGCTGATATGTTTGGATGGAAAGAGATCGCCGTTAAAGTGGCTCAAACCTATCATTCACTTTCGCCAGATGAGCAAAAGGAAACGATAATATTTTGTGACAATTATGGATTTGCCGGTGCGGTGCACTATTACAATCAACAGTTAAAATTGAATTTACCTGAACCGCAAAGCTTAAATGCAAGTTTTATACTTTGGACACCCGCTGAACTTAAATTTAAAACCATGATTTATGTTGATTGGGTACAAAATAACCAGGCGGGAGCTTTCAAACTATTTCACTCGGTTAAACAAACCGGGGCAATGACCAATATCCACTCTCGCGAAAGAGGAACAGGAGTGTATCTGTTACAAAAACCGGTGGATAATATTGATGAGCTGATTAAAGGTGCTGTTAAGGAAGAAAAGGCATTCTTTGCTGAAAATTAAATTTAACCACCGTGTTCAGAGTTTCACAATCTGCCTTCAGCTCCGTGAAACTCCCTGTCCTCTGTGGTTCTCATTCCTGTAAAAGTAGATTGGGAAGTGTGAGATGACTGGCTCATTCAATCATTCTTTCATTCCCTCCTTCAATCATTAAATTTTATAGCCTCTCAAAAATTCCTCAACGTTCATTCTTTTTTTACCCTGCAACTGGAGCTCTAAAACATTGATATAACCATCTGTTGTGGTAAACTTAAGGTGTTTTTTTCCATCCGAAATCACTGCACCCGGAGTTTTATCATGATGTTCCAATTGCTTTTCAACCTTGAAAAGTTTTAGTCCTAATCCGTTTAATTCAGAGAATGCGGTAGGGTATGGACTTAAGCCTCTTATAAGGTTAAATATCTTTTCTGTGGGCTGATCCCAGTCAATTTTACAATCGTCTTTAAATATTTTAGGGGCATGGTTTAAGTCCGAAATTTGTAAACCCAGTTCAGCAATTACCTCGTCCTGTGTTTTTGCTACCGCTTCATTGTTTTCAACGGCTTTCACGGTTTTTAAAACCAGCTCAGCGCCAATATGCATTAAACGGTCGTGAACCGAACCTGCATTATCCTCGTCGGAGATAGGCGTCTTTGCATTGAAAATGATATTGCCTGTATCGATCTGATGCTGTAAAAAGAAGGTAGTTACGCCAGTTTCTTTCTCACCATTAATAACCGCCCAATTTATTGGAGCGGCACCACGGTATTGAGGCAATAATGATCCGTGTAAATTGAACGTTCCTTTTGACGGCATGCTCCAAACCAATTCTGGTAACATACGGAATGCCACCACAATAAATAGATCAGCATTTAATGCTTTTAGTTCATCTATAAATTCAGGACTGCGAAGTTTTTCGGGTTGTAAAACTTTTAGCCCTTTTTCAATTGCGTATTTTTTTACCGCCGATTCTGATAATTGTTGTCCACGGCCGGCAGGTTTGTCGGGCACGGTAACAACCGCAGCTATATCATAATTATTTCTGACTAAAATATCTAAAGAGGCCACCGCAAACTCAGGTGTACCCATAAAAACGATCTTCATACTTTGCTAAATGAACTGCAAAGGTAAAGTTTCATAGCAGACTTATTATATGCAGCCACCAAAGGTTGGGTTTTTACAATCAAAAACGGAGCTTAAAGTTTAAGCTCCGTTTTTATTTCTGATTTCTTCGGAATAGATCATCTTTCGTAAAACTCCAACGGCAAACCATCCGGATCGGCAAAAAAAGCAAACTGCTTTCCGGTCAATGTGTCCACTCTGATTTCCTGAACTTCAATTCCTTTTTGCTCCAATTCAGCTTTTGCCGCTTTTACATCATCCACCTCAAAGGCCAGATGACGCAAACCACAAGCCTCCGGAAAAGAGGGGCGAGGCGGTGGATCGGGGAAAGAGAATATCTCAATAACATAATTTTCACCCAAAGCGAGGTCCAGTTTATACGATTGCCGCTCTTCTCTGAACGTTTCTCTCACAATTTTTAAACCTAATATGGCGGTATAAAAATGTTTACTGCGTTCATAATCCGAACAGAGAATGGCAATATGATGAACAGAATTTAGTTTCAGCATTATTTGTAGATCAAATATTTTTTACGCATTTGCTTGTATTTTGATAAGGCAGGCTCCCAGCTTTTGCGAATTTCTGTCTCGGTTTTGCCGGCAATAATTTGATTGCGCAATTGGTCGGTTCCGGCTAACTTATCAAAAAATAAGGTTTTTAAGAAAAAATTACTTTTATCAGGGTAGGCCTGATACATATCCAATAACCATTTAAGGTTTAAGCGTTTTGTTTTGGCAAACACCGTACAATCGAAATTGCGAAGATCAACACCATTACACACCTTATTTTCATGTGGCGGATTTTTGCTCATGCCTTGTATGCTTTTTGGAGTGAATGAAAAAGGTTGGTTACTAAGCTCGGGCGCGCCAAATGCCTGAAAAGGAAACATCGTTCCCCGGGCAAGGCTAATTTCAGTGCCTTCAAAAAAGCAAATGCTTGGGTAAAGGTAGATCGCCTGATTGTTTGGAAGGTTAGGTGAAGGCTTTACAGGCAGTTTATACGGTTTTTCGTGATCCCAATTTTCCATCGAAATCACTTTTAATTTACATTGAATACCTTCTTTAAGCCATTTTTCCCCATTAATCATTTTGGCATATTCTCCAACGGTCATTCCATGCACAACCGGAACCGGGTGCATGCCCACAAATGATTTGAATTTTGGATCCAACACCGGGCCATCAACATAAAAACCATTTGGGTTTGGCCGGTCAAGCACCATCAATTCCACACCGTTTTCAGCACAGGCTTCCATCACATAATGCAAGGTTGAAATGTAGGTGTAAAAACGAGCTCCTACATCCTGAATGTCAAAAATAACCAGGTCAACACCTTGCAGATCTTCCGGATAGGGTTTATAATGCTTGCCATAAAGCGATACAATGCTTAATCCGGTCTTTTTGTCAACGGTATTGTCTACTTTTTCACCTGCATCAGCGTCGCCTCTAATGCCATGCTCAGGAGCAAAGACAACCTTTATTTTGGTGCCCAATCGTTGCAAACTGTCAACCAGGTGAGTGGTACCAATTGTGGAGGTTTGGTTTACAACCAGTGCAATGGTTTTATTCTTCAGATAGGGAACATAACTGGTTGTTCTTTCCGCTCCGGTTATAATTTTTCCCTGTTTCTTTGATAAAGGAATAATGAACTGAGCATAACTGGTTATAGAGCAGGCAAAAAGGATAAAAAAAAGAAAGAAAAAAACTCTTTTCATAAAAGGTAACTCTGACAGATTGATTTGTTTGGTTTAAAATTGTTTACACAGGTCATTCTATTTTTCGAAAATTCCTACACCTTTGTAAACAGTCTAAAAATGCATAAAAATATTGAACACTGAACTGTTTATCGCAAAACGAATTTCATCATCTTCACAACGTACTTTTTCAAGAGTAATTGTGCAGGTAGCTATAACAGGTATAGCATTGGGTTTAGCCGTAATGATTGCCTCATTTGCAATTGTAACAGGATTTAAAGCCGAAATTCGCGATAAGATCATCGGCTTTGCAGGTGCCATTCAGTTGGTTAAGTATGATTTAAGTACATCGCTCGAAAACAATGCGATCAAATTAAATGATAATGCTCGCCAGGCCATTCGTTACACCCCCGAAATTACCCATGTCCAGTCGTTTGCCACCAAAACAGGCATTATTTCGGCCAACAGTGAAATTGAAGGCGTAGTATTAAAGGGTATTGGAACCGATTTTAACTGGAAGTTTTATGCCGATAAAATGGTAGATGGCTCAGTTTTAAAATTGAATAACGATAGTATCACCAACGAGGTTATGTTATCGAAGTTTACAGCCGATCGACTTAAAATAAAAACAGGCGACAATATATTGATGTATTTTGTTCAGGAGCCATTGCGTCGGAGGAAATTTAAGGTTGTGGGAATTTTTGACCTGGGTATTGAGGAACTTGATAAAATGTACGTACTCGGGGATATTAAAGTAGTGCAGCGCTTAAATAATTGGGACAATGGCCAGGTAGGAGGGTATGAGCTTGCCGTAAATGATTATCGTAAGATCGACACTGTATCAAAATACATTTTTGAAAATGCCGGAGAGGACCTGGCTGCTTATTCGGCGCAGGAACGGTTTCCCGCTATATTCGATTGGCTGGCTTTGTTGGATGTAAACGCCATTGTTATTTTGGCATTAATGCTTTTGGTTGCCGGGATAAATATGATCTCAACCTTGCTGATACTTATTTTGGAACGAACCAATATGATCGGTTTGCTGAAAGCACTTGGTTACACCAGCTGGAACATTCGTAAAATATTCCTTTACAAAGCATCTTACTTGATAGTAAGAGGCATGATAATCGGTAATATTATCGGCGTTGGTTTCTGTCTAATACAACAACATTTCCGCATTATTTCGCTCGATCAGCAATCGTACTACATGAAATTTGTGCCGGTTGAAATAAACTGGATAACCGTTCTTTTACTGAATGTGGGGACGCTGGTAGTTTGTGTGCTTATGCTATTGATCCCTTCATTGCTGGTTACCCGTATTACCCCTGTTAAAGCGCTGCGATTTAAATAATTTTCGGGTAGTTGATATTCAAAAAGTTGCACATTTTGTGGAACCTTTACTACAGTTCTGTCGTAAGAAGAAGTTAAGCTTTGGACGATTATGCGTAGGACTGTATTTCTTGTTTTTCTTCTGGTTTTTTCATTTAAAGCTTTCGGTCAGCAAAATGTAGTTATCTCCGGAAAGTTTGAGAACATTAAGCCTGGTGCCTTTTTGATTCTTAACCGAGTAGGTTATTTGGGGCTGGAAGGAATAGTTGATAGTATTTGCATACATGACGATGGATCATTTTTAGATACCGTACGCAATGTAAAAGAAGGTCGTATGACCCTGCTTAGCATTAGTAATGAAACCGGTTGGCAAAACAATCAAATTAAAGGCTTTCTTTTTCCCTACTATAGTTTGTACATGACAGGCGATGTGCAAAAAGGTCTTGTCAACACCCTTAAGTATTATGATTGCGGATCGATTGTTAATAATTTTATCATCGATCGCGAACGTAAGTTTCCCTTTGATGATAAAGATTTTACCATTATAAAGCCTTTGGAAAATCGTCAGCGGGATTATGCTTCGCTAAATAAGAATATCAATAAGTACAGTCAGAATTTTACCCAGGCCATTCTTTTATTTGAAGCTGAATATACCGATACCGTTACAGCCTATTTCGAGAGGAAACGAAAATTTGCTCAGGACACTTTTAGAGGTGGTTTAGATCTGGACGGTGATTTTTCAGTTCGATATTTCGAAGCATTGGATGCTGTGAACAACCAATATTTGGAGGCCTTGTCGCTCCTAAAATATCCTTCACAAAATGTACTCATAACACATCAGCTGGGTTTGCCCTGGTCGGATGTGAATGTTCATTTTTATCGCCAGTTCGAGCCTATTTCTTCAAATCAGTTTGATGTTTATTTGATTGTGGACAACTACCGACGATTTTTCAGGGAATATGTTAATTTGTTGGCCGGCGATTTTGATGAGATATTAAATACTAATCCTCAATTATCAAGCTATACAAAACTTTTTGGTATTGCTCAAAAGCAGTATAATAGGGTTCTCAGGGATCATGTATTGGCAACGATCATTGTTGAAAAGATCGATGATTATCTTAAAACCGGTGAAAATCCCGCAGAACTGGATGACTTGATGGTTAAGTTTAAAGAGCTCAATCCTAATAATAGAATATTAACCCAGGTAGAAGCCTATTATCAAACTACCAAAGAGAAAAAAGTTAGTGCGATAAATAAATAATAAAATAGGCTCCGATACTCGGAGCCTATTTTATTAGGGTTAATTCAAATAGGTTTTCAACCAATCTTGCAGTTGCTGGTAAAAGAACTTACTATTTTCGCCTTTTAATATCCAATGGTTCTCTTCCGGAAATACGATCAGTTTCGAAGGTACTTTCATACGTTGCAATACCGACCAGTTTTCTAAAGAATTATTCAAGGGAACGCGGAAATCTTGCTCTCCTACAGTAACCAGAATAGGTGTTTTAAAGTTTGAGGCATAACGAATTGGGTTTTGGCTTTTCCAGGTTTCATTTTGCGACCATGGAGGGCCACCGGCTCCAATTTCACGATGGTAAATGGCATCACTAGTTCCCCATTGCGATTCAGAATTCACCAATCCTGCATGGCTGATCAAGCATTTGTAATGCGAAGTAGTTGCCTCCAGCCAATTAGCCAAATGGCCGCCATAACTGGCTCCGCCTGCAGCCTGCCTGCTTCCGTCAATAAAAGGATAATTTCTAACAGCAAAAGCCGCCGCTTCGTTGACCTCTTCGCCCGGGCCTTTAAACGGATCGCCGTCAATCTCTTGTCCAAACTTTTCGCCAAAACCGGTGGAGCCGGTGTAATTAGTCAGCAAAAGCACATACCCGGGTTGTGCAAGCAAATGATAGTTCCAACGGTAACCAAAGTTATCCATCCATGCGCTTGCGGGGCCACCATGTATAACTACAAACAAAGGATATTTCTTACTGGCATCAAATCCGGCTGGTAACACCATCAGGCTATGGATCTTTTTACCACGACTGCTGGTGATCCATAAGCTTTTAATTTCAGGCATATCCAAGGAAGCTGCTTTAGCTGTATTGAAAAAGCTTAGTTGCTGATGTTGAGTTCCTTTTAAAGGCACTTTAATAATTTCTGCAGGCATGGATGCATTTTCATATGAAGCTACCACCACGGTTTCTTTTCCTTGTGATGAAATGCTTAAACCGTTATAACAACCTCTTGCATTATCAATTAATAAGTTTGCTTTTCCGCCGTTAGATGAAACCGTGAATAATTTCTGTTGCCCCTGGTCTTCGGCATTCAGGTAAACGGTTTTGCCATCGGCAGAAATATCGAACGAACTAACCGGACGGTCCAGTTCTGAAGTGATTAATTTAAAGCCTTGCATCGTAGGCCAATCGTAGCGCGCAATTCGCGGTAAATTGTAAACCTTGCCACTGGTAGTAATGGAATTGGTATAAATGCAATACAGGTATTTTCCATCAGGACTGAACTTTGGATTGTCAACATCATCTTTTGATGTGGTCAATTGATTAGGTTCACCGCCAGAAAGATTAACCTTATAAAAGTTCGAATAAACATCTTCATAAGCAGCGCCGTTTCGATTAGTTGTAGCAGCGAAAACAATTGAGTTGCCATCAGGAGTCCATTCTGCTGAACCACCGAAATTGAATCCAACGTTTTTAATGAACTGCGTACCGGCTAACAAATCTTTCGCTTTTGCATCCGGATCTGTTGATTGGATAAATAAATGGGTTTGTTTTTCATCCACCCATTGGTCCCAGTTTCTTACGGGGAACGACGTATATACACGAGCTTTATATTTTAACTTTTTCTTGTCTTCTGCAATTTTCTTGTTTGCTGAATCGGTTAAGGATTCGGCATAAACTTTACTGGTAAACAGCAATTGTTTGCCATCAGGGCTCCATTTTGGTGCTGATGCGCCGGATGATAAATTTGTAAAACGAAGTGCTTCTCCGCCTTCTTTTAAATTGATGATATAGATTTGCGCAAGCTCGTCGGCATCACGTTTGGCTGTGAAAGCAATCTTGCTTCCGTCGGGGCTCCAAACATAGCCTGATTCGCCTCCTTTGCTGGAGGTGAGTTTTCGTGGTTTTAAGCCACCATCAGAAGGAACGATCCATAAATCGGATGATTGGTCTTTTTCATCATAAGCGGCATCGGTAACATTAAACACCACCCATTTCCCATCGGGGCTAACTTCGGGCATTCCCACCCGTTTCATCAGCCATAGGTCTTCGTGGGTTATTGCTTTTTTAGTTTGAGCATAGCCAAAACTCGCCGAAACCAGTAATGCGATAACTAGTAATCTTTTCTTCATAAACAATAAAATAGGACCGCAAAATAGCTAAGAGATCTTTTCCTTTAAACTACTTCTTGTAACATATTTAATGTTTAAGAAAATGGAGATTTAAGTCACTTGGAAATGAGGAAAGCTAAAATGAGTAGTTGAGAATGCTAAATAGCAGGTTCATAACTCACAACCGATAGGCCGGGCTGCATTTTGATTACAATTGTATCAGTTGATGTACCTGCTGTTGAAGCTGTGTTTGTTGACAATACTAAATATTCTCCAAATGAGGTTAATAAAGTAAAAGTAGCTGTCAGGTAAGTGATCGATACTTTGTGTTTTTGCCTGTTCTCAAAATGAGAGTCAATAATTTCGAATTTATAGTTTGCGAAAGGAATATTGGCTTGGTCCAGATTATCTGTAAGCCCCGGGATAACATTAGTCAATTCTTTGACATATAACCCTATTGAAAAGGCCGTTTTATAAGGAACATTTTGAGCTGCTTTAGGCACAGCGGTGGTTAGTTCGGCCCAATTGTTAAATAATTTCTGCGGATTATAAACCTGAACCTGCATTAAAAGTTCAGCGTAGGTATCATTAAAAACAGCTTGTTCAAAAGGTGTTACCGAGCCGGAATGGATAACTTGTTTATAAGCCAGTTTGATGAAGGCTTTGCTCATCGTTTGAGAGTTAAAAAAGCGTTAGCCAGGAACGAAATATTTTGGAGAACCGAACCCGGCGTAACGCCATCTACATGTAATTTATTATTGGAAAGCAAATCTCTTATGCCGAAATATAAATGGTATGCTCAAGGTCATAACCTCCTGTTTCGGCATTGGCTACAACTTTGGCTAGCTCATTATCTAGTGAGTCACCGATAATGCCGTCATTGGCATTTTTTGTCGTGTTTTGCCCATGGGCCGAGTACAGTTCAGATTTATATACCACTGTGTTGATATCTTCCGGAAAGGCAATCTGACTGGTTAATTTCAACGAATTGTTTACATAGATCTGCACGTGAATATGGGTGGGTCTTCCTTGATACCAACCTGGATAAACAGTTAAAAACTTTGCTTGTCCGGCCTCGTCGGTATATTGCAAGCCCCGGCAGAAAACCGCATTGCTATTATCCTGTGTGCCTAAATAACTGGTGTTGGTATATCCTGAGTAGTAACCATCTTTATCGCAATGCCAAATATCTACGCGGGCATTGTTTACCACCTCGCAGTTTGTTTTCACGTTTCTAACCGTAATGGTCATGTTTAACGGAACTCCTTGCTTGCCATCGGTAATATCTAATCGCTGAATGGCTGAACCTCTGCTTTTATAAAGTGGGTAGGGGCCGTCCGTTTCCGTGTCGGTAACGGAGCAATTTCCGTTAGGAGAACTTTCTGAATCTAAATCTGATGAATTTCCATTTTTGCATGCTCCTAAAATGGGCGCAATTGCCGAAATGCCGATAATACCGCTAATGCTGTTCTTCAAGAAGTCTTTTCTTTCCATGAGAGTAACGATTTTCTGATGATCAAATATGATCTTAAAATCGAAGGGCCTGAAAAAAATGAGGTGAATGTAAAGTTTGTTGAGGTAGAGCGAAAATAGAAGACTATTGGTTCAGTAATTTGCTCAGATTTTCTTCATAGCTACTACCAACAGGAATTTCAGCATCCTTAATATGGATGGTTTTATTCCTGATGCTTTCTATTTTATCTTTTGAAACCACAAAAGAACGATGAACACGCGCGAAACCTGTGGCCGGTAATTTTTCTAATAGGCTCTTAAAGGTCATGCGGGCAACCAATGGCTTACCGGATACTTGGTGAATTTTGAGGTAATCGTCTAATCCTTCAATATAAAGAATATCATTGATGGCTATTTTTATCAGGCTATAATCGGCTCTGATAAACAGAAACTGGTTGGCATTGGCCGACCGTTGGTGCTGATAGTTGTAAAAATCATGGGCCTTATTTACAGCCAGTTCAAATCGCTCAAAAGTAAAGGGTTTCAACAGGTAATCAACTGCGCTTAAATTAAAGCCTTCAACGGCATATTCACTATAGGCGGTTGTAAAAATGGCCATTGTGTTTTGCTGCACCGATTTATAAAAATCGATGCCGTTTAATGATGGCATATTTATATCGAGGAACACCAGGTCTACAGGGAACTTTTTGATGTATTTTAAAGCTTCTGTGGGTTTATTGAAAGTTTTCTGCAAGTCAATAAAATCTACCTTATCGCAAAAGAATTCAATCACTTTTAAAGCCGGCAATTCATCATCAATGGCAATGGCGCTGATCATACAAGATTCAATGTTAATGAAACGGAAAAACTGTTTGGCGTATCAGTGATTACCAAATTATGCTTTGCCGGATACAATAAATGTAAGCGATTTTTAGTGTTCTCAATTCCTAATCCACCCGATTCTTCGGCTCTGTCAACAGTGACTTTATTGTTGAAGACCAAAAACTGTAGCTGATCATTTTCAATCGAAATATCAATTTTAATCAACGAACTTTCTTCAGCGTTTATTCCATGTTTAAAAGCATTTTCAATAAACGCGATCAGAATTAACGGAGCAATTTGCCAGCCTGTAATATCACCTGTTACGTTGAAAGTTATTGTCACCGAATCATCGAAACGAAGTCGTTGCAGATCAATAAAATCTTTTATATAGTTAATTTCCTTTTCCAAGGAAACAAATTGATGATCGGCTTCACTGATCACATAACGCATCATTCCAGAAAGTTTGACCACGGCGGTAGGGGTGAGGTCCGATTTGATGATGGCCAGGGAATAAATGCTGTTTAAGGTATTGAATAAAAAATGAGGGTTTATTTGAGCCTTTAAATACGACAATTCGGCATTGAGCCGTAGCTGTTCCGTTTGTCGCAAACGGTTATTGATTCGGATGGCCAGCGATAAAAATAAAGCCGATAAGAACAAGAATAAATTTTGGCTCAGCTGAAACGAAAAATGACTGGGTCGTGGACCTTGCATAGGGCCGGGATCGTTTTTAAAATCAAAATCAGGTTCAGGTTTCCCAGACCTTGGTTCCCGAAACTCAGCTGGCGCTGGTGGTTTATGATCAACCTCCGGCCGTTTATGTATCAAAGAGTCGGGTAGGAGAACAACGATCAGAAAACAAAAGATGATGCTACTAAAATAGGTTATATACTGTTTTTTGAAGTAGTAATTGGGAATCAGGTAAAGGAAATTGAGATAGAAGAAAGTAAGGACAAACAGCTTCCCCAATAAATATTTTTGTCCCTCAGGATTCTGAAAAATAGCCATAGGCTCTTTCCTTTCCGGAGAAAGAATCAATAGGGAAACAATAAAAATAATGCAGCAAATTAGGTGTATTAAAATTTGCCCCGATCTACTTTTCAACGATAATAGTTTTAATCCGTAAATATCCGAGGTTTTACGAGCTGTGGAAATAAAAGAGGTGATCAACCCAATTTTGTCGGTCGAAACTTTGTTCCCAATTAATTGGCTGCTTTCATGATCAGCTCTCTGACTTTAGTAGTCATAGGAATTTGTAAAGTGGCTTGTACTGCTTTAGGTGTCATTTTACGGATAGTTTTCTGCAAAATATCCACAATTTTTTCGTCCTCATGTTCTGCGGCAAAATGATCAAGGTAATAATGCACAAAAACCAAGCAGATGACATCTTCAAGAAGCTGTGTATCCGGGTTTTGGGCAAGCTGTTTTTTCTGAAGCAGGAATTTTACCTTTTCAATTGTTTGAATATCAAATCCGCATTCAGTTAAGATCTTTTCTGCAATGCTTGCATGATGCGAATACAGCTGAGTGCGCCACATCAGATAACCCTTACGGTCCATCGGAAAACTACTCCTTGGGCTTTCCCAACGGCCAATATGCTGACTGCGGGCTGCTAGTTGAACATAATCGGGAGCATTAGGTTCATATTTATTCAATTGCTCCGTCATTCTAACGGCATAAAGAACTTCTTTGGGGTATTCTTTTCCTTCAAAAGTTTCTTTATTCGGATCGTTTGCGTTGTAAGCGTCAAAAGCAGCAAAAGCCTGGATGAGTTTTTCAGATAAGGACATGGTTATGATAGAATCAGTATTTCTGCAATTTGCAAAAAAATCGCTTACTAAATACGCTTATCATTCCATTAGACTAACTAAAGCTTCACAATTTCCACTCTTCGGTTTTTGGCTTTGCCTTCATCGGTGGTATTATCGTCAATTGGTTTTGTTTGGCCCCAACCTTTAGCGGTTAATCGGGTTTTGTCGATGTTTTTGGCGGTCAGCGCATTTAATACAGATGTGGCCCTGTTTTCTGATAAGGTTTGGTTGGAGGCTGCATTACCAACATTATCTGTGTGGCCTTCAATGCTTACTTTTAACGCAGGGTTATTGCTCAGCATGGCAGCGATCTCATCAATTATTTTTTGAGACTCGGGTTTGATGGTCGATTTTCCGGTTTCAAAATTTATATACAAAGCAATATGCCCATCATTGTTCAATGCTGTGAGAATATCGTCTGCAGTAACCTCCTGTTTCATTTGCTCAAGTTGTACAATGGTCAGGATATAAAAATCGGTATTGTCATTCCCCCCGCCTTCTACCTTGATCCAGGCTGTTACTTGTCCGTTCTTAACGATCTTGTATGTAGCGATGCCTTGAATGCCGTTTTGCAGCACGGTAACACCTCCAATGCTTTTTGAAGCATTCTCGTAATTTTTTAAGATCTGTAAGGCGCTGGGTTTTTGTTGATTGGATTCTGGATTGAAGTCGTAACGGATCAATGTCATCGTTCCTTCTTTAACTTCCGGATCGCTAAAATCAGGTTTAATGTAAAATTCTGCGGCATCAAAGTTTGATTTACATTCCGAAATGAAATAATTAGGCATTCTTTTTGGAAACAAAGGGCTGTCTTTACAGCCTTCAGCATCTTGCTGCGCAAATGCGGCGGTCACACCAAAGAGAATGAAGAGTAGGGAGAAGATAATCCGTTTCATTGTAGTGTTTTGTATATCTACTAAATATATAAAAATGATTGATTAAGTGTTAATACTTTGCATATTAACTACTTATATCATTTTGATATAATGAATATAGCTTTACAACTTCTTCGCTTCATTCCAATAAACATCCATTTCGGCTAGGGTCATGTCTTTCAGATTTTGCCCATTTTCCTTTGCCTTACTTTCGAGGTACTGGAAGCGTTTGATGAATTTCTTATTGGTTTTTTCCAAGGCGTCTTCGGCATTGATATCTAAAAAACGTGCATAGTTAATTAATGAAAACAGTAGGTCTCCAAATTCAGCTTCTGCTTTTTCTTTATCAATAGGTTTATCTTCGTTGAACTCTGCCCTGAACTCTGCCATTTCTTCTTCTACCTTTTCCCAAACCTGGTGTTTTTCTTCCCAGTCGAAACCAACTCCGCGTGCCTTTTCCTGAATGCGCGATGCTTTTACCAAAGCCGGCAATGAAACAGGCACTCCTTCTAAAACCGATTTGTTGCCTTCTTTTAATTTCAATTGCTCCCAGTTGCGTTTTACTTCCTCCTCGTCCTTTACGGTAACATCGCCATAAATATGGGGGTGACGAGAAATGATCTTGTCGCAAATGCCATTTAAAACGTCGGTAATAGTAAAGTCATTGGTTTCAGAAGCGATCTTTGCATAAAAAACCAGGTGAAGCATGATATCGCCCAGCTCTTTCTTAACCTCTTCCATATCCTTATCTAAAATGGCGTCGGCCAATTCATAAACCTCTTCGATGGTTAAATGACGCAAACTTTCATGCGTTTGTTTCATATCCCATGGGCAACCTGCGCGAAGGTCATCCATAATGGTTAATAATCGCTGAAAAGCTTCCTGAGGGTTATAGGTGGTGATTTTACGATCGTCGAGCATGGAATAAAGTTAAAAGTTAGAAGGACAAAGGTAGAAGTTAGAAGAAGAATTTTAGAATTGGGATTTTGGATTTTAGAAGAAAGAAGGTAGAAAACTGTGAAACTCCGTGTTACTCTGTGGTTAATTAAAGTACAAAGTAAGAAGTACAAAATACAAGTTTAGAATGGGTGATTTTAGATTTTAGAAGAAGGCTGGGAGAATAACTGTGACACTCCGTGTAACTCTGTGGTTAAATAAAGTACAAAGTAAGAAGTACAATTTTAGAATGAAGATTTTGGATTTTAGAAATAGTAGTTCTGTAGTGAGTTTTTTTATACTTCTACAATCGTAAGTCTAAAATCTAACTTCAATCTATTCTTCCGGATCAACTAAATGATAACTGCCGTTTTCACGAGGAATATCTCTAACATCATCAAAGCAAAAATATTGACCCTGAAAATAGAACATCGGTAATTGAAGTAACAATTGATGAAAAAAACGGCTGTTTTCAATTTCAAATTGTGGCTTTTCCATGTGAGTTTTTGCGATTTGATTTAATAATACAAATATAAATAGTTTGAAATTTTTTCAAAATAATATTTCATATTTTTTTAAAAATGCAAATTATTGTTTTTTATTATAACATAATTGCAAACTATTGGAATGTTTTAACTCTTAGGTGTATAAGTCTAATTTTACAATTTGTTTAAAAAAATTTTAGCTAACCAGTAATTATAACCCTCTTAAAATTATGCTTTCATTTTATGAACTAACTGATACGGAAGGCCTTGATTTTGAAAAGGCAATGGAGATTTATACAGAAGCCTTTCCGGCGCATGAGCGTCCTTCAATTGCTATTATCAAAAACCGGATAAGATCAGGAGCAGAGCAGTTGATAATTGGTAAGCAGGGCGATGATGTAGGCCTAATGGCCTTGCTATGGAAACTTCAGGGTACACGTTTTATTTTGCTTGATTTTTTGGCAACTGCTGCTACCTACCGAGGCACAGGTATTGGCGGCAAGTTCATGGAATTTATTAAGGATTGGATAATACACCAAAATGAAAACTTGCTGTTTGAAGTAGAACATCCTGATTTCGGCGAAAACACGGAGCAGCGAATAAAGCGAATAAGGTTTTATGACAAGTACGGAGCCTATACTATCAAGGAGGTGATTTATTACTTACCGGATATGGAAGGAGGAGAGCCTAAAGAAATGCTTATCATGACCATTCCTGCCATTGATTTAGACCGTAATGAGTTAAAGCAGGTAGTAAAAGCCATCTACGAACAACTATACGGACTTAATGAGGAGGATGAACCGTTTAAAAGGTTTTTAAGGAATTTAGATCTTAGATTTTAGAGTTACGAACTGGTCGGTATTTAGAAGATGTTTCAATCATTTAGATTCCGTTTTGCTGAGTTTATAGAAGAAACAAAGATTGCCGTAAGTTCATTGGCTTCTTTCTTTAGTTCAGCCAGCTGAATTGGTTTTAAAATATTGGCTTCCTCCAATAATTCTAGCCAAAAAAGACATTCATCACTTTCTTCTTCAACAGTTTTGAGCTTATTAATGAAATCTTTGGATGATTTTGCTCTACAAGCAGATCGATAATTTGCTCCAACTGAGGTTCCTGATCTTAATAGTTGATTTCCTAAAACATTTGCAACCTGAGTATTGGGCAAGTGGTTTACCAAATTAATAATTCTTAGTCCAAAATGCTTGGTTCTGTTTTTCAATTCAATGGTGTTCATAGATTGTTAGGTAGAACACTAAAGTAAAAATTCCCAAGCGATAATCTAAAATCGTAAATCTAAATTCTACAATTTCTTGGCTCTCAGCATTTCCCGTTTTCCGGCTGCTCCTTTAGGTTTTTCGATGGTAAAGCCCAATGCTTTTAAGATCCTTTTAAGATTGCCGGTGATGCTGTAGGTGACAAATAATCCGCCAGGTTTTAAGAACGAGCAAACATGTTCAATGGTTTCTTTTGACCACATTTCGGGTTGAATAAGAGGGGCAAAAGCATCGTAATAAATAATATCGAAAATTGGCTCAAGGTGGGCTTCCATAACAGGTTTTTGCTCCATTTGAAGACGAGTCAATTCGCTGAGCTCAATGGGTTGTCCTTCAATTAAATCAGGGTACCTTGTCGAGTATCGTTGCCATATTGCTTTGTTCGAGATAAATGGCTCAAAATCTATCTCATTGATCACATCGGGTTTCACCGGAAAGGCCTCTATGCCAACATAGTTCAGTTTTAATTTTTCTTTCTCGCAATAATCCGCAGTAACCAAAAAGTTAAGACCTGTTCCAAAACCAACCTCCAGAATGGTTATTTCTTCAAAATTGCTGATCGTTCTGAAATACATCAGTCCGGTTTCCAAAAAAACATGTTTAGCCTCTTGCAGTGCACCGTTTACCGAATGGTAAGTTTGCATCAGGTCCTGCTGTAAAAGGGTAAAACTTCCGTCGGCGGTTTTTAATAACTGAACGTTGCTGAATTGCATGGGAACTAATTGAATTATCCTGCGAAATTAAGGCAAAAAAAGTTGACTGTCTATTGAACAATGTTTTTAGCTTATGGACAATGCAAAGTTTTCAGTACGAAAGATTTGAAAAAGGATGATATGAATGGTTTACCCGAGCATAAATCTTTAATTTTAAACGAATAGTCAATAAATGAACCATGGCTTACAATGAACTTTTGGCTAACCGGGTACGGGAAGCGCTGATTGATTTCCCTGACGTTGAAGAAAAGAAAATGTTCAAAGGCATCACTTTTATGGTGGACGGTAAAATGTGCGTCAGCGTTTCGGGCGATGAGTTAATGTGTCGTGTTGACCCTATGCTTACAGATGAGATTTTAGAGCGAAACGGCTGCCGGGCCATGATCCATAGCGGTAAAATAATGAAAGGATTTGTGTATGTAGATCAATCGGTGTTGAAGAACACTGCTGAGTTTGACTATTTTATCAACCTTTGCAAAGCATATAATAAAGTTGCAAAAGCTGCTAAGTCAAAGAAAAAAGCCTGAATTCGAACACTTTTTCTTCGCTAAATCTTTGTAAGCGTATCAATCATCTGTAGCTAATTTCCTATTTTTGCAGACTTTTGATTACACCCATTATCAGTGTAATCGTAAATTAAATCGGTTTAATCCTATTATGTCAATATCAAAAACATACAATCCACGCGAAACGGAAGATAAGTGGTACAGCTACTGGTTAGAGAAGAAGTTTTTTAAATCTGTTCCAGATGAGCGTGAGCCTTATACCATTGTAATCCCTCCACCAAACGTTACCGGAGTGTTGCACATGGGCCACATGCTGAACAATACCATTCAGGATGTTTTAGTGCGCAGAGCTCGTATGCAAAATAAAAATGCCTGCTGGGTTCCGGGTACCGACCATGCTTCTATTGCAACGGAGGCAAAAGTGGTTGCTATGTTAAAAGAACAAGGCATTAATAAAAAAGATCTTTCGCGCGAGGAGTTTTTGACATATGCCTGGGAATGGAAAGAAAAATACGGGGGAATTATTCTCGATCAGTTGAAGAAACTGGGTGCTTCATGTGATTGGGACCGTACCAGTTTCACCATGGATGCTCCGTTATCGGAAGCAGTTATTGATACGTTCATTCATTTATATAAAAAAGGATGGATATACCGTGGCGTGCGTATGGTCAATTGGGATCCGCAAGGTAAAACCGCGGTATCTGATGAAGAAGTGATCCGCAAAGAAGTAAATCAGAAATTATACTATATCAAATACAAAGTTTCGGGTGAAGATGGTTATGTTATGATCGCCACTACTCGTCCGGAAACCATTATGGCCGATACGGCTGTTTGTATCAATCCTAACGATGAGCGCTTTACCCATTTACATGGTAAAAAAGTGTTTGTACCGTTGATCAACCGTGAGATTCCAATCATTTTAGATGAATACGTTGATATGGAGTTTGGTACAGGCTGCTTGAAAGTAACGCCAGCACACGATTTGAACGATTATGAGCTGGGGGTAAAACACAAACTTCCTGTTATCGATATTTTAAATGACGACGGAACCCTAAATGAAAAAGCCGAGATTTTAGTAGGAGAGGACCGTTTCATTGCACGTAAGAAAATTTCCAAACAGCTCGAAGAAGCTGGTCAGTTAGAGAAAGTGGAAGATTACAAAAGTCAGGTTGGTTTTTCGGAACGAACTGATGCGGTAATTGAGCCAAAGCTTTCATTACAGTGGTTCTGTAAAATGAGTGAACTTTCACAGCCTGCTTTAGAAGTGGTGTTAATCGGAGAAGTTCAACTGATCCCTGATAAGTTCATCAACACCTACCGTCACTGGATGGAGAATGTGAAAGACTGGTGTATTTCTCGCCAGTTATGGTGGGGGCAGCGTATTCCGGCTTGGTATAATGAGAATGGGGAATTTGTAGTTGCTAAAACACTTGATGTAGCGGTTGAGGAATTCAAAAAAGCAAACCAATCAGCTAGTGGTATTGCTCAGGATGAAGATGTGGTGGATACCTGGTTCTCATCTTGGTTATGGCCAATTTCAGTATTTGACCCTACTGTTTTCGGTAACCCAGAAAGTGCCGGCAATGCTGATCTTCAATATTATTATCCAACTAATGATCTGGTAACGGCTCCTGAAATCCTTTTCTTCTGGGTTGCACGTATGATCATGGCGGGGAAAGAGTTTAAAGGAGAAGTGCCTTTTAAAAATGTGTATCTAACAGGTATTGTACGTGATAAACTGGGACGTAAAATGTCTAAGTCGTTGGGTAACTCACCCGATCCTTTAGACCTGATCGAAAAATACGGAGCTGATGGCGTACGTGTTGGTATGTTATTATCATCACCAGCAGGTAACGACCTTATGTTCGACGAAGCTTATTGTGAACAAGGAAGAAACTTCGCCAATAAAGTTTGGAATGCCTTCCGTTTGGTAAAAGGCTGGGAAGTTAAAGAAGGTGGCGATGATAACAATGAAATTGCCATTGCCTGGTTCGAAAATAAATTTAACGCGTCACTTGCCGAGATCGAAGAGCATTTCAACGCTTTCCGCTTGTCGGATGCGTTGATGAGTACCTATAAATTGGTATGGGATGATTTCTGTGCCTGGTATTTGGAGATGATCAAACCGGTTTATGGCCAGCCAATTGACCGTGAAACGTATAATGCTACTATCGAGATCTTCGAGCGAATTTTAAAGCTTGTGCATCCGTTTATGCCATTCTTATCAGAAGAATTATGGCATGAGATCGCTGAGCGTTCGGAGATGGATTGCATTATAGTTTCTCATTATCCAAAATCAGTTCCTGCGGATGCCAAGGCATTAAAAGCAATGGATGCTGTTTTGAATGTGATCTCACAGGTTCGAAATATCCGCAACTCAAAACAAATCAGTCCGAAAGAGGCATTGCCTTTGGCGGTTAAAATTAATAGTGATGTTCATTATCAGTCGTATGTTGGCTTAATTGCTAAGCTAGCAAACACGTCATCAATTGATTTTGTGACGGAGAAGGTAGCTGGAGCGGGTTTCTTAATTGGTACCGATGAGTTTTTTGTTGATCTGGGTTCAAACATCGACGTAGAGGCAGAACGCGAGCGTATTGCCAAAGAATTGGATTATCTGAAAGGGTTCCTGAAATCTGTTGATGCTAAATTAAGCAACGAACGCTTTGTTCAAAATGCAAAACCAGAGATCATTCAGAATGAACGCAATAAAAAAGCCGATGCGGAATCGAAAATAAAGGCTTTGGAAGAAAGTCTGGCCACATTAGCCTAATATTCAGATATTATTAAATATTGAAACAGGCCATCTCTTTTGATGGCCTGTTTCAGTTTAAAAGAAAGAAATCATTAATTGTGGATTTCTGTTCCTGATCCTTAGTCTTCGTTTAGGTAGTCGACTGCAGATCTATAGTGAAGCTCTCACCTCATCCGGCATTGTTTTTCTCAGGGTTCTAACCTCATTCATATCGCCATCAGCCATTCGTAACACCACATATCCTTTATCGTTTTCTAAATTTACCATCCAAACATTCGCACCACCTTGTTTAATATTTATGGCTCTGTTAACAGCATATGCTTTGTATTTGCTTTTTACCTGCGATAAAAGATCAGAAGGAAGGTTTTTCTCAAATCCATAAAGGACATGATAAATGATCTGACCTTTTTTAGTGTACAAAATATGATTGCGAATATCATCCATCATAAAATTAACCAGGTAACGATTGTTGCTTTCAAACCATCTAACACTAGTGGCTCCTTTAAATGCAGTATTAAAAGAGGTAAACACCTTTTGATTGGTAATGGTGCTCTTAGCACTTTCGGTAATAGTAATTTCAGGTAGCTGAACCTGAGCCAAAGCAGTTCCTGCCATAAAAAGTGTTATTACAAATCCGGCAGTTAGAGAGATAAATTCCTTTTTCATGATTTAGTAGTTTTAGTGTTGTAGACAAGTGCTTTATAAATTATTTAAGCGCTTGTGTTTGTTCAGTTTTATTTTTAAAAGAGATAGTTTGATAAGGATGAATTTATACAAAGCCTTGTTTTTCAGATGTTTATTTATGTATCAAAGAGATGGAGTTTAATGTATCAAAGTGGTGTTATTGTATTATCGGGGATACATAAACTCATTGAAGTTTTTACATGATTTTTGCAGATATCTTTAGGAAAGGCTGCTTTTAGTAGATTGTTTGGTAGTGTTAGGCTATTGATATTTAAACAGCTATTTTATTTGGTCATACGTAACTCTTTTATTTACATCTTTATTGTTACCCAAAACGCATCTTATAAAATCAAAGCTATGAACAAGTATTTTTTTATTATTCCAATCGTGGTATTATTGGTTGGATGTCAGTCGAACCAAAAAGAAAAAGCTGCAGAAAAAGCTGCAGACAGTATAGCGGCAAGCACAGATTCACTCGATTTTGATTCAACAGATGCAGCAGATGCTAAGCCGGTAAAACGACTGGCAGCTGCATATCATGGTACTTTGCCCTGTGCCGATTGTGGAGGAATTACCACGGAATTATCATTATATGAAGATAATACGTATGAACTTTCAGAAGTTTACCAAGGGAAGGGCGATGGAAAACCTTTTTTATCTAGGGGAAATTATACTACTGATAAAGGATTTGAAAATGATGATAAAGCGGTTCTTTATGTTTTGGATTACGATAGGCAAGGACACGAACGTTACTTTTTGAAAAGCAATAGTGAGCTTATCATGCTCGACAGGACAGGAAAACGGATCAAATCAGTACATAATTATACATTAGTAAAGAAGTGATCATGAAACAGTTAGTTTGAAATAAAAAGAATAAGGCTGTCGGAGATTCCGGCAGCCTTATAAAACAATTAACCAAATAAGTATTTACACTAATTTTTCTTTGCAGGAGCAGCTTGATTGGCTTTGTAGCGCATATCAGGGGTTCCATCTTTTTTAACAGGACCAGTTGTTTTCGCAGCTTCCTGATTGGCTTTATAGCGCATGTCAGGAGTGCCGTCTTTCTTTACAGGTGCTGCAGCAGTAGTTGTTTTTGTTGTCTCGGTGGCTTTTACTTTACTAACGTTTTTTGTGTCAGCAGAGGCATGCTTAGCAGAAGCTTTCGCAGCTTTAGCATCAGTTGATGCCTGTTTAGTAGTTGCATTGGCTGTTGCTTTAGCATCTGTTGAAACATGCTTAGCAGTAGTACTTGCAGCCTTAGCATCCTTTTTGGCCGTCGCAACAGGGGCTGTTTGGGCAAAGCTCAACGATGTACCTACAAATAAAGCGGCGGTAAATAATAATAGCTTTTTCATAATTTTTATCTTTTGTAAAGCCTAATATGGAAATAGAAAGTGAAGTATTGATGAAGTTTTTTAGTTAATAATTATGAATGAATTTTTTCAAAAGAATAAGTCTGATGCCTAATTAATTGGTTGGCAAAGTTTCTATAAGTGTCAATCATGTTACCTGTTAGGTGTGTTCAATGGAAGGAGGCAAGGAGTTACTTTTTGTTGCTCATAGATTCAATTTTTTCATTAATTATTTCAATTAACAATCAAGTATGAGTTTTACCTTTGCCCCATGCAACAATTGCCACCATTAAACCTTCCGCCGTATCCTTTTCAGCTAAAAGAAGAAGGAGGGAGGCTTTTTATCTTTGATGAGATCCGCAAGAAGAATTTAGTGTTAACGCCTGAAGAATGGGTCCGTCAGCATTTTATTCAATACCTGATCAATCAAAAGAATTACCCTAAAGGCTTGATCAATATAGAAGGTGGTTTAAAAGTGAATGAGCTGAGCAAACGGTCAGATATTTTGCTTTTTAATACCAATGCCGAAAAATATCTGTTGGTGGAATGTAAGGCCAGTTCGGTTAAATTAACCCAAAAGGCATTTGACCAATTAGCCCGATATAATACAACCCATAAAGCCAGGATCATAATTTTAACGAATGGTTTAGAACACTATTGCTGCGAAATTGACCATGAACTGAAGAACTACAAGTTTTTAGCAGAAGTACCAGATTATAGCAGTCAGCAGTAGCCAGTTCCTAGTCGGCAGTCTCCAATAGCCAGTCTGGATTGTAGAATGAATACTGCTGACTGAGTACTGTTAACTGAAATTTCCTATTTTTACCCCATGACCGCCGCCGAAATACTAAAAGAATTAAAAGCCAAAAAATATCGCCCTATTTATTTTCTGCATGGAGAAGAAGAGTTCTATATCGACTTGATTAGTAATTATATTGAGGATAAAGTGCTTTCAGACGCCGAGAAAGGCTTTAATCAAACAGTGTTGTATGGCAAGGAAACCGATATGACCACTGTTTTGAATAATGCGAAACGTTATCCAATGATGTCCGATTATCAGGTGGTTTTGATTAAAGAGGCTCAGAATATTAAGTTCGGTAAAGATAAGGGGGATAAGGATCAGGATCCATTTGCTGCTTATGTTGATAACCCATTGCGTTCAACAATTCTAGTTTTCTGCTATAAACACGGTAAAATAGATGGTCGTTTAAAATTGTTTAAGAACATTGAAAAGCACGGTGTTTTATTTGAATCGAAGAAATTATATGATAACCAGGTGCCAGCCTGGATTGCCGATCATGTTCAGGAGCACGGATTTAAAATAAGTCCGCAGGCAACAGCGCTATTGGCAGAATACCTGGGAAATGATCTGTTAAAGATCTCCAATGAGTTAGAGAAGCTGATGATCAATATTCAGAAAGGTGCTGAAATTGGTGTGAAGGAGATCGAAACCAATATCGGCATCAGTAAAGAATACAATGTTTTTGAGCTGCAGAATGCGTTAGGTAAACGTGATGTATTAAAGGCAAACCAAATCATCAATTATTTTGCTGCTAATAAAAAAGATAACCCAGCTGTTGTGGTTTTGGCTACCCTTGCTGGTTATTTCAGCAAACTGTTTGTGTACCATTGTTTAAAAGATAAATCTAAACCTGCAGTGGCTTCTGCTTTAGGCGTTAACCCTTATTTTGTTGGCGATTATGAGCTAGCTGCAAGGAATTACCCTCAAGGAAAAACCATGCAGATCATTAGCTTTTTAAGGGAGTATGATTTGAAAAGCAAAGGCGTTGGCAGCACCGGTAACACCGATGAAGGCGACCTGATGAAAGAGTTGGTTTGGAAGATATTGCATTAAAAGTTAGAAGTACAATTCCAATAAAGTTAGATTTATGAATTTAGAAGTACGAAAGAGTAAACAATTTACCAACTAGCCTGAACTACTATTTCTAAAATCTAAAATCCTCAATCTGAAAATGTATTTTTTCCTTTGTACTTTAGTTAAAACTTATCTCCTGCGCCTCCGCCACCAAAATCACCGCCCCCAAAACCTGGTTGTGTATCAGGTTGAATAGGCTGCGTCTTAAAGGTCTCGGCAATAACCAGTGATTCAATATTGAGTTTATCCATTAAATGTGCATCATCTAAATCATCATAGGTAAAGCCATATTTAGGTGTTTTTAAGTATTTTATGATGGCATAGGAACCTAAAAGCAATGCAGCGCCCGAAAGTGTAAGTACTGATTCAAGAGGCATTACTGTGTAAAAACTTCGGATGGTAAACGCAGTGGCTGCCACCAATAAAAGTCCAATCCTCAATAAAACCGTATTTTTCTTTTGTAACCCTCTTACTATGTAGGCGAATGGTATTGCAATGGTCCAGGTCCAGAACAACCATCCAAAAGGTATATGCAGTCCTTTGGGTTCAGCAGATTCATAACCCGAATCAGCAGCAAATAAGCTTACAACAAAGAAGTTTCCGGCTGCGTAAAACACCACCAACGCAATAGTTTCAACCACTAACAAGCAGTTGGTATAATGAATGAATTTCTCATCTTTCAAGAATTTTGCAGCTAAAAGATATAAGGCCGCCGCAATTATCATAAAGAAAAAAGAAGCTGTTGCTAAACCCCAAGGGAGCTTTAGCCAGCTATGGAAGAAAAAGCTTAAAAGCGCAATAACAGTAGCTCCAGCCATCAAGAAATCAGCAAAACGGATGGTTAGTACTGTCCCAATTAGGAAAGCCAAGAGGTAAATGACGATAAACAGTAGGGTGTCGAAATTATAGCCTAGTAGTTTTTCAAGAAAGATAAATAAGCCGCCAAGGATAAAGCCTCCTGAAAGCCATAAAAGAGCATCATCAACACCTGAGCGGTAATGATGCTTTTGTTTTACCATTTTTTCGAGAACAACATAATTTGCTACCCCAAAGAATATCATAAAAAAGGAAATAGAACTTTCCCCAAATCCGGTCATCAAACCAAATAAACCTGCCGAAAAAAATGAAATTACTACGGTTAAAATGAACAAACCAATACGAATGAAGAAATTAGGCGAATAAAATCCAACCGGATGATGGGTTTTAATGGCTTTAAGCTCCTCGGCGCTAATGGCTTCTGCTTTATACAAATGATTGATATCCTGATGCAGATATAAATTATTGAGCCAGGTTTTATTGTAGATGATCATGTTTCTTTAGTTTTTTGTTAAGATTTATAAGGAATAAAATAACTCCAATGCCCGAAGCGATGAAGTACATCAATCCAAGATAAATAGCACCTGCATCACCCAAAGATGCCAATACGCGAATAATAACACTGCTAGCAGCAACATACCCATAAAGAGTAATGATCAAGAGGAAATAAAAGGAATGCTCACGTATTGCTTCTTTATAATAAAACAATGCTATAACTGCAAGAGCAACAATCCACAGTAAAGTTGAGCTTCCGAATGAATAATAACCTGCCAGCAAGGCAATGAAAGTAAGATTGAGCCCAAAGTTTTGATACGTAAATTTAAAGTGCTTTTTAATGTTATAACGTTCGGAAAGGAAAGCGGCAAAAAGTAAAATAATACCCAACAACAATCCTGAGTAAATGATCTGATCGCTGTTAAAATCATTATTCGAAAGAATTTGAGCAGGGGTAACGGCAATTCCCATCCAAAGTCCTAGGTTGGTAATAGCAAGGCTTAAAATACCCAAATGATCAAAATAATAAGCGACAAAGAATAAAACCAGCATTGGGATAAAGGTGGCCATTCCGTAACGAGTACCAAACACATCATATTGAAACTGCAGATAACCCACAAACGTTAAAAACGAAAGGCAGCCCAGCAATAAAACATAATCGAAGAAAGAGTTGGGCGACTCAACTTTGTTTAAAGAGAATGGCAACTTCTTTTTTAAATAATAGCTAAAGCATCCAACGCAGATGGCGGCAATTAAAGCAAGTATAGCCTGATGGCCTATGGTGTCAATATTCTTATAGATGAGCACTCCCAAGCCCGTACTTAAAAGCATAACGCCTAAATAGAGCAGGGTTTTTAGTTCCCAATGAACCGAAAATAATTGATTGGTCTTTTTTAATTTGATCCTGGATAAAGATTCAGCACTGAGCAAGCCCTCAGCGTATAAATCATCATATATTTTACTGTTCATGGATAGCGTTAGGTGAAGTTTTTAATAAATAAATGTGATTAAAATCTTTATGAAAACCAACAAAGTAATAAGGTTAAAACAGCGTGTTTATCCAAAAAAATCAATAAATTGTATGTAATCTTCTCAACTAACTATGTATGATCAGATTTTTGAGCAAATGAAAGCTCAGGTTTGTAAAAAACTCGACAACCTTGATAAACATCTTACTTACCACTGCAAGGAACATACATTTGACGTACTGGAACAGAGTATTCGTATTGCCAAAGCAGAAGGTGTTACCAATGCACATCAGTTACATTTATTGAAAGTTGCAGCCTTATATCATGATTCTGGCTTTCTTGAAACCTATGCCGATCATGAGACACATAGCTGCATGATTTTTTTAAGTGAGGCCAACCGATATGGTTTCAGTGATGAAGACAAAGAACAGATTATACAGTTGATCATGGCAACAAAAATTCCTCAGGCTCCTGATAATCTCATGGAAAGAATAATTTGCGATGCCGATCTCGACTATTTAGGTCGTGATGACTTTTATAAAATAGGAGATACCTTAAGGCAGGAATTTCTTCATTATTCAATCGTTAAGTCCGATGATGAATGGGAAGCCCTGCAATTGAAATTCCTTTTAAACCATCATTATCATACCCAAGCATCACAACAACTTCGCGAACCTGTTAAACAGCGTCATCTGCATCAATTACAGTAATATCAGGTTTTGACAAATTGTTAACAGCAATGCTATTCGGCCTTACAAAATACATATCTATCTCTCCTGCATTTTTCGCATAAATTTTACCGCGGTACTCACATTCATATTTGTGCTTTACCAGGTTGTAATGCGCCGCCGATATATTTATTTGTCCAGGCATACCATTACTCTCCATACGACTGGCAATATTTACCGTACTGCCCCAAATGTCATAAGCATATTTTTTTCTGCCTACCACCCCGGCAACCAAAGGGCCTGAGTGAATTCCAATACGCAATTCCCATGGCTGCTCACCACTTTCTATTTTCTTTTGATTTACGCCTTTCATAAAGTCAAGAATTTCAAAAGCCGCATTTACAATATTCAGGGCATGTGTACTATCTTCTGTCGGAATTCCTCCGGCACACATATACGAATCACCAATGGTCTTAATTTTTTCCAGGTTGTTTCGTTCCATTATATTGTCAAAAACGGTAAAGCATTCGCTCAGCTGTGCTACAACTTCCTGGGGTGAAAGTGTTTCAGCTATGGCAGTGAAGCTTTTGAAATCGGTAAACAGCACCGAAACGTTTTCATAAAATCGTGGAGTAGCCTGACCCTTTTGCTGCAGTTCTTTAGCCACTTCAGTTGGCAGAATGTTCGATAATAATCGTTCGATTTCGGCATTTTGCTGATCAAGCAGTTTATTGACCCTTACTTTATTTCGATAATCTCTATAAAGCAACAAGCCGAGAATGCTTAACAATCCTAAAAAAGCGATCAGTGAGTTTTTGGCTAGTTTTTGTCGTTGTAAATCGAGTTGTTGCAAGGCTTTGTCTTTGGTCAACAGGTTAATCTCACCTTGCTTTTTCTGTAAGTCGAAATCAAATTGAAGTTGTCCTAACTTTTTATCCGTTTCGGCATTATAGATCGAATCCTTAACGTTTGAAAAAAGTGATTGATATTCAAATGCCTTTTGATAGTCGCCGGTTTTGGCGTAAACGCGCGAAAGAACTTCGTAAAGTTCTTCCATCTGATGTCGGGCCTGTATGGCTATAGCATCTGTTTTAGCTTTGTTGAAATAAAAGAGAGCGGTTTTATAATCACCTTTGTCTGCATAAACATTTCCCACACCCAGCAAAGATTGTATGGTGGCCAGTTTATTTTCCAGATTTTGAGCTAATGTTAAGGCATTCTGATGGTTTTCAAGTGCGAGATCATATTTCTTTTCGCGTTTATAAAGCCTTCCCATTGCATTGTATGCATTTAAACTGCCTTCAGAATTTCCATAAGCCTTTAATGCCCTGTTATAATACAGCAGTGCTTTTGCATCGTCATTTTTATCAAAGTAAATCGAACCTATGTTTACGCAAATAGCACCCAACTCGTCTGTTCGCTTTAGTTCTTCACATAAAGGAAGCGCTCGATGGTAGTAATCCAACGCTTTATCATATGTGGCCACCTTGTTATAATACACTGCCCCCACATTGTTTAAAGCCGAAAGAATACGGAGTTTATCACCTGAAAGTTCGGAGTATTTCAACGACTGGAGGTAATTGTCGAGCGCCTCTGCATCATCTCCCTGATCATAATAAATAACACCGATATTGTTGTATAAATTGGCAATGCCCACATTGTCTTTATGCTCTTTAAAAATGCTCAGCGATTGATGATAATTGCCCAGGGCTTCTACATATTTCCCCTGAAAATAATAGGCAATTCCGATGTTTTTTAAGGCATAGGCTTTTCCTTTTGCAAAATTCGATTTCTCTGCCAGTTCAACAGCTTTTTGGGCAAGCTTAATGGCCTTTTCAGGTTCATCGGCTAGTCGTTCTTTACTTTGTTTTAAATAGTCATTAACCAATAGGGTATCGGCTGCGTTTGTCGGTTTTTTTTCATCCGATTGACAAAGGCCATAATTCGGTAGCAGTAGTAACAATATGAAAATTCTCCAGGCTATTTGCATCAGGCTTTACTCCTTAATAATTCTTCCAAATTTATAACCGTTTTGGCCGCTCACCCGTAAATAATACAGGCCTTCGCGTAAACCGGTCATGTCTATTTCAAATGAATCGTCGTTTTGTTTAGTGATCCTTACCTGGTAAAACTGACCATATATATCGTATAGCAGGCAGGTTTTCGTGTTCAGCTTATCATTCTCCCATTTAAAGGTTACCAATGTTTTAGCCGGATTAGGGTAAACAGAAAGACTTGCTTTCAGATCTACATCATTACTATAACCAAAGCTTCCATTATTATTCTGATTGGAGGCTGATGATGCCGCTTTATGACAACGGGTAGAAGTTGAACTTGCTGTACCGGCAATGGCAGTTTTCTTATTGCTTTCAATGGTGTTTATTTCCCAGCGTAAGCTTAGACCATCAAAGGGAATATCGAAAGTGGTTGTACCTGATTGAAAATACTGAGGTAACAAACTATCGTCATATTTACCTGCAGAGGTAATATGGTTGTCATCACCTTTTTCAATGTAAACCGAAGACGAGTTCGGGTTCTCGCATTTGAAATGGGCAATATATTTATAGCCCGATACACTCGAGTTCTCTTCTACGCAATCGAGATAGATTCGTAATTTTTTGGTGTACCTACAGTCGGGATTAACATGCAAGGTGCCGTTGGTATACGTGATTGTATAGTTTGAAGCATTTGGGAACCTGCACGCAGAGGGAACGATGTCATAATCGCCAACTTTTCCTTTGTAATGCGGACTTACATTAAATGTTAATGTTGGAGTTTCTCCTGCTTTTAAAGTGATAAACCGGGCAGTAAATTGAGGTAGAGTGTCACCTTGATTAATCACTTTATCATCAGCGATAATATTCAGAGGGGCCTTTCTTATGCGCAACTCTGCATTACAATTACTAAAGTCGAAGTCGTAATTGGATGAGGAAAGTGTTCCAATGGATACTGAAATAGGATAAACTCCAACGTTACTAAACTGTGTAGCCGAGGTTGAAAATGCAGGTGTTCCGGTAATACCGCTTGTTTCAAAAGTTTGTCCGTTTAAAAATCCTTTAAACCCGACTGTAAACGGAGGATTAGGATCACCAAACTCTTTGCTGGCGTTGTTAGCTTTTACGACCAATAGCGCTTTTGAGATAGTTAATTCCCCATTGCTATCGGTAAAATCAAACTCATAATTCTCAGAAGACAATGTTCCTGCCGAAACTAAAATCGGATATAAGCCAGCGTTGCTAAACTGCGTAGCAGATGTTGAAAATGCAGGTGTTCCTGTGATTCCACTGGTTTCAAAAGTTTGTCCGTTTAAAAGACCATTAAATGTTGCAGAAAAGGTTGGATTTGGTTGGCCATATACTTTGCTGGCATCATTTGCTTTTACCGCCAATGGAGCTTTTGTGATAGTTAATTCTCCATCGCTATCGGTAAAGTTAAACTTATAATTCTCAGAAGACAGTGTTCCTGCTGAAACTGAAATAGGATAAATTCCAGCATTGCTAAACTGTGTTGCCGGAGTTGAAAACGCCGGTGATCCTGTGATTCCGCTGGTTTCAAAAGTTTGTCCGTTTAAAAGACCATTAAATGCTGCAGAAAAGATAGGATTTGGCTCGCCATATACTTTGCTGGCATCATTTGCTTTTACAGCCAATTGAGCTTTTGTGATGGTTAATTCCCCATCGCTATCGGTAAAGTTAAACTCATAATTTTCAGAAGACAGTGTTCCTGCTGAAACTGAAATAGGATAAATTCCAGCATTGCTAAACTGTGTTGCCGGAGTTGAAAATGCCGGTGATCCTGTGATTCCGCTGGTTTCAAAAGTTTGTCCGTTTAAAAGACCATTAAATGCTGCAGAAAAGATAGGATTTGGCTCGCCGTACACTTTGCTGGCATCATTTGCTTTTACAGCCAATTGAGCTTTTGTGATGGTTAATTCCCCATCGCTATCGGTAAAGTTAAACTCATAATTTTCAGAAGACAGTGTTCCGACTGAAACTAAAATTGGATATAGACCAACATTGCTAAATTGTGTTGCTGATGTTGAAAATGCAGGTGATCCTGTGATTCCACTGGTTTCAAAAGTTTGACCGTTTAAAAGGCCATTAAATGCTGCAGAAAAGATAGGATTTGGCTGACCATATACTTTGCTGGCATCATTTGCTTTTACCACCAGCGTAGCTTTGCCAACAGTAAGTTCGCCATTTATATAGGCAATGTTATAATTGGAGAGTACCGTATTCTCCCCTCCAATGGCCGCACTTGGTATTATAGGATATTGTCCTGCAGAAGCAATAGCACTTGTTCCAGCACTGCTTAAGGTTACCGTTTTTATCGAATCATCAAACATTAATACGCCATCGCTTATTGAAAAGGCCGTAGAATCTAATGAAAGTGCCTGACCATATAATTTACTGGTGTCGCGAGCTGTAATGCTTAAAGCTGCCGGTAAAATGGTAAGATTTCCTAAGCCATATGAAATATCAAAGTTGTCATTTCGCAAAGCGCCCGGAATAATATAGTTCAATCCGTTATTTAAGCCCGTGATCATATTCAGTGCTTTTAATTCACTATTTAATCCCAGACCAATTTCTTGTTCATCAATAATTATAGCTGTTTTGTTCTCACTGTTTACTATTGGTATTGCTCGTCCGTTTACAATGGTAACAGCTCTTCCATTCACTATACTAACAGCTCTTCCATTCACTTCCGAAATTTCCAAACCATTTACAATTGAAATAGCCCGCCCATTGACTATGGTTACTGCTTGTTTATTAGTATAAGATTCAATATCAACCAAACCTTTTGGACTTACACCGGTAATGGAATTAAGCATTGAGGTTTGTGCCGAATTAATATTGAAATCCAAAACTGATTCTTGGGTAATGTCAATGATATTGCTGGTTTGATTCACAACAGCGCCATTTATAACTTTTTGATTAGTAACCTGACGAGCTCCTTCAAGCGTTTTTTCGGTGGCCAAAAAACTAATGTTGTTAAGTTGGGTGTCGGTCAAATTGTTAACAATAGAAACCGCTCTGCCATTTACAATGCTAATAGCTTGTTTATTCACAATTGGAAACGATTCTCCATTTACAATCGTAATAGCCCTTCCATTTTCAATGCTAACTTCTTGTCCGTTTACAATTGGAATGGCCCTTCCGTTTACAATTGAAACGGCTCTGCCGTTTACAAGTCCGATGTAATCATTCGCCAGCTGGTTGTTATGGTAATTAAAAACGGTATCGAGTAATGCCGAAGGATCATCCAAAACAACTGAAGGGTCGAACTGATAATTGAAATGTATATCTCCAACCTTTTCACCATAGGTTAGGGTAGTATCTCTCGGGGTTATCACCAATGGCATTTTTGCAATTGAAATAAAGCCGTTGTTAAAAGTATAGTTATACAGTTCTGTAAAACCAGCATCAACAGAGTTTTCGGGATCGAAAATATGAGTCGGTCTGATGATGTAATTGTTTACATTGCTATAACTGGTGGCAGGTGTCAGATAAGTAATACTGTCTAAACCGATATCTGCTAAAGTCAGTTCGGTACTGTCTAAGGCTACTCCATTCACTTTAATTGTTGAAGTAAACTCAGGAAGGCGTTCACCATATTTTATCGTTTTATTATCGGCAGTTATTTCAATGGTTTTCTTTGCAATTTCGAAGAAGGTAATTGAATTTGAAACCCCTCCGTCTAAACCGCTGGGAGCTTTTGATGGGGTGAATGCCCTGATAGAAGGGTTTCCTGTAAAGCTGGGAATACTGGCTGTTGCAGTGCTGTCGTTTACTACCGTTGTAGAAAGGGTATCTTCCCTGAAAAGCACCTTAGTATCCGGACTGATGAACTTGGCCCTTAAGGTTAAGGTAAAGTCTTCGGCACCCGGGGTTACATTTTCAGGTACAATTAATCTGATCAAAGAAGGCTTGGCTGCCGCAAACGATTGGATAGCTGCATCGGCACGTATAAAGCCATTTCCACTTATATAATCAAATCCAGGAGTGTTCATATCAACAGCAGTGCTTGTTAAGAGCGACCGTAAATCGGTATTGCTGTAGTTTTGATTATAGTATCGCTTTCTGGCCTGTTTGATCAAGGCTGCAACGGCGGCGGCATGTGGCGCAGCGGCAGAGGTCCCAAAGAAATTGAATAACCCATCGCCTTCATAATCTAATGAACCAAGGTTTACAGAAGTATTTATTCCATCAGGTGCCGTAAAGTCAGGCTTGTTCCTAGGGATCCCATTAATATTAACAGGGCCTCCAACGGACGAGAAGCTTTCAATTTCAGGAGGGTTTACACCTGCCAATGGAGTGCGGTTATATCGAACCGCTCCGATTGTAAAGGCTCCGGTCGCATTTGCCTGTCCAATTATCGTTGAAGTTCCAGTGTTGTATTCATTTATGGTAGCATCGCCTCTGAAAATTATATATTTCAAATCTACATTTCCTGAACCTGCAGCTCTTGTAATTAAAATATTGGTGGAGGTAGCCTGAGTTACCGTAAATGGCAATATTTCAATAGGATCTCCTCCTAAATTGTTGCGGTTAAAACCAAACAAAGCCGATCCTGCATCGTCGGTCAGATAAATATCCAGGTCATTTACTGTTCCTGTGGCCGTTTGTCCTAGCGAATAAATAGGGTCCTGCCATTGCAGAACAATCGTATAGGTTCCGGGTTGCAGCGATATGTTCTGAAGAACATCACCTCCTCCAAAGTTATGTGCAGTGCCAACAATTCCTGCTGGAGGAGTTGTTGGGTTAAATGTACTTTGATAGGACTTATTAGCAAAGTTTCCTGCGGAAGTGAAATAAGCCACCCCTTGAGCGCTAACCTCATTTACTGCCTGAGCAACCACTCCATCCTGAAAAAAAGGCTCGGTTATAAAGGTTACATCATCCACCATCACATCGCAGTTGGCTTGCTGCAATTGACGGATGCCTTGTGCTAAATCTCCGGGGCTTACAAAACCGGTTCTGAACGCTAGTTTAGCTTTCGGAGCTATATCGTGAATAATTTGCAGCATGGCCCTGCCTTCATCAGCTCTTCGGCCAAAAGGGTATTCGGCAAAAACTTCTACCGGTTCGGTATAATCAGGGTTGGTCAGGCCAGGTAAATCACCATTGGACACATCCACTGCAGCCGGATTTCCGGGTAAGGTATTATAACTGTCTGATAAAACGCCAACTTTAATACTGTCCCCATCCAGATCGTATCCGTTTCTTAAAAAATCACTTCCCTGTGCCCTGTCGCCTTGAGTTTGGGCAATACCAGCACCTGAAATAGCCGGAAATAAAGGCCGGCAATAGTTTATTAGGTCATCCCTCTCATTTAACTTTTCGAGATTTTTAATGGGTAGTTTACCCGAAATGATGAATTGTGAGTTACCATTGTTAATAATGTTTGTAAGCCCGAATTCAGCGGATGTTAACAAAGCCAGGGTTTCTTGGAATCGGCCTTCATTTACTATAACTTCCACCCAAACGCTGTCGCTGTTAAGGATAAATATATTTTGCTGCGGATCACTGATGCTGTCTCCTTTTTCTGCTAAAGCTGCCAATTCAGCGCCTATAAGCTCATTTTCCTTGCCGTTTTCAGGAGGTGGATAATAAGGCAAAATACATGGAGTGTAGTTTACCGTAACCGTGTCGCTTGCGGTGCAACCACCTTTGGGACTTGTAACAGTTAATACATATTTGCCTTTTTTATTTACAACCGGAGATTTAGTATCTGCTCCCGAAAGTATATTTCCACCCTCAATGGCAGTCCATAAAAACTTTACATCAGGGGTTGAACACGAACCGCTAAGGGTTACTTGGGTTTGAGGACAAGTGAAGGTAACATCATTGCCGGCATTAACCACAGGTTTGCTGCACTCGCTGAATGGGGCATATATTATTTTAACACCACACTGAATATTGATTTTTGTACCACTCCAAAGAGCACCTGTAATGGTTGAATTTCCGCTGCTGCTACCAATATTAATGCCCGAAAATGGAGCCCATACGGTTCCAAACCATTCAGAACAACGGCCGGCTGAAGAATAATTGTTCATCGTAAAGGCATAATCACCCAATTTGCAACTGCTGCCTTTACCGTGTGTTTCGGTATATATCTTTGAGGCGTTGCACCCGTTTATAAAATCAACCTGTGTAATGTTCAAGTCAATATCATCGTGCACATAAATTTTAATGGTACCATTAGGGTCGTTTTTTAAATCGAAAATGAATTTATTAGGTAGAGCTCCTGAGTTTTTAATCGAACTGAAAACATAAACGCCGGCCCCTCGAAAAGTAATAGTTTGTCCGCCGCCAAGTTCCATAACCCCATAACAGCCAGGTTTTATGGTTTGACTCGAAGTGATCTTTTCAGTACCGGCATTGGGGAAATAAGTGATTGCAGGAAGTTGAGGGGGAAGTGGTTTTGAAGGAGTGCCAAATAGCTTTCCACCAGCGGGCGGTGGCCCGGTATATGTGCTACCTTTGGGCAGGGTAACCTTACCTAAAACGTTGCCGCCGCCAATATTAACCGATCCATTTACATCAATATTCGTTTTTAAATATTGATCAGAAGCCGTTTTCAAAATAATACCTGAAGCGCCTGAAGAATTTGTGGCCGTAATGGTGCCATAAACAATGTTCCCTTTTGCCAGGTAAATTGTTCCGCCAGAATAAAGGTTGCATGTAAACTTAACTCCACCCAGGGTTTTAATAAGATTTGTACTGCCCACTGAACCTCCGTAAACCCCCGATCCATTGTCTAAAATAACCGAAGGTTTCTCGGCATATGACTTTATCTGAGGATTTCCTCCGAATAATACAAAGTCGTTAATACTTAAGTTTTGACCATTGGAAAATGCAGGAATTAGTAAAATGATGAACAGGAAGGGGGTGGAAAGCAATAAATGCACGCAAAAACGGGCTGGCTCCAAACAGGACTTTTTGCCGGTAGATATTCTCATGTGACAACGGTTTTATAGATACCCATAGGGGGTGTGTTTAAAAAAAACAATGGAAACTTAAGCCAGTAAAAGCAAAAGGGACGTGAAGTGCTATTTATTCCAAGGCAAGCTGGCTAATTTTAAACTATCGATTAATGACGGAAGGATGGATCGCGGAAAGGCTCTTTTTACAATAAATTTAATTTAGGCATTTTTTTTATTTTTTAGATGGCGGAACATGTTTTTCTTCAAATCAATAATTCTACTATATTTTATAAAATGTTAAGAAAATGGTGAGTAGATTCTGTGTTTTAATTGTAAAATATCTTCTATTGTAGCTCTTTATTCGGACTAAATCATTTAAATAATAGATAAATAAACTTTTTTAGCTTAAAATAAAAAGGATTTAAGTTACAGTTTGAGGTGTTTGATAGTTTTTTTCTGAAAAATCAGTCGCAATTAAAATTTGGTTGGAGTGCTTTTCAATGATAATTTTTATCAGCCCTGTTTTGTATATTTAATTATATGAAAAACAAGGTATTAAGCGCCCTCAATATTAAGGTTTCTGAATCGGCATATGTTTTTGATTTGCTTAGAGTGCAAATATTCATCGGGATAGCCGTCTCATACGTTAATATAATTGCCTACACATTATTTCTTAAAACACTTTCCATTCATTTACTGCCTTATGCCTATTTAACCATGGCGGTTTTATTGCTGCTGTTAAATATTGTTTATGAAAAACTTGAGCATCGATTGTCGCCATTGAATTTGTTGAAATACATTGTGGTATTTTCAATTGTGATTTTGGTAAGTCTTTGGCTGGGTTTGTCCTTAGGTTTTAAAAATAGCTTTGTTTTTGCTTTAATGGTATGGTCCGTATTGTTTTATATGCTGAACGGTTATACTTATTGGGGATTGGTTTCACAGTTATTCAACATTAGGGAAAGTAAGAGGGTGTTTTCAATTATTGGTGCTGGTGATATTCCGGCAAAGCTTATCGGATACCTTTCGGCTCCTTTACTTATTCCATTGTTTGGCCTTACACATTTGCTTTGGTTTTCGGTTATTGCCATGCTGGCAGGTCTTTGGTTTTTTAATAAAGCGGTAAAGGAAAGAAACTGGGATGCCATTAATGAGCAATCGCATGAGAGCCTCCCGCATGTCCACCATAAGCACGAAACTTCGGTTCAAAAGAAGGGATTGATGAGCGTTATTTTTAAGAATGAACTGATTTTCAGCATCTCCATTTTAACAATTCTTAGCTATAACGTATTCAATATTATCGACTTCACATTTCTTTCGCAGGTGAAAATGAAATATGAGGATGTGGCCACGCTTGCAGCTTTTGTGGCAACATTTTTTGCTGTAGGTCGCTTTATTGCTTTGGCGCTAAAACTTTTGATCACCAGTCGGGTAATAGAGCGCTGGGGTATAATCAAGGGGTTGTTCGCTACCCCGTTAATATTGTTGACCTTCAGTATGATATTTTTTGCATTGAACCAGCAATCGCAATATATGTTGTATGTTTTTGGGGCAATGGTGCTGCTTACGGAAGTACTACGTTCAACCATGCAGGAACCGGTTTTCTTTATTCTATTTCAACCCCTGAAAGAAAAACTTCGCTTGCATGGTCATCTTATTTCCAAAGGCTATATGTTGCCACCTTCATTAATGATCGTTGGCCTTTCGCTGATTTTTTTGGACAAGATAGGGGTGGATGTAACCATTTTGCTTACCATTAAAATTGTTTTGTTGAACCTGGTAGTATGGGCCGTTGTAATTCTGTATGTAAAAAAAGCTTATCTAAATACCTTACATCAATCAATAAAGAAAGGGTTTTTCAGTAGCGAAGATGTTTACCTGAATGATAAAAAATCAATAGATATTTTACTCGACAAGATTTACAATGGCTCTAAGTCGGAAGTTATTTATGCGCTTAAATTATTGGGTAATGCCAATCACCCCGAAATTAATAACCTTTTGCACCAGCAATTACTGGGTAATGACCCGGATATAAAATTATATGTTTTGTCAGAGTTGAAAAGGAGCAATGCTGTCGACATTAGTTTGTTAAAGCGATTGATCACCCAAGAGCCTGATTTGGAAATAAAGCAGAAATTAACTTCTATAATTTGCAGGCATGACCCGGAATACCTGCACGAAATGGCTAAAAATATCAGTCATCTGGAGTATCCGATCCGTAAAGTTGTGATCATAAATTTGTTGAACCAGGAAGAGTTTAATCACTTGATCATTGCCGGTAATGAATTGAATAACCTAATACAATCGGAAGTTCCGGAAGAGAGGGAGTTAGCAGTAAAAATTATCAGTGAGTTAAAGAACGTGCGCTTTACTGCCGCCATAGAGCAATTGATAGATGACGAGGATGCCACGGTAAAACGCTCGGCCATAGTGGCGGCTTGCAAACTGAAGATGCAAAAAACACTGCCGGAAATTTTGAATATGCTTAACCGTCCCTCCGAAAAATACATTGCCTTGCAGGGATTATTACAGTACGGAGATGAGCTTTTCGTTGATGTTGATCCGGAAATCACCGATGATTATTCAACTGAATTGATTCGCCTGGCCGGAAAAATGAAAGGAAGCCATTCCACGGGCTATTTGATTGCCTCAATCCAGTCCTCTACCGAAGATATTTATAAAATCGTTTATTCGCTGTGGAAAAAAGAATACAAGCCGCTTACAGGAAAAGAAACTAGTTTAATGAACCATTTGCTTGAGACTTGCTTTCAGAATGCCAGGAATAAGCTGGAGTATTTTTATTCAATTCAATCTTTAAAAAATCATTTTTTAGTTCGAAATTCATTGCACAGCGAAATTCAGAGTGACTTGGAAACAGCTCTTCGGATTTGCTGTTTACTATATGAAAAGGGCGAGATAAATCGAATTTTAGAATTGATTGAAGTGGGTGATAATTCGAAACTTTATAATGCAATAGAAATTTTGGAAATAGTTTTGCCGCAACGAATCACGAAAGAGTTAAACGTGTTGTTCGACCATGTGATCGATCCAAATGATACCCGAAAAGCTTATAAAGCTCAGGATATTGATGCCATGTTCGATAAGATAGTGTTTACTCAAGCTGATGAGTTTAATCCATGGACAAAATCGGTTTGCATTTACAGTTCATGGCAAAATAAAGATTATGGTTTTATTCAAAAACTTGCTGTAAGCCCTGTGGTATCCCGACAGTCTTATGTGATGAAGGAGACCACTGCATATGTTTTAAACGCTCTAACTTAATTTTCATGCTGATCATTGAAAAAGTACTACTTCTAAAGAATTCTGAAATTTTTAAAAATAGCCGAGAAACCGACCTGGTAGAAATTGCTTCCATCTGTAAAGAATGTTCTTTTGATAAAAACGTTTTGATCTTCAGTAAAGGCGACAAAGGAAATTGTATGTATTTTATTTACTCCGGAAAAGTATTGATACATGATGAGAGACATGAGATCGTTACACTGGCAGAAAATGAAATATTCGGAGAACTTTCTCTGCTCGATACCGAGTCGCGCTCGGCAAGTGTAACTACTTTAACCGACTGTGTTTTGCTAAAAATTGAACAAGAAGACTTTTATGATGTTATTGCCACGAACACCGATATTTTAAAGGGCATTATGCGTACACTTTGTAAACGCTTAAGGGAACAAGACCGAGTTACGGTTGAAATGAAAAAAGTAATGGGTAGTTAGCTTTCTGTAATTAAAACAATTTTCCCCATGTGAGTACTGCTTTCCATCAGCGCATGAGCCTCAGCAGCATTTTCCAAAGTAAATGTTTTGTAGATTACCGGTTTAATAGCTCCGTTTTCGAGCAGAGGCCAGATATGTTTTTTAAGATTGTGGGCAATTTCGGATTTAAACGCATTAGGGCGGGGACGAAGTGTACTTCCGGTGATCAATAATCGTTTTTGCATCACTTTCAGGAAATCTACCTCTGTCTTAAAACCTTTCATGGCGTTGATAAATACCAGTCGGCCATCATCGGCAAGTGTATTGATGTTTTTGCCTATGTATTCGCCGCCAACCATATCCAAGATCACATTCACACCTTTCCCTTCGGTTAACTCTAGTACGGCTTTTTCAAAGTCTTCGGTTTTATAATTAATGCATTTGTCGGCTCCGAGATCTTCACTGTAATTGCATTTTTCTGTACTTCCGGCTGTTGCGTAAACAGTGTTTCCCATAGCCTTCGCCATTTGTATGGCTGCAGTCCCAATTCCGCTACTACCACCATGCACCAATAAGCTTTCCGTTTTTTTTAATCCTCCACGGTCAAAAACATTGCTCCAAACAGTAAAAAACGTTTCGGGTATGGAGGCTGCTTCGGCCATTGATAAGCCCTGTGGAATTGGCAGGCAAAGTTCAGCAGGTACGGCACAATACTCAGCGTAAGCGCCGCCTGCAACCAGGGCGCAAATGTTATCACCTGTTTTAAGGTTGTTAACATTTGCACCTAATTGCATTATGGTTCCGGCCAGTTCCAGACCGGGTATGTCGGGAGGTGCTCCGGCAGGAGCAGGGTATCTTCCTGAACGTTGGGCCACATCGGGCCGGTTTATTCCGGCAGCCATTACCTTTACCAATACCTCATCAGCTTTAATTGATGGTGTTGGACGTTCCTGAATTTGTAAAACGTCAGGCCCTCCGGGTTGGGTAATGACCACAGCTCTCATAGATCAGGGTTTTATCAGTTTTATGGCTTCTTCGTTCCAAATCGTTTCATTGCCTGATTCGTCAACCAGGGTAAATGTAGCTTCACAATCATCCATCTCACCAAATACAAACTCACCATAACATTCATTATGGCCAATACGGATCTGGTGGTTGATAGGTAAAAGATAAAATACAGTTGATTTGCCGGTTTTACTGTTTGTCAACGTTGTTTTATACAAATACTCCGATGATTCCTCAATGTCGGCACTTAACCTTACCAAAGACGATTGTCCTTTAGCCAATTGAATGGTGGTGCGTTCAAGAACCTGTGGTTTTGCTTGCCATACAGGGGCAATGGTATCCGGTATTGAACGTACTATCCACTTCGGCAGAATTACCTTTTTATCTAGTTTTAATTTTTTGATCGTATTCGGGTCCTTGATCTTAGGATTAATATCAATTTTAAGCTCGTAGGTTTTTCCGGGGCTGAGGTTGCGCTCCAGTGTAAATAACGACTGCTTCATCGCTAAATCGCCTGTAAAGGTTTCCTTTGCATTCAGTTTCACCACCTCGTTTCCCGATTTTAGGTAAATAACATACGAGTGATTGAGTTCATTAAGTACTCCAATTTTGTTGCCTGTAGCGGTAATTAAAACAATGCTGTTGGTATTAATAGAATGTTGTTTAGGCCAAAATGATAATTCATTCTTGGTACAATCGGCAAAAACGTTTAATGACGAAATAAAAAGGATAGTCAGTAACAGGCACTTTCTCATATTAAAATTAAATTCTTACGGCGTAAAAATAGCCATCTGCGCTTCCAAAGTAAACAATATTTTGTTCAACTATTAGAGATCCCATTATACTGCCTAAGTCCATTATTTGTTTTTCTCCTTTTAGGGTGATAGACATATCATTTCCGTAGTATTGGTAGGTGGGTTGAAAATGGCCCTTTTCGTCGTAAACCACGCTCCAGTTTTGTTTGCTGGCCTCAGTTTGAAACTCCCAAAATGTTTTACCACTTAATTTATCCACAGCATATAGCTTACCATTGAAACAGCCGAAAAGTACCAGGTTTTCATAAAAAGCTGCTTGACCATAAATGCGTTCATTCAAAGACATCTTCCATTTAACATCACTTGAATAGGCGTCCAGGCAATAGAAAGAATGGGTATCGGAAGTCCCAAAGTAAGTTAGTTTATTCGATTGAGCAGGAGTGGCAATAACCCAACTTCCGCGTTCTTTCATGTTCCACATGCCTGTACCTGTTTCGGGGTTTATGGCATAAAGGTTATAATCCCTCGAACCGAAATAGACCATATCGTTTGCAATGGATGCTCCATTTTGAATCTCTCCTTTAGGAAAATAAGCGTCGCCAATGGTTTTAAATTTCCATTTTAGGGTACCTGTTTTAGCATCCAATGCATAAAAACTACCGTCAAAGCTTCCAATGTAAACCTTTTGATTGTTGATCAATGGATCGGCATGAACCACACCCTCCGTTTTGTATGACCAAACTTTGGCGCCGGTTTGTTGATCAAGGGCATACACCTGATGATCTCCCGAACCAACAATTACCAGGTTATCAATTGTTTTAGGTGAAGAAAGATAATAATCCCACAAATCGACCTGAGTTTCACCCGCTGTGCTAAACTTCCAAACTAATTCTCCTGAATTTGCATTTACAGCGTAAATATTGCCATCGCTACTGTTAACGAACACTTTACCATTTTCAAACTTCGGTGTCGACCGTATTTGTCCCTGTGTTTTAAACTTCCATTGTTCTTTGCCCGTAGATTTATCTATGGAATATAGAAAGCCATCCTGACTGCCAAATAAGATCCTGTTTTCGGAAATTGTGGCTGCACCAACAATTTTATCTTTGGTTTTAAACTTCCAAACCTGGGTTTGAGCTGCACAGGTTAGCTGAAAGCTAATTAGTAATAAAATAAAGAAAAGCTGTTTTTTCATTGTATAAGTATAGTTAGTCTATAACGAAGGTATAATTTTGAAGTTAAGGGTTTCATAAATTAACTGTTACAGATAGTTGGATAGCTCTATAATTTAGCTGTTACAGATGGAGAAAGGGTAGAAGATTATTTACTGGTCGACAATGGTGCGGAAAGTAAGATTGATACGCGGCGTTATAATTTTCTTACTCTTAGGTAAACTGTGCAGCCAATTTGTTTGGGTGCTTCCTTTCATTAGTAGTAAACTACCGGGTTCGAGGTTTAGGGAAATGGTTGCTTTGGTTTGTTTATGCTTAAACGAAAACTTGCGTTCGGCACCTAAACTTACGGAAGCAATAATGGTGTTTCTGCCCAGTGATTTTTCATCGTCGCTGTGCCAGGTCATTCCTTCTTCTCCGTTATGATATAAATTCAAAAGGCAGGAATTGAATTTTGTAAAGGATAACCGTTCGATAAGGAGTTTAAGTTCAAGGAGTTCTTTAGTCCAGGGTAAGGCCTTCTTTGTAGTGTTTGAATAGGTATATTCATACTCTTTGTCGCCATACCAGGCTGCTTTACGTTTGGTGATAATATGTTTTCCGTAAATGATGGCCTCGTCATGCTTCCACTCTATTGTTGTTAACAAATCGAGAAAATATTGATGCGCTTTATTTGGGGGTAAAATGGGGCCAAAGTAATTTACTATGCCATCATAAGGTAGGAGGTTATCTTCAGCAGTTCTTTTATTTCCAAATAAATCCATTACCGAATTCAGTTTAAATCAACTTTACCCATTTTTCGATGCAGTTTCCAGTTCCACCTGTGCAGCTTCCCAACCAATTATGGCTGTCTTTCGCAAGCTGCCCCAATGATATTGGCCAAAGGTTCCAGTTGATTGAATTACACGGTGGCATGGAATTAAAAATGCAACAGGGTTGTCTCCAACTGCACTACCAACTGCTCTTGAAGCTTTCGGATTATCGATTTTACCAGCAATGTCGCCATAGGTTGAAACGTTTCCCACAGGAATTTTTAACAATGTTTCCCAAACTTTAAGTTGAAATGGAGTTCCTTTTAAATGAAGCTTTATTTGTTCCAGCTCTGTCCAATCTCGTTTAAAAATAAGCAATGCGTTTTGCTGAAATCGATCTGTTAACTGATTATATCCAGCATTCGGGAAGCTTTTTTTCAATTCATCAAATGCAGATTGCTGTTCATCGGCAAAGGCGATGTAACAAATGCCTTTTGTTGTGGAAGCAATGATAACGGTGCCAAAAGGGGTTTCGGCGAAACTGTAATTCAGAACAAGATTTTCGCCACCGTTTTTATATTCTCCGGGCGTCATACCCTCAATATTAATAAACAGATCGTGTAAACGTCCCGTACCCGACAAACCTGTGTCGACTGCAGTTTCAAAAAGGCTCGACTGTGTTTCCTTCAATATCTTTTTAGCGTGCTCAACGCTTATGTATTGTAAAAACTTCTTCGGACTGGTACCGGCCCATTCCGTAAATATGCGTTGAAAGTGAAATGGACTTATATTTACTTCCTCAGCAACTTCATAAAGCAATGGTTGCGATCTGAAGTTCTGCTGCAGGTATTCAATTGCTTCGGCTACCCTTTTGAAATTGATTTCATCTTGTTCTTTCATCACTTTAATTGTTTGCTGATAACAAATGTAGAAATGAAATTAACCTTTCACCACCCGAAACTTGCTAAGTTTAGTACTATTTAATGAATCATTCCAAGATGAAATTTTAATCCGCAAATAGTCTTTTTATATCTTTGGCATCGTCTATAAATTAAAGAATCAGGTATCTAAAAATTTAATATAAATGAATCATTGGTTAGTAAAATCAGAACCGCATAAATACAGTTGGCAGAAATTTAACGAAGATGGCCGTACCTTTTGGGATGGAGTGCGTAATTACCAGGCGCGTAACAACCTGAGAGAGATGAAAGAAGGTGATCTGGTGATGTTTTATCACAGCAACGAAGGGAAAGAAATTGTTGGCATAGCAAAGGTTGTAAAGGAGTCCTATCAAGATCCAACAACCGATGATACCAATTGGGTGGTTGTTGATCTGTCACCTGTACAAACATTAAAAAACACCGTTACATTAGCAACCATTAAAGCGGATGAGCGATTAAAGGATATTTCATTGGTTCGTCAGGGCCGACTTTCGGTTATGCCGTTGAAACAAGAAGAGTTTGATCGGATTTTAGAATTGGCAGAAAACTAAGTAAAGTACGAAGTTAGAAGTAAAATAAAGTACGAAGTTAGAAGTACAATTTTAGAAGTACAATTTTAGAAGTACGATGTAAAAAGTACCAAGTACGAATTGGGATTTTAGATGTTAGTAAAGCCTACAATCTAAAATCCCACCTCTAAAATCGTAAGTCTTATACTTTGTCCTTCGTACTTTGTCCTTTGTATTTTATTTTATTCTTCAGGAAAGAAAAGTGCTTTAAGCTCTGTGGCTTCGTCAGGGTTCATTTTTCCACCCAGGATCAAACGTAACTGACGACGACGCAGTGCTCCATCGTAATATTTTACCTCATTTTCGGTTTCGGCAATTACTTCTGGTACCTGAATCGTTTTACCGGTTTGATCAACGGCTACAAAAGTGTAATAGGCCTCGTTGCTTTTAAATTTAGTGCCGTTCGGAATATTCTCGGCCCAAACTTCCAGACGTACTTCCATTGATGAGGTAAAAGCGCGCGTTACCTGTGCTTTAATGGTCACCACATCACCCAAACCAATAGGATGGCGGAATGAAACATTATCAACAGAAGCCGTTACCACCACATGATTTGAATGCTTTTGAGCTGCAATGGCAGCTGCAATATCCATCATATGTAATAATCGTCCTCCCATTAAATTGTTTAAAGGATTGGTGTCGTTGGGTAACACCAGTTCATTCATAATTGTAAGCGATTCTTTAGCAGTTTTTGCTTTCATCAGTAATTTGTTATGATGTATTCTATCTCAAAATACATCTCATCATCATTAAGGGTTAAATTCTGTCGCCAAAGATACTCACCAACTGCCTATACTTATAATCTTATAGTTCGATTCCCAATTTTGTACTGAAATGAATACAATTTTTACCAAAAGGATCTCTCGTTCTGTGCAAAATGGGATTGGCGCTTTTTATGAGTTGCACGCTGATAATAGTTGTTTGCCACGTTTATAATGTATTAATTAATAGTTCAATACATATACTTATTGTTAAAAAAATGCATGGCATAAGGTTTGACATTTCTTCATTAAATAAAAAAATGCTTTCTGTCTAAATAAAAGTCTCGTGACTAAGGTTTAAACAATGTATAAACTGAGGTCGTTAAGTACAAAACAAGAATGTGATATAAAAAGCTTTAGTATGTAATCAATAAGAACGCCCCCTATCTAAATTTTCGCTCTATGTGTATCTTCTCTCGCTCTTTTTTAAGGAGCAATGCTTATAAGCATCAACGATGGTTGGTGCTATTCTTCATAAGTTTTACCTGTTCCGTTTTTTGGTGCTCATTTGCCGAGGCAAAAAATAGCAGCAATCGGGCCATTGAAACTTACGTCTCTTTTGTTAACCTTCCAGATAGTGCTGATTTGGCAATTCAAAAAACAATCAATACCAAATCGGTGGCAGTGGGAAAAACGCTTACCTATTCTATCAGAATTAATAATAAAGGACCTGCTGACGCGGAAAATGTTGTGGTTACCGATACATTACCTAATGAACTGGTTTATGCAAGTTCGAAAGTTAATATAGGTACAGTTGAAGTAAACGGTCAAACGGTTAAATGGATGGTAGGAACTTTGCCCAAAAAAACTATTCAGGGAATGCAGTTAACTGTTAAGGTGGTAAAAGCGGGAACCTTTAAAAATAAAGCGAAAATTACCTCAACAACAAAAACCATTTGTCAATGCAATGATAAGTCAACGTCAACCGAAGTGGTGGCAAAAGATACTGCCGATGTAAGCATTGTTAAAACGGTTAATAAAAAAATGGTAACTGAAGGTGATACGCTCAGTTATTTTATCACGGTAAAAAATGATGGTCCTTCGCCTGCTAATAATATACGGGTAAAGGACATTTTGCCCAATAACTTTTCATTCGAATTTTCATCAAATAATAAAGTAACCTTTGATACAGGCACGCATCAATTAGCCTGGGAGATTGATCAGTTGCAAGTAGGGGAGAGCGCTTCGGTAGCAATAAAAGTTAAAGCCTTAAAAGAAGGAACAGCCACCAATACTGCCGTAATTACTTCTGATGCTTTTGATCCTGCTTTATGCAATAATGTATCAACCGCCGAAGATGTGGTGATTAATGCTAAACCCAAAATTAAGAAGGCGGATGTAAGCATTACCAAATCGGCCGACAAACAATTTGTGCCTATTGATACGGAGTTTCATTATGCTTTTCTGATTGAAAACAAAGGACCTGACACAGCCAGGTTTGTGGTGCTGAAAGATACATTAAACGAGAAAACACAATATGTAAGCTATAAAGTTGATCAGGGATTGTTTATTTACGATGCTTTCACCAATTCATTCACACTGAGCGTTGATGAGCTTGCCCCTGGCCGGCAGTTGGTTTTATCGGTTAAAGTAAAAGGTATTAATACCGGATCGGTAATTAACAAAGCTACTGTGGAGTCGGAAACAGAAGATCCAGTTTTGGTGAATAATAACAGCGTTTATATCAATAAAATTGTTGGTTTAAAGGTTCCCAATGTATTCACTCCTAATGGCGACAATCAAAATGATACTTTCCAGATCAGAGGTCTTGATTTGTGGTCATACAATGAGTTGAGAGTGATGAACCGCTGGGGCAATAGTGTGTATGAGACAACTAATTATGCCAATGATTGGGATGGTGACCATTTGGCGCCTGGTACATATTATTATGTGCTAACGGTGAAAAATGAAATGGTTGATCCGCAATGTATTACTGGTTGGGTCGCAATTCTAAGAAAGTAGACGGTTATTTACTTTAAATGATCCTTTTATGCTTTTTAAAACCAAATGATTGTGGTTAAAATAATACAGTAGAAGAAGAGTATTTAATACACTGAGGTCTGTTTAGATAAGGAATAATTAAATACTGGTTATGTGTAGTTTATGTATTTAATTAAAAAGAAATAAAATTGTTTATTAGAAATATGCTTGAAATTAATGAAAGTTGTTTTTGGTAAATGGTTTAAAATCAGTTGGATGTATTTTAAAGCCAGCGATAAATCTCTATTTTAGTTGGAGTTGATAAATATTAATATTAGTAACCAATATAATCTTATAATTAAAGAAACTTTTGTTTCGGATTTTAAAAATAATATTTGGTACTAAGCTTGTTGATCTTAACCATTTAACGAATAACAAACAGTTTACAGGGAGTTAGGGGGAATGTGCGTTTTCTTGTGAGTTTTAATAACTGAGTAATTGCTGGGATACTTGCTCATAAATTTTCATTAGTCGGATTGCTATGATTCTAAAAAGGTTATTGCTGTTGTTTTTTTTATTCCTTGCGATGAATGCGCATGCCCAGCAGGATGCACAATTTTCGCAATACATGTTCAACGGTATTTATATAAACCCAGCTTATGCTGGATATAAAGAGCAGTTAAACATGCATTCTTTCTACCGCAGTCAATGGACCGGAGGATTGGAGGGACATCCCGAGACTTTTAGCTTCGCACTTGATGCCATTGCTAACAATGGAAATGTAGGCCTTGCTTTTACTTTGTTAAAGGATAAATTAGGTGCTGAAAGTACTTTGGCAGCCTATGCCAACTATGCTTACCGATTAAAAGTAGGAGATGTTTCGCGTCTGGCCTTTGGTTTAGGAATAGGTATCGCTCAATATGGCCTTGATGGAACTATGTTAGAGTCGTATTCTCCCAATGATCCCAGCGTTCCTAATATGATGCAATCGGTAATTGTACCCGATATCAGGGCCGGTATCTATTATTCGTCCGACAGGTTTTACGCAGGGGCTTCGGCCGATAATTTAATCGGTAAGTACTTAAATTACACTAAAGATCCCTCGATATTAATTCCTACCAAAATGCCCCACTTTTATTTAACGGCAGGTGGTTTAATTCCGGTCTCAAAACAAGTCTTGTTAAAGCCTTCCTTCATGCTTAAAAATGAATCACACGGACCGGCCAATTTGGATATAAACACTTTTGTATTATTTAATGAGCGGTTATGGTTAGGAATGTCTTACAGAACAGGTATTGGGGTTTGGAACAAGCAAAATTTACAAGATAATCTTTCAACGACCGACGCATTGGTTGGTTTAGCTGAAATATATGTAACAGACAGATTGAGAATTGGTTATGCCTACGATTTTTCGTTTACAAAGTTTAAGGATTATAACTATGGTACCCATGAAATTTCTATGGGATATTCGTTCATACCAAAGAAAATTCGAATGCTAAATCCAAGGTATTTTTAATCAGAAAGAGCAGGCAAGTGCACTATAAATAGATGAATCATGATAAGACGTTTTACATACCTTATAATCAGCTTTTTGCTACTTGGTTGCCAATATGTGTTTGCACAGGCTACATTGCGTGAAGCTCAACGTCAGGCCGAATTACTGAATTTCAATGATGCCATCAATTTATATGAAAAGGCATTTGACAAGCGGGAAACTTTAATGGCGGCACGAGGGCTTGCCGATAGTTACCGCCAGCTGCATAATTACCCATTTGCCGAAAGCTGGTACGCTAAAGTGGTTCAAATGGAAGGCCATGAGCCCATGGATCTTTTCTATTATGCCGAAGCTTTACAAAACAATTCTAAATATCATGAAAGCAAGCAATGGTACCTGAAATATAAAGAAGAAGCTGGTGAGGAGGTTCTATCCAACCTAGAACAATTGATCAGTGCCTGCGATTCAGCAGGCTACCGCATGCAGCATCCGGTAAATTTTGTTTTCAAATTAGATACTTCCCTCAATACACTGCAAAGTGATTGGGGGGCTTTCCCCTATAAAAATGGTATTGTTTTTACTTCCGACAGGATTATAAATCAAAAGGCAAGCAAAAAACCGATTCTTTTTTTTGATGCCAACAATACCTTAAAAAAAGATGTGTCGGGCTGGACTGGTTTACCTTATCTCAAGTTATTTTATTCAGAAAGAAAAGGAGAAAAATGGGATGAGCCACAGGTGTTTTCAAATACCCTCAACGGTAGTTTCCATAACGGCCCGGCAAGCTTTTCAAAAGATGGGAAAGAGGTATATTTTACGCGTACCAGGGAAATAAAAAATAGCAAGGCTTATACACATGACAAACGAAAGCAAAAGGATTATACGATAAGGCTTGAAGTGTACAGCTCTAAATTGGATGAACAGACCAGTAACTGGTCCGAACCTCAGCCTTTTGCCTATAATGCCCCTTTGGATTATTCGGTAAGTGATGCCTGTTTAAGTGCTGATAGCAAATACCTCTATTTTGCATCGGATATGCCGGGCGGAGAAGGTATGTCGGACCTGTACTACTGCAAACGCCAAAGTGATGGATCATGGGGAAAACCAGTTAATTTGAAAGGATTGAATACGGCAGGAACCGAACGCTTTCCAAGTTTCGATAATGAGAATAATCTGTATTTCGCAAGCACAGGGTTTGGAGGTATGGGAGGCCTCGACATTTACCGTGCTGGTTATTTAGATGAAAATAAATGGGCAAAAGCCCAAAATATAGGCTATCCGGTTAACACTCCACAAGATGATTTTAATATAGTGTTTGCAGCTGATGGTAAAAGTGGCTATTTATCAAGCAACAGAGACGGAGGGAAAGGGATGGATGATATTTACCAGTTCACAAAAAAAGAACTAATGTTTAAACTGGAAGGAACTGTGGTGAATAAGAAAACGGGTGTTCCTTTAAACAATGCTATTGTAACACTTTACAATAAAAAAACGAATACAAATATAAAGGCTCCAACTGATGCTAAAGGTGCTTTTGCATTTAATCTGGAAGAAAACAGTGAATATACTGTTACCGCCGAAAAAACCAATTTTATTACCTCTCGCAAGGACAGTTTGAGTACAATAGGGTACACCGAATCAAAAACCTTGCACGCCAAACTATCATTAGGTATTGATTCGATTGAGTTGTATAAAGGAATCAGGTTGGATAATATTTACTACGACTTTAATAAATGGAACATCCGTGCCGATGCTGGCCCTGAACTGGATAAGTTAGTTCAGGTGATGACTGATAATCCAACAATGATCATTGAATTGAGTTCGCATACTGATTCGCGGGGAGCTGATAGCTATAACCTGCAATTGAGTCAGAAAAGAGCGGAAGCTGCGGTGAACTATATTATTTCAAAAGGAATTGATACTAAACGTATAACAGCCAAAGGCTATGGCGAAACCAAACCTGTAAACAATTGCGGTAATGGAACCAACTGTTCTGAAACAGAGTTTCAGCTAAACCGCAGAACAGAGTTTGCAATCTTAAGGTATTAGATTCAATACAAATAATAGCGTTTATAAGTCCCTGGATATTAATTAATCCGGGGATTTTTTGTATATAATATATTTGAGATTCATCCTTGAAACAGCAAATGTTTTCCGTTAACTTAATAGTAAGTCATTGTATTGATCGTTAACGGTTTTTCCATCTGCTTGGCGTTGCTTTCCCTAAACATTTCAAATTACTTATATACTATTATGAAAACATTTACATGCCTAATTAAACCCGTTTTAATTTTTATTCTACTATTTACATCAATAGAAACCTATGCAAATAGTAAAAACGTCCAATCATCACTTCAGGTTGATCCCATTTGTGTAAGCATTGAAGGGGCAACGGTTATTGAGCCTGATGAAGGAAGCAGTACGGTAACACTTAATCTCACGTTGAACCGGATCTCTAACCAAGCCGTTAAGGTGCATTATTCCACCACTTCAAGAGCAATTGATCCTTATTTTCCAGAAAATTATAATGCAACTGCTAAGTGGGACCTTGATTTTACCGGAGTTGGTGGATATGTAACTTTTTATCCTGGTGAGTTAAGCAAACAAATAAGTGTGGTAGTAAAAGGAGATAAAATAGATGAAGACGACGAATTTTTCTATGTCCATTTAACCCATTCAAGTAACGCGGTATTATGTAACAGTGAAGTAGCGGTTTTAATTATTGATAATGATAATCCTCCTGTTTTAGCTGTGAACGATATGGCTGTTAAAGAGCAGGATGAAGGTCAGGTCCAAATGAAGTATTATGTTAATTTATCCAGCCATAGCGGGAAGGAAATAAGTTTTGAATATTTCACCGAACAAGGTACAGCCAGGGCCGGTTCGGATTATATAGCAAAATCAGGCAAATTGATTATTCCTCCGGGACAAACCAGGGCCGAATTTGTAATACCTGTACTGGGAGATACCGAAATTGAACCAACGGAAAAATTTAAGGTAAAGATTTTTAATGCTCAAAACGCCGTTCTATCAAAAAACGAACTGAATGCCACCATTTGGAATGACGATGGCACTTTACCGGCAATTAATATTACGGGCTCTGCAGAAGTGCAGGAGGATGCGGATAGTGTTGTTTTTTATATCACCTTAAGCAAACCCAGCACAGATACTGTAAAAGCAGATATTAAAACCAATTCAAATTCGGGTTATGGATTTGCGACACCTGATCTTGATTTTAATACGTTAGATCAACGCCTTGTTTTTTTACCCGGTGAAACCAGTAAAGCCGTTGCAGTTTATATTCTTGAAGATACTTTAAGTGAGCCTAACGAGGTATTCAATGTCTCTTTAACAAATTTCATTAATTCCGGACATGGACATTCAGTAAGAGAATGTAAAATACTTGATAGTGAGTCTATAACGCTTATTCAGTCGCCGTTGATTGTGCAAAAAGCCGAAGATAATGGCAATGTCTTCATTAAGTTAAATTTATCAAGACCAGCGCCAGATACTGTAAGAGTTCAGTATGCTACGCAGGATAGTACCGCAATAGCAGGACAAGATTATATTTCTGAATCCGGAATAGTAACCTTTTTACCCGGTCAAACGGAACAATCCATTTCTGTAGCAGCTATCTTAAACACAGGTGCAGAAAGTACCGAATACTTTTTTGTCAATTACACAGCAGCAACAGGGGCGGTTTTAGCTAACAACAGAACTACTGTTGCTGTATATGACTTTTACGATAAACCATCTCTCTATACCGAAGTTGGAAAATTAAACGTAATAGAGGGAACAGGTGGTATTACAAATGTTGATGTTAAAATTTTGCTAAGCCATCCAACACATTTGCCTGTTCCTGTTTACCTATATGTGGGTGGAAGGCCTGGGATATATGGTCCTGATGCTGTGAATGGATCTGATTACGAACAAATTAAAGACACCATAACAATTCCTGCTGGAGATACCTCCATACTCTACACCGTTAAAGTTATAGCCGATAATTTATATGAACCCGAAGAGGTGATTCAGTTAAATGTTGACCCGATAGGTGATGTAGCATTGCCTTCGGGAGGTATTGATTCTGATTTATATCTCTACATTGAAAACGATGACAATCCTCCGTTAATTTATATTGATGATGTTTCAATACCCGAAGGGAATGCGCCAACATATGTAAATTTTAAGGCAAGGCTCGATAAACGAATAGCGACCATTGTAAGAGCTAATATAACGCCAGTTGTTAACGGAATAGAGCAGAGCCCGTTTGAAATATCAGCTGAAAACTTCACATCAGGGAATAGTATTGATTCACTAATAGAGTTTTCTTACCTGGTCAATGGAGATTTAATTATAGAACCGGATGAAACAATTGTGTTCAAACTTTCAAATCCCTATGAAAGCACTATAGGAGACAGTACCGGAATTATCACTTTATTAAATGACGATGGCAGTTCGTTAAAGGTAACAGTTAATGTACCCGACAGTATTGTTGCTAATGAAGGCGAGGACTTTTATTTAACTTTTTTTCTTACAAATCCGCTAGATGCAAGCTTTAATTATTCTACCGAAAATGGAACTGCTATAAATGGTTTAGATTATCAAGCTGATAATTCTACTGCTAATTTCTTCTCGAATACTCTTCCTGATTTTTCTTATAGTTATGGCTTTGGTACTTATACAGATGATCTAATTGAAGGAACTGAATATTACTATATCAACCTCTCAACCCCTTCTAATCCAAATTTAATTTTAACAAATAATCGGGTAAAAATAGTGTTGATGGACAAAACTGAACCTTCGGCTAGATCAGGCTCATCCTCTATATCCTCCGTAGATGAAAAGAATAGCAGATCCAAGATCACCAATGTGTTCACCCCCAATGGCGATGGAATTAATGACCTGTTTGTAATTCCTAATCTCGAAACTTCCGTAAATGAATTGCAGGTCTTTAACAAACAAGGAATGCAGGTTTATAAACGATCAAATTATCAAAATGATTGGGATGGTCAGGGCTGCGCCGATGGCACCTATTTTTACTCCTTAAAACTCCAAAAGGCTTCAGGAGAATATGAAGTTAAAAAAGGTTATATCACTCTTATAAGAAGTCTAAAGTAAGCTAAACTTTAACTCTTTATACTATGAATGCGCTCTATTTAAAAGTACTCGTTGGTCTCTTTTTTATGCTAACGGGTACTATTTTTAATTGTTCAGCACAGCTTTCCTGTTTAACGGTAAACGATATTGCTGTAACTGAACCCGACAATGGAGGTGGCTCCGCCAGCTTTAAAATAAGCCTGAGTACCCCCAGCACACAGGAAGTAACGGTGTATTACTCCACTTCAAATGGTACGGCCAGTTCGAGGAACGATTATACAGCTGCTTCGGGCTATTTGACCTTTCAACCAGGTGAAACCACTAAATTCCTTTTCTTATCCATTGCTGGAGATCTGCATGATGAGTATGACGAAACATTTTATCTTAACCTCAGCAATGCAACAAATGCCACTATTTGCGACAATAAAGGTACTGCTACTATTTTGGATAATGATGCTCCTCCAACAATGACTATTAGTAACATGGCAGTTCGGGAACAAGATTCTGGAACGGTGAAGGTGAAATTTTTGATTCAGTTAAGCAATTGGAGCTATAAGGACATTACTTTTGATTATGCCACCATCAACGGTACAGCTACAGCAGGCTCCGATTACCAGGCATCCAGCGGAACATTTACCATACCTGCAGCCCATATCAGATCCGAAATCGTAGTAACCTCTTATGGCGATACCACGAAAGAAAGTAATGAAACTTTCACCGTCAATTATTCAAACCCAGTGAATGTTCAATTGACGAACACTTCTTCTTCAGCTACCATTTCAAATGATGATTTGCAGTACCCGGTAATCTCAATCAAACCATATCAGCAAAATGTATCTGAGTCGACAGACAGCGTTGTTTTTGATCTCAAACTAACCCGCAAAGGTTCAATTCCTTTAAGTGTGAAAGTATCTACGCCTTATTCAAGTTTGTCTTCTGAAGTTGAAGCCAAGCCCAATATTGATTTTTTTCCACTGGATACAACCATTACTTTTTTACCCGGAGAACTTGTAAAGCCAGTAAAACTGGCCATTATAGATAATGCCGTGGATAATATTGATAAACGGATTTTGGTGTGGCTTTCTAGTCCTCAAAATGTGATACTTGATGGATATCAAACTTCTGAAGTTTGGATTAAAGATGATGAAGAAGCAGTTACTATTAGTGTACCTGACAGTATTATTGTTTCAGAGGGCGGGGCAGCTGTGTTAAATTTTACTCTTTCAAGTCCGGTAAATGTAACTTTTGATTATTCTACTGAAGATGGAACCGCTGTGAATGGTTTGGATTATTCTGCTAAGCAAGGGCCCCTTACATTTTATTGGTATTCACCAACCACTTATCCTCTTTATTTTTTTACAACCAACGATGAAGTTTTTGACGGGAAGGAATATTTCTATATCAATCTCTCAACTCCCTCTGATCCCAATGTAATTTTAACTAATAATCGAATAAAAGTAATTGTTAATGAAGCCACGCGGCCTACGGCCTCTTTTACAGAGCCAAGTGTAATTGAAGGTGGAGCAGGGGACACTACCGATTTAATTATTCAGGTAAAGCTGAATTTTCCTTCACCCAATAAGTCTAAGTTTATCTATCGAGTTTTTGGTGATATAGAAGATCATTATGATTTTACTGCAGGACCTATTGCGAGACCAGGGGTCGAGTATATATCAAAGATTGATAGTGTGGTTTTTATGCCTGGAGATACGGTGAAAAATATTATTGTTAAGGTGCTGGGTGATGATATGAAAGATGGGAGTGATATTGAGAACGTTTTAATAAAATACATTAGTGTAGAAAATGTTATTGTACCCGGTTATTATCCCGTAAACTCTCCTTTCATAGCCTTAGGGAAAATTATAGATGATGACGATCTGCCCACCATCAGTATAGACAGCATTAGTGTTGTGGAAGGAAATAGTGGCACTACCAATGCTGTTTTTACCCTTAATTTAAATCATCCCAATGAAGATCAGGTATATGTTGATGCACGATTAATTGATGTTTCAGCCAGTAAAGCATCCGATTATAATGACTTGAATGTTTCATATGTTTCTTTTGAAAAAGAAGCAACCAGTAGCCAATTAATAGTTCAAATTAAAGGAGACATCCTCGCTGAACTCAATGAAACTTTTAAAATTGTTCTTTCCAATCCGCAGAATGGAATTTTATCAACCGATTCTATAGGATTAGGTACCATTATAAATGATGATGCTGTTTCATTGCCAATTATCGGTGTTGAAACAGAATCAGTAAATGAATCGACTGGAATATTGAATTTTAAGGTAAAGTTAAATGAACCAGCCCAACAGTCTATCAGTGTTAATTATACTACAGCCGATTCAACAGCATTGGCAACACACGATTATACTGCTGCATCCGGAGTATTAAATTTTGCAATTGGTGATAGTGTGAAAACAATATCCATAACACTTATTGATGATGATCAATGGGAGGTTGATAATGTTTTTAATTTGAAACTGAGTAACCCAATAAATGCAGCTTTTGGAACTCGTCAAGCAATGGGAACAATTTTAAACGATGATGAACCACGATATAATTCTACTGTTATAATCTCTGATGGGTTTCTTTATTCTAATGGTACTTACAATTTTATAGTCAAGCTAGTGTTTCCTAACAACCACACAGTTACAGTTGATTATTCAACTGCTGATGGAACAGCGGCTGCTGGTAGCGATTATTCACCTGCTTCCGGAACATTAACTTTTTTGCCTGGTCAAACAGAGAAAACCATATCAATCACTCCGGTAGCTCCTACAAGCGGCGAAGGCGATGAATATTTTTATGTGAATTTAAGCAATCCTGTATATGGAGTTTTTGTTGATAGTGTTGGAATAGCAGCTATAAGAAATAATAGTTTCCTCAAACCTTACCTAAGTTTTAATAATTTATGGTATATGGTCAATGAAGGAGATGAGAGCGATACTACTGATATGGTTATGACACTTTCATTATCTGATCCTTCTTCATTACCGGTAATTATGGAATATACTACTGTCTTTAATAGAGACGATTTTCGAGCTTTCTTTGATGACGATTATATTCCATCTATAAATGAACGGATAACTTTTGCGCCCGGAGAGACCTCAAAAAATATAATTATTAAAGTTATTGGAGATAATTCCGAAGAAATAGATGAGGAATTTAAATTGTATCCAACATTAGTAATAAACGCTACATTGAGTTTCGATTATGTAAATGGTCAAATCTTAAACGATGACGGCAGCTCATTAAGGGCATCCTCCCTTTATTCCGTGGAAAACTCAAAATCTTCAGCTAAAATCACCAACGTGTTCACCCCCAACGGTGATGGTATCAATGACCTGTTTGTAATTCCTAATCTCGAAACCTCCGTAAATGAATTGCTGGTCTTTAACAAACAAGGAATGCAGGTTTATAAACGATCGAATTATCAAAATGATTGGGATGGACAAGGCTGTACCGATGGCACCTATTTCTATTCCTTAAAATTGCAAAAGGCTTCAGGCGAATATGAAGTTAAAAAAGGTTATATCACTCTTATAAGAAGTCGAAGGTAAGCTAAATTTTAACTCTTTATACTATGAACGCGTTATCTGCAAAAGTGCTAATTGGCATCTTTTTTATGCTAACGGGCACTGTTTTTAACTGTTCAGCACAGCTTTCCTGTTTAACAGTAAACGATATTGCTGTAACTGAACCCGACAATGGAGGTGGCTACGCCAGTTTTAAAATAAGCCTGAGTTCCCCAAGTACGCAAGAAGTAAAGGTGTATTACTCTACCTCAAATGGTACGGCAAGTTCGAGGAATGATTATACTGCCAATTCGGGTTATTTGACCTTTCAGCCTGGCGAAACCGTTAAATTCCTTTTCATAGCGATTAACGGAGATCTATATGATGAGTATGACGAGACCTTTTATCTTAACCTAAGCAATGCAACAAATGCCACAATTTGCGACAATAAGGGTACTGCCACCATATTAGATAGTGATGCCCCGCCCACCATGACCATCAGTAATATGGCTGTTCGGGAACAAGATTCTGGAACGGTGAAGGTGAAATTTTTGATTCAGTTAAGCAACTGGAGCTATAAGGATATTACTTTTGATTATGCCACCATCAACGGTACTGCTACAGCGGGCTCCGATTACCAGGCGGCTAGCGGAACTTTTACCATACCTGCTGCCCATATTCGGGCCGAAATAGTGGTCACCTCCTACGGCGACACCACCAAAGAAGAAAATGAAACCTTCATCGTTAACTATTCAAATCCGGTAAATGTTCAACTGACCAATACTTCTTCTTCAGCCACCATTTGGAATGACGATCTGGAGTTTCCGGTAGTTTTGATTTCTCCTTATCATCAAACTGTTTTGGAGTCGGTTGATAGCGTTGCTATGAATTTAAGATTAACCAGAAAGGGAAATATCCCATTAATTGTTAGGTTAATGTCTTTTTATGGAAATCAACCCTGGATAGTGGATGAAGCAATTCCGGATGTTGATTACGTTGCTCTTGATTCTCTTGTAACTTTTCTTCCGGGAGAACTTTCGAAACAGATCAAGTTTAAGATCATTGACAACGCGATCGATAATCATGATAAGTTTATTCATATTGTGATGCTTGAGCCTCAAAATGGAATATTAGATGGACTTATTGATGCTGGTATTGATATTATAGATGATGAGAATAACGTAATGATCAATGTTCCGGATAGTATCGTAGTGTCCGAAGACTGGAACAGTTTTATTCTACAGCTATCAAGTTCGACCCCTATTTCAACTAATTTAAGTTACAGTACCGAAGACGGCAGTGCAGTTGCAGGATCAGACTATGATCAAAAGAGTGGAAATTTGACCTTCAATAATTTTGATAAGTTCTTCTTTGATCTAAATGTGATCAAAACGGATGACTTTGAACAAACCGAATACTTCTATGTTAATTTTTCTACACCAACCGATCCAAATATTTCATTATCACGGAATCGAACCAAGATCATTATAAAAGATACTACAAAGCCTACCGCTATTTTTAGCGCGCCCAGTGTAATTGAAGGTAACAAAGGTGATACTACTGATGTCAACTTTCAGGTGAAATTGAATTTCCCATCGCCTAAAAAAGTAAAAATTGAGTATGCTATGGATAGTTATGTGACCGAAAATGTTGGAGGAGGTATCATAGCTGATTCTAACATCGATTTTATTCTTAAGAGTGACAGCGTGGTTTTTATGCCCGGCGACACAGCTAAAGTAATAACAGTTCGAGTTATTGGAGATGATACGGATGAAAATAATGAACAGATCTTTGTTTTAGCCAGAAACGAAGAAAATGTAATACTAAATAGAAATACTGGAGACCCTTACTGGGGAGATGTCGCAAGAGGAAATATTATTGATGATGATGATACCCCATCAATAAGTATAAGTGATACGACCATAATTGAAGGGGATGATGGAGTGAAAATGGCTTATTTTAGAATTTCATTGAGTAACCCGAGTCAGTGGGGGGTGTTTTTTAAAGCCAGGCTTGAGGATCTATCAACTGCAAAAAGCAAAGATTATAGAGATACCTTAAATTATGATAATAGAGGGTATATGTATGTTGGTCTTAGCATTCCCCCTTACAGATTATTACCTATCCCTATAATTGGTGATACACTACCAGAGATCAATGAACGATTTAAAATTCTTATTTCTGAGATTCAAAATGCTATTGTTACCGACAGTATTGCGATCTGTACAATAATAGACAATGATACGGCTCCAAATGAGGTAATTGGATTAGAAACGCAATCGGCAAAAGAATCTGCCGGTATTTTAAATGTTACTGTTTTATTAAATGAACCTGCCTCACAGCCAATTAGTGTTGATTATTCCACTTCAGATGGCTATATAAGCGGTCAGGCCAATTACGTGCCTGTTTCAGGGACGCTAAACTTTGCTATAGGTGATAGTGTTAAATATGTACCGGTTACCCTTTTAAATGACACTATAATTGAAGGCGATGAATTCTTTAATTTTAATTTAAGTAATGCTTTAAATGCACAAATAAGTACCCCTCAAACGAGAGTATGGGTTTTAGAGGATGCAGACGATATACTATTTTTTGATTCAGGAATTCAATTTGCCCGGGATCCTTACTATGCTAGTGACACATTAATGGTCTTCAAGGTCAACTTATTACAACCTAATAATCATACTGTAAAAGTTGATTATACAACCGTTCCCGGAACCGCTACTGAAGGGAGTGATTATAGTTCTACTTCAGGAGTATTAACCTTTTTACCAGGTGAAACAATTAAGGAAATAGCTGTCAAATATGATCCAGCATCGGCGGATGAGGGAGATGAATATTTTTACCTGAAGTTAAGCAACCCAATATTTGGTCATTTTGTAAGAGACTACTTTCTTGATGAAGACAGCATTAAAAGAGTCTTTATTTATGATCACCTCACTCAAGGCCGTCGAAGTGTATCGATGCGAAGAGATAATTATATCTGGATACATGAAGGCAACAGTGGAGATACAACATTGATTTCCGTTCCATTATATCTTAATGGCGGTCCTTCTATTCTACCAGTAACCGTTGAATTTAAAATCATCTATAATAATGACTATCCTGGAGCATTTAACAATGATCTTGTTTTTGATGATGGTCCTAGGGTAACTTTTGCTCCGGGCGAAACGCAAAAGGATATGGTTTTTAAAGTAGTTGGAGATAATGATTTTGAATTTGATGAGTACTTTACTGCTTACCCCGTAAACGGGATCAATGGTAGTCCACCGGAAGGGGATATAAATGGTTATATTTTAAATGATGATCCTCCATTAGAAGTAACTATTGGTAACGATGTTACAATAACAGAAGGAGATGATGGTATTAAGAAACTTGTTTTTGAAGTATATACTAAGAATTTGCCAAACTGGGGGATAGGAAATCCTATTCCAGCTGCCGTTGGTTTTGAAGTAATTGATGTGACCACCTCTAAGCAGGTTGATTATTTTATTTATGGTGGAGGTGTATTTGGTGAGCTTTCCGATACTACTTTCATAATAATAGATGTGCGGGGAGATACTATTAATGAAGGTGACGAATCATTTATTGTTAGACTGCTGCCTTCATATTACTTTATTGCAGGAGAACGGTTTGAAGCTATTGGTACCATCCTCAACGACGATGGTCCAGTTTTTTTAACCTCTTCAGCAGTGTCCACAGAAAACCTAAAAACTCAACCTAAAATAGCCAATGTTTTTACCCCAAATGGCGATGGCATCAACGATTTGTTTGTTATTGATGGAGTGACAAATGCCCAAAATGAACTTATTGTTTTTAATAAAGAGGGTACTCAGTTCTTTAAACGCAGCAATTATCAAAACGATTGGGATGGTCAGGGCTGCGCGGATGGTACTTATTATTATATCCTCAAACTAAAAGACCAGGATGGAGGGTTTACAACTAAGAAGGGATATATAACTTTAATAAGAGGGTTCAGATAGTTAAAAAAATCAAACCTTACGATTGTTTTTAAACGGGGGCTTCATGAAAATGAACTCCCGTTTTTGTTTTTATTGAATAAATTTAATTGTATACAAAAAGTGATTATTTACTATCAAATTGTTGTAAATGAGTAGTTTATGAGTTAATTTTAATCTTGCAATTACTGTGTAGGTACCAAATTCATTTCTTCCGTTTCGTCATTTCTATATCATCCGTCTTTTTTATTTCTAGACACATTCATTAAAACACTCTTCATAGTTCTCTTATCGACGGTTCTCTTATTGAAACAAATCGTTAAATGCTAACCGCAGATTTATGAAAGATTCTACCAATGTTTTAAAAAATGATCAATTCAAGGGATTGGCTCATTCTTTTACGAAAACTTTTGAAAGCATTATTGGAGCAATAAAAAACAGTTCTTTTTCTTTAGCGATAAAATTGTTTTCATTGTCCTTATTGCTGTTTCTTTTAAGTTCGGCTGATGATTACGATGGAGCTCAAACCGTTAAACCGCAAAAAGGTTTAATAATTATGAGCGCACAAGCCGCTCCTCCCTGCGTTAGTGTATTATCCGCTTCCTGTAAGGAAGCCAATAGTGGTTACTCTACTATGGACTTTAAGGTAAACCTTGATGGTCCGTGTAAAGAGGAAATAACGGTTGAATACTATACAGGCAATGGAACGGCCCTTGTGAAAGAAGATTATAACGCCACTTCTGGTACAATAACTTTTGCCCCTGGTGAAGTTTCAAAAATAGTGAAGGTGCTTTTTAAAGGTGATTATTACGATGAGGAGAATGAGCAGTTTTTCATTTATCTGAAGAATGCTAAAAATGCAACCATTTGTGAAAGCAAAGCGGCTGGAACAATCATAGATGACGATCCTTTCCCTACATTACGCGGAGCTGATATGTCGGTTGGCGAAAAAAATGACGGTATTGTAAACCTTAAGTTTTACTTCAATTTTAAAACCTGCAGCCATAAAGAAACCCGTGTGGATTATTATACCTATGATGGCACCGCAACTGCAGGAGAAGATTATCAGGAAACTAAAGGCACATTAATCATTCCTGCTGAACAAACAAAATTTGAAATAGTAGTTCCAGTTTACGGCGATACTAAGGTTGAACCTAATGAAACCTTTTTCATCAAATTATTGAATCCTGATGGTTTGATCTTAAATGATGATGTTTTTCAGGCAACGATTTTAAATGATGATAAGGAATCAGCTATCCCCGCATTATCGATCAGTAATTCAACAGTTAGTGAGGCTGATGGAACGGCTTCATTTACAGTTAGTTTGAGTTCAGCAGCAGCACAGGCTGTAACCGTTGATTATGCAACTGCTGATGTAACGGCCACTGCGGGATCAGATTATACCGCTGCTTCGGGTTCCTTAACCTTTGCACCTGGTGAAACCTCTAAAATCATAGATGTAGCTATTACAGATGATACAGAGGATGAATCGGATGAAACCTTTAATGTTAATTTATCCAATGTATCGGCTACTGCCACAATAAGTGACGGCCAAGGTGTTGGAACGATCCAGGATAATGATGAACCTCCAGTAACTCCTGAACTAACAATTAGTAGTTCAACGGTTGGCGAAAGTGAAGGCACAGCAGTCTTTAATGTTAATTTGAACGTTGCTTCCAGTGAAACCATAACCGTTGATTATGCTACGGCAGATGGCAGTGCCAATTCAGGAAGTGACTTTTCTGCCACCGGAAGCGGAACACTAACTTTTGCTCCTGGGGAAATATCAAAAACCATTATTATTGATATTCTTAATGATACTGAAGAGGAAGGTGATGAGCAGTATTATGTAAATCTGTTCAATGTAACAAATGCTACAATAATAAATGGTCAAGGATTGGGAACCATTGTTGATGATGACCAGCCAGTTATTTTGCCGGGTGTGCAAATCTCAGGTGGTGTTTTCAATGAAGCTGTAGGCTCTGCCGAAATAACCATCTATTTATCACAGGCAGGTACTGAATCTATATCGGTGGATTTTAATACAGCCGATGGTACTGCAACAGCCCCCAACGACTATACCGCTAATTCAGGAACAGTAACTTTTGCCCCAGGCGAAACCTCGAAAGTAATTAACGTATCGATTGCAAATGATCAGATCGATGAAGAAGATGAAACTTTCCGGGTTGTTTTATCGAATGTAGTTAATGCTGATCTTTTAGATGCTGACGCTACTTTTTCAATCTTAGATGACGACGGTCTTCCAACAGTAAGCGTATTGAACGCTCAGGCAAATGAAGGTGACGGCACAATAACAGTTACAATTCAGCTTAATGGCGAAAGTTCACAAGATGTAAGTGTTGATTACGCCACTGCCAATTCTTCGGCAGTTGCTGGTCAGGATTATACCGCTACCTCAGGAACGGTTACTTTTCCTGCGGGATCAAGTAATTCAACACAAACATTTACTGTTGCAATTACCGACGATAATGAAGATGAAACCAACGAATCATTTTTGGTGAATTTAAGTAATGCAGTTAATGCAGATATTGCTAATGCACAGGGCGAAGAGACCATAATTGATAATGATGAAACGCCTCCTGCAATTTCAATCAGCAATGTAACTGTAAACGAAGGAAATTCAGGTACGGTGGATGCAGTGTTTACGGTGTCTCTTGATAAAGCTGCAACAGGGTCAGTTACGGTTGATTGGGCAACTCAGGATAATACAGCCGCTTCACCTGCTGACTATGTCTCGGGAAGTGGAACACTAACCTTTGCTGTCGGTGAAACGTCAAAAACCCTTACGGTAACCGTAAACGGAGATGAAACGGTTGAAAACGACGAATCGTTCCTGGTTAATTTAACCAATGCTACCGGCGGGGCCACCATAGCCGATGCACAAGGAGTGGGAGGTATCACCAATGATGATGAGACTCCTCCGGCGTTTACAATTGATGATATAACAGTTGCTGAAGGAAATTCAGGTACTGTTAATGCTGTGTTTACTGTTTCACTGAGCAAGGTAGCCGAAGGAACCACCACCGTTGATTGGTCAACACAGGATAACGGTGCAACTTCGCCATCAGATTATGCTTCGGGTACAGGAACGCTCAGTTTTGCTGCTGGTGAAACATCAAAGACAATAACCATAGTTATAAATGGTGATGAAACCGTGGAAGGAAATGAAGCTTATCTGATTAATTTAAGTAATGCAACCGGTGGGGCAACCATTGGTGATCCACAAGGATTTGGTGTGATTACTAATGATGATGAAACCTTGCCAGCATTAACTATCAACAATGTATCAGTAACTGAAGGTAATTCAGGTACAGTGAATGCCGAATTTACTGTTACGTTGGATAAAGTTGCAGGCGATATCATAACTGTTGACTGGTCTACACAAGATAATGGTGCAATTTCACCATCTGATTATGTTTCAGCAACCGGCTCACTTAGCTTTGCCGCCGGTGAAACTTCAAAAACGGTAACCGTTACCATAAATGGAGATGTAACGGTAGAAGGCGATGAAGGCTTTTTGGTGAACCTTAGCAATGTTAGCAGTGGTGCCACTATTGCCGATGCTCAGGGAATAGGAACAATTGAAAACGATGATGAAGCTCCTCCATCATTTGACATTGACGATGTTTCAGTAGCTGAAGGTAATTCAGGAACATCAACAACTATTTTAACAGTTACCTTAAATAAAGCGGCAACTGGAACTGTCACCGTTGATTGGTCAACTCAGGATAATGGTGCTTTATCACCTTCAGATTATGTTTCGGGCAATGGAACGCTCACATTTGCTGCAGGTGAAACCTCAAAAACGATCACCTTAACTATTAATGGAGACGTTATTGTTGAAGGCAATGAAGGCTTTTTGGTGAATTTAACCAACGCAACCGGTGGAGCTGCCATAGGTGATTCTCAAGGTTCGGTAACTATAAGTAATGATGATGAAACCCTGCCTGCCTTAACAATTGGTAATGTTGAGCTGACCGAAGGAAATTCAGGAACCAGCAATGCTGTGTTAACGGTTACCATGGATAAGGCGGCTGCCGGTGCTATTACCGTCGACTGGTCTACACAAGACAATGCAGCCGTATCACCTACCGATTTTGCTTCCGGTAATGGAACACTCACATTTGCCGCAGGCGAAACTTCTAAAACTATTACCGTTGTAGTAAATGGTGATTTGACCAATGAACCCGATGAAATATTGTACGTTAACCTTGCCAATATTAGCAGCGGTGCCACCATTTCTGACGGCACGGGCTATGTAAATATTTTAAATGACGATGAGCCACTACCGGTTTTAAGTTCTCAGGATATTCAGGTAAATGAAGGGAATTCAGGTACCGTTGATGCGGTGTTTACTGTTACGCTCGATAAAGCAGGTACAACCCAAATTACGGTCGACTACCAAACAGTTGAAAATTCGGCGACAGATCCTGAAGATTTCACGGCTGTTACAGGTACATTAACATTTGCCCCTGGTGAAACTTCTAAGACCGTTACCGTAAAAGTAATTGGTGATGTAGATGAAGAAGGAACCCATGGATTTTATCTTCAGTTATTAAACCCTTCAAGCAATGCGACAGTAGGAACTGCCTTTGTTTATTGCACAATCACAGACGATGATTTGAATATACCTGCTGTTCGTATTTATGATACCTATGTGTATGAAGGAAATTCAGGTTCTAATGATGTTACTTTTTATGTTTATCTGAATAAAACCTCAACAGAAACTATTACAGTTGATTTTGCAACCGAAGATGTAACAGCTGTTGCTGGTGAAGATTACGTGGCAGCATCTGGAACTTTAACCTTTAATCCGGGTGAAACCTACAAAACCTTTACAGTAGCTGTTAACGGTGATGTTGATTTTGAGGCCAATGAGCAGTTCAAAATAAATTTAACCAACATTACAAATGCAACCACTGAAGATGGCGTCGGTAATTTTATAATTTATAATGATGATAATGCAGTTATCGCTTATGTACCCGACTCCTATTTTAACCCTGAAGGGGATTCGGGAACTACTACCAAAACCTTCTATGTTTACCTTTCAAATTATGCATCAAAAGTAGTAACTCTTGATTATGAATTGCTTGACGGTTCAGCAAAAGATGGAGAAGATTATGTGGTACAAACAGGAACACTGACCTTCAATCTTAACGAGTATTATAAAGGAATTGACATTGTTTGTAATGGAGATAATGATTATGAAGGTAACGAGTTCTTTATACTTAAAATAAGCAATATTCAAAATTCATTAATAACCGACTCGGAAGGTATCATTACAATATACGATGACGATGCTCCTACTGAATTGTATGTTTCGGATACTTATGTAAACCCGGAAGGAAATGAAGGAGAGACACAAACAGCTACATTTACGGTGTTCCTAACTAATTATTCCGACCAAGTTGTCACAGTTGATTACGCTACCGGCAATGGAACGGCAGTTTCAGGTACTGATTACGAGTCAACTAGCGGAACATTAACCATTAATCCGGGTGAATATTATAAACAAGTGACCGTTAATGTAAACGGAGATAATGCACTTGAATCAAATGAAATATTCCAACTCCAGATCAGCAATCCAACAAATGCTACCATGCGAGATGCATTCGGTATAACTACCATTTATGACGATGATAATCCTCCTTATTTTTATGTTACCAGCACAAGTGCAACTGAAGGTAATGATGAAACATTTTATATTTATAGATCGGTTTTAACAGGAACAGCAACAGTTAATTATGCCACCATCAATCAGAGCGCAGTTGCTCCTGGTGATTATACTGCTGCAAATGGCACCATGACCTTTAATGCGGGTGAATATTTCAAGCCGGTGACTGTTACAACTATTAGCGATGGTGAAGATGAGCCATATGAATATTTTACCATGCGATTATCAATGCCTTCTACGGGTTATGTAATCCTCGATCAGGACGGCTATGGAGAAATACAGGGTCAATCAGGTATTAACTATAATTATTTAGCTACAAGTGGTGCATCAGTTACTGAAGGTGATAGTGGAACACAAACGTTGTCTGTTTATATTTCATTAAATCGTGCCGGCAACAATAATCCGGTTACAGTAAATTATGCATTGCAAAATATTACAGCCACGGGAGGTAGTGATTACGTGGCATCATCAGGTACTTTAACCTTTGCGACAGACGAATATTTTAAACAAATTGATATTACGATAAACGGAGACAATACTTTTGAACCAGATGAAACATTTAGGGTCCTGATAAGTTCGCCTACTAATGCGTTCATTTTTGAGCCTTCGGCAAATGTTACCATTACCAATGATGACACTCCTGCATTATTATGGGTTGGTGATAATTCGGTTACAGAAACTGATGCCGCAACGGGTAATACTATAACCATAGGTGTATCACTTTCGCCGGCTAATTCTGATCAAACAGTTACCGTTAATTACACCACACAAAATGCGGGTGCAACTTCGGGAAATGATTATACAGCCACTTCTGGTACTTTAACTTTTGATCCAGGAGAAACGTATAAGACTATTGATATAAATATTATTGGAGATAATGCGTTTGAACCGATAGAATATTTCAGGCTATTGCTAAGTTCTCCTGCAAATGCAATAATTGGCGACGGTGATGGATATGTTCAAATTAATGATGATGATCAAACGCCATATATTTACACTACTGATCCAGCTATAACAGAGGGTGATTCCGGTGATCCTATACTTTATTTCTATGTATACCTTAGTAATTTTACCGATAAAGTAGTTACGGTTGATTATACAACACAGGATGTTACTACAACCACAGATGACTATACGCCAGTTAATGGAACTTTAACATTTGATGGAATTAATGGGCAATATGTGGAAGTGCATGTAAACCCTGACTTGGTGTTTGAACCAAATGAGTATGTAAACCTTATACTGAGCAATCCAGTAAATGCAGTGCTAGCGGATACAGAGGGTACAGGTTTAATCAATGATGATGACAATACCCCAATCGTATCCATTTATGATACCTATGTTTATGAAGGTAATGATGGTGAAACGGATATGTATTTCGGGGTTTGGTTGAATCAATACAGTGATCAAACCATAACAGTTGATTTTGCCACAACCAACGGAACAGCAGCTTCACCTGGTGATTTTACTGCACAGACCGGAACCCTAACTTTTGCTCCTTTTGAAACCTATAAGGCAGTAAATATTAAAATTATTGGCGATGTAGTTGATGAATCAGATGAAGCCTTTAAAGTAACCATCAGCAATCCAACCAATGTGTTAATTGGTGATAATGAAGCCACCGGAACCATTTACGATGATGATGCCGGAAGTGGTTTTGCACCAACATCAGGCCGTATATCCAATGTATTTACCCCTAATGGTGATGGTGTTAACGATCGTTTTAAAATAGAAGGTGTTGAAAATGCTGATAATGACCTTACAGTTGTTAACCGCTATGGTTCGCAGGTGTTTAAATCGGTTAACTACAAGAACGATTGGGATGGACAGGGCTGTTCTGACGGTACTTACTTTTATCTGCTGAGAACTAAAGACAAAGACGGTAAGGTAGTGGTGAAAAAAGGATATATAACTTTAGTTAGAAACCTGAATAGGTAGGTTGATTTTGATTAACTGACGGTTAATCCGTAGTTATTGAATTAAATTAATAATAAGGTCAATAAAGCTTAAACTTAAATAAGCTTTATTGACCTTAAATTTTTTAAATTATACATAGAAAGCCAATCTATGTATACTATAGTAAACGTTTGATAGATCGCTAAGTGTGGGTTTATTCACATAATTCTGGCAATTAATCTGATGCGGAGGATTTCTTTTCAGTTGTTAAGGTTTTTTCAATGAAATAATAGCTGTGGTGGTGTTAGATAAAAGTATAGGAATTGTTTTTGTAACAAAAATGCAAAATAATTGCTGCTAACCTTTGCTTTTCAATAAGGCAGTATTTATTTCCTTATATCTACCACTGGGTATTGTTTTATGGTCAAAAAGTTTACGCTCTCAACTTTTGCTGTAAAGGCTGATTACCGTTGGCGATTATTTAATTGCCTTAGCTTTTATGTGCTTTTTCTTTTGTTTCTCTTCAGTTCTGTTTTAGCAACGGCCCAAACAGTTAGTATTAGTAATGCAACCGCCGTTAACGAAGGCAATACAGGAACTCCAAATACACTCTCTTTTACTGTAAGTTTAGATGTAGTTAGTCCGGTTGATATTGTGGTAGGGTATGATTTTACGGGTAGTTCAGCAACTCCGAGTACCGATTTTGTTAATTCTACCACAACAGTTACTATTCCTGCCAACAGTTTAACAGCCACCATTTCAGTTCCTGTAAAAGGTGATTTGATCGACGAACCCAATGAATTGGTACAAGTTAACCTTACAGGTATTTTAAGCGGATCGGCAACTATTGCAGGATCTCCTTCTAATTCTGCAACAGGCCAAATTACCGATGATGATGCCACTCCGGTTATTTCCATATCAAATCCGGCTAATTTTATCGAAGCCAACAGCACTTTAAACTTTCCGGTAACGTTAAGCAATCCAAGCTCGGTCGATCTTACACTTTCGTTTTCATACAGCGGAACTGCCTTTGGCGGTGCGGCTGCTGATCCGGGAGTTGATTATAACAATACGATCACTTCTATTGTAATTCCTGCGGGAAGTACGTCGGCAACCATTCCTATAATCACTTTTAACGATCGCCGTGACGAGGATAATGAAACCATTATTATTACGCTGAATTCGGTTACCTCGGGAGCAAGCATTGCTGCTGGCGCTGCAAGAATAGGAACCGCACAAATTATTGATAATGACGGGGGGCCTAAGGTAGGTTTTGAATACCTCAGCTCATCTTATATCGAAGGTGTTGGAACCGCCGTAACCATTCGGGTTAAATTAACAGGTAATACCACTGAACGCTTGGTTACTGTTCCATATACTATTAGCGGAACAGCCCTGCAATCACCTGCTGCAAATTTCGATTATCAAATTACCGCTAATGCTTCCCCTTTGGTATTTAACGGCAATAATCCATTTGCCGGAACTAACGGTCAACGTACTAAAGATATCACGCTGATCATTACCAATGATAATTTGGTGGAGCTGAATGAAACCGTTGTTTTTACACTCGGAACGCCACTTAACTCATCCGCAGTTTTAGGAAACAATAAGGTGCATACGCTTACCATTTTAAATGATGATGCACAAATAAGTATTCAGGAATTATCATCTACCATTGCCGAAGGCACAGGGGGTGGAACCACTAATTTTACTTTTGTTGTAAAACGCGATGGTGATACACCAATTGATCAGCCAATTGATTTTACATATACGGTTTCACCCAATGGAGCTAGTCCGGCTGATGCGGCTGATTTTTCATCGGGTTTTCCAATAAATGTATCGGCAACTATTCCTGCCAATCAAAGTTCGGTGGTGATCTCAATTCCGGTTAATAAAGATCCGGACATAGAACCTTCCGAAGGTTTTTCAGTTCAGATTACACCGCAGACAGGTGTTGTAACAGGAACTAATACCGCATTAGGGGTTATTCAAAATGATGATAATGCGGTTTCCCTGGAGTTTGCTGCCACCTCAATAAATGAAGGAACCAATACTACATTGTTTGCACGAATTCCTGATGTGCTGCCTTTGCCTGTAACGGTTACTGTAGCTGTAGGAAACATCGCAGGATCAGCAGTAAGGGGAACGGATTATACGGTTACGGCAGGTACCCTTACGTTTACTATTCCAGCCGGTTCAACGGTAAGTAACAGCTATACGATTGCAGCTTTAAACGATAATATTTTTGAAGGAACACTTCCCGAAACATTGATTGCTTCCATTACTTCGGTTACCAATGCCACGGCGGGAGCAGGAGCAATTCTCGCAATTAATGATATCCAGACAGCTCCTACAGTTAGCATTTCGGCAAATAATCTTGTTATAAATGAAATAGGTGCACCCACACAATCAATAGTAACTGTTACCCTAAGCACACGAACTTACGAACCTGTGACGGTTGATCTCGCAGTAGGTATTACTGGAACCGCTTTAATAGGTGATGACTATACGGTAACAGGACAAACTGTAACTATTCCGGCAGGTTCCTTGTCAGCTACAGTTACCATAACGGCTATTAACGATGGTTTTTACGAAGGCTTACCCAATGAAACTGCTGATGTAAATATTTTGGCTGTAAAAGGGGGAGCGGCAACGGAAAGTTCTTCAAACAATAATCTGACTGTTCAGATTGTTGATAGCACTCCATTACCGGTAATTCGCATTGCCAGTGCACCGTCAATTGTTGAGGGAGCCTCAGGCGAGATCAGGTATTTGCAATACACCTACACCCTTGAAAATAATAGGCCAAGTGCTACAGATATCCAGTTAAACTATTCTTTTTCGGGTACTGCCAGCGGAGGAAATAACAGTTCCTTTGATTATGATAATACTACCACACAGGTTTTAATTGAAGCCGGACAAACTACAGGTACTATTTTAGTACCTGTTTATGGAGATAATATCAGTGAGATCCCTTCTCCCGAAACGGTAATCATAACACTTCAAAATGGTAGTGGTTACAATGTAAGCGCTAGTCCCAATAATACCGCCACAGGTAATATTATTGAGGATGATCAGATTCCGACAGTAAGTTTAGTTACTGACTTTTCATTTGTACGTGAACCGGGGGCACATTCTCAGCCCACCACAGCGAGGATCAGAGCCAGGTTATCTAATTCTGACGTTGTATCGGCATCTGATATCACGGTACAGGTTAATCTTAGTGGTACAGCAGCTAATGGTGCTGATTATACTACGGTAATCACCCCAATCACATTAACTATTCCAGCCGGATTAACTGAAAGCGACACCTTTATTAATATTGGAGCAATAACCGATAATCTTTATGAATCATTTGATGAAACCGTTATTGCCGATATTTCATCCGTTAGCAACAATGCTCAAATAGGAGTTGGGACACAGGTAAATATCATTGATAACGATCCGGCGCCGTTACTCACCATTAACGATGTTTCAACTACAGAGGGCAATGCCGGCATGAAATTGTTGAGTTTTACGGTTACCAAAACCGGAAACACCGCTTTAAATGCCACCGTTAATTATTTTACAGTAATTGGTACTGCCACCACAACCGATGCCGATTTTGTTGGCATTGCGGTCAATACTATTACCTTGCTTCCTAATCAGACTTCTGCAACCGTTAATATCAGTATTAATGGTGATACAAAATATGAGAACGACGAAACGTTTTCAGTTTCCCTTCAATCTCCTCAGTTTGCAAATTTAGGCACCAAAAGTACAGGGGTCGGAACGATTATTAATGATGATATTTTACCGGTAATAACTATACAGGGTGTAATTGTTAATGAAAATGCCGGAACCGTTTCGCTTACATTAACCAAAACCGGCACTACTGATTTTGGTTCTACGGTAAATTATTCAACTGCCAATGGATTGGCAGTAGCACCGGGAGATTTTACTAATGCTTCTGGTTCAGTTACGTTTTTGGCAAATGAAACCACAAAAACCATTTCCATCCCAATTATTAATGATGTTTTAGTTGAAACTCCCGAAACATTTACTGTAAATCTTAGCGGGGTATCAGGTGCAACTTTAGGAAATACGGCCGGTACCGTAACTATTGTTGACGATGATGCCACCCAGTTTTATGTAGAAAGCAAAACGGTTAATGAGGGCGCAGGAACAGTTACCTATAAAGTTTTTAAAACCAGCAATACTGTTGCAAGTGTAAATTATACGGTAGCAAGCGGAACAGCAGTTTTAGGAACAGATTTTAACGTATCACCTGCAACAGGAACGCTGAATTTTGCGACTAATGAAGCATCAAAAGATATCACTGTAGCTATTATTAATGATAATATTACCGAGCCATCTGAGAATTTTACCATTACGCTCAGTAATCCTTCGGCAGGAGCAACAATTATTGCCGGTTTGGATGTTGGAACCGAAATAATAACAGATAACGATCCAACACCGGTTGCGAGTTTTGTGCCTAATGCATTACTGGTGAATGAAGGGAACTGTGCTAATACAACGGCCACATTTACTGTTCAGCTGAATAATCCAAGTGCGCAAACAGTTACGGTCAATTATTCAACAGCAAGCGGAACAGCAACAGCCGGCACTGATTTTACCCCAGCTTCCGGTACACTGACCTTCAACCCGGGAGAAACCAGTAAAACTTTTACGGTAACCATTTTGCCCACCGATTTGACCGATGAACCCAACGAAGATTTTACGGTTACATTAAGTAATCCGGTAAATGCAACGCTTGGAGTATTAACGGCCACGGCCACCATTCAGGATATTCCGAATTTAACCTTAAATGTTTCTGGAACCGATTTAACCTGTAACGGCAATAATTCGGGTTCTATCACGGCAATAGCAGGAGGTGGAACGCCTTCTTATGAATATTCTATAGGAGGAGCTTTTCAAACATCAGGTGTGTTTACGGGTGTTGCTGCTGGAACCTATACCGTAACGGCCCGCGATGCGGCAAATTGTACCATCGCTCAAAGCAACGTGGTGATCAGCCAGCCTACAGCACTTTCGGTAACTGTGCAAAGTTCGGCCAATGTTACCTGTAATGGTGGGACAAATGGTTCAATATTACTTTCAGTAACCGGTGGAAACGGAAATTATACCTACCAATGGAGCAACGCTTCAGGTATATTCAGTACCAATAAAGATCAGTTGGCTTTAGCAGCGGGCACTTATCAGGTCATCGTTACTGATGGTTTGGGTTGTAATACTACCTTAAGCAATATTCAAATTACTCAGCCAACTGCCTTAGGAATTTCTCTGGCTCAAACCGGAGCCACCTGTAATGGTTCTAGTAATGGTTCGGTAACGGTAACTGCTTCAGGAGGAACATCTCCTTATTCTTATTCCATTGATGGAGGAACTGCACAGACAAGCGCAACTTTTAGTAACCAGGCTCCGGGCGGTCATACAGTAACAGTATTTGATGCAAATTCATGCCAGGTTACAGATATCATTACGGTTACCCAGCCAGCAGCATTTTCAGTAACGCAGTTCATCCTTACTGATCCTACCTGTTTTGGAGCTTCTAACGGCAGCATTCAGGTTGTTGGTGCAACAGGAGGAACGGGAGCAATACGCTACAGCGTTGACGGTGGAGCTTTTCAGGCTTCATCAACCTTAACCGGCTTAACCACGGGAACACATACGGTTTTATTAAGAGATGCGAATAATTGTACCAGCCAGCCTTTCGTTGAAACCCTTACTCAACCTGCCGCTATTTCGGCGGTAACTACACCTTCGGATGCAATTTGCGCCGGACAAGCAACAGGTTCTATTACAGTAAACAATGCTTCGGGCGGATCAGGAACTTATCAATACAGTAGCAATGGCGGAACGACTTTCCAGGTTTCAAATGTGTTCAGCAATCTTGCAGCAGGTAATTATAATATTGTTGTAAGAGATGCAAACGGATGCTTAAGTCCTGTTTATACCACAACGGTAGGAGAGCCTGCTGCATTTACAGCAACCATTACAGCCGGAGGCAATACTGCTTTATGTCAGGGAGATGCCGTAACCTTAACAGCATCTTCAGGTGGTTCTTATGCCTGGTCAACTGGCGAATCCAGCCAATCTATTGTTGTCAATTCTGCAAATACATATTCGGTTTTAGTTACTGATGGTTCCGGTTGTACGGCCACAGCTTCAATCGCTGTTACGGTCAATCAGCTTCCGCAGGTAACATTCGCTAAAGTTGATCCTTCCTGCGGCAATTCTAACGGATCCATTAATGTCACTGTAACAGGAGGCCTTTCTCCTTATTCTTATTTATGGTCGAGCTCAGAGAATACTTCGAATATTTCCGGTAAGATTTCCGGGGTTTACACGCTCGAAGTTACCGATGCCAATGGTTGTAAAGTTACTACTTCAATTCCTTTGACCGACCAAAATGGTCCCACCGTTACAGTTGATAATAAGGTTGATGTTACCTGTAATGGCGGAAATAATGGATCGGTAAATGTTACCGCAAGTGGTATTGGTACTTTGAGCTATGAATGGACCTCTTCTAATGGTTTTACATCTTCATCCGAAGACATTAGTAATTTATTAGCCGGAAATTATAGCTTAACTGTAACCGATGCAAATGGTTGTATAGCCAATTCAAGTGTGGTAATTAATGAACCGGTTGCTCCGATTGCTACTATTAGTGCCGGAGGAAGTACTAATTTTTGTCAGGGCGGAAGTGTAACGCTAACGGCCTCAGCAGGCACATCTTATTTATGGTCAACAGGTGCAACAACTGCAGCTATAACAGTAAACAATTCTGGTAATTACTCAGTTACCGTAACAGATGCAAATGGATGTAACGCAACGTCTGCCCCTGTTGTTGTAACGGTAAATCCGCTACCACCAACAACTATCACAGCAGGAGGTCCAACCACGTTTTGCCAGGGTGGAAGTGTTACGCTTTCTGCTCCGGCTGGGTATTCTTATCTATGGTCAAACGGAGCGACAACCCAAAGCATCAACGTTACCACTGCAAATAATTATACGGTAACCGTAACAGATGCAAACGGATGTTTTTCTACTTCTGCAGCAACAACAGTCACAGTTAATACGCCACCTACCGTTACAATTACTCCGGGAGGTCCTTTAATTTTTTGTCAGGGTGGAAGCGTAACACTAACTGCAACAGCTGGAAGTGCTTATTTATGGTCGAACGGAGCTGTATCTCAAAGTATTAGTGTTAATGCCTCAGGTAGTTATTCGGTTACGGTAACCGATGCAAACGGCTGTACGGGAACATCCGGTATTACTTCGGTAGTGGTTAACGTTCCTACAACCCCTGTCATTAATCCAAATGGTCCAACTACTTTTTGTCAAGGAGGAAGCGTACTATTAACTGCTTCGGCAGGAAGCTCATATAGCTGGTCTAACGGCGCTAACACTCAAAGTATAACAGCAACCACCTCAGGGAACTATTCGGTAACAGTAACCGATGCAAATGGTTGTTCGGCAACTTCACTACCAACTGCGGTGCTGGTAAATTCATTGCCAACAGCCACTATAACAGCTGGCGGTCCTACTACTTTCTGTATTGGAGGAAGTGTGACCTTAACAGCTCCCGTAGGTTACACTTATTTATGGTCAACAGGAGCTACCACCCAAAGTATTAGTGCTACCGCTTCAGGTAATTATACCGTAACTATTTTTGATGTCAATAGCTGCTTTGATAACTCTACTCCAACAACAGTAACAGTTAACCCACTTCCGGCTGCTCCGGGAGTAAATATTATTCAACCTACTTGTACTGTTGGTACTGGTTCGATTACTGTTACTAGTCCAACAGGGGTAGGTTTTGAGTATTCAATAGACGGAACGACCTATCAGAGTTCAACTTCATTTACCGGATTAACACCCGGTCCATATAGTTTAACCACTAGAAACGCCCAAGGATGTGAGTCGGCAATAACCTCGGTTACGATTAACTCGCAACTGCCAACACCAGCAGCACCAACAGCCAGCACTATTCAGCCAACCTGTACAGTTGCCTCTGGTTCCATTACTGTAACAAGTCCAACAGGAGCAGGCCTCGAGTATTCAATTGATGGCACGAATTACCAGGCAGGACTAACCTTTAACGGACTTACTTCTACTACCTACACTCTAACTGTAAGAAACGCACAAGGCTGTGTGTCGACTGCAACTTCGGTTGTTATCAATGCGCAACCTGCTACTCCTGCAGCACCAACAGCTACTACTGTTCAGCCAACTTGTTTAGTGGCGAACGGTTCAATTACCGTGACTGCCCCACTTGGAGCAGGTTTGGAATATTCGATTGATGGAACAAACTATCAGGCAGGGGTAACCTTTAACGGACTTACTTCTACTACCTACAATCTAACTGTACGCAATGCCCAAGGTTGTGTGTCGTTGGCAACTTCAGTTACCATTGATGCTCAACCGTCAACACCTGCCGCACCTACGGCCAGTACTGTTCAACCAACTTGTTTGGTAGCGACCGGTTCAATTACCGTGACTGCCCCACTTGGAGCAGGTTTGGAATACTCAATTGATGGCACGAATTATCAGGCAGGACTAACCTTTAATGGACTTACTTCTACTACCTACAATCTAACTGTACGCAATGCCCAAGGTTGTGTGTCGTTGGCAACGGCTGTTACTATCGATATTCAACCGTCAACACCGGTAGCGCCAACAGCTACTACTGTTCAGCCAACTTGTTTGGTGGCGACCGGTTCAATTACCGTGACTGCCCCAACCGGAGCAGGTTTGGAGTATTCAATTGATGGAACGAATTACCAGGCTGGACTAACCTTTAACGGACTTACTTCTGCTACCTACACTCTAACT
>NZ_PQVF01000013.1 GCF_002920915.1 Solitalea longa
CTGCCGTAACAGGTGGGAGAGTAGGTCGGTGCCGATTTTTATACAAGCCTCTTGGTTCACGCCAAGGGGCTTTGTTTGTTTAGGGACCTGGCTAAATGGCTAATGGTTGTATTGTGAAATGGTTAAAGGGGCTGGATAACCACAGGGTTGCACAGAGGCGCACGGAGTAGTAATGACTCTGTGAAACGCTGTGCACCTCTTTGGTTTATATTTAACAATAAAACAATAAAACCATTTAACAATTTACCAATCAACTAAATAACCTTCTGCCCCCAACCACTCTAAACCCGATTGTAATGGAAAGCCCGGAGCCAGGCGCTAGCTCTTGTGTCGGGGAGGCGAGGACTTGGAATGGAAAGCGGGACTATTGGTAGTGTAATGTACTAGACCGGGATTTTCTTTTATTTGTAACCTATTATTTGCAACGTCTATTTCTTGACCAAAATCATTTTATTTTATAACCGCCTGTCAGACCTTTCATTGAAATTATTTTACGCAATCGATTACGTTAATTTTTATACCAGTTAGTCGCTTTCTAAGTATTAATTTGGCGGTTGTATTATTCAAGATGCCTTTTTATGAAGATTTTGATTGAACCAATCATTAACCCAAAACCTTATTAACATTGAATTTTAAAATACAAACCAGAGCTATTCTACTGCTAACATTAATCTCATTAATGTCAAATCTGGAGGTAAATGGTACTCCAGTGCAAAGCGAAGTAAGAATAGAAAATCAACCTGATGCAAAAGTTGTTAAGGTTCAAAAGATCAATTCTTCTACAGTAGAGGTGGTATTCGCTAATAATGAGATTTTAACCATTGATTTTTACGGAGAAAATATCTTCAGACTTTTTAAGGATAGTTCTGGAGGACTTATTCGGGATCCGGAAGCTCAACCCGAGGCCAAAATTTTGGTTGAAAATCCAAGAAGGCCTGTTGATAAGGTTAATGTCACAGATATTAATGATAAGATTACTATTACCTCTAAGGTTGTTTCAGTTTTAATTGATAAGAATACTGAATTGTTTAAAGTCATTAATCTTAAAACTAATACGGTGGTAATGGAAGCTACTTCACCGGTTACGTTTGATAAGAAAGGTGTTGTATTGTCTTTAAAAGAGTATCCGCAAGAATATTTTTATGGTGGAGGCGTTCAAAACGGTCGTTTTTCTCATAAAGGAAAAACTGTTGCTATTGAAAATCAAAATAGCTGGACCGATGGAGGCGTAGCTTCTCCTTGTCCTTTCTATTGGTCTACTAATGGTTATGGCATTATGTGGCATACCTTTAATATGGGTACGTATGATTTTGGAGCAAAGGAGAAAGGTATTGTTAAATTAAAGCATGAAACCAATTATCTAGATGTTTTTGTGATGGTTGATGATAGTGCAGTTGCGCTATTAAACGATTTTTATCAATTGACCGGTAATCCGGTTTTGTTACCTAAGTTTGGTTTTTATCAAGGTCATTTGAATGCCTATAACCGCGATTTCTGGAAAGAGAACCCTGATGGGATTTTGTTTGAGGATGGCAAGAAATACAAAGAAAGTCAAACGGATAATGGAGGGATAAGAGAATCGTTGAATGGCGAAAAAAATAACTATCAGTTTTCAGCTCGTGCGGTTATTGATCGCTATAAGGCCCATGATATGCCATTGGGTTGGATTCTACCTAATGATGGTTATGGTGCCGGGTATGGTCAAACCGATAACTTGGATGGAAATATTCAAAATCTGAAAAGCTTTGGTGACTATGCGCGTAAAAATGGTGTAGAAATAGGCCTGTGGACGCAGTCAGACCTCCATCCTAAAGCCGAGGTTGCTCCTCTATTGCAACGCGATATTGTTAAGGAAGTTAAGGCTGCAGGCGTTCGCGTACTTAAAACCGATGTGGCATGGGTTGGTGCCGGTTATTCTTTTGGTTTAAATGGCGTGACCGATGTGGCGCACCTGACTCCTTATTATGGAAATGACAGTCGTCCATTTATTATTTCGCTGGATGGTTGGGCAGGTACGCAACGTTTTGCAACTATCTGGAGTGGCGACCAAACTGGCGGCGTTTGGGAGTATATTCGTTTTCATATTCCAACTTATATAGGTTCGGGTTTATCAGGTCAGCCTAATATCACATCAGATATGGATGGTATTTTCGGTGGGAAAAATGTAGCAGTTAATGTTCGCGATTTCCAGTGGAAAACCTTTACACCTATGCAGCTAAATATGGATGGCTGGGGTGCTAATGAAAAGTATCCGCAAGCGTTTGGTGAAACAGCTACCTCTATAAATCGTAATTACTTAAAGCTTAAATCGGCGCTCTTACCTTATTCGTACAGCATTGCTAAACAAGCTGTAAACGGTTTGCCGATTATGAGAGCAATGTTCCTGGAGTATCCGAATGCTTATACTCAAGGAGCCGCAACTAAATATCAATATTTGTATGGACCTTACTTTTTGATTGCTCCAATTTATCAGGCAACGCAGTCTGATGATAAGGGTAATGATATTAGAAATGGTATTTATTTGCCTGAAGGAGTTTGGATTGATTATTTCTCGGGAGAAAAATATGATGGGAATAGAATCATTAATTGTTTCGATGCACCTATTTGGAAATTACCTGTTTTTGTGAAAAACGGAGCAATTATTCCCATGAGCAATGCAAGCAATAATGTTTCTGAAATCAACAATAAAACTCGTATTTATGAAATTTATGCCAGCGGGAAAAATTCGTTTACCGAATATGATGACGACGGTGTAACTGAAGCCTATAAGTTGGGTGCAGGTTCTTCAACCCTGATCGAAACCCAAACGGACAGCAAAGGTAATGCGCTAGTTTCCATTCAGCCGATGAAAGGAAATTTCGAAGGTTTTGTAAAATCAAAAACTACTGAGCTTAGAATTAATGTAACTGAAAAGCCTAAAGCTGTTTCGGCAAAAGTTGGCAAGCAACAATTGAAACTTTCGGAAGCAAAATCGTTAAGTGATTTTAATCACTCTGAAAACGTTTATTACTATAATGCTTCACCCAACTTTAATCAGTTTGCAACCAAAGGAAGTGAATTTGAAAAAACAACTATCACTAAAAATCCACAGTTTTTAGTAAAATTAGCTTCAAGCGATATTACTGCCAACGCCACTACGGTAGAAATTAAAGGTTTTAAATTTGAACCTACTGATAAACAACGCGTAAAAACCGGTACACTTTCAGTTGCACTCAATGCTAGAGTATCTGATAAAAATGCTACCGCTTATACTTTAAAGCCTACCTGGACTAAAGCTGCCAATGCCGATTATTATGAGATTCTGTTTAATGATATTAATTACAGCACGATAAAAGATACCGTGTTAGTATTCGAAGATCTGTCTCCTGAAACTACCTATGCTTTTAAAATTCGTTCGGTAAATAAGGACGGTTATTCAAGCTGGGAACAGTTTAGCGCATCCACCAAGTCAAATCCTTATCAATTTGCCATTCCGAATATTTCTGCTGAATTAACTGCAAAAGACCAGGAAGGTGGAGCGATTTCAAATCTTTTCGACTTTGATGAAAGTAGTATGTGGCATACCACATGGGATGGAAACTCAGTTCCATTTGATATGATGCTGGATTTAAAAACGGTTAATCACTTAGATCGATTTGACTATTTGCCTCGTAATGGAGGTACTAATGGCATTCTGTTAAAAGGCAGCATTTACTATAGCAATAATAAAGAAACCTGGACTGCTGCCGGTACTTTTGATTGGAAGAGTTCGAACGACTTAAAAACATTTGCTTTTAATGGTCAGCCTAGTGCACGTTATATCAAAATTGCGGTTACTAGTGCCGTTGGAAATTTTGGTTCGGGCAGAGAATTATATGTATTTAAAGTTCCAGGAACCGAAAGTTATTTACCGGGTGATATTAATAACGACCGCTTAATTGATGGTAATGACTTGACTTCTTACATCAACTATACCGGATTGAAAAAAGGTGATGCTGACTTTGAGGGATATATCAGTAATGGTGACATCAATAAAAACGATATTATCGATGCGTATGATATTTCTGTAGTAGCTACTCAATTGGATGGTGATGTTGATGCTACTAATACTGAAAAAGTTGCGGGACGTCTTGAGCTACGAGTTCCAAAACAAGACTATGGAAAGGATGAAATCATTGAAGTTACTGTTAAAGGCATGAACCTGATTTCTATAAATGCGCTAAGTTTTGCCATTCCTTATAATGCTCAAGATTATGAGTTTGTTGGATTAAATCAGTTGAATACCAAAGAGATGGAAAACTTTACTAAAGATAGATTACATACTGATGGTAAAAAAGTGCTGTATCCAACCTTTATTAATGTTGGTAAAAAGGAAGCCTTAAAAGGCTCTCAAGATTTGTTTGTTTTACGTTTTAAAGCGAAGAAAAAAATTAAGTTCGATCTTAAAGCAACAGGAGGCTTACTAATAGATGCGAAAATGAATTCAGTTAAGTTTTAAACAATATTTATAAAAACTGCCGGTAATTAATTTTACCGGCAGTTTTTTTATGGTCTGAAGTTCAGTTTTACTGACAGTTTATAAAACTCAATTTTGATTGGCTAGATAATCAATAATTATAAATAGTGATTTGAAGGCAATCATATTACCTTCAATATTTCTTTTTAATAACTCTAAAATAAGAGTGAATTCATGTAGCAGTAACAGAGAAATTAAACTTTATATACCACTCTAAAACTATCAAACTTGTAGGGTTTTGATTATTTGATTCGTAATTCCTCCGAATAATTTAGTTTCTTTGTAGCTAGAGCCTAAAGCAAAAGCCGAATGATAATTGCAATCAGCATTCTTTTATTCATTGTTACGTATGCACTTGCAGCCGTATGGGCCGAACGTAAAGTTTCAGCTTTTATTCAGGACCGTTTAGGGCCAATGGAAACTGGAAAGTTTGGTTTGTTGCAAACTGCTGCGGATATTTTAAAGCTTATACAAAAAGAAAATATTATTCCTAAAGCAGCCGATAAGTGGCTGTTCGTTATTGCTCCAATAATTATTTTCGTATCCGTTTATATGGGTTTTGCGGCCATTCCATTAGCTCCTGAGATCATTGGTACTGATTCGAACTTGGGTGTATTTTATGTTCTTGCCATTATATCAGTTGAAGTTGTGGGTTTTTTAATGGTTGGTTGGGGCTCTAACAATAAATATGCACTTTATGGCGCAACACGATCTGTTGCGCAGATCGTTTCGTATGAAATCCCAGCAGGTATTGCAATTATTTCAGCTGTTATGTTGGTGCAAAGCTTAAGTCTGCATACTATCTCATTAAATCAGGGGATTTTAGCAACAGATACTATTAAGTTTTTAGGCTTCTGGAAAGTAAATGAGGTGGGCGGAATACTTGCCTGGAACATTTTCCAGGCTCCACATATGTTTATCGCTTTCCTGATTTATTTTACCGCTTCATTAGCTGAATCAAATCGAACACCGTTTGATATTCCGGAGGCAGAATCAGAACTTGTTGCGGGGTTTCACATTGAATATACCGGAATTCGTTTTGCCTTAGTCTTTTTAGCAGAATATGGAATGATGTTGTTAGTTTCGATGGTAGCAGTGGTGTTATTTTTAGGAGGATGGAATACTATTTTTCCAAATATTGGCCCGCTTAAACTCGCAACCTGGACAACTGGAGCTTTATGGGGCATTTTTTGGATAATGAGCAAATCACTAATGTTAGTGTTAGTGCAAATGTGGATTCGTTGGACATTGCCGCGTTTTAGAGTTGATCAATTAATGGGTTTTGGTTGGAAAGTACTTACTCCTGCTGCCTTTGCCTGTTTGTTTATTTCAGGTATTTGGCGATTGCTGGTGATGTAGAAAACCACCCACCTAAACAAATGTTTTATAAATAAGGGATTCCCAATTAATCAGATATAAATTGAAAAATAAAGGTTCAACTATTATTAGCGGAATTGGTTCCGTACTGAAAGGTATGGGACTCACCATTAAGCACATTTGGGCAGCCAGAAATGGCCGTAAGTTTGATGGTGTGGCTAATGATAATTATTTTGAACAGCAGGAGGGTATAGTTACCATTCAGTATCCTCACCAGGCAATTCCTGTACCCGAAATAGGTCGTTACCAGTTGGATGTGGCAATAGATGATTGCGTAGTTTGTGATCTTTGCGCTAAAATATGCCCCGTCGATTGCATTACCATCGAATCTATTAAGGCGGTTGAAGATATTGGAAAAACATCCGATGGAACCACAAAACGTTTGCATGCTTCTAAGTTCTTTATTGATCATGCAAAATGTATGTATTGTGGCTTGTGTACAACGGTTTGTCCAACCGAATGTATTATTATGACTAGTGAGTACGATGTTAGTGTTTTTGACATTAATGAAATGGATCGTAAATTTTCGGTAATGACCGAGCAGCAGGCTGTTGAAAAGCAATTAATGCTCGATAAGTTTAATGAAGAGCGCGCTGCAGCAAAAGCCGCTGCAACTAAGAAAGATTAAGTTAACTAGTAGATTTTAGCATTGTTAAAGGCGATTTTTTACATTCTAAGTTTTATAACCGTTGCTTCCGCAATTTATACAGTTACCTGCCGGAATTTAGCCCGCGCAGTGTTCGTGTTTTTTACCACGCTTTTTTGCTTAGCCGGTATTTATGTTTTTGCTTTTGCCGACTTTATTGCCATAACACAAATAATGGTGTATGTGGGCGGAATCGTTATTCTTATGCTTTTCGGTATAATGTTATCAAACCGGAATGTTTTTGCTGTTTTAACTGATCCTAAAGCCGAAACAAAGTTGTTTCCAATAAATGTTATAGGTGGAATTCTTTTGTCACTGGTTGTACTTGCAGGTCTACTCTCTATTGTGTGGTTGGCTAATGTGGGACAGCTATCATGGATAAAACAGAATACTCTTGAAAATATTTCTTATGTAGGAGGCGAAAACTCTGCTCATGTGTTGGGCGTGAATTTTATGACCACTTATCTGCTTCCTTTTGAAGCTATATCGGTTTATTTATTGGCAGTTTTAATTGGAGCGGCATATTTGGCTCGCAGAAAGAGGGTGCGATAATGTTAAACGGAATACCTTTAGAACATTTTGTGATCGTAAGCGCTGTTTTGTTTAGCGCCGGCTTATTTTCTGTTTTAAGCAGAAAGAACGCTATTATGATTTTGATCGGTATTGAACTGATGATCAATGCCGGTATCTTAAACCTGGTTGTATTTGGTGCCTTTGACAAACAAAAGAACGAGGGACAAGTATTTGCTCTATTCGCAATTGTTTTGGCAGCAGCAGGCGTGGCCGTTGCCCTTGCGATTATTCTAAACGTTTATCGACAGTTTAAAACTGTTGAACCGAATCAGGTGGAAGAAATGAAATATTAGTAATTGTTGCAAGTAGAAAGTATAAAATTGATTGAAACACAACATATCACAACTGTAATAGGAGCTGCATTAGGAGCATTGCTTTTGCCTCTGCTGTCGTTTTTAATTATTGGTTTCATTAAGCCGCGCAAAAGCGACTGGCTGTCTATTTTCTTTTCATTTGTAAGTTTCTTGCTTTCGGTGTATTGCTTTATCAATACCTGGAATTCCGAAATTCATCATTTTACTTGGCAGTGGTTGAATACAGGTGTTATAAAACTTAATGCAGGGATTAAGATCGATAATTTATCGTCGTTAATGCTGGTTTTAGTAACCCTTATAACCACATTGGTACTTATTTATTCTACCGAATACATGAAGGGCGAAAAGTATTATAACCGATACTTTGCCCATTTAAGCCTGTTTATGTTTTCGATGTTAGGCGTTGTGTTAGCTGATTCGCTTTTACTCATCTATATCTTTTGGGAACTTGTAGGCTTTTCTTCATACCTTTTAATTGGATTTTGGTTCGATCGTGATTCGGCTGCTGCTGCAAATAAAAAAGCGTTTATTGTTAACCGAATAGGAGATATTGCATTTTTTGTGGGCATTATGATTTTGTTCACGCAGTTTCGAACACTGGACTTGAGTGCTTTATTTGGCACTGCTGGTAAAGCAGGGTTAATTCAACAATCAGTGGTTGAAAACGGAATGTGGAAATTTGTTGATGTATTTGGTCAAGCTAAAACACTTGATTCCTGGATGCTTACAGCAGCAGGTCTTTGCATATTCGCAGGTGCGGTTGCTAAATCGGCTCAATTCCCTTTACACGTCTGGCTGCCAGATGCCATGGAAGGTCCAACTTCTGTTTCGTCATTGATCCATGCTGCAACAATGGTAGCCGCAGGTGTTTACTTAACCGCCCGTGTTTATCCATTGTTTAATCCCGATGCGCTAACGGTTATTGCGTCAATTGGTGCCTTCACGGCTTTTATGGCGGCTACAATTGCCCTTACCCAAAATGATTTAAAGAAGGTGTTGGCATACTCTACGATCTCTCAGTTAGGATTCATGATTGCCGCATTGGGAATTGGCGCCTGGCAGGCCGCTTTATTTCACTTGGTTACCCATGCGTTCTTTAAATGTTTACTTTTCCTAGGTGCCGGCTCTGTAATTCATCAGCTTCATCATGTTCAACATAAGCATCATCTCGATTTCGATCCGCAAGACATGCGTTTAATGGGTGGATTGCGTAAGCAAATGCCGGTTACATATCTTGTTTTATTAGTTGCGTCTCTTTCATTGGCTGGTTTGCCACTATTCTCGGGTTTCTTATCAAAGGACCTGATTTTAATAGGAGCATGGTCAGGGGAGAAACCGGGCTCAACTATCGTTGCCGTTCTTCTTTCGGTCACTTCAGCATTAACGGCTTTTTACATATTCCGAATGATCTTTAAAGTGTTTTGGGCTGAAAATCGTCTACAAAAAACAGTTGAAAATATTGATGTAAGTGTGCATGAATCGGGCAAATCCATGACTATTCCAATGGTGGTTTTGGCAATATTTTCCCTTTTCGCAGCTTTTAGTATCAATCCTTTACATGGAACTCATTCATGGATTTATGAAGGATTAATCGTTCCATTAAATTCGTTTAGTCCTAAAATTCAGTATATGGAATTTGCCGAAAGTTGGGTGCCAATTATAACGGTAGTTCTTGCTGTTGCAATGATTTTAGTAGCAAGATTCGCTTACTATAAACAAAAGATGACGTTTCTTTCGAAACAGAGTTTTCTTTATAAATTCTCTTATAATGCATGGTATTTTGATAAGCTGTATAATTCGGTTATCGTGAAGTCTGTTGTGCTGTTGGCTAACTCTATCCGATGGTTCGATACCAATATTGTTGATGGATTTGTTAATGGCACAGCTAGTGTTGTTCAAAGCTTATCTGCAATTGTTGACTGGATCGATCGTAATATTGTAGATGGTTTTGTAAATGGAATTGCAGCCTTAGCTGGCCGTTTGGGCAATCTGATCAGAGGTTTTCAAACCGGACGAGTCCAACAATACATGGCATTGGGTGTTTTTGGTTTGATTTTAATTATAGTTTTGAGTTATATTTTTTGATAAATGACGCTTAGTATACTCATTTTTCTTCCTATTGCTTTTATGATACTGGTGGCACTGCTGCCTTCATCATTAAATCATACATTTAAATACATTACACTCGCTGTTTCAATTGTACAATTGATAATAGCAGGATTTATGTACACCCACTTTAATCATTCGCTACCAGGTGTATTCAATGAGCAAACTTTTCAATTTGTTGAAAAGCACTCATGGATAAACCTCAACCTGGGAACTTTGGGTAAACTCCAGATCCAATATTTTTTGGGTGTAGATGGTATCAGCATTGGACTGTTAATACTCTCGGCTTTTGTTATGGCAATCGCCGCTCTGGCTTCATGGGAAATAAAAACAAATGAGAAAGGATATTTCTGCTTGTTTTTATTGCTCAATGCCGCAATTATGGGCGTTTTCAGCGCGCTTGATTTCTTCTTGTTTTATATCTTCTATGAATTGATGTTGTTGCCGCTTTATTTCCTAATAGGTATTTGGGGAGGAGCGAGAAGAGAATATGCATCAATTAAGTTCTTCTTATATACCTTATTGGGATCGGTTTTCATGTTGTTGGTTATTATTGGTTTATATTTTTCAGTAAAAGATCCAGTAACCGGAGCCCACACTTTTGATATGCTTTCAATGATGAACCCCGCCAATTATGTTCAGGGTTCAGTATTCGATATTCATTCTTCAACCCTATTGTTTGGGGTGTCGCCACGTCTCTTAGCATTTGCCGTATTGTTCATTGCATTTGCGATTAAAGTACCAATTGTACCATTACATACCTGGTTGCCGGATGCACACGTAGAGGCACCAACACCAATCTCGATCATTCTGGCCGGAGTATTACTTAAGATCGGAGGGTATGGAATAATCCGGATTTGTATGGGTATTTTCCCAGATGGAGCGATCTACTTTAGCTGGGTTATTGGTTTAATTGGCGTGGTGTCGATTATTTATGGAGCGATGAGCGCTTTAGCTGCTTCTGATTTGAAGAGGCTGATTGCTTATTCGTCAGTTTCTCATATGGGCTTTGTGTTGTTGGGAATTGCTTCGTTAACCGTTGAAGGTATTAGTGGAGCGATGTTCCAAATGATCAGCCACGGTGTGTTATCGAGTATGTTATTCTTCCTGGTAGGGGTTATTTACAATCGCGTTCATGATCGAGATATAGCAAACTTTCGGGGATTGTACTCACAAATGCCAACTTATTCGGTGTTTGTGTTTATTGCCTTTTTTGCTTCACTTGGATTACCTGGCTTCTCGGCTTTTATTGCCGAAGCATTCTCGTTAATTGGCGCATTTAACTCTAACTCAATTCCTCGGTGGATGGCAGTTGTCGGTGCTGTAGGTATTTTGCTTGGGGCAGCTTACTTTTTATGGACCTTACAACGGATGTTCTTCGGGAAAACCCGTTTTAAAGGTGGAGAAGAATGGCAATCGCAACTTTCGGATGTTAATACAAGAGAAATTATTGCTTTAAGCCCAATGGCCGTAGTTGCGCTTGTTTTGGGTATTATGCCTTTCTTGTTTTTTGATATGAGTAATTCGGCCATGGTTGAACTTGTAAATTCAACATTGAAAAGTGGAAGTCTGCATCTTGAAACCTTAAGTAAATTATTGAATTAAGGATGAAGAACTTTGTAGAGATTATTCAATCATCAATAAATGATACCTTAGGAAGCTGGATTTACCTTTTGCCCGAAATCTCTCTAGCTTTCATTTTTATTCTGATGATCATTGCCGATTTGTTTTGGGCAAAAAGAATCAAAAACCTGGTGGCAATCATCGCTGTTTCAGGTCTTTTTATTGTATTTCTCGAAGTGATTGATCAGTTTATCCTTATACCTCCTCAGGGTGTGGTCTTATTTTCGGCAATGATAAAGTTAAGTACGGCAGCTATCTGGTATAAGGTTTTGATAACAATTTCCGGATTGCTGGTATTGCTTTTTTCTCTGCGTGATTTTCAACTTAGAAATACGGAAAAAGGCGGAAGTGAATACTATAGTTTGGTGCTGGTGGTAACTTTAGGCTTAAACTTTATGGTGATGGCCCAAAATCTGCTGATGATCTATTTATCGATAGAGTTCGTTTCTGTTTGTTCTTATATTTTGGCCGCTTATCTGACCGGGAATAAACGTTCAGAAGAATCGGGCATGAAATACGCCTTGTTTGGTGCTGTTGCCTCTGCTGTTATGCTTTACGGAATGTCGCTGTTATACGGTTTTACAGGGACTCTTGATATAACCAACCAAGCTTTTTATAACGGATTAGCTTCTATAAATCTGATGAGTGCTTCCGTTGCACTCTTATTAACATTGGCCGGATTATTTTTTAAGATCTCCGCATTTCCGATGCAAGTTTGGGTGCCTGATGTTTATGAAGGAGCTCCAACTCCTATTACCGCATTTCTTTCAGTTGCACCTAAAGTGGCTGGAATAGCATTGCTCATTACCTTTATAAGGGCTGTAAACTCTGGTGGCTCTCCTTCAGGATCAGTCTTTTTGGCTTCTACTGAAAATCTGTTGGCAGCGCTTGCTATAATAACCATGACTATAGGTAATTTCTCGGCATTGTGGCAAACCAATGTAAAACGTTTGATGGCTTATTCGGCCATTGGTCATTCAGGTTTTATTTTGATGGGTGTTGCTGCCTATTCAATGACTGGGCAAAAAGCCATCCTGTTTTTCCTTTTTGTTTATGCACTGGCTAATATTGGAGCGTTTTTGGTTATTGGTTATTTCTCAAACGTCTTCCATTCAGAAGAACTAGAGGACTATAAAGGGATGGGGATGAAATATCCGTTGGTTTCAGTAGCAATGGTGATCTTTCTGGTGAGCTTAACAGGCTTACCGCCAACCGCAGGTTTTGTAGGTAAGTTCTTTATTTTTTCCGCTGCCATTGAGGCCTATATGCTAGGAGGAAACGTGCTACTGCTGATCATGGTCGTTTTTGGTGTGGTAAATACGGTGGTTTCCCTTTTCTATTACTTTAAAATTCCATTGAACCTTTATTTGCGAAAAGCCAAAACAGAGATCTCACTTGATAAAGGAAATCTGCTTTTTTCGGTAATTATTATTGTTCTGGCTTTATTTACTTTGTTTTTAGGAGTTTTTCCCAACAAACTAATTGGATTGATCAATTTTTAAGGAAAGAAGAAGTTATTTTAATTAAGTGATATTTATCATTTTACAAAAGTGCTTCTTTCAATAATTTTGCATAAAAGAATAAGTGTGTACGATGCAGAATAGCCCAGAAAAAAAAATAGCTACCTTTTTACTTAATCAAACAGTTTTAACATTAGCCGTAAGCGAAAATAGTTCGCTGTATTGCTGTATGTGTTATTATGTGTATCATCCTGAAGAAAACATACTTGTTTTTAAATCAAAAGAGTCCACAAAACATATTCAAATGGCACTTGAGCAAACTAAAGTTGCCGGTGCAATCAGGCAAGATGTACTTGATAAAACGCATATTCAAGGAGTTCAATTTAATGGCGAAGTATTAATTGAGCCTGAAGAAAACTTGCATAAGCGTGCTAAAAAGGCCTATTATGATAAATATCCTTTTGCTAAAGTTATAGCAGGCACTGTTTGGGTCATCAAACTCGACTATATGAAGTTGACCGAAAATAGGATAGGAATTATGAGCCACAAGGAATGGTCTGCAGCTGTCTGAAATTTTTAAATTTTCTTTAGAGCTTGATATTTCAAAATTGAATTAGCTATTTTTCTCCGCTGCTAAAATTTAAATAGCCTAGATCAGCTAATGTACAGAGTTCAAATTTTCCTTGTTACCATTTTCTTGCTTTTCACGGTTTCCAAAGCGGCTTTTGCCCAGGAAAAATATGTGCTAAAAGTCGTTGAAATTGTTAAACCTTATTCAGCGGGTGCTGATACTATTTATCATTCTTCAGATTATCAGCTTAAATGGAATGATTTTGTCGCTAGTGATAATCAGCAGCTTCCCTTTGCCGCAATGACCAATAGTGGTTTTGGTTACAAGTGGGCAACCTCATTTGAAGGAAACACCACTATAATTACTGTAACCATGGTTACTTATTTTATCAAAAGTAAATCCTGGGTGAAAGCAAAGGCCAAAGGAACGTATGAACTATCGCACGAGCAGCTTCATTTTGATATTACCAAAGCCCAATCATTACGATTTAAAGAGGAATTGAGCAGTTTGAATTTAAATGAGCATTACGCACAGGCAATTCATCAACTCTACCTAAAATATTTCAGGGAACTGAAAAACCTTCAAAATCAATATGATCAGGAGACTGATCATGGCTTATTGAAAGAGGAACAGAGGAAATGGGCGCAGAAACTACAATCATCTGATAAATAGTTGACTGTACATAGAGTTGGTAAGAAATCCTTGAAGATTTCTAAAGCTTGTCAAGGATCTTTCTCAAGGAATTATAGATTTCATTGTCATTGTGATATTTTGGGAATTTAACGTAATGAAATTTTGTAGGTAGATCAAAGTAGTTCATTCCTGTTAAATCCTTTGCAGTATTTCCTACACATATAACTATTTTGGGTTCTAACAGTTTAATTTCATCATGGATAAGCTTACTGCATCTCTCATTGCTTTCAAATCTTTTTGAGTCAGCAATGTAAGATCTTTCAGTAACAGATGTTTTTATATTAAATTTTTCCTGAATGTTACGATAATGACTATTAGTCCACCACTTGCCCTCTCCGCAAAATTTATTAATAATTTCATCATTTTGGGTTAGCCATAAATGCGCTAATACTGTAATACTAAGTTTGTCATTTGAAGATAGACTTCCTTCAAAATAAAATATGAAGTCAGCTTTTCCAGATTCAATAACTTTCTGACCAAGAAATGGTAAATCAAGGTTTCTAGCCTTCTTATTGTTTAAATAATTTTCTTCATTGTTAGTGATAAAAGTTCTGTATTTAAGGTAAAACTTTTTTAAATAATTAAAGTCATCTAAATGGTATATAATATTTTTCTCCTCCTCCCTAAGAAAATCTGAATTAATATACAATCTATGTTGGTTATGTAAATTTCCTAAAGATTCCGATAAATCTTGTTTCATAATAAGGCAGATTTAGAACAATGTAATAAATTATAATTTATTTATCTCTTCAACTTCGCCATAGCCCTTACCGGAAATGTTCCTACTCCTTTAAATTTTGGAGGTATGGCACTGAAAGTAAAACCATCATCAGGTAGAAGATAGAGGTTACATAAATGTTCTACGATCAGAATTTCTGCTCCCAGTAAAGTGGTATGTACTGGTCTTGATCGACCATTGGTGTCATCAATATTGTGGGAGTCAATACCAACCAGTTTTACATTACAATCTCTTAAATAGAGTGCGGCTTGTTCCGTTAAATGTGGGTGATTTTCATAATACTTTTCTGTATTCCAGTTTTCATCCCAACCTGTGTGAATCAGAACAGCTTTGTTTCTTACTTCATAATTCCTTACATGCGATTCAGTAATACTCAAAGTTTCTGTATACGGTACCCTAATTACAACTGCATTCAAATCTGTGAATGCTTCCAATCCAATTTCCGAGAAATCCTTGCCACCTTCAAACCGATGAAATGGACAATCGATATAGGTGCCGGTATTGGTAACCATTTCAATCTTGCCGATCTGAAATTCGGTACCAGGGGCATAAAACTTGCGCGAATCTTCACGGCTTAAATAGTCACAAATAATAGGAGCCGGAAGTCCTTTGTAGGTAATTAAACCGTTTTCAATGGTATGACTTAAATCGATCAGGTAAGAGTTTTGGGTTGTTTCGTTAATGGGCTTTCTTTTATGCGGTTCGGAGATAATCTCTTTGTTCAAAATTTTAGTTTCACCTACCATCAACAAGCGCATATCCTCGACAAGGTATTCAACCAAAGCTTTGTCAGAAATATCATCTCCGGCAATATCAAGTTTGAAGTCTTCTCCTTTAATGCAACCTCCGTTGGTGAAATAAATCTCGAAATCAAATTTTACTCTTTTATTCATAAGTGCTCTTTATGATTTAAAGATAACTCATTTGAAGATTAACTTTCCTTTTTTAACTGAGGTGCAATGAAGGTGATAAATATGGCGATGATGGCAATTGAACCGATTGCCCAGCGTAAGCTTGTAGCATGTGCAATAAAGCCGATTACCGGCGGGCCGAGCAAAAATCCTAAAAATCCAATACTCGAAACGATGGCAATGGCAACGCTTGGCTGCATTGTTTTTGATCTTCCTGCCAAACTATACGTTACCGGAACTATCGCTGAAACCCCTAATCCAATTAAGAAGAAACCAAGGGTTGCCGTAGGCAGAGTTGGGAAAACCGTTGATAATAGTAATCCGCTTGCGATGGTGGCTCCTGATAGTTTTAGGATATTAACCACACCAAAGCGTGTAATTAAACTATCGGCGGCAAAGCGTCCACCAGCCATACTGAACATAGCAGCGATATATCCTAATCGTACAAGGTTTTGTGGCGGGTTGATCACTTCTTCAAAATAAACACTACTCCAATCGAACATGGTGCCTTCGCAAACCAGCGATCCAAAGGCAATTAAACCCAGTATGAAAACTTGTTTATTGGGTAGCTTGAATTTCTTTCGTTGCTTTTTTTCAGTTGAATCATTATGTGCGCTGCGTTGTTCATCACGAGGAAGCACGGAGCTGCTCATGGTAATTAAAATGAGTAAAGCAAATAGTAGAATGATGCAGAAATGTAAAAATGGGCTAATGTATAGTGCTACCATCAGGGTGCTGATTAAGCCGCCCATAAATCCGGCCAGTGACCATAAGCCATGAAACGAAGCCATAATACTTCCTTTATAGAGTCTTTCAACACCTACAGCTTGGGTGTTAACCGAAATATTAAACAGATTGGAGGAAATACCAAATAAAAACAGCCCCATTGATAGTTGCCAAACGGTAGAGGCCAGGCCCAAAAGTACCAGCATAGAAGGATAAAGAACTGCGCCTTTCATCAGGATGTTTTTGCTGCCGAACTTACTCACCAGCCACCCTGAAAGTGCCATTCCTGTCATTTGTCCAATAGGAATAAAAAACAGTACTCCGCCAAGTTCTGCTTCGTTCATGCCCAAAGCTTGTTTAATATCTGGAATTCGGCTGGCCCAACTTGCAAACACTAGTCCATAGATAAAATAATGGGCCGCCACCGAGACACGGTACCATGATTTCGGGCTTTTATTTTTTAAACTGAGTAGTAGAGCTCCTCCCATATGACAATTTACTGGCTATGCAAAAATACTCAAATGAAATTGCTTGTTAATAATGGTTTTTTGCCCTTTTATTCTGAAAAAATATATAAAAGTTAGCATTGAAGTTCTTTTTATGGAATCGTGATCAATGGTAAACTGCTTTTATTTACCTTAACATTTTCTATTTTTAAGTATGCTGAGTTATTGGGAACATACTTCATTTATTCATTACGATTTTATTGTTATAGGTAGCGGCATTGCCGGACTTTCAACGGCCTGTTGCTTAAAAGAACGATCGCCTGAATCTTCAGTTTTGGTATTGGAACGGGGTGTTTTTCCAACGGGAGCCAGTACAAAAAACGCTGGTTTTGCCTGCTTTGGTAATGTGGGAGAAATTACCGATGACTTGCGGCATCTACCCGAAGAAAAATTATTACAATTATCAATCGACCGTTGGGAAGGATTGGGCCTGCTCCGAAAACGACTGGGTGATAAAGCAATTGATTTTCAACAAAACGGAGGTTATGAACTCATCCTTCATACGGATCCTGAGGTTTATCGGGATAATTACCAGGCAAGTATTGAACGGGTGAATGATCTTTTCAGGGCCTATTTTAAAATAGATGTTTACAAAGAGGATAAAGAGGCGCTTAGCCGGTTTGGATTTAACAGTTCAATAGTGAAAGCAATGATCTATAATTCGTTGGAAGGTCAGATCGATACAGGGAAGATGATGACTTCGTTGTTGAATTATGCTCAACAACTTGGGGTTAAGGTTATATCAGGGGCCGATGTGATGGATTTAAATGAAACTCCTGCCAATGTGGAGGTGACCGTTAAGAATCATGTTTTAGGGGATAGCTCTTACCTGAAGTTTAAGGCTCAGCAAGTAGCTATTTGCACTAATGCTTTCAGTAAACGATTTTTTCCAAATGCCGATCTCGAACCAGGCAGGGGACAAGTGGTTTGTACTTCTGAAATTACAGATCTGCCGATTAAAGGCACTTTTAACTTCACGGAGGGTTATTATTACTTCCGAAATATCAACAACCGCATTCTATTTGGCGGTGCCCGCAATATCGATTATGATACGGAGACTACCGATGAATTTGCTCTTACTGATATTATTCAGCACAATCTGGAATATTATTTACGAGAGATGATTTTGCCTGGTCGAGCGTTTACGATTGATTATCGCTGGTCGGGGATCATGGCTTTTGGAAAAGAACTAACTCCTGAAATTATTAAATCCGGAGATCGCATTGTTGCAGGATTTCGTTTCAACGGAATGGGGGTTGCTTTGGGAAGTAAAGTGGCCGAACGGCTATGCGATTTGCTGCTAACGTAATTTAATTATCTTTGCTCCCAAAAATTAGCCTAATGAGGGCATTCTTCTGCTGTTTACTATTTACATTTTTATTTTTTAGCTCACCAGGCTATTCTCAATCAAAGGATTCTTCTAAAGTAGTTCAAAAAGATCTTTGGGATATTGTTTCTCCTAAAAAGGTGGAGTCTATTGAAGAAGAACAAGCACATAAAATTCAAAAAGGCTTGTTGCCTTATGCTTCTATAAATCCGGCAACGGGTGTTGAATTTGGTGTGTTTGGTAATTTGGCTGCTTATTTTGGTGATCATTCCACCACCAGGATGTCGAATATGACAATGGGCGCTGCTTATACTACCAAGAAGCAGGTCACGACCAATCTTCGAACAATGATTTTTACCAACAACGATAATTGGATTTTAGTAGGCGATACCCGTTTTTACAAATATTCACAATCCACTTATGGGCTGGGTTCCAAGAGTCAGGTTAATGCCCAAGTACCAATGACTTTTAATATGATAAGGTTCTATGAAACGGCATTACGTAAGATCTACAAGAACCTGTATGCAGGGGGAGGGGTTAGTTACCAGCGCCATTATTCAATTGGGGGCTATACACCGGTAGAAGTAAATGAAGGAACCCCGGTTTCATCAGATGCTTACTCCCTTTATTGTTATAATCATGGTTTTAATCCCAATGAGTATACTTCGGCAGGTGTGAACTTATCTGCAGGTATCGACAGTCGGGATAATATTATAAATGCTTATAAAGGTATTTACACCCGTGTTTCCTATTTTATTTATGGAAATTTCCTTGGAGGCTCGAGCAAATGGCAAAATTTGTTCACGGAGTTTAAAACCTATCTTCCACTGGCTAAAAAGCACAATCAACGTTTGGCATTCTGGTATTATGGAAGTTATTTGGTAAACGGTAGGGCTCCTTATATGGAGTTGCCTTCCATTGGATGGGATACTTACGGAAATTCGGGTAGAGGTTATGTTCAGGGTCGCTTCCGAGGCAGCTCAATGGTTTATGCCGAAACAGAATATAGGGTAGATATTTCAAAAAACGGTTTGTTAGGAGCTGTTGCTTTTTTAAATTGTTCTACTACGAGTAATGAGGATACAGGAGACCATTTGTTTAATGCTGTAAATCCGGCAGGGGGACTGGGGCTAAGAATTAAATTGAATAAAGTCTCGCGAACCAATATTACCATTGATTACGGAATAGGTAAAAACACCAATGGGTTTTATCTTAATGTTGGAGAAGCATTTTAACCTAATTGTTTTTTGCTACAATCAACTTATATTTTAATTGATTTACCGAGTATAAATGGTTCGTTTTTTTTAAGGAGTAAATAAATAAAGTGTCGTAATTACCCGAAATTTTCCAGGCAAAGGGCGTGGATTCATTTTTTGTAGCCAGATAAAGAATGTTCTTGTGAGCTTTATTAGCCAGTTCTATGCAGTTTACGGCGCACACATTGAATTTTTCGAATTCATCCAAACCTGAAAGTGTACCATCATAATGGAAAACAATATTTGAACGAGTGGAATCCTCTGCCTTGGCATATGTATTACTCAGGGTATTTTCGTTTATGGCCCAGTCAAATGTACTTGAAACATCCTCCCCAGATTGTAAGTATTTCGCCTCCGACTTCTCAAAAATGCAATCAGGACGATCCTTTTTTGGGTTTTTGGAATCTGAAGTTTTTAAACTTAAATGCTGAGTAAATTTATCATAAACAAAAACTAAAGGCTGATTGCTGTTTTGGTAAACCAGCAATGTGTCTAATCCCACTACTTTAATCGGAACCTTTTTTATTTTTTTTTCATAGTTAAGCACCAATACACTGTCCTTAAGATCTTCAGAAATGATCAGTTCTAAAAAGGGCGGATACTTATTTATTGAATGATAATATTCTGAATTTCTCTTTATGTACATCTCATCCATATAGTCTTTACATAACCAATTTCCATAAAACTGCGAAAACGAAATAGATACGGTATCGGCAACAGCGAGGGTTGATGTCTGTTTTGGTCGGTTATTACAGCCGAAAAAGAAAAGTAGGACGAGGATAAAATAGAGATAATGAATTTTCATAAATTTAGAATGCGTCTAAAATTACGAATCAAAAGTTTAAAATCGAGTATGAAAATGATACCAATACAAAAAAAGCTGAATTTCTTCAGCTTCCATTTTTATTGTTCTAAATTTCCGTAAACATTTCCTATTTGCAGATCTTTGTCAATTACGCTTTGCCATTTAGGCACAAACTCATTGGCAAAAAAAGGAGTTTCGGTTTTTAAACAGGCAATTTCAATTAAATAGTCTTTTTTGCGCTCGTTAAGAATAAAGCGAGCAGTCTTCTTATCATCGTATTTAAAAAGCAAAATGTTTTCGCGTTCAACAATACACTCCGCATCAGGTTTACGGCAAAGTTTAAATACGATCTCTATATTCTCTATTACTTCTTGCATTTCAGTTTATTCTAGCAAGCAAAGATGCTGAAAAAATTTCATTGCCAAACATTCATCACTCCATTGAACATTGATTGGTAGATTTTCTAACAGAAGGGAGAGCTGATCTATTTGGGTTTTTATAGCAATCTCAGCTTTTAAAACAGGAATATAACCAGTAAAGTAACAAGTCGGATATGTATGCCTGCTTCCGACTTCAGCTTAAAAAACGTATTTTTGCGGAAATTTTTAAAAACTGATAAAAGTGGTAAAAGTAGGATTAGTTCAGATGTCGTGCGTTAAAGAGCCGGCCCTTAACCTTGAAAAGGCAATTACTAAAGTTCGTGAAGCTGCGGCTAAAGGAGCTCAGATTGTTTGTTTACAAGAACTTTTTACTTCATTATACTTCTGCGATGTTGAAGATTATGAAAACTTTAAACTGGCAGAACCTATTCCCGGGCCTTCAACAGATGCTTTGCAAAAGGTTGCTGCCGAATTAGGAGTGGTTATCATAGCCTCTTTGTTTGAAAAGCGCACCCAGGGATTGTATCATAATACTACAGCGGTTATAGATGCCGACGGAGCCTATTTAGGGAAGTATCGTAAGATGCATATTCCTGATGATCCGGCTTATTATGAGAAATTCTATTTTACTCCTGGCGATCTGGGTTATAAAACCTTTAAAACCAAGTTTGCAACAATTGGCGTTCTTATTTGCTGGGATCAATGGTATCCGGAAGCTGCCCGCATTACTTCATTAATGGGAGCGGAGATCCTATTCTATCCAACCGCTATTGGATGGGCTACTTCGCAAGATGAAGCTACCAATGCCGAGCAATATAATGCATGGCAAACCATTCAGCGTTCACATGCAGTGGCAAATGGTGTTCCGGTGGTGAGTGTAAACCGTGTGGGGTTTGAGCAAGATGGTTTGATGAAATTCTGGGGCGGATCATTTGTAAGTAATCCGTTCGGTTCGTTGCTATATAAGGCCTCACATGAAGAAGAAGAGGTTGCCGTAGTTGATATTGATATGGCAAAAAGTGACAGTTACCGCACACATTGGCCGTTCTTACGTGATCGCCGTATCGATAGCTATCAACCGATTACAAAGAGATTTATTGACGAAGATTAATTTTTTAACCGCAGAGGGCGCAGAGTTGCACAGAAACTTTTCAGTGTTACTCTGTGTAACTCTGCGGTTTTCTATAAATTTAACTTAATGGAAAAACACTCATTCCCTGCCGGCTACCATTTTCCTGCCGAATGGGCAAAACATACCGCCACTTGGTTGAGCTGGCCGCATAAAGAAGCTTCATGGCCTGGTAAGATTGATAGCATTTATCCTATTTATGCCCAGTTTATTAAGGCTGTCACTGAAGGGGAGCAAGTTTGCATCAATGTTAATGATGAACAAATGCAAGCTTTTGCAAAGACTCAACTTGAAAAACAGGGAGTAGATCTTTCAAAGATTTCCTTTTTTATTCATCCAAGTAACGATGCCTGGTGTCGTGATCATGGTCCTGCATTTTTGATCAATCCAACGGAAAAGAAAAAGATCATTGTTGATTGGGGCTATAATGCATGGGGAGATAAGTATCCTCCGTATGAATTGGATGATGTGATCCCAACGCGTATTGCCAAGCATTATGATATTCCTGTTTACTATCCGGGTATTGTAATGGAAGGTGGCTCGGTTGATTTTAACGGCGCAGGAACTATTTTAACAACAACAGCATGTTTATTAAACAAGAACCGTAATCCTCATTTAAACCAGGGGCAAATTGAAGAGTTCTTGCATAAGTATTATGGCGCTGAACAAGTATTGTGGTTAGGAGATGGAATTATTGGTGATGATACCGATGGTCATGTGGACGATATCACCCGATTTGTAAATGAGGATACAGTAGTTACCGTTGTTGAGCACAACAAAAATGATGAGAACTACGAGCCGTTGAAAGAGAACTTAGAAGCGCTACACAAAATGCGATTGCTAAATGGCAAGCAGTTAAATGTAGTTGAATTGCCAATGCCTGAAGCGGTTATTTATGACGACACTCGATTGCCGGCTTCATATGCTAATTTCTACATTTCGAATGCTGCTGTTGTAGTGCCAACTTACCGTAGTAAAAATGATGATATTGCTTTGGATATTCTTACCAAGTGTTTCCCTGATCGTAAAGTTATTGGGTTGGATTCAACCGATATTGTCTGGGGTCTTGGAAGTTTCCATTGCTTAAGCCAGCAAGAACCGGCTGTGTAAATTACGTTTGTAGTCCATAGTTAACAGATCATTATGTGGCTTTTAGCTATGGACCATTGACTATGGACTATGGACCTTTTTTAATGCAACATTCAAAAAAATCAATCCCAAAAATATTTTTCAACCTTCTTGCCAAAATTGGTTTGGATGGGTTTATACTTGGAATTATATCAGCCATTGTAATTGCCAGATTTTTTCCAGAGCCTGGAGCTTATGAAGGCCAATGGTCGTTAAAGTCTTTCGCTACCTACGGAGCTTCACTTATTTTTTTCTTCTACGGATTAAAACTGAACAAAGAAAAACTGATCCATGGTTTAAGTAACTGGCGCCTTCATTTAATGGTTCAGTTATCAACCTATCTGATTTTTCCGCTTGTTGTTTTTACATGTTTCAAACTTTTTGCTACTCAAAGCGACAATTTAATATGGGTAGGGGCTTTGTTTTTATCCGCCATACCCTCAACTGTTTCTTCGTCGGTAGTTATGGTTTCAATCGCCCAGGGAAATATTCCGGCTGCTATTTTTAATGCCAGTATTTCCAGTCTGGTGGGTGTGTTTTTAACGCCTTTTTGGATAAATATTTTCTTCTCTTCCGGATCTCAAGGTTTCGATATAGCAGATATTATTTTGAAACTGATATTTCAGGTGCTGGTTCCCGTAATATTGGGCTTACTGCTAAATAAACATTTTGGCAAATTTGCTGATAAGTATAAGGCCCAATTACGTTATTTCGACCAAAGCATTATTTTATTGATCGTTTATACTTCCTTCAGTGAATCTTTTAAGCATAAGGTATTTGAGGGATATCAGGTGGCAGAACTTCTTTTATTAGGACTTTTAATGGTTGGCCTTTTCTTTTGCGTGTATTTTCTGATCTCGGCAGCTGCTAAAGCTTTTACATTTAATCGGGAAGATCGGATCACAGCCGTTTTCTGCGGATCAAAAAAATCATTGGTCCATGGAACTGTTATGTCGAAGGTGATTTTTGCCAATAGCCTTTCACTTGGAGTTATTCTTTTGCCGCTCATGATGTATCACGCATTGCAGCTGGTAATATGCAGTTTTATTGCCCAGCGAATGGCGAGGCACCATGAAGCCAATTAAGTATATAAACTTTATAGAGTGCTATATCTTGATTTTCAGCAAGTTGCTTTGTATTTATTCTTTTACATCTTGAAGACATTTTAAATCAAACTAATCTTTCATTACCCTGTTTCTTCTATAAATAATTAGTATTTTTGCGACCTTAATTTTGGAGCTTTCCAGAGGAAGATATTCATGAGTGACGCGATTAAACACGAGTGCGGTATAGCACTAATCCGATTACGTAAGCCTTTAAGTTATTATCACGAGAAGTACGGAACGGCACTTTACGGTTTAAATAAACTGTATTTAATGATGGAAAAACAGGTAAACCGTGGCCAGGATGGCGCCGGAATTGCCACCATCAAACTAGACATTGAACCGGGAAACCGTTACATTAGCCGCCAGCGCTCAACCTCTTCAAGAGCTGTAACTGAGATCTTCGAATACGTATTAGGCAAATACGCCGATCTTCACCGTAAAAATCCAGAACTTTTACATGATGCACAATGGCTGAAAGAACACATGCCTTTTATGGGAGAGGTGCTTTTAGGTCATTTGCGTTACGGTACGCACGGACAAAACAGCATTGAAAACTGTCACCCCTTCCTGCGTCAGAATAACTGGCAAACCCGTAACCTCGTAGTTGCAGGTAACTTCAACATGACAAATGTTGATGAATTATTGGCTCAGCTTTATGAGCTGGGTCAGCATCCTAAAGAAAAAGCCGATACGGTGACGGTTTTGGAAAAAATCGGACACTTTTTGGATGATGAAAATCAAAACCTGTTCAATAAATTCAAAAAAGATGGTTATTCAAATGTGGAGATCTCTAAAAAGATAGCCGATCATTTGGATATAGCTAAAATACTTACCCGTTCGGCCAAAACCTGGGATGGCGGTTATGCTATTTGTGGTTTAGTGGGCCATGGCGATGCATTTGTAATGCGTGACCCTTCGGGCATTCGTCCGGCGTTTAAATACATTGATGATGAAGTAGTGGTAGTAGCCTCTGAACGTCCGGCAATTCAAACAGCATTTAATGTACCGGTTGAGGAAATTTCCGAAGTAAAACCCGGTCATGCGTTGATCATTAAAAAAGATGGAAGCTATTCGGAAGAAATGTTCCGTGAGCCGCTTGAACGTAAATCATGTTCATTCGAACGTATTTATTTCTCAAGAGGAAGTGATACCAATATTTACCAGGAACGTAAAAAACTGGGCAAATTAATGATCCCTGCTATTCTTAACTCTGTGAACAATGATCTTAAGAATACTGTATTTTCATTTATTCCCAATACTGCCGAGGTGGCTTTCTACGGAATGGTAGAAGGTGTTCACGACTATATTCGTTGCCAACAGAAAGATCTGTTGAAAAATGCTGATCAGCTTTCTGATGAGAAGATCGATGAAGTTCTGAACCTTAAACCAAGGGTAGAAAAACTGGCGATCAAAGATGCTAAGCTTCGTACATTCATTACTCAGGATGCCGACCGTAACGATTTGGTAAACCATGTGTATGATGTGACCTATGGCGTAATTAAAAAGGATACGGATTATTTAGTAGCAATTGACGATTCGATTGTTCGCGGTACTACTCTTAAACAAAGTGTTATCCGCATTCTTGATCGTTTAGGTCCTAAAAAGATTGTGATCGTTTCTTCGGCGCCGCAAATTCGTTACCCTGATTGTTATGGTATTGATATGAGTCGTATGGGCGAGTTCGTAGCATTTCAGGCAGCAATATCATTGCTTAAGAAAGCAGGGAAAGAGCAGTTGATAAAAGATGTTTACGATAGATGTAAAGTGCAGGAGAAACTTCCGAAAGAAGAAGTTAAAAACTTTGTAAAGGAAATCTATGCTCCGTTTACGGATGATGAAATTTCAAAAGAAATATCAAGGATTGTTACACCTGAAGGGATCAATGCTGAAGTAGAGGTGATTTTCCAGACCTTGGATAACTTACACGCCGCTTGTCCTAATGATTTGGGCGATTGGTATTTCTCAGGCGACTATCCAACCCCGGGAGGTAATAAAGTGGTAAACAAGGCATTTATTAACTTTATAGAAGGCAGAAACCAACGTGCTTATGCTTAATTAAGTATTTTTAATAAAAACAAAGGGATGAATTTTACTGTTCATCCCTTTGCTTTTTCACCCCCATTGAGACAAATTAATGAGGCTAATGATTGGAGTGCAACCCTATTTTATTGCCTTCAGAGTCGATAATAAAGGCATAATATCCATACTCAGGACTAATAATGGTTTTTGGAGTATCAATTTTTCCACCTACCTCGGCTATCTTATTTAAGACGTCGCTCATATTATCCCCACAATTTAAATAAATATAAACTCCGCTTTGCCCGGGATGGTGGTTCTTCCCTGAAACAATAGCTCCACTAACACTTCCAGCTTCACTTGGAAAGAAGCCCATTCGATCAGTACCCATCAGCATTTCAACCATGTCAAATGCTAAAATATGCGAGTAGAATTTCTTTGCTCGGTCAAAATCCGAAACCGGAATCTCAAACCAGTTAATGGCGTGTTTAGACATAGCGTAGGATTTTATTGAGCTAAGTTACTGAAAAATAGGTAATTGTAATTGTATAAAATAGTTAAAGCACTACTTGGTTGAAGACTTTGTATTAAGCAGATAACTGTTTGTGAATGCGAAGGAAGTACAAATTACAAAGTTAAAGTTCTTGAATATGCAGTTTCATAAATTGTCAAAGCCAATCTAACTTCGTACTTCTAAAATCTACCTTTCTTAAACGTGTTTAAGAATAACAGGTAGCAATAATCGAAAAACAGCATAGCCTACAATAATGGTTCCGGCAATACGGTTGAGCCATAAGATGTGCCGCTCACTGATCTTGCTACGATGCTTGCTTACAAAATAGGCTTTGATGATATCGGAGCTAAGAATGGTTAAAGAAGTGGCGACCAGAAAAAACGTTAGTAGTTCCGAGGGCTCTAAATGAGAATGTATGTCGTGGCTTTGAAATGATTCTTTGGCTTTAGTTGAAATAGTGATCCAATAAAACAGCATCATTGGATTAAGCATGCACATTAAAAAACCTTTGAAAAAATAGGCGGTGTTTTTTAAAGCTTTGGTCGGCTCGTAAACTATTTTAACTTTTTTAACAATATAATAGCTGCCAATTATCGTTAAAAACAATCCGCCAACAATGTAAATGATTTGCCGGTATTGCTCTTCAAAACCGATCAATAAACTAAAAACAACCGCTAAAACTATATAAACAACATCACTTAAAAACACGCCAAAAGCAAAGTAAACGCCTGATTTAAAGCCTTTACTAATGCTTATTTTAAGTAATGAAAAAAAGGTCGGGCCTGTAAGTAATGAGAGCACTAATCCAACAATAATTCCCGTAATAATGGCCAAAAACATCCGAACGTTTCCAAAAGGTTTCGGTAAAAATCTTACTTCTAGCTTAAAAACCCAAATTATTTGTGTTTATTTTGAGCTTTAATTAGAATAAAGGGAATTGATGAAGCGACCAGCATTTGATGATATTTTTATGCACCTGGCCATAGAACTGGCAGAACGATCACATTGTGTAAAGGCTCATGTAGGGGCGGTACTTGCCAAGGATACCAGAATTATTTCCATTGGATACAATGGTCCGCCTGCCGGAACGCATAATTGCGATGAAGAATGGCCAGAGCATGGTTGCGCACGTGATTCTAAAGGAAGCTGTTCATTGGCGCTGCATGCCGAGGAAAATGCCATCTTGTATGCTGTTAAAAATGGGGCCTCATTAGAAGGTTCTTCACTGTATATCACCTTATCGCCATGCCTGCCTTGTGCCCGAATCATTTTTACATCAGGTATTAAAAAGGTTCATTATTTAAAATCATATGCCGAGTATAAAGGCTTGCCAAGTGATGAGGGGGTTGACTTCTTAAGGAAGTTTGGGGTAGATGTAGTGAAGTACGAGCCGGTGGGTAGTTTTTAGTCGGTAGTCTGTAGTCCCTAGTCTGCAATCAGCAGTTCCAGGGGGAAGTTTCTAGTCGGTAGTAACCATTCCTTAATCGATAATTGTTTAAATGGAGTATTTTGTGTCATTCCTCCAAAGGAGGGATGTTTTTGAAGGAAATGCCTCCTTATATAGTTCTTAATATTTTGATTTACTTTTGGGATAGTTCTGTCTTTAGTGTTTTGTCGATTTCTCACTATGGACTGCAGAGTGAGTACTGTCTACTGAAGACTGCTGACTGTTTACTGCCGACTGACGAATTCTCAACTTCTTCTGTCAAATTTATTTGAAAAGCCTATCTTTGCGCATGCTGGAAAAAATTATCATCCTTGATTTCGGTTCTCAGTTTACTCAATTAATAGCCCGTAGAGTTAGAGAACTCAATGTTTATTGTGAAATCCATCCTTATAATCACCTTCCTGAGTTTGATGAAAGCGTAAAAGGTGTGATCTTTTCAGGTTCGCCACACTCAGTTCGTGAAGAAAATGCCCCTAGTGTTGATTTATCGTTGTTCCATAATAAATACCCATTATTGGGTGTTTGCTATGGTGCGCAGTTCCTGGCGCAAACCATGGGTGGTAATGTGTTACCTTCTAAAATCCGTGAGTACGGTCGTGCCAACTTAAGTACAATCAACAACGATCATGAGTTGATGAAGGGATTGACGGATAACTCGCAGGTTTGGATGTCACATGGTGATACCATTGCCGAGGTTCCGGAAGATTTTGAAGTTATTGCCAGCACCGACAGTGTTCGCGTTGCTGCTTTCCATATTAAAAACACTAAAACATACGGTATTCAGTTCCACCCGGAGGTAACACATTCTTTGGAAGGAAAATTGTTGCTGGATAACTTCCTGGTACAGGTTTGTGGCTTGTCTCAAAACTGGACCCCGAATTCGTTCATTGATACTACCATCGCCGATTTGAAAGAAAAATTAGGTGACGATAAAGTGGTATTAGGCCTTTCTGGAGGGGTAGATTCTACCGTAGCAGCAGTGTTATTACACAAAGCTATTGGCAAAAACCTTTATTGCATCTTTGTTGATAACGGTCTATTGCGTAAAGATGAGTTCGAAAATGTATTGAAACAATACGAAGGCATGGGGCTTAACGTAAAAGGTGTTAATTCGAAACAACGCTTTTACGATGCACTTGCCGGATTAAAAGAACCAGAAGCTAAACGCAAAGCTATCGGCCGTGTATTTATCGAAGTATTTGATGATGAAGCACATCAAATTGAAAATGTTAAATGGTTAGGACAAGGAACCATCTATCCTGATGTTATTGAGTCAGTATCGGTAAAAGGACCTTCAGCAACCATTAAATCACATCATAACGTAGGTGGTTTGCCTGACTTTATGAAACTTAAAGTGGTAGAGCCATTAAGATCATTATTTAAAGATGAAGTTCGCCGTGTTGGTAAAACCTTAGGTATTGCCGATGAATTATTAGGTCGCCATCCTTTCCCTGGTCCAGGTTTGGCAATTCGTATTTTAGGAGATGTTACTCCTGAAAAAGTACATATATTGCAACAGGCAGATGCGATTTACATTGAGAACCTAAGAAGTTCGGGCTGGTACGATAAAGTTTGGCAGGCAGGATCAATTTTCTTACCTGTGCAATCGGTAGGAGTAATGGGCGATGAGCGTACATACGAAAATGTAATTGCTTTACGCGCTGTTGAGTCAGTAGATGGTATGACGGCCGATTGGTGCCATTTGCCATATGAGTTACTAGCAAAAATATCTAACGAAATCATCAATAACGTAAAAGGAATTAACCGCGTTGTATATGACATCAGTTCTAAACCGCCTGCAACTATTGAGTGGGAATAATTTTTTGGGTGCGCTTGTTTTAACGGCGGCTATCACGGTTACTTCTTGTTCAAAAAAAGCAGTGCCACCTCCGGTGAGCCCAAGCAAACCAATTGAAAATACGGTTAAAGAAGATGTAGAGAAAGGTGCTAAAGAACCTGCTGTGTTTTCACGTAATTCAAACAAGATACCGGTAATTTCTTTAGTACTTCCTTTTAATGTGAACGAGGTTGATTTAACCACCGCGAACACTAAAAAGGATATGGAACCTGCTGCGGTTGCACTTGATTTTTATCAGGGCTTCCGTTTAGGCTTGGATTCTGCTACCCAAAGTGGTAATAAAATTAAACTGCAGGTTTTTGATAGTAAAGACGATTCTGTTGAGGCCAGAAGCATAGCTCGTAAACAGGCGATCATTAACAGCAATTTGGTTATTGGTCCATTGTACCCTGCAGAAATCCGTTCATTTAATCCAATTGCGGTCGAAAATCAACAGTATTTTGTTTCTCCGCTTTCACCACGTGTAGTTGTAAAGGGAAATCCATTTTTTATTGTGCCTGTTTGTCCATTGGAGATACATGCCCGGAAGGCAGCTGAGTTTATTATTAAAAAGTTTGAAACCAATAGAGTAATGATCCTAAAAGGTTCCGACTCTGATGAAGATAATTTTGTAAAACCATTTAAAGTTGCTTTTGAAGAGCAGAGTATTGGAACAAATATCAATGAATATCGAACCACTACCAATCTTTTCGATCCAATGGCCGCTAAATTGGTAAAAGGTCAAAATAATATCCTACTGATTTCCTCAGCCAATAAAGCATTCTGGCAAGCATTATTGAAGTTTTTGGATAAAAATTCGAAGGAATACAATTTTACCATATTCGCTTACCCGGGTTCTGAAAAGCTAACCAATTCATTGGGCTTGAAAAATTTAGAGAAGTATAATGTCTACTTCACTTCCTCTTATCATGTCGAAAAGAACGATCCGGGAACATCGGCCTTCTATACAAAGTATAAGCAGGTTTATGCAACCGATCCTAATGAGTATGCTATTAAAGGCTTTGATATCGGTTATTTCTTTGCAAAGCTGTTATCATCGCACATAACCGATTACGATAAGTACATCAACAAGTTTTATAACGGTATTCATAACAACTTTCAATTTGTTAAAACCGACAACGGCTTTTTAAATGAGAGCCTTAAAGTTTTAAAGGTTGAAAACTCCAAGTTTGTAGAACAAAAATGAGGTTCGACAACCAATTAAGGATAGCGGCATCTATTATCGAAGATTATAATTTCGAGATGCCGCTTTCTCGTTTTTTAGCAAATTACTTTCGGAAAAATAAACAAATGGGCTCGAAGGACCGTAAAACGGCTTCCGACCTTGTTTATTCATATTTTAGATTAGGTAGATCTCTTCAAAAGCAGCCGGTTGAAGAATGTTTGTTAGTGGCCCAGTTCTTATGCCGCTCGTCATTCAGCCCTTTGCTTGATCAATTGCAACCTGTTTTTAATCAGCAGATAGAACTTCCATTGGATGAAAAGTTCGCTTATTTAAAGACCTTGTATCCAACATTTAATCCATCCTTATTATTTCCTTTTTCAAATGAATTATCGGATGGGGTAGATAAGGAGACCTTTGTTCTGTCGCAATTAAATCAGCCAAAGCTTTTTATACGAGTAAGAAAAGGCGAAACCGAAAGGGTTGAGTTGAAACTTAGGGAATTCGAAATACCTTTTGAAAAGCTTTCTTCTACCTGTTTTGCTTTTAAGAATACTACTAAGCTAGATCATCTTTTTGAAGGAATTGTTCCCCGTCCATTTGAAATTCAGGATTACAGCTCGCAATCAACCGGTACTTATTTTAAACCGGCACAATGGGAGCAATGGTGGGACTGTTGTGCGGCCTCAGGAGGTAAATCACTCATGCTTTATGAACAAGAGCCGGGTATTAAACTTCTTGTTTCCGACATTCGCGAGAGCATTTTGGATAACCTTGATGAGCGTTTTAAAGCAGCCGGAATTAAAGGATATCACCGCAAAGAATTAGATCTTACGAAAAACCTCGAGCCATTTTTGCCGGGTAGAGAATTTGACGGGATTATTTTGGATGCGCCGTGTAGTGGCTCAGGTACTTGGGGAAGAACACCTGAAATGGTTTCGAACTTTGAAGATGGAAAAATAGAATGGTTCAGTTCCCTTCAAAAGCGTATAGCTACTAACATTGTAAAATGGCTTAAGCCTGGTAAACCCCTAATTTATATCACTTGTTCAGCTTTTAAAAAGGAAAACGAAGAAGTGATGAATTTTATCAGTTCGGAGCTTGGTTTTGAAATTGAAAGTTACCAGCTTTTAAAAGGCTATGAGAATTTCGCTGATACCATGTTTGTGGCAAGGCTGATCAAAAAATAAGGGGTTAATTCAAATTCTTCAAACTTTACTTGTTTGATAACGGTTAAAACGCTGTTTTTTATAATTCCTGCGCAATTAACTTTATGAAAAAATGCCCAATGAAACGGCGGGATCAATCAAAAAAATTCATTAAGCATTCATTTTGATTAAAAAAATGAAATTTTCCCTTGAACAAATACAACCTTGCAAAATATAATTTCAATAATTGTTAGTCGTAACTTCTTAAATTTCAGTAATATATAATTTACCTCAATATAACTTACTTGTTATGTAAGTTTAGCACCTAATGCAGTTACTCATTGTAAATTTGGGCATCATTACCAAACATTAGATACCTAAATATTAATACTATGGAAACTGTAAAAACGATGAAAACAAATTTGAAACTGGTTGCAATACTAAGCTTATCATTAGCAGTTGTTACTTTAAGCGTACAAGGTGGTACTCATAAGCCTCGCGTCACTTATGAAAAATCTTCAGCATCTTTAAGTATTCCTTCCGATACAGCGATTGTTAATCGTATTGAGGAAGTGAATCTTTGCTTGTCAACTACAATTCAGAAAAATTGCACAACCGTGGCAAGTGTTTACCATTCGAATACAACTAGTATGTTCAAAGTTCCGGAGAATGAGGTGCCTGCTGAAACTCAAGCCTTGAATGAACTTATAAGGTTTAAAATTGATGCCCAACCAGAAGTAAGCCTTGAGGAGCCGGTTGAATTAACTTTAGCAGAGTTAGTGAAATTTAAAGTTTCTACTGATAAAGAAGCAGAAATTCAGGAGCCTGAAAATTGTTCCCTTAGCATTTCGGAATTAATAAAGTTCCAGGCACCTACCCTTGATGATTCGGTAAGTCAGCTCGAGCAAATTGTTGAATAATGTGCTTTTTTTAGCACCTTAAAATGACATGGCACAAATTGTCCTTATAATTAATAGGGACGATACTCAATACTATAAATAAGTTTGAGGTAGACTGTATCCTTATTTCCGATTAATTTATAAGGATGAAATTACTTAACTCCGTCGTTTTGTCGTAAGAACTCCAGGATTTGTCGGGCCTCATCATCAGTTACATTTTGAAAAGTCATTTGGGTGAGGTGTTCTTCCAGAAGAGCTTTTGCAATAGGATCTTTTTTGGTCATTTCTTCCGGGTTGGTCATCATGTTCATGATCCATTCAGGGGTACGACGTTCTGTTACACCTTTTAAGCCCGGGCCTACAATTTTTTGGTCGGTGGTTTTATGACAGGCCGAACATTTTGAAGTAAATGCAGCTTCTCCTTTTTTGGCAAGATCTGCATCCAATCCGTCGATCTTCACCTCCGTAAATTTACCTACTCCTTTACTGTCGCTATGTACCTTTGTGTCTACAGCTGCCGATTCAGTTGTGCCTTCTGTTGCCTGGTTTTCAGAAGCAGAAGAATCTTTCTTTTCAGATCCTCCACCACATCCAATTAATACTAAAACAGCCATAATTGTTAAAGATGCCAACAGATTTCTCATTTGGTTTTTTTCGAATGTTTTCATACAAGATCGCTTTTGGGGTTAGCTAATTTACCAAAAAAAGCATTATCAGAGTTAGACGTGAATCACTGCTTTTCTGTTGTTTTTGTGATATAATTTAACTTTTAATGATTTGCATAATAAAAAAAGCCTGGTGAATAATAAAATTCAACCAGGCCTCATTCTCAACATTTCGCTTAGTTTTAGGAAGGTTCAAAAAACAGGTTATAGATTTTTCTTTTTAAAAATTTTCACACAAACTAATAAGGGAATAATGAACCAAACCAGCAGGATGGCTATAGAAATAAAAATGCCCCAGTTGGTGCCCAAAATCGTTTTATATAATGCGCCGGTATAGCCCATTAAGGCTGAAACGTCCATTTGGAGCATCACAATTATTCGCCCCAAATCAATGGGGTTAAATGCAGTAAGTACCAATACCGTTTTTTCTAAGGGGTAATCGCTGAAACTGTACAATATGCCCAGAATCAATCCATCATAAATTACAGAGAAGAAGAACCAAATCAGTAGCGACAATCCCATGCCTTTGGCTTTATCTCGCGTGGCAACCGAGCATAAAAATGCCAGCGATGTAAAAATAAGTGATAGTAGTATACCTGTATAGAATAAAGTCAAGGCCAACGGGTTTAGCGCATACATACAAATAGGAATGCCCAAACCAATTATCAAAGCCACTGTAAGTGAGCCAGCAATTCCTAAATATTCCCCCAACAAAATATTGGTCCGTTTTAATGGTTGGGCCACCAGCAGTTCAATAAATTCGTACGAATTGTAAAAATAGCTGGTAGTGAAAATCATCGAAACCAGCGGTACAATAATGTTTATAATGGTTAACAAGCTGCTTACGGCTTTATCAGGATTTTCATCAAGGTAAAACATGCAGCAGGAGAGCACAAACAAAAACACAGTGTAGGCAATAAGAATTTTATTGCGCACAATATCGTGCAAAACGTATTTAGTTACTTTCAACATAAGTTTCAGCTTTAAGGTATTGCATAATAGCTTTTCCAAGTTTGTTTTCGCCGGTTATATCTTTCAAGTCGGCAATGGTATAATTAAACTTAATCTGGCCTTCCATCATGTACAGAATTTGGTCGGCGAGTTCGTCAACTTCGCTCATAATGTGCGAGGTTAATAGTATCAGTTTACCTTTTTCTTTTTCCTTGTGAATTTTTGCTTTCAATATTTCAGCAGCTACTGGGTCGAGACCTGCAGTGGGTTCATCCAGTATCAGTACCGGTGGATCGAACAAGCAGGCTAAAGCCGCACTCACTTTTTGCCTTGTTCCGCCTGAAAGGGTTCGCATTGGCTTATTAAACATAGAAGGTAAATCAAATTGCTGCAGCAGATCTTCGTCAAGGGCCTTTTCTTTCCTGATATCTTTCATCATCTCAAACAACTGGCCTATTTTCATATTGTCGGGATAACGGCCTATCTGAGGCATATATCCAATCTTTTTTTTGTAATATGGGTCGATGTTGGTGTCTTTTCCTTCAAACAAAATAGTGCCTGAATCAGGAATGACCATACCTAATATCGATTTTATGAGCGTAGTTTTTCCTGAAGCATTCGGCCCTAATATTGAAATAACTTGTCCGGGCTCAAAAGTTGTTGATATGCCTTTCAGCACATCCAGCTTGCCAAATGATTTACGTAGTTGATTGATCTCTATCATCTTGCTATAGATTGCATGCGTGGTTGTTCGTCTTTAATAATTTCCGGAGTTATTGAAGGGATGGCTTTTTCAGCCTTGTCGAGCAAGTTTACCATCAGGCTGCGCATCAGCATAACAGCGTAAGGCATTTTCTCAAGCACCTGAGAATATAAGCTTACCGGACGATAGGGGACATCTCCTATCTTATTGCGGTCCATATCATAACCTTCGTATTTATCCCAATAATTATTAATGAATTTATTTTGAAAATGAGTTCCGTTGGTAGATAGATCGAAAGTGTTTCCTTTGAAATTATTGTTTTCGAAATGATCGCTTTCACAATTGGCGAGTAACCGTATGGCCCAACCGTTTTGAAAAAAGTCGTTATTGGTAACATTAATGCGGCTGCAGCCTTCAAAATATATTCCGGTAGTATTTAAGCTGAATTTATTGTATTCAATACGACTATCACTGATGTCTTTCAGCAAAAGGCCATATGACGAACTGCCTGTATTCTTTTCAAATACATTTTTAAGCATGGTAATTCGCTTGGTATACATTACAGCCACACCTGAGCCATTATTTCTAAAGGTGTTACCAATGTACTTGTCGTCGTCAGAAAACATAAAATGCAAGCCATAACGGTTGTTTTGCTCGCTCAGGTTGTTTTGAATCAAGCTTTGTTTGGCAAACTCGAAATAAATGCCATCGCGATGCCTGCGAATTGTATTGTTTTCTATTTTGATGCGATTACACTGCCATAAGTGAATGCCGTTGCCTGATTGAGTAGGGTGGCCGGTACCAGTAAGGTTGTTGTTGCTGACCAATACATCATCTGCATCAGACAAATAAATACCGAAAAATGTATTTTGTAAGGTGTTATTGATGATCTTAACATTATTGGCCTTAAAAACACGAATGCCTGCATAATCTTTTGAAGAACCGTTATTGGTGTTTTTGATAATAAAACCGTTAACTGTTACCCCATTCGCTAAAATGGTCAATACTTCGTCTTTTCCTTTACCATCCAAAACAGGTTGCCCTTGTCCAGTAAGAGTTATACTTTTATTAATGACAGTATTTAAGGAAGGGTAAATCCCTTTTTTTACAATGATCTCATCACCATTTTTACTGGCAGCAAGTGCTTTTTCAATGGTGGTGTATTTTTCTTTGAGACCCACTATCAGCTTTTGCTGTGCCAATGCAATGCAACATTGGGAAATAAGCAGTATGAAAAGGAATACTATTCTTCGTACCATCTTGAAGGATTATAAAACAAATATACAATCAATTGGGTAAATAAAAGACCTTTTTATCTTTTATTTTAAAATTATTAAATCAATCATTTAGGGAGATGTTATGGCTATGAATTAGAACAAAAAAGCATTGGAAGTTGCTGAAACTGCCAATGCTTTAATAAACAAAATGAAAATTTTTATGAATAGGGTAGATGAATAATGTTTAGTGAGTACGAAGCTTTTTCACTTGTTCCCAGGTTAACAATTCACCACCTGATTGTTGTTGCATTTTTTCGGCCTCCTTTTTTGTACTAAGGGCAGCCAAATGACCTCCCATTGGGCTATTAATGTTTTCTCCATGCAGGAAAACTGCTTTCTGAGCGTCAATTAATTCGTTTGGTTGCGAATGATTGGTAACATAAAACTGTTCAAGGTTTTCTGTTCCGGTAAGCACATAATCAACCATACATTCAGCCGAATCAAATTTGAATACTTTGCCGTTTTTATTAATGATCTCGGCCCCAAATTTATCGTCCATGATGTTCATTTTGCACATATCACAGGCATCAGTGCCATAACTGATTGGTTGTGGTTCTTTCTTATTACAAGCCGCGGTTAACAGCAGCAGAAGGAGAAGATAATTTCTCATGATTAACTTTCTTTATCGAACGTAATTCAACAATGCAAATTGCAAATGCAGTAAGAATAGGTGTTATCACCATCCAACCGCCAATTGCCGGAAATGAACCTGCCAAAAAGTTCAACAATTGCTTGTACCCTAACAATGGAGGCTGATACGACATACCAGGGACCTTTATAGCAGCCATAGGATCGAGATTGTGGCCATAATCGTATTCCCAAAGGTAAAAATCAATGGCGCCAGCAATACCAAAGGCTATCAGCATAACGGCCCATGTATACAGCATTTTTTTACTGTTTTTCCAATACGTTAACAAGCCGAAACCTATAAAAAATGCTATGAGGTAGGGCAATGCTTTAAGTTCTACAAACTCTTCAGCATGGATATGTTTCATTCCAATGTAATGGTTCAACCCATTAACCTTATCCACATCACCGGTTATATTATTGATCAATATATTCATTTGCAAGCCTTCGGGGTATTGTGGGGCTTCCAATGAAATGGTCCAGATTGGGAAAATATAGGCACCGAGCATCAATAATGCACACACCAGCACCAATATTCGTGAAGACTTTTTCATGTAACTGTAATTTTAAGGTTTGATTCTCCAAGGGATGAATCGAACTCCTTTTTAGGAGTTAAACAACCGTAACCGAAGCTAAAAACACGGCTACGGTTGTTACAGGCTGAAATAGATTAGTGCCTATTTCTGAGCCACTTGGTCTTTTGGAGCAGTATCACCCACGCCATATTTCAAAGCTACGGTTGAGTTTGCAGGTGAAACCCTTGCATAGCCTTGCATTTCCTGGTGAAGAGCCGAGCAGAAGTCGGTACAATAGAATGGGAACACTCCTGTTGATTTAGGGGTCCATTTTATAGTTTGAGTTTCACCTGGCATAATTAATAACTCAGTATTCTCAGCACCTTTGATAGCAAAACCGTGAGGCACATCCCAATCTTGCTCTAAGTTGGTAACGTGGAAATACACTTCATCGCCTTGTTTAATACCTTCAATATTATCAGGTGCAAGGTGAGAACGAATTGCAGTCATCCAAACATCTACGCGTTTTCCGTTACGAACCACTTTAGTTTCTTGCTCGTTTTTTGCAGCGTAAGGGTGCTCATTTTTACTCAGTTCAAATATTTTTTTCTGATTTTTCATGATCACATCTGCAGGACAAGCTTGTGCATAGTGAGGTTCGCCAATAGTTGGGAAGTCAAGCAATAAGTTCATTTTCTCGCCCGAAATATCGAACAATTGAGCCGATTGGGTTAACTCCGGACCGGTAGGTAAGTAGCGGTCTTTGGTGATTTTATTTAAGGCGATCACGTATTTACCGTAAGGTTTTTTGTTATCACCACCAACTACACATAAGTGACCAATTGAATAATAAGTAGGAACACGATCCACAACTTCGCGAGTATCAACTTTCCATTTTACAATTTCTGATGAAACGAACATTGAAGTATAAGCATAACCTTTATCATCAAATTCGGTGTGAAGAGGACCTAAACCTGGCTTTTGAACTTCACCGGCTAAAGCAGCTTCGTATTTAACAACTGAAACGTTATCAAACTCACCATCAAAAGTTTTCTTAGCAATAGCATCAGTTAACTTTTTAAATGAGAATACAGGAATTACCGCTGCTAATTTACCGCTGGCTACAATGTTTTCGCCATCAGGGCTAACATCGGCACCGTGTGGAGATTTAGGACAAGGAATGAAATAAACGATGTCTTTTAATTCACGAGTATCAAGCGTTAATACTTCTTTCTCTACTGTTGATTTAGCTGAATGTGTTTTTTCGTCGTATTTGTTATGATAATAAGTGGCTGGCATTTTTTTGCCTTTACCTTGTTTTACGTATTCTTCAGCTTTTTTCCAGTTTACCGCCATGATAAAGTCTTTATCGCGTTGGCTGGCATTTACTTCAAGTAAAGTGTGAGCTTGTTCTGAGTTGTAGCATGAGAAGAACATCCAGCCATGTGAAGCTCCCTTACCGCTACGCGCCAAATCATAGTCAACACCTGGTACCAAAAGTTGGAATGCAATGTTCATGTTGCCTTCTTTTTGGTCAACATTGATGAACGAAAGAGCTCCGCGGAAGTTTTCTTTATAAGATGTAATCGGCACATCAGTATTGTTTCCAATAGGCACGCTGAAACGAGTACCCGCAACTACATACTCGGTATTTTCGGTACAATAAGGAGAAGAGTGGTTACCGCCTGAGTTTGGAACTTCAAGGATCTCTTCAGTTTTAAAAGTAGCCAGATTGATACGGGCAATACGTGGGGTATTGTTACCATTGATAAATAACCAACGGCCATCGTCCATGCCATCGGTTTTAGAAAGCTGAGGGTGGTGAGCATCATCCCATGGAATAAAACCATGCGAAGTATTTAACATAGCTTTAGTTTCTTCTGTATATCCCCATCCGTTTTCTGGGTTTTGAGAAAATACCGGAATCACTTTAAGCAGACGACCTGAAGGTATACCGTAAGCAGCAACCTGTCCGCTAAAGCCTCCAGAAGCGAACAAATAAACTTCGTCTAATTTACCAGGTGCAACGTATACCTTTTGGGCAGCATCGCCTGATATCACAGTTTCCGCTTTTTTAGGTTTACAACCGGTAAATGCCGCTGCGGCCACAGCTACAGCTAACATTAATTTTGAATGTTTGATAAACGGTTTCATGTTGTTTATTATTAGGTAATAAAAAGACCTTTATATCTGTTAGTTGTTAAAATTATTTGGCTCCGTCGTTTTGACGTAAAAATTCCAAAATCTGGCGAGTTTCATCATCCGTAACATTCTGGAAAGTCATTTGAGTAAGGTGTTCTTCTAAAAGGGCTTTAGCAACCGGGTCACTTTTAGTCATTTCAGTAGGGTTGGTGATCATATTCATGATCCATTCAGGTGTACGACGTTCAGTTACACCTTTTAAGCCAGGACCAACTACTTTTTGATCAGTTGTTTTATGGCATGCCGAACATTTTGCGGTGAAAACGGTTTCTCCATTTTTAGCCATATCAGCATTTAATGCTTCAACTTTAACATCGGTAAATTTACCAACACCTTTACTGTCGCTGTGGGCTTTTGTGTCTACAGCTGCAGCAGCACTGCTTTCGGTGGCCGTAGCTTCAGTGCTTTCAGCAGCAGAAGAATCGGTTGATGTATTGTTTTGTGAACCTCCGCATGAGGCAAGGAATAATGAAACGATTGTAAGTGCTAAATAAGGAAGTAATCTCCTTTTACTCTTGTGAACTGTTTTGTTTTTGGTATTCATGATATGTATTTAAATTAAGTGATATTATTTTTCGTAAAGGCTTTTTAACAGTTTTCCTTCAGCAACGTCTTCCGCCAGATCTTGAATAGTTTTTGTAGAGAAAAGAGCTAACAGATTCTGTTTAATTCCCTTATAATCTTTATGCATTGGGCAAGGTTCCAAATCATTACAGGCTTTTAAACCCAGCACACAGGTGTCTAATGGTTTTGGTCCATCTATAGCTTTTATTACATTGATAATTGGAATGGGAGAGCTGTCTTTTTCAATATAAAAACCACCGTTCGGCCCTTTGGTTGAAGAAACAATTCCCTGGCGCGAAAGTGTTTGCAGTATTTTTGCCGTAAAATGTTCAGGAGAGTCAATTTCATAGGCAATATCTTTTATACTCAGCTTATTGCCTTTCTGACTCTTAAAAACAATGTAAACCAGAGCCCTTATTGCATATTCACAGGTTTTTGATAGCATATTATTCTAGTCCAAGTTGATGTCGTCCGTGCTCGCTTATTTTATCTACACTCCATTCAGGCTCCCAAACCACGTTAACATCCACTTGCCAATCGGCGTGTATAGATTTTATCTTTTCCCAAATGCTGTTGGTAATAAACTGGCCCATTGGGCATCCAGGGGTTGAGAGCGTCATCGTTACATTAATTTCTTTACTATCTTCCCCTGCTTCAATGTTATAGATCAGTCCAAGATCTACTACATTGATTCCTAGCTCCGGATCGATAACATCACGCAAAACCTCGTATAGTTCTGCAATAAAAAAGGGTTTCTCGTTTAATAGATCGATTTTCATAATTTCTCTTAGTTAGGTTTAACACAGATTAACCTGAAAATATTAAGATTATAAAAAACAGCACTGATTAGCATGGCCGCTGACCCAACAATGATCAGCATCTCAGTTTTAATAATAATTCCCATAATCAGCATAACAAGGCCTGGAATGAAAAAAGCAAACTGAAGCTTTAACCAGGTGGCATGATAGAGATCATGCGGTTGAGGTACTTTCTCCAACACGGCTTTTTTCTCATATTTTTCGAGCCATACCAGGTAAGGCAATATTTTAAAAGTTTGCGCTAAGATTAGCCCTGTAAGAAAACCTCCCAATACCAAGGTTCCATAAACTTTGCACAGGTTTAAAAAAGTTTGATCAGGTTGACAAATCAATAGGATCAATCCAATGGCAAGGGCTACAAATATTACCGGCAGTATTTTGTAGGTAACATGCAGAATCAGGTCTACTTTTCTTCTAAGCCTGTTTTTCCATACCGAAATGATAAAAATTGCATAAGCGCCAATTCCGAATGCAAAAATTACCCAGCAAACTATTCCTAATGAACCTTTATTGAATAACATGTCAATTAAAAAAAGGCTGATAGCAAGGTTCACTAAATACCAGCTGATTTTTAAAGGCTTTTCAGTTGTTGGCTTGCTTAGCAAAAACATAGGGGCTAGTTTCGAAAGTACACCCATCACCAGTAAAATAAACCAGCCACCAAAGCCTATATGGGCATGGAGCTTCAAATAATGAAGGTGTTCTTCAGGTAGAAAAGCGTAGCTAAGGTTGAATACTAGTAAAGTACCCAGTATAACGGTTACTAATAACCAAAGGAGAGAGGTAAGAATAAAGTCGGATTGAATGTTTTCTTTTTTGTTTTTTGATGCGGTAAACCAAATGTTTACGCAAAAGGAAACTAAACTTGTAAGCAGTACTACTGCTGATACCTGCATTATAATTCCGGTAATAAAATGCAAGAATGTACAAGAAAGGCCGGCGATACCAATGATCAGGCTGATAAAAGTATATACTGCCAGTTTTGTACTAAATAGATCGACATTAAGAATAACCGGTACAATTTGATAGATCGATCCAATGATGATCATCGTGATCCATCCTAAGGCTGCCAGATGAACCATGGCAAGCAGCTGAGGATGGAAAAAATGTCCGGCGAATGCGTCGCCGGACGATATCAATAACACACATACAATCAAATAAGCTAGTCCCCCGGCAACGAAGTGAGCACTAATCATTCGTGCTGAAACTGTTTTATTTGAAATAATGTGGGTCATATCTTTATTTTTTAAAGATTAACAGATCTATTTTTTCTTTATTATATATCAGGTATTCAAAATCCCTGGCATTTAATTCGGGTAATAAAAACAATGGGACTTTTTTATGATGAACCAGCAAGGCATGGTCTTCAGGTAACTGTTCAAGTGCCGCCAAGATGGTTAACATGGGTTGAGGCATTTCCAGATCCCTTACATCTATTTCCTGCAACTGTCCCTTAAACTCTTTCAACACCGCTGTAAAGGTCTCATCATCGTAAAGTTTCTCCTCTGTTGCAGTTTCAAGCTGATTAGGCAATTTTATGTCCTGAGCAGGTTCGAAATAAGAATGTACCTCGTTACTGCTGATCCTTTCTGTCCGGCATATGTACCCTTTTGATTGCATCACTGAATAAAGTGGCACAGGCTCAAATGGTGTAATTAGCTGTAGACTTTCTTCTGGTCCGAGCTTACCTACGGTTTCCATGATCTCTTTAAAGGGGTCCAGCTTTTGAGCAAGCGTGGGCCGCACATCAAGTACTATCCGGTTTTTTGCTTCTGGTATCATAACCTGATTTTTTTATTGAGCACGCATTAAAGCATGCTCTTTTGTGTTTTATGCTGTAAGTTCTTTTTCCAACTCAATCGCTTTTGGAAATAGAAGGTTGTTCTCTAAATGAATATGGCGGTGCAGATCATTTTCAAATTCCTCTAGCTTGGCATATAAAACACGGTAAGTATTGCAGGCTTCAGCCGGAGGTGTGTAGTTGTTAGACAATTCGCGGATTGCCTTCATCAAATCACCTGCTGAATCATGCTCCATTTCCATCATGTTCACCGGGTTTTGAACTGTACCAAAAGTAGGGGGACTGGCCGCTTTGCCTTCTTTTTGCAACTTGGCCAATCCTTGAATGTAAGGGAACAGAACGCGTTCTTCTTTAAGCATGTGCGTTCCCATTTCGCAGGTCAACGCCTGAACTTTTTCAAAGATTTCAATATTTTCAGGGTGATGAGCTCCGTGTACACGTGCCACTTTTTCGGCAAATTCGAGAAGTAAAGGAGAAGATTCTTTTACGTAAGTATGGTGCTTGTTGATAATGTATTCAGCTAAAAAGTCAAGCGACCATTTATCGAAATTCTCTGATTGCGTTTCTGTTTTTTCAATGTTTTTAAGAGCCGTTTCAAGTTCATTGTAATCAATGCCTTTATCAGTACAAACTTGTTTTACCGATTTTTTACCACCGCAGCAAAAGTCAATACCGAACTTTTTGAAAACTTCTGCTTTTCTGAAATCTTTAGCCACCAATTCACCGATAGTGTCATCGTTTGGATTAATAACGTTTTTGCTTATTTGTACTCTCCACCATTTAGGACCTTCCATTAAATACTGCCAGCCAAAAATAGCGCCTCGTTCGGCTAATAACTGGTAGTATAATGGTTTGGGGTCGTGATCATTATGTATGATGAAGCTTTCTCCTGCAGTAAGTTTATCAAATACTTCAAAAATTGTTGGATGTTTTAACCGAGGTTCAATAGCTGTAACGTCCAATACTTCAATAGTGTCCATATGTTTTATGTTCTTTTAGTAAGTCAAATATAAGAACATAAATGAAAAAAAGATAAAAAGGTCTTTTATTTTTTTACTTTTTTTCTGCGGTCAACCAAAGTGCTAAACAAGAGGGGGGAAGGGCAAGAGAAACGATAAATAAAACTGTTTGAAAATGAGGAATATGCAGGTTGAAAATGGAGAAAAGACTTTCGGTGAATAATAGAAATTCACTTAGGAAAAAGCCGGCAAAAAATAAATAAATACCGTATTTAAGCAACCTCGTATGAGGTATTAACCCAAAGTGTATGCTATAGAATAGAACAAAAAAGCTAAAGCCTCCTAAAAACACCAGGTGCAAATACCCGATAATGAGGTAACGAATCTTGTAGGCCAGGTCGGCAAAAAATGGAAAGGCCGAAAACAGTTGCATGCCTGCTTTTACTGCAAATGCCAATAAAGCTATTAATAGTATTGTTCGTTGAAGGGTGGGTAATGATCGGAGCTGGTCAATGGGTAGCTTTTTGAAAAGTAAAAAGAAGGCTGCGCATTGCAACACCGCAGCTCCGCCGCCAATTATATAATAGGCGTTAGCCGGCTTGTTCCACAGAAGAGACAATGCATAAGTCAACACAATTGATATCAGCAATAAAAAATAACACAGTTGATCATTTTTCTTTGAACTTGATTTGTCCTGTTGCTCAATCCATTTTAATAACAATGAGATAATGCCCAGGCTCATCCATCCATTATATTGAAAATGCAGGTAGTAATAAATGACATTAAAATATAACGGAGACCCTCCCTGGCCACTGGCCATTACAGGACCGAGAGCAAATGGGCCAAGTGAGGAAAGACCTAAAAAAATCAACGCTAAACGGGCTGTTTGCAGTGAGAGTGTTCTGGGTTGTTGTTTTGTAGCTTTAAAAAATAACAACACAAACCATATATTAACAATGATGAATAAAGTGGAGAATGCGATTGAAATTGAAAAGTATCCTTTAAATGGAAACGAAAGCAGCATGCCATAGGCTGGAATGAGGCTCAGCCACAGTAATTTTCTGAATGACCGACCTTCAATAATTTTCTTTGGAATAAAGCTGTGGCTCAGCAAAATAGACAAGGCCATAAAGCCCCAGCCACTAAATGCAAAATGGCTATGGGCATGTAAAAAATATTGATAGTTTATTTCATTTACAGGATGGATCAAGAGAAAGCGCAGAAAGAGCCCTGCAAGGGAAAGTATGAAAAAATTAAATAAAGCCCATTTGAAGTATTTTCTGAGAATTGCTAACTCCATGCCCATGTATTATTGCTGATCCTCTTTATAAAATATCAGCGGTATAGAATAATAGCGGGCGCAAACGGACTTTTCATCGTATTGGGCAGGAGTAACTTTTCCTAATTTTGAAGAAGCCTTCATCATATCCAGCATTAGCTTTCGGTCGGCAAAATCATTCTCGGATGGAATTACGGTGATCGATCCGTCTTTGCCAAATAACAATCCCACCATCAATTTAACCTGTTTTATTTCGCCACTTGTAATGTTTTTATTGGCAGCCTCGATATCAAAAACGCGGTTTTGTATTTCTTTTGAAGCTACTATTTGTTGGGCAATAGCTTTTAAAAGCTTGGTGTTAATGCTTTTATTAAACAGAAGATCTTCAGACTGGCCATCGACAATTAACTGCGGAAGTTTATCAACATCGGCAATATCCATGGTGTCGGCATAGTTCAATCGTACATTCAATTTTTGTTTTAAAATCTCTTTCGATTGAGCATCACCAAGTGCCGCCGAACGTTGGAACAATTCAATGGCTTTGGCCTTGTTGCCTAATTGATATTGTATCGCAGCCAGGTTATATAGCGCATCAATATGTTTAGGATTCAGTTTTAAAACCTCTTCGAAATTAACAATGGCGTTCTTCGAATCTTGCTTATCATAAAAGTTAAGGGCCACCTGGTAAAGGCTATCGGCTTTTGATTGGCTCTGTGAAAATGACGGAAGAGAGAAGATAAACGCGAGAACGATAATTACAATGCTTTTTTTCATACTGTGCTAAAATAGGGGATTTGATTTTTCGCTTCAAACAAAAAATCAAATAACGTATTTAGGCATTCAATGCTCTTCTAAAAGCTTTTAATTATTATAAATTGATTGATTTGTCTTTTGCTTTTTCTGCCAATGAGAACCAGTTTCCTGAATCATCTAAGAAAATAGCTTCATAGCCATAAAACTCTTTTTTAGGTGCTTTTTTAAAGACAACACCTTTGGATTTTAATTCTTGATAAGTAGCAGGCAAATCATTGCATTCGAAAATGCCAAAACCAAAAATTCCTTTTTTTATGAGGCTTTTTAATTGTTCGGCAGTTTCCTTGTCCATCATCATTCCTTCCTGAACAGGCAATATGGTAAGCTCCAAATCAGGTTGCTCAGGTGGGCAAACGGTTAACCAATACATACCTGGTCCCATTTCTGCATAAGTGTGAACTTTAAAGCCTAACTTATTTACATAAAAGTCGTAGGCGCTTTCCTGATCTAACACGTAGATACAGACATGGTTCATTTTCCTTATCATGGTTTAAAAGTTTATTAAGGATCAAAATCAGCCAATAAACTGTTAATAAGGCTAATTTAAAACTGCCATTCTACTCCATTCATATCGAGCCATTGGCCAATAGGCATATCTTTCTGCGGCTCTGAGCCAAACCGAAGTACATTTCCATCCAAATCTTCCACCTGCATTTCATAGGCCCACCAATAGTTAGTAGGTGCATGCCGTATTTTAGCTCCATTGGTAATAAACTCGCTGTGTAACTTAACCACGTCGTTAATGCCAATCCATACCCAGCTTCCCGGATTGCCTTGGTCTCCTTCCACAAGTATCAAACTACAGGAACCTCTTGAAACAGCAGCAATAAGTTCTTTGCCACCCCAATCGAGTTTAAAACCTAATGATTTTTTGTAGTAGTGAAGGCTGTTTGCCAGTTTTTGGACCCTAAGAATAGGAGTAGCTCCGTGAAAATGGATGTTGGTGTTGATTGAAGCCATAGTGGAAGGAATAAATTTATTTTCTAAAAATACTAAACATGGCAGTATTTGAACATAAAAAAATCCCATCGGCTGGATGGGATCTTTAAAATATGTTGAGATTTTTAAAAATTATTCTTCTTCGCGTGTAGCCATGTTGTGATACACGGCATTCACGTCATCATCTTCTTCTAATTTGTCAATCAACTTTTGTACCTCAGCCTCTTGCTCAGCATTAACCTCCTTAAAAGTGGTACAGAAACGTTCAAATTCAGAACTGATAATGTTCAGACCTTTATCTTCAAGGGCTTTCTGCATCTTACCGAAATCTTCAAACTCAGTAGTAATGGTAATTTCGTTTTCATCCTGAAACACTTCTTCAGCACCAAAATCGATCAGGTCAAGCTCCAGTTCTTCAACATCAAGACCATCTGCAGCGATACGGAAAACAGCTTTGCGCTCAAAAATAAAGTTTAATAAGCCAGAAGTTCCTAATGAACCACCAGAGCGGGTAATGTAACTGCGTACGTTACCAACGGTACGGTTAATATTATCGGTTGATGTTTCAACCAAAATAGCCACCTTATGTGGGCCGTAACCTTCGTAAACGATCTCCTCGTAGCTCGAAGTGTCCTTGTCAGTGGCTCGCTTAATTGCGGCTTCAATACGATCTTTAGGCATGTTAGCGCCCTTAGCATTCTGCATGATCACACGCAAACGCGCGTTCGACTCAGGGTTGGGGCCGCCAGCCTTTACAGCAATTACAATATCTTTTCCGATACGGGTAAACAGCTTGGCCATTTTACCCCAGCGTTTCATTTTACTTTGCTTTCTCGCTTCAAATGCTCTTCCCATTTCTTTATTTGTTCGTGGTTTAGGTTGATGACCGCTCGAGTAATGGAATCATCGGGATTAAACCTGTTTTTTAATTAGTTGTTAGCTATTAGTTGACTTATTCTTATAATCCGGTGTTGTTTCTGAAAAGTTTAATGGCAATGGCCAAAAGAATCACCCCAAATGCCTTGCGCAGTATCTCAACTCCGTTTTTACCTAAAATGCGTTCGAGCACACTCACATTTTTCAATACAAAATAAACAAAAAGTAAATTGATTATAATGCCCAAAATAATGTTTATGGTTTGATATTCGGCTTTAAGCGATAGAAGGGTGGTCATAGTTCCAGCTCCTGCGATCAAGGGAAAGGCCAGGGGGACGATGGATGCTGTTTCCGGCATTTGGTCACGAAAGAAATGAATGCCTAAAACCATTTCCATGGCAATGAAAAAGATAACCAATGAACCGGCAATGGCAAACGATTTTACATCAACCCCAATAACATTTAATAGCTTTTCTCCAACAAAAAGGAACAGGATCATTAAGGCCATGGCCACGATAGTGGCTTTTTCTGATTGAATGTGACCAACCCGATTTCGTAGTTCGAGAACGATAGGAATGGAACCTAAAATATCAATGATCGCAAATAGGATCATTGTTACCGAAATAATTTCGTTGATTGATAAATTCATACAGGTGCCAAAGATAGAAAAATTATTATGGAGGTATTGCCCTCTGTTCAATTCAAGGTGCAACCTAAATAAAAAAGGCCTCTGTAAACATAGAGGCCTTTTTGCTGTATTTTGGTAAAGTACTATGAATGCACTTTTATTTCTTTAGGTTTCGGAACAAAAACGTATGCTCTGTATAAATAAAACAAAATGTTAACTGCTGCAAAGATCAATGAGAACATATAAATTATGGTATCATCATATTCGGCCGTAAAGTGGTGGGCAACAGCTACGATTATTAAAAGTACACTTAGGGCAGCTCCAATTAACGATACTGATTTATTGCTGTTAAATAGTGTTTCCTTTTTGTTGTCAGATAACAGGCTATTCTTCATTCCATATGCCAGATAAAGGGTAACGCCGATAACCATCCAAACGATTAATCGGATCCAGGTATCAAGCGGAAGAAACACCATCATAAATAAACATGTGGCCACACCTAAAATCGGCACTAATGGAACTAGTGGCGTTTTAAATGCTCTTGGTGCATCCGGCATTTTCACACGCATTACGATAATACCAATACAAACCAGGATAAATGCAAACAAAGTTCCGATACTGGTCATTTCACCTACCACACGGGCAGGAACAAAAGCTGCAAATAAGCTAACAAACAACATGAACAATAAGTTGCTTTTTGCTGGTGTACGGAACTTAGGGTTAACCTCAGAGAATACTTTTGGCAATAAGCCGTCTTTACTCATTGAGAAGAAAACACGCGATTGCCCCATTAACATTACCAGAATTACGGATGCGTAACCAGCAAGAATAGCTATGATAATTGCTTTATTTAACCATGGGAAAGCAGGAATCATTGTTCCATCAGGACCGACTGAGCCCATGTGATCAATAGCAACAGCTACCGGAGCAATGCCATCCTGGCCTTTAAATGAGGTGTAATTGGTTACACCGGTCATTACATGAGCAAATAGGATATATAAAAGCGTACAGATCAATAATGAAACAAGAATACCAATAGGCATATCTTTCTTCGGATTCTTAGCTTCCTGTGCAGCCGTTGAAACTGCATCAAAACCAATATATGCGAAGAATACAATCGCCGCTGCACGAACAATACCGCTAAAACCAAACGCACCAAAAGTTCCGGTATTTTGAGGAACATAAGGAACATAGTTTTCAGTTTTGATATATGCCCATCCCAAAGCTATAAAAACTAATACCACCGCAACTTTTAAGGTAACAATAATGGCATTTATATAGGCTGATTCTTTGGTTCCTTTGATCAACACCAGCGACATAACAACGATGATAAATACTGCAGGGAGGTTAATTACACCTGAAATTACTGAACCGTCAGCCAATGTAGCACTGTCAAATGGCGACATGGTCATTTGGGCGGGTAAATGAATATTATAGTAATCGAGGAACTTTACCAGGTACCTGCTCCAGCTAATGGAAACAGTGGCAGCTCCAACGGCGTATTCTAAAACTAAGTCCCAACCAATAACCCAGGCAATAAATTCACCTAAAGTGGCATATGAATAGGTATAAGCACTACCGGCAACAGGAATCATTGAGGCGAATTCGGCATAACATAAACCGGCAAAAGCACAACCTACGGCAGCAATAATGAATGATATTGTAATAGCTGGACCTGCATTGTTTGCTGCAGCGCCTCCGGTAATTGAAAATAAACCGGCTCCGATGATGGCTCCAATTCCCAAGGCAACAAGGTGATAACTTGTTAAGGTTCTCTTTAGCGAATGTTCCCCAATCGCTTCCGCTTCTTTAATAAGTGAATCTAAAGGTTTTCTGAAATTCATGATTAATAATTTCCGGGTAAAAGGTTTTTGTATATAACTATTGAATGGTTAATTTCTCAAACCTAATTAAATTTTATCTAAAATAACATCACTAATAAAATATATCTTTAAATAATTTGGAGGCCAATTTTATTCGTTTATCATCGCAAAAAACATAATTAATAAAACGCCTGAAAATAAAAAAGGCAGACTGTAAAGCCTGCCTTTTTTTCAATATTTATAAATTACTTATTTCTTTTCGCAGCATGATTTCATAGCAGCAGCTCTGCTAGAACCTTCCGAACTGGTGCAACTGCTTGCATGTTTTTGTTCGATGCAGCATTTACCTTTTTCGTTCATTAGCAAACTGGTATGATTATCAGACTTAATAGCGATGTGCGGTGCGATAACCAGTGAAACAATCGACATTAATTTGATCAGGATGTTCATTGAAGGACCTGATGTGTCTTTAAATGGATCTCCAACAGTATCACCTGTAACCGAAGCTTTATGTGGCTCCGAACCTTTATAAAAAGTTTCACCATTGATATTAACGCCTTTTTCGAAAGATTTTTTAGCGTTATCCCATGCACCACCAGCGTTCGACTGGAACATTCCCATTAAAACTCCTGATACAGTAACACCGGCCAACGTTCCACCTAATACTTCAGGGCCAAATGTAAAACCAATTAATAAAGGAACCAATAATGCAATTGCACCCGGTAAGATCATTTCTCTGATAGAGGCTTGTGTAGAGATAGCCACACATTTTTCATATTCAGGTTTGGCTTTATATTCCATAATTCCCGGAATTTCACGGAACTGGCGGCGAACCTCCTGTACCATTGCCATAGCCGCACGACCTACTGCTGAGATCGCCAAAGCTGAAAACACAAACGGGATCATACCACCGATGAATAAACCGGCTAAAACATCGGCCTTATAAATATCGATACTGCTGATTCCGGCAACACCCACAAAGGCTGCAAATAAAGCCAGTGAAGTTAAAGCTGCCGATGCAATGGCAAAACCTTTACCGGTTGCAGCGGTAGTATTTCCAACCGCATCTAAGTTATCCGTACGTTCGCGAACCTCTTTAGGTAAACCGCTCATTTCGGCAATACCACCCGCATTATCAGCAATTGGGCCGAAAGCATCGATAGCCAATTGCATAGCAGTAGTGGCCATCATACCTGCTGCAGCGATAGCCACACCATATAATCCGGCAAAATGATATGAACCGTATATACCAGCAGCCAGAACGATAATAGGCAACACGGTTGAATGCATCCCAACGGCTAAACCACCAATGATATTGGTAGCGTGACCAGTAGATGACTGCTGAACAATAGAATTTACCGGACCTTTACCCATTGCGGTATAGTATTCGGTGATGATACTCATCAATGCGCCTACTATAAGTCCAACAATAATGGCGAGGTACACATTGGTGGCGCTAAACTCAACACCACGTAATGACATGGTTTCAGGTAATAAGTATTTAACAGCGAAGAATGAAGCTATTGCCGTTAATATAACTGACGACCAGTTTCCAAGGTTTAAAGCGTTTTGTACACTGGCATTTTCGTCTTTAATACGAACAAACACCATACTTATAATTGAGAAGATCAATCCTAAGCCAGCAATAAGCATAGGCAACAGGATAGGGGCCAAACCTCCAAAGTTATCTTTTGAATCAATTTCCTGACCTAATACCATGGTAGCCAAAATGGTGGCAACATATGAACCGAATAAGTCGGCACCCATACCAGCCACGTCGCCTACGTTATCACCCACGTTATCGGCAATGGTAGCAGGGTTACGAACATCATCCTCAGGAATACCTGCTTCTACTTTACCAACAAGGTCAGCACCTACGTCGGCAGCTTTGGTATAAATACCACCACCAACACGTGCAAACAGGGCAATAGATTCAGCACCTAATGAGAAACCTGTCAACACCTCAATTGTGGTACGCATTTCTAAGCCTATAATACTAGCACCAGCCGGAACAAAAACTTTATAGAAAATGATGAATAAACTTCCTAATCCTAAAACGGCTAACCCGGCAACACCCAAACCCATAACGCTACCACCGGTAAACGAAACTTTTAAGGCTTGAGCCAAACTGGTACGAGCCGCCTGTGTGGTGCGTACATTGGCTTTGGTGGCGATCTTCATACCGATGTATCCGGCAGTTGCAGAAAACACAGCACCGATAACAAAAGCTACCGCAATTAACCAATGAGAATGTACGTTAGGCAACGTTCCAGACCAACCTAATAAAATGGCCGCAATAACAACATAGTAGCTGAGCACTTTCCACTCGGCTTTTAAAAAGGCCATAGCGCCTTGAGCTATGTACCCTGCCAACTCTACCATATTCGCGTCGCCGGCATTTTGTTTTGAAACCCACGATGCTTTTATAGCAGTAACCAACAAGGCTACCACCCCAAAAAGTGGGATCATGTAAATTAGATTTTCTTGAAAAAAGGTCATAATAATTAGGTTACATTTTTTTTCGGTCGCCTAAAATACTTTTGCTGAATGGAATAGTCAAATAAAAAATCATGAAAACCAGCGTTTTTCAAATAAAAAGTTATTTATTCGCAAAAACATAAACAATTCAGGATTATATTTTGAACAATGGAAACCGATACAATGGTTTTGTTTTCAAACTAAAATCCTACCTTGTTTTTCAAACTTTAAATCAAAAGACCTTGTATGGAGCAAACTTTTACTCATCAAAATCATGAAACTTTGAGTACCGAACATTCGGAAATGAAACGTGAACTCGGACTTTTTGATTCAACGATGATCGTTGTTGGATCGATGATCGGTTCAGGTATTTTTATTGTAACCAGTGATATTGCCCGCTTATTGGGTTCTCCCTTCTGGATCCTTTTTGTGTGGTTGTTAACCGGCGCAATTACCTTAATGGCTGCGCTTAGTTATGGAGAACTGGCTGGTATGATGCCAAAGGCCGGCGGACAATATGTTTACCTTCGCGAGGCATATAATAAATTTGTAGGCTTTTTATATGGATGGACAACTTTTATGGTCATTCAAACAGGAACCATTGCTGCCGTTGCCATTGCTTTTGCAAAGTACACAGGTGTATTATTGCCCCAATTGATCAATACTGATCCCTTGTTTCAATTAGGGCCTTTAGCTTTTTCGAGCCAACAGTTTTTAGGAGTGGCATTGATTGCCTTGTTAACCGTTGTGAATTTATTTGGAGTTAAGAACGCCAAAATAATTCAGGGGGTATTTACAGTTGCCAAGATTGTTTCTCTGCTCGGGTTGATCGTTTTGGGTTTATATATAGGCTATAATTCTGATGCCTTTCGTCAAAACTTTTCCAATTTCTTTGCCGAACCTTTTCAAACTAAAGCCAATGTAGATGTACTGGATATCGCGAAACTTTCAGGTTGGTCATTAATAGGAGCAATAGGAGGGGCCTTAGTAGGTTCACTGTTCTCTTCAGATGCCTGGAACAATATAACTTATACTGCGGGTGAAGTAAAAGAGCCGAAACGGAACATCCCATTAAGCTTGTTCTTCGGAACATTGATAGTAACCGTGCTTTATATTTTAGCCAACGTTGCCTATTTATCATTATTACCTATTAAAGGTACTCCTGAAGGAGCAAATGTGCTTACCCGGGGAATTATGTTTGCTACGAACGACAGGGTAGCAACTGCCGGGGCTGAGATCATTTTTGGTGGTGCGGCAGTAATCATAATGGCTGTATTGATCATGGTTTCCACATTTGGATGTAACAACGGCTTAATCATGGCCGGGGCCCGTTTATATTATGCAATGGCAAAAGATGGTTTATTCCTGAAAAAAGCTGAAAATCTGAACGATAAAGGTGTGCCTGCTTATGGTTTGATCATTCAGGGAATTTGGGCCTCAATTTTATGTTTTTCGGGGAAATACAACGATCTGCTTGATTATGTGATATTTGCCGTATTGATATTTTATTCCTTGACCATTGGTGGGATTTTTATTCTTCGTAAAACCCAACCTCAAGCCGAACGACCTTATAAAGCCTTCGGATACCCGGTTATTCCTGCATTATACATCCTTTTAGCAACAGCAATTTGTATTGATTTGTTGGTTGTAAAACCTAAACCAAGTTTAATTGGCCTGGGAATTGTTGTAATTGGAATTCCTGTTTATTATCTAATAAATTCAGGAAAAAAATTGCAGAAGAATTGATTTTCTTCTGTAATTTTAAATTAAACAGGTTGATAGTTAAGTGTTTATAACTTTTTTGTTCAAAAAGCATTAAGTTTTGCTCAATTAAAAAATAACCTTAACTTAGATACCTTTGAATGAATGACTGAAGAGTAATGACTTTTTCTGTTAATGAATGCCATAGTTCTTTATCGATCATTCTAAATGAAATGCTCATTTTTTAATAATTATAATGAAAACAGGAAAAGTAAAATTCTTTAATGAGTCAAAAGGTTTTGGATTCATTAAAACTAATGAAGGTCAAGAGATTTTCGTTCACGTTACCGGTCTTATCGACAAAGTTCGCGAAAACGACAATGTGACTTTCGAAGTTGCTCAAGGTAAAAAAGGATTAAATGCAGTGAATGTAAAGATTGCTTAAGATATTTTAATTACTTTTTGTTAGAGCCGGTTATAAACCGGCTTTTTTTATGCAGTAATTTTAAATCACTTCCGCCACCACAAAAGTGCTTCCACCAACAAATATTAAATCGTCGGCAGTAACATTCTTCTTAGCCGCAGTTAGGGCTTCATTCACCGAAGGATATACCTCACCTTTCAAACCAAATGGTTCGGCCATTTTCATGAGTTCGGTGGCATCCATGCCTCTAGGTAAATCCGCTTTGCAAAAATAATAACATGCATTTTGGGGCATAAGCTCCAAAACATGGGTTATATCCTTGTCTTTTACCATTCCAAATACTACATGAAGGTTGTTGAACCTGGTTTCGTTAATTTGTTCAACTACCTGGGTAATTCCATCAATATTATGTCCGGTATCGCAAATGATCAACGGATTTTCACTCAGCGTATACCATCTGCCAAGTAAACCCGTAAGTTTTTTCACTTGTTTTAATCCCGAATAAACGCTTTCATCAGAAATCTGTAATGCTGATTTATTTAAACTTTCAATGGCCTCTAAAACTGTTTTTATGTTTTTCAGCTGATAGTTCCCGGTTAGATCGAGTTGAAGCTGTTGGTAATTTTTGCCAGAAGTATTTTTTATATCCAGCAACCAATTTTGGGCTGTTTTTTCTTTATGTGTGATGGTCCATTTTTCGGATGCAAAAGAAAGGACAGCATTCATTTCATTGGCTTTTCCAACGAATACATCATTTGCTTTTTCCTGCAATTGACCAATAACAACCGGAGTATTCTGCTTTATTATTCCTGCCTTTTCAAAAGCAATGGCTTCAATTGTATCACCCAAAATAGCAGTATGGTCAAAACTGATATTGGTAATAACTGACAAAATAGGGTTAATGATATTCGTTGAATCTAAACGCCCTCCTAAACCGGTTTCAATTACGGCAATCTCTACATTTTCTTTTTTGAAGTGATCAAATGCAAGTGCCACACCCATCTCAAAGAACGATGGCTCTACCTTTTCAAATAGGTCTTTATTTGAATCTACGAAATCGATAACTGCTTGTTCGGGGATCATTTGACCGTTTACACGTATACGTTCCCGGAAATCGCGCAGGTGAGGGGAGGTGTACAAACCGGTTTTATAACCTGCCTCTTGTAAAATAGCGGCAAGCATATGCGAAGTGGAACCTTTGCCGTTGGTACCGGCTATGTGAATGCATTTAAGCTGCTTATGCGGATTGCCCAAAGCTTCGCTAAGGGCAATTATATTATTCAGGTCGGCCTTAAACGCTGCTTCACCAATTCGATGAAACATTGGCAAACGACTGAACATGTAATCTAATGTTTGTTGGTAGGTTGACACGGAACTAAAAACACTAATTGTCACACGAATTACCGAATTGGATTTGTACGATCAGTTCAATTCGGGCTTTAATTTATTGTCGCATTACACGAATTAAATTTGTGCAATAAGTTTTAATTCGTGCAATTCGTTCTATTCTAATCTGAAGGTAATCACAACCATTCCCATTTGAGTTTCAGGGCCGGAGCTTATGGGGTTTAGTTTACATTGTAAAACTGCCCGTTCACATTTTTTCCAAAGGGCAGCATTTGAAATGGTAGTACCACGTTTGCCCGCTGTTGCTTTTGTAATATTTCCATCGCGGTCAACGGTAATTTCAACGGCAACTTTACCTGCCTGCTGGCCATCGTCTTCAATGCTCGGGCGACTTAAAAACTTACGACCGGCAAGATTTAAAGCTACCCCACCATTGCCAGAGCCAGTACCATCATAATTGTTGGAATTAGGGTCGCCAGTTACTTTGCCTTGGTTACCAGGTTCATTTCCGGTTCCATCGCCACCACCGGTGCCACTTTGTGTTTTTTTACCTTTATATAAAGCATTTTGATTAACCTTTGGCGTTTGCTCTTTTGCGGTCTCTGTAGGTGTTTTTGGAGTATTAATAGGTTGCTTCGTCTCCGTTTTTACCACTTTATTGGCCGAAGTTTTTACTTCAGGGGCATCTTCGTTATCCTGTGTTACCAAAGCGTCGGTATTTTCATTAGCGACAGTAGGTTTGGCAGGAGCAACGTCTTCAACCTTTTCAGTTTGGGGTTTGTTGTTGGCAGTAGGTGAAATAGAAGGCTCATCCATGCTGGTAAAATCATCACCCATACCTACATCGGAGGTTCCGTAATTAACCACAATTCCTCCTTCACCTTCTTCTTGCTGAGGTGTATAAGGATTGGTGATCTTTACTAAAAAGCAAATCAGCAGAAACACCACATAAATAGATGTGGTCACCAAAAAGGCTCTGCCTGAATTTTTCTCTTCTTTTCTATAGATTGATTCCACAGATTAATTCTTTTTCTGAGCAGCTACTACCAATTTCAACTTATATCTGCTGGCAATATCCATTACGTTTACAAATGGTTGAACCTGTGCCGCCGAATCGGCGTTTATGATAACCGTTACTTCTTCAGCTTTACCCTGATAACTTTTAAGGGTTTCTTCCAACTGAGCCTCACTTACAGCCGTTTTATCAATAAAGTACTCGCCGGTTTTAGTTACCGAAACATTTACGTTTTTCTTAGGAACGGTTTGTCCGGTTGCCGCTTTTGGCAAAGTAACTTTAATAACATGCGGTGCTACCAGTGTTGATGCCAATAGGAAGAACAACAGCAGGAAGAACATGATATCGTTTAACGACGAGGTGTTTACTTCCGCACCAATCTTATGTCTTCGTCTTAAATTCATCGTGTTGTAGTTGTCGGTTCTTCTAACAAGTCAATAAAATCAATTGCATCAGTTTCCATGCGTAAGATCACCCTGTCAACCATCATCGTTAAAATGTGGTGACCGATATAGGCGAAAATACCGATAATAAGGCCAGTTGCCGAAGTGATCATTTTTTGATATAAACCACCCGATACTAAACCAATATTGATTTCCCCGGCCTGAGAAATACTATAAAAGATGGTGATTACTCCCGAAATGGTTCCCACGAAACCCAACATCGGCGCAATACCGGCAATAATTCCTAAAATATTAATGTTCTTCTCAAGCTTAGAAACTTCAAGTTTACCCACATTCTCGATAGAACCTTCAATTTCTTTAATAGGTTTACCAATACGGGCAAGTCCTTTTTGCAACATGCGTCCGATAGGCGTGTTACTGTTTTTACAAACGCTGATTGCCGCGTCTAAATTGCCTGTAATAATGTACTGGCGAATTTGCATCATTAACGATGATTCGGATTTATTGGCTTTTCTAATAGTGAAGTAACGCTCAAAGAAAATAAACAATGCTAAAAACAGCAGAATTGCTAGCGGAATCATTACCCAGCCTCCTTTGAACATCAAGTCGATCAAGCTCAAACTCTCTTGTTTTGGTGCGGTATTAATTGGCATTTGATTTAACGTGTCTGCTACACGTTGCGCAGTATCAGTAATTTGTAGTAAAAACATATGTTGTTCTTAAGTCTTTTGATTTACAATTATTCAGCTTTAAAATTTCTTATTAGCTCGGGCATATAATACTGTACAGCAAGCATCATTATTAGTGAAACAATGATGATGATGGCCAGTGATATCAGCAGCCATTTCCAAACGCTATTTTCCTGCTTCGTATTTTCTGCAAACACAATTTTTTTCTCCGCAGCGTAAACAGCTCTATTCGGCTCACGTGGCTTTGAAATCACTTCTTTTAACCCAATATTGGCCTTATTCAGTATAAAATTATCTGTTGATTTAAATTTTACATTAGCCATATCATCACTTTCCAAGGTTCCAATGCCCTCCAATTCGAACCGATGATTACGACTGAGGCCTTGTTTAATCTTAATGATGAATTTTTGCAGTTCATATTCTGCCATATGCTTTTCAAGACCCTCTGAGTCGGAAATAACATCCCTGAGCACGCCATCGTCTGACAAGCGAAAAGGATTAAATGTTACCGAGATGGCAGAAGGATAGAAAGTTCCGTGTTGACTATCGAAATTTGTTTCCGTTCGGCTGAGATAAAAGCCGCCAATACCCGGAATGGTTACTTCATTATTGAGTTCTAATAGTTGAATTATATATTTATTAATGTCGATCATTCTTGTTTAAAAGGTTACGCTAATTCCGGCGATAAAGTTAAATCCATAACTCGGATAATTCAGGTACAGGTCGTATTTTTTACCTAAAATGTTATTCACATTGGCAAAAGCGCCAAAGTTTTTATGGAACTGGTAATTTCCGCTAATGTTTAAATCGGTATAACCACTTAGCGTTTTATAGGAGTTTACAGCCGGGTCAATTAATGCATATTGTTTGCTCACATTAAATAAATCAGCGGTAAACGATAAATTTTTCATTGCCTGGTAAGTGCCGGAAAGATTTACCCGATATTTCGGTGTTAGCCATGGTTTATCTATGTCTGTTAGGTCATAACTATTCGATAAAAATTCGAAACCTAAGCGCAAACGATCCGAGGCGGCATACTCTAGATTAGCTGTAATAGTGCTAAGATTACTTTTTTTACCTGCATAAACAACGTAATACTTTTCAGAAATCGTTTGTGGTTCAGTTCCATTTGCCGGCACCACGTTGTTGGCAAAAAATGGCAAACTGTCAATACTGCTTGAAGTAAACTGAACTTTAAAGCCTAAGCCGGTAATGATCGTTCCCTTTAAACCTGCATATATTTTCAGGCGTTCATTTGAATTTTTCAGCACAATATCAGAGCCTAGGAAAGGATTTCGAACTGAAAGGTCTTTCAGGGTGTTTTTCTGCAGATCGCCGTTCAAACCTCCAAAGAAACTCAAGTATTTATCAATGGCCTGATACTCGGCATAAACATTAGGGTAAATTTTGAAAGAACTATTGTCGCCAAAGTTAGAAACAAAATTTAAGCCCAGCTTACTTTGCAAGCGCTCCCGTTCTAAAGTTACATAGGGATTCAACCTGAAGAAATGATTCTTAACCTTAGTCGCATCGTTGTAATTGTTCATGTCGAGGTTTAACGCCACATGACCACCAAAGTTGCCAAAGTTATCTCCAGCTATTGTATTTAAGTAAACGTTGCTTTCTTTGGCCGAATAGTTATCAGAAAAGGCATAGCCACCAAGTTTTACTGCATAGGTAAAGGTTTTAGCCGGATCAATGTTGCTCGCAAGCTCCACTTCTCCGTTAAAGTTATTCAGCTTATGCAAAACATCGTTTTTCTCGTACGAAAATAGCTCGTGGTCATATCCGTAGTAATAATTATTGTTTTGTTTGTAATTTAAGCTTGCCGTAGTGGTGAATGATTCATTAATGAACTTACCAAACAGGCCAACATTATTGCGCGAAAAGTTTTGGTTGTCAATTTCACCTTTGGCAGTATAAGCCTGGTAATAAAAGCCATATTGCTCAGTTGGTGATTGGGCGCTGTTAAAGAAAAACTCACCTAAAATACTCGATAGATTTCCGCCGCCTAGTTTAGCATAAAATAGAGGCAAAACAGCATTCCCTTCAGAGGGCAATGCTTGGGCGCCTACTTTAGAGATATTGCCATTTTGGTTGAATTGCCTATCGAATTGTGTATACTGTAAAACAGGTTTGGTGGTATTATCGTCATTGAAATCAGGATTACGGCGAATTTTTATCGCATCACCCAAAACAGGTTTATACGGACGAACAAATTCTATTTCTTCTTCCAGTTTCTTTTGTGCGTAACTAGTTGTGCTTGCAAACAAAAGTGTACCTAATGCTATAAAATATAATTTATGTTGAAGTTTCATGATTTCTCTTATTTGCCTGAACGATTAATTTTTGCCAATTTTTCTTTTGCTGACGGAATTATATCGTCACTGCCTTCGTAGTTATCAAGTATGCTCTGCAAGGTGCTTTTCGCCTGGAAATTATCTCCTTGCTTATAATAGTTATCGGCTAACAGTAAAAAGCTTTTTGCTACCCAATAATCGTGGTTTGATAAATTGTCGATCACTTCGAAACAGCTTTTTTGCGACTGCTTGTATTGACCTTTATTGTACTGGATCAATGCAGTTAAATATTTGGCTTCAGCAGCATTAACTGATTTTGTTGTTGAAGAAACGTTGCCTAATGACTTTACTGCTATCGTAGTGTCACCTTTTGTCAGGTAAGCTTTTGCAGAGAATAAATGGGCCGCATTGATCTCTTCTAAAGGCATTTTATCAAAACTGATTACTTTATTGGCATAATATAATGTAGAATCAGTATTGTTTTCTTCATTACTAACACGCATTAAACCAACAATAGCGTATCCGTAGTTAGCTTTGAAATCGGCACTTTCTAAACGTTTTAAATAAGGTTTTGCTGACTCGAAATCCTTTTTATCCAAATAAATCTTAGAAGTGTTAAACAAGGCTTTTTCAGAATATTTATTGGTTTTAGCTGCTAAATATTGGTAATCAGCTAATGCTTCGTCTGTACGCTTTTGCTTCATTAAGCATTCTGCACGATTAAAATGAGCATCATTTATAAAGTATCCGTTCGCAAACTCATTAATATAAGTAGTAAAAGCAGGAACACTTTCATCGCATTTACCTTTCATATATACATTGTTGGCCGCTTCAAAACTGATCGAGTCCTGAGCGCTTGCACTAATTGCGGCTCCTGGTGTATTTTTAGCATAAGTAAGGAACTCACCAGTATTGCCCTTATCCACGTAAATGTTTTTAATAGCTAAAACCGCTTCTTTTGATTCAGAAGTATTAGGGTATTTGGTAACTATGGCTTTGTAAGCTGTTAAAGCATTATTGTCATCTTCGGTATTAACATAGATCAAACCGATATTCAGCATTGCTTTAGGCACATAACTGCTGTTCGGAAAGCGCTGAATTATGTCGTTGAACCCTGCTTTAGCCTGTTCGTAGTTATTGAGTACAAAACTGGCGTAAGCTGATTCATAGATGGCATCATCATTATACGATGAATGAGGATATAACTCCAGCAATGATTTAAGTGAGTAGATCTTGTCGTTCAATTTGTTTTGAACGCCCTGGATCATAGCTTTTTGGAAGATCGCATAATCAGCCCCCGCAGCTCCGGCAATAATTACTTTATTGTATTGTGTTAAGGCTTTATCATAACTCTTTGCCACAAAATTGCAGTCGCCAATACGCAGGGTGGCATCCATGGCCATTTTCTTATCGGCATTAGTACTGTTTACATAGCGTTCGAAATAATCAGCAGCTTTTCCATAATTTTCACGTTGGAAATAGGCATAGCCTACGTTGTAATAAGCGTATTTGTAGATCGGTAATCCAGCAATACCCGGATAGCTTAAAAAGTCATCATAGGTGTTTATAGCTTCATCGTAACGTTGCAATTCAAATAGCGATTCAGCTTTCCAGTATAAGGCCTGCATCTCAATCTTTCCGTCAACCGGGTTATTCAATGATTTGTCGAATAGCTCGGCAGCATAAGAAAAATCACGTGCGTTGAAAACTTCAGCACCACGATAATAGGCTACCTTTTGATAAAGCAAATCGGTGTTCTCTTTACGTTTTTTAACACTTTCAAGTGTTTCAAGTGCTTCCTTATAGTTTTTTGAGGAAAGCAAAATTTCACCTAAAAGGGTTTTGGCCTCATCAATATTTTTTGATCGAGGATATTTACTCACAAATTCTTTTGCGGCCGTTAAGCCTTGCTGCGAAAAGTTAGTTTCATACGCTAGTTTTGCGTAGTTCAGTAAACAGTCCTCTCGAACCCCCTCATCGTAAGTAAGTTTAGCACCCCGTTGAAATGCGGCACGAGCATTCAGTTTATTTTGCTTTGCCAAAAAAGCATTTCCCAAGGTTAGCATACCATATTGTCCGTAAGCATCGTCTGCGTCAATTAGCTTTTCAAGTTGACCAATGGCTTTATCATATTCTTTATTCTGATAATACGTATAGCCTATTTGATAAGTGTCTTGTGTTGTTTGATCAGCTGTTGCGGCTGAATTGCTTAGGTAGACATCAAAGTTACGCTGAGCAATAGGGTAGTTCTTTTTATTAAAATAGGCTGCCCCTAAAATTTTATGTAGTTGAGGCTTATATTTCGAATTTCCTTTGCTGACAATCGGCTCTGTAAATGCGATCACATCGTCATACTTTCCATTTATTAAGAAAATCTGAGCAGTATAAAATTGATAGATCTCGGCATATTTTGGCGAGTTTTTGATCTTATTAAGATGAGAAAGGGCAGTAGGATAATCCTTGTTGATATAAGCAATATGGGCATAATAGTAAGTGGCGTCTTCACTAAAACGGTTAGCGCCATCTTTTACATTCGAAAAATGAGCTTTAGCCTTGTTGTAATCTTTAGCAACAAAATAACAATACCCCAGTTTAAAGTTATATTCAAGCTGATCAGTTTCGTTTAAGTCGATTTCTTCAACCTGAGTAAACCAGTTTAGTGCTTCTGTGTAGCTTTCGTTTTTAAAGTAAACTTTACCGATCTGAAATTTCGCAGTTTTCGACTTCGGGTTATCCGGATAGGTTTTTATAAACGATAATAATTCGCTCTCAGCATTTTTGTTGTTTAGTTCCAGCGCACAAACAGCGGCATAGTATTCAGCATTAACCTTTGTTGTTGTGTTTTTACTTGGATCGTAACTGCTGTTGGTGGTAGAATTTACTTCAGTATATACCTGGCGAAATAATTCATTTGCTGAGGCATATTTTTGACTGTCGAAAAGTTCCAGTGCCTTTCTGTAGGTTTCATTAACGGTGTATTCGGCAGTAGCTTGTGCACATGCAAAATGGATGGAAAATGAGGAAATAATGAACGCTAACAGACCTGATTTTTTAATCATTGTTGATGAACTCTATATAAAATAATTTAATCCTTATCTCGATTGCCCTATTAGGCAAAGTTTGTACTACTAATTAGCTTTTCTGGTAAATCGAACCGGGGGTAAGCCCTTGTTTTTATGAATAAACTGTTCAAAATCTAAAATTATTGCAATTCTTGGCCTTAATTGGTTTAGAGTTATTCACAGGTGTGGATAATTCATGCATATGTAAGTCGAAAGTTACATAAGAAATCAACTATGATTTCGTTCGTTTTTTCGGCAGTGGTAAAAGATGAGCATAGCTGTGGCTTAAACTCCACAGTTGTGGATGGAAACTACTAACCAGCAAGAAGAAATAGTTTGATTAAACTAATGGATACTGACTCGCCAATAAATACATTACCGCCATACGAACGGCCACACCATTTTCAACCTGCTCAAGAATAATTGATTGTTTCGAATCAGCCACGTCAGAGGTAATCTCTACCCCCCGATTAATCGGTCCTGGATGCATGATCGTAATTTCTTTATCCAGTGAGTCGAGAATTTGCTTATTCAATCCATACATCATTGAGTATTCGCGGATAGAAGGGAAGTATTTAATTTCGAAACGTTCTAACTGAATGCGCAGCATATTGGCTACATCGCACCAGTTTAACGCTTTTCTCAGATTATGTTCAACTTTTACTCCTAATTCTTTTATATATCGAGGCATTAAGGTAGTTGGTCCGCAAACCATTACTTCTGCCCCCAGTTTTTGCAAACAAAGTATGTTCGAAAGCGCTACACGTGAGTGAAGGATATCTCCCACAATAACTACTTTCTTACCTGCCACATCGCCATACTTCTGACGAATAGAAAAGGCGTCTAATAAAGCCTGTGTAGGATGCTCATGAGCACCATCCCCGGCATTTATTATTTGAGCGTTTATATGTTTTGAAAGAAAAATTCCTGCTCCCGCATAAGGATGACGCATAACGATCATATCAACCTTCATCGCCAGGATATTGTTAACCGTATCGATCAAGGTTTCGCCTTTACTCACGGATGATGACGAGGCGGCAAAGTTAATAATATCGGCTGAAAGGCGTTTTTGAGCCAATTCAAATGAAAGTTTAGTGCGAGTAGAATTCTCAAAAAAGATGTTGGCAATTGTAACATCTCGTAAAGAAGGTACCTTTTTAATTGGGCGATTAATTACTTCTTTAAAATTGTCGGCAGTCTCGAGTATTAGTTGGATATCATTTTCGGTGAGGTCTTTAATACCAAGTAAATGTCGGTTGCTGAGCTGTTGCATGATTTAGTATTTGAGTCTTATTACTTCGGTTTTACTTGAAAGTGCAGAGACGCATAAATTTTCTCTGCGCCTCCGCGTCTCTGCGGTATTTAAAGGCACAGCGACCTGTCTTATTTTTCAGTGATCAGTTCTATTTTATCCGTTCCCTCGGTTTCCTTCCACGAAACCCGAACATTTTGGGAAGCAATAGAATCTACCTGAATACCAATATAATCTGGTTCAATAGGAATTTCACGAGAATATCTTCGGTCAACTAAAACCAATAGCTCCACTTTTTTTGGTCGTCCATAGGCTAACATGGCATCCATTCCTGCACGGATGGTACGGCCCGTAAAAAGCACATCATCAACCAGGATAACCTTTTTCCCTTCTATAATAAAGTTGATATTAGTAGCATTTGGAACCAAAGGCGATTCGCGACGACGGAAATCATCTCTGAAAAAGGTAATATCAAGGTCTCCACAATCAATATGGGCTTTAGGTAGAATCTTCGATAGTTCTTCCTTAATGCGATTGGCCAGGTATATTCCCCTGGGTTGCAAGCCAATGATTACGGTATTTGAAAAATTATTGTGGTTTTCTATCAATTGATAGCAAAGACGTTTGATAGTAAGGTCAAATTTCGGACTGCTAAGCAACGGTTTGTGTAGCATTGATGGCGTTTAAAATTTGACAAATATAGAAAAAATGATGGAAGAAAATATTGGCTTTGAGTAACGGATTTAGAACAAATAGTGGTTAAAATGAAGAAAGCCTCCCGTTACCGGAAGGCTTTCAATATGTTAAATGAAAAAACTAAAGATTATTTTTTCTTATCGTTTTCCATTTGCTCTTTCAAAGCAGCAAGAACATCAAGATCACCTAAAGTGGTTTTCTCAACTGATTCTTTTACTTTTTTCACAGCTTTAGCCTGAGCACCAGCTTCTTTTTTCTTAGTATCTCTTTCTACAGCACGCTCTTGAGCTTTTTCTTCTTCCCAAATACGTGAGTGAGAAACTAAAATACGTTTAGAGTCTTTGTTGAACTCAATAACGATGAAGTCTGAAGTATCCTCAGCACCTAAAGATTTACCGTCTTCTTTAACCAAGTGTTTAGTAGGAGCGAATCCTTCAACACCGTAAGGTAAAGCTACGATAGCACCTTTATCGGCCATTTTGATGATAGTACCTTGGTGAACTGAATCTAACGTGAAGATAGTTTCGAAAGTATCCCAAGGGTTCTCTTCTAATTGTTTGTGACCTAAGCTTAATTTGCGGTTTTCAGCATCAACTTCTAAAACAACTACTTCTAATGCTTCACCAACTTTAGTGAATTCATGAGGGTGGTTGATTTTTTTAGACCATGAAAGATCAGAGATGTGAACTAAACCATCAATACCATCTTCTAACTCAACGAACACGCCGAAGTTAGTCATGTTTTTCACGGTTGCAGTGTGTTTGCTGCCAACAGGGTATTTTTCAGCAACACCTACCCAAGGATCTGGAGTAAGTTGTTTAACACCTAATGACATTTTACGCTCTTCGCGGTCTAAGGTTAATACAACTGCTTCAACCTCATCACTCACTTTCATGAATTCTTGAGGATTGCGTAAGTGTTGTGACCATGACATTTCAGAAACGTGGATCAAACCTTCTACACCTGGGATGATCTCTAAGAATGCTCCGTAATCAGCTACAGTAACGATCTTACCTTTAACTTTAGAACCAACTTGGATTTCAGTATCTAAAGATTCCCAAGGATGAGATTGTAATTGTTTTAAGCCTAAAGCAATACGTTTTTTATCATCATCAAAATCAAGAACTACAACGTTGATTTTCTGATCTAATTTCAATACCTCTTCTGGGTGATCGATACGACCCCATGAAATATCGGTAATGTGTAATAGACCATCTACGCCGCCAAGGTCAATGAACACACCAAATGCGGTGATGTTTTTAACAGTACCTTCAAGTACCTGACCTTTTTCAAGTTTAGAGATGATGTCGATTTTTTGATTTTCAAGATCGTCTTCGATAAGTACTTTGTGAGATACAACAACGTTCTTGAATTCGTGGTTGATTTTAACAACTTTGAATTCCATTGTTTTACCAACGTACACATCGTAGTCGCGGATAGGTTTGATATCGATTTGAGAACCAGGTAAGAAAGCTTCTACACCTTGGATATCTACGATCAAACCACCTTTAGTGCGGCTCTTAACAAAACCATTGATGATTTCGTCGTTTTCGAGCGCTTTATTGATAGTTTCCCAAGATTTTTGGGTTTTAGCGCGTTTGCGAGAAAGGATTAACTGACCGTTTGAGTCTTCCTGGCTTTCAACGAAAACGTCAACGTCGTCGCCTACTTTTAAATCAGGGGTATCACGGAATTCAGATAATGATACTAAACCATCTGATTTAAATCCGATGTTTAATACCACGTCTTTGTTGTTGATCAATACTACTTTACCAGTAACGATCTCTCCTTTAGTAACTGAGCTTAAAGTGCCTTCGTAAAGTGCCTCTAATTTTTCACGCTCAGCTTTAGAGTAGTTTCCAAAACCTTTTTTGTTACCATCCCAGTCAAAATCACCTGCGTTTTGGGTCAGGCTTGCTGATTTGATCTGTTCAATAGACAATGAATCTGCTTCAGATTCAACTTGTTCGCGGCGAGAAGTTTTCTCTACGCCCTCAACATTAGCAGTCTTTAATTCAGCTGCCAGAACGTCTTGTTCTTTGTCTTTTTTTGCCATTTATTTTTTCATGTCTCCTTTTTCCGCCCTTTGGCGGACCGCAAAAGTACACATATTCTCCGAAATAAATGAAAAATTATTTAATTGAAAATGAGCAAGTAACGAATTTAAGAAATGGCTAACATGAAGATTTTGAGCAAGAAATCTAAATCAGTAACCGATCAATCATTTTATTGATGATTTCTGTATACGTTTCGGTGAATCTTTCATGTGTTTTCACCCCATCAATATTTTTAATGGTGCTTCTTAATAGATCCGCGGCCTTTTCCGCATCCTCTCGGCTATAAAAAGTTTCTACCCATTCTTCAGGCAGCTCATAATTGTGGGGTACACCAAGAGCATTTTGGTAAAAGTTGAATGGCGATTGAAGAATTTTGGTTTCGAAGTACGTTTGTTTTTTGTCTTTTGTCATATTGAAATAATCAATATGATACTTTAACTGCGACAGTACTCTTTGTTTAATTTGTTCATTACTCTCTTTTTGGATGGGTTTTATCCGCCATTGATTTTCATTTAATGAGAGAAGATCTTTGGTTTGTCCTTCAAAATGAGTGCTTTGAGAATAGAATAATAAATAATCATCATTTGATTTTATCTTATTTACTTCCAGTATTTTGAATTTGAAATTGTCTTTCTGTATAGAAACAAGCTTCAAAAGCGTTTCCTTTTTCACGTTTCCTCTAATGGTAATTATTGAGTCAGCCGTTGAATAAAACCATTTCCCTGTTGAGTACTGATTATTGTCAAAAGATATAAAAACTCCGTCGTTATAGAAGTGAATAAATGATGATTCAGTAGGAAGTTTAAACGGTGTATCGGGTTTTTTTAAGTAAGTACCATCGTTATTAATGGTAATTTCACCAATACTATCCGGCTTTTCAATTCTTACAAGAGTTAATGAATGCTCGGTAAGTTTTTTTTCAACATTAGCCCCTATAAAGTTGCAGGCCGAAAGGCTGATGCTAAAGAGTATGAATAAAATGCAGGTATTAGGTAGGTTGTTTTTCATAATTGCAGCTTTGTAATTTATCTATCGAGAAATTAATTTTATCTCTTTTAATTATATAGGATGATTTGAATAAATGATGATTTGAGTAAATGAAAGTTTAGATCATTGACTATTTCTATCCAGTAGATTGTTGTACAACTTTGCCACAAATTCAAGTTGCTGTTCTGGGGTCATGTGTGAGTTGTCGAGTATTACCGCATCGTCGGCTTTACGTAAGGGGCTTTCTTCACGGGTGGTATCTTCGTAATCACGCTCTTTAAGATTGTCAAGTACTTCACGGACTGAAATATCTTCGCCTTTGGCTTTTAGTTCTTTGTAGCGTCGTTCGGCACGTATTAACGGTTCAGCCGTCATAAATACTTTTAGCTGAGCATCTGGAAATACTGTAGTTCCTATGTCTCGGCCGTCCATCACAATGTTTTTGGTTTTGCCCATTTTCTGTTGCAGCTTCACCATTGCTTTCCGAACCTCTTTAATTGCACTCACTTTGCTCACGTTTTGCGAAACTGGCATCAATCGAATTTCTTCAGATACATCTTCATCATTTAAAAGCACTTGGGTAAAATCATTTTCGAGATGAAGTTCTACGTGTACATCTTTTAATGTTTCCACAACGGCATCGTGGTCATGCCAGTCAATTTTATTTCTAAGAAAATACAAGGTTGTGGCCCTGTACATAGCCCCCGAATCAACATAAATAAAATTTAATCGTTTGGCTAAAGCTTTGGCAATTGTGCTTTTTCCGCAAGAAGAGTAACCGTCAATTGCAATGATGAAATTTTTAGGCATGCTGTTAAGTTAGAACGATGCAAATTTAGAAAAATCAAACACAGAATACATAGATGTTTAAATTCGATCTATTGGGTATTAACAAAAAAAGCAAGACAACATAAATTGACTTGCTTCTTCTTAGATAATGGATTAGAGTGGATTGCTAAATAAGGAATTTTATTTATTTAAAACAACGGTTCCAGCGATCATATCGTGAAGGGCTTGTTTTTTGTCAGTAAATAAAGCAAGCAGATAGCCGATAAACAATGGAATCAGGTTGGTAATCATTACAGAGAAATATCGTCCGGTTGCCCTTGCAAAAGAAATGCGGTTACCATCCATATCGACTACTTTAATGCCAAGTATTTGTTTTCCGATAGTTCCTTGTTTTCCAGATGAAGTTAATAGGGCGTGATATAACCAACTGCCTAAAATGGCAAGCAACACGAAAACGGACATGGCAGAAATAATAGCCAGAATTGCTAATGGATTGTTTTCCAGGTTTCCAATATCGGCTAATGAAAAGCTAATGAGGCCGAAAGAAATTAGTATTGAAAAAACAATACCATATAAAATCGATAAAATAATACTGTCAAGAATACAGGCGATTAAACGGATGCCAAATCCTGCAAATGTTTGTGAAGCCTGGGCTTGTTCAAATGTTTGAAATTGGGTGCTTGTTGAATCCATAGTAAAAAATTAGTTTTTGATTAGTTTTGTAATGAGTCTAATTTATAGTTTTAAATATTAAATCAAAATATAATAAGTTGAATTTAAGTTGATTAGTCGACTGATAAAATAAAGAAATGGTGATAGACAGAGCAAAGCTCGCATCTGAATTAAGCTATCAGATGTCGAGGAGTAGTGGTAAAGGCGGACAGAATGTAAACAAAGTTTCCACTAAGGTAGAAATAGGTTTTTCGGTTAATAATTCCCAATTGTTTGACGAGGATCAAAAGAAGATACTGAATCAAAAATTGGCAAATAGAATTACGAAAGAAGGGTTGATTAAACTAGCGTGCGAAGAGGAGCGTAGCCAATTGATGAACAAAATTAAAGCAGTAGAAAAAATGGCTCACTTGCTCGAAAATGCGATTAAAATAACAAAACCACGCAAGGCTACTAAGCCTTCAAAAGCATCCATTGAGAATCGTCTAAATGAGAAGCAAATGAAATCATTAAAGAAAATTAACCGCAATAAAAACAACTGGATATAACAAAGGGTGGTAATTATCACCCTTTGTTATCAGTATATATTGGTAGTTAGTTTAATTGTTGGCCAGTTTATTGGGAATTTGTGCAGATGGGCCTTGGTAAACGGCATCTCCAAAAGCTAAAATAGCACCGAAAATGAGATTCAAAAAAAATAGCCCAATGCCAAAGGCTGTTGACTTGCCGAAGCTTTTAGCCAGATCGATACAAATTAGGATCAGTATAACGAAATTAACAAAGGGAATAAAGAGCAGAATAACCCACCAGGTTGGTCGGCCTACAATTTCCAATAGAACAATGATATTATAAATTGGAATGATAGCGGCCCATCCGGGTTTTGATGCCTTAACAAAAATTTTCCAGGAAATAATAAGGCCCAAGAGGACTATTGCCAGATACGCAATGATAATCCCCACACCGATTGGAGATTCGGCAGATGCTGAAAATTGATTTTCCATAAACAAATAGTAAGTGTTTGATAGTTAAAATGTTACTTGTTTTAAAGATACATAATTGTATTAAAAACAAATAATTTAACTTCTTGAAAATCAACTTGTTGAAATGTATCCAAAAATTAACGTTTCGACCATATCCAAAGCCCAAGTGCAATTAGTATTGCCATACTTAATACAAACGCACCTTTGAGTGTGTTTTCAACCTTCTCGTGGTATCTGATGTCTTCTTTTAAAATTTGAATCCTGTCATCTTTTCGTTTGATAATATTTTGCAGACGGGTTTGGTCATTGTTAAAACGAAAGGTTTGGCTGCTTAATGAATCGCGTTTTTCAATAACTGAGCTGGTTTTGGCCAAGTTAAGCTTGTCAATGGCGTCCATAATTCGGTTGTCGAGCTCAATGATTTTTTGTTGGGTGGCAATAACCTGTTTTAGGTCACTTTTAGATTGACCACCAAAAAAGGCATTTCGTTCCTGCACATTTCGTTTCCATTCCTGGAACAAGGAACTTCTTTGTACGAGTAATGTGTTAAGTTCCTTGCGGGCTTGGTCAAGCGATTGCGCAAAGCTTTGAACTATGCCAGAAAAAAATAAGATAAAAACGATTAAAATGGTTCGGGTCATATTGGGGGATAGCTTAAATTAATTGATATACTAGATTTCAGTAAAAGCGTAGTTTTAAATGTTAATACTTGTTGCCCAATTGTAAATGAGCTGTTAAAAACAAATTAATTTCCATAGAAAAAATAGTTTATTTTTAGCCATTCAAAAATTCGACCAATACTATTTTTAAATAACAAGGCCGATTTCTGCCAATCCAAAATTGAAGTTATTAATGAATAAAATACTAATTGCCAATAGGGGTGAAATTGCTTTAAGAATTATGCGCTCTGCCCGTGAAATGGGTATAAAAACCGTCGCAGTATTTTCAGATGCTGATCGAAACGCCTTGCATGTTAGATACGCTGATGAATCGGTACATATAGGCCCGGCCGCTTCAAATCAATCTTATTTAGTAATTGAAAAAATTATAAACGCGGCATTAAGTACCGGGGCTGATGGTATTCATCCGGGTTATGGTTTTTTATCAGAAAACGCTGAATTTGCCAGAAAGGTTAAACAGGCAGGAATAACTTTAATAGGCCCTTCTCCCGAATCAATGGAAATGATGGGAGACAAGCTTTCGGCTAAGGCTGCCGCTAAAAAATTTAATATTCCGTTGGTTCCGGGTAGTGATGGTGCCATTGTCGATGAAGCTGAAGCGAAAAGAATTGCTCAGGAAATTGGTTTTCCAATTTTGATCAAGGCTTCGGCAGGTGGTGGCGGAAAGGGTATGCGTGTGGTTGAACATGCGGATGAACTGGAAGAGCAAATGCACAGGGCCATCAGTGAAGCAAAATCAGCTTTTGGGGATGGGTCGGTGTTTATTGAACGTTATGTAGCTTCTCCCCGCCATATCGAATTTCAAATATTAGGTGATACACATGGCAATATTGTCCATTTGTTTGAGCGCGAATGCTCGGTTCAGCGTCGCCATCAAAAAGTAATAGAAGAAGCGCCATCGGCAATTCTTACCCCTGAGATCCGTGAAAAAATGGGGCAGTGTGCTATTGATGTGGCAAAGGCTTGTAATTATGTAGGTGCGGGAACGGTTGAGTTTATTCTTGATGAAAAGCTGAACTTTTACTTCCTCGAAATGAATACTCGTTTACAGGTGGAGCACCCGGTTACCGAAATGGTTACAGGAATTGATTTAGTGAAAGAGCAGATCAAAGTGGCCCGCGGTGAGGCCTTAAGCTTTAAACAGGAGGATCTTAAAATTAATGGTCATGCTATTGAGTTGCGTGTTTATGCTGAGGACCCGAATAATAACTTCTTGCCAGATATAGGTAAGTTGAAAAAGTATAAACTTCCCCAAGGACCGGGTGTAAGGGTTGATGATGGATTTGAGCAAGGAATGGATATACCTATCTATTACGATCCGATGATTGCCAAACTTATTACGCATGGGGAGAATCGTAAAGAGGCGATTGAAAGAATGATCAGAGCCATTCAGGATTACCGCATTTCAGGGATTGAAACTACCCTTGCTTTTGGCCGCTTTGTTTTACAACACGAAGCTTTTACCTCTGGTTCATTTGATACGCATTTTGTAAAGAAATATTTCAACGGCAAACTCGAAGAAGAATATTTGGAGGATGAAGCTGAAATAGCGGCTTTACTAGCGGTAAGGACCATTGAAAGCCGTAAAAGACAAATGGCGTCAATTAACGAAACAAAAGAAGGTTACAGCAGTTGGAGAATGAGGAGCAGGATTTAGTGAGATAGCTCATTTAATATCTTAACTGTCAATTTCATCGAAGAATAGCTTAATGAGATGATGGTTTTCAAATTCTCAAATTTTCAAATTCTCAAATTAAAATATTGTGTTTACAGGAATTATTGAAACCCTTGGAGTAGTAAAGCAAATTAAAAATGAAGGCTCCAATATTCACTTTACCATTGAATCTTCAATTTCGAATGAGCTAAAAATTGATCAGAGTGTGGCGCACAACGGAGTTTGCTTAACAGTGGTGGCCCAAACCGAAAATACACATACCGTAACTGCAATTGACGAAACGCTAAAGAAAAGTAATTTAGGAGATTGGAAAATTGGCTCGAAAGTTAACCTTGAACGTTGCATGCAATTAAATGGTCGATTAGACGGGCATATTGTGCAAGGACATGTTGATCAAACTGCAGCTTGTACAACGGTTGAAAGTAAAGAAGGCAGCTGGGAATTTACGTTTGAGTACAATACAGATAACGGAAATGTAACTGTTGAAAAAGGATCAATCACCGTAAATGGAACCAGTTTAACGGTGGTGAATTCAAGAGAGGGTAAATTTTCTGTAGCCATAATTCCTTATACATTCGAACACACTAATTTTCATGAAATTAAGCCGGGTACGGTGGTAAACCTGGAGTTCGATATTATTGGAAAATACGTTGCTCGTTTGCTGGGTAAAAGCTAATTTTCAGTCTATAGTTTTTATTATTATCAGTAACTAAAAGTAATAGTAGTTTATTAAAAAGCAATTGGCTGCATTCCAGTAAGAATGCAGCCAATTTTTTTTATTTTAATTGTAATTTACGTTTGGCTATGAAACATATTTTATCATTTTTGCATCCGCCCATTAAAGATTAAACCAGTACGATAAATGAGGGGAAAGATTTACCAAACTATTCTTTTTATAGCCTTAGGAAGCCTTTGTGCTTGCACAGGAAAAAGTGACAAACAAAATAAAACGCCATTAGTAACTCGTTCTTGCGCTGAAACGTTTGAGCTTGATCCAAAAGACATTCCGGAAATTAAAGAAAAGATTCATGCCGAGAAAAAAGCCTGGCAGCTTGATACCATTTTTGCAAAGAAAGTAAAGCGCGAGGGCTTTAATGGAAATGTGTTAGTGGCCCAGCATGGGGTGGTTGTTTACCGTAAAAAATTTGGCTATGCTTCATTCGACCGGAAAATGAAGGATACCCTGAAATACGATTCAAAATTCCAGCTGGCCTCCATGTCTAAAACATTTACTGCCATGGCAGTTCTTAAATTGTATGAAGCCGGTAAAATTAAGCTCGACGATAGTGTTCAAAAGTTTATTCCTGATTTTCCTTACCACGGTATAAATATCCAGATGCTGCTTTGTCACCGTAGCGGATTGCCATATTACGCTTATGCGTTTGATGACAGTGTTCGTAAGGTAAGGACGCCACCTGATAATAATCAAATATTAAAATGGTTTGCCCAGTCTAAACCCAAACCATACAACCGACCGAACCGCTCTTTCGCTTATAATAACAGCAATTACATGGTGCTTGCTTCAATTGTTGAGCGTGTAAGCGGTCTGTCTTTCGATCAGTTTTTGAAGAAGAATATTTTCGATCCGCTTGGAATGAAAAATACCTATCTGTCGACCACAAAAAATGATTCCATCAATTTAAATCGAACAATGGGGTATGAAGGCAGAAGGAAAATTCAAACCGATTATTATGATTTTGTAATAGGCGATAAGGGGATTTATTCAACTGTTGATGACTTACTCCGTTGGTATAAGGCACTTAACTCTGATTGTTTCCTGAGCAAGAAAACGATGAAAGAGGCTTGGGAACCACGCAGTTTTGAGCGAAAAGGCTTAAAAAACTATGGTTATGGTTTCAGGATGATGCTGAGGGATGTTGATAGTAAAAAGGCCCGTTATGTATATCATAATGGATGGTGGAAAGGCTACAGCACGTTATTTTGGTTCAACCCGCATGACGATTACGTAGTAATTATTTTGGGTAACCGTAAAAATGGAACGGTTTATCGAGTTAAAAGCGTTTTGCAGGTAATGGAAGAAGATGCCAATGCCGGCGAAATGGAAGATGAACTAACCGATTAAAGGAAGTACGATATTAGAAGTTAGATTTTAGATTACTTTATTCGTAATTCTAAAATCTAACTTCTTACTTTATTAGAACCATTGCTGGTTGATATTACCTAAATAAGTGGTTCTGTCGGTAGAGCCAATGCCGAATAATAACTTTATCTCAGCTCCGATATTTGGATAAAGGTTTTTGCCATCAATATCTTCAACATTGATCCATTCAACGCTAAGTGCCGAAGTGTGAATAGCGTTTAATTCTGGAGTTCCTGCTAAAATCTTTCCTGAAAAAATATGGTGTACAACGACTTCCTGTTTTTCGGTTCGATGTGTTTCAGCCACAAACAATAGATCATCTATTTCAACCGACAAGCTCAGCTCTTCCTGCAGTTCGCGTTTAACGGCTTCTTGTAAACTTTCTCCAATTTCCGGATTGCCTCCCGGTAAGCCATAAACTTCGGTGTCACTGTAAATATATTTCATCAATAGAACCGAATCATTGTTTAACAGCACAACAGACGGTCGGATTTTGTGTTTCATTTATTCTAATTGGTTTGTTTTCAGTTGCTCAGGCGTAAAGATAAAATCTATTAGTATTGATGCCTAGTTTGTAACATCAAAATTAATGCTTAAAAGTTATTCCCGGTAGTTGTTGTTAAACCAAGCCATGGCTATATCGGCTTCCAGACCGTTTACTCCCATTACTCTATTTTCGAATCGGCCTTCAATTCTAAAACCCAGTTTTTCATAAAATTTGATAGCCTGTGTGTTGCTTTCGCGTGCAAAGAGTTCAATTCTCAGAATATCCGAATGGTTTTCTTCTACCTCTTCAATCAGCGTTGAAAACAGATGACGGCCAATACCCTGGCCTTGAAACTCAGGATCAACAACGATCGTTAATTCGCTTAATACATGAGCAAATATTTTGATCTTTGGTTTGTAACAATGAATCTCACCAATTAATTCTCCTGCTTTTGTGGGATGATCAACCAACAAAATAATGCCTTCCTCGGTTGCCTTTCTTACAAAAGCCGCAACGTATTCATTGGTTATTTCTTCAATTATGCGCGCAATTCCACCTTCATTTTGGGCCACCTTTTGGTATAATTTCAAAATGGCCGGTTTATCGGCAACAGTTGCTTTTCTTAATTTGAGCATCAGCTTTTCAATTTTCTATTTCAGAAGTAAAAGATGGCTTATTTTATTGAATTATTTCAATGATTTAGAAAATAACCATGAAAGCAGATCTGGTTCAACAAAAGCATTATCCCAGCTGTTATGCTCAACTTCCGGATACTCCGTATATTTTACATTGGCGCCATAATCTTGTAATGATTTATACATGGTTCTTGAAAAATCGGCTGGAACAACCGGGTCTTTAGCTCCATGAAAGATCCAAATGGCCGTTTTTTTTGCATATTTTTTAGCGGTTTCGGCATTGGCGCCTCCACAAATAGGAATGGCAGCCGCAAATGTTTTTGGGTTACGCCATAAAAGCTCAAAAGTGGCCATGCCTCCCATTGAAAGCCCCATTACGTAAATCCGTTTGGTGTCTACTTTTTTCTTCGCAGTGAAATCTTTTACCAAACCTTGTACTAAAGCCAAAGGCCTAGTTGGCTCTCCGTCTGATTGAAAATGAAACTCTCTTTTTCCATCGCTAAAATCGAACTTGACATTGGCCCAAAAGCTGTTTTCAGGACATTGAGGGAATATTACGATGGCCGGATACTGTTTTCTTATCGAATCATTTAAAAACAATTTGCTACCATGTACCAATTGCTTTTCATTGTCGTTGCCCCTTTCTCCTGCTCCATGCATAAATAATACTAAAGGATATTTTTTTTCAGGATCATAGTTCTCAGGAAACAGAATGCGGTAATTTAGGGTGTCATTATTTTTAATAAATGTTTGTTTCTGATATAAACTCAGGTCTTGTGCAGCCACATGATTGAAGACCAAATTCAGACTTAAGAATGTTATTAATAATCTGATGATAATTTTGTTTGACATGGGTTAAAGTTGCTTAAAATGAGTCTCTAAGGTAAGTGATTGATTTTCTTATTTCAAGTGTAAAATAGGCAGATTGTTTCAATAAGAAATCATTTTTTGCTTTTGAATCTGTCAGTCTTAACTTAGAGATCAATATTTAAACAGCTGCTTTAAGACTAAAGGACGGATGGAGGCATTCAGTGATGGGGTACTCGCAATTATTATTACCATCATGGTATTGGAGATTAAAGTTCCTCATACCCATGAATTGTCAGCGTTAAAATCACTAATTCCGGTATTACTGAGTTATATCTTGAGCTTTATTTACATTGGCATTTACTGGAATAATCATCACCACATGTTACATGCTACCACCCGGATAAACGGAAGCATATTGTGGGCAAATTTGCACCTGTTGTTTTGGTTATCTCTTGTGCCTTTTGTAACCGGATGGATGGGGGAGAACCACTTTGCAAGTATTACAATGGTGTTTTATGGTATTGTACTGTTGATGGCAGGTATTGCTTATGTTATTTTACAAAACCTGATCATTGCAAAAAATGGGAAAGATTCAACTCTTTCGAGAGCAGTTGGCAATGATTGGAAAGGAAAAATATCACCGGTTTTATATATTCTTGGCATAGCCTCAGCTTTTATACATGAAGCTTTATCGGGTATGTTTTATATTTTGGTAGCCATCATCTGGCTAATTCCTGATAAAAGAATTGAAAAAGTGGTAGAGGATTAAAGAGTCTTCAGTCAGCAGTTTGCAGTCCCAAGTCTTTCGACTGCAAACTGCTGACGGAATACTTATATCGCTTTGCCCTTCATAGCAGTGGCAATGGCTATATCCATCACTCGTTCGGCAAATGGGCGGGTGTATTCGTTTAGCTCATCAATTTTGGCTAAGATTTCATCTTTAGTTCCTGTTGGCAAGCTGTTTTTTAACTCTTCCACCAGTTCAAGGGTTTTAGCACGTTCATCATGGCTCAAAAGCTGTCCATTGTTTTTGATAAAACGATCAACGGTGTACAGCATTTGTTCTCCTTCAGTGCGGGCTTCAATGATCATTCGCTGAGCCACATCTTCTTTTGCATGAGAAACCGAATCGAGTAACATTTTTTCAACTTCAGCATCCGTTAAGCCATATGATGGTTTAATTTCCACCTCCTGTTTTACTCCTGATCGCAATTCAATTGCCTGAACCGTTAGAATACCATCGGCATTCAACAAAAAGTTAATGTCAACTTTAGGGAAACCTGCAGGCATAGCTGGGATGCCTTTCAATTCAAATTCTCCAAGCTTACGGTTGTCTTTTATTAGATCGCGCTCACCCTGGAAAACGGAAATTTTCATATTTACCTGTCCGTCGATTGCGGTGGTATACTGACGGCCTGCTTTGGTTGGTACTTTTGAGTTACGTGGAATAATTACATCCATCAATCCACCCATGGTTTCAACTCCAAGCGAGAGCGGAGTTACATCCAGTAATAAAATATCTTTACGGTTTCCGGCTAAAATATCGGCTTGGATAGCAGCGCCAAGGGCAACTACTTCATCCGGGTTTAAAGTATCATTTACTTCTTTTCCGAAGAAATTGGCCACCGAATTCTTTACCAATGGGGTGCGGGTTGAACCACCCACCATTACGATCGAATCAATATCTGTTACAGTTAAACCGGCATCAGCTAATGCATTTTTGCAAGAAGCAATGGTATGGTTAACCTTAGGTTGTATTAAGCCTTCAAAAGTAGATTTATCAATACTGCAATCAATTCCTTGCACTTCACCCTCAAATGTTGAATGAGAACTCAGGTGTTTTTTGGCAGCTTCGGCCTTTAAACGTAAAGCCTGACGGATCTCTTTGTACTGCTTAAGCTCATCATTGGTCAGTCCGCTGCGGCTAATCCAAAACTCAATAATTGCCCTGTCGAAATCATCACCACCCAAAAATGTGTCGCCGTTGGTAGCTAAAACTTCAAAAATGCCATTTTGAATCCTTAGGATGGAGATATCAAAAGTTCCTCCGCCAAGGTCGTAAACAGCAATTGTCTTTTCTTCCTCAGGATTTAAACCGATTCCATAGGCTAAACTTGCCGCTGTTGGCTCGTTTACAATACGAAGCACGTCTAAGCCGGCCAGTTTACCTGCATCGCGAGTTGCCTGACGTTGAGAATCATTGAAATAAGCAGGAACGGTAATTACGGCACGGTTAACAGGCGTTTTTAACGCATGTTCGGCGCGGGCCTTTAATTCTTTTAAGATCATTGCCGACAACTCGATCGGTGAATAGAATTTATCTTCTACCTTAACCTTTACAAGTGTGTCATTATCGTCGTCAACAATTTTATAGGAAAAGAAATTCTGATAGTGCTCAATATCTTTATAGGAACGGCCTAATAAACGTTTAACCGAGAAAATAGTATGCTCCGGGTCTTCAATTAAATGCTCTTTTGCATCAGTACCAACAATGGCATCTCCGTTTTTATTCAGGTTGATAATGGAAGGAACTAAAACGCCTTTGCCGGCATCATTGATCACCTGCGGATGTTTTTCTGGGTTGATAAACGCTACCAGCGAATTGGTTGTTCCTAAATCAATACCAACAATTATATCTTCTTTTTGCAATGAACCTGTTGCCAGGTTGATGGAAATTTTTGCCATTTTATCTCAACTGTTCGTTAGCGGCTGTTAAGCAGGTATCGTTGTTTCAGGTGCCTGCAAATTGTCATTAACGGGTTACTTTTTAAAGAACCGCAAAGATAAGGAATAGTTTGGTGTAGCTTAGAATTGATAAAAATAAACTTAAGCGGTTTAAATGCTAAAAAAGTGAAGGGGATGAGTAATTTTGCGGCCGATTAACTTTAATGAATGGATCAAATTAAGATAGCTATTGTGGGTTGGGGTTCTGTTTCGGCATTGGGTGCCGAAAAAAAAGATATCTGGACTAACTATTTAACTCCTCAACACTGTTTTTCCCGAAAGGAATTTCCAATGGGAAATGAATGGGTGGCGGTGCTTGATAAAAAATCAGCTCAATTGGTCGCAAGTGTTGCGGAAGAGAATCCAAAATACCGGCAACTGGATCCAACCGCCTGGTATGCAATGGTGGCTTCACGAATTGCAGTAGAGCAAGCGGGTTGGCAAAATGATGATTCTATAGGAATAAATCTTGGGTCATCTCGCGGTGCCACAGAAGCTTTTGAAAAATACCATACACAATTTATTGATTCGGGCGAGCAAAACACCGATACACTTTCGTCGCCAACAACCACCTTGGGCAATATTGCCAGTTGGGTAGGAGTGGACCTGGGCTCACATGGACCACAAATCTCTCATTCAATAACCTGTTCTACCGCACTTCACGCAATTTTAAACGCAGTGGCCTGGCTTAAATCAGGGTTGTCGGATAAATTTTTGGCAGGTGGTTCCGAAGCGCCATTAACACCTTTTACTCTTGCGCAAATGAAAGCGTTAAAGGTATACGCCAACGGAATTACAGATTTCCCTTGCCAGTCGATGAATTTGTTGAAAACCCGAAATTCGATGATTTTGGGTGAAGGGGCTGCCGTTTTTGCATTACAGCGGGAGGCAGAAAGCGCCCTTGCTTATATTACCGGAATAGGGTATGGCACAGAGATCATAAAGCATGGCGCCTCAATTTCAGAAAACGCAACCTGTCAGCAACAGGCTATGCGCATGGCCATTAAGAGTCATGATCCGGAAAGCATCGATGCAATCGTACTTCATTCTCCCGGAACAGTAAAGGGTGATGAATCAGAGATAAAAGCCATAGAAGCTGTTTTTGGAAATTATAAACCCTTACTTACTTCAAACAAATGGAAAATCGGACATACCTTTGGAGCATCCGGTTCTTTGAGCATGGAAATGGCTATACTAATGCTTCAGCATAATCAGTTTATCCAACCACCTTATTTGCCGCAGCAGGAGATTAAAAAGCCTTTGAAGAAAATTTTGGTAAATGCTGTGGGTTTTGGAGGAAACGCGGTAAGTATTTTAATAGAAAGATGAAAGTGAAAAGATTATACTTTTCACTTCCATCTCTTTAATTATTGAAATTATACGCAATTGCAGCGCATAATTGGGTTATAATCTAAAAATTCAATTTTAGGAGCCAGGTAACCTTCTTTTATCGGCTCTTCCTTCATTAGGTCGGTACTTAAATACTTCTTGTTACTGTCGGAGAAGATAGTAACCACGTCGGCATTACTACCCATCTCATTTTGCAGTTTTACAGCGCCAATAAAATTAGCTCCCGAAGATATACCTACTGCTAAACCTAATTGTCTTGATAGTTTTTGAGCAATCAGAATAGAATCACCGTCTGAGGCCTGGATAACAGGGTCTAATTGATCAAGTTTTACAATTGCAGGAATAAATTCATCTGAAATGCCTTGGATACGGTGAGCACCCACTTTGTAACCGGTGGTTAATGTTGGCGATTCTGCTGGTTCCAGCGGGTGAATTTTAATACTTGGATGGATAGACCGCAAATAGCTTCCTACTCCCATAACAGTACCTCCGGTTCCAACGCCGGCAACAAACGCATCCGGAACCAGGTCAATATGTTTCAGCTGATTCCAAATCTCAATGCCGGTAGATCTTGCATGTGCTTCTGCATTGTATTGATTAGAAAATTGGCAGGGTAAAAATACATTAGGGTTTTCGGCAGCAAGTTTTTCCGAAAGGGCAATACTTCCCAGGAATCCCCCTTCTTCTTTACTTATTAAAACGATTTCGGCACCAAGGCTTCGGATAATATCAATTCGCTCTTTGCTTAGCCAATTAGGCATTATAATTTTAACCGGATGCCCTAAAGCACGACCAATGGCTGCAAATGCAATCCCTGTGTTACCGCTGGTGGCTTCAATAATTACATCATTAGGTTTGATCTTTTTCTGGCGATAGGCTTGTTCTAAAATAAACAAGGCCATTCTGTCTTTAATGCTTCCAGTGAGATTGTAGTGCTCACATTTTACGTAAATCTTTCTTTTTTCTCCCTCGTAAGAGTATAAGATCTCCAACATCGGTGTATTTCCTACCAAATGTTTAAGATGCTTAAATTTTAATTCCAATTCGGGACTTAATGTTTGTTTTGATTCCAGAACTATCATAAAGGTTTATTTGGTTTAGATTCGATGCGAAGTAAAATATTTTTTCTTGAAAAAAATAATATTTCTTCAATGTAACTACTTGGTTACTAAAGCCATATGGTCGATTTTCATATTGTTTTTCCAGGAGATTAAAAATGATTTTAAGCAGGTTTTTTATTTTTTTTGGGGAGATTCTGGTTTAAGAATTTGTGATTCCTTTCTTTCATTTAAATGACAATTTCTCTGGGTAAGAAGCAGCAATTGCGAGATATTTCCGCAGAAAATGCTAAATTATATAGATTAATTCGGGATAAGTATTCCGCGAAACATGATTTAACATGAAGAAGGTATTCATAAAGATAGCCTGTTCATTTTTCATTATTTTATTATCGGCTATCATTGCTTGTAACCCCAGAAATAAAACTCCTTCCAACGAAAGTATACTTGACCTAAATCTTAAACAAGGAGAGATCGCCGTTTGTGGCCCGGCTGATAAACAGTTTGGTTTAGTTGGATTTGGTACTTCCTGTTCACCAAAAGTTCAAAAAGACTTTGATCTGGCTATGGCGCTGCTGCATTCCTTCGAGTATGATGAAGCTGAAAAGGTTTTTGCAAAAGTTATTGAAATGGAACCTGACTGCGGTATGGCCTATTGGGGTGTGGCCATGAGTAACTATCACCCACTATGGACTCCTCCCACGCTTCTTGAACTTGAAAAAGGCACAAAAGCAATTCTGATTGCCCGTTCAATAAAACAAATGTCCAAACGCGAATCGGCTTATATTGATGCAATTGCAGGATTTTACGAGGATTGGGAAAAGGTAGATCATCATGCCCGCAGTGTGCGATTCGAAAAAGGAATGGAAAAAGTTTATAGGGACTTTCCGGAAGATAACGAGGCAGCTATATTTTATGCATTGTCGCTTGTTGCTTCCGCTTCCCCTGCTGATAAATCCTTTAAAAATCAAAAGTTGGCCGGTTCCCTTTTAAAAGACCTTTATTCTAAACAGCCTAATCATCCCGGTATTGTGCATTATATTATTCATGCTTATGATTATCCCCAACTGGCTGCATTGGCATTACCGGCCGCAAAGGAATATTCTTCTATCGCCCCTTCTTCTGCTCATGCTCTTCATATGCCTTCACATATATTTATAAGGCTGGGGTTATGGCAAGAAAGTATCAATTCAAATTTAGCTTCTATTTCATCGGCCCAATGTTACGCGGAACAAATGAAAATGAAAGGCCATTGGGATGAAGAAGTGCATGGGCTTGACTATCTGGTGTATGCTTACCTTCAAAAAGGGGAGAATATTCATGCGAAAAGCTATTGCGATTATTTGGATTCCATTAAGGAGGTTGAACCGGTTAATTTTAAAGTTGCCTATGCCTTTGCTGCCGTTCCTTCTCGGTATGTCTTGGAAAATCAACTTTGGGATGATGCTGCCAATTTGAAAGTTTGGGAGGGTTTCCCCTGGAAAGGTTACCCATGGCAAAGGGCAATTATACATTTCACACGCTTGCTGGGCTCTGTTCATACAGGCCAGCTTAATGCAGCCAGAATAGAATTGAAGACGCTTTATTCATTACATGATACGCTTGAAAATCAAAAAGATGTTTATAAAGCTGATCAGGTATTAATACAAATTAAGGCATCTCAAGCCTGGTTGTTGCTTAAAGAAGGTAAACAAGAAGACGCATTGAAAATGATGCGCACTGCAGCGGATATGGAAAGCAAAACGCAAAAGCATCCAGTTACGCCAGGGGAAGTGTTGCCGGCAAGTGAATTATTGGGAGATATGTTATTGGAAATTAACAGACCCACTGAAGCGTTACAGGCTTATGAGGTTGATTTAAAACAGCATCCTAAACGGTTTAATGGGCTATATGGAGCAGGACAGTCCGCTAAACAATCCAATGAAATTGACAAAGCCGCATACTATTTTCAACAATTAATTGCCATTGCTCCAAATTCAAATCGGGACGAACTAAAAGTTGCTAAAGCCTTTCTGGAAAAGAATAAATTGGGAATATGAAAAAAGCCGGTGGTTTGTAGTTCCACCGGCTTTCGATATTAATTTCTTTCGAACATCAGGCGTTGGCCTTTTTGATGATGATCTAATTCACCGTTATTATAAACAAGTTTTCCGCTTACAATGGTGTGCGTTACTTTCGATTTAAATTCTTGTCCTTCAAATGGTGACCAGCCACATTTGTAAAGAATATTTTGTTTAGAAACGGTCCATGGAGAATTAAGGTCAAGCAAAGTAAGGTCAGCCCAATATCCTTCACGGATGAATCCACGTTTTTCAATTTGAAAGCAAATAGCTACGTTATGTGCCATTTTCTCTACTATTTTTTCAAGTGAAATTTTACCCTGATGATAGAATTCGAGCATGGCAGTTAAGGCATGTTGTACCAAAGGTCCGCCTGAAGGAGCTTTTGAGTAAGCTTGTCCTTTTTCTTCGATGGTATGCGGCGCATGATCGGTTGCGATTACATCAATGCGATCGTTCAATAAAGCTTCAAAAATTTGCGAGCGGTCGGCTTCCGTCTTTACCGCAGGGTTCCATTTAATATAGTTTCCTTTCGAAGCATAATCCTTATCGCTGAACCAAAGATGATGCACACAGGCCTCTGCAGTAATCTTTTTGTCTTTTAAAGGTATGGTATTGTCGAACAGTTGTGTTTCCACACCAGTTGAAATATGTAAAATATGCAAACGCGTATTGTGTTTTTTAGCCAGTTCCACTGCTTTGCTCGATGATATATAACAGGCTTCAGCATTTCGGATTAAGGGATGCATTTCAGCAGTCAAGCCTTCCTCGCCATATTTTGCCTTGAACAATTCCAGGTTATGGCGAATAGTTGCCTCATCTTCACAATGCGTTGCCACTAACATTGGCACTTTCGAAAATATACCTTCCAGTGTTTTCTCGTTATCAACCAGCATATTGCCGGTTGATGAACCCATAAATACTTTTACCCCGCAAACATCTTTCGGATTTGTTTTTAAAACCTCTGCCAAATTATCATTGCCGGCACCCATAAAAAAAGAATAGTTGGCAAATGAGTTTCGGGAAGCGGTTTGATATTTTTCTTCGAGTAAAGCCTGGGTGAGGGTATTGGGAACCGTATTTGGCATTTCCATAAATGAAGTGATCCCACCTGCAACTGCTGCTGCTGATTCAGAAGCGATATTGGCTTTGTGCGTTAGGCCCGGCTCGCGAAAATGTACCTGGTCATCAATACATCCCGGTAACAGGTATTTCCCTTCTGCATTTATTTCAATATCGCCAGGGCGGTTGATCGAACTGTCAATTTTCTCAATAAAACCATTGTTTATGAAAACATCGGCGTTAAACTGTACACCTTCGTTTACCAATGTGGCATTTTTTATAAGGATAGAACTCATTTTTTGTATTGAAATTTCGAGATGTGCAAAGGTGCGAATTTTGAGCGTTTTATAGTGTTTTTTGATTACTAAAAACATGCTGTTAAATTATAAGAACAAAATCTACCTAATGGAACATTTACTTATTGAAGAGAACATTGCTTCTAAGATTTATTTTTTTAGAGGCTATAAGGTTATGCTTGACAGCGATTTGGCCGGGCTATATGGTGTTACCACCAAACGATTAAACGAACAAGTAAAACGAAATTTATTTCGATTTCCTGCCGATTTTATGTTCCAGCTTACTGAAGAAGAGTATGAGGAATATCTTTTAAGGTCGCAATTTGCGACCTTAAAGACAGCACCTTTAAGGTCACAATTTGTGACCTCAAGTTCAGGAAGAGGGAAACATCGCAAATATCTGCCTTATGTGTTTACAGAACACGGCGCTGTAATGCTAGCCAGCGTTTTAAATAGTCCGGTAGCAATTGAAGCTAGTATTTTGGTGGTAAGAGCATTTGTTAGGCTGAGGAATTTATTGGAATCAAATAAAGAACTGACTCAGAAACTATTGGAGCTCGAACGATCAACGAAAGATCGGTTCGATGAGCAATCGAGTCAAATTGATCGTTTATTTAAGGCGCTTAAACAATTGATAAACCGACCGGGTGAACCCCGGAAACAGATCGGGTATAAGCCGGAAGGATAATTAATCTATTGGAAGGATGGCTTAACCGATAACTCCTAAGCCTCAATTGTTAAATAAATGCTAATTTTGCGGCATGTCCAAAACATTTGAGGATTTTCAGTTTAACCGCCAAATTCTGAACGCCATTGAAGAGGCGGGTTATACTTCTCCCACATTAATTCAGCAAAAAGCCATTACACCTATTTTATCGGGTAACGATTTAATGGGCATTGCGCAAACCGGTACCGGTAAAACGGCGGCTTATGTATTGCCAATGGTGATGAAGCTAAAATACGCCCAAGGGCAAAATCCACGTGCATTAATTTTAGTGCCTACCCGTGAGCTGGCCTTGCAAGTATTAGAGGCTACGCAGGCACTGGCAAAATATACCGACTTAAGGATCACTGCCATCTTTGGCGGACTTGGTCCGAAGACTCAAATTGAAACGATAAAATCAGGGGTAGATGTAATTATTGCAACTCCTGGTCGCTTTATGGAAATCTACCTGAAAGAGGAGTTGATCGTAAAGCAGCTAAATTATTTTGTGATTGATGAAGCTGATAAAATGATGGATATGGGCTTTCTGCCTCAGATCCATAAGATATTGGAGATCATTCCGCGTAAGCGTCAAAATTTATTGTTTTCGGCAACCATGCACCAACGGGTTGAAACTCTCGCCGGTGATTTTCTGAAATTTCCGGTAAAGGTAGAAGTTACTCAACAAGCAACACCTGCCGAAACGGTTTCACAAGCCTTGTATTATGTTCCCAATCTGAAAAGTAAGATCAACTTAATGATGCACTTACTTAAAGATGAGGAGGATATCAGTAAATTGATCGTATTTACCAAGACGAAGACCACAGCCGATAATATTGCCAAATACCTGGTACGTAGGTTCGGCGAAGAACAGGTTCGTGTGATCCATGCCAATAAAGGTCAAAATTCGCGGATCAATGCGATCAATCAATTTAAGAATGATGATATCCGCATTTTAGTAGCTACTGATGTGGCTGCACGAGGATTGGATGTTTCGGATGTGAGTCACGTGATCAACTTTGATGTACCTTTGATTTACGAGGATTATGTGCATAGGATTGGTCGGACGGGTAGGGCCAACAAAACAGGTGATGCAATTACCTTTTGCAACGAAGCAGAAAAGTTTCATATCGAAAAAATTCAGAAATTGATCCGTCAGCAAATTCCTGTCATAGAAATACCGCAGGGCGTTTTTGTGGAAGAAACGGCCTATGATGAGCGTCAGGCTATGGCCCGCGAAATTGACGAGCAGAAACGCAAAGCCGATCCGGATTTTAAAGGAGCATTTCACGAGAAGAAAAATCCATTTGCAAAGAAAGCGGAAAAAACAAAAAAGGATCAAAAACGTAGTTATGTAGATCCGAAAAGTAAAGAAGCCCGTTTCGGCCCGAAAGACAAGAACAAAGGCAAAAGAAGATAAAAGTTACTTAGGGTAATTTCGAATTACACAACTAATTAGTGCAATTCGTATAATCCGAGTAATTAGTGTTTTAAAAGTTTAGAACAATTAGAATAATTCGTGCAATTAGTGTTATAACAAATGAAAAAAGCAGAAATTAAATTAAGCATTGAGCTTGATGACCAAAATATTCCTGAAAAAATTACCTGGGAGTCAACTGATTCTGAAAAGAAAGACGCTGTTCCTTCTAAGGCTTTTATGTTGTCAATTTGGGATCATAACTATCAAAATACCTTAAAAATTGACTTGTGGACGAAGGAAATGCCAGTAGATGAAATGAAACGTTTCTTCTACGAAACCTTAATGACCATGGGCGATACGTTTCAGCGGGCTACAGGTGAAACTGCCATTGTAGAAGATTTGCGTGATTATTGTGCGCACTTTGCTGAAAAAATGGAAATTACCCGTCCGGAATAATTACTTATAAAAGCAATGGCTATACATATTCTCTCAGTATAGCCATTGTTTCCTGTTGCTTTTTGCAAAAAAAACAGATCAGGTAAGTAAAAATGAAAAATCAGCTATTGAACCTATCTCTCTTGTTTCTTCGTTTCTTTTAAAGATCCTTACCGTTTTACCGCCTTCAAATCGAATCGAATTGTTTTCAAAATAAAACATGCATCCTTCTCGTAATCCTGCTACATATCGGTTCGGATTTGCCGCAATATATTCCAGTAGCCGTTGCTCACGCGTTTCTCCGGCATGACTATCCGGGTGACTATCTAAATAATGCGGGTTAATTTGAAAAGGGATCAGGTTTAATGCATTGAATGATTGCGGTTGAACAATGGGCATATCATTGGTAGTACAAATGGTTGGGCAGGTAACGTTTGTGCCCGCGCTCCAGCCAATATAGGGTGTATCGTTAAGAACCTTTTGCCTGATAGCATCCATTAACTCCAAATCTTGCATGCTTTTCAGTAAATGAAAAGTGTTTCCACCGCCAATAACAATAGCCTGTGCATTATTTACAGCGTTTATTGGTGAATTAAATGTGTGAATGGAATTGACCTTTACATTAAATTCTGAAAAGCGTTCTGCCACTTTTGCCTCGTACTCATCATATGAAAAAGTTACCGCCGCAAACGGAATAAACAGAACTTCTGTAACGCTGTATTTTGCTAAAAAATCAGCGATATATTGTTTTGGATATTCTAAGTAATTTTCACCGGCATTGGTTGAGTTACTTAATAAAAGAAGATTTATCATAAGGTTTATTAAAAAGAGTTCTTAAAGTTCTTAAGCTTTCCGACTAACAGGTCGAGCATTTCATCAGTAAAATCTAAATGGGTGACGAAACGTATCATTTGTTTACCAGGTGAAGCGCAAAGGATATTTTGCTCCTTCATTTTTTGAATGAAGACAGCCTCTGAAATAGCATCTGTTAGTTCAAAAATTACAATATTGGTTTCAACCGGAACAACGGTTTTTACATAATGGCAATGCTTTAACGTTTCTTCAATTATTTTAGCTCGTTTATGATCATCAGCCAAACGATCTATATGATTGTCTATGGCATAAATGCCTGCTGCAGCCAAATAACCGGCCTGTCGCCAGCCTCCACCCAATACTTTACGAACGCGTTTGGCCTTTTGGATAAAGGGTTTGGTACCCAGCAAAACAGAACCAACCGGCGTTCCCAAGCCTTTGGAGAAGCATACCGAAATACCATCAAAGTAACTTCCAACTTCGCCCGCAGAATAACCTTTGGCAACTATCGCGTTAAAGATCCTTGCACCATCTAAGTGCAGATAAAGCCCCTCCTCTTTACAAACCTTGGCGATAGATTCTATCTCTGCCAGTTCCCAGCATCTTCCCCCACCTCTGTTTGCCGTGTTTTCAATAACCACCAAACTGCTGGTAGGGTTATGGATATCATTTTTATTGATGTTAGCTATTAATTGATCGGCAGTGAAAACACCTCTGTTTCCGGTAATGGTACGTGTAGAAGCAGAAGAGTTGAAGGCAATTCCTCCACCTTCATAATAATAAACGTGGGCACCTTCATCGCAAATCACTTCCTCTAATGGTTGGGTGAAACATTTAATGGCAATTTGATTGGTCATGGTTCCGGAGGCGCAAAAAAGGGCAGCTTCTTTGCCAAATAATGCAGCAGTTTTGGCCTCCAACTCTTTTACCGTGGGGTCTTCTCCGTATACGTCATCTCCAACCCGGGCGTTAAACATAGCCTCAAGCATAAACCGGGTAGGCTTGGTAAGTGTATCACTTCTTAAATCTATTATCATGGTAAAATTGAAAGGCTAAATATCATAATTATTTAGTTTGAAAAGCTTTCCGGAAATCAATGATAACTGAAAATTACCGCAGCTGATTTTCAGTATTTTAATTTTTTTCAAAGTATTGTGTGGTATTTGTTAATGCTTATATTGCTGCCCTATTAGTTAAGTTTTAGTACCAATTATAAGGCGATGTTTGATAATGAAGATGATGACTTTGAGTTCGAGTCGGGAGATTTCGACCCAGATGCTTATCGACGGGAACAGGAGAGAATACAAAATTTACCAGTTTATAAAAAGGCCGTTGAGGTAGCTGAAATAACAAGAGCTATTTGTGGATCGATAGATCCGGAAAAAGATTTAATGGAGGTGAGCGAACAGATGCTGACGAATGCATATATGTTAGGTGCCAAGATCGCTGCTGCAGAAGGAGGTGATTTGTATACGCTGAGAATGGAGAATGCAGTGATCATTAAAATTCATGCCCGCGAACTGATGTCGCAAACTACTTTATGTAAAATGGAAGAGTTGGCCGACGAAAAATACCTGCAGCTTTTATGGGAGGAGATTGACAGTTTCAGACGGTTATTTGTTAACTGGGTGACTGATTTTGATCGAAATAATGATATACAAGACGAGTGGGGCCTTTTTTACTAAATTCTACATGTTTCTAGTATTCTGATAATCAGTTTTTTGTGCTAAAATATTGTTTACATAAAATGATTTTGATCAATTTTTATACGTGCACTTACGCTGATATTTGAAGTGTAAAAACTGCAATCGTTGTGAGCTATGAAAGGATAGTTAGTTAGTAGTTAGTTAGTTTTAGTTTAGATGATTGTTGATTGTAGTTGCGCACAGATACAGTGTTGTTTGATTGTTGATTTATGAGTATCTGTTGGAGTGCATGAGGTAGGTGAAGTATAATAAATTGGTTAATAGAATAAGTAAACCGTACCAAAATGCTTTAAAGGACTAAGCGTAAACCGTGCAGGTTGTATCAGCTATTTTTAATTTTTTCCTTTCGTTGATGCCGGTTCGCTTTGTTCTTTTTTCATTTTTAAAATCCCTCTCTTTTTTCTGTTCCATTTCAGTTTTGTTTTGATCTGTTAAATCGATAAAGGTATATCGGTTGATTGTTTGATGTAGTTGATATTCAAGTTGATATATTTAAAATCGATTTAATAATTGATTTTAATCAATTTTTAAATGAAAACTTACCCTGATATTTGCAGTGTTAAAACTATAATCGCTGTGTGGTTGATCGGGTAGATAAGTGAGGCTGGTTTAAGGTGTTGATAAGATTGTAGTTAGCGGCAGATAATGTGTTGTTGAGAAAGCATGTGGTAAGTGCAGGGCAACAGGTGATAGAAATTAAACCTTACCAAATGTTTTAAAGGGCTTAGCGTAAACCTGGCAGGTTGTATCAGTTGTTTTTAATTTTTCCTTTCGTTGATGCCGGTTCGCTTTGTTCTTTTTCCCTTTTTAAATCCTTCTCTTTTTCTAATCCATTTCCTTTTTGTTTTGATCTGTTAAGTCGATGAGTGTTTGTTGATTCTATGTTTTATGTAATTGATATTCAGGGGTATATTTTTTAAAAAAATAGCCATATATATTGATTCAGATCAATTTTTAAATGGGTACGTACCCTGATATTTGCAGTGTTAAAACTACGATTGTTGTGTGGTTGAGCAGGTAGATTGGTGATATTAGTTTGAGTCGTTGATAAAATTGTAGTTGCCGGCAGATAAAGGTGTTGTTGAGTGTTCTTTTAGATGTCTGTCGGAGTGCATGAGGTAGGTTCGGAGGCTGATTAACTGGTTGATAGAATTAAACCTTACCAAAATGCTTTAAAGAACAATAGCGTAAACCGTGCAGGTTGTAGAAGTGTGTTTCGAATTTTTTCTTTCGTTGATGCCGGTCCGCTTTGTTCTTTTTTCTTACTTACTTATACATTCCTTTGAAATCCTATTCTCTTTTGTTTTCCATCTAAAGCTTTTTTAAAGGATCTATTGGCTAAATGCCAACTATTTAGCTATTAAACCTTAAGTTTGTATAATTCAATATGGAGTTGAATGACCAATCAATAGTGATCCCTTCACCTGAAACTACAGTTTAACTCCACTGAGCAAAATCTGCATTATTTACGCTCCTCAAGGTATTCTAGTAAATACCCAGCAATGCTACATATGATTGTGTCCTGGACTCACATACAGTGTTGTGGTCAAAAAGTACTATCTAATTTTAAAGTTATGAGAACTAAAACATTCTTGCTCAGTATTGTTGCAATGGTAGCAGCATGGAGTGTTAAAGCACAAAGTAATCCTACGACAGTAAGTAAAGGTTATTACAGTATTGGTGATAATTACAAAAGATTAAGTGTGCCTTCAATAATTACATTTAATAAACAACCCCAAACAGCAGAAAAAGGCTTTTATGCGGTTGAAAATAACGCAATACAGGTAAATAGAGCGGTAGCTAAGCCTGCCACTAAAAAAATGGCGGTTCAAAAAGGTTATTACAGTATTGGAAATAATGCTGATAAACTGCAATAAACAACAATTAAACCAAGAAAAAATCCCCGCTAAATATACTTTAACGGGGATTTTTGTTTTTTTGAGAGATTCAGTTAACCTTAATTGGCAATTACCGGTTTAACCTCTTCCTTGATCGTCATATCAAATGGATGGTCGACTTTTTCCTTTAACAAAGCAAAATCAATTACCTCCTTCATTTCGCTAACGTAATGGAATTTCATGTCCTTGATATAATCAGGATTGATCTCTTCCACATCCTTACGGTTCGTCTTACACATGATCACCTCTTTAATTCCGGCACGTTTGGCGGCCAGGATTTTTTCCTTTATTCCACCAACCGGCAGCACTTTACCGCGCAAGGTAATTTCGCCTGTCATTGCCAGTTGCGAGCGTACTTTTTGCTGTGTAAAGGCGGATGAAAGTGAGGTTAACATGGTAATACCCGCAGAAGGACCGTCTTTGGGAACGGCTCCGGCAGGTACGTGTACATGAACGTCCCACAAATCGAATAAGCGAGGATCTATACCGAATTTCTTACCATTAGCACGTAAATAAGCCAAGGCGATCACTGCTGATTCCTTCATCACGTCACCTAAGCTACCGGTTAGGGTTAGTTTACCTTTACCCGGGCTAATACTGGTTTCGATAAACAAAATATCACCACCTACTTGTGTCCAGGCAAGGCCCGTAACCACTCCGGCAACACTGTTATCTTCGTATTCGTCCTTATCAAAAATAGAAGGACCCAGGATTTTTTCAACGTCTTTTTCTGTAAGCGTTGTGTTATATTCTTCTTCTAAAGCCACACTTTTAGCCACTCCGCGCACCAATGTAGCTACCTTTTTCTCCAACGAACGTACTCCCGACTCACGGGTATAATCCTCAATTAATTTTTCAATTATCGACGATTTAACCGTTACATCTTTGGGTTTAAGTCCATGGGCCTCCAATTGTTTAGGAACAAGGTATTTCTTAGCGATTTGAACCTTTTCCTCAACTGTATAGCCATTTACCTCAATAATTTCCATACGGTCGCGTAGGGCTGGATGAATAGAACCTAACGAGTTGGCGGTTGCAATGAACATTACATTAGATAAATCGAAATCAAGCTCAACGTAATGATCATAGAAAGCATTGTTCTGCTCCGGATCTAAAACCTCGAGTAGGGCAGAAGAAGGGTCTCCGCGGAAATCATTGCCAACCTTATCGATCTCATCTAATACAAATACAGGATTAGCTGATTTGGCTTTTTTCAACGACTGGATCACACGACCCGGCATAGCCCCAATATAGGTTTTACGGTGCCCGCGAATTTCTGCTTCATCTCTAACACCACCTAAAGCCATACGAACATATTTACGCCCTACCGCTTTCGCAATTGATTTACCTAAAGAGGTTTTACCAACACCCGGAGGGCCAACAAGGCATAGGATAGGCGCTTTCATGTCGTGTTTTAATTTTAACACGGCAATATATTCGAGAATACGGTCTTTAACTTTTTCTAAGCCGAAATGATCTTTGTCCAGGATCTTTTTCGCTCTTTTCAGGTCGAAATTGTCTTTGGTGTAATCATTCCAGGGTAAATCAAGCAACAGTTCCAAATAATTGGTAATAACCGAATATTCAGCTGCAGCCGGATTCATACGAGCCAGTTTTTCCAGTTCCTTACCGAAATGCTCACTCACTTCTTTGCTCCATTTTTTCTTTTGGGCACGCTCACGCAAGTTTTGCACTTCCAAATCAGGCGTATTACCTCCAAGCTCTTCCTGAATGGTTTTCAGTTGCTGATGCAGGAAATACTCACGCTGTTGCTTGTCGAGGTCAACACGTACTTTACTTTGTATCTGGTTTTTCAACTCCAGCATTTGCAATTCTTTTGTCAAATGCTCCAGCACCATTTCGGCACGTTTATTTATTGTGGTTTCTTCTAGTAAAGCTTGCTTCTCGCCAACTTCGGCGTTCATATTTGAACAAATGAAATTTATCAAAAACGAAGGACTTTCAATGTTCTTGATCGCGAAGGCTGCCTCCGAAGGAATATTAGGAGAGTTTTGGATAATTTGAGTGGAAAGCTCTTTCAACGAACTGATCAATGCCTTGAACTCTTTATCATCAGATGCCTTAGGTTCTTCAAACAACTTGATATTTGCCTTAAAATATGGCTCCGACTGGATCATTTCTCCCATTGTAAACCTGCGTTTACCTTGAATAATAACAGTGGTGTTACCATCAGGCATTTGCAAGGTTTTAATAATATAGGCAACGGTCCCAATAGTGTTCAGGTCATCAGGAGTAGGATCTTCTACCCCTACATTTTTTTGCGAAACAACCCCAATAATTTTATCGGATTTATAAGCTTCTTTTATCAGCTTAATAGATTTGTCCCTTCCAACGGTAATTGGGATAACAACTCCGGGAAACAAAACCGTATTACGTAAAGGTAAAATCGGAAGAACCTCCGGTAATTCCTCACGGTTCATTTCCTCCTCATCTTCGGGAGTCATCAAAGGGAAAAATTCGGTTTCTTCGGTTATCATAGATTCTACTCTTCTGTTTATATCAAACGGATCAAATATGCTCATGTAATTCCTTTTCTTCTTGATCAAACTATTACAGGTAATAACCATTGAAGCGGGTCAATGTGTCAGTGTTTAGGTAATATATTTGAGGGTGACATTAGTGTCAAGACTTATGCCAGTACAAAAATAGACTTTGTTTATGAAGGTTAGCTGAAAAAAAGACAGAAAGTAGGTGGTTTCATGCCATCGCTTACCAACTAATTTTCTGTTTAGTGGTGCCTTCTTTAAATAGCAAGGTTTTATGTTTGTTGCCACTTATAACATTTACAATATTGGTTTGGGCATCAAAATAGCCTATCAATACGGAGTGTGTTAATTCGACATTGTTTAAACCTTCGGGCATAGGTATTTCAAGATAAACACTCATCGTTTCTCCTTTAACCTCTTTGCCTACAAAGTTGAACGGTTTTAATTGCTTACTATTATTTCTGAGTAGGAAAGATTGTTGTAAATAGCTTTTAAGGTAGCTGTCAAAATTAGCGTCTTCAACCTTGATCGTTTTCTTTTGAAGTTTACTTAATGCTACTTCCACATCATCCCAAAATACATTCATGATTATTTCAACTGATTTAGAAGATTTATTGTATTGCATCTGCGTCATTGAAGTATAGAATTTGTGCGAGCTGGCAGACTGCACAAATAGTAAAAGCATAGCTAACAAAAAGATCAGTTTTTTCATACCTGCAAATTTATGAATATAGTTTTAGGCGAAAATTAGGTTCTTGAAACAAACGAGGCTACCGGATGCCGGTAGCCTCTCTCATTTAATATAATTAATGATCTATTTGTTGTTTTGTTGTGTGGCTGCTCCCGAGGCAGAGTTTCGCTCTAACTGCATTTGATTGGGCTGTTTAGCCTTTTGCTGTTGCTTGAATAGTTGGAATTGTGAAGCGACTGATAACTCAGGATAATTATTGTTTGCCGGGTTAATGTCGGCGGTTTCCTGATACGGGTCAATTGTAAATTGTTTGACCGGTTTTTCGGTTACAAATAGTTTAGAAACCTTATCATTATTTCTCCTCCATATTTCGGCAGGAATACGAAGCACCTCTTTTGAGCCGTCTTCGTATTGCATTTGTATAATGATTGGCATTACAAGTCCTCCAACGTTTTCAAAATCAATTAAATAAACATTTACTGATGATGATGAAAGTTGTTTTTCTTTATCGTTTAGGTTACCAGCGAACGATTGATAACGCTTGCGATCGCTTTCAGTAACTTCCAATGCATCATATTTATTGTAGAAATCTTGTAAGTCAGGGAAACGTTCAACGCGGTATTGTTTAATACTGGTTTGATTGCGCTGATCGGACATGGTTTTTGGAGCATCGTCTCTTTTTTTACGCTGCGCAGTTTTTTCGATATCCGGATTTTGAGAGTCTACTTTATACCAGTTCACATTTTTAATGGCAATATCCACCGGATCGGTTCCATAAAACCAACCTCTCCAAAACCAGTCTAGGTCAACCGCTGAAGCATCTTCCATCGTTCTGAAGAAATCAGCAGGTTGGGGATGCTTAAACTTCCAACGTTTTGCGTACTCTTTAAAAGAATAATCAAACAGTTCTCGGCCCATTATGGTTTCGCGTAATATGTTTAATGCTGTGGCAGGTTTTCCATAAGCATTGTTTCCAAATTGAATGATGGACTCTGAGTTCGACATGATCGGCTCTAAAGTTGACTTATCACTCGACATGTAGCTAACAATATTTTTAGGCTCACCTCGGCGCGAAGGATAGTTTTGTTCCCATTCCTGTTCACTCAAATACTGTAAAAAAGTATTCAGCCCTTCATCCATCCAACTCCACTGGCGCTCGTCAGAATTCACAATCATCGGGAAGAAGTTGTGTCCAACCTCATGTATCACCACTGAAATCAACCCGTATTTGGTTTCGGCGGCGTAGGTGCCGTCTTTTTCAGGGCGAGGGCCATTAAAACAGATCATTGGATATTCCATGCCGCCCACTGGTCCGTTAACCGAAATTGCAACCGGGTAAGGGTAATCGAATGTGTAACGCGAATACACTTCCAAGGTATGAGCCGCAGCTTGCGTTGAGTACTTTTCCCAAAGTGGATTCCCTTCTTTAGGATAGGCCGACATAGCCATTACGGTTTTGCCATTTACATTAACACCCATCGCATCCCAGATGAACTTACGGGATGATGCCCATGCAAAGTCGCGAACATTATCGCCCTGGAAAACCCATGTTTTTTTATCTTTTGAGTGTGATTTCTCTTTATTAGTGGCTTCCTCCTGAGAAACAATTATAACTGGTTTTTTTACTGATGATTTTGCTTGTTCCAGTCGGTCCGTTTGTTGTTTGCTAAGAACCTGAGCTGGATTTTGCAAAATACCTGTCGCCATTACGATATGGTCGGCAGGAACCGTTAAGCTTACTTTGTAATCACCAAATTCTAAAGCAAATTCGCCGGTACCCAAAAACTGTTTGTTTTGCCAACCATTCACATCATCATACACACATAAACGAGGGAACCATTGCGCCATTTCGTAGATGTAGTTTCCATCTTCGAAATATTCCATTCCTCCTCGCCCTCCGCTTTTACGTGAATCGTTGATATAATTGAACCAATCAACCGAAAAGCTAAAACTTGCACCAGGTTTAAGAGGTTGAGGTAAATCAACACGCATCATTGTCTTGTTGATGGTGAAGCTCAAAGCTTTTCCAGAGGCATCTTTTACACTTTTAATGGTGTATCCAAGTTTAGATTTGCTATTGGCAGTTAATCGTTCCATAGCATCAAAGCTCATGTTCTCCACTTTGCCGTTTGTTTGGGTAAGTGCTGCATCCGAATTGGCTGCGTAGTTATTCTGATCGAGCTGCAACCAAACATAGGTCAATATGTCGGGAGAATTGTTGTGATAAGTGATGATCTCGGAACCAGATAAACTCTGGTTGTCGTCATTTAACTCCGCTTTTATCACATAGTCTACCTTTTGCTGCCAGTACGAATGACCGGGTGCTCCGGAAGCGTTGCGATATTCGTTCGGTGTAGGTAAAATTTCTTGCAGCTGATGAAACTTATTGGTGTTGTAACTGCCCGACTGCGCAAAAACAAAATGACAACTAACAAAAGCTACTGTTGTAAGTAATACTCTCTTCATGTACTAATTATGGATGGTGCGCTAAAAGTAGCAGGTTCCATTCGGAATAGAAACTTAGAAATGTAACATTTCTAATGGTTTTAGGTGTATATTCCAAATTTATGTAAGGAATAAACTAAAAGATGAGGATAATATTTGGTGTTGCCATGGAAAACGATGCCACATCCAAATTGCTGATTGGAAAAGTACCGGGACTGAAATTATATAAGTGATGGTTTTAGGCTTTAGATAAGCAAGTTTTATCAGGCAATAAATAACCAGCAGTATAAAGCTGATGATAATGATCTGTCCAAATTCAAGGCCTATATTGAAAGGAAGCAAAGTGGTAAAGGCATTGAACTGCATGCCCATAAACAGTTCTTTTAACAAGCGGGAGAAACCCATGCCATGCACTAATCCGAAGAAACCTGAAAGTAAAACCCTGTAGCTATGCAATTGAGGGATGAAGAGATTTTCGATGCAGGTAAAGAAGATGGTGAGGGCAATCAGAAATTCAACCAGGTTACCATTTATTGTAATAATATTAAAAACACTTAAGGCAAGTGTAATAGAATGGGCAATTGTAAACGAAGTAATTATCCATAAGATCTGTTTCCAGTCTTTATTGGCATAAATGGCGCAAATGGCAAATGAAAACAAAATATGATCGTAGCCTTGTAAATCAAGAATATGAAAAAAGCCTTCTTGAAGAAAGGTCAAAAATTGCTCCATCGGCCAAAAATAAACCCTTTAACCATTTTTTCAATTCACATTTATTGGTTAATAGCTAATGATATAGTTTTCAGCCACTTTAGAAAAATGATTGAGCTGATCGCTTATCCAATCTTCATTTTGGTTCATCTCTGCAGCCATTAATCTGGCAATTTCCTTTGAGCATTCAAGGGCGGCTCTTGCGTCAAGAAAAAGGGAACGGGTTCGCCTAGCCAGAACGTCTTCAAGTGTAATGGCCATTTCGTTGCGGATTGCCCAAATTATTTCAGCTTTTAAATAGGGGAGTTCATGATGGATCTTTTCGCCCAGGGAAGGGTTTGATTTTATCAGGTTTCTGATCTCATCTGCATCTGCACCGTAACAATCCAATGGATCCGTTATGCTAATATTCTCTTTCCAGCCATGAATCTTAAGATTGGCTGTTATTGAAGGCCTATCATCAAAACCTCCAATTAAACTCGCTTTATCAATTACATCTTGTCCCATTTTTCGATAGGTGGTCCATTTACCGCCGGTGATCGTTAATAATCCCGATTCAGAGATCAAAATAGTATGGTCGCGTGCAAGAGCAGAGGTGCTGTTTCCGTTGGTGTTTTTTACCAGTGGGCGCAAACCGGCAAACACACTTCGTACATCTGCCCTGGTAGGATCTTCTTCTAAATATCGGGCAGCATGGTTTAAAATAAAGGATATTTCTTCTTCCTGTGGTTTGGGTTCCATACTTGGCTTTTCAATAGCCGTATCGGTAGTGCCAACAACTACCTTGTCGTGCCATGGAATAGCGAAAAGAACGCGTCCATCGTCGGTATGCGGAACCATAATGGCACTTTCGCCCGGAAGAAACTTCTTGTCAAAAACCAAGTGGATTCCCTGGCTGGGTGCTACAATCCTGGATGCATCTGGGTTATCGATTTGAATCATTGTGTCGGCAAAAACACCAGTAGCATTGATAACCACTTTTGCTTTTAAGTCGAACTCTTTACCCGATAATTGATCAACGGCTTGTACACCACTTATCAGCTTGTTTTCTTTAATAAGGCTGATCACCTTAAAGTAATTGATCAAAGTGGCTTGATGATTTGCGGCTGTTTGGGCAAGGTTTATGGCTAGGCGGGCATCGTCAAACTGACCATCGTGGTAAATAACACCTCCTTTTAATCCATCTTGTTCCAGTGTAGGAATGTGTTTTAGTGTTTCATCTACCGATAAGAATTCGGAAGGACCTAAACCAAGTTTTCCGGCTAAAAGATCATAAAACTTAAGTCCTATTCCGTAAAACGGTCCCGACCACCAACTATAATTGGGTACAATGAAAGATAGGTTGTGAACAAGATGCGGCGCATTTTGAATAAGTAAGCCGCGTTCTTTTAATGCTTCCAGTACTAACGACAGGTTTCCTTGCTGTAAATAACGCACACCGCCATGAATAAGCTTCGTAGAGCGACTTGAAGTTCCTTTGGCAAAATCTTCTTGTTCGAGCAACAGCGTCTTGTATCCGCGAGTTGCCGATTCAACTGCGGCCCCTAAACCGGTTGCCCCACCACCAATAATGATCACATCCCAAACCAGGCTTTTCATCGCTTCAATTTCAGCAAACATTTCCGTTCGTTTCATACTTTAATCCACATATTAAGAATGCCTCAATTTAAATTATAATTAGCATAAACTCTCAGTCAATTTATGTGTTTAAAACTAAAGGAGGATTTGTTATGACACATCGTGGATATGTAGTATTAGAAAGCTTGTTTCTAGTGATGTTTCTGGCAGGGCCGCTAATGAAGATCACTGAACGATTAGCAGTTGGTATTTACCATACCAATTTGGAGCCATTAGGCATATTGGGCTTATACATTTGTGGAATAGGTACTTTGGGCTTAATAGTAACCCTGTTGATTCATGAATGGTATTATCCCGACATTCATAAACCAAAGATGGAATAATAAAATTTTTTTAAACCTTTTGAAGTTTAATCAGTCCTAACACTAAAACAAAGCTAAAACTTATAGTTAGCGTAAACAGAGGCCTTGTTTTTATCACAATTTAGAGTGTTAGGTTTAGTTAATAGTTTAGTTCGTTGCACCCCCTTGTTTCCAACAGCAAGGGGGTTGATTTTTATTACAACTTTAGGCGTTTATTTTTGTCGGGTAAATAACAAATGAAGTTTTAAATTTTCCGTAACCCCTTTTTATGAATATTGAACTATTACAAAGCATTTGTAAAACACTGCCGGCAGTTACCGAAGATATTAAATGGAATGACCATTTATGTTTTTTAATAGGTGATAAAATGTTTTGTGTTGGCAGTCTATCTGAAAACTTCTCTTGTTCAATAAAAGTAAGCGACGAGGACTTTGTTCTATTAACTGAAAGGAACGATATTATTCCTGCGCCCTATATGGCCCGTTATAAGTGGGTGTTAATTTCAAATCCTAATGCGCTAACCTTACAAGAGTGGGAGCTTTATATTCATAAATCCTATCAGTTAATAAAAAGCAAACTGCCTAAAAAGGTTTTAAAAGAATTAGGAATATGATTTAATGTTTATGGTGTGATCGATATTGGCTGAATTTTCCTTTAATTCAGTGAGTTTTATTACGCTATAATCTGCTTGTTAAGGTCAGTTTAAGGTGATTTAAATATCGATTAACGAAGAGGCGGATTTTTATTGATTTTTAGATGATGCTTGAGTTCTTTCTAATTCTTCTGTTTGGTTATTAAAAGGCCATTTTTATTTCGCATTCGGCCCATTTTTTAAAACTATAATACGTACTGTTTATTGGAAAAATAACTTAAAAATTATTCGATTTAAACTATTAATTATGAGAATTTTATCGTACTTTAATCTCATGAAATAAAGCCATAATTAGTCATGAAAACAGACGTCCACCACAGCCCTCTTTATTGGGCGGTAATGCTTTTCACAGGTCTTTTTATTGTAGGGATTGTGATCAAAGTATTTTCGTTTTTCTTTAATCCTACTATAGGATTTGGCGCTGCTCTAACCACAATTAGTTGGTATGCATTTTTACCAGGTGCTGCTGGCTTGCTGGTATTAATGTTAGTTCACACAATCTTCCACAAAGAGTTGGATTAGATTAAGTTTAGTAACGCGCTCTCAACAACAAAAAGGTCGACTTCTGATAGAGAAATCGACCTTTTTTATGGTTGGATGTTGGATTATCCTGAGCAGGTAACACATCCTTCTTCCATGGTGCAAACTGGTCCGCTGATCTCTTCTTCAACCCCCGTATGCTGAACCATCGGTTCCAATTGCTTTTCTGCCTGTTGTTCAACTGTAAATTTAACCGCTGCATTTGCTGCTTGCGTACGTAAATAATACATACCGGTTTTTAACCCTTTCTTCCATGAGTAGAAATGCATAGAAGTAAGTTTAGCCGTATTAGGACTCTGTACAAACAAGTTCAGTGACTGGCTTTGGCAAATAAAGGCTCCGCGATCAGCCGCCATATCAATTAATGTACGTTGTTTGATCTCCCAAACAGTTTTATACAAATCTTTGATAGGTTGAGGAATCTCAGCGATCTCCTGAATTGAACCTTCAGCAGCAATGATCTTATTCTTCATGGCACCATCCCATAGATTTAAGGCAACCAGGTCTTTTAAAAGGTGTTTATTTACAACAATAAACTCTCCTGAAAGTACCCTGCGTACATAAATGTTTGAGGTGTAAGGCTCAAAACATTCGTTATTACCTAAAATTTGAGAAGTAGAAGCTGTAGGCATAGGCGCAACCAATAATGAGTTGCGAACACCATGTTTTTTAATTTCTTTCTTCAAGCCGGTAAAATCCCAACGACCACTAGGCGTAACACCCCACATATCATATTGAAGATTGCCTTTAGAAATCGGAGAACCTTCATAAGTTGAATAAGGACCTTCAATTTTAGCCAAATCTTTTGAGGCTGTTAAAGCTGCAAAATAAATTGTCTCGGCAATTTCAGTATTTAATTTTTGTGCTTCAGGTGATTCGAATGGATAGCGAAGCATAATGAATGCATCAGCCAATCCTTGTACACCTAAACCAACCGGACGATGACGCATGTTTGAATTACGTGCCTCTTCAACTGGATAATAGTTGTTGTCGATAATTTTATTCAGGTTATAGGTTGCCTGATAAGTTACCTCATATAATTTTTGATGATCGAACTCGCCATTGATTACGAATTTAGGAAGTGCGAGAGACGCAAGGTTACAAACCGCAACTTCATCATCTGAAGTGTATTCAATAATTTCGGTACACAAGTTTGATGACTTGATTGTTCCTAAATTTTGCTGGTTCGATTTTTTATTTGCCGCATCTTTATAAAGCATATAAGGCGTTCCGGTTTCCACTTGTGAATCCATAATGGCAAACCATAGCTCTTGTGCTTTTATAGTTTTGCGGGCACGACCTTCCTGTTCGTATTTGGTATAAAGTGCTTCAAATTCTTCGCTATGCGTTTCGTGCAATCCTGGCGCCTCATGCGGACAGAATAAACTCCATGTGCCGTTTTCTTCAACACGTTTCATGAAAAGATCAGGAATCCAAAGTGCATAGAAAAGATCACGTGCACGTAATTCTTCTTTACCATGATTCTTTCTCAAGTCAAGAAAATCGAAAATATCGGCATGCCAAGGCTCTAAATAGATGGCAAAAGCACCTTTACGTTTTCCTCCTCCTTGGTCAACATAGCGAGCAGTATCATTGAACACGCGTAGCATTGGTACAATACCATTAGAGGTTCCATTGGTGCCGCTAATGTATGAACCTGTTGCACGGATATTATGAATGCTTAATCCAATACCGCCTGCTGATTGTGAGATCTTGGCTGTTTGTTTAAGTGTATCATAAATGCCTTCAATGCTGTCGTCTTTCATGGTTAATAAGAAACACGATGACATTTGTGCTTTTGGCGTCCCTCCATTGAACAGGGTAGGAGTGGCATGGGTAAACCATTTTTCCGACATTAAATTATAGGTTTTGATAACCGATTCAATATCATTTAGGTGAATACCTACCGAAACACGCATGTACATATGCTGAGGACGCTCAACTACACGACCGTTCAATTTTAAAAGGTATGAACGTTCAAGGGTTTTAAATCCGAAGTAATCAAACGAAAAGTCACGATCGTAAATAATGCTTGAATCCAGGATCTCGGCATTGTTTCGAATAACTTCGATCACTTCGTCTGATAATAAGGCTGCGTTTAAACCTGTTTTAGGGTCAACGTAGTTATAAAGTCTCTCCATGGTTTTGGAGAACGATTTTTCGGTATTCTTATGAAGGTTAGACACCGCAATACGCGAAGCTAACAAAGCATAGTCAGGGTGCTTAACGGTTAATGAAGCGGCAGTTTCGGCAGCTAAATTATCAAGTTCAGAAGTAGTAACCCCGTCATATAAACCTTCAATTACCTTTTTGGCCACGTCAATAGAGTCAACGTGCACCGGGTCAAGGCCATAATTAAGTTTTTCTATGCGGGCGGTGATCTTGTCAAATTTCACCGATTCTGTTCTTCCGTCGCGTTTTATTACAAACATAAGCTTAGATATGAGATGAGAGATATGCGTATTGAGACTTTAGAATACTCATTTCTCCAGGTTAGTTTTTTTATTGTTTCTATAGATTGTGATTGATGTCTCAAATTTCGAATCACAATTCTCAAATCTTATTGTTAAAAGTCTTCATCCAAAGAGAAAATGTTGCTGTCTTTATCAGACATTACACCGCTTTTTTGATAGTCGCCAACGCGTTTCTCAAAAAAGTTGGTTTTTCCCTGCAATGAGATCATTTCCATAAAATCAAATGGATTGGTTGCGTTGTAAATTTTATCGTAACCTAAAGCCACCAGCCATCTGTCGGCAACAAATTCAATGTACTGTTGCATCAATTTGGCATTCATTCCGATTAATGATACCGGTAATGCATCAGAAATGAACTCTTTTTCAATGGTTACCGCGTCGAGTATGATTTCATGAACACGTTCTTGCGAAAGTTTGTTGTTCAGCATGCTGTATAAAAGACAGGCAAATTCACAATGTGAACCTTCGTCGCGTGAGATCAGTTCGTTTGAAAACGTTAGTCCGGGCATCAAACCGCGTTTCTTCAACCAAAAAATCGAGCAGAAAGAACCTGAGAAGAAGATTCCTTCAACAGCGGCAAAAGCCACTAAGCGTTCAGCAAATGTTCCGTTTTCGATCCAGCGCAGTGCCCATTCCGCTTTTTTCTTTACACAAGGAACGGTTTCAATGGCGTTAAACAAACGGTTTTTTTCAACCGTATCCTTAACATATGTATCGATTAATAAGGCATAGGTTTCTGAATGGATATTTTCCATCATGATCTGGAATCCGTAATAACAACGGGCTTCCGGAATTTGCACCTCGCTCATAAAGTTAACAGCCAGGTTTTCGTTCACAATACCGTCGCTGGCAGCAAAAAACGCTAATACGTGCGAAATGAAATGGCGCTCTCCATCATTAAAATTCTCCCAGTCTTTCAAATCGTGTGAAAGGTCAATCTCTTCTGCTGTCCAAAAACTAGCTTCGGCCTTTTTATACATTTCCCATACTTCGGGATATTTGATAGGAAGCAGTACAAACCGCTCCTTATTTTCCTGTAAAATTGGCTCCTGAACGTTTTCCATATATCTTACTTTCTAATTACTTATAAATTTACTAAACTATTAAACTCCTTAGTCGACAATTTTACCTCTCGCCCGGCTTGTGGCCTGCGTTCAAATGAACAAACGATGTTGTACTGTCAACTAAAACTGGTGGTTTAATTTGTTTTGTAGTAAATACCTTAAAAAAACAGATTTTGTTTTCGGAATTAAGGATACTCTACTTCAGAATTCGGTAGGAATTTCTGCCGCGCTTCGAATAGTTTCTTCTAGGACTTTAGCTAACCGATTGATTTTGTGTTGGGTTGATTAATGTCCACATTTCTAAAAGAACGGAATCAAAAATAAATAGTGTAAAGGTTGAAAACTGATTTTATTTTCAACAAATTGTTAGAAACATAAGTGGCTGTTTTTCAGAAAATTATTCTGTATGGGAATTATCCAAAGAATTAAAATTTTTTTAAGCAGTTTTTTTTAAGTATGGCCGCACTAATAAAGGCTTAGTGCGCTGATTGTTAGGATAGTAGTTTCTGACGAAGTAAAAATTCGAGCTGATCATTGGCGCTGGCCAAATCTTCGGTTAATTGTTTGTTTTTCTTTCTCAGCATGTAAACATCATATCCATTTTTGATATTCTGACGAAGTTCCTGCTCATCCCAAGGTTTACTGATATAACGATACACCTGTCCTTTATTAATAGCATCGATTACAGCGCTGATATCGGCGTAACCTGTTAATAACATTCGTATCGGATTAGGGTGGATCTCCAGAATTGATTCCAAAAATTCAATTCCGGTAATATTAGGCATGCGTTGGTCGGTAATTAATATATGAATATCATTGTTATCCAATATTTTCCTGCCTTCTGCAGCCGATTCGGCAATAAAAATAGTGTACTCCCGTCTGAACGCCGCCTTAAAAGCAGTTAAGTTGTGAGGTTCATCATCTATATATAATATGGTTATTTGTTCATCTGTCATAAGTGCCTTTCTATAATATACGAATATTCGAATATCTTATATTAATTTTATCTTAAAAAGATTTTTTCATTTAAATTACGCCGTTCAATTAAACCACTAACACCAGGAACATGAATCTGACCGCGGATTTCCCTCAGTTACTGAGGTATAAGCTTCGTGAAACAAACGTAAAAAATAACGAGTGTACCCCCGAATTTTTCAGACTAACTAATGCGTTAGATGCTGAAAAGCTGTATCATTTACTTCAATACAACTCCTCCATTACAGTTTTTGATGAGATTATTCTTCAGTTGAAAGAATTAATGCGCATACGTAATGCCGGCAAAGCACTTAGTGGAGAAGAAATGGATGTATTAATTAAAAGCCATTTGAATGGTACATTAACTGATACGTATGGTGTATGGGTTTATTATCCATGGATCAACAAAGTTGTTCATTTATTAGATGAAGATGAATATGTAGAAGTAAGAACCGCAAGAAACAAACTTAAAATAACCGCAGAAGAGCAAGATTGCCTTAAGAACAAAAAAGTAGGAATCGTAGGATTGTCGGTTGGGCAAGCAGTGGCTGTAAATATGGCCATGGAACGGGTTTGTGGCGAACTTCGTTTAGCCGATTTTGATTCTTTAGAGTTGGGCAACCTTAACCGTTTGAGGGCAGGGGTGCAGCAACTCAGTGTCTCAAAAGTGATATGCGCTGCCAGGGAAATAGCCGAAATCGACCCATATATTAAGGTTAAGGTGTTTACTCAAGGGCTTTCATTAAATAATATGGATGCTTTTTTGGGTGAAGGAGAAAACAAGCTGGATGTATTGGTGGAGGTTTGCGATAGTTTCGAAATGAAAATTTTATCGAGGATTGAAGCGCGTAAACGGAAGATTGCGGTGGTGATGGAAACCAATGACCGGGGTATGTTAGATGTGGAACGCTTTGATTTAGAACCTGAACGTTTATTAATGCATGGAACCGTCCCACAGTTGGAAGGCGAACTGGATGTTATTACTAAAAAACTTTCCGCAATAAATCCACAAGAGCGCATGCAATTCCTTACCCAAATGATAGGAATGGAAAACCTTTCGGAACGTATGCTTTATTCATTGCAAAATCTGGGTAAAACAATTAATGGATGGCCACAACTGGCTTCCGGGGCTACACTTGGAGGAGCCATTGTAACACATTCCTGTCGTAAAATCTTATTAGATTCATTTCGATCATCGGGTCGGTATTTTATTGATCTCGAAAAAATTATTAATGATATGAATTAAAGTTAATTGAAGATTTAAATGATCGGAATCCGAGTTTTTCGAGCAACTGATGATCCTGATGCTTGCCAAAAATATATTGATGGCCACCGGCGTATTTTGGAAATACACGGGGTAACTAAAATAACTTCCTATAAGCACGATTGGTTAGAGGATCCACACACCATGATTATTTTGGTGGAGGATAAAGAGCAAGGCAGGGTATTGGGAGGTGCAAGATTACAACTAAAACGAAGTGGAATAAGTTTGCCAATAGAATTGGCGTTGTTTAAATACGATTCAAAAATATTGGATATGGTTCAGGAGGCGGAATTAAACGGTGGAACAAGCGAACTATGTGGATTATGGAACTCTATGGAAGTAGCCGGAATGGGGATCGGAAGTTATATCCTATCTCGTATCGGCGCAGCTATTTCTTCTCAATTACCCATCACCAGCATTTTTGTTTTATGCTCTCCCGTTACTGTGCGCATGGGTAGGAGAGTGGGAGCCGTTGTTGAACGCACTTTAGGGAATAATGGCTTGTTCTATTATCCAAAAGATGATTTAATTGCAACAGCAATGATTTTGGCTGATTGTGATACGTTGGTAAATGCCGATGCTTCTGAACGTGAACTCATTTATGACTTAAGAGCCACACCTATTCAAAAAAGAGTGGAAAGAGGTCCGAAAGGTCAGTTCGAATTGAATTATGATATTTTGATAAGGCGGTTAGATTACAATGGAGTAGATAAGAAATGAAATATTTGAAGTTCATAGTATTCATCTGTTGTGTTTTGCAGGGATTCAGTTCTCTGGCAGAGACGCCTATTATATTAACTGATCATACCAAGGTTTACAATGTTGGTAAAAATCTGTCTGTTTATGAAGATCAATCGGGTAACGAATCATTTCAACAGGTTTTAGCTAAAAATGCATTTGAAGCCAATAATGATCCGAACCCGAATTTTGGCATCACACAATCAGCTTATTGGCTGAAATTTAGCATTGAAAATAAGACGGATGCCGAGCGGCTGCTTTTATTGATTGAAAACCCGATTATAGATGAGATCGATTTTTACCAATATGATGCAAATGGGCAATTGATCGCTCAAAAACTGGGCGAACACTTTCCGTTTGATAAAAGAAAGATCGATCAATCGAATTATATTTTTCAACTAAACCTTTCAAACTCAGCAACCCCTTCTACCTACTATTTAAGGGTTAAAAGTAATGACCAGCTTCAGCTGCCTATTTTTATCGGAACGGAAGAAGCTATATATAAGCATTCATCACAACGTGATCTGTTATTCGGTATTTATGCCGGGATCATCCTTATTATGATGATCTATAATTTGTTTGTATATATCTCGGTTAAAGACAACAGTTATATTTATTATGTACTGTTTATTCTCTTCGTTGGATTATCGCAGGCAACTTTAGAAGGTTTTGGATTTCAGTTTTTATGGCCAAATTTTAGATGGCTGGCCGTTAACAGTACGATAATTGTCCCCGTATTTTCAGGTATAACAACCGGTTTGTTCATGAAGAAATTTCTTCAAACCAAATTGGTTGCTCCACATCTTGATAAAGGGATCAGTTTATTTATTGCTTCTTATTTTATAGCCTTAGCCGCATGCTTAATCGGTAAAAATCATTTGGCGCTTCAATTATTACACGTAATTGGCGCTATCGGTTCGCTATATGCCTTATCTGTAGGTTACAGCATTCATAAAATGGGAATACGGTCAGGAAGGTTTTTCCTTATCGCTAATGTTATATTCCTCTTGGCGGTGGTAGTGTTTGTGCTGCGCAATGTCAATGTTATTCCTTATAATACCTTTACTTCCTTTGTACTCGAATTAGGCTCAGCATTTCAGGTGTCCTTACTATCGTTTGCACTGGCTGATAAGATCAATACGCTGAAGCGTGAAAAGGAGCTTTCGCAAGAAATGGCTCTCTCGGCGGCCAAAGAAAACGAACGCCTGGTAAAGGAACAAAATGTTCTACTCGAAACTAAAGTAACTGAACGAACACTTGAACTTCAGAATACCAATAGTGAACTGAATAATACCTTAAGTCAGCTTAAAGACACCCAGTCGCAATTGGTTGAAGCAGAGAAAATGGCCTCATTGGGTACACTTACTGCAGGTATAGCTCACGAAATTAATAATCCTATTAACTTTGTAAGCTCAAACGTTCGACCTTTGCAATTGGATATTGATGATTTGTTTGCGGTAATTAGCAAATATGAAGAGCTGGATTCGACGCAGAATGTGGAAGAAAAACTGCAGGAGATAGAGCGTTTTAAAAAGCAGATTGATTTAACGTATGTAGGTGAAGAGATTAAAATGCTGTTGCGCGGAATTGAGGATGGAGCCAGTCGTACCGCTGAAATTGTAAAGGGCCTACGCAATTTTAGTCGCCTTGATGAAAGCGATTTGAAAATAACCGATATACATGAGTGCATAGATTCAACACTTGTTGTATTGAAACATTCCATTCCGGCGAACATTACGATTGAAAAGGATTATCAAGCTGATAAACTGATCGAATGTTATCCGGGTAAGCTGAACCAGGCACTACTTAATTTATTGAATAACGCCATTCATGCGATCGCCAAAAATGATCAGCACCTTTCGCACACTATCAAAATAAAAACCTTGAACGATGAGGAGGTAATGAAGATTTCAATTACTGACACTGGAGTGGGGATCCCGGAGGAAGTAAAAGAACGAATTTTTGACCCTTTTTTTACAACAAAAGATGTAGGTGAAGGTACTGGATTAGGCTTGTCGATCGTTTATAATATTATAGAAAAACACCAGGGGAAAATTGAAGTTAGCTCAATTTTAAAAGAAGGAACCACATTTACGCTGCTCTTACCAATTAAATTAAAAACCAAACCAAACCAGAGTGTAAATGAAATCATTAACACCTAATGCAATCAGAATTCTTTATTTGGATGATGAACAGGATAATTTAAATGCGTTTAAGGCAACTTTCAGACGGGAATTTGAAATTTATACGGTGCAATCGGTAAGTGAGGCTACGCGTATACTGCAGGAAATTCCGGTACATATTATAATTGCCGATCAGTGCATGCCTTATTGTAGCGGTGTTGAGTTTTTGGGCTCAATAATAAACCGCTTTCCTGAACCAATACGAGTATTGATAACCGGTTTTATTGATTCCGAGGTATTGATCGATGCTATAAACAGCGGTCAGATTTACAGATTTGTGCGTAAGCCCTGGGATGAGATGGAGCTGAGAAACACCATTTACAATGCTTACGACAGTTATCGAACCACTCAACAGCTAAAACAAAATGTTGCTGAGCTTGAAAAGACCAATAATGAACTCAGTCGGTTTATTTATAGCATGTCGCATGATTTGCGATCGCCTTTAATGTCGATACAAGGGGTGATAAAACTGGCCAATCTGGAACAATCAGTAATCGACCCGAACGGATACCTTGATATTATTGGTCAAAGTGTTCATAAACTGGATGAATACATATTGAAAGTCATCCAATATTATCAAAATTCAAAAGCTGAAGTTATCAATGAATCTATTCGCTTCGAAAGCTTTATAAATGAGCTTTTGGAGGAATTTAAGCCGCAAAACTTATCGATTGATTTTCAAATTGACATAGATCAGCCTGTTGATTTTATTGGTGACACTTTCCATATATCGGTTATCCTTAATAACCTGATTTCAAACGCTATTAAATATCAGCGAATGGATGAAGTTGCCCAGGTGGTGAATATAGAGGTGAAGGTAAACGCTGCCAAAACGGTTATTTCTATCGCCGATAATGGGATTGGAATATTAAATGAACATTTGGATCAAATTTTCAAGTTGTTTTTTAGAGCTAAAAATACACGAAGAAGCGGTTCAGGAATAGGTTTATACATTGTTAAAGAAGCGATGAATAAAATTGGGGGTAAAATATCGGTGAAATCGGCACCAAATAAAGGTACTCGGTTCGATATTTCTATTCCCAATAGGAGAGTGGAGGAAATGAGTTTATGCGTATAATGTTAGTGGATGACAGTTCGATCGATCTGTTTCTGGCTGAAAAAATGATAAAGATAAGTGGTCTTAGCAATGATATTGTTGCATGCAGCTCGGCCTCAGATGCATTGGATCATTTAAAACAATCAGAGCTGCTGCCTGATTTGATACTATTGGATATTCATATGCCCGAAATGGACGGCTTTGAGTTTTTGAATGACTTCATGCGGTTTCCTGCAGTAGTTCGAGAGAAAATAAATATTATCATGCTTACCTCATCAGTTGACGTAAAAGATCTCGCCAGGGCTGAGGCAAATCCTTCAGTTATAAAACTTATCAAAAAACCACTAAATACACATGAGTTAATTAAGGTGGTTGCAGATTTTTAGTTTTAAGAATAAATTATTGCAATATTCCTGTGTTGTAGTATTAAATTTTGCTACAAGAATAATTTCCATAATGTTGGAAAATAAATATCCTCTTTTTTCCAAATTTTACTCACTTAAAAGATCGTAAAATCCTAATTATTAAATATTTATTATTTAATTTAATCTATAATTATTTAGTTTGACTATTAAGTATCAAACAGTTAATAATTACCAAATCTCCTGCCCTCTATTTATAAATCTATAACTGAAACTTTTAATTTCTCCGAATCGTATAAAACTTGAGATAAAGTGTCTGCTATGTAAATAGTTCCATTTTGCTCTGGCTATAGCAATACAATTGGATTTGAGTTCATAGAATTTCTAATAGTCAATCAATCAAACAATTAATACCAGCCCGATTTTCGGGTAACCAAACAAACTAACCCTAACTGCTACTGCATGGAACACAACTTCTACGCACAAAAATTGAGATTGTCAAAATCCGTAAAAGGCTCTGCGCGGTTTTTAATAATCTTTTTGTTTTCACTAATAGGTTTCTTTGGGAATCTTGAGCGCACTTATGCGCAAAAAGTTTCCAGTGGAGCATTATGTAGTGGAACACTAGGAAATCCGGTATTAACCATTGATTTTGGTTATGGTACGGCAAGTTCTAATTATGGTCCTGCTTTGAATGCAGGTATCACCAATTATAATTATTGGTTTCCAAGTGTATTGCCAAATCCCGGAGGATCAGATGACTTGCATGATAATAAATATGCAATTCTTCCTCGCTTAAATTGGAACGTCAGTCACCCTACCTCAAAAGATGGTAGTGGTAAATTTACTGCACCAGGGGCATGGCACATCTATCAACATGACCACTCGTATTGGTTAAACGGTAAATCAGATGGTTACATGTATGTGGTAAATGCTGCATTCGAACCAGGGATTTTTTATCAACAACGTATAGATGCATTATGTCCTGGAACCACTTATGAGTTCTCTGCTTTTATTACCAATTTAATTAATGGATCATCTTGTGGTGGGGACGCGGCTATTAAGCCCAATGTTCGTTTTCAAATTGAGTCAGTTTCCGGAACAGTTTTAGGGTACTACGAAACCGGAGATTTAGCTCAGAAAAATTGTACCTCTGCAGCCAGTTATGGTTTGCCATCAGCTAATCCGGTTGAGTGTACTGCGGAAAAGAATTTATGGCAACAGGTTGGTTTCCTATTTACCATTCCTTCAGGTAACTCATCGATTATTATTAAGATGATTAATAATAACCCTGGTGGTTGTGGTAACGACTTAGCGATTGATGATATTAATTTCCGTATGTGTGGACCTACCATTAGTATGCAGCCCACAACGGATAAACAAATTTGTATAGGCGACAATTTTACATTTTCAGCTGTATTAGGTTCAGGTTATAGCAGTCCTGATTTTTTATGGCAAAAAAGCGTTGATAACGGCGCAACGTGGATAGACCTGCCAGTTCAAACTACTACTGACTTAGTCTTTACTAACGCCCAACTCAATAGTTCTGGTTTATATCGAGTATTAGTTGGCGGCGGTGGAGGCGCTGTAAATAATACGAATTGTCGGGTAGCTTCGGATCCCGTCCGATTAACAGTTATGCCGCTTCCGGTTGTATCAGTTAGTGGAGGGGGAGTATATTGTTCGGGAGATGTTATTACAATGTCTGCTAGTCCTTCCAATTCCCGCACCTATCAATGGCTTAAAAACGGGGTTGCTATTTCAGGCGCAACCAGTGCAACATATACGTTTACAGCTACAGGTCCAACACAAACCGGCAGTTATACGGTAAGGGCAGGAAACGATTATAACTGTTTTCAAAACGCTACCAATAGTGTTGCAATAACCGTAAATGCCGCTCCAACACCTGCAATAACAGGTTCTCCGTATTTTTGTAATGCCGCAAGCACAACATTAAGTACCGGAACCTTCGCATCTTATAAATGGTACAATACCTCCAGTCCTGGTACAACTTTGTCAACCACGCAAAGCCTTACGGTTACAAATGCGGGTACATATGCTGTTCAGGTCTTTAATGGTCAGTGTTACGGAACGCAAACAATTGTTGTTTCAAACGGAACTATTCCAACGGTTAGTATTTCTTTAGCAAGTACTTGTAATGGTGCAACCCTAACAAGTTCAGGTACCAATATATCCGGGCGTCAATGGTATAAAGATGGTGTTGCCATTCCTGCAGCATCAGGAGGAACAGGTACATCGTTAAATGTTACCCTGCCTGGCGACTATAAAATTGAGGTTACTTCTACTACGGGTTGTATTGCTTCAGCAACAAGAACGGTAACAACGGCAAACTTTGCGACGGCCCCATCTCCGGTTCTCACTCCTAATCCAAACAAAACTGGTTTATGTACGGGAGATGCATTTCCAATATTAAGTGTTGCTGATGCCTCTGGAGCCTCTTATACAGCTGGATCAGGTATAACTTATACATTCGAATGGTATTATAATGGTACCAAAATGACGGATGCGACAAAGGCTGGACGAGCTAGTGACGTAACGAAAAATCCGAATAATGGCAGTTTGAGTATAACGCAAATTATACCTAAGGTAGCCGGTATATTTATGGTGAAGGTTACCAAAGGGGGAACCGGAACCTGTAATGGAGCTTATAATGGAAGTATAACCATCACTGTTACAAATCCTCCATCGGTTTCTATTACCGGAACTACATCTTATTGTACGGGAGGAAGTACTACCCTTACGGCTAATCCGGCAGGAAAAGTATACGAATGGAAGAATTCGGCAGGAACGGTTTTGGGTACTTCTCAAACTTTAACGGTTAGCGGTGCAGCTGATACTTATTCGGTAAAAGTTACTGATCAAGGCTGTAGTGCAACTTCTAGTCAGGCAGTTACCGTTAACCCGATTAATAAGCCAACCATTTCGGGAGCTGGTACATTAACTTTCTGTCAAAACGCGGCAGGGAATGCCAGTATAGTGCTTACTGCTTCAAGTTCAGTATCTGGAACCACTTTCCAATGGTATAAAGACGGTTCAATTATTTCAGGAGCAACCAATTCTACTTACACCGCAACAGCAAGTGGTAGCTATACAGTGGTTCCTACTAATAAACCTTGTTCGCTATCTTCTGATCCAACTGTAGTAACAATTAATGTATTACCAACGGTGACCTTAAACGCACCGGGTCCATACACGTTCTGTCAGGGTGGTTCACAAGTTATTTCTGTACCAGATCAATCGGCTTCAGGAGTTACTTATCAATGGTACAATGCAGGTACGTTAATTGCTGGAGCAACCTCAAACAGCTATACAGCAACAACAAGTGGTCAGTATACGGTAACTGCCAGCTATCCTGCAGCAGCAGGCGGTTGTTCGGCTACTTCGGCGACGGTGAACGTAACGGTGAATCCGTTGCCAACGGCTACCATTACTCCGTCAGGTCCAACTACATTCTGTAACGGTGGTTCGGTAACCTTAACCGCACCGGTACAATCAAACGTAAAATACGAGTGGTTCCAAGGAGCAACGGCGGTAGGCACTAACAGCAATACGTATGTTGCCACTACAGCCGGATCGTACACTGTAAAA